>NZ_JBVJEH010000009.1:397707-409253 GCF_055581845.1 Streptomyces sp. NPDC042346 | reverse complement strand
GCGCGCCGTGTCCTCCGGACACATGACGCGCCGTCACTACCGTGACGGAATGATGTAACGCCACTCCGTGGCTCTTGGCTGGCTACGAGGAGGGGGCCGGTACAACTCTCGGCCGTGAGCGGTGTCTCCGGGGCTGGCCTCTTGGTGCCGCATCTGCGGCCTTCGGGTGGCTCTGTCCTTGAAACTCGGGTCTTACATGGCTCTGACCTGGGCTTTTCTGCTGTTCCTTGGGGTCTTGCTTGCTCCGGTCGGGGGCTCGCTCCGGGCCGGCGGTTCCTTCGGTACACATCCTCCGGGCGCCTTCCTTGTTGTGTACCGGGCTTCAGTATGTCACGGCCGCCGCTGCGTTACAAGTCACTTGCCGGGGAATCTGTGACTCTGAGTCAGCTACGGCCTTGGCCAACTGGTCTGAACCACTCGGACAATTCTAGCGGCCAAAACAGGGCTTGTACAGGTGGTGGAGCTGTTTTCTGTAACGCTCCTGATTGGCGGTCAGCTGTACCCGGCTGAAGTCCTCACCTATCCTACGGGATTTCTCGCCGAAGATGGGAAGTTGTACCGGACTATCTCGGTCTGAGGGTGTATCAGAATCGTGCGTCAGAGAATCCTGCCTGATGCCCCGTCTCTGTTTCGAGTTGTACCGGGGATTCATGCGGTGGCGTCCTCCGAGAACTGTACCGGTAATTCGCCGGAAAAGGACGGGTGCCCGGAGTGCGGCCTCGGTGCCGCTGGCGGCGGTCCGGTCGGCTCCCTGGTCGACCTGGTGGAGCTCAGGCCCGGCGCAGCGCAGCGGGGCGGGCGGGGCCGGCTGCTGGTGGGTTACCTCGGGGTGGTCCGGCTCGTTGGTGTGGGTGTGAGCGGCGAGGCGGCCCCGGTGGACGGCGGCACGATGTACGTCGTCGATGTCGGCAGTGAGCCGTTGCGGCCGCTGGGGATGCAGGCGTGGGCGGTCGAGGGCGGGCGGGCGCAGGTGGTGTTCGCGGCCTCGCACCGGGTGGAGACGTTCGGGTCGGTCGGCGGCCGCGGGCCGGATCCGCACCTGGCCGGGCTGGCGTCCGGTGGGTGGGCGCGGTTCGACGACTTCGAGGGCTGGGCGGAGCCGGCGGCCGGCTGGTCGGCCGTCCTGGACGTGGCCGGCGACGTCCTGACTGTGACCGGCCGAGGCGGCGTCTGCTTCTACGAGGGCGGCCTGAACAGCTCGCGGGCCTGGCGCAGCACCGCCCGCCGGTACGGCGTCTTCTTCGCCCTGGCCGGCGGTATCACCGGGCCGTGGGACATCGCGGAGGCGCAGCTGCGGGGGGAGATGTACGCGTTGCTGTGTCCGGTGGTGCTGGTCTGAGCTGGGGCGGGGCGCAACTGCGGCCTGGTGGGGCGGGTGGGCTGCTGGGTGGGGGTGGTCAGGCGCCGAGGGCGACGAAGGCGACGTAGGTGTAGGCGCCCCAGTCGGAGTCGAGGTCGGCGATGATGTCGTCCCAGATCTCTCCGAGTTTGTCGAGGTCGCCGGCGATCATGGCGTCGACGGCGTCGTCCCAGACGTAGCGGACCTGCAGGGTGCGGATGCGGAGGTTGTCGCGGCGGCGGCTGGGGATGACGGGTGCTTGGTTGATGGGGGTGATCTCGACCCGGGTGCCCTTGCCGTTGTTGTTCAGGTGCTGCTTGAAGGCGCCGGGGTTGTTGAGGATGTTGGCCGCGCGAAGGTTCCAGTAGGCGGTGTCGATGGCGGCCAGGTTGGCGGGGAGGGGGTTCTGGGTGCCCTTGGTCCAGGCGCTGATGGTCTTGGGGTGGGCGGTGATGCCGGCGTCGGCCATGGCCTGGGCGCCGCCTTGGGTGGTGGTGAGGTAGTTCATGCGGGCCTTCAGGCCGCGGCGGGTGGTGACGGGGGATTTGATGCCGCCGTGGAGGATCATGCGCTCCAGGGCGTCTTCGAGGGCGCGGCCGAGGGCGATTTTCCCGTGGACGTTTCCGGGGTCGCCAGCGGCGCCGTATTTTCCGAAATTCTTCCATCCGTCGGTCGACATCAGGCGGCCTTCGCGTCGATGGTGTACTGGTTCTTGAGTTTGAGTTGCTTGGTGAGGCGGCCTTCTTCGAAGATTCCGCCCTTGTCCTTGCGCCATTCTCCGCCGGTGATGTGGAGTTCGTCGGTGCCGCGGAGTTTGACGATGGTGAGGCCGTGCTCGTGGGCGCGGTGAGCCTTGTACCAGAGGTTGGCGAATGCCTGGCTGCGGATGATGTGCATCCAGTCGGGTCGGCGGAGGTCTCGGTTGAATGAGGATTCTCCGATGGTGGAGACGAATTTGGCGTAGATCGCCTTGACGTATTTCTCGGTGACGTCGTCGTCTTCGAGGATGGCGTTCTCGCGGGCGATGGTGAGGACGCGGCGGAACTTCTCGGTGATGTTTTCGGAGGCGCCGGAGGTCCAGGACTGGGTGATGTTCGGGGCGTCGCAGAGGTCGAGCTTGTGGCAGCGGATCAGGAGGCGGATGGTGGCGTCGTCCAAGAGGATCGGGCCGGGCTCGCGGCGGTTGCCGATCGGGTCGGGCAGGTGCGGGTGTTCCCAGGTGGGGCGCTGGGGCAGGAGGTAGATGCCGGAGCGCTTGGGGTGGAAGCCGCCGTCTGGGTCGTGCTGCAGGGCGCCGATGGGCAGGTGGGTCTTCAGGGCGCTGCAGTAGGCGGCGTTGGTGTCGAGGACGTCGACGGCGATGCTGGCGAGGGTGCCGGCCTTGACCTGGTCCAGGAGGGGGCCGTTCTCCCACTTGTGGCGGCCTTCCCAAATGTCGTCGGCTCCGTCGCGGGTTTTCTTGCTGAGGAATTCGAGGCGTTCCGGGTAGACGGTGTGTTCGTAATTTCCGCCGACGCGGGTTGCTTCGAAGAGGGCCATTCCGTTTGGAATTGCCAGCTTCTCCAGGGCGGCGATGGCGGCCTCGGTGTCGCCGCCGTGCTCCTGGAGGGTCTGGTCGACGACCGCGCTGATCATGTCGAGGAAGTAGCTGTGGTCCCGGCCCGCGTAGCCGCCGCCCGGGGTGCGGGCGGGCCGGGAGGCGGCAATACGCGCCGCGGGGCCCTGGGCGGGGCGCAGCGGGTGGGCGGGGGGTTGGTCGGGCGTCAGGTTGGCCAGGGTGTCCAGGGCGGCCGCGGTGGCCGGGGTGACCTCGGCATCGGGTCCGGGGGCGGTCTGGGGCGCAGCGGCGGTGTCCTGGGCGGGGTGGCCGGGGACGGCGACGGTGGGCCAGGCGGAGGCCTGTGTAGGCGCCTCCGGCGCTGTGGTGGGTGGGTTGGTGGGCGCCTCCGGCGCCCGGTGGGCGTAGGGGGTGAAGGGGGTGGGGTCGGTGAGGCGGGCGTGGGTGCGGTCGGCGGTGAGGGTGAGGGTGGCCTGGGTGCCGAGGTCGCGTTCGGCGATGGTGGTGAGGAGTTGGGTGGTGGGGGCGTCGGGGTGGGGGTGGAGGGTGAGGGTGGTGTCGAGGCCGAGGGCGGTGACCAGGTCGGGGTGGTCGGTGTCGAGGATGGCCAGGACCGGGACGTGGTGGGTGCGGGCGAGGTGGGCCAGGGCTTGGGCGGCGTCGGTGAGGCGGGGGCCGGAGAGCGGGAGGCGGGGGTCGTCGAGGGCCTGGAGGCGGTCGACGACGACCAGGGCCAGGCCGGGCTGGCCGGTGGTGTGGGTGAGGTCGGCGGCGAGGTCGGCGGCGGTCTCGGCGATGGCGTCGGGGGTGAGGTCGGTGCCGTCGTCGATGTAGAGGCGGGCGGCGGCGAGCTCGCTGTGGAGGGTGGCGGCGTCGGCCTGTTCGGCGGGGGTGAGGCGGCCGGTGCGCAGGCGGCGGTAGTCGACGGGCAGGTGGGCGGCGACGATCCGGGCGGCGACGTCGGCGCGGGTGAGGCCGGAGGCGGCGTAGAGGACGGGGAGGTGGTGGTCGAGGGCGGTGGTGCGGGCGGCGGCGATGGCGAGGAGGCTGCCGCCGGCGCCGGGGGCGGCGGCGGCGAGGTAGAAGCGGCCGGGCTGGAGGCCGCCGAGGGCGTCGTCGAGGGTGCGGATGCCGGTGGACAGGGCGCGCGGGCCGGCCGGGGTGTGGGTGTCCGGGTCGGGGGTCTGGGGGGTGAGGACGGTGGTGAGGGCGTCGGCGAGGGGGGCGAGGCGGCGCGGCGGCCGCGGGGCGGTGGGCACCGCGGTGGCCGGCTGGCCGGCCGGCGGGGCCGCGGCTGCGGGGTTCTGCAGGATGGGCTCGTCGGCGGCCGGCACGGGCGGGCTCGAGGTGGCCGTACCGGCGTCGACGTCCTGGCCGGGCGCAGCTGCGGCGGGGGTGTCGGCTGCGGCGGGCTCGACCGGGTCGGGGGTCGGCTGGCCGGCGGCCAGTGGCAGCAGGGCGTCCGGGTCAGCCAAGGGCAGGACGTCGGCGGGATCGACCAGCGGCAGCGGCGCGGCCGGGTCGGCGGTGGCGGTGTCGGCCGGGGTGGGGAACAAGATGTCGCCCGGTGCATCAACTCCACTGCTGGGCTGGGTTGTTGATGCCCGGCGGGTGGTGTTGGCCGGGGTGTGCGGGTTGTCCGGGGTCGGAGTGGTCGACGACGCGGGCGTGCTCGGGTCGACCGCTGCGGGCGCCGGGGCGGGGGCCGGCTGGCCGCCGGGAGCGGCCGGGGCGGCGTCTGGGGTGGGCGTTACAACTGCGGTGCTGTGTGCGGTCGTTGCCGCCGCGCCGGGTGTGCCGGGGGTGGGGTGGCCGGTGGGCGCGAGCGGGGTGCCGTCGGGGGCGGCGGGGAGCAGCACGGCGAGGGGGGTGACGTGGCGGCGCAGGACCTGGGGGTGGCCGGTGGCGGCGGCCTGGATGAGGTCGCCGAGCCTTTTGCGGGCGTCGGCGGTGCCGTGGGCGGTGGCGGTGTTCAGGTCCCAGCCCAGGGCGGTGGCGGTGGTGGGGGCGGTGAGCAGGGCGTGGTGGGTGCCGCGGGTCAGGGGGGTGGAGGTGCCCTGGCCGGCGGCGCTGATCAGCTGGGGGAGGGTGCTGCGGGCGTGGTGCAGCGTGTTCGGGCTCTGGGCCAGGACCAGGGCGACGGCCGGGGTGGGTGCGGCAGGGGCGTCACCGGCCGGGGCGGGGCGCAGCGGGGCGGTCTCCGGCACGGTGGCGGTGCCGGCCGCCGGAGCGGGCGCCGGGCCGGTGGCGGGGGCGTCGGCCGCGGTAGGCGGGGCTGGCGCGGCGGCCGCCTGCGGGGCCGGAGTCGGGGTCGGGGTCGGGGTCGGGGTCGGGGTCGGGGTCGGGGTCGGGGTCGGGGTGGGCATGGTGGTGGACTTCCTGAAGGGGTCGGCGGCGGGGGCCGGCTCGGCCGTGGCCCGGCCGGCTGCCGGGGCCGGGCGGGGAGCAGCACGGTTGGCGGCGGGCGCGGCGGCCGGAGCGGTGGGGGTGGGGGCCGGAGCGGTGGGGGTGGGGGTGGGGGTCAGGCGGTGGTGGTTGGCCGCGGACTTCAGGCTCGCCAGCTTGGGGCGGTTCAGGACGGTGTGGAGGTGGTCGTCGGCGATGAGGATCAGGGGGAAGCGTTCCGGTCCTCCGGGTGCCCACAGGCGGTAGAGCGTCAGCAGCGCGGCGGTGGCCAGCTGGTGGGCGTCGGGCACGACCACCAGGCGGGCGGCGCGGTCGAGCGCGGCGGCGACGAGCTCCAGTGCGGCTGAGTGCTCACGGGGCTGCGGCCGGCGGTGGTCCAGGCCGAGAGCGGTGTACAGGGCGTGGATCAGGGCGGCTTCGTCGGTGCCGCGGGGGTGGATCCAGGCGGCGGACCCGGGCAGGTGCTGGGTGGCCGCGGTGACCGCCGTGGCCGTGGTGTCGGCGGGGCCGGTGATGCACAGCAGGGTGCGGTGCTCGACCGTGGAGCGCAGGTCGTGGAGGAGGCTGGCGGTGTCCGGGCCGGCGGCCACGGGCTCGGGCTCGGCGGCCGCGGCGGTGTCGCCGTCCGGGGCCGGGGTGGAGCGCGGCGGGGCGGCGGTCAGGTGGCGGCGGGTCGCCCTGGCGTAGAGGCCGGTGAGTTCGGGCCGGCCGAGGACGTCGTCGAGGCGGAGGTCGCCGCCCAGGACAAGGGGGAAGGGCGAGCTGGCCCACAGCAGGCCGAGCCAGCGCAGAGCGTCCTCGGGCAGCTCGTGAGCGGCGGGCACGACGACCGGGCGGGGTGAGCGGCGCAGCTCGGCGGTGATCTTGACGACGGCGGTTTCCAGGGTGCGGGGGCGGCGCCGGCCGAGGCCGAGCTGCTGGAACAGCTCGGGGACCACCTGGTCCAGGGCGGTGCCGTGGACGTAGAGGGGCTGGAGGGCGCCGGTGTCGAGGGCGTCCGCGAGGGCTGTGCCGGTGGCGGCCGGGTCCGGGCTGGTGACGACCAGCACCGAGCGGTGTTCGGCGGCCTCGCGCAGGTCCGCGATCAGGTCGCCGTCGGGCGCCGCGGTGCCGGAGGCCGTCCCGGCCGGGCCGGCGGCGGGCGCGGGGGCCGAGGCGGCGGCGGGCGCGGGCTGCTGGACGCGGTGAACGGTGACGTGGGGGTGCAGATCCGCCAGGTCGTGGCGCTTGAGGAGGCCGTCGAGGGTGGTGTCGCCGACCAGCACCAGCGGGAACGGCTTCGGCGACCACAGGCGGTGCAGCAGCAGGAGCGCGGAGGGGCGCAGCCCCAGGGTGGTGGTGACGACGACCAGACGGGGGACGCGCAGCAGCTCGGCGGCGATCAGGGCTTCGGCTTCGTCGAGCCCGGGAAGCCGGCGGCGCTGGCCCAGGCCGAGCCGCGCGTACAGGGTGCGGGTCAAGGAGGAGCGGTCGTGGCCCTGGACCTGCAGGGCCGGCGGGTCGGCGGGCTCGACGAGGTCCTGGGCCTGGGCGAGAGCGGTGGTCGCGGTGGCCGTGTGCGTGCTGGTGACCGCCAGGATCGTCCCCGGCGTCTGGGTGGTGACGCGCAGAAGCTCGGCCAGGTCCCCGACCGACACCGGGGCCGGTGTTCCGGCTGCCGGGCCCGGTTCGGCCGGGGCGGTGCTGCCCGGGGCCGGGGCCGCGCTGGCGGGGGTGGGGAGGGTGACGGCTTCCGGGCTGGGGTCGGGCGCAGCGGCGGCGGCGTCCGGGCCGACGCCGGGGGCGGGCACGGGCGCGGCGTCGGTCTCCGAAGCCGATCCGGGCCCGGCGGCACCCGAACCGGCAGGGCCCGGCCCGGCCGAGGTGGCGTCAACAAGGCTGGAAGGGAAGGGAGTTGCTGCGGCCGGGGCCGCCCGGTGGGAGGCGTCGACGCCCGGGGCCGGAACGGGGCGCAGCGCAGCGGCGGCGAAAGGGGCGGTGTCGTCCGCCGGGGCGGCGGGCGCAGTCCCCACAGCGCTGGAGGGGGCGTCCGGCTCTACCGCCGTGGCGGCAGTGGACACGGCGGGGGTCGGGTCGGCGGCGGTCGCCGGAGCGCCGGCCGGGCCGGCCGGGCCGGCGGGGGCGGCGGGGGCGGACTGGGCCAGTTCCACCCCAGCGGCGAACTCGGCCGCGGCGACCGCGCCCAGCGCGGGCCGCAGGAAGTCCGCCACCAGCTGCTCCAGGGCCTTGTACGCCTGCTCGGCCCGCTGGCTGGCCGGGCCGCCGAACGCGGTACGCGGGGCGGTGAGCAGCACCAGCCAGTGCGCTCCGGTGATCTTGCCCCGGGCGGCGGCACCCAGGGCGGACTTCAGCTTGCGGCCCGCCGGGGTGGCCAGGTGCCCGCGCGCCGGGTTCACCAGCTGGTACGCGGGCATGCCCAGGTTCTGACGCAGCCCCAGCGGGATCGACGCCCACAGCGGGTCTGTCGGGCCGGGCAGGGTGTAGTAGGCCGCCACTCCGGTCTCCGGCTCCCGGCCGGAGACGGCGGCGGTGGCCCGGCCGGAGCGGGCGGGCCGGGAGGAACCACCCCCGCGCGCCGCGCGCGGGGAGGTCTTGGAACGGCCGGCCGGAGCGGGCGCAGCACACGCGACCGCGACCGCCTCGGCGTTCCGGCCCGCCCCGGCGCCGGCGTCCCCTGCGGGAGCCGGCCGGGCGTCACTCGCCGGGACCGGACCAGCAACCAGAACCGAGGCCGGGGCCGGGGCCGGGCCGTCACCAGCCGGGGACGCGTCCGGGGCCGGGCCGGTGACCGCCACGGTGTCCGGGGCGACATCCGGCGCGGGGCCCGGGGCGCTCCCGGCAGCGGAGACCGAACCGGCCGCAACACCAGCAACAGCCCCGGCGGGCACGGGCGCGGCCGGACCGCCCGGCACAGAGTCCGGGGCGGGCACGGGCTCAGGCGTACCGGGCCCGGGAGCGGACGCGGTGTCAGGCCCGACCGGGCCCGGCGGGACCTGGTCCGTACCCCGCGCCGGAACAGCATCACCACGACGGCCACCAGCAGCACCAGCAACGGCAGCGGCGGTGTGGGAGAAACCCGAACGAGAAGACGACACCACGACTCCAGACACAGAAAGAGCACACGAGGAGACAACGACCCGCCCACAACCCGAGGGACGCCCGGAGACGCCCGAGGACGGCCCGCACCGGGGCCGGACCGGAGCCGACGGCACACCGGCCCGGAACAAGCCCGGGAACGGCAACGGACAGGCCCGGCACCGCCCGGCCCGGCGCAGCGGCGGCCGCAACCCCGGACAACCACAACAACCGGACGACCGGACGCCGGACGCCGGACGCCGGACGGCCAGGACGGGCCGGTGACCACCGGCACCACCCGGAACGGCCCGGGGCGCAGCACGGCCCGGACAACAAGCCGACCCACACCCACGGACGGAAGGTGTAACGCTGGGCGTCAGTCTAGCCACACCGGTACAACCCCCGGCACGGAATGTTGTAACGAGAACGAGTGAAAGCACACCCACGAGCGGACGACGGGCGGGGCCCGCCGGCCCGAGCCCGGGGCGGCCGGAGGCGGACGGGCGGGCAGGCCAGGGGCGGACGCGCGGACGGGCGGCGAGGGCCGGGGCGGGCCGCCGGGCCGGGGACCGGCGGGCGGAGGCGGACGGTGAGGGAGAAATCACTCCCCCCGCACCCCAGCGACAGAGGCGGCGGGGAGCGCCCGACAGCGCAGCAGGGACGGGGAACGAGCCGGGACGGGCACGGGTGGGGACGAAAAAAGATCTTGAAAATTATCCGTGCGGTGATCCGGGGTAGGCAACCTACAAGCTGCTGACGGCAGCGGGTGGCACCTACAACCCGGCGCTCCCGCGGAGGACGACGGGCAGCGGCAGGGCGGGCAGAGAGATCACCCCCACCCGGTCGGCGACGACCAGAGAGCCAAAGGCGCCGACAGCGGAGCGGTCGGACGGGGGCGGCCCGGGGCGGAGGCGGCGACGACGGAGAGATCACCCCTGTGACCCGCGCCCGGACACCCAAGAGCATGGACCAGGGACGGGCCAGGGCAACAGGGATGGAGAGATCACTCCCCCGCACATCCCGGCAGAGGCAGAACGCGAGGACTAAGAAGAAGTTGCTTAACTCTATGCGTTGCTATATTGTGGTGACCACGAGGTCGGGGTGCCGGCCACCACCACGAGGAGCCCGCGATGCACATCGACACCCTGGCCCGCTTCACCCCGCTGCCCGTGACCCTGCCCCTGGCCTTCGGAACCCAGGTGCTGGCGAGTGTGGCGTTCATGGACGGCTCACCGGAGCTCCTCGCCGCATCCGCTGCCGTGAGCGGGACCGTGGGCACCCTGATGCTCGCGATCGTCCCAACCTTCGACAGCACGTTGGAGGCGCTCAAGCCGAATGTGACAAAGGCGGGCCTCACCCAGCTCGGCATTGCCTGCGCCATGGCGGCACGCCTGTTCATCTGACCCTCGCGACCGCCTGGGCACCCCGATCTCTCACACCAAACCGTCACCCACAAGGGGCCGATCATGGAACACACCACCAAGCAGTACCGCATAGCCCGGACCTCCGTGGAGTCATTCCGGAGGTTGTTCGCGGAGCTCAAGTTGTGGGAGAGGTTGGCCGAGTGCACGGAGGTTCGGGCTCACTCCCGGAGCGTCTTCGTGATCAAGGCCACTACCGTCGGGCACGATGCCCTTCGGGAAGCCATGGGCCGCACGACGATGACGGCCGCCCACTGAAGCTGATCACCCACAGATTCATAGTTGCTTAACTCTACGAATCTGTGTAAAGTAGAAATCACAAGGGGCCGGGAACGGCATCCCGGCCCCACTCAACGCAGGAGGACAACGAACATGACCGCTCAGACCTTCACCACCGTGACCGGCGCCACCTACTCGGCCGAGAGCATCGTCGGCGAGAACGGTGAGGTGACCTACACGGTCAAGCGGATCGTGCAGGAGGGCGTCATCTCAGTGGGGTCCTTCGTGATCCACCCCGACTACAACGCCGAGTCCACGGTGCCGGGTCTGGTGAACGTCCAGTTCGGCGCGGGCTCGGCCGAGGACCGGCACCAGCGCACCGACGTTCCGGCCCTTGGAAGTGCCAGCACCCCGTTCGTGGTCGGGCACAAGAAGGTGAACCCGCTGGACATCACGGCCACCTCGCCGATCATCTGGCTCCACAACCTGGCCGGTGCTCAGTACGCCACCGGCGTCAACGCGGTGGACGTCTCCGGTCGAACCGCGCTGCGCACCGCTGACCTGGTGACGGCCCTGGTGGTCGAGTGGATGAAGCGCGACGATCTCGCCGAGCTGACCGCCAAGTACGCCGAGTTCATCAAGTCGGAAACCCCCTGGACCGAGCAGCACGCCAAGGCGAAGGCCGACAAGATCGACAAGCTCAAGCTCGACCTCCTGTCGATCGGCGAGCGGATCGTCGACCTGACCAAGCAGCGCGACGAGCTGCCCGAGAACGGGATGACCAGCCCGGACGTCACCCCGGACATGGCTCCCGCCGCACAGCTCACCGGCGCGATCGCCGCGCTGAACCTCAAGCGCGCGGACCTGGCGGACGAGCTGAGCGCGCTGACCAAGGCGTGACACCCCCCGGGGTGCGCTCATGGGCGCACCCCGGGGCCTCCCGGCCCGGCCAATCACGCCACACCCTGAAAGGAGTATGACCATGAGCGACTCGCTCTCCCCCGAGACACCCGACGGCGTGGCCGACGCCGTAGCGTTCATCACCTCCGCAGCAAGCACGCTGATCGCCCAGAAGTGGGGCGTACGACCGCCCATGGTCCATAAGGCGCTCAGCACTCCCGAAGCAGTCGCCGTCACCACTACGCGCTACCTCCTGGCCCTCGGGGCCGGGAAGTCCCCCGCAGAAGCCGCAGGGCACGTGGGCCGCTCCCTGCTGGCCGACGCCAACCAGCGCGCCGCGTAGCGCCCGCCCCCGCCCCCGCCTCCCGCCCCGCTCACAACGTGAGCGGGGCACGCTGCTTTCTCCCACCGCTCCCGGCTCCCGGCTCCCGGCTCCCGGCTCCCGGCTCCCGGCTCCCGGACGATCTCGCCCGTGCCACGCACCAAATGGACCGCCAACGTCACCCGGCCTTGCCGTCCGACCTACCCGCTCTGCTCGCCATGGTTCGCCCTAAGCCACCTACCGGTCATGTCCTCCGTCCGTCTGCTCAGTTCTGCCGTTCCAACTCCGCTGTTCCTCTGCCCGTCG
>NZ_JBVJEH010000009.1:0-397614 GCF_055581845.1 Streptomyces sp. NPDC042346 | reverse complement strand
GTACGTGTCCGTACCGCTCCAACCCCGCTCCTCCTCCGTCCGTCGTCCGTACCGCTCCAACCCCGCTCCTCCTCCGTCCGTCGTCCGTACCGCTCCAACCCCGCTCCTCCTCCGTCCGTCGTCCGTACCGCTCCAACCCTCTGCCTCGCCGCGCGCCGGCTCTGCCTGCTCTCTCCCCCTCCAGCTGATGTTTCTTCGCACGTCCATCCAGCTCCGCCATAGGCCCGTAGGGAAGTAGTCGGCGTGCCGCGGTCCCCTTGTCCGTGCCTGTGACCTGCCTGTTTGGCTTCTAGCGACTCGAATGGAAGGGGACTCGAAAGGGGACCTGAAACGGAACCTCAAAGGGGACTCCAAACAGGACTCCAAAGGGAACCCCAAACGGAACCACTCTGTTCGCTCCCGGCTGGCGCGGTCCCGAGCCTTCCCGGGGGGAGATATCTCCCCCCGGGCGGAAGGGCGGCCATGAGTCCTGCCGCCGGCCACGGGGAGGAGATGTCACTCCCCCGCACTCGGCGTTTCCTTCCTGCTCCGCGAGGGGGAGAGATCACTCCCCCTCGCGGACGCATGCGGGGCTGCCCGGCCAGCCATGAGCGGGGAGAGATCTCCTCCCCGATCGGACACTCAGGGTGGAGGGGAGAGATCTCCCCGGACGCGCGGTCCACGGGCCGGTTCGTTGCTCCCACGGTCCCCTCCTTTCACAGCTGTCCAAGGCGTCTTCGCAGGTGGCGAATGGATCTGCATTCGTCCGCTGCTCGTCCGTCGAGGCACGGCACGCTCAGGAGGGCGAACAGCAGACGTCTTCGGACAAGCAGCGCGCGGCCATGGGTCAGGCCCTCGCTGGCTGCAGCGGACCGGCGGACGCTGGTAACCCTGGCTCGGGTGGCCGGCCGCCACGTGGGCCGGCCAGTACGGGCAGATGCCGATGCGGCGGTGCCCCAGGTCTCGACCTGGGGCACCATAACCTCTACTCGTAGACTTAAGTAAGTCCCGTTTTCACTCCAGGGCCTCGCGCAGGTCGGCAAGGCGGTAGCCCGTCGGCTTGCCCGCCAGATCGGTGAGGCGGCGCGAGGTGAGCGTGAGGCCCGAGGTGCGCAGCGCTCGCGCGAGGGCCTTGCCAGCTTCGCGGAGCCGGATGTTCTCCTCGCGGTCGTCCCAGCGCTCCCACCGCTCGGGGTCGGACCGTCGCAGGTGGTCGAGGATCTGGGCCACGGTGAGGTGGGGCGGGTTGCCGTACTCGGCGAAGGCGCCCAGCAGGTGCCGCGCGATCGCAGGCTGCTCCGCTGCAGGGGTGCCCGTCGCCCCGGTGAGTCGGAGAAGCTCCCCCCAGGTAGGCGGTTCGCTGAGTCGGTCGTCAGCGGCGCCGGTGACGAAGTCCGGCAGCGGGGCGCCCAGAGCGGCGGCGAGGCTGGTCGCGTCGATCTCGACGAGACCAGCCTCAGCCCGTTCGGTTGCGCGGCGCTTCGCCTCGTCGAGGGTGATGTGGTGGATCTTGTGGATCATGGGGTCGTCCGGCATGCCGGGCGCGCCTTCGATGTAGACCTGTGCGCACTGCCGCAGGTCGTCGCCGGACTTGCCGTTGAGGCGGTGCGGAAGCCAACCTTCGTCCATCATGCCGCCGCCGAGGGCGGCCTTGACGTCCACATCCCGGCACGGGCCGAGGATCTTCAGGGCCGGCTGCTGAGCCAGGTTGGAGCCGAGGAAGGCTGTGGTGGCGCCCTGCGCGGCGAAGACGACCCAGACCCCCTCTTTCCGGCCGATAAGCAAGAGGGATGCGACAAGCATCTTGGAAAGGTCGGTCAGCTTGGGGAATTCGTCGATGAATACAAGGACTGCTGGATGTTCAGGGGACGGTTGCCAGGCGTCACCCATACCGAGACCGCGGCGGATGCGGGCGCGGCCGGCGGCCAGGCAGTGCAGCCACAGCAGCGTGCGCTCGATGGTCGCGGGGTCAAGGCTGGTGAGCCGGATCGCGTCTTCGTAGGGACCGGGTCCGTCACCGCTGGGGTCGAGGAAGAACGTGACCGCGTCGCGGCATGCCGTGGCGACGTCGACGAGCGCGCGCAGCAGGGTGGACTTGCCGCCGCCGGATCGGGCGATGACCTCGCCCATGAGGCCGGCCAGGGGGAAGGCGAGGGGGCGGCCGTTGGCGGAGCCGCCGTAGACGGAGGAGTCGGTGATGCTGATCGACTTCGGCGCGAGGTAGGGCGCGGGTGGTAGATCGGCGAACATGTCGCCTTGGCGTAGCAGGAGGGTCGCGCAAGCGGTGCGGTTCTTCAGCGGCTGGACGATGACGTCGCCCTTGCCGAGGTCGAAGAGCGTCTCGAGGTCGGGGGCCTTGTCGATGATCGCGGCAGGGGTGCCTTTGGAGACGCGGACGGTGGACTGCCAGCCCCAGGGCTGCTGCTCGACGTCGGTGATCTCGGCGACGGGGATGTTCTCAGCTCGCAGGGCGCGCAGGATGCACTCTCCTGCTTCGTCTGTGGTGGTCGCCCGGGCGATGGGGTACGGGCTGGTGTCGGGCTGGGTTGCGCCGGCTACGCCGGGGGCCGGCTCGGGCACGGGGAATCCGAGGCTGGGCGGCGGGGGGTTCAGCACGGTGGGCCGGCGCCCTTGGATCCAGGCGGCTGCCCCTGCGAGCAGGGTGGCGGTAACAGCGGTGTAGCCGGCGGGGGCGGGGTTCTGTGTGGCGAGGGCGACGGAGATGGCGACCAGCACGGTGGTGCCCAGGCGCCGGTTGCGGGCCCGGGCGGTGCGGGTGGCTGCGAGGTCGGCGCCGCTGGGCGGGCGGGGTGTGAACGTTTCGCCGCGGACGGCGTTCGCCTCGCGGGAGTAGAGGGCGCGCTGGCGGTGTGCCTGATGGTCGCTGGAGTTTTTCCAGTGCTTGAGCTGGGTGTTGATCTCCCGCAGGTCGGCGGTGCGGCGGTCTTTCCACTGGGTGTGCTGGTGATTGAGGTGGAAGGCGGTCAGGTACTCCGGGGAGAGGTCCTGGGCGTTCCACCAGCGGCTCAGCTGCCGCGCGGTGTGGCGGGTGCCGTCGGCGAGGACGGAGCGCTCCCGGACGGCGATCTTGTGTACGTACGCGGTGAGGGCGGCGCGTCGGGCCGGCCGGTCCGGTAGCGGCGGCTCGTTGGGATCGTCGCGGGGGCCGGAGTCGACGGCTTCCTTGTCGGACTCGTCGAAGGATGCGGGGGAGGCGGACATGCTGCTGCTCCTGGCGGTGCCGCGGTTGCCGGCCGGGCGGGCGGCGGCAACCGCGGCGTGGATCAGTTGAAGGCGCCGGTGATCTGGATGCCGATGCCGTTAACGAGGGGGACGAGGGTGGCTGCGGCCAGGCCGGCGCCACCTGCGGACAGCCCGAGTCCGCTGCCGGAGGCGGCGCCGAGCCCGAAGTCGAGGGAGACGGACTTGGTGATCGACTTCCAGGCGGTGGCCAGGCCGACGCAGAGCAGCACGAGCACCATGGCGCCGGACGGGGTGATCACTCCGGGGTGGGCTCCGCCGTGGATTGCGGGGGTGGCCGATCCGGTCGCGCCGGCCAGGACCTTGTCGCCGCCCATGTTCATGACGTGGGCGACGAAGCCGAAGAAGTACCCGAGGGCTCCCCCGGTGCACAGGACGGACAGCATGCCGAGTGCTTGGCCGAGGAGGAAGGGGATGAGGGCCTTCCAGCTGCGGTGGTCGTGGCGGAAGAAGCGCACTCCGCGCCAGACGAGGAAGGAGAGGGCCACGGTGAGGCCGCCGATCGTGACGTACGTGGCGGTGGTGAACATCAGGAGGCTCCGGTCAGGGCGGTGACGATCAGGAGGAAGGTGGGTCCGTAGAGCACGGCGGCGGAGATGTTCAGGGTGAACAGCCATCGGGTGATCGCGCTGGGGTAGCGCAGCCGCCAGGAGCCAGTGATCAGGGCGGCCATGAACGCCATGCCGACGGGCGCGGCCGTGCCGGCGTCGTGGGCCAGGGCGTAGAGGGCGGGCTGGATCAGCGCCCCTGCGGCCACTGCACTCAGGCGGGCCTTGTCGGCAACGATCCAGGAAAAGTCGAACATCCGGTCCCGGCTGGCGGTCGGGGCCTGCATCTCGGCGTAGTAGTAGTGGTGGTGATGGACCTCAACCCCGGGGGCGACGGCTGGGGGTTCCCCTTCTCCCTCGGCTGCGGTGTGGTGGTTCCGTCGAGTCGGGGCGAGGGTGTCCGTCTCCCCCAGGGCGGCCTTCACGTAGGCCCGGGCCCTGAGCTCGTCTCCGCCGATCGCGGCGGAGTCGGTGCCGGGCTGGCTCCGGGGCGCGGCGGCGGGTTCTGCTCGGCGGCGCCCGGTCGAGATCATCTTCATCGTCGGGCCTCGCGGTCCTCGGCGGCGCGGCCGGTCAGAGGCGGGACGAGCGTGAGGTGCGGGCGTCCGACGTGCCGCGGGCGCGCGGGGACGCGCGGGGAGGGTGCGGGCCGCCGGTCGGCGACAAGAGCGAGCACGTCCGCGACATGGTCGTCGAAGGACTGGGCCGGCGTGTTGGCGGGGCTGGGCATGGCTGGGTCCTCACGAGAATTCGGGAGTTCGCGGGCGGCCGGGGCCGGCGTCCGCAGAGCGAGGCAGGTGGGGCGGGGCGGGTCAGCGTCGGCCGGCGCCCGCAGGGACGAGGAGCTTCGAGCCGGGAAGCACCTGGTAGCCGTCGGCCAGGCCTGCCAGCAGGAGCTCGTCGTCGAAGGTCTGGGCTGTCGGCTGGCCCTCGGTGTCGGGTGCTGCGGGAGCCTGGTTGGCCAGGGCCAGGGCTTGGTCGACGTGCCGTTCCATCGGGGCAGCCGTGCCGGCGCCATACCGGGTCACCGCGGCCGGGAGCCAGGTGTCCTGGGACTTGTGGAACTTGCGGGCGCGGGGTGTGCCGATGCCGACGGCGCTGGCGCACTTGTTGATGCCCCACGCGAGCTTGCCGTCGCTGCGTAGGGGCACGAGGCGGACGAACCGCTCCTCCACCTCCGCGTCCGTCAGGACGTCGGTCATACCGTCGGCAGCCCCCATACCGCTCCCCACCTGCGGTTCTTCTGGGGAGGCCGGGTCGTCCGGGGTGCCGGTATGGGTGGTGCCGGTATGAGGTGGAACGGTTCCGGCGGCTCCGATCAGCGTGCTGCGCATGGCTTCGAAGGCCGCTGCGGAGCGCAGGTTCATACCGGCCCATTCCGCTTGCCGGACGCGGAGCTGCAGTCGGCCGACGACCTGTTCCAGCACGGCCGGGTCGGCGCACCGGGCGCGCTCGCTGGCGGTCTGCGCGCGGCTGTCGGCCCGTGCCTCCAGGAGCCGGTATGCCCAGCGGGTCGGTCGGCCGGCTTTGCGGACCGCTTCTTGGGCGCGGCGCAGCCGGTACCAGCGGAAGGCGGCCCGGGAGACGCGGACCTCGGCGGTGGCCTCTTCTTGGGCCAGGTCCTGGCGGGCGGCCAGGAGCAGGGCGACGCGGACGGCCTCGACGGGGTGGAAGAGGCGGACCAGCGCCAGACGCCGGTCCGGGCGGGCGCGGCTGCTGCGGGCGGCACGGCGTTCCTCCAGGGAACCGAGTTCCCACAGGACCGCGGCCAGGACCGGCCACACCGCGCGGACGACCGCGCCGAGCAGCGAGGCGGCTTCGGCCGCGGAGAACAGGGAGCTGGTGCCGGCCAGGACCCAGAACAGGACCCCGGACAGCCCCGGTCCTTCGCCGGCGCGGGCACGGCGGCGCGCGCGGCGCCCGCAGACCATCGCGGCGACGTCGAGGGCGACGAAGGGCAGAAGGTCGAACGGGTCGCTCAGACCCATCTGGTGACGGCCCACACGGCGGAGCCCGGTCGCCGACAGGGCAGCTGCCGCGGCAGCGATCACCATCGTCAGGCGGTCTTCGAGACGCCGTCCGTACAAGTCGGCGGCAGCGGAGCGTTGCTTGTCGTCGAGGGCGGCGTGGACGGCCCGCCGTCGGCGCAGGGCGAGCGCCGGGCCGAGGGTGAGAACGATCGCGCCGGCGACGAACTGCCAGGAGGTGAGCAGCTCGGTGATGGGGAGCGTCGTTCCCGGGAGCTGGTCGAAAGTCACGGGCTGTCCCTCCGGGCGGCCTCGCTGGCGGCCTCGGCGGCGCGCGCCTGCAGCTCTGCGGCAGTGACGAGGGCGGGCTCCTCGGTGACCCAGGTGCGAAACGCCTCGCGCTCGAGGGTGGCCTGGTGCCACAGCGCGAGCAGCAGGACGGCCAGCGGGCTGACCTGGTCGGTGCCGGCAGCGGCGGGGACAGGCACGACCAGGATCTGGGCGGGTTCGCGCCGAGCAAGGTGGCTGATCAGGCGGCGGTGGCGGCTGCGCAGGTCGGTCAGCTCGCGGCGGGCGGTTCGTGCCTCGTGGCGCGCGGTCGCCGCCGCCCGGAGCAGGCCCACGAGGGAGCCCTTGCGGATGAAGCGGATCATCGGTCACCTCCGCGGCACGGCCGGCCGGCCAGCTGCTGGGTGGCGGCGGCGCGGTCGGGACTCAAGGTCGGCGCAGCAGGGGGGAGGGCCAGGTGGTGGATCACGCCGCCTCCGTCCAGCCGGCCGCAATCCGGTGGGTGCGGCGGAGATTGTCGCGGTGTTGGACCGCGGCGAGGATCGCGGCCGTGTTCTCGGCTCGCCTGGTGGCCGGGATGGAGTTGCCGGTGTACTGCTGGGCGATGCGCTGGACATCGGCGCCGGCCTGGATCCGGTCGGTCTGGGCGAGGGCGGATCGGGTGTCTTCGGCGCGGGCGCTCTCCAGTCGCTCGTGCTCGGTCTTGAGGCGGACGGCGAGCTTCTTCTGGGACAGGCCGCCGCGGACGCCGTGCGGGTCGTCGTCCCGGAGGGCGAGCTCGGCGCATACGGCGCGGACGGGGCAGACCGAGCAGTGGTCGCGGATGGTGGCGGCCCTGCGGCGGCGCCAGGTGGCGTCGGGCTCTTCGTCGCCCTGGTAGAAGTGGTCGGGGTCGGGAGCCACCGTGTGGCAGACGGAGTGCTCCAGGGCCTTGCGCAGCTGCGGCCGGCGCAGCTCTCGGGCGATGAGGTTGCCGTCGCGGCCGGCGAGGTATCCGCCGCCGGCGAGGACGTCGATCGGGTCCGCCTGGGCGAGATAGAGGGCGATGCTCGCCTCGTCGGTGCCGTCGGCGGCCGATCGCGTCTCGGCATGGGCCGGCTGGCCTGCGATCATGATGCTGTTCATGGATTGTCGTCTCCTGCGAAGCGGGGGCGACGCGCTCCGCACGGCCTCCGGGGGTCCAGCCCCGGAGGCCGCTTGCGTGGAGCGCGCGGATCGGGCGGGCCGTTCGACGGGGGGTGCCCCGGCCCGCGCCGTGCTTGAGCACGGCCTGAGGTCAGCGGGTGGTGCAGCGCGGGTCGTTCGGGGCGACGGCGACGGAGCCGTACTTGTCGTTGCCGTGGAAGATCACGTACACGCGGTTCGGCCCGTCACACTTCGCGCCGACGTTGGAGAAGCCGTCGCTCATCACGACGATGTCCATCGGCTGCTTGTTGATCGCGCCCTTCGGCGCGTCCATGAAGGGCTGGTCGGCCTTGCTTCCGTCCAGGGCGCAGCCGGTGGCGCCGAGGGCCAGCATCGTGGCGAGGGCGGCGGCGACGGCGGTTCGGGTTCGGGTGTTCATGGCGGGGCTCCATCACTCATAGAAACATCTGGCTCATCTGGCTCACTCCAGATGAGCCAGATGTGTGATGATGGTGCACCTGAAGATCGCTCACGTCAAGGGGGATGCCCGATGAAGCGGACCAGGACCCGGGGCCGCCCGCGCCGGTACGGCAAGATGAGCCCCATGTCGCAGCCGAGCCCGCAGGACCAGGTCACTGCCGAACTGCGCCGCGCGATCGCGGCCGAGGAGTTCGCCCGAGGCAGCTTCCTGCCGTCCAGCCGCGTGCTCGCACCACGGTTCGGCGTGGTCCGGAACACCCTCATGGCCGGCCTCGCGACGCTGGTCGAGGAAGGGCTGGTTGAGGCGCTCCCCAAGCGCGGCTACCGGGTGATCGGATTCCCGTCGGCCTTCGAAGTCGTCTGGACGCAGGGCGGACAGCTTCTGCCCGCCGGCGAGGAGCAGCTCGGCCACGGCGAGGAACTGCGCACGGAGGTTCGCCAAGCACCGGCCGCGATCGCCCGCCTCCTCCAGGGCCCGGACGGGATGACGGTCGCGGTGCGCAGCACCGTGCACTGCCACGAGGGGACGCCCTGGGCACTTCGGGAGTTCTTCACCCCGCGGTCGGTGGCCGACGTGGCCCGCCAGCTTCTGGAACCGAAGATGGTCGATGAGGAGCGCTTGCTCGCGGAGCACGGGATGGCGCAGGACGGCGTCCGCAGCTGCTGGTCGACCAGGGGCGCAACTGTCGAGGAGACCCGCGTTCTGAAGTCCGGCCCTGCTCCCGTGCACTTCGTCCAGCGGACCGGCTTCCACGAGGGCGAACCTGTCTTCTGCGAGCTGACGACGGTTCGCGCCGATCGCGTGCATCTGTCGCGGTCAGTCGGGAGTCCGCCTGAAATGCCCGAGCCATGACAGGTATTTGGTGTGTGCGCGCCATGTGCGGCGACCATCAATCGGCTGTCCACATACGACAGGTATGGGGATAAGGTGACATCCAGTCGATCTAGCATCGGCCCCGAAAATGCACGATGCCCCCGCGACCTTGAGCAAGTCGCGGGGGCTTATCGAACCGAGAACCGATAAGGCGGTGTCTCGTGGTGAAGCGTACCCGCACCCACGCGCAAGCACTCAGTCAGCCTGCTGATCGAGCGACGTCTTCGACGTCGCCGCGGCGGGCTGTTCTGCTGTGCGGCTCGCGCGATGGGCGCACTGCCCCGGTTGAGGGGGGCGGGATGTCGTAGTTCGCCGGGCGGGCGCCTTTTGCCAGGCCGCTCCTCGCCCTTCTCCGCCGGTCACGGAGTTTGCCGCTCCTCGATCCGGCCTTCACCGCTCAGCAGGAGTTTGCCGCTCCCCTGAGCGAGGTTCAGACCTCGCGGTCTGATGATCACTGCCTCACCAGCAGCTGCCCCAAGCGGGGCTTTGTCGTACCCCGGGCCAGGCCCGGAGAGGACGGAGTACATCTTGCAGTACCGCCATGCCCTTTGTCAGCTCAGACCCCGCCGGCAGGGTCTGATCCCGGCCACTGCCCTGGCCAGCGCGACCAGATCCGCGCGCCAAGGCTCCTCGCGCATGTCCGCCGCCGAGATGCACGGGCCCGCCCTGGAACGGCTTCTTGCAGCGGCCCGCACCCCTTGTCCGGCTGCTGGCAGCCTTCCGCCACGCCGTCTCCGGCCCGTGGTTCGTCCCGCTCTCGGCTGACTCGCCGGCCCGTACGGCGGACGAGGGGAGAACGGCGCTGCCGCACCCCTTGTCCTGCAGGTCAGCCCCTGGTTCCGGCCAGGTCCGAGAGGCGCCGCGGAGACAACGGGTCCGGGTGTGGACAAGGGGGGCCGAATTCTTCCGCCTTCCCCGTCACACCGAACCGGGCCCGCACACCTCTATGGCCGACACCCACCTCTGACCGGCCGAGGACCGCGCCCACATCGACAACACAACAGCCCCCTCTGCGACCGGCGGGGGCTGCGAAACCCAGCGCAGTGAGCCGTGTGCCGCTGTGCCAGGAGAAGTGTGCCCACCACCGCTCTTTCCTCTGATTCACCGCTCGCCTCACGCGAGCACCCCGCTCCGGCGGCGGCAGCGGGACCCGCCGCGGCGCACTGTGGCGCGCCCGTCCGACGGCAGCGGGTGAAGGTGCCGATGCGACTGGTCACCTCGCCCTTCTACGCCGACATCGCGCTGGCGGTATACGTGAAGGTGAAGGCGCTCGGCATGCGCGAGGAGGGGTGCCAGGCGAGGTCGTCGACGATCGCCTCGTACCTGCACCTCTCGAAGGCCTCCGTGGAGCGAGGCCTCGCGCAGTTGTCGCGGCCTGCCCCGGACCAGATTGTGGAGCTGCTCTCCCAGCGGCGCACGCTGCGCGGCGGACAAGGGACCTCGGCGCTTCGCCGGACCAGGCCCGTGTCGCGGACGGAGACCTTCGTGTGGGTACCGGTGGCCGCCGCGGAGGACCTCACGCCCCGCCAGCTGCGCGCGTACGCGATCATCGCGTACGCGCAGGCGGTGGGTATCCAGCTGACCGAGGGGGAGCTCGCCGGCTCCCTGTTCCACCACTCCGGCAAGAAGGCCGGCCAGCAGCTGACCGTGACGGCTGCCGGCCAGGTGGTCGACGAGCTCGAGGCGGCACGGTGGCTGACGGTTCGGCGCCGCGCCGGAGCCCGCGGACGCCACCTGTTCACCGCTCACGACATCGCTCCTACCGCTGCTCCGCAGGACGAAGAGGTCTCTGGCACGGCCGGCACGGCCTCCGGCGGCAACGCGGAACAGGCCCAACAGGGGTTGCCGGACGCCCTTGCGGCTGAGACGGACAGTTCCCCGGCTGGTGAGGGATCGGGTCCGCTGGCTGATGAGGGATCCCTCGCGAATGAGGAAACACCTAGGACTGACCGACCGGAGGAGACGGGTGCGCTTGGCTCACCCGCCGTAGGCGAGGTTCAGGTAGTAGAGGGCGCTGCGCCTGTGGAAAACCGGCCGGTCCCCAAGCCGCGCAGCCGGGCTTCGGCGGTTCTCGCGCTGCGCGCGGATGCACACAACCAGCCCGTCATCCCCAAGCCGAGGACCAGTCCGTCGACGGAGTCCCGGCGGGCGTACAGCGGCCCCCAGCTGACGCTGAGCCCGGCGATCTACACGGTGCTGGAGCCGGTCCACTGGCTGCTGGAGCGGGTCGACAGCGCGTTCGTCGCACGGAAGATCGCCCGGGAGGTTGGCCGACAGCTGCGCGAAGGGATGGCCGCGGAGCGGATCAGCCACCGCCTCACCATCCGCGCGGCCCGGACGATGGCCTCGGAGATCCGCGATCCGGGCCGCTGGCTGCTCGGCGTGGCTCTTCCGCGTTGGGGCTGCGGACACCAGGACTGCGAGAGCGGCGTCATGTGGTCGAACGGGCAGCGCTGCGATGTGTGCGCGGAAGTCGTTGCCGACCGGGCCGCGGCGCGTCAACGCGATCAGCGCCTGGCGGAGGGCTTGTGTCCTGAGCACGGCACCCGGCCTGGGCCTGCCGGATCCTGCACGGACTGCGTCCTGGACCACGCCATCCGCCACCCTGTCCCGGCCCCTCGGCCTGCGCCCGTCGGACCGCCGCGCGGAGCGTGCACCGGGTGCGGTGCCCGGATCTTCCTGATCGGTCAGGCCATGGTCGACAGCTTCTGCCAGCTCTGCCGCTGCGAGGTGTCCGGGCTGCCGCCGGTCGCGGCGCGCTCCTCCTGTCCGGCCGTCGAACCCGCGACGTGCGTCGGCGGTGCGGACGGTTCGGCGTGCGACCGCCCCGCGCTCCCGGCCCGCAACATCTGTGTCCGCCACCGGATCGTGGAGATCGCCACCGCGGTCTGACGCGCACGCCCGGACCTGATCCGGACCAGCCACCCTCGGACCGGGACGGCCCGGCTGGGGGCGGTGCGGCCGGTGGTGCGGGTGCTCCGCACCACCCGCGGCCGTCGCAGGACCGCCGATCGACCGAGGGCCGCACCACCGCACCACGGGGCCCGAGGCACGGACCGATGGTGCGGTGCGCCGGCCGGTCGGGTGCCTGCGGCTCGACCGCACCGCACCTCCGCACCGCCGCACCAGGGGATGCGGTGCGGAGGTGCGGTGCGGTGCGGTCGAGGCCGGTTCGGACGGTGCGGTGCCCCCAGTGGGCCGACCGCACCGCGTGTGGTGCGGTCGGTGGTGCGGCGGGCAACCGGGCCCGTCGACAGCCCCGTGCGCGGGAGCGAACCTCCCTCCCGGCTCGGTATCGGTGACTGCGGAACGTAGTCGCCAGCCCCCTTGTCCGAGAGCGGTGCTCACTAGTCACCCCCTTGTCCAGCTCCAGGCAGCACCCCTTGTCCAGCTCAACCGCCGTCGGCCGCACCCCCTTGTCCGGGTCCCGGCAGGTGCCCGGCCCCCTTGTCCAGCGTCTGACCGCCCCCTTGTCCAGGTCAGCCCCAGTCACGTTTCTCCTGGACAGGGTCAGCTCCCGCCCGTCCGGACGGCCGCCCGGCCCGCCCGGCGCCCGCAGCCGCGAAGGCGCCGGCCCGGGCCGGAAGCTCCTCGCCCGGGGAGAGATCTCTCCCTCCGGTCACCCTCCGCGTCCACCACGGCTCCTCCAGCCCGGGCCGTCTTGTGCCGGACCCGGTGCGGTGCAGCGTCCGCACCGCACAACCGCACCACCGCACCGCACCCAGGACGACGCCCTGGATCGCGGTGGTGCGGAACGGCGACCGCACCTCCCGCACCACCACCACCGCACCGCACCCATCAGCGGACCGCACCCCGGTGGTGCGGTGCGGTCGGGGCCGGCGGTGCGGTGCGGACCCCTTGTCCGCGCACCGCACCGCACCGCACCCCCTTGTCCGCGCACCGCACCGCACCGCACCCCCTTGTCCGCGCACCCCCTTGTCCAGCCGGACCGCGCCGGCGATTCCCCTGGACCGCACCGGCCGCGGAAGGCGATCAGGCCGCGGACAAGGGGGGTGCGAAGAGCGTGAGCGACATCAGCCAGATGACGCGAAAGGACGGGCACGGACGTGGCCACCAAGAACCGCACCGCCTCTGCCACTGCTCTCCCCGGGTCCGGGTACGGCGCCCTGCAGCGCATGAACCGCGACTGGGAGGTCCTCAGCCGCGACCCCCGCGCTGCCGACCGGATCGCTTGCTGGGCGGAGGAGGACGACCAGCTCGCCGGCGTCCGTACCCCCCAGGACGTCGTCGAGCGCCTGGTCCAGCTCTTCCGCCGCGGTGACTGGGCCGGACACGACCAGGCCCTGGCCGCGCTGCTGCGACGGGCGACCACCGACGACTTCGACGGGCAGGTGGCCTGGCGGGTCGCCGTCCGCATCCTCCTGCCCAAGGCGATCTTGATGGCCAAGACCCAGCTGCGGCCCGGGGTCGACTGGGAGGTCATCTTCAGCACGGTCCTGAGCGCGCTGTTCGAGGTGGTGCGCACCTACCCGCTGGCCCGCCGTCCCCGGGCGATCTTCGCGAACCTGTCGATGGACACGCTGATGCTGGCCCAGAGCACGCTGGCCGACGACTTCGACGACCGCCGCGAGCTCCGCAAGATCACCCGGTCGCTGGCGCCGCTGGCCGGTGACCCGCAGGTGCCGCTGATCGGCACCGAGGCGCCGGACCCCCTCCTTCAGTTCGAGCTCGCCGATCTCCTGGCGCACGCCGCCGAGCTTGAGCTCGTCAGCCAGGACGAGCCGGAGCTGACCGACGGCGACGCCCGTACCGAGCTCCTGGCCTTGGTCATGTGGGCGGTCGACATCCAGGCGCTGAAGGTCTCCGACGCCCAGCGGATCACGGAGTACTACCTCAGCACCTCGCTCGACCCCGACCAGGCGTTCCGCACCACCCGCGCCATGGGGACCGAGGGCGCCAGGCTCCGCCAGCGCGCCAGCCGAGCGGTCCGCCCGCTGCGCGACGCCGATCTGAAAAACGGCTACCTCGCCACCGTCTGAAGTTCCCGGCCGCCAACCGTCACACCGCGGCCCTGATCGGCACCTCTAGTGGCGATCCGCATCCACGACCTCTTTCCGCCCCCTCCACCGAGACCGGGAGTACCACTGTGTCCACTTCCCTCGCCGGCCCGCACGGACCCTCCGACTCTCTCCTCGACGAGGACGAGACCCGCGTCGCCCGAGCTCGTCGCCAGCTGACCGAGCTGGGCACCGCGCTCGTCCTTGCTCCACTCGACCGCGGGGTGCACCAGGCCCTGCGCCGCTTCATGGAGCGCGACTCCGAGCCCGCCCTGCAGTCCTGGGAGTCGATGCTCCAGCGCACCCCCGATGAGCTGCGCGAGCGGATCCGTGCCGTCATCACCGCCCAGGCCGAGCGGAGGGCGTCGTGAAGTTCCGCCGCCGTCGGCCGGCGGCCGAGGACGAGACGTGGGACGACGTCCCCGCGGCGCAGCCGGAGCCGGACCTCGTCGACAGCGAGGACGAGACCGGCTGGCAGACCAGCACCGCCAGCCTGTCCGGCGCCGCACGGCTCGCCCGCATCGGGGCCTGGGTCCTGATCGCCTCCGGCCCGCTGCTGGGGGTCGCATCACTGCTCGGCACCTCCGCTCCGGCCCAGAGCGCGCCCGCCGCGGCACCGGCCGCGCAGTCGGTCGCCGACACCGGGCCCAACGGATTCGCGCAGCTGTACGTGGCGGCCTACATCGAGGCCGGGCAGGGCACCGAGAACTCGCTCAGCCCCTACTTCGCCGGGTCGATCACGCTGACCAACCAGCCGGGGACGCGCAGCACCACGCGCACCGTGGCGGTGGCCAGCCGTGAAGTGCAGCCGGGGTACTGGACGGTGACCGTCGCGGCCCGGGTGGCGCAGAAGGACTCCAAGGGCGCCTGGTCCGACGCCGGCCTGCAGTACTACCAGGTCCCCGTCCAGGTGCTGGGCCCCCTGTCCGCGGGCGGGAGCAAGAAGTCCGAGGACGGGGCGGCGGGCTACGCGGCGACGGCCCTGCCGGCCCAGGTCGCCGCACCGGGCGCGTTGAAGCCCAGCGGGCTCGGCTACGGAACCGACCGCGGCAGCAACCCGGCCGACCCCGCGACGCAGACGATCGCCGGGTTCCTCAGCGCGTACCTCGCTGGCAAGGGCGAGCTCGACCGGTACACCTCCCCCGGCGTCACCCTGCGGGCCGTCGCCCCGGCGCCGTACACCGGCGTCGAGATCACCGACGTCGCCGACGACTCGGGCAACGCCAGCAGCACGACGGTCCCCACCGACGGCGCCGTCCGCCAGGCATTGGCCACGGTCAACGCCAAGGACGCCTCCGGCGCGACGTACCCGCTGACCTACGCGCTGACGCTGCGCTCGCGCGGCGGCCGCTGGGAGGTCGCCTCCCTCGGGTCCGCCCCGGTGCTCCAGCGCGGAGGCGCGCCAGAGCTGGCCTCTCCCTCCCCCAACTCCGGCGGCACGGACGACGCGGGGGCCAGCTCCTCGCCGTCGCCGTCGCCGTCGAGCTCCTAACCCTGTGATCCAGAGAGAAGAACGATGCACACCACCACCGACCCGAACACCGTCCTGCTGGCCGGCGACATCCTCACCTGGGCCACGACCAAGACCAACCAGGTCGGCACCCTGGTCAAGCTGGTCGCCGGCGTCCTGGTCGTCGTCGCGATCATCGGCGCCTACTGGCGCACCAAGTCCTGGGTGGCCACCGCCGTGGCGTTCCTGCTCGGCGCCCTTGTCCTGTGGGGCATCGCCAACATGCCCAGCCTCCAGGGCAAGGTCGGCTCCGAGATCAACGACACCGGCACCAAGGCCATCCACCTCGTGGTCCCGCCGGTGGCCAAGCCGGCCGCCGTCGGCGACGGGCCCGTGCTGTGAGCGCCGACGAGGAGCAGTTGATCGGGCACTCCTACACCCGGGCGCGCAAGCATCCATTGGTGATCGGGAAGCTCCCGGGCGCTGGGCGGCTCCCCGGCGGCCCGTACACGATCACGCAGATCGTGACGATGGTCGCCACCTTCCTGCTCCTGGTCATCACCCGGCAGCTCTGGGCGCACTTCGGCGCCATGAACGTCCTGGCGATGGTCATCCTGCCCTGGGGCACGGCCTGGGTCCTGCGATACGCCCGCCTGGACGGACGCGATCCCGCCCGGGCGCTGCGCAGCCTCCTGGTCTACGCGTCGACCCCGGCCGACGGTCGGCTGGCGGGCTCGCCCCAGCACCGGAGCCGGCCGCGGCTGGCCGGCGCCACCTGCACCGTCCACGTGCGCACTGCCCCTCGGGCCGCTCAGGCCAAGCCGGTCCCGGCGGCCGTCCCCGCGGCCCGGAGGCCAGCGGCCCGGCCGGCTCCGCGCCCGGCCCCCGCCGCACAGCCCGTTCCGGCCGCTGACGCGTCGGCGCCCCGGACCCGCCCGCCGGCCAAGTCCGGCCTGCAGGCACTACTCGCCTCGCTCGACGAGCGATGACCCCTCCTACCGAAGGACTACCCGCATGAACACCACCACCTCCCCGGCCACGTTCATCCCGGCCGCCACCTGCGACCACGTGCGCAAGGTCGCCCTCATCGAGACGCCGCTGATCACTGACCTGGTCGCCGCGATGTGGCACCTCGAAGCGGCCGCCGCGCGGGCCGGCAGCCCCGCCGAGGAGGCCCGGGCCTGCCGCGGCCAGGTGAGCGAGGAGGTCTTCGCCTCCTGGATCAACGGCAACGCCGCGCGCGTCCGCGCCGCCCTGAACCGGATCACCGCTCCTTACGAGGCCCCGGCCGGCACCGTCCCGGCTCCCTGACCTCCTCACCATTCGCCGCGCCGGCCCGGCCTCCGGAGCCGACCGGCGCGGCACCCCCTCGTACTTCGCACCGAAAGCAGGAATCCCATGCGCCTCCCCGTCCGGCACATCAGCGGCCACCTCCTCTGGACCAAGAACGCCGCCGTGTGGGGCGTGTGGAAGGTGGACTCCGAGAACTACACCCACGCCTCGCGGGCCACGAAGCGGGAACGGCTGGACGCGCTCGAAGCGCTCTTCAAGTCCTTGCGCGGCGAGGTCCTGCTGCTGTCGCTGTGCCCGCAGGTGGACGCGGCGTCGGTGGTCACGCGCATGACCTCCGGTGTCGACCTCGACAAGTCGCCCGAGTACATCGACCTGTCCCTGCGGGTCCTCGACCAGCTGGAGGACTGGGAGCTGACGGGCCGGGTGGATTTCATCGCGGTTCCGCTGCCGACCGCCGACTTCAAGGAGTCGGCGAAGGCCGTGTTCGCCTCCGCCCAGGGCGAGCTGCTCTCCACGCTCGGCATGCCGGTACCGCCGGTGAGCATCACCGAGGAGGAGAAACGATTCGCCGATGCCCGGCGGATGGCCGCCTCCTGGCCGACCGGAATCAAGATGAGGCCGGCCACCGAGGCCGAGATCCTCTGGATATACGGACACAGCGCCCGTCGCGGCGTCAGCGAGCCGCTCCTGCCCGAGGAGGGCGCCGCCCGCTCCCTGCGCGGCCGCGGCCACACGGTCACCGCCCACACCCAGGTGATCCTGGACGAGGGGGCCCGCAGCGACAACGGATCCAAGGCGCCGGTCAACCCCTTCCGCCGCCGCTACCTGAAGTCGTCGACCGAGCACGGCGACTCCTACCAGGCGTTCTGCGTCCTGTCCGAGATGCCCGAGAGCTTCGTCTTCCCCGGCAGCGAATACCTCAGCGCCCTCGACGACTTCGGGTTCCCCGTGGACTGGGCGGTCCGGCTGCACATCGAGGCCGGCTCCAAGGCCGAGCCGCGATCGCGCCGCCAGCAGCGCGAGCTCGCCCACCAGCGAGGCGAGTACGAGGGAGAAACCGCCGGCGTCCCGGCCTCCCTGGACAAGGCCTCGTTCCAGCTCGACGAGTACCGCGACCGCCTGACCTCCTCCTCGACCGAGGTCGAGATCCGGGCGACTGTCATGACGTGCGTGTGGGGCGCCGACGCGGACGAGGCCAACGAGAAGGCGAGCAGCCTGGCCGCCCACTTCGGCGGCAACGACTACACCTTGGTGCGGCCGGTCGGCGACCAGGCCGCGCTCTTCCACGCGATGCTCCCCGGCGTCCCCACGCCCAAGCCCGTCATGGACTACACCCAGTACCTCCTCGCCAGAGACTTCGCGATGGCCCTCCCCTTCTGCGGCGCCGCCCTCGGCGATGACACCGGCAGCCTGTACGGCCTGCAGCTCAACGGCGGCGGCGTGCGGCCGGTCCTGGTCGACTTCAGCCACGGCCCGAAGGTCAACGCCTCGGCGTCCGCGGCGTTCGTCGGCGAGCTCGGCTCCGGCAAGAGCGTCGCCATGAAGACGGCCATGCACTCGATCCTGGCCACCGGCCACCGCGAGGGCACCGCCGGCAGCCGGGGCCGCGCGCTGGTCATCGACCGGACCCCGCAGCAGGAATGGAGCCGCTTCGCCGCCGCGTGCCCGGGCACCACGCAGATCATCCGGGTCGACGAGACGGCCGGCATATCCCTCGACCCCCTGCGAGTCTTCCGCGGACCGCGGGCCGCGCGGTACTGCGAGTCCTTCCTGACCCCTCTTCTGGGCATCGGCTCCATGAGCGTCGAGGGCGTCACGCTGGCCGAGGCCATCGAGGCGACCCGCCTTGCGCCGAACCCGAGCATGAACGCCCTGGTCGACACGCTTGCCCGTCGGGCCAAGACCCCGGACCCGGACGAGCCCAACGACGCCGCGGTGCGTGCCTCCGCGTCGGAGCTGGTGCGCACCCTGCGCGCGCTGGCGAAGAAGGACCTGGGGAAGGTGATCTTCGATCCGACGCTGCCCGTCGTCCAGATCACCAACGCCGACAGCATCGTGTTCGCGGTCGACCGCATCGGCCTGCCGACGAAGGAGGAGCTGGCCGAGCACCGGCTCGGCAGCCTGGAGATCGAAAAGCTCTTCGGCTGGCGCCTGATGTACCTGATCACGGCCCTGTGCCGGGAGATCGCCTTCTCCAACCCGGCCGAGTTCTGCGGGGTTTTCCTGGACGAGTGCTGGTGGCTGACCTCGAGCGCGGAGGGCTCCAACCTCCTGCTGGAGATCATCGCGGACGGGCGCAAGCACTTCGCGGGCGTCTTCGCCGGCAGCCACGACCCGTACGACATCGGGCCGCGGAACGAGATCGGCGACAAGATCCGGTCGTTGCTCAGCCACATCTTCGTCTTCCGCCACCGCGGCAAGACCCTGGCGAGCCGGTGCCTGGAGTTCCTGGACCTCGACCCGGCCGACCCGCAGATGCTCAAGGTCATCACGGAGAACCTGAGCCCGATCAACGTCTCCGACACCGAGCGGCTGCTGCGGGCAGGCGAGTGCCTGTACCGCGACCTGCGCAAGCGGATCGGCGGCATGAAGGTCCTGATCCCGGCGGATGAGCGCGCGGCCGACGCGATCCACACCACCCCCGGTGGCAAGGACGCCGACGCCGACGAGCTGGACGCCGTGCCGGTGCTTGAGAAGAGCTTCGCATGAGCGCCCGCCGCGCAACCGTGCGCCGCCCGCAGACCGGCCGCCGCCGGGTCTGGCTCCTCGCGATTCCGATCGCCGTCTTCCTCGCACTGTTCGCCGCCCTGGCGTGGGCCGACCCGGTCCCGACGCCGTCGCCGGGCCCGGCCCCCTCCGCGCCGGGCTCCACCCCGTCGCCCAAACCGACGCCGGCGCCCAACCCGACGCCGACGAACCCGATCACCGAGCCGCGGCCCGGCCTGTCCCCGGCACCGCCGGACGGTAAGCCCGTCGACGACCTGAGCAAGTCGCCGACGGACGGCTCCGACGGCCTCCTGCAGCCCTTCAACGTCAAGGACCAGTACGGCGTCCCGATCTCCGCCTACACCGTCAGCGCGGACACCGGCGGTTGGACCGACATCGACCTGAAGATCTGGAACATCCTGGCCCAGCTGTTCTTCGGCATCGCCAAGTGGTTCATCGGCTTCGCGTGCTGGCTGATCAAGTGGGCGCTCGACTTCGGCCTGGCCAAGATCCTCGTCGGCCCGGTCGACCACATCGCCACGACGATCCGCGACCAGGTCATCAACCGGCTGGGTCTGCCCGGGTTGTTCCTGACCTTCGCGGGCGTCTACGCGGGCTGGCACATCATGTTCAAGCAGAAGTCGCGGGGCTTCGCCGAGGCCGGCGTCTCCCTGGTCGTGGCCGCGATCGCCACCACGGTGCTGCTCTCGCCGGCCCAGGTGCTGCTCGGGACCCAGGACCAGCCCAGCCCCGGCGGGTCGACGATGCTGCTGTCCCAGGAGGGTCTGCTGGGCAAGTCGAAGGACCTGTCCCTGCAGATCTCCAGCCTGGTGCTGTCCGAGGACCCCAGCCGTACTCAGGCTCAGACCGCCACCGTCAGCAAGCCCATCACCGACGCGCTCGTCGACGCGTTCATCGTCAAGCCGACCCAGCTGATGCTCTACGGGCAGGTCTTCGACGGGAAGTGCGCCGAGGCGTTCGCCCAGGCCAAGCTCGTTGAGTACAACTGGTCGCAGAAGGGCCTCAACTTCTGGGAGGCCACCCGGGCGAACCCCGGCGGCGCGTCCTACAGCGACCAGCTCCTCAACGCCGGCGACCAGTTCACCAAGGCGTGCCAGGGCCAGAACACCAAGATCCAGGCGAAGAAGGCGTCCGCCGACCTCACCTTCAGCGCCGCGTTCGTGGCCCTGGCCGCGATCATCGTCTCGGTCCTGGTGGTCCTGGTCACCGGCGGCTTCCTGACCGCGCAGGGCTGGATCGCCTTCGAGGGCATCCGCGGCCACTGGGCGCTGTGCGCCGGCATCCTGCCCGGCGGCGGCCGCGCCGTTCTGTGGCGCTGGGTGTCGGCGATCACCAAGGCCGTGCTGGCCGTGGTCCTGTCGATCCTCTTCTTGGCGATCTTCATCCTGATCATCATCGCGCTCGTCCGTGCCGACACCGGCTCGATCCTGGCGGTCAAGTTCATCGCCATCGACATCACCGCGATCGCCGGGCTGGCCGGGCACAAGAAGATCAAGGAGACCGCCCGGCAGATCTCCGTCAACCTCAACAGGCGCCTGGCCAACGCGCGCGTCGGCGGCTCGCGGCAGAGCGTCTTCAACACCCCCGGCCGGTACGCCGAGACCGCCCCCGGCCTGAAGCAGGTCTGGGGTGAGGCCCGCGGTGAAGCGCGGAAGGTCACCACACCCCTCAGCAAGGTCGGCCGCACCGCCAAGCAGCTGTGGACCGGTCCGCCGCAGGCCGGGAAGAAGGGCGGGCGGGTGCGCGCGGCCGCGAGGCTGGCCACCAACGTCGCGACCGCCGTCGGCACCGGCGGCACCGCGACGGCGGCGAAGATCGCAGCGCAGAACGTGGCGAAGCAGACCTTGAAGAAGCGCCTGGCCACGGCTGCCGCGAACAAGATGTCCCAGACCAGGGGCGGCCGGGCCACCATGGCCACCGGCAAGGTGGCGGCTGCGGCCGGCAAGTACGGGTGGAAGGCCACCAAGTTCACCGCCCTGGCCACCGTCGGCGCGCCGGTCGGCATCCCTCGGGGAGTCGCCGCGGCCAAGCGGGGCACAGCGACCGCCAAGGCCCGCGCCGACCAGGTCAAGGGCCAGCTCACCGCCGTCAAGGACCGGACGGCCGCCCGGGTGGACAAGAAGGTCGGCGAGGCCGTGGCGTTCAAGGACGAGTACGTGCGCAACGTCGCGACGGCCGGCCGGTTCGTGGGACGCCACGGCGCGAACATCCAGCTCGGGATGGCGCAGCCCACGGCACCGCCCAAGCCGTCCACGCCGATGGGGACCAGGGTCGCGGCCACCGCTCCCCGCGTTCCCGGAACGGCTCCGCGCCCGGGCGCATCCGCTCCGAAGGCCGCGCCCAAGGCGGCCTCGAAGAGCACGCCGGCGGCTCCCCCGAAGGGCCAGTCCGCGGGGCCGGCTTCGGTTCCGACCCTGCCTCACCCGCCGAAGGCGCCCAAGCCGGCGCCGGCGCCGGCGCCCAAGCCGGCCGGCCCGGACACCGGCAGCACGCCGGCCGCTCCGAGCCCCAGCGCAGGAACGCCGCGCCGTATTCGCCGCGCGACCCGGCCTGCCGGACCGCCGCGCCCGAAGTCCTGATCCTCCCGCTGGTGGGGCCCGCACCACGGGCCCCACCAGCCCCGCTTCCCTTCTCGCGCCGTCGTCGCGCGACCACGTCGAACCACCAAACGGGGTACCCCCATGCCGCACACCGATCGCCAGCGACGCCCCCGCACCGCGGGCACTGTGGCCCTGCTCACGGCGTCAGCCCTTCTCGCCTGTGTCGGCATCGCGCTGCTGACGCACAAGCCGGCGCCCGCGCTGCGGTCAGCGTCGGCTCCGTCGGCGGCCGCGACCCGGGTGGAGAGCACTGACCCTTCGGGCAGCGCCCCTGCGCCTCCGGCGGCGACGTCTTCCTCCGCTGTCAGCCCCTCCCCGACGTCGGCAGTCGGTGATGACGCGCCGAGCGTCTCTCCGGTGCCGGAGGACGTCGCTACCGTCGCCCGCCGGTTCGTCCTCGCCTGGACCGGACACGACGCCCGGCCGGGCAAGGACAGCTCCTACGACGACGCCGCTCGCCGCGCTGGCGTCTACACGAGCAAGGGCTTGGCCCAGCAGCTGACGACCACCTCCGCAGGCAGCGCACGCCAGTGGCAGCAGTGGACCCAGGCCGAGGCGCTCGTAGCAGCTGAGGTCTCCCGCGTCGCCGTTCCCGACGGCGCCCCCGCTCCGACGGCCGACACGGCCTGGGTGCGGGTTTGGTACCGGCTGACCGTCACCCCTGCGGCCGACAAGCCGTCCGGCACGGACGAGCAGGTCGCCCTCAAGCTCCAGCGCAGCCAGGCCGGCACCTGGCTGGTCACCGCGCTGCCCGACGCGTGAGCGGGGAGCGCAGATGAAGAAGATCATGTTCGCCCTGACCAGCCTGGGCGCCCTCCTGATCACCATCGTCATCGCTGCGGTCATCGCGGTCGCGATGGCCGTGGGCAGCGACAACACCAGCGGCGGAATGGAGAACGTCGGCTTCGGCGGAGGCATCGCAGACGACGCACCCGTGCCCGCCGAGTACAGGGCGCTCATCAGCAACAACATCGGGAAGTACGGGTGCGCCGAGGTGACCGCGTCCTTGATCGCGGCGCAGATCTACAGCGAGAGCAGCTTCAATCCGACCGCCCAGTCCTTCGAGTGGGTGACGGATCCCGACACGGGCAAGAAGGTCAAGAAGCCGATCGCCGACGGAATCGCGCAGTTCATCCCCGCAACCTGGGCTGAGCACGGCGTCGACGGCAATGGTGACGGTGTCAAGGACGTCTGGAACCCCCAAGACGCCATCCCTGCGGCGATCGCCTACGACTGCTACCTCGCCAACCAGGTGAAGGACGTCGGCGGCGACAAGACCGATAACATGCTCGCCGCCTACAACGCCGGCCCCTACGCCGTGCAGAAGGCCGGCGGCATCCCGCCGATCACCGAGACCCGCAACTACGTCAAGGCGATCCGGGACCTGGCCGGGAAGTGGGCCGCCCTCGACAGCGGCGGGAACGTTCCCCTGCCTCAGGGATCGGGCGGCGCCGCGCAGGCAATCGCCACCGCCAGGACCGCGCTCGACACGATGTACCAGTACGGCGGGGACTGCAAGCCCCCCTTCGACCACGCCCGGAACAACGGCTGCGACTGCTCCAGCCTCATGCAGTTCGCGTGGGCATCGGCCGGCGTGAACCTCCCCCGGGTCACCTTTGACCAGGTCAAGTCCGGTACGCACGTCAGCGACGTGTCCCGGCTGGCGCCGGGCGACCTGCTGTTCACGCCCGGATCAGACGGCAGTGCCTCCTCCCCCGGCCACGTCGGCATGTACATCGGCAACAACGAGGTCATCGAGGCGCCCCGTACGGGAAAGCCCGTCCGGATCACGCCCCTGTCGCAGTGGACCGGATCCGCAGGCCCGATGAACACGATCGTCGAGATGCGCCACATCGGGTGACCCCCGGGCCTCCGGTGCCGGGCCGCCGCCCAGCGCGGCCCGGCACGGGAGGAAACGGTCCGGAGGTTCTCGGCCCGGACTGTCACACCCCTGGGCACTTCGGCACCTCTATGTGCATCCGCCGAACTCCGACTGATGCCACCTGGAGCCATCCCATGCCCGAGTGCCCGAAGACCGCTTCGCTCAGCAAGGCCGAGCGCCGATGACGACCAACGACATGATCGACGAGATCGTCTCGGGCGTCGGAAACCTGCCCGAGCTCGCCCAGCAGGCCCAGGACTGGGCCATGAACAACCTGTGGTGGGTTGCCGCCTGCGCCCTCGCCCTCGCTCTCACCGTCAGCACGGTGCAGCGGCTGATGAGCCGGTCCACGCTGAGCAACCGCACCGCGTTCGAGGTGCTCCCCACCAACGGCTTCGACCCGGCGCTCGAGGACGTCCTGCGCTTCGCGAAGCAGATCGCGCGGGCCCAGCGCAGCACGTCCCGCTGGGCGTTGCCGGCCCGCGGCACCGCGATGCGCGTGCGGCTGGTGTCCGTCGGCGGGCCGCTGACCCTTCGCGTCGAAGGGCCCGCCCGCGCCACGACCGTGCTGCGCCACCAGGGCTACGCCCAGTGCGAGCTGCGCGCGGTCACCGGCCAGGAGAGCAAGCCTGAGCGGCCGAAGATCCGGCTCGGCGTCCACAACGACGGCACCGGCACCACGGCCGCGGCCTGACCGCCCGCACAAAGGAAAAAACGATCATGAGCAAGTCGTCCGACTCCGACGCGGCCGTGAGCCTGTCGAAGAACACCCCCCCGGCCGCCGAGCGCCGACTCCACGTCGCACGTGCCGAGCTGGCCCTGGCGCTGCCGGACCACCTCGCCCTGCGGGACGTCCCCTTGAAGCCCGACCCGCTCGAGGCCCTGGCCGCCGCGGTCGCCGATGTCCGCACCTCCCTCCAGGAGCGAGCCGACCTCGTCCTGGACCTGGTCCCCGTGGCAGCGGGCAAGGTTGCCCGCCGGCGCAGTCGGCTCCTGGCCGCGGCCCGGCGCTCGCCGAACGACATGCCGGCCATCCCCGGGATGCCGCGCCAGGGCGGGGGCGGCTCCGGCTTCAGCCTCGACCGGCTGTCCTCGATCGGCTCGGAGATAGCCGCGGAGATGCGCGGCGCCCAGGCCAAGCGCCCGTCCGCGGGCAGCCGCCCCCGGGCGCAGCGCATGCTGAATGCGACCGACATGAAGGCCGCGATGGGGAAGTTCCACCCGGGCGTCGATCCGGTCTTCGACCTTCAGCTGCTCCTGCGCACCTGCTCCACCGACCCGCACCGGCCGCGTCTTCTGCTGGATCAGCTCCTCGCGGCCCTGGAGGGCTGGGCGGGCGACAACTACCTGCGGCCTGTCGGGCTGAACCTTGGCATCACCCGGCTGCGCGCCGACTCGGTGTTCTACCGTCAGCACTTCGACCGGCGCTTCGAGACGGGGCTCTTCGCCCCGCGCCGGAGCGGGTGGGTGACCGGCGAGGAGATCGCCGGGCTGCTGAAGCCCCCGACCAAGCACAACTCGGCGGCGAACGTGATGCGCTCCGGTGGTGTGGTCCCGCCGCCCCACCCGGGACTTCCCTCGTGGACCGGCCAGCCCGACCTGCTGCCGCTCGGCTGGGTCTCCCGGCCCGGCGGCGGAGAGCGCCTGGCCGGCATTCCGCTGCGCTACCTGTTGTTCGCCCTGTTCCTGGGCAAGGCCGGCTATGGCAAGACGGAGATGTCACTGGTCCAGGCCATCGCGCTGGCCCACAACGGGCACGGCATCTTGTTCTTGGATCCGCACGGGGACGGCTGGCAGAGGGCCCGGCCCTACCTCGCGCACCGTGAGCTCGCGCCGCGGATCTGGGAGATCGACCTGACCTCGCCCGACATGAACGCCATGGTCGCGTCCTGGAACCCGTTGTCGATGCAGAACCGCAAAGAGGAAGACATCCCCGACATCGTGCAGTACGTGGTGACGGGGTTCTCCAGCGCGCTGAACTGGAGCGACTCGGCCGGCCGTGCCAAGACGATCCTCACCCGGTCGGTCGAGTCGCTCGTGGAGCTGTCCCTGCTGCTCGCGAAGGCCGGCAAGCCCGAACTTGCCCCTACGATCTTCCAGATCCGCACGATCCTCACCGACGAGGAGTGGCGGGATGCGGTCGTTCCCTACCTGTCGAAGAACCTGCGGGACTTCTGGGAGAAGACCTACAAGAAGTACCCGGGCGAGGCGACGCCGGTCGTCACCAACATCATCGAGCGCCTCGACAGCAGCAACGCCGTGAAGGCGTTCCTCGGGTCGTCCTTGTCCACCTACGACATCCGCACCGCCATGGACCAGGGCAAGGTCGTTTTCATCTGCCCGTCCGGCACGGGCGACACCGACCGGATCGTGTCGTGCTTGCTGATCTACGACCTCTTCCGGGCCGGTCTGTCGCGCCGGGACATACCCGTGGCGGACCGCAAGGACTTCTACTGCTTCATCGACGAGCTCACCGCCGTCGACGGCGCGAGCAAGGGCACGTTGGCTGCGATCGCCGAACAGCTGCGCAAGTTCCGGGTCAAGCTCTTGGCGATGACGCAGATGGCGCAGCGTCTGACCCCGACGACCAGGCAGGGGTTGCTCCAAAACCTGTCGGTGCTCTCGACGACCGCCAGCGACGTCGATGAGGCGCTGCTGGTGACCCGGCGCTGGGGCAAGAAGGTAGAGCCGGACACCATCACCGCCCTGCGGCCGTACAACTACGTGATGTCGGTGACCCTCGCCGACGGGCGCACCGACCCCTTCCGGGTGCGGGGTGCCAGCGTCGAGGAGCTGTACGAGGACTACCACCGTCCCGACGATCTGCCGAAGCTGTCGGCGTCCGTCGACCAGAACCTGCGCCGGCGCCCGGTCCGGGACATCCTCGACGACCTCCGCCGCCTCGACAACCGGATCATGCGTGCCCTCGCCTCGATCCAGGTGCAGCCGGACGATGACGACGAGGTGCCCCGCGGCCGCGACCAGGAGGGTGCTGCGGAGGAAGGCGCTCCTGCCCAGACCGAGGATGAAGCCGAGGGTGGACGGGTTCGGATCAGCAAGGACCCGGGCACCGTGATCAGCGGCCCCCAGGACGAGGAGCCGCCGTACGACGAGGAAGAGCCGCCGTACGACGAGGACGACGGCCCGGCCGGCGGCTCGGTGGTCGTATGAGCATGATCACCGACGCCCTTGCTCCGAGCGTGGAGCAGCGCGCCAGCTTCCATTCAATCGGCACCCGGGTGCTCCATGCGCTGTACCAGCACCGGGTGATGTCCACCGATCAGCTGCAGCGGCTGCTGCTGCCGACGGCGGACCCGTCCTACCTGCGCCGTCAGCTGCGCGGCCTCCTGGCGGCCGGGCTGGTCCAGCGCATCTGGGCCAGCCACCAGCCCCAGGCGGCCGGGCAAGGGGAACGCAAGACGCGCCGCCCGACCAAGCCGCCGTACCTGTGGTTTCTGACCGAGGAGGGCGCACAGTCCGTGGAGGACGGCGGGGAGCTTCAGCCGCGGCCCTACCGGATCACGCCGGAGGCGGTCGCCGGTGCCCGGCAGCTGCACACCCTGGCGGTCAACGAGACGGGCATCGCCTTCGTGCGGCATGCGGCTCGGCTGGGGCACGAGTGCGGGCCGCTCGACTGGACACCGGAGGTCGCCCACCGGATCCGGGACGGGCAGCGCCGGTTCGAGGACGACCACGTCATCAGCGACGCGGTCCTGAGCTACGTGCATGTGCGCCGGGGACAGCGGGCGATGATGACGCTGTTCCTGGAGCTGGACCGGGCCACGATGACGGCCGCCCGGCTGGCGGCCAAGATCGCGGCGTACGGCCGGATGCACGAGTACGTGCCGCAGCACCCCGACCGGGCGCGCCGGTCGGCGGCGTCGAGCCGGCCGGCGTGGCAGTACACCTACCCCGTCTTCCCCCGGCTCCTGGTGGTCCTGGACGGCAGGCCCTCACCCACGCTCGCCTCGCGGCTCGCCGCGCGGACCGAGGACCTCTACACCCTGACCCGGGCGGATCCGCGGCTCTCGCGCCTGTCCGGTCGGCTGTCGATCGGCGTGACCACGCTGCAGCTCCTGCGGGAGCGCGGTCCGTTCGAGCCAATCTTCACGCCGCTCCTGCGCGGCACCCCCGAGCAGCGGCCTCCGCTGACCGACCTGTACCTCAAGACCGCTCAGTGAGCCGGCGCGGCCCGCACGGCCGCGCCGGCCACCGCACGAAGGACACCAGCTCATGACCATCGCCACGGTGGAAGACGCTCCGCCCGAGGGCGGCAGCATGATCCAGCTGACCGAGATCCTGCACCGCAGCGCCAAGCTGAGGCAGCGCCGCTTCGAGATGCTGCCGATGCGCGGACCGGGCAGCCCGTTCACCGAACCCCAGGGGCGCAAGCCCGGCGACGTGACCGCCCCGGAGGAGCTGTCCGACCTCATCTCGTCGATGTCGGTCGTGGGCATGCTCGAACCCGTCCTCGCGGAAGAGATCACCGTCGCCGGCCGCGCCCCCACCATCCGCCTGGTCACCGGCGAGCGCCGTCTGCGGGCCATGCGCTGGGGTGCCCAGAACCTGCCGGACAACCCGCACTTCGCGGCGCTGGCCGCCGTCGTGTGCCCGGGCCCGCTCAGCGACGAAGAGCGGCACATGTGGAGGTTCGTGGAAAATTTCGCCCGGGAGCCCCTGCGCCCGGGCGAGCAGGCCGCCGCCCTGATGTACCAGCGGTGCGCCGTGCTGGTCGGCAAGCTGCTGCGCTCCGGCAAACCCGTCCCAGGCCACGTTTACGCCATCACCGACAGCGTCGAGCGCTTCAAGGCGTTGGAGAAGATCCGCGGTACGGACCAGAGCTGCGCGGCACCTTGGACCGAGGTCCTCAGCCGACTCGGCCTCCAGCTCACCCAGCGCAAGGCCACCGAACTCGTGCGCGCCTTCCGGGAGCTGCCTCGGGAGCTGACCGAGGAGATGGACGAGGAGGCCATCCGTCTCAACACCAGGATCAAGTTCGCGGCGCTGCGCCGCGGGCGGGAGGCGGCGGCGGCCGACATCTGGGCGGCGCTGAAGGGCAGCAGCCGACTGCACCTGCTGCCCAGTGCCGTCGACATCGGCCTGACGGCACCGGAACTCGAGCCCGACGAGGTGATCGAGGCCGCGGAGGAACGCCTGGAGCGGGCCAACGCCGGCCGCCGCCGCGCGCTCACCCGCGTCCCCGAGCCCCTCAACCCCGCCGACGAGGAGACCGACGGAGCGGACGACGCCCAGGAGGAGACCCAGGACGCCGGGCCTGACGGCCAGGTCGAGCGCCCAGCTGTCGCCGCCGTTCTCACTCCCCCCGCGCAGGACACGCCACCGGCTGCCCCTCCGGCTCCCGCTGCGGACTCCCAGGTGGTCCGCAGCGCCCTCGACGGACTCCGCGGCCTGCTGGCCGAGGTCCGCGCGGGACGTGAAGTCCCCCGGTACGACCGCGGGTCACTGCGCCTGGCGCTCCGCGAGCTCGAACAGCACCTGGCCGACGCCGCCAACCCCACCCCGATCCAAGAGAGCGAGACCGCCGCATGACCACCGTTTCCCTTCAGATGCCCCGAGTCGGCCAGCCGCTGCCCCTGCCCCTGCCCCTGCCCGGCCGCGGGTGCGACTGCCGCGCCTGCGCGTTCTGGGCCGGCCCGGACGGCCGGGGCGGCCCAGCAACCGTCGAGCCGCTGTGCTCCGGCAGCAACTCGGACTGCTCGTACTGCGGCTGCTCCGCGACCGAGGCGGGCTCACCCTCCGGTGCGTGCGGCGGCTGCCCGATCCGCTGCGGATCCCGCACGGACATCGCGCAGTGGATGGCCGATGTCGGCGGAACCCTCACGTTCGACGACATCACCATCGACGGCACCCTGCCCGAGCTTCCGGCCTTCATCCCGATGACCGACGGCTCGAACGTGACCCAGCTGGACGCCAGCCTTCACTGGCCGGCGTACGGGGTTGGCCTCCGCCGCGTCTTCTCGCCCGACACGCACTCGATCTACCCGCGCTTCGCCGGCAAGCAGGCCCGTGAGGTCCTCGCCCTGCGCGAGGGCCAGAAGGCCGTCCTCGTCGGCTACGGAGAGGACCCGCTGGTCGAAGCGCTCTGGACGTACCGCAAGCGGGACGGCCTGGTGGAGGAGATCGCCGCCCAGGGCTGGGACCTGGTCCTCGCCCCGAACTACTCGATTTACGGCAACTGGCCGAGAGCCGAGCACTTGCTCAACATGCGCCGGTGCCTTCTGATCGCCCAGGAGCTCGCCGAGGCCGGTGTGCCCACCGTTCCGAACATCTACTGGTTCCGCCTGGAGGACCTGGAGCGTTACATCTCCTGGATCGAGGACGCGCCGCCGCCGGCGATCGCCGTCAACCTGCAGACCGTCAGGGAGAACTCGAACTGGGACACGTGGGCGCTGCCCGGTCTCTACTGGCTCGCGGAGAACCTGCCGGCCGACATGCCGATCATCCTCACCGGCCTGTCGCGGATCGACAGGATCGCCCAGGTGGTCGCGCTCTTCGGCAACCGCCTGACCCTGGTCAGCCAGAATCCCCACCAGTACGCGCTGCACGGCGCGATCATGACCGCGAACGGCCGTGAGGACGTCCACGCCCGGCCGGGCGACGCCTTCGCCTCCACAGTCCAGTTCATGGCCTCGCTCCTGCCGCCCCGATGAGCAGCCGTCACACGGAGGCCCCGCGCGGCACCTCTATCTGCCGACCCCGGGCCAGGGCTTCCAGTACCCGCCCTCGACCGGGCACCTACCACCGCTGTCCGGTCGCGAGCTGGCCTGTACGCCCGGCCACCTGCTCCTCCATCTCCATCCGAAGGGACACCGACGATGCACGAGTACGACGCTCTCAGGGCCGCCCGGCCCGAGTGGTTCACGAACACGCCCGGCGGGATCGACATCGAGACCTCCCCCGACGCGGTCGCCCGCGCCGGAGGCGTCATCTACCAGGACACCAGGCGGATCGTGCTCTGCGACGCCGTGACCTTCCCCGGCGGCCGGCCCGGCACCTACCTGCGCACGATGAGCGCCTCGCCCCAGCCCGGCGCCGCCGTCCTCCCGATGCTCCCCGACGGAAGTCTCGTGCTCGTCGAGCACTTCCGGCACGCCACCCGGTCCTGGCATCTGGAAGCTCCCCGCGGATTCGGTGCGGCCGGTCTAACCTCGACCGATACCGCGGCCAAGGAACTGGGCGAGGAGATCGGTGCGCACGCCCCCGAGCTGCTGGCCCTGGGCCGGGTCCACCCCGACACCGGCGCCCTGGGCGACGAGGTCCGCCTCTTCGCCGCGCTGATCACTTCGGTCGGTGCGCTCGCCGCCTCCGAAGGCATCCGCAAGGCGCTCACCGTGACGGTCGAGGAGGCGGAAGGGATGGTCCGCGACGGCCAGATCACCGACGGCCTGACCATCGCCCTGTTGTACCGGGCCCGCCTGCACGGCCTGACCTCCCCCGCTGCTCCCCTGTACACCGCCTCGAAGCCAGCCGGCCGGCACAGGGCGGTGGCCGGCGTGTGATCGACCGCGCCGCGCGCCCGGAGCCGCCCGCCGACCGTCCCCGGTCGGCGGGCGGTCGTGCTTCCCGGGGTGGGCGGAGATTTCTCCCCGGGTCGGTCACACGGAGGCCGGGTTCGACACCTCTATCTGTCGAACCCGAAAAAGGAGGGCTTCCGCCATGTCGACACCGCCCGCGCCACAGCCGACGAACACCGCACCCGAGGCCGAGACCACCTGGAAGCTGTGGATCCTGATGGTCTGGCACCCCGCCCTGGGGATGCCCGTCGACCCCGTCGCCGTCCTCGCGCTGGACACCGCCGAAGACGCCGAGCCGGCGCACCACGTCGTCTGGGTGCCCCTGGTCTACGACGAGGCCAACCCCTGGCGCGAGCGGCTGGCCGAGGGAGTCTCGCCCGAGCGGATCGCCCGGTGGGAGGCCGAGGCGGGTGCGTGCCAGATCGCCGCGGTCGACCTGCCCGAGGGCGCCCTGGACCTGCGGCACGCCGCTGATCTCCTCCTGGACGAGCTCCTCGGCGAGGTCATCCCCGCGCTGCCTCCGCGGACCGGTGCGTGATGGGCACCAACTCCAAGAGCAGCCACGAGTCCTACGCCATCGCGCCGGCCGGCGCTCCGGAGACCGTCGAGGGGATCGAGGACGTCGGCCTGGCCGCCGCGCCGGTAGAGCCAGAGCTCAGCGACGGTCTCGTCAAGGCGACGACCGACCTGATGGTGGCCATGGACAACCTGGACGCCCTCGCCGTCGGCAACGGCGTGGCGACCGGCAACTACCCGGAGCTGCCCGACGACCCGGTCGAGCGGTACGACATCTTCGCCGACCAGATCAAGGCCGCCCGGGAGGCCATCGAGCAGATGAAGGAGGAGGGCGCCTCCGAGGAGGAGGTCAAGGCACAGCTCGACGCCCTGCGCGCGCAGTCCCTGGCCTACCTCACCGCGCTCGACCCAGAGGAACTGCAGCAGATCGCCGCAGCCAAGGGGTTCGAGCATCCTGCCCTGGTCGGCCTGTCCGGGAAGGGCCAGCACCCCCTCGTCCACTGGCTCGACCCGTACTACAACGACGACATCCCCTCCAAGCAGAAGATCCAGGCCGCCGCGCAGACGAGGTACGAGCAGCTCGCGGCTGGACAAACGGTCGGCGGGATGACCCTGGCCGACCTCCAGCAGATCGAGGGCACCAGCGGCGCCCCCGACGCGCCGGCTGGAACGTGGGCCGCGACGCCGGAGCAGTTCAAGGCCGCGGTGGACGCGTGGACCCAGGCGAGCCACGAGGCGGCCTACGCCAAGGGGGTGCTGGACAGCGACAAGCTGAAGAACCTCCTCGACGCGGAGAAGCAGGTCCTCACCGCGCACTCGCCCGACACCCCCGACCTGGAGACGCAGAAGAACCAGATCCAGGTGTGGACCGGCGACCCCCTTGCTGTCGCCAAGATCAACCAGTCGACCGTGATGCCGCTGGTCCAGGAGGCTGTGGCTTCGGGGGAGATGTCCCTGACCGAAGCCCAGCACCTCAAGCCGGTCGAGCTCGTCGGCCTGCTGCGCACCGGGACGTCCGAGGCTGAGAAGGAGGCGCTGAAGGCGACTGCTCAGGCACGGAAGGACCAGCTCAAGGCGCTCGACAACGCCTTGGACGTCCATCAGGGCGGCAAGCAGGACATCCACACCGAGCTGACCCTGCCCGATCTGGCCGGCAACCCCGAAGCCGCTGCCCAGGTCGCCTCCTGGGCGAAGAGCACCGGCGAGCTGCACATGCTGCAGCAGGACGCGCAGGGGTGGATCCACGAGACCCTGCAGTCTCCCGTCGACATCGGCTTCGCCAACCCCGCGCTCCTCAACACCCACCAGGTCGACCCGAAGGCGCTGACCACCGAGTTCAACGCCTGGGCGAAGAACCAGAAGGTCGGTGATCTGCGCGCGGTGGCCGGCGAACTGGGGATGCCGGACCCGGGCAAGGCCAACCGTGCCCAGCTTCAGGGCTACATCGCCGCCAGCTTCAACCCCGCGCTGGACAAGGACGCGATCAACGCGAAGGTCCAGGCGGCGGTGGCCAAGAAGCAGGCGGCCGCGGCCGCCAAGGCCGCATCTCCGCTCGCCTCCGACGAGGCGGTCAACGCCCTCAAGTCCAAGCTCACGAGCACGGGCACCACGTCCGCCCCGCCTGCGGGAGGCGCGGGCGCCGGCGGTCTGACCCAGGAGAGCAAGGTCGAGGCCGCGATCAAGATGGGCGCCAGCCCCGTGCAGGCGCAGAAGCTGGCCCAGGCCGCCACGGCGGGACCGACGAAGCCGATCCCGAAGGCCCCGAAGAAGCCGGCCGCCCCGGGATCGTTCAACGGCAAGGTCCAGGCGCTGATCGCCGGTCTCCAGCAGGTCAAGGCCACCGCTCAGGACGTGCCAGCCCGGATCGACTCGGACGTCGTCGGCTCTTGGAGTTTCGGCGCCGGGACGCCCGCCAACCTCGGCGGCACCTACAGCAAGTCGCTCCACTCCGCGCCGGACGGCAGCTCCTGGCTGTTCAAGGCGGACCACAACGGCGGGGTGATCGCCCACTCGGAGGCGGCCGCCTCCCACGCCCTCTCGCTCGGTGGCGTCCCCGCCGTCCCGGTGTACGTCAAGGAAGTCGGCGGCAAGGTCGGCAGTGTCCAGCCGATGCTCAAGGGCGCCACCCACTTCTCCTCCGACCCGCACAAGTGGTCGCAGTCGGACGTCGACTCGATCGTGCGCTCCCACGTCGGCTCATGGATCATCGGCGACCACGACGGCCACCAGGCCAACGTGCTGCGGACCGCGTCGGGCGGCCTGGTCCAGATTGACCGTGGGCAGGCGTTCAAGCACTGGGGCAGCGACAAGCTCTCCCTCGGCTACGCCCCCTCCGGGGGAGGGTCGTACGACCCGGTCCACCAGAAGCTCTACTCCGCGGCGCTCAGCGGCGGCCTGGCCGACGGCGTCAAGGTGAATCACGCCGTCGTGCAGCCGGTGATCAAGAACTTCGAGGCGATCCCGGACAGCCAGTGGCGCTCCATGCTGCACTCCACCGCGTATGAGGGCGCGAAGGCCGGCAGCGGCGTGCACTGGGTGCCCGCGATGCGCAAGCAGGCCGCCAAGAAGCACGGCATCGCGGCCGCGAAGGTCAGCACCGAGCAGATCGCCGAGGCGTTCCTCGACCACGCCGTCGAGCGCAAGCAGAACCTCCGCAAGGCGTTCGCGGAGTTCTTCGTCAAGGACCTGAAGATGCCGCAGGCGGCGTCGCTGAAGCACGGAGCTGAGTGATGGGCACCAACTCGAAGAGCAGCCACGAGTCCTACGCCGTCTCCCCGACGGTTTCGACCGAGGCACCCCCGGCGCCACCGAACCTCTCGGCTACCGGCCCCGAGCCGGTGAGCGAGATCGACCCGGCGCTGCTGGCGTCGATGCTGATGCCCGACTTCACCAGCGAGGTGCCGCTCGGCGAGCAGGGCGGCGTGTGGACCACCGACGGTGAGCCGGTGCTCGGCGAGCAGGCGGGCGGTGAGATGCCGCCGGCTACAGAGCCCGAGGAGCAGCAGCCGGAGGTCGCGGGCGCCCCCGTGGACGAGGCTGATGAACACGAGGCCGCGCACGAGCTGGCCGAGGAGGAGGGCGCCGCCTTCGCTCCCGCCGCCCAGGAGGACGCCGAAGGCACAGCCGGAGCCGGGCCTGCGTTCGAGGAGGAGGTCGAGGACGAGCCGGAGGAGGAGCCGGAGGATGTCGATCCGCCGCTGACGCCCGTTCCGGATGCTCCGGTGGCCGGCGCAGCCCTCGGCACGCCGATCCTGGTCGGCGGCGAGGACTTCCTCAACTCGCAGGCGGCGCTGGTCTCCTACCTCTCCCCCGACGGTCCCCGCGAGGTGCTGCTCGCGCACGTCAGCGAGGAGGCCGAGGGCAAGCTGCTCGACGCGCTGAGCGTGTCGGGGACCAAGATGGTGGACGTCCAGGTCGAGGAGGAGACCAAGGAGCGGCTGGCGCTGGACAAGAAGGCGAAGCTCGCCGAGCTGGTGACCGCGGCGACGACCTCGGTGCAGCACAAGCTCAAGGGCGGCGGCCCGATGTCGGAGGCTTCGATCCAGAAGCACCAGAAGGCCCTCGCCGCCGTCAACGCGGTCCTTGCCTCGCCGAACCTGACGGACGACGAGAAGACGATGGCCCAGTACTACCTGGACCAGGTCAACACCGTCGGCGAGAAGATCCAGAACGGCGGTGCGCCGATGGCGCACTTCGATCCGCACGGCTTGCCGGTCACCAAGATGGTGACCAAGCAGATACCGGCGCCGGCGGACGAGCCGGAGCCGGGGACGCTCACTGCGCAGCTGCGCGACGCCAGCCGTATCCAGGCCTCCCTCGACGGGCAGAGCGGCGAGTCGTCCTGGGACGGGAAGAGCCGCAGCAAGGCGAACGGCAAGGAGTACGCGATCGACCTGGGCGACGGCTGGAGCGCGGTCTACCGGCCGTACGCGGCCAACGACCCGAACAGCACCGAGTTCTCGATGCGTGGCCAGCTCGAGGTCCATGCGCCCGTCGGCGCCGGCCACGGCAAGCAGCTCGTCGACCGGCTGGAGCAGCTGCACCTGGTCAACGCACCGATGACGGCCGCCGAGGGTGAATGGACCTACCTGTCCAACAACGTGACGGCGCAGAACCTGGCGAACGCTCCCGGGATGAAGGCGGCCTTCGAGGAGGCCAAGGGGCTGGAGGACCTGCAGGTCCAGGAGATCGTGCACCAGCGCGCCGAGTCGCTGATCGGCCTGGGGGAGGACGAGCTCCACTACCAGGTCAAGCGCATCCAGCTGGAAGCCGCGCAGAAGGTCCTGCCGAAGAAGGTGAAGGTGCTCCGGGAGGCCGTCGCCAAGGCGACCGGCTTCGACAGCGGGGACGCGCTGGCGGCCAGCGCCGGGTACGACCCCACGCCTGCGACGTCCGGTGGCTGGCTGACCTGGTCCCGGTTCGACGTCACGGGCAAGACGGCGCAGATCAAGGAGGCGTACAAGGGCCGGTCGCTGACGCACAGCATCGGCAGTGGCGACATGGTCGCGCTGTTCGGCACCGGGGTGCTGGCCTCCACGGAGAAGCGCGCGGTCATGGGCATCGGCGGCGGCATCGGCATGTCCGAGCAGGCCGACAAGTACACGGGCGGGGCGAACTCCGTCTTCCTCCGCGTCTCGAGCACCCCGGCGTCGGGCTACGGCGGCCAGCTGATCTGGGACGACCCGTCCGTCCTGATGCGCCGGTCCGACTACTACGCCTACAACGGCGACAAGTACGGGGTCAGCCCGGACAAGAAGAAAGCGTCAGGACTGACCCGCGATCCCCTGAAGATCGCCACGCACAACGCGTCCAACAACGAGATCATGTTCCGCGACGGCATCGACCTGTTGGGCGCGGAGGCCCCCAGCCGCATCGTCTGCCACTACGCGCACCAGCGCACGGCACTGCTGGAGTCGTTCAAGGCCCGCGGCATCACCCATCTCGGCGGCAAGCCCGTCGAGGACGTCGTGAAGAGCAACCACTGAGGCCATCGGCCCATCCCGCCCAGAAGGAGAATGTCCGCATGAGCACTACCTGGCAGACCCGGCTCGCTGATCTCATCGCCGGCCGTCACAGCAGCAGCGGGGATCCGGTCGATGCCGGCGCGCAGCTGAGGGTGTTCGACGACGAGGGCACCGAGGTGTTCCTGCAGGCCCTCGCCCGTCACCACCGCGTCGACGAGGACGATCCGCAGTTGATATGGATACGGCCGCTGGTCGGCGGAGCGGAGTCCGCGGAACTCGGCTACCTGTTCAACCTCAGCGCGGCCCGGCGCCGGGGGCTGAGCTGGACGCGGGCCCACCTGGAGGAGAACGGCGACGTCGCACTGCTCCTGCGGTCCGGCGAGACCGCGATCGTGCAGCCGGCCGAAGGGGACCTCCTGGCCGAGCTGCAGCGCTGGGACCGCTTCACCGACCGGCTTACCCGTGAGGAGGAAGCACAGCTCGACGCCCTGGACTCCGACTCGTGGCACGGGCAGTTCTCGTGACCGCGGCAACGGCATCCGGCCGGCTCGCAGCGTCTTGGCATGATGGTCCCGCCGCCGGCAGCTCGCCGGCGGCGCTCCGCCGGCACCCGGGCCGGCGCCGAAGGAACGGAGGAGGGGCCAGCATGCGGACCACGCGACGCGGCGTCAGCAGCTTCGACGGCCGGCGCCTGGCGCTGGCCCGCGGTCAGCGTGGATGGACCCCGAGCCAGCTGGCCTCCAAGACCGCCATCACCGTGACGGTCCTGAACCAGTACGAGGCCGGGGAGCGTCTGCCGGATCCGGGCACGCTCGTGCGCCTGGCCAAGATCCTCGGCTGCCAGGTCGCCGACCTGTGCCGGCCGACCGTCGTGACGCTGCGGGAGCTGCGCGAGCGCTCGGGCGCCAGCCAGCCGGAGGCGGCCGCGGCCGCGGGGTACAAGCGCAGCGCGTACGGGATGCTCGAGCAGGGGCGCACCAAGACTCTGGTGCCGGAGGCGGCCGAGGGTCTCGCCGCGCTCTTCGGAGTGGAACGCGATGCCGTGGAGGCCGCCCACGCCGCCTCGGTGGCCGGCCAGGCGTCTCGGCCGGCACCCCTCGTCCTGGAGGGCGCTCTTCTGGACGGCCTGGCGAGCCACTTCGGGATGGCCCCCCAGGACCTGCTCCACCTGGCGCAGCGTCTGGCGGCCGGCGAGGGCGGTGAGTCCCGATGACCTACCACCGCGGGCACCCGCTGACCGTCGCCCGGCACGAGGCCCTGCTCAGCCGGCTCCCTCCCTGCGAGGCCCAGCTGCCGGTGGACACGCGTTGGCTCCGGGGGCGTGCCGAACTGTTCCGCCAGGCGGCGGAGCGGCCGTTCGTCCTCACCTTCGACACCGCCTGGTACGCCGAGGTCACCGGCCTGGCCTTCCACCCCCACTACGTTGCCCAGGTCTACCGGGGAGAGCCCGGCGCCCGTCTGGAGACGCCGCTCATGGTGATGAACCTGAACATGGTGCCGACGAGGGAGGACGCCGACCGCGCGCTCGCCCACGAGTGCATGCACTTGCGGGTCCCCTCCTACGGGCACAAGCGGGAAGCGTTCGCCTGTGCGCAGGAGATCTTGGACCGGGTCGGTTCGCTCGCTGCATAGCCTGCGCGGCGACCCCGTGCTCGGCGCCTCCGGCCCTCGGAGGCGCCGAGCACGGCCCGACTCCTGGAAGCGGATCGGCACCGGTGCCGATCGCCGGAAACGATGACCCCGAATGTTGCTTAAGTCGTTGAGTGTGCGTATAGTCATTGCTGTGAGGGCGGGAGAACCCCTCACAGCGAAGACCACTCCGTAGGAGCCGCCTTGCGCGGCTCGCCCCTCCGCCACTCCCCCCGGGCGGCGGGGCCACGAGGCCCGGACCAGGCCACCCCCTCCCGGCCGGTCCGGGCCTCACCCCCCTTCTGCGATCACCGTCGAGGAGACGACATGCCCGGAACCATCAGCCCTGATCTGGACGCGATAGAGGACGCCGCTCTCCGGGCCGCCATCGCCCGCGCGACCGGCCTGGAAGGCGGCATCCCGTCCGGCCCGGAGCCCATGATCCTGGACTCGGACTCCGAGCTGGAGGGCGTGGCCGCACTGCTCGTTCACCGGCTCGGGCTGGACGACAGCATCCGGCTGAGCGTGTACGAGGACGCCAACCACCCGCTGTTCCCCGGCGCGCAGCACTACCGCGCGGCCCGCGTCCAGCTCTCGCACGGCCGACGGCGCTACTTCTTCATCGCCGCCTACGAAGCCGGGAGCGCCCGGCTGGGCTTCAGCGTGATCGCGCCGTGCTACGCCTGCCTCTCTCCGGTCCCCTCCGTCGCGATCGACTCCCTGGCGGACTTCGGCGACTTCCTCATGGACGCCCGGGACCAGCGCGAGGCCCCGCAGTTCCGCTCCTCGCCCGTCCACCGCGCCCACTGCCCGGTGCGCGGCGACTGACCGGCTCGCCCCAGCGCCGCCCCGGCGCCCCGATAACTCCCAGGTGCCCTCGGCTCTTCGAGCCGGGGGCACCCTGCATGAACGGCGCGCCGCACCCCCTACGCCGGCGCATCCCATCTGGTGTGGAACCCGTCCGGGCCGCGAGCGCCGACCTGTCCCCGTCGCGGCGGCCGCGAGCCGACGTCGCCCGCCTCCACGAGAAGCGAGAGCAGCAGTGAACCCCTCTACCCCTGCCACCGTCGTTGTGCATGTGAAGGCGGCCCGGACCGCCCTCTACGACCTCACCCTCCTTCTCAGCCTGCCCGAAGGTTCGAGTGCCGATCCCGCGGCGATCCGCCGCTACATCGAAGACCTCCAGCCGGGCGTCCTGTCCGCCGCGTGCACCGACACCACGCTGGACCGGGTCACCGACGTCGCGCTCGTCGACATCCTCGGCATCGAGCCGTCAGGCCACGGCGCCGACACGGGAGCCCGCGATGGCCGGTGACTCCCACGGCCCCTTCGGCCTCGTACTTCTCGACCCCAAGGCCCGGACCGGCGCGCCGTCGGATGACGGGTTCCGCGAGCGACTGGCCGACTGGCTGCTGTTCATGGTCCCGATGTTCATCGCGGAGCAGCGGAACGCGACTGCCGACGAGATCGACCGCGCCCGCTCCGACGCTCTGGAGCAGATCGCCTCCCATGGCGACGACCTCCAGTTCGGAGGCAGGTACCAGAGCTCGTCCCGGACCGCACTGGCCAAGGGCTTCGCCGTCCTGGCCCGCGCCGAGGGCGGGGTCACCGCGCTCGGCGTGCACGCCTGTACCGCCCCGCACCCCTACTGCCCCGGCGAGCGAGCCACCACCCCCGACCTCTGCGAGACGATGAAATGACCACCACGATTGAAACCGCCCCGGCCAAGAAGAAGCCTGCCGAAAAAAGGCTTCTCACGCAGAATTCACAGCTGCGCAAGGAGGGTATTTTCAACTGGACCCTACCGGCTTTCGTCATCAAACTTCCCGACGGGAAGAATTTCAATGTGTGCAGCCAAGCCGGCGCGTGTGCATCTCTTTGCTATGCCCGAGTCGGGGCCTACAGGTTCAAGAACGTCCGCGCCGCGCACATTCGCAATCTTCTACTGTGCCGGGATTCCCCGAAGGAGTGGGAGGAGCGCATGGCGAAGGAGCTTACGCATTCCCGATACGACGGCAAGTGGATTCGCCTGCACGATTCCGGAGACTTTTTCTCGGACGATTACTTGTCGGCATGGATGCGCATTATGAGGGGAGCGCCGAACGTTCGCTTCTACTGCTACACCAAGGAAATTTCCCGGTTCCGGCGGCTGGTCGAGGGCGACGCCCCCGATAATTTCCTTTGGTGCTACAGCCTCGGCGGACGCGAGGATCACCTCATCGACCTCAAGAACGAGAGGCATGCCGACGTCTTTCCCGATGTGGAGGCGCTCATCGCCGCCGGATATTCCGACCAGACCGAGTCCGACCTCCTGTCGGTGCTCAGCGATTCACCCCTCGTCGGAATTCCAGCAAATAGGATTCCGCATCTTCTCAAGCTCCAGGGCGCGGACACATTTTCCAGCCGCCAGAGAGCTCTGGATGCGAAGAAGAATCAGCGCGAAACCGAGAAGGCATACCGCCTGGCATCGTGACCGGATGCCTGACATGGGCGCGAGGGCGGGTCCAGCACTCAGCTGGGCCCGCCCTCGCGGCGTTCCGCACTACGGGGACACGCCACCCGCCACATTGCGGAAGTCTATGAGTTTGGGTAATCTCGCTGGCGAGGTCGCTCCCTGCGGCCCTCGGCCAGCGCACAAGAGCTGCCGGCGGACGGATCCGCCGGCCGTGACAACAGACAGAGCCCGGCCGCCCCCGTGGGCAGCCGGCACTACCGCCGGCCAAGCTGGCCCCGATGGAGCGATCATGATTCCCGCAGGTTACGAGCGCAAGCACACCAACTTCGACAAGATGGCGAAGCGGTACAACGTGGACCGCACGTCGGCCGCCAAGTGGTCCCAGGAGGAAGGCTTCCCCGAGGTCCTCTTCACGGCCGGCCAGGGCGGGCAGCACATCTATGACGAGGACGAGGTTGACGCGTGGCTGTGCACGCACCATTTCGGCACGTGGGTGCAGCTGCAGCAGGGCAAGAAGAACCCGTTCGACCTGCCCAAGGGCGGTCCTCGCGACCTCCTGACGCTGCGCCGCATCGGCGAGCTCGAGGGCCGGGCCCTGAATCGGGACGCCACCCCGGTCACCACCCTGCGCACCTACCTGTCCAAGAAGATCCTGGCGCCGGCCGACCGGACCCCGGACGACGGCGGCCAGCCGACGGTCACCGAGCCGATGTGGTTCCGCGAGACCGCCTACGCCTACATCACCCGGCCGCGGCGCACGCGCCGAGCGACCAAGGGGGAAACGGCCGAGCGGCCGGCCGAGCCGAAGCAGAGCACCGGCGAACTGCTCGACCTGGACCTGCCGGCCGGCGCGGACACCGACCTGTTCACCCTGCAGGAGATCGGCGAACTCGACGGCGAGGCCCGCGGGCGGGGCAAGGCCACCACCGTCGGCACCCTGAAGAACTACCTGTCGCAGAAGCTGCTGGCGTCGGCCGACCGGACGCCGGGCGACGGGCAGGAGCCGGCCGTCGACGAGCCCAAGTGGTACCGCTCGACCGCCTACACCTTCGTCCGCCGCCCCGGACGCTTGGGCGCAGCGGCACGTACTCCCCGCCGGGATGCCGAGGCTCCGGGGCCACTGCGGGACGACCTGAAGCTGCCAGCGGGCGCGGACACCGACCTGTTCACCCTGCAGGAGATCGGCAAGCTCGACGGGAAGGTACGCGGCCGGGGCAAGGCCACCACCGTGGCGTCGATGCGGACGTACCTGTACAGCGGGCTGCTGGCGCCGGCGGACCGGACGCCGGGCGACGGGCAGGAGCCGGCCGTCGACGAGCCCAAGTGGTACCGCTCGACGGCTTACACCTTCATCCGCCGTCCGGGCAAGCTCGGCGGAGCCCGCTGATGGCAGACACCGCTCCGGCCCCTGCGGCCGGCGCTCGGCACGACAGGACGGTGGAGTGATGAGCACCAGCAAGCCCCCGGCGGCGCGGCTGACCCGGGACGGGATCGGGGAGACCTACGGCGAGGGTGAGCGGGCGGTCGACGCCTGGGTGAGGTTGCTGAACTTCCCCGCCCCGGTCGCTGACGGGCAGTGGGACGCGCAGCAGGTCGACGCCTGGGTCAAGGTCAGCCGGCCGCAGTCCTGGCCCGGCCGCGCCACTGCCTCCGCAGCGCAATCCCCTGCGGCCGCGCAGGCGGAGACCGCCGGAGCGGAGGAGGCTGCCGAAGAGGACGAGCTGCTGGGGAAGTCCGGCCTGGCGCTGCGGTACAAGGTCTCCGAGACGACGGTGGACACCTGGACCAAGGTCGAGGGCTTCCCGGATGAGGCGGAACCCGGCCGGTGGCGCGCCCACAAGGTCGACGCCTGGGTCGAGGATCACCGGGCGCACGTCTGGGCGGAGTTCAAGGGCGAGGGCCCCAAGGTCGTCATCCCGCCTCCAGAGGGCGACCCGAAGGACCTCTACGACGTCAGCGGATACGGGTTGATCCTCGGCAACGCGACCCGGGGCGAGCCGCTGCCCCGGAGAACGGCGCAGACCTACAAGCGGCAAGGCCACCTGGAGCCCCCGGACCGGACCCCGGGGGACCGGAAGCGGCCCGAGGTGTTCGAGGACATGTGGTACCTGGAGACGATCACCCGGCACGTCTACTCCCGCAGGGGGCAGGGACGGGTGCGTGCCGGCCGGACGCGGCGAACGAACCGGAAGAAGAGCTGACCGGCTGGAAGGCGGGGCACGGAAACGGGGTGGGCCCCCAGGGAAGATTCCCTGGGGGCCCACCCCGTTTTGGCAGCTCAGCTGCACGGCGTTTCAGTGACGGTGGATCAGCTCGCGCCACCGCGACCGCCGAGCCGGGCGGAACTCGGCCCGCTGGGGCTCCTCACCGGCCAATTCGAAGACCGCGTCGAGCATCTCCGGGTGGTTCGGCAGCGTCCAGTAGTTGCCGAGTGCCCGGTTGACCTCTCGCAGCGCGTCCAGAGGCGGCACGCCGTGGGCCAGGTGGCTGTAGAGGGCCGCGATGGCGGGGGTGCGGCTGCGTCCGGCCACGCAGTGGAGCAGGACGCGCTTGCCCTCCTGCCGGAGCCGGAGGACCTCGCGGGCGGCCTGGTCGAGGGTGAAGTGGAGGTGCGAGTTCGCGCCGGACTTGTCGACCAGCCACACCCGGGAGTGCTCGACATCGGCGCCGGTCAGGATCGGGTCGGAGCCGACACGGCACAGGGAGACAACCGCGTCGACCGGCGCGGGACCGGTGTACTCCGTCAGGGCCAGGTTGCCCAGGAAGAGCCCAGGGTCGCGGGGGTGCCGGACGGAGAACGCCTTGCCCGAGGAAAGCGGGGTGGTGACCCGGGGTGCGGAGGGCCAGCCGTCGCGGTCGCTCTGCCCGGCACGGGCCGTCAGCACAGCGAGACGGACAAGGTCCACGCTGGTGTTGGAGGGCCAACCGTGGACCCTTCGCTGCCAGGCCAGCGGGATGGCCGAGCAGCCCCAGCGTGCGCCGAGCAGAGCACCGGCGATGGCAGCGACGGTGTCGGTGTCGCGGCCGGTGCGCACAGCGGCCTCCAGCGCGAGCTGGAAGTGCTGCGCGGCGAAGCCGCCCTGCTCCGGCTGGTCCTCGGGCACCGGCGTGCGGACGATCGCGGACCACGCGGCCTGGAGGGCTTCGACCACCCAGCCGTTGCGCTGGAAGTAACGCGGAGGGTGGGCCTCGGCCTCGTCCAGGCGAGCCGCCCAGACGCTGCGGCGTGCCTCGGGCAGGAGCTCAAGGCCCTCCCGGACACCATCGAACGTGCCGGTCAGGACAGCGGTCCTGATGCCGGAGCACCACAGGATGCACGCCTCGGCACAGTCGGGGTCGGCGTGGGTCAGCTCGCTGACCAGCTTCGCGGCTTCGGCCATGGCATTCGCGTCGTCCAGGTAGGCGAGCGCGACGGCACCGGTCCTCATCAGCGAGCCGTTCCCGGCGCTGCTCTTCGGGTTGGCGGCCGCGTACTTGCGGGAGACGGCCAGCATCACCTCGGAGGGTGAACTCCCCTTGCCCCGCGCCGTGGCGCTCAGGACGCTGCGCGTCTGGTTGCCCACGTCCGCCGGTCCGCCGCCGTACCAGCGGAGGAAGTTCGTGGCGATCGCGTCCAGTGCTTCCGGGGTGCGCAGATCGGCGCCGGTCGCAGCGACCTCGGCGATGCACACGTGCATCTGGGTGTCGTCGCTGTACTCACCGGGGGCGAAGGCGAAGGGGCCGCCGCCCTTCATCTCCGGGAACTGGCTGTCGCTCATGCTGGGCTTGAACTCGTACGGGACGCCCAGCGCATCGCCCGACGCCGCGCCCAGGATGACGCCGGCGGCGCGGTCCATGGCCTTCTCGTCCAGGCGCGGCGCGGGGTCGGTGGCGGTGGGCCACGGCCCGAGGTCGGCGTAGGGGCGGGGGGAGGCGGAGGAGGAAGGCATGGGGGTCTCTTTCTGCGGGGCCGCTGGGGCCTGGGGCGGCGACCGCACGCGGGCGGAGCCGGGAAGGAAGGGGCCGCGGCTCGGGAAGGGGCCGGGCGGGCCGCGAGCTGTCCGCTGCGACGCATTGACAAGTTGTCATAGCGTCACAGCGCACGTCAAGGGCATTGGCGAAGTTGCGTAAAGCTATGAGTCTGCGTATGGTCGAGATCGTCCGGCGAGTGAAGAGCTCCCGGATGCCCCTGGAACTCAGCGGAGCAGGCTGCGGCTTGCAGATCCGCGAGCGGCAGGCTGGCTCCTCCCAGGTGCGCCCTCGCCCGTTGGCGCCGGCCGGAGCAGCGCCGCACCGAGATCAGACCGGAGTACGACATGCCCGTCCCCGACCTGGCCCGGCTCGTCCGCGAGGCGAGCCGCGACCGGCTCGCGGCCGCTGTCCTGGCGGCCGTTGACGCCGTTGCCTGGTACACGCCGCCCCCGAAGCCCGACTACGGAGACACCGACCTCAGCATCGCCCGCACCGAGGCGAAGGCCGAACTGGCCGACGAGGTCGTGGACTGCGTGGTCCTCGCCCTGAGCGCGAGCGTCATTGCCGACCCCGCGGGCAGTGGAAGCGGCACCACGCGCCCGGAGGCACCCGCCCCTTCGACGGAGGAACAGCCTTGACCGCCCACTGGCGATCCATCCCCATGCCACCGAACGTCGCACGGCTCCCGCGCAACACCGCTGGGCGGCCCGTCCCCAGCAACACGCCCTGGCACGGCTCCGCCTCCGGTGACGGGCAGCTGACTGTCGGAGCCAGCCCCGAACTGGGCGAGCACGTGGTGTGCCCGTGCGAGCCCGGCCGTGGAACGGCCGCGTTCGGCGACCAGTGCCCGCCCCGCCAGAGGGAGTTGATGTCGCAGCGCCTCTGCGGGATCTGCGGAAGGGCGATCAAGGCGACGAGCCGCCTGGTGTTCATCGGGGGCCCGAACGCCGCGTTCTACATCGAGCCCCCGGTCCACCCTCGGTGCGCGGCGTACGCGCTGATGGTCTGTCCGATACTCGCGGCGGCCGAGGACGTCGAGCTGACGATCGCGCGCACCTACAGCCTCCGCGAGCGCCGCATGACCGGCGTCTCCGCCGAGTACACCCTCATCTACGACCTGTTCCCGTACAGGGATCCGGCCGCCCGCAGCAGGGGGCCGCTGGACTTCTACCTGGCTTTCCCCGAGAACGCCCACCGGATCGCCGCCAAGCAGTGGCTGGCCGAGCACGCCCCCACGCTGTAGGCCGGCCGCCACCGTACGGGCGCGCAGGCGCCCCCGGACGACGAGAGAGCCATGACGTGCAAATGCGGGGCCCGCACGTACGAGGACCACCTGGCGAAGGCGCGGGCCGGCTATCCCGGCCACGCCTACCGCGGAACTGTCTGGCGGCCCGGTCCCTGAAGGGTCGCAGCCGCCCCGATCGAGAGGAAACACAGACCCATGCGAACCACCGCCGACTCCCGTGCGGACGCCCAACGCCTGATCGACTCCCTGCCCGCCCCCCTGCCCCAGGACGACGCACGCCGCGCCGACGCCGTGCAGTCCGCTCTCCTGGACAGCGGGCTGCTGAAGCGGGACGACCTCGGCAACTCGCCCGCCGTAGCGGCTGCCGCCCGGGACGGCCTCAGCAGCCTCGCCCATCTCCTGGACGCCCGCGTCCGGGGACAGGGGGGCGGACGGCTGCTGCTGCTCCTACTCGCAGAACGAGAGCGGTTCACGCCGCACCCCGCGCCCGCCGAAGCCGAGCTCCGCATCCGGGGAGCAGCCAGCGCCCTGTTGCACCTCGCCCTGTGGCACGTGGACGACCCACTGCGGCTCCTGGGCGGCGCTCTGCAGGTCCACGCCGAGGAAGCGCGTGATGCCGCAGGCGGCGATGCGCCGCACCCCGCCCCCGCAGCCGGCTTCGTCCCGGTCACGCCGGGGTTGAGCTCGGACGGTGAGGAGCTGCACCTGGCCGTCGGAGCGTTCGACGCCGACCGCGCCCTCTCCGTCTGCGGACGATGGGTGTCCGAGCGAGCGGCAGACGGCGGAACCGGCCCCGTCCCGCCCGAGTGCGGCACCTGCTTCGGTCTGTCCGAGCAGGGTCCGGCGCTCATCTTCACCGGGGAGGAGCACGACGCGTGGACTGCCTTCATCGTGGCGCACCGGCGGGAGGGAGCGTGAGCACGGAGTCCGGCTCCGCAATCGAGCGCCGCCTCGCGGCTGAGCTGCCGGACCCGATCGCCGCCCGGCCGAAGGACGCGCGCGGCTTTCCGATCAGCTTCGTGACCGCGCTGGGGGCCGGCGGGGCGCCGGACTTCACCGAGCTCGACGGGCCTCGGCGGGCTAAGGCGATCATCGAGCACCTGTGCGGCCTGTGCGGCCAGCGGCTGCCGCTGGTCCGGGCGGTGATCGGAGGGCCGCAGGTGGTCGAGCACCACCTCGCGATGGATCCGCCGATGTGCGTACCGTGCGCGGTCTTCGCCGCCACCCACCCCGCGGCCGGCTGCCCGTTCCTCCTGAATCCGAACGCGCGCTACCGCAAGGACCGTGCCACCCGGCCGTCGTCACCTCTGGTGGCCCAGGAGCGACCGCAGCACATGTACCTGGCCCGCACCTTCGCCCATGAGGCGATCCGGCTGGCGCTGCCCGACGGGTCCGAGGAGGTCATGGCGCGGTGCGCCCGCTGGACCGGCCTGGAGGAGATCCGCGCAGGGCAGTTGGTCGACGTACGGCACCTCCTGGACAGATAATTGCTTAACGTTATGAATATGACTATGGTTATGGTGTCGGCGGTGGCGCGTGCCCCGCCGATCACCCCCCCGCGCGCCGCCGCCCATCCCCCGGGAGTACGCCATGCCGAGCCCCGTCATGTCCGAAGTGGACACGAACAACCTGCTCAGCCTGCTGCGCAGCGCCCCCTTCTCCGCCCCGTACCTCGGCGAGACCATCGACTGGATCCGCCGATCGGTCCAGCAGGAGGCCGACCGGGCCCGGAGCCCGCTCGATGTCGGGGCCGAGGCGCTGCGCCGCCTGGACGCGTACGCGTCGGGCCGAGGTCTGGGCGCCACAGAGCTCGGGCGCCGACTCGCCGACGCCCGCCACGCACTGGAAGCCGTCCGCCATGACCACTACCTCCGGCTGGCGGTCGGCCAAGGCGCCGGCGGCGGCACGGCGCAGGTCTCCCGCCGCGCCGAGCTTCTCAAGCTCGCCACCGCCGTCGGCAGCGCCCGCGTCGCCGTCGGACCCACGGGGGCGGTCGTGATCACCTCCGTGGGCTCCGGCAGTACGGTCTTCCGGCCAGTGAGCCCGGAAGTCGCACACCGAATGAGGGGCGCAGCCCGCGAGCGCAAGGAAGCGACGGTGCGCCGCAGCGCCGCCGTACGCGAGCTGCTCGCCCAGCATGTTCGGATGGCCGACTGGAGCGACCCGCGGACCATCGGTGTCGTCGTCGACGGCAGGGACGCGACGGTGGTCGTGTCGTGGTGGGAATCGCACGCGGCGGGCGGCCCGAGCCTGTGGGTCGAAGGAGGGGTGCGGCTCCTGTGCGCGGCACTCCTTGCCGATCGCGGCTACGCGGTGGTCCCGGCGGGCGATGGCGCCCTCCACATCACCACCGATAAGTAATTGCTTAAGTCTATGGCTAGCGGTAATGTGTCTGTTGTGCCGCCGATCCATCCACAGGCGCCTGCCCGGTAATCGTCGCGCCCGGCGCCATGCCCGACTTGGTGGCGCCCGCCGCTCATCGGCAGCCCCAGCACCGCGCCAGCGTGAAGGAATCCTCATGCCCAGCACCATCCCCGAAGCCTCCTCGCAGCACCCTGCCTCACCGCGGTGCCCGGCCTCAGACGGGCGCGCCGTTCAGGCCGCGGGGCCGTCGGTGCCCATCCGGTGCCTCTCTCGGAAGCGCGTGGGCGGCCTTGTCGTCCCCTGGATCTCGTACCAGCACGGCGGGCACTCCGCCTTCGGCACCATCGACGCCGTCAAGGCCCAGACGGCGCTGTCCGAGCGGCTGTGCCAGGTCTGCGGGGAACAACTGGAGGAGCGCTTCTGCCTGGCTGTCCGGCCGATGGACGTCCGGTTCGGCTTCGCGTCCGAGCCCGCACTCCACCCGGAGTGCCTGGCCTACAGCAAACTGCGGTGCCCCATGCTCAACGGGACCGCCGCGACGTATCGCACCAGTTCCCCGCTGGCCAAGCATCCGGCGGGACGCCCGTGCGACGACCCCAACTGCCCCTGCCTGGACATTGCACCCGACCAGGGCCACTCCGCCCGCTCCGGACGTCCCGCCGACGACTTCGACGCCTGGATGATCGACACCTCCCACTACCGGGTCAAGACCGCCCCGGACCGGCCGAACGTGCTGCTGGGAGTGGACCTTGCGGTCCCGGTCCTCCGTGTCCGCACCATCCGGAGAAACCCCCGGCCCGAACTGGACCGACTCCGGGCCCTGATCAGCGCCCTGGGCCTGTAGCGCCCCGCCCGACCCGAGAACTCGGAGACGCCTCCCATGACCACGACCTCCCCCGAACCCCCGACACCGCGGGCCATCAAGCATCTCAAGACCGCGTGCACCGACCCGAACGGCCGGCTGCCCGACAAGCTCAGCAACAAGATCCTCCACGCGCTGCTGACCGACGGATACGCCTACCGCCCGGACCGCGACAACTACCGCCTCTCGGTCAAGGACGCTCTCGCCGAGACCGCGGGACCGGTCTTCATCACGGTGGAGGGCCGCAGAGCCGTCCTGAGCACGCCGCAGCTGAACGCCCTGACCCGCCACGTCGGACCGGACGGCCGTCTGGCGCCGAACGTCACCTGGCAGACGGCAAGCTCCCTCGTCGACCTCGGACTCGCCGAGTACCGCGACGCGAACGGGAACCCCACGCCGACCGACGGCGACACCGGCGTCTCCGGCGCAGTCCATTACCCGTTCCGCACCACCCTCGGACAGCAGGTCGCCGAGCTTCCGGCGCAGCCCGCCCGCTGACCCGTTCTCACACGGCGCCCGGCCGCCGCAAGGCCGGGCGCCGACCCCGCCCCACCCACCAGCCACCTCACGGAGGTACTGATCATGTTCGGCCCTTGCCCGGAGTGCGGTGAAACCGCTCCCTCGATCGCCGCCACGGCATGGATCAACATCGTCGACGCCGACACCCCCAGCGCAACGCGCATGGAGATCACCGACATCCAGACCGACGAGGTCGAACTCCACTGTGCGAACTGCAACCGCGCTCTCCCGCTGCGCGAGCAGCCCGCCGCCGACCTGGTCGTCTCCCTGTTCATCAGCCTGTTCGAGGCCCACGGTCTCGACCCCGCCCGCATCGGCAAGCTGATCCTCGCCGAGCAGGTGAGCCCGTGAGCATCGAGCACAGCGCCGAGACCGCCGAGCAGATGCGCGCCGACCTCGCCGACTTCTTCGGCAAGCCCGTCCGCGGCCTCCCTGTAGCCCTGGACTTCATCCAGGCCATGAACCTGAGCCGCACCGGCAAGGACTTCGGGGACGACCGGCAGGCCGTCGAACTCCACTTGAACCACGTCATCCAGATGTCCAAGAACCTCGACCAGGCCCAAGTCTGGGTCGCCTCGCCGTCCCTCACCTCGGCCATGGCCGACCATGAACTGGTCACCAGCCCCGACGGCTACCTCCTGGAGAACACCGACGAAGCCCCTGCCCCAGTCGGTGTCGTGCACTTTCCCGTCCCGATCACCGCCGCCTCCGAACTCCCCATCCACGGCCTGGCCTGGGAATCCGCAGGAAGCGGGGACCAGCTCCAGCTGTCCGTGACCGCACTCACCAGCACACCCGACCTGTACGAGGCCCTCCCTCCGCCCCTCCTGCCCTCCCATTGGACCCGCTGCCCCTACGCCCCCAACGCACTGGTCCTGGCCGTCCCTCAGGTCAGCACGAAGATCCAGAGCTACGGGCACCACCCCCACTGGGGCGCGCCCCCGGCGTCCATCCTGGTCGGCCTCCTCCTCGCGTTCTGGTCGCTGCGCCCCGCGTTCGAGCACGACGAACAGACCGTGGCGCGGAAGAGCGGCAAGGGCCGCAAGCTCCGCGTCAAGTTCCGGGACGTCCGCGTGATCCGCGAGGCCGCGACCCGCTACACCGGCGAGCACGTCCCGGCCGAGCACGACCGCAGGTGGGCCGACGAGACGCTGCGCTGGAGCGTCGACGCCCGATGGAGCTGGCGGTGCCCGAACCCCCGCGACCACAAGGCCATCGTCGAAGCAGGAGGGACCTGCCCCAAGATCAAGGTCAGAGTCAAGGCGCACGTCAACGGCCCCAAGGGCCGCGGTCTCGACAGCCGCCGGACCGCCCGGATCAGCACGATCAGCACCAGAGCAGACGGGTCGTGAGAAGCCCTCGCACCAACGCGCTCTCCACACCGACTTGAACAACCTGGAGGCGGTCTCCGCGACACCCGACGCGGCGGCCGCCTCCGAGCGAAGGGAACTCCATGTCTTCTGCCACAGCGCTCTCCCTCCGGGCCTGCGAGCGCCTGGTCGCCGATCTCACCAACGAGGTCGGCGCTCGGGCCGCCGTCTCCTGGGCCCACGCGGCCGCACTGGCCAAGCACGCCACCGCACACAGCCTCGTCCCCCCACCGTCCCCAGGCGGCGCCGGCCCCGATCACACCAGGCGCGTCCTTGGCGCGCTGGCCGGCGCCCATCCGGCGCTCGAACCGCTCGCCGATCCGCAGGTCGTTCCCCTCTGGGAGAACTCGATCAGCCCGGCCGGCTGGGAGCTGATCGCTCGGATGTGGAGCGCAGCGCCGATCGCCGACGACGGTCACCGTATCGACGGGTACCGCCTGGGAGATGCCTACCAGGCGCTGTCGGCCGATGCCCGGAAGTCGAGAGCGCTGTGCCAGACCCCGCCCTGGGTCGCAGAACTGCTGCTCGATCTCTCCCTCGAGCCAGCGCTCGACGACATCGGCGCGGACCACGTCCGGATGATCGACCCGGCCTGCGGGACCGGGCACATCCTGCTCGCCGCCTTCCACCGCATCCGGGCCTACCGGCCGCGGGGGCGGGCTCCATACGCCGGGGCCACGATCGAACACTCCCTGGAACGCGCCCTGCAGGCTGTACACGGTGTCGACCTCGACCCCTATGCCGCCGTCATGGCGCGCTACCGGCTCCTCGCGACGACGGCCGACATCCTGGGCGGCCCCATCGCGGCCGTGCCCGCCGGCTGGCCCGTGCGGGTGGCTGCAGCCGACGCCCTGCTCAACACCGACGAGCCGCTGCTCCACCGGGGCCGCTACCACGCGGTGGTGGGCAACCCCCCCTACATCACGGTCCGCGACCCCCACGTGCGCGAGCAGATCCGGCGCGCCTACCCGCAGGTGTGCAGCGGCAAGTACAGCCTCGCGCTGCCGTTCACCGCCCTGATGACCGAACTGGCCCGACCGGGCGGAACGGTCGCCCAGCTCACGGCCAACTCGTTCATGAAGCGCGAGTTCGGCAAGAAGTACATCGAGCAGTACCTGTCCCGCCTCGACCTGGCCTGGGTGATCGACACGTCGGGCGCATACATCCCCGGTCATGGGACGCCCACGCTGATCATGGTCCACAGGGCGAGGCCCCCGCAGGGGGAGACTGTGATCGCCATCCGCGGCAACCGGGGCGAGCCCGGGGTTCCGGAGGACCCGTCCCAGGGCCTGGTGTGGAGGGCGATCGAGGAGGCGGTCCACCAGCGGCTGGCACTCGACCGTCTGCGCCAGGGAGCCGAGAAGTACCGCACGGGAGGCGAATCCACCTCGGATATTGCTTAACGCTATGAGTTGATCTATGGTTTGAGTCGTGCGCCGCAGTGGCCCACCTTTCCAGTGGAGTGACCCCCTTGAGCAAGAGCACCTCGAACATCGTGCTGGACGCCTTCCGCTACCTCGCATGGATGACCGCCGCGGGGATGTTCATCTACAGCCAGGCCGAACTGATGTGCCTGGCCATCGTGGTGGCCATCGGCCTCGGCGAGTGGCAGAGCACCCATTGAGCACGTCACCGGACACCGTCCCGCCGCCCCCGTCGGCGCCGGGAGACGCGAGCGGCGGCAGACCCGAGACCGAGGATGCCCCCACGGCCAGACTGACCCTTGGCGAGCGCGACGCCGCCCTTCTGGACTTCGAGTACCGATACTGGCCCAGGTCGATCGCCGTCGCCCCAGGTCCAAAGGAAGCGGCGATCCGAGCGGACCTCGGCATCTCGCCGACACGCTACTACCAGCTGCTCAACGGGCTGCTGGACAGCGAAGCAGCCCTCGCCCGCCACCCCGTGATGGTCAATCGCCTCCGGGCCGTGCGGGAGAGCAAGCGGATCGCCCGGCAGTAGCACGGCCACATCGGCCGCGACCGACTCCCGCGACGCGGCCCGGGCCAGACGCCCCGCCCGGGCCGCCCCCTCCCCATCAGCACCTTTCGAAGGAACGAAGTCACATGAGTCTGACCATTCCGCCGGCGATCGTCGGCCGCGGAGCGATACGCATCAAGCTGGACCGAGGCATCCACCCGGCCACCCTCAAGCCGCTGCTGGAGCCGGGCACCACCACGCCGACCTCCCTCTGCGGGACGTGCGCCTTCCTCGTGGAACGGGTGGCCGGAGACGGCAAGGCGCGCATGAAGTGCGCCATCAAGGCCCAGCGTCGGCGAGGCCCGGACATCAAGCCGGACTTCCCGGCGTGCATCGAGTTCCGCACCGCCGCGTAGCGGCCACCGTCCGGCGGGGCGCAGCCGCGCCCCGCCCGCCCAACCACCAACGTCAAGAGGTGCTTTCATGTCGAGCGTCGGCCCCACCGGCCCCACCCCGACCGAGCGCGTTCGCGCGTTCTCCCCTTCGCATCTCCCGGACGGGGGGCGCTGATGGCGACCGAGCTCACTCTCTCGCGCGGTGAACCTTGCATCGGCTGCGGCGCGCAGGTCGGTACGGAGCACACCACCGGCTGCCGGGAGAGCCACTGTCCGCGGACGGGCCTCCCTCAGGCCATCTGCCCTGGCCGGCACGGCCACAGCGGCGGCGGGGTGTGGACCGGCCTCGTTCCCGGCGAGGACGCCGCAGTGAGCTTCGGCTGGTTCGCCGCGCTCCGCCCCGGCGAGGGGTGGGTGCCAGTAGAGCCCATGCCCGACGCCGTGGACTACGGGGCCGACTACATGCCGGACTTCAACAGGGTCTTCTCGCAGGCCCGCTGGAGCCCTGCGGCCCAGAAATGGATGCCCCCACGGCCTCCGGCGAGCTAGAGGGACGGATCACGACCCCTCCGAAATTGCTTAACACTATGAATGTGGGTAGAGTGGAGGCATCGCGGCGGGGGGGGGGGGGGGGGGGGCGCCCCCCCCCCCCCCCCCCCCCCCCCCCCCCACCCCTGCTTCCCCCGTTTCCCGTGCTTCCCCTCTTTCCCTGCTTCCCCTGATTCCCCTACGTCTCCGGCACCCCCCGGCGCCTCCCCCTCGGGCCGTCAGCCGCGCGAGCGGCGCGAGCGGGTGACCGCCAGCGCGCCGCCGCCTGCCACCAGGAGGGCGAGCGCGCCCGCCGCGATGTAGGTGGTGGAGGAGCTGCCGCCGGTCTCGGCGAGGTTCTCGGTCGGGGTGGTGCCGCCGTTGTTGGTCTTCACGCCGCCGTCGCTGCTCGGCTCGACGGTGGGCCGCTGCGTGGGCTGCTCGGAGGGCCGCTCGCTGGGCTCCTGGGTGGGCTGCTCGGTCGGCTTCTCGGTCGGCTGCTCCGTGGGCTCCTTGGTGGGCTCCTCCGTCGGGGCCGGGCCCTCGGGCGTCTCGCAGGTCGCCTCGGCGAGCGTCACGGTGCCGTCGACCTTGGCCACGCCCAGCTTCAGCGGGTCGACCTCCACCTTGAGTTCGAGGGCCGTCGCCGCCGCGGTGCGGGAGGTCGTGGAGGTGCGGGAGAGGTCCAGGGTGACCTGGCCGATGCCCGGCACGGTCACCTGGGTGCGGCCTGCGGTGGAGAGGGTGGTCTTCTTGCCGAAGACGGTCACGTGCCCGAGGACGTTGGACTCGGCGACCGGCTTCTTCCCCACCTCGCACAGCGCCTTGGACGTGACCTTCTCGACCTCGATGAGGGAGAGCAGCGGAATGCCGGGGACGTGGACCTGCGCCTTGACCAGGTTCACGTACCCCTCGGCCTTCTCCTCGTCCACGGTGGCCTTGGAGGTGGCGACATCGGCGGCGAGGATGTCGATCGGCTCTCCGCCCTCGGCCCCCTGCACCTTCACCGTGAGCGCGGTCTCGCTCTCGGTCTCGGGTGCCTTGACCTCGTTGAGGGAGGCGCGCACCGGCACCTTCACCGTCTCGCCGAGGAGGGAGACGTCGAGGCCGGCCCGCAGGACGACGGCGGTGGCACGCCCTTCGCCGCCCGTGGCGTGCGCCGCCGGGGCCGCGAGGAGCACGGGGCCGACGGCCAGGGCGGCGACGGTCGCGGCGGCGGCGGTGCGGCGTACGGGCGCGCGGAAGGTGTTGCTGTTCAAGATGGTGGAACCCCCACAAGAGACATGGCGTCGCCGGCCGCTCACCACGGGGACGGTGGGTCGGCGCGGCCTCGGCGACTTGAGACACCGGAATCTTTACGCACGGAGAGTGAACCGACAGTCGCCTGACGTGAGTTCACTCCAAAGGGGGGTTTCCGTGTTCATATTCGATTCTTCTCGACACAACCGTTCCCGCACGCCCCGCGTCTTTCGTACGAGCGGACGCATCCGGGCGCATCCAGGGGCATCCAGGGGAGCGCGGGGAAGGGTGAAAACGAGCCGCCGCGGCTTCGGGTAACGGATCGTCAACCCGACGCCTCGGGCGCTGTCAGCTCGCGCGCCAGTACCCGAGCGCGTGGACGCGCTCCTTGGGGAGGGCGAGCTCCTTGCGGGCGTACGCGGCGAGGGTGCGGGTCGTCGTGGTGTCGCAGGCGATCCAGACGTACGAGGCGGCGTCCGCGAGTTCGGGCAGCTCGGCCTTCACGCGGACGATCAGCCCGGCGCCGCCGCCCTGGCGCGGGATCCGGCGCAGCTCGTGGTGGTCGGGGTCGAGGCGGACCGGCAGCTCGTCGTCGGAGGCGTGCTGCGTCTCGAACCAGACGGTGGCGGGGACGCCGGGGAGCGCGTCGAGCAGGGAGTTGACGGCGGGCAGGGAGGCCGGGTCGCCGACCACGAGCAGCCGCTCGGGGAGCGGGTCGGGCGCCTCGAAGCCGGTGCCCTGGAGCGTGGCGTCCACGGTGTCGCCGGGGGCGCAGGTGCGGGCCCAGTGGCTGGCGACGCCGTCGTGGAGGGCGAATTCGAGGCTGAAGGTGCCCGCCTCGAGGTCGGGGTCGACCAGGGTGTACGCGCGCTGGTGCGGCTTGCCCGCGTCGTCGAACCAGAGGCGGACCCACATCGTCGGGTGGATGCCGGCCGCGGCGAGCAGGCCGCCGTCCGTGAAGTGCACCCTGCGGTAGTCCTCGGTGACCTGCTCGGCCCCCGTCACCGTGAACGTGAAGTCCTTGCCCCGAAACAGCTTGAGGACCGCCCCCTGCCAGCCATGCCCCACCGTGATCTCCTCCCCTGGACTCCTGTAGATTTACTTAGGTCAGCCTAACCTAAGGTTCTGGAAAAGTTACGGACGGGAGCGGGGTCTCCGTGAGCATCGAGGTCTACCGGGACGCCTGGGGCGTCCCCCATCTGCGCGCCGCGGATCCGGAGGAACTCGCCTTCGCCCAGGGGCGGGTGACCGCCCGGGACCGCGCCTGGCAGCTGGAGGTCGAGCGGCACCGGGCCCAGGGCACCACGGCCGCCTTCCTCGGCGCCGGCGAGCTCGGCTGGGACGCCTTCGCCCGGCGGGCCCGGCTCGCCGACACCGCCCGCCGCTGCCACGAGCGGCTCGAAGCCTCCGACGCGCCGACGGCCGCCTGGGTCCGGGCGTACGTGGACGGGGTCAACGCCGGCCTGGCCGACGGGGCCCGACGCGCACCCGAGTTCGCGGAGACCGGCCTCGCGCCCGGCCGGTGGGAGCCGTGGACCCCGCTCGCCGTCTGGCTCTCCACCCACATCCTCTTCGCCGGCTTCCCCACCAAGCTGTGGCGGGAGCAGGTCGCCGCGCGGCTCGGCGAGGAGTGGACGGAGCTCTTCGCGACGGACGGCCCCGGCACCGCGGGCTCCAACGGCTGGGTGGTGTCCGGCGAACGGACCGCGAGCGGCGCGGCCCTGGTGGCCGGCGACCCGCACCGGTTCATCGAGGCGCCGGGCGTCTACCAGCAGATCCGGCTCGCCTGCCCCGCGTACGACGTGGTGGGACTCGCCGTGCCCGGCGTCCCCGGGCTCGCCCACTTCGGCCACACCGGCTCGGTGGCCTGGGCGATCACCAACGCCATGGCCGACTACCAGGACCTGTACCGCGAGCGGCTCCGCCGGCTCCCCGGCGGGGGCGTCGAGGCCCTCGGCCCCGAGGGCTGGCGCCCGGCCGCGGCGCACACGGAGACGATCGAGGTCGCGGGCGGCGAGCCCGTCGTGATCGAGGTGGTGGAGACGGACCGGGGCCCCGTGATCATCGGGACGGACGACGAACCCCCCGGCGGTTCCGCCGCCGAAATCGCCGCCGATGGCGCCGGGGATGCCGCCGGTGATGCCGCCACGTGGGAGGCGGTGAGTCTGCGGTACCCGCCCCGGGTCACCGGCGAGCTGGGCTTCGGCACCCTGCCCGGGCTGCTGCGCGCCCGGACCGTCGCGGACGTGGACGCGGCCCTCGACGGCTGGGTCGAACCCGTGAACGTCGTCCAGGCCGCCGACACCCGCGGCGGCCTGCTGCACCGGGTCGCCGGCCACGTACCCGTACGGGACCGGGCCAACTCGCTGCGGCTCGTGCCCGCCTGGGAGCCGGCGCACGCCTGGGAGCCCGGGCCCGCGCCGCTGCCCCGCGCCGAGGTCCGCGGCCACGCCGTCATGGCCAACGCCCGGGGGCTCGCCGCGCCCCTCGGCGTCGAGTTCGCCCCGCCGCACCGGGCGGCCCGCATCGACGCGCTCCTCGGCGCCTCGGCGGAGTGGACCCCGGAGACGACGACCGCCGTCCACACCGACACCGACAACCCCTCGGCGGCCCGCCTCCTCGCGGTGGTCCGGCGGGTGACCGAGGGCCTCTCCCCCGCCGCGTCCGCCGTGCGCGGGCGGCTCCTCGGCTGGGACCGGCGGATGGCGGCGGAGAGCACCGACGCGGGCCTGTACGCGGCCGTCCGGGGCGCCGTCGTGCGGCGGCTCGCCGGGCACGAGGCCTTCGCGGCGCTGCGCGAACCCGCCCCGTACCCCGAGCTGTTCCGCCCCTGGCTGGCCCTCGGGCCCCGGGTCGCCTTCGCCCTGGAGACCCTGCTCACGGCCGGTCCCGTGCCGGCCGGGGACGTCGACCGGATCGTGCGCGAGGCCCTGGAGGAGACCGGGGCCGGCGAGCCGCCCGCCGCCTGGGCCGTGACCCACCGCCTCGCGCCCTGGCAGGCGCTCCCCGACGCCGACGACGCGCAGTGGCCGGGGCTCGCCGGGGACCACGACTGCGTCCTGTCCACGTCCAGCGTGCCCGGCTGGACCGACCGCAGCGCCCGCGCCTCGGCCGCCCGCTACGTCTGGGACCTCGCCGACCGCCAACGGAGCCGCTGGATCGTGCCGTTCGGGGCGTCCGGGGTGCCCGGCGACCCGCACCACCGCGACCAGCTCCCCCTGTGGCTGCGGGGCGAACTCGCCCCCGTCACCACCGACTGGAACCGACTCGCCCCCGAACCCGCCCCCGAACACACCGCAGAGCACGAGGAATCACGATGACCACCGCCACCAGCGTGTACGAGCAGGCCGTCGAAGGCTTCGGCACCGTCCGCGTCTCCCCCGTCGACCCCGACCGGGACGCCCCCCTCCTGCACGCCTGGGTGAACGAGGACCGGGCCCGCTTCTGGGGCATGGGCGGCACCACCGTCGAGCAGGTGCGGGAGATCTACGCCCACCTCGACTCGCTGACCACGCACCACGGTTACCTGGTCAGCCGGGACGGGGAGCCGGTCGCGCTCTTCCAGACGTACGACCCCGAGGCCGACCGGGTCAGCGAGTGCTACGAGGTCCGTCCCGGCGACATCGGCGTCCACCTGATGTTCGCCCCGAGCGCCTCCCCCGAGCCGGGCTTCTCGGCGCGGCTCCTCGGGGTGCTGATCGACTTCTCGCTGCGCGACCACACCCGTGTGGTCGTCGAGCCGGACGCCGCCAACGAGAAGGCGATCGCCCGGATGGTCCGGCTCGGCTTCGCGCTGGGCCCGGAGGTCGTCCTGCCCGAGGTGGACCTGCCGGAGGTCTTCATCCCGGAGAAGCGGGCGCGGCTCGCCTTCCTCACCCGCTGACCGGCGCGCTGACCGGCGGGGTGGTCAGCCCACCACCCGGCCGTTGACGACGACCCGGCGCGGCGCCGCGAGGACGCGGACGTCCGCGCGCGGGTCCTCGCCGTAGACGACGAGGTCGGCGGGGGCGCCCTCCTCCAGGGAGGGGCGGCCGAGCCAGGCCCTGGCGCCCCAGGCGGTGGCCGAGAGCGCGTCGATCGGCGGGATGCCGGCCCGGGTCAGCTCCTCGACCTCCTCGGCGACGAGCCCGTGGGCGAGGGAGCCGCCCGCGTCGGTGCCGACGAAGACGGGGACGCCCGCGTCGAAGGCTGCGCGGACGGTGTCGTACCGCCGCTCGTACAGCCGGCGCATATGGGCCGACCAGCGCGGGAACTTCTCCTGGCCGCCGTCCGCGAGGTGCGGGAAGGTCGCGATGTTCACCAGGGTCGGGACGATGGCGACGCCGCGCTCGGCGAAGAGCGGGATCGTGTCCTCGGTGAGGCCGGTGGCGTGCTCGACGCAGTCGATGCCCGCCTCGACGAGGTCCCGGAGCGAGTCCTCGGCGAAGCAGTGCGCGGTGACCCGGGCGCCGAGCCGGTGCGCCTCGGCGATGGCCGCCTCGACCTCGGGGCGCGGCCAGCAGGCGGTGAGGTCGCCCGCCTCGCGGTCGATCCAGTCGCCGACGAGCTTGACCCAGCCGTCGCCGCGCCGGGCCTCCCGGCCGACGTACGCGACGAGGTCGGCGGGCTCGATCTCATGGGCGTAGTTGCGGATGTAGCGGCGGGTGCGGGCGATGTGCCGGCCCGCGCGGATGATCTTCGGGAGGTCCTCGCGCTCGTCGATCCAGCGGGTGTCGGAGGGCGAACCGGCGTCCCGGATCAGCAGCGTGCCCGCGTCCCGGTCGGTGAGGGCCTGCTTCTCGCTGGTGGCCTCGTCGACCGGACCGTGCCGGTCGAGTCCGACGTGGCAGTGGGCGTCGACCAGGCCGGGCAGCGCCCAGCCCTCGACGGTCACCGCCTCGGCGGCGGGCCGGTCGTAGGTGATCCGCCCGTCGACGCACCAGAGTTCGTCCCGTACGTCCTCAGGGCCGACGAGCACCCGCCCCTTCACATGCAGCACCGCGTGATCGCTCATGTCTGCACTGTACGAGGGCGGGTGCCCGGGCCGTCGTCCTGTTGGGCAGCTGATGTCCCTTGACGGTTTCGCCGGGACGAAGATCCCTTTTGTACAGGTGGGCCAAGGGGGCGCGGGGCCGTCCGTCGGTAGTCTGATCGGGAGTTACGCCCGCACCGAACCGAGTCGAAGAAGGCACCGCCGTGACCGTGACACATCCGCTCCTGGACCTGGCCCCGCTGACCGCCGCGCATTTCGCGTCGATCGAGGGGCGGGTGGCCGCGCTGCTCTCCACGGAGCAGGACGTGGTGATCACCCAGGGCGAGGCGCTGCTTCCCCTGGAGGGGTGCATCCGCAGCGGGGCGCGGGCCGGTTCGACCGCGCTGAACGTCGTCACCGGTCCGTACGGGCAGACCTTCGGCAACTGGCTGCGGGACTGCGGGGCGACCGTCGTCGACCTGGAGGTGCCCTTCCACACGGCGGTGACGGCCGCGCAGGTGGAGCAGGCGCTCGCCGAGCACCCGGAGATCGACTTCGTGTCGCTCGTGCACGCGGAGGCGGCGACCGGGAACACCAACCCGGTCGCGGAGATCGGCGAGGTCGTCCGGGCGCACGGCGCGCTGTTCTACCTGGACGCGGTGGCGTCGATCGGCGCGGAGCCGGTGCTGCCGGACGCGTGGGGCGTGGACATGTGCATCATCGGCGCGCAGAAGGCGATGGGCGGCCCCGCGGGCGTGTCGGCGGTCTCGGTGAGCGCGCGGGCCTGGGAGCGGTTCGCCGCGAACCCGGCCGCGCCGCGCCGCTCGTACCTCTCCCTCCTGGACTGGAAGGAGCGGTGGATCGACGGCGGCCGGAAGGCGCTGCTGCACGCTCCGGCGCAGCTGGAGATGCTGGCCCTGGAGGCCTGCGTGGAGCGGATCGAGGCGGAGGGTCTTGACGCGCTGATGGCCCGCCACGCCTCGGCGGCGGCGGCGACCCGGGCGGGTGCGTTGGCCCTGGGCGGCGGTCTGGCGCCGTACGTGCACGAGGCGAGGGACGCGGCCCCGGTCGCGACGACGCTGCGCGCGCCGGCGGGAGTGGACGCCTCGGAGCTGGTCGCGAAGGCGCTGGCCGCCGATCCGTCGCTGCCGCTGATCGCGGGCGGCGGGGCGCTGGCCGGGGAGATGATCCGGGTCAACCACTACGGGGTGGACGCGACTCCGGGTGTCGTGCAGTCCTCGCTGGCCGCGCTGGGCGCGGCGCTCGGCGACACGGGCCGCACGGTGGATCTGGAGGGCGCGCGGCGCGCGGTCACGGAGGCCTGGAAGTAGGAGGGACGACAGCGAGGGCGGGGTCCGGCGGCCGGACCCCGCCCTTCGTCGTGTGCGGCACGGGCGGGACGACACCTACAGCGCGGGGTAGTCGGTGTAGCCGCGGTGGTCGCCGCCGAAGAAGGTGGCGGTGTCGGGGGTGTTGTACGGGCCGCCGGCCTTGAGCCGCGCCGGCAGGTCGGGGTTGGCGAGGAACAGCGCCCCGTACGCGACGAGGTCGGCGGTGCCGTCCTCGATCAGGGCCAGGGCGTCGGCCCCGGTCGGCCCCGGGTCCCTGGCCGGGTTCAGGATGAAGGTGCCGGAGAAGGCCTTGCGCAGGGCGAGGGTCAGCTCGCGGACCTCGGGCGTGGGCTCCGTGAGGTGCAGGTAGGCGATGCCGATCGGGTCGATGGCCTCGACGAGGGCCGGGTAGATGTCGGCGGTGTCGGTCTCGGCGATGTCGTTGTAGGTGTTGGCCGGGGAGATGCGCAGGCCGGTGCGCTCGGGGCCGATCTCGGCGGCGACGGCCTTGACGACCTCGACGGCGAAGCGGATGCGGTTCTCGACCGGGCCGCCCCACTCGTCGGTGCGCAGGTTGGAGTTGGTGGAGAGGAACTGCTGGATCAGGTAGCCGTTGGCGCCGTGGATCTCGACGCCGTCGAAGCCGGCCTCGATCGCGTTGCGGGCGGCGGTGGCGAAGCCGGCGATCGTCTCCTGTACCTCGTCGGCGGCGAGTGCGCGCGGGGCGACGAAGTCGATGAGGCCGGAGCCGGCGAAGAGCTGTCCCGCGGGGGCGACCGCGGAGGGGCCGACGGGGTGGAGGCCGCCGCCGAGGACCTGGGGGTGGCTGATCCGCCCGGCGTGCATCAGCTGGACGAAGATCCGGCCGCCGCGCTCGTGGACGCCGTCGGTGACCTCGCGCCAGGCCGCGATCTGCTCGTCGCTGTGCAGGCCGGGGGTGTTGGGATAGCCCTGACCGATCGCGGTCGGCTGGGCGCCCTCGGTGATGATCAGGCCGGCGGAGGCGCGCTGGGCGTAGTACTCGGCGACGAGCGCGGTGGGGGTGCGACTGTCGGCCTCGGCCCGGCTGCGGGTCATGGGGGCCAGGGCGATGCGGTTGGCGAGACGGGTGCCGGCGAGGTCTACGGGGTCGAAGGCAGTGGTCATGGCGGTTCCCTCACATCATTATGTGGTCGGCCAACTAATTGAGCCGTTGCCACTGTAACGCATTCATTGGCCGACCAAGGTAATCTTCTGGGAGAGCCGTCCCGAGGAGCCACGATGAACGGAACCGACCCCGTCTGTACCGAGCCCCGCGCCGCGGCGCCGGTCGGTGTGTGCGGCGAACCGCTGCCGACCGCCGCCCGCGGCGGACCCGTCAGCCACGCTCTGGCGCGGGTCGCCCGGATGCACCGGATCGCCATGGGGAGGCGGCTGCGGGAGCTCGGCCTCTACCCGGGCCAGGAGCTGATGATGATGCGCCTGTGGGACTCCGGGCCGGTCCGCCAGTCCGAGCTGATCCAGTCCCTGGGCCTCGACCCCTCGACGGTGACGAAGATGCTCCAGCGCCTGGAGCAGTGCGGCCACGTCCGCCGCCGCCCTGACCCCGCCGACCGGCGCGCGGTCCTCGTCGAGGCGACGGACGACGGCCTGGCGCTGCGCGCCGGGGTCGAGGGCGCCTGGCAGGGCCTGGAGGAACTGTCGCTCGGCCGGCTCGGCCCGGCCGACCGGGACGAGCTGGCCCGCCTGCTCGGGCTGGTCGCGGAGAACCTGCGCGAGGAGGCGGGCGAGGAGGGCGACTGCCCGCCCCTGCCGAAGGGCTGCTGAGGGCGGGGGCTCACGCCTTGCGGGCGGGGGCTTTCGCCGTGCGCGGCGGGGGCTCCCGCCCCGTACGGGCTCAGCCCGCGAGGACGTCCAGGACGCGGTCGACGTCCGCCGCCGTGTTGTAGAGGTGGAACGACGCCCGCAGGTTGCCCGCGCGGGCGGAGAGCAGCACGTCGGCGTCGCGGAGCGCGTCCGCCCGGTCGCCGAGGCCGGGGATGGCGACGACCGTCGAGTCGTCCGTGACCGGCGCGTGGCCGAGCTCGACGAGTCCGGTGCGGAAGCGGGCCGCGAGCCCCTTGTTGTGGGCCTCGATGCGGTCGATGCCGATCTCTTCGAGCAGCGCGAGCGAGCGGGCCGCCCCGTGGTACGAGAAGAAGGCCACGGGCTCGTCGAAGCGGCGCGCGGAGCGGGCCAGTTCGCGGACCGGGCCGTAGCTGTTCACCCACAGCTCCTCGCCCGTGACCCAGTTGGCGTGGATCGCGAGCAGCGAGTCCTGCGCCTCCTCGGTGACGGTGAGGAAGGACGCGCCGCGCGGGCAGAGCAGGTACTTGTAGGCGCCGGCGACCGTGTAGTCCCACTCCCCCGCGTGCAGCGGCAGCCAGCCGGCCGACTGCGTGGCGTCCAGGAGCGTCCGGGCGCCGTGGGCCGCCGCCGCGGCCCGTACCGCCGCGAAGTCGACCGTGCGGCCGTCCGCCGACTGCACGGCCGAGAAGGCGACGAGCGCGGTCTCGGGACGGACGGACTCGGCGAGCTGCTCCAGGGGCACGAAGCGGGTCTTGAGGTCGCCGCGGATCGTGAACGGGGTGATGACGGAGGAGAACTCGCCCTCGGGGAAGAGGATCTCGGAGCCCGCGGGCATCGACTGGGCGATCATCCCGCAGTGCACGGCGACGGAGCTGCCGACGGAGACGCGCTCGTGCGGGACGTGGGCGAGCCGCGCGAAGGCCGCCCGGGCCTCGTCGACGATCGCGAAGCTGCCCGCGCCGTCCGAGCGGCCGTCGGCGGTCTGCTCGGCGAGGAGCGTGACGGCGTCGATCGTCCGGCGGGGCAGCAACCCGCAGGCGGAGGTGTTCAGATAGGTCTTCTTGGGCGCGAACTCGGCGCCGCCGAGCGGCTGGTCCAGGGAATCCATGTCCCCACCCTGAAGTCCCCGCGATCACCCGTCAATGGCGATTCGACCGCGGGGAACCCCCAAGCCGCGCTTATCTGCGCAGGTCAGAGCGGGTGGGGCTGAGTACGGCCGGGTACGGCGCGATCCGGCCTGATGCGACCCGGCCCGGCCCGGTGCGGTGCGGCCTGGACCGGTGCGGCCTGGACCGGCCCGGTGCCGGCCTGGACCGGCCCCGTGCGGCCGTCAGGCCTGCGGGACCTCGCAGCCGTCCGGGCCACAGGCCTCGGCGTCGGCGTCGCCGCCGACCGGCTGGAGGGCGCGGCCCTGCCAGGCCTGCTCCAGGGCCTGGGTGAAGACCTCGGCGGGCTGGCCGCCGGAGACGCCGTAGCGGCGGTCGAGGACGAAGAACGGCACGCTGTTGGCGCCGAGTTCGGCGGCCTCGCGCTCGTCCTCCCGTACGGCGTCGGCGTAGGCCGACTCGTCGGCGAGGACGGCCCGGACCTCGGCCTCGTCGAGACCGGCCTCCACGCCGAGCGCCGCCAGGGTCTCGGTGTCGAAGACGGAGCGCTCCTCGGCGAAGTTGGCGCGGTAGGCCAGGTCGAGCAGCTCGCTCTGCCGGCCGCGCTCCTTGGCGAGGTGGAGCAGCCGGTGGATGTCGAAGGTGTTGCCGTGGTCGCGGCCGTCGACGCGGTAGCCGAGGCCCTCGGCGTGCGCGTTCGTGGCGACGTGCGCCTCCATGGCGCGGGCCTCGTCGAGGGTCCGGCCGTACTTCTTCGCCAGCATCTCCAGGACCGGGCCCGTGTCGCCCTTGGCGCGGTGCGGGTCGAGCTCGAAGGAGCGGTGCACGACCTCGACGTCGTCCCGGTGGGCGAAGGCCGCGAGGCCCTTCTCGAAGCGGGCCTTGCCGACGTAGCACCAGGGGCAGGCGATGTCGGACCAGATCTCGACGCGCATGGGACTTCTCTCCGAGGGGTTGCCGGTGGGGGTGTTCGTCGACGGGAACGCCCCCACCGGTCCGGTTCATTCCGCTTTCGGCGCGAGTGTGAGGCGGAGCACGAGGTGGTCGCCGGAGCGCGGGGAGTCCGGGTCGGGGGTCCAGCCGTGGGCCGCGTAGAAGCCCTGGGCGCGGTCGTTCTTCTCGAAGACCTCCAGGACGGCCGTGGTCACACCGGCGGCCCGCCAGGCCTCGACGCAGGCCGCGTGGAGGGCGCTGCCGACGCCCCGGCGCCAGTGGGCGGGGGCGACGTGCAGCTGGGAGAGGAACATGACGCCGTCGCGCTCGCCGTAGGCGGCGATCCCGGCGACCTCGCCCGCCTCGCCGCCCTCGCCCGCCTTGCCGCCCTTGCCGCCCTCATCGCTCTCGCCGTCCAGCTCCGCGCACAGCACGGCCCCGCGCTCGATCGCGCCCGCCCACCCGGCCCGGCTGCGGGCCAGCTCCTCGGGGCCCGCGTAGTCGGACTCGGGGAGGTGGCCGCGGTAGTAGGTGGCCCGGGCCTCGGCGTGGAGGGCGGTGACGGCGTCGAGATCGGTGGCGGTCGCGTATCGGATCATGAAGGTTCAGGACGCGGCGGCGCGCGATCCGGTTCCCGAGGGCTCGCCCTGGACGGCGGTGAGGCGGCTGAAGGAGCTCCGGTACGCGCTCGGGGTGAGGCCGGTGCGCCGCAGCAGGTGCTGCCGGAGCGAGTCGCCCGTGCCGAGGCCGCTCGCGCGGGCCACCTGCTCCATGCCGAGGGAGGTCGCCTCCAGGAGCTCCTTGGCCCGCTCGACGCGCTGGTGGAGCAGCCATTGGAGCGGGCTGACCCCCGTCTCGGCGTGGAAGCGGCGCGAGAGGGTGCGGACGGAGGTCCCGGCGTGCCGGGCGAGGTCGGTGAGCGTGAGCGGTTCGTCGAGGCGTCCCATGGCCCACGCGCGCGTGTCGGCGAAGGAGATCCCGCGCTCGGGCGGCAGCGGGGTCTGGGTGAACTGGGTCTGGCCGCCGGGCCGTACGGGCGCGACGAGGGCGAGCCGGGCGACGGTGTTGGCGACGGCGGCGCCGTGGTCGGTGCGGATGACGTGGAGGCAGAGGTCGATGCCCGCCGCGTATCCGGAGGAGGTGAGGAGGGGGCCGTCCTGGACGAAGAGGACGTCGTCCTGGAGGTCGACGGCCGGGTGCCGCTCGGCGAGCAGTTCCCGGTACGCCCAGTACGTCGTCGCCGCCCGGCCGTCGAGCAGCCCGGCCTCGGCGAGCGCGAACGCGCCGGTGCAGATGGAGGCGATCCGCTTGCCCGCGGCGGCGGCGCGGCGCAGCGCGTCGAGGATGCGGGGGTCGGGGTCCTTGTACGAGCCGCTGCCCGCGAGGACCAGGGTGTCGGCGGTGTCCACGGCGTCGAGGCCGTGCGGGACGAGCAGGTCGAGGCCGCCGGTGGTGGCGACGGGACCGGGGTCGGGGGCGCAGATGACCGTCTCGTACCCGGGTCCGCCGTCGATCTCGACCTTGCCGAACAGCATCTCGGGGATGGCGAGGTTGAACATCGAGACGGGCGGGGCGGCGATCACGGCGACGCGCTGGACGCGCGGAGTGCGGGAGGCACGGGAGTCATGCGAGGCACGGGGGGCATGGGAAGCATGGGAGCGCGAGGCAGGGGACGGGGCCGGCATGGCCAGAACCTCCGGGCATATGGCATTCGGGCCACTACTCTACGTCCGCGCCGGTCACGAAGGTGGGGACATGTCATCGACCGACCTCACCGAAGCCCCCACCGTCCGCCCCCGCACTCCCGGCAGAACACCCTCCCCGGCTCCGGCCCTTGCCGCCGCGACACTCGGTTTCGCCCTCATCACCCTCGACACCTCGGTGGTCAACGTCGCCCTCCCGGCGATCGGCGCCGACCTGGGCACGGGCATGACCGGTCTCCAGTGGGTGGTCGACGCGTACACGCTGGTGTTCGCCGCGCTCCTGCTGTCCAGCGGGGCGCTCGCCGACCGGGTCGGGGCGGGCAGGGCGTACGGGATCGGAGTCGTCGTCTTCACCCTCGCCTCGGCCGCCTGCGGTCTCGCCCCCGGGCTCCCCTCCCTGCTCGCCGCCCGGGCGGTGCAGGGCGCTGCGGCGGCCGTGATGCTGCCGGCCTCGCTCGCCCTGGTGCGCGAGGCGTACGGCGATCCGGGGCGGCGAGCCCGGGCGGTGTCGCTGTGGGCGGCCGGCGGGACGGTCGCGGTGGCGCTCGGCCCGGTCGTCGGCGGGGCGCTGACGACGGCCTGGAGCTGGCGCGGGATCTTCTTCGTGAACCTGCCGCTCGGGCTCCTCGCGCTCGTCCTGCTGACCCGGGTGGCGCGCTCCGAGCGGCGGCCCGCGCCGCTCGACGTGCCGGGGCAGCTGACGGCGATGACGGCGGTCGGCGCGCTGACCTTCGCGGCCATCGAGGGGGGTGCGGAAGGCCGTTGGGCGCTGGCGGTGGCGGCCGTCGCCCTGCCCGCCTTCCTGCTGATCGAGGCGCGGCGGCGCCATCCGATGGTGCCGCTGGGGCTGTTCCGGAACAGGACGGTGGCGGTGGCCGTGACGGCGGGGGCGGCGAACAGCGTGGCCTTCTACGGGACGGTGTTCGTCTTCAGCCTCTTCTTCCAGCAGGTGCTCGGGCTCTCGGCGCTGGGCGCGGGGCTGATGTTCCTGCCCATGACGGGGCTGCTCGCGGGGGTGAACCTCCTGTCGGCGAAGGTCGCGGCGCGGCACGGGGCGAGGCTGCCGATCGTGGTGGGCCAGGTGGTCGCGGTGGCCGGGCTGCTCGGCCTGCTCACCGTGGACGCGGACTCCTCCCGCGCGGCCCAGGCCCTGCTGCTCGTGCCGATGGCGCTGGGCGCGGGCTTCTCGCTGCCGCCGCTGATCGCCTCGATGATGGAGGCGGTCCCGGCGGAGCGCGCGGGCACGGCGGCGGGGCTGCTCAACGCGATCCGGCAGACGGCGGGCGCGCTCGCGATCGCGGTCTTCGGCTCGCTGGCGGCCCGCGACATGACCGACATGGCGACGGCCCTGCGGGCGAGCCTGCTGATCAGCGCGGGCCTGCTGACCCTGACGGCCCTGGCCTCGCTGTGCCTGCCGGGCCGCCGGACCCGCTGAGCGGGTGCGGCGGGGGGTGCAGCGGATCCAGCGGATCCAGCACGTGCGGTAGATCCAACGGGCCCAGCGGATGCGGGTTCAGGCGCCCTTGCGGTACTGACCCGGCGCCACGCCGTACTCCCGCTTGAAGGCCTTGGCGAAGGCGAACTCCGAGGAGTAGCCCGAGCGTTCGGCGACGGCGCGGAGGGGGAGGTCGTCCGAGCGCAGGAGGCGGCCGGCCGCCGTCATGCGCCACCAGGTGAGGTACGCGAGGGGGGAACGGCCGACGAGGGCGGTGAAGCGGCGGGCGAAGGCCGCCCGGGAGAGGCCGCCGAGAGCGCCGAGCTCCTCGACCGTCCAGGCCCTGGCCGGGTCGTCGTGGAGGGCCCGGAGGGCTCCGGCGACGACCGGGTCGCTCAGGGCGGCCGACCAGCCCGTGGAGCGATCGGCGCCGACACCGAGCCACCACGTGCGCAGCAGGTAGAGGAGCAGGGTGTCGAGCAGGGCGGGCACGATCGCGTCGGATCCCGGCTGGGGTTCGGCGAGTTCGGCACCGAGCAGGTCGACGGCGGCGCGCAGCCGGCCGTGGGCGCCGATCCGGGCGGGGAGGTGGACGTACGGGGGGAGCTCGGTGAGGAGCGGGTGGGCGCGGGTCCGGCTGAGCTGGTAGGCGCCGCAGAGGAGCAGGGTCTCCTCGGCGCCGATCGGGCCCCGGTCGGGCGCGGTGGGCCAGGAGCCGTCGGGTGCGGGCAGGGCGTCGACGAGCGGGGTGTCCGGCCGGTCGGCGAGGCCGTGGCCGGTGCCGTGGGCGAGGAGGACGACGTCGCCGGGGCCGAGTCTGACGGGGGCGTCGTCCGGGGGCAGGAGCCAGGCGGTCCCCTGGAGGACGACGTGGAATCCGGCGCCCCTGCTCGGGGAGAAGCGGAATCCCCAGGGCGCGAAGCGGACCGTGCGGGAGGAGTGGGGCCGGCCGGTGCGCATGGCGGCGATGGCATCGCTCAGTACGTCCATCCCGGCACCGTACTCCTCACGCCTCACTCCTCGTCGAGGGCGGCGAGACGATCGGACATGGACGGGAGTCATGAGGATATGGATCGTCTTGCCGCGCCCTCCTACGGTCGAGGCATGACGACGACAACAGGCAGGACGACCAAGGCGGTCCTCTTCCACGAGACCGGTGGCCCCGAGGTGCTGACGGTGGAGGAGGTGGCGCTGCCCGCCCCCGGGCCCGGTGAGGTGCTCGTACGGGTCGAGGCGATCGGACTCAACCGCGCCGAGGCGCTGTTCCGCGAGGGCACCTACTACTACCCGGCGACGCTGCCGGGTTCGCGGCTCGGCTACGAGGCGGCCGGTGTGGTGGAGGCGGTCGGCGCGGGGGTCACCGCGTACGCCCCCGGCGACCCGGTGATGGCGGCGGCCAACTTCGACTTCGGGACGTACGGCGTGTACGCGGAGCGGGTGGTGCTGCCGGAGGAGTACGTGGTGGCCCGGCCCGAGGGGGTGGACGCGGTGACGGCGGCGGCGGTCTGGCTGACGTACTTCACCGCGTACGGCGGGATGGTGCTGACCGGCGGGCTGCGCCCCGGCGACCACGTGGTGATCACGGGCGCGTCGAGCGGGGTGGGGACGGCCGCGATCCAGACGGCGCTGCGGATCGGCGCGGTGCCGATCGCCACCACGCGCGGCGAGGAGAAGCGGAAGCGGCTCCTGGAGCTCGGGGCCGCGCACGTGATCGTGACGGACACCGAGGACGTGGTGGAGGAGGTGCGGCGGATCACCGGCGGGGCGGGCGCGGACCTGGCGTTCGACGCGATCGGCGGGCCCGGTTTCGCCCGGCTCGGGGACGCGCTGCGGCCCGGCGGCACCGCCGTGCTGTACGGCTGGCTGGACCCGCGACCGGTCGAGCTGTCGATGAACTGGCCGCTGACCACGCACGGATACGCCAACGGGGCGCTCGCCAGGACCGAGGAGGGGCGCCGCCGCGCGGCCGGGTTCATCGGCTCGGGGCTGCGGGACGGCTCCCTGGCGCCGGTGATCGCCGAGACCTTCGAGGGTCTGGAGCGGATCACCGACGCCCATCGGCTGATGGAGTCCAACACGCACACCGGGAAGATCGTGGTGCGTGTGCGGCACTGAGGCAGGACACCCGCCGGACAGGCCCTACGGGTCAACGCCTCGGCAGGTCCAGCGGGTTGCCGTCGCGGAGCTCGGGCGGGAGCAGGTGGTCGGGGGTCGACTGGTACGTGACCGGGCGGAGCCAGCGCTCGATCGCGGTCGCGCCGACCGAGGTGCTGGTGGAGGTGGTCGCCGGGTAGGGGCCGCCGTGGTGCTGGGCGGCGGCGACGGCGACCCCGGTGGGCCAGCCGTTGACGAGGACGCGGCCCGCCAGCGGGGTGAGTTCGGCGAGGAGCGGGGCCGCGTCGCCGTCGTCGTCCTGCTCGGCGATGTGCAGGGTGGCGGTGAGGTTGCCGGGCAGGAGGCCGAGGACGGCGGTGATCTCCTCGCGGGAGGCGTAGCGGACGACGACGGTGACCGGGCCGAAGCACTCCTCCAGGAGGAGGTGGTGGTCCGTGGCCGCGGTGAGCCGGTCGGCGTCGACGGCGAGGACGCCGGCGCTGACCGTGTGCTCGCCGCCCGCGCCGGGGGTGACGGGGGTCAGGACCCCGTCGAGCGCGCCGCGCTCGGCGACGCCGCTGACGAAGGCGTCCCGCATGCGGTGGTCGAGCATCACGGCCGGTTCGGTCTCGCTGACCCCGGCGGTGAGCGCGGCGAGGAAGCGGTCGCCCGCCTCGCCCCGGGGGGCCAGGACGAATCCGGGCTTGGTGCAGAACTGGCCGGCGCCCAGGGTCATGGAGCCGGCCAGGCCCGCCCCGATCGCCTCGGCCCGCTCCTCGACGGCGGCGGTGGTGAGCACGACGGGGTTGAGGGAGCCGAGTTCGCCGTGGAAGGGGATCGGTACGGGCCGGGCGGCCGCGGCGTCGAAGAGCGCCCGTCCGCCGCGTACCGAACCGGTGAAGCCCGCCGCCGCGACGAGCGGGTGGCGGACGAGCTCCACGCCGGCGTCGAAGCCGTGGACGAGGACGACGACGTCCTCGGGCAGGCCTTCCTTGGCGGCGGCGCGGCGCAGCAGCGCGGCGCAGAGCTCGGAGGTGGCCGGGTGGTCGGGGTGGGCCTTGACCACCACGGGGCAGCCGGCCGCGAGGGCGCTCGCGGTGTCGCCGCCGGGGACGGAGAAGGCGAGCGGGAAGTTGCTGGCGGCGTAGACGGCGACGACGCCGAGCGGGATCTTCCAGCGGCGCATGTCGGACCGGGGCGGGGTGGCGTCCGGGTCGGGGAGGTCGATCCGGATGTCGAGGAAGGAGCCCTCCGTGACGACCTCGGCGAAGGCCCGCAACTGCGCGGTGGTCCGGGCGAGTTCGCCGGTGAGGCGGACGGGCCCGAGGGCGGTCTCGGCGTCGGCGGCCTCGATGACGTGCTCGCGCGCCTCGTCGAGGAGGTCGGCGGCGGTACGGAGGAAGGCGGCCCGCACCGTGCGGTCGGCGAGCGCGGCGCGGGCGCCGTGCGCGGCCCGGACGGCCCGGTCGACCTCCTCCGCTGTGGCCTCCACCGCAACCTGCTCGCGCGACTTCCCCGTCCGGGGGTCCACACTCCACACTGGTTCTGCCGCCACCGCCACGCCCCTGTTCGCTATTCTGAACGCCGTTCCCGTAGATGAACGCGTCTGCGAGGGACTCTATTGACGGCCCGGCCGTCTCCACAAGGGGCCCGCCCGGCACGAGGGGTCCGCGCGGCCAGGGCGGCCGGGGCGGACCGGGGCGACCGCCGGGGCGACCGGACAACGGAAAAGGGGCGAGGGTCATGGCGACTGCCGACGCGGGTGGGGCGCAGGTGAAGTCCGCGGTGCGGACCGTGGAGCTGCTGGAGTACTTCGCCGGCCGGCCCGGCATGCACTCGCTCGCCGCCGTCCAGGAGGCCGTCGGCTACCCCAAGTCCAGCCTGTACATGCTGCTGCGCACGCTGGTCGAGCTGGGCTGGGTGGAGACGGACGCCACCGGCACGCGGTACGGCATCGGGGTGCGGGCGCTGCTCGTCGGCACCTCGTACATCGACGGCGACGAGGTCGTGGCCGCCGCCCGGCCGACGCTCGACCGGCTCTCCGACGACACCACCGAGACCATCCACCTCGCGCGGCTCGACGGCACCAACGTGGTCTATCTGGCGACCCGCCAGTCCCAGCACTATCTGCGGCCGTTCACCCGGGTCGGGCGCCGGCTGCCCGCGCACTCGACCTCGCTCGGCAAGGCGCTGCTCGCCACCCACACCGACGAGCAGGTGCGCAAGCTGCTGCCGGAGACCCTGCCGGCGCTGACCGAGCACACGATCACCGACCGCGAGAAGCTCATCGAGGAGCTGCACGTCATCCGCGAGCAGGGTTTCTCGGTGGACCGCGAGGAGAACACGCTGGGGCTGCGCTGCTTCGGGATCGCGATCCCCTACCGGACCCCGGCGCGGGACGCGATCAGCTGCTCGGTGCCGGTGGCGCGGCTCACCCCGGCCCACGAGCAGATGATCAAGGACGCGCTGTTCGACGCGCGGGACCGGCTGACGCTGGCGACCCGCCGCCTCTGAGCACCCTGCCTCGCGGTCACGCGGCCACGCGGTGACGCGGCCAGGCGGTGACGCGGCCAGGCGGTCACTCGCTCAGGCGCGGTCCGCGAGGGCCTTCTGCCACACCGGGCTGTCCACGTAGTGGTTGTCGTACTGCTCCGAGGAGGCCTTGATCTCCTCGAAGCTCGCCTCGCCGCGCATGACCCGGCCGAGGAGGCGCAGGTAGTCGAAGCGGGCCATCCCGGGGGTGAAGGCGAAGAGGACGTCGGCCTCGGCGCCGGGCGCCGCCGCGAAGGCGTGCGGGGTGTGCGGCGGGACCAGGAGGAAGTCGCCCTGCTCCAGGACGGTCAGCTGCTCGTCGACGAGGACCTGGAGCGAGCCGCCGAGGACGAAGAACATCTCCGAGGCCTTGGTGTGGAAGTGCGCCGGGGCGCCGACCGCGCCCTTCGCGAACGAGGAGCGGTAGCTCGTGAGCTGCCCGCCGGTGGTGTCGGAGTCGGCGAGGAGCGTCATCACGCTGCTCGGATCGGCGGTGGTCTCGGCGGTGGCGGCGCGGGTCAGGAGCGGGGCGAAGGTCGCGTTCTCGTTCATGATCACTACTTTAGTGAGTCATTGACCCGAAGGAATGGGTCAATCGATCATGAGAATCATGGGTCAATTCCGCCCTCCGCGGAGGAGTGGCGGGACGGGGGTCGGAGGGCCTCTCCCCCGCGCGGCGGAGACGGTTCACCACACGGCAGGACGTGGCACCGGCGCCCTCCGCGGGAGCGTGAGTCCATGACATCGACCGCGCACTCCCTCACGCCGGCGCACTCCGCCGCGCACCGCCCCACCGTCCTCCGCCGGGTGCTGCGCGTCCTCGCGATCGTCGCCTGCCTCCCGTACATCTCGCTCAAGGTCGTCTGGGTGGCGGGCGGCGAGATCGGCATCCCGGCCGGGAGCGTGCTCCTGGAGCACCGGACGATGCTCGCCGTCGCCAACTCGCTCTCGGTCCTCGCCGACGCCGCCGTGATCGTCCTCGCCCTGCTGCTCACCCAGGCGTGGGGCCTGCGGGTACGGGCCTGGCTGCTCGCCTTCCCCATGTGGGCGGCGACCGGGCTCCTCGCCCCGATCATGGCCGGGTACCCGGCGCAGCTCGCGGTCGCCCTCCTCACCGGTGACGAACGGGCCGCCGCCCCCAGCGAACCCTTCCTGGACGACTGGGTCTTCGCCGTCGTCTACGGCGGCTTCATCCTCCAGGGCCTCTCCCTCGGCACCCTCTTCGTCCTGTACGCGCGGGACCGCTGGGGCCACGTCTGGCACGGCCGGCTCGGCGAGCTCGCCGCCCGTACGTCCGGGCGCGGCGTGCGGGCCACCGCCCTGGCCGGCGCGGTGGTCGCGCTCGTCCCCGCGACCGTCCAGCTGATCTGGCTCTCCGGCTCGACCACGGGCCTCTCCGCCCGGCTGGCCGCCGAACGGGACTCCGACTTCTACGTCCTGGGCGGCGTCCACCTCGTCTTCCTCGCCGCCGCCGTCGTCTTCACCCTCTTCCTCGTCCTGCGGCGGCCCGCGCGGCTGAGGGTGCGGCCCGTCCTCTCCCTTGCCTGGGTCTCCACCGGCACCATGGGGTGCTGGGGCGCGTACATGTCGCTCGTCTGCCTCCTGCCGGAGCCCGATCCCTCGAAGCAGGTCACGGCCCTCGCACAGCTGTCCTACGCTGGCCAGATGATCACCGGGTTCCTGCTGGCCGCGTGCGTGGCCGTGTACCTGCGGCGGCGGAGCGCCGAGGCGTGAGGCGGTGCGCGGCCGCCCTGTTCGGGCAGCGGGCCCGGCTGCGCTGGGTCCATCTGATCCTGGGCGGCGCCCTGTTCATGCCGTACTGGCTGGTCGGCACGGTCGTGGTGGGGGTCTTCCTCGACGCGCCGGGCGTGTTCGGGGGCAGTCTCGCCGTGCAGTTCGGGGCGTACGCGGTCGGGCTGCCGCTCGCCGCGGTCACCGCGCTCTTCCCGCTGGTCCGGCCGATGTCGGTGGCGGCGGTCCGGGCGCTGTGCGGGGTGCCGGCGGAGCGGCTCGCGGACGGCCCGGCCCGCGGCCGGGACGCGAAGGCCCGGACGGCCGGCTGGTTCACGCTGCACGTGGGCGCGGGCGCGCTGATCAGCGGGGCGTCCCTGGCCCTGCCGCCGTTCGCGGTGTCGGTGATGGCGCTGCCCTTCTCGCCGGCCCTGCGGGAGTCGGAGATCGGCCGGCGCTGGGGGCTCGACCAGGACTGGTGGGTCTGGGCGGCGCTCCCGGCGGGCCTGCTGATGCTGCTCGCACTCGCCGCCACCGCCGCCGCGACCGGTGCCCTGCTCGCGGGGCAGGCGCCCCGGCTGCTCGGGCCGAGCCCCGCGGACCGGCTCGCGGCCGCCGAGCGGCGCGCGGCGGAGGCGGAGTCGCGCAACCGGCTCGCCCGCGAGCTGCACGACTCGGTCGGCCACGCCCTGAGCGCGGTCACCCTCCAGGCGGGCGCGGCGCGCCGGGTCCTCGACACGGGTGCCGCGGCCGACCTGGACTTCGTCCGGGAGGCGCTGACCGCGATCGAGGAGACCACCCGGCGCACGGTCGGGGAGCTGGACTGGGTCCTCGGCCTGCTGCGGCGCGGCGAGGAGGTCGAGGAAGGCGTGGGCCCGGGGCTCGACGCCCTGGAGGCCCTCGTGCGGGGCGCCGGACCGCGGGTGGCGCTGACGGTGGGCGGAGACCTCGCCCCCGTATCGGAGGCGCTGTCGCGGGAGGCGTACCGGATCGTCCAGGAAGGGCTGACGAACGCGGCCCGGCACGCGGGCGGCACACCCGTCACCGTACGGCTCGACGCCCGTACCGAGGAGTTGGAGATCGTCATGGAGAACCCCCTGCCCGAGCGGCCCCCGGTCGCCCGCCCGCACGGCGGGCGCGGCCTGCGCGGGGTCGGCGAACGGGCCAGGCTGCTCGGCGGCACCGCGGAGGCGGGCCCGGCGGACGGCGTGTGGCGGCTCGCGGTGAGGATCCCCCGGTGAGCGACGCGGTGAACGCAGTGAGCGCCGCGAGCGCGGCGAGTGCCGCCGGCGCGGCGATTCGGGTGGTGCTCGCCGACGACGAGCGCATGGTGCGGACGGCCCTGCGGGTCATCCTGGACGCGGAGCCCGACCTGGAGGTCGTCGGCGAGGCCTCCACGGGCGCCGAGGCGGTGTCGGTGGTGCGGGCGGCGCGGCCGGACGTCGTCCTGATGGACGTCCGCATGCCCGAGATCGACGGCATCCGGGCCACCGAGCAGATCCTCGGCGGCATGGCCGAGCCGCCCCGGATCGTGGTCGTGACCACCTTCGAGAACGACTCCTACGTGTACGACGCGCTGCGCGTCGGCGCGGCCGGCTTCCTGCTGAAGCGGGCGGCGGCGGAGGAGCTGGTCGCCGCGGTCCGGCTGGTCGCGCGGAGCGACTCGCTGCTCTACCCGGCGGCGGTACGGGGCCTGGCCGCCGAGCACGCCCGGCGCGCTCCGGCGCCGCCGCCCTGGGTGGCGCGGCTGACGGAGCGGGAGTCGGAGGTGCTGCGCCACGTGGCGACGGGCCTCACGAACGCCGAGATCGCCGAGCGGATCGGTGTCGGCCCGGCGACGGTCAAGTCGCACGTGGCGGCGGTCCTGGCGAAACTGGGCGCCCGCGACCGGACACAGGCGGTGATCCTGGCGTACGAGTCGGGGTTCGTACGGACGGGGTGACGGGGTGACGGGGTGGCGTGCGGCCTGGTCGCCGGGCCCGCCGGGTCGTCGGGCCCGCCGGGCCGCCGGGTCCGCCGGGTCCGCCGGGTCCGCCGGGTCCGCCGGGATGAAGGTTCGCTGAGAAACCGGACACATCCGGAACGGCCGCCACCGCCCCGTTCGTCCCTCCATGTGCGATGAACAAGACGATCAGGCACACGTCGGTCTTCGTCCTGGTCCTGGTGCTCGCCCTCCTGGGGCGGGCCACCTGGGTGCAGGCGTACGAAGGCAAGGCGCTCGCGGACGACTCGAAGAACCGGCGGAAGACCATCGCGCAGTACGCGCAGCCGCTCGGCAACATCGTCGTGGCCGGTTCGCCGGTCACCGGCTCGAAGAAGACGGAGGCAGACGATCTCGCGTACAAGCGCACCTACACGGACGGCGAGCTGTACGCGGCGGTCACCGGCTACAGCTCGCAGGCCTACGGCGCCACGCAGCTGGAGGGCATCTACGGCGACGTCCTCGACGGCACCGACGACCGGCTGAAGAACCCCGTGGACGCCGTCACGCGCAAGCAGCAGGAGCCGGGGACGGTCGTCACCACGATCGACCCGGCCGTGCAGAAGGCCGGCTACGAGGCCCTCGGCGACAAGAAGGGCGCGGCGGTCGCGATCGACCCCGCCACCGGCCGGATCCTGGGCATGGTGTCCACCCCGTCGTACGACCCGTCGAAGATCGCCGGGACGACGGACGGCGCCGACTGGCAGGAGCTGATGGGCGACAAGGACAAGCCGCTGGTCAACCGGGCCCTGCGCCAGCCGCTGCCGCCCGGTTCCACCTTCAAGCTGGTCGTCGCGGCGGCGGCCCTGGAGGACGGTCTGTACGACTCGGTGGACACGGCGACGAAGAGCCCCAACCCGTACACGCTGCCGAACACCCGGAAGGTGCTGAAGAACGAGAACCCCTCCGCGCCCTGCGAGAACGCCACGATCCGCACCGCGCTCCAGTACTCCTGCAACAACGTCTTCGCCAAGATCGCCGCCGACCTGGGGCAGGACAAGGTGAAGGCGACGGCGGAGAAGTTCGGCTTCAACGACGCCGAGCTCGACGTCCCGGTCCGCGCCTACGCGAGCGTGTACCCGTCCGGCATGGACTCCGCGCAGACGGCGCTGACCGGCATCGGACAGTTCGACGTGACCGCCACCCCGCTCCAGATGGCGATGGTCTCGGCCGCGATCGCCAACGACGGCCTCCTGGCGGCCCCGCACATGGTCTCGGAGGTCGTCGACTCCGACGGCGACGCCCTGACCACCTTCGACGACGGGGACAGCGAGCGGATCATGTCCTCCTCGACGGCGGAGCAGCTGCGGAGCGCCATGCGGACGGTCGTGGAGAAGGGCACCGGCACCAACGCGGCGATCGCCGGGGCCGAGGTCGGCGGCAAGACGGGCACGGCGCAGCACGGCGAGAACAACAGCAAGACGCCGTACGCCTGGTTCACGTCCTACGCGAAGGACCCCTCGACCGGGAAGCAGGTCGCCGTCGCGGTGCTGATCGAGGACTCGGGCGCGGCCCGCTCCGAGGTCAGCGGCAACGGCCTGGCGGCCCCGGTGGCGCAGAAGATGATGGCGGCGGCGCTGAAGTGAGGTGACGCGGGGGCCCGGTCCGGACGAAGTGGTCCCGGCCGTTGCCGGTCGGGGGAGAGATCCCGTCGGCCGGGGCCCGATTGGCTCTGGGCCCCCGTCACACGATATGCAGGGGCACGCTCGCGACCGAGCGTGCATTCGAATGACCGACCCTGCTTTCCCTCGCGGAGGACCGCCGTGCGCCTGCCCCGTTCCCTGTCCGGCTGGACCATGGCGGTCTTCGGCGTGCTCGCCGCCGCGCTCGGCGTGGTGGGGCTGGTCACCCCGGACGCCCTGCTCACGGTCATGGGCTTCGAGCCGGTGCCCGACGGCGGGCGGGCGGACGGCGACCACACCCTGGTCTTCCTCACGGCCTCCTCGATGGCCGCGCTCAACATGGGCGTCTACTACGTCCTGGCCGCGCTCGCCGACTGGAAGCCCTTCTTCCGCTGGACGGTCCCCTTCCGGCTCCTCACCTGCGCGGTCTTCACCCTCGCCGTCGTCACCGGCCGCGCCCCGGCCGGCTTCCTCGGCGTGGGCCTGTGGGAGGGGCTCGGGGCCGTGGTGACGGGGGCCGCGCTGCGGTACGAGAAGCGGGGCGGCTCCGTGGCCGCCGCGTAGGGCGGTCCGGCCCTGCCCCATCGCCAGTCCTAGGGCAGGTGACCGATCCGTCAGGGCCTCCTCAGAGGCCAGTCTTCGGCCATGCGTTGGTATCTGACAGGCATCGTCGTGTCCGGATTCGGTACGACGGCCATGTGGCTGGTCTCCGGGATCTGGGTCAAGTCCCTCACGGGTTCGGACAGTCTGGCGGCGCTCGCCGCCTTCGCCCTGTGGGCGCCCGTCCTCCTCGGGCCACTGCTCGGCACGCTCGCCGACCGGGTGCGGCGGCGGCCCCTCCTCGTCGTCCTGAACCTCGCGATGGCGCTGCTGCTGCCCGTGCTCCTGTGGGTGGAGTCGGCGGACCGGGTGTGGCTGCTGTTCGCGGTGCTCGTGCTGTACGGCGCCCAGGGCACCGTCCACGAGGCGGCCGAGCAGGCGCTCGTGGCGACGACCCTCGACGAACGGCGGCTCGGCACCTTCAACGGGCTCCGGATGACCGCGAACGAGTCGATGAAGCTGATCGCCCCGCTCGTGGCGGCGGGGCTCTTCGCCCGCTACGGCGGCGGCCCGGTCGCGCTCCTCGACGCGGCGAGCTTCGCGCTCGCGGCGGTGCTGTTCGCGCTGATGCCGGTCCGGGAGGAGCGCCCCGAGCGGGCCGCGGAGCGGCACTGGTGGCGGGAGACGGCCGAGGGCGTCCGGCTGTTGCGGGCCTCGGCCGTGCTGCGGCCGCTGGTGGCGACGGGCGGGTTCACGATGCTGCTCGCCGGGGTGAACGGGGCGGCGATCTACGCCGTCGTGGACAGCGGGCTCGGGCGCTCCCCCGCGTACGCCGGTGTGCTGTACGCGGTCCAGGGCGTGGGCTCGGTCCTCGCGGGCCTGCTCACGGGCCCGCTGCTGCGCCGGGTCCCGGAGCGGGTGCTCGCCGCCGTCGGCCTCGCACTGTTCGCGGTGGCGGTGGGGGTGCGGGCCCTGCCGTACGAGGCGACGGCCCTGGCGGCGAGCGCGGTGATCGGCCTGGGGATGCCGTGGGTGCTCGTCGCCACGATGACGGCGGTCCAGCGGGAGGCCCCGGCGGAGGCGGTGGGCCGGGTGGCGGCGACCGCGAACAGCCTGATCTTCGCCCCGAACGCGCTGGCCATCGCGCTCGGCGCCGGCCTGGTCGCCGTCGTCGACGTCCGGGTCCTGCTGCCGGTCCTGGCGGTGGCGGGCACGGCCTGGGCCGCCGGACTGGCGCTCCGGGGCGCCGGGCGGGGCGAGGAGCGGAGCCCGGGCGAGGGCGATGGCGAGGGCCCGGGCAAGGGCACGACCAGCGGCACGGGCGAGAACCCGGCCCAGGGCCAGGCCCAGGGCCAGGCCAAAAGCCCGGGCGGCGGCCCGGCCCAGGGCCCGGCCGAGGGCCAGGGCGGCGGGCTCGCAGTGCGGCGTGGCCAGGGGGCGGGGAGCATGGAGGGAGGCGCGTAGCGCGGCGGGAGGAGGGCAGTGTGACGGCCGGTTCCTTCCCGGAGACGGCGGGACGGGCGGGTGTGCCGTTCGACGGCAAGGGGCTCCTCGACATCCTCGGGGTCGCCGCCGTCGTCATCGACGCACGCGGCCGTATCGTGCTGTGGAGCCCGCAGGCGGAGGCCCTCTTCGGCTATCGCGCGGACGAGGCCCTGGGCCGGTACGTGGCCCGGCTGATCGTCGACGCCGAGCACCGCGAGGAGGCGATGCGCCTCTTCGGCGAGGTGCTGCACGGCGGCACGACCTGGGCGGGCACCTTCCCCGTACGGCACAAGGACGGCAGCACCCTCGCCGTGGAGTTCCGCAACATGCGGCTCACCGACGATCTCGGCGGTCTGTACGCGCTGGGGATCGCCGCCGACCGCGCCGTCGTCGAGCGGGCCGAGACCGGCCTCGCGCTCTCCGACCGGCTCGTCTCGCAGTCGCCGATCGGTCTCGCCGTCCTGGACACCGACCTGCGGTACGTCCTCGTGAACCCGGCGCTGGAGGGGATCAACGGCGTCCCGGCAGCGCTGCACCTCGGCCGCCGGATCAGCGACATGCTGCCGCGGGTCGACGCGGCGGCGCTGGAGGCGGCGCTGCGCACGGTCCTCGCCACGGGCAAGCCGCTCCTCGACTACCCGACGGTGGGGCGGACCCCCGCGGACCCCGAGCACGAGCACGCCTGGTCGGTGTCCTTCTACCGTCTGGACGGGGCCGAGGGCCGGGTCCTGGGGGTCGCGGCCTCGGTGATCGACGTGACCGAGCGGCACGACGCGGACGCGGAGGCCGACCGGTCGCGGCGGCGGCTCGCGCTCGTCGCGGACGCCTCGGCGCGGGTCGGCACCACCCTGGAGGTGGACCGGACGGCCGCCGAGCTGGCCGGGGTCGTGGTGCCGGAGCTCGCGGACATCGCGGCCGTCGACGTCCTCGACTCCGTCCTGGCGCTGCGCAGGCCCGGCGCTCCCGAGACGGGCCCCGAGCTGTTCCGCGCGCTCGCGGTGAAGGCCTCGGGCCCGACGGAGGCGCTGCCGGCCGCGGACCCGCCCGGGGCGGTGGCGATGTACGGGGCGGACCGGCTCGTCACCCGCTGCGTCCACACGGGCCTTCCGGTCCTGGTCGAGCACGTCGGCCCCGGTGACCTGCCCCGGATCGCCCGGAGCCCCGAAGCGGCGGAGCAGCTCCGCCGGGCCGGGGTCCACTCGTACCTGGCGGTCCCGCTGATCGCGCGCGGGGAGGTACTCGGCGCGCTCGACCTCAAGCGGGACCGCAATCCGCTGCCCTTCGACGGCGACGACGTGCTGCTCGCGACGGAGCTCGCGGCCCGGGCGGCGGTCAGCATCGACAACGCCCGCTGGTACCAGAGCGTGCGGAACTCGGCGGTGACGCTCCAGCGCAGTCTGCTGCCGGGCACGCCCCCGGAGCGGGCTGGGCTGGAGATCGCCGCCCGTTACCAGCCGGCGCAGGCGTCGAGCGAGGTCGGCGGCGACTGGTACGACGTGATCGCCCTCCCCGACGACAAGACGGCGCTCGTCGTCGGGGACGTGATGGGCAGCGGCATCGACGCGGCGGCGACGATGGGGCGGCTGCGCACGGCCACCTGCGCGTTCGCGGATCTCGACCTGTCGCCGGCGCAGGTGCTGCGGCACCTGGACCGGATCACGGCGGGCCTTGAGCACTACATCGCGACCTGCCTCTTCGCCGTGCACGATCCGCGCCTGGGCCGGTGCCGCATCGCGAACGCGGGCCATCTGCCGCCCGTACGGATCCCGGCGGAGGGCCCGGCCGAGCTGGTGCGGCTCTCGACCGGGGTGCCGTTGGGGGTGGGCGGCGGCACATTCCGGACGGCCCGGGTCCCCTTCCGCCCCGGGGACGTGCTCGTGCTCTACACGGACGGTCTCGTCGAGACCCGCGACGAGGCGATCGACGACCGGCTCGCGGTGCTCGTGGGACTGCTCGACAAGGCGCGCGGCCCCCTGGAGGAGACCTGCGACCTGCTGCTCACGGCGCTGCGGCGGCCGGGCGCGCAGGACGACGTGGCGCTGCTCATCGCCCGGAGCACGGGATGAACGCCCGCGCGGGCCGGGACGGCCGGGACGGCAGGTCGGGCCGGGACAGCGGGACGGGCCGGGACGGCAAGTCGGGCGGGGCCGGCACGGGCCGGGACGGCAAGTCGGGCCGGGACGGCGGGACGGGGCTGCGGAGCGTCGCCGGCCAGGTGTTCGCCCTGGAGGCGCTCATCGCCCTGCTGGTGATCGTGGCGGCGGTGTTCATCACGTTCCAGCAGGCCCGGCAGGACACCGAGCAGGACGCCCGGATCCGGTCCCTCTCCGTCGCGGAGTCCGTCGCGCTCTCCCCGGGCATCGCCGAGGCGCTGGTCTCGCCCGATCCGACGGCGGCGCTCCAGAAGAGGGCGGAGCAGATCCGGCTGGCCACGAAGATCGACTTCGTCGCGGTCCTGAGCCCTGACGGGGTGCGGTACACCGACTCGGACCCCTCCCTGATCGGCTCCAAGGCGACCGGGGACCTCTCGCGCGCGGCGGTGGACGGCAACTCCTTCACCGAGGTCTTCCGGGGCGCGCCGAACGACGCGGTACGGGCCGTGGTCCCGGTGGTGGACGACAAGGGCCGGATCGTGGGCCTGGTCAGCAGCGGCATCGAGGTGGAGAACATCGCGCAGTCCGTGGAGGGCCGGCTCCTGGTGCTCGCGGCCGCGGGGACGGGCGCGCTGGTCCTCGCCGTGGGCGGGGCGGCCCTGGTGAGCCGGCGGCTGCGGCGGCAGACGCACGGCCTCGGCCCCGCCGAGATGACCCGGATGAAGGAGCACCACGAGGCGGTCCTGCACGCCGTCCGCGAAGGGGTCCTGATCGTGGGTCCCGACCACCGTCTGACGCTCGCCAACGACGAGGCGCGCCGGCTGCTCGATCTGCCGGCGGACGCGGAGCGGCGGCACGTCTCGGAGCTCGGCCTCGATCCCCGTACGGTCGAACTCCTCACGTCGGGGCGGGCCGCCACGGACGAGGTGCACCGGGCGGGCGACCGGCTGCTCGCGGTGAGCGTGCGCCCCACGCTCCCCGGCGACGCCGAGTCGGGCAGCGTCATGACGATGCGGGACACCACCGAGCTGGCCGCGGTGACCGGCCGGGCGGCGGTGGCCCGCGGCCGGCTCCAGCTGCTGTACGAGGCGGGGGTGCGGATCGGGACGACGCTGGAGGTCGTACGGACGGCGGAGGAGCTGGCGGAGGTGGCGGTGCCGCGGTTCGCGGACTTCACGACGGTGGAGCTCCTCGAACCGGTGCTGCGCGGGGAGGAGCCCCCGAACGACGAGGCCTTGACCACGGAGATGCGGCGGACGGCGCTGAGCGGGCTGCGGCCGGACCAGCCGCTCCAGCCGGTCGGGGACACCGTGCGCTTCGACGTGCCCAGCACGCCGATGGCGACGGCGCTGGCCGCGGGGCACGCGGTGGCGCAGGCGGAGCTGGCCTCGGCGGAGGGCTGGCGGGCGCAGGACCCGGAGGGGGCGGCGCAGGCGCTCGCGTACGGGATGCACTCGCTGCTCACGGTGCCGCTGCTCGCCCGTGGGGTGGTCCTCGGGATGGCCAACTTCTGGCGCGCGGACACCCCGGAGCCGTTCGGGGAGGAGGACCTGTCGTTCGCGGAGGAGCTGGCGGCGCGGGCGGCGGTGGCGATCGACAACGCGCGCCGGTTCACGCGGGAGCACGCGATGGCGGTGACGCTCCAGCGGAGCCTGCTGCCGAGGGTGCTGCCGGAGCAGAGCGCGGTGGACGTGGCGTACCGCTACCTCCCGGCGAAGGAGGGGGTGGGCGGCGACTGGTTCGACGTGATCCCGCTGCCGGGTGCGCGGGTGGCGCTGGTGGTGGGGGACGTGGTGGGGCACGGGCTGCACGCGGCGGCCACGATGGGGCGGCTGCGGACGGCCGTGCACAACTTCTCGACGCTCGACGTGCCGCCCGACGAGCTCCTCGGCCACCTCGACGAGCTGACGGCCCGGATCGACCTCCGCGAGCTGGAGGGCCCGGACGTCGAGGAGCGGCGGCGGGACGAGGGCATCACGGGCGCGACCTGCCTGTACGCGATCTACGACCCGGCTTCCGGGCGGTGCGCGGTGGCGAGCGCGGGACACCCGGGGCCGGCGCTCGTGGCACCGGACGGGCGGGTCGAGTTCCCGGAGCTGTCGCCGGGGCTGCCGCTCGGGCTCGGTCTGGGCGACGCGCCGTTCGAGACGACGGAGCTGTGGCTGCCGGAGGGCAGCAAGCTGGTGCTCTTCACGGACGGGCTCCTGGAGGACCGGGGGCGGGACCTGGACACGGGCCTCGCGCTGCTGCGGTCCACGCTCGCGCGCCAGGACCGGACCCCGGAGCAGACCTGCGCGGACGTCCTGGCGACGCTGCTCTCGCCGTCGCCGCGCGACGACATCGCGCTGCTCGTGGCGCGGACCCGGGTGCTCGACCGGGAGCGGATCGCGGAGTGGGAGGTGGCGCGGGACCCGTCGGCGGTCTCGCCCGTGCGGAACGCGGCGGCGGCGAAGCTGGCGGAGTGGGGGCTCGACGGGCTCGCGTTCACGGCGGAGCTGATCCTCAGCGAGCTGATCACGAACGCGGTGCGGTACGGCGCCGATCCCGTCCGGGTGCGCCTGCTCCACGACCGCACGCTGATCTGCGAGGTCTCGGACGCCAGCAGCACGTCCCCGCACCTGCGGCACGCGACGACGACCGACGAGGGCGGGCGCGGTCTCTACCTGGTGGCGCAGTACGCGGAGCGCTGGGGCACGCGGTACGGCCGGCGCGGCAAGACGATCTGGGCCGAGCTGCGGGTGGACGGCCTGGACGCGGAGCCGAGGGCGGCGGCGGTGGAACCGGATCTGGACGCGCTGGAGGACCTGGCCTGGTGAGGGCGGGGGCCCCGGGAGCCGCCGACGCCGTGGTATACCAACCTTGGTATACCAGTCCGCCGCGCACATCGCCTCCGAGGAGACTCCGTGACCCCGCCGCCGCCCCGTACCGCGACCGTGTTCCACGACGTACGGCCCTTCGGGGGCCCGGCCCGCGAGCTGATCGCCGTGGACGGCCTGCTCGTGGACGAGGTCCCGCCGGGCGCCGCCGTCGAGCGGGTCGACGGGGGCGGGCGGCTGGCCCTGCCGACCCTGGTCGACGCGCACATCCACCCCGACAAGACGTCCTGGGGCGAGCCCTGGCACAGCAGGCGCCCGGCCCACGGCATCGCCGAGTACGTCGCCGGGGACGTGGAGCTCGCCCGCGCGCTCCCCGCCCCGGTGGCCGAGCGGGCGCTGCGCCTGATGTCCCACGCGGCGGCCCGGGGCACCCGGGCGATGCGCGCCCACGCGGACGTCGCCCCGGCCTACGGTCTCTCCGGGATCGAGGGGGTCGCCGAGGCGGCCCGGAGGCTGGCCGGGATCGTCGACGTGGAACTGGTCGCCTTCCCGCAGCACGGCGTGGTCCGTACCCCGGGGGTGGCCGAGCTGCTCGCGGAGGCCGCCGCGAGCGGTCTCGTCAGCCACATCGGCGGCATCGACCCGGCCGGCTTCGACGCGGAGGGGGACGGGGAGGGCGACCAGCTCGGCACGGTCTTCGCGCTCGCCGAGCGGCACGGCCTCGGGCTCGACATCCACCTCCACGACCGGGGCGAGCAGGGCCTCGCCCCGCTGCGGGACATCGCCGCCCGCACCCGCGCCCTCGGCCTCCAGGGCCGGGTGAGCGTCGCGCACGCCTTCGCGGTCGCCGGCCTGACCGCGAAGGAGCTGGACGAGACGGCGGACCTGCTCGCCGGGGCCGGGATCTCCCTCACCACGGTCGCCCTGTCGGTGACGACGATCCTGCCGTTCCGGCGGCTCGCCGAGCGCGGGGTACGGGTCGGGCTCGGCTCGGACGGGGTCCGGGACAGCTGGAGCCCGTTCGGCAACGCGGACATGCTGCACCGGGCCTGGCTCGCCGCCTGGGCCCTGGACGCGCGGCTCGACGAGGAACTGGAGGCCTGCTTCCGGCTCGCGGCCGACGGGGGCGCGGAGCTCCTCGGCCTCCCGAAGGCCGACCTGCGCGCGGGCTCCCCCGCCGACTTCATGCTCGTCGACGGGGAGTGCCTCCCGCAGGTGGTGGTCGACCAGCCCGGGCGCGACCTGGTGGTCCGCGCGGGCCGGGTGGTGGCGAGGGACGGGCGCCTGGTCTGAGGTCCGGGGCGCTCTCCGGTCCGAGGTCCGGGGCGCTCCTCCGGTCTGCGAGGATCGGACACCCACCCCCCGCCTGCCCCGTGTTCTCCGGACTGGAGCCCTCCCCATGACGAGCCCCCGCCCCGCCGCCCCACCCGCCGGGGACACCCCCCGGTCCCTGCGGGAGCGGGTCTACGAGGAGCTGCGCGAGCGGATCGTCGAGGCGGAGCTCCCGGCGGGGACGCGGCTCGTGGAGCGGGAGATCGCCGAGGAGCTGCGGGTCTCCCGGGTGCCGGTGCGGGAGGCGATGCAGCGCCTCGAATCGGAGGGCTTCCTCTCGGTGCGGCCGCGCCGGGGCTCGGTGGTGACGGAGTTCGGCCCGGAGGACGCGGAACACCTCTTCGACGTACGGGAGAACCTGGAGGGCCTGGCCGCCCGCCTCGCCGCGCGACAGGCGGGCCCCGAGGAGCTCCGCGCCCTGGAGGAGCTCCTCGCGCGGGCGCGGGCGGCGGCGGAGTCCGGCCGTCTCCGCGAGGCCGTCTCGCTCAACGCCGACTTCCACCGGGCCGTCGTCGGGCTCTCCGGCAATCCGCTCCTGGTGGAGCTGATGGCCCCGCTCGACTCCCGCCTGCGCCGCCTGTTCCGGCTCACCTCCGCCGAGTCGGACGGCGAACCGATGTGCGGCGCCCACGAACGGCTCTACGCGGCGATCCGCGACCGCGACGAGGCCGCCGCGGAATCCCTGGCCCGCGCCCACGTCGCGGCCACCCGCGCCTCGGCCCTGCGCCTGCTGAAGGACCGGCGGGACACCCCCTAGGGGGTGTCTTGCCGATCAAGCCGGGCTCGCGACGCCTGGCACCGCGCCTCGCCGCGTTGTCGTCACTCGCCATGGCTCCGCCATGACTCCCTCCTCCGCCTTGCGATCCACGGCACCAGACGCCGCTCCCTGATCCGGCCTGATCGACAAGACACCCCCTAGCCCAGCTTCCGCAGGGCCGTGCGGACCGCCTCCAGGTCGGCGTCCGAGGCCAGTCCCGCGTGGTAGAGCCGTAGTTCGGTGGCGCCCGCGTCGCGGGCCCGTTCGGCGTCGTGGGTGAGCTGTCCCGGGGCGCCGCCCATGCCGCTGACGACGGACAGGTTGGCGGCGAGGACCGTGTCGGGGCGGGCGTGGGCGGCGAAGGCGGCGACCTTCGGGGGCCGGGCGACCACCCCGTCCGCGAGGGCCAGGACGTGGGCCGGGTCCGTGCCGGCGTCGGCGCCGCAGCGGTACGGGTCCGGGTCGGCGTGCAGCAGGACGCGGAAGCCCGGCGGGGCGGCGGCCCGTACGGCGGCCACGGCGGCCTCCTGGAAGGAGCGGGCGGTGCCGGCGCGCCAGGCCAGGGCGGGGGCCTCCAGGTCGCCGAGTCCGCGCGCCGGGCCGGAGCCGGACCAGACGGGTGCGAGGGCGTGGCGGACGGCGGCGGCCAGGGCGTCGGGGTCGGCGCCCCCGTTCCCGTACCCCTCGCGGCAGGAGGGGCAGAAGCAGAGGGACATCAGGAACTGCTCGCGCTCGCCGAGCGGGACTCCGGTGGTCTTGTCGTGGGCGTGCAGATGGGCGAGGCCGTACCAGCCGCAGGACTCCAGTTCGGTGCCGGCCGCGCCCGGGCGGACGGCGGCCTCGGCCGCCAGGTCGACGAGCAGGGCGCGGACGTCGGGGCGGGCGACGCAGGGCGCCCAGGGGTAGCGGTCGCCGTAGGCGTTGACGACGGAGGTCTCGGGGTGTTCGGCGCCGAGCCGGGAGTTGTGGGCGAGGACGACCCAGCTGTGGACGTCGAGGCCGGTGACGGCGAGGGCCTCCGCGGCCCGGCCGTAGGAGTCGCCGGGGGCCCACTCCCCCGCCGGGTACGGGCGGAGCGCGCGGCCGGCCCAGCGGCCTGGGTCCGGCGGGTAGAGCACGGCGGCGTGCTCGGCGGTGACGATCCGGTGGGCCGGGTGGCGGGGGCCGAGCGCCCTGGTGGAGTGGTAGGCGGCGGCGAGGGTGACCTGCGCGAGGCCCAGCTCGGCGAGGAGTCCGGGCGCGGCGGGGTCGCCGTCGACGTCCCAGGGGTAGAGGAAGGCTCCCGCCCGCAGGCGCGTCCCCTCGGTGCTCACGCTCCGGCCTCCTTGAGGAGGGCGCGGCCGCGCTCGACGAGCCGGTCGAGTTCCGCGAGGTGCTCGGGGGCGGGTTCGCTCAGCGGCGGCCGTACTTCTCCGACGTCCAGGCCTCCCCTCCGTACGGCCGCCTTGACGAGCGAGACGGCGTACCCCCGGCCCTGGTCGCGGAGTTCGACGAGCGGCCGGTAGAAGCCGTCGACGAGCAGGTCCACGGTGGCGTCGTCGCCGGTGGCGAGGGCGCGGTGGAAGGCGAGGGCGAGGTCGGGGGCGAAGCAGAAGACGGCGGAGGAGTAGAGGGTGACGCCGATGCCCCGGTAGGCGGCGCAGGTGAGTTCGGCGGTCGGCAGGCCGTTGAAGTAGAGCAGGTCGAGGCCCTCGGCGCGGACGGCGCTGACGATGCGCTGCATGAGGCCGAGGTCGCCGAGGCCGTCCTTGAGGCCGATGACGCCGTCGGTGCGGGCGAGGGCGACGGCGGTCTCGGGGGTGAGGATCGCGTTGTCCCGCTGGTAGACGATCACGTCGAGCGAGGTGGCGGCGGCGAGTTCGGTGTAGTGCCGGAGCAGACCCGCCTGGTCGGCCACGACGAGGTACGGGGGCATGGCGAGGAGCCCGTCGGCGCCGGCCTCCTCGGCGAGCCGCGCGTACTGGATCGCGAGCGCGGTGCCGTAGCCGGTTCCCGCGACGACGGGGACGCGGCCGGCGGTCTCCTCGACGGCGGCGGCGACGCAGACCCGGAACTCCTCCGGGGTGAGGGCGTGGAACTCGCCCGTGCCGCAGCAGGCGAACACGGCCGCGGCGCCCGCGTCGACGCCGGCGCGGACGTGGGCGCGGAAGGCGTCGAGGTCGAGGGAGCCGTCCGGCCCGAAGGCGGTGACGGGGAAGAACAGCAGGCCGTCGAGCCGGCCGGCGAGCGGGGCAGTGGTCACGGGCGCTCCCAGGGAAGTCCGTCGTGCACAGTTCTGACTGTCATCCATATGCTTGAACACCAACGTTCCGCACGCTAGAACAGCGTCGAAGCGCCGGTCAAGGCGAAAGCACGCCCTATCGCACCCTCTTGACGCCCCGTCGGCCCGCTCCCTAGCGTGTCCACGGTTGTGAACGGCACTCAGCTCCACGGGACCCGACTCCACGACATCCGGCCCCTGGCACTCGACGGAGGAGAACCACTCCATGTCCGCACCCCGCACCGTCCTCCTCACCGGCGCCGCCGGCGGCGTCGGCACGCTGATGCGGGAGCTGCTGCCCCCGTACGGCTACGAGCTCCGCCTCCTGGACGTCGCCCCCGTGCGGGGCGAGCCGGACGCGATCGTCGCCGACCTCGCGGACCGCGCGGCGCTGCGCGAGGCGGTCCGGGGCGTCGACGCGATCGTGCACCTGGCGGGGATCTCCCTGGAGGCCGACTTCGAGAAGATCATGGCCGCCAACATCGCCGGGACGTACCACCTCTACGAGGCCGCCCGCGAGGAGGGCGTCCGGCGCGTCGTCCTCGCCTCCAGCAACCACGCCGTCGGCTTCACCCCGCGCCCGCGCGACGGCGAACCGCTCGTCCCGGTCGGCACCCCGCACCGCCCCGACACCTTCTACGGCCTCTCCAAGTGCTTCGGCGAGGACCTGGCCCAGCTCTACTGGGACCTGCACGGCATCGAGACGGTCTCCGTACGCATCGGCTCCTGCTTCCCCGAGCCCACCTCGGTGCGGATGCTCTCGATGTGGCTCAGCCCCGCGGACTGCGCCCGCCTCCTGCACGCCTCGCTCACCGCCGCGCCCGTGGGCCACACCGTGGTGTACGGCTCCTCCGCCAACACCCGCCTGTGGTGGGACCTCTCCACGGCCCGGGCGCTCGGCTTCGACCCGCAGGACGACTCGGAGGCCTACGCGGAGAAACTGATCGCCGAGCAGGGCCTCCCCGAGGAGGGCAGCGCCGACGACCTCTACCTGGGCGGCCACTTCTGCGTGAACCCGCCCCGCTGGCCGCACTGATCCGGTAGACCTGAACCGCCGGACCCGGGGTTGCCCCGGAACGGAACGGAACGGATCGGAACGGAAGGAGGGCCGTCGTGCCCGGCCCCCGCCCCCTCGCCCTGGTGACCGGAGTCGGCCGGACCGTCGGCATCGGCGCGGGCATCGCCCACCGCCTCGCGGAGTCCGGCTGGGACCTCGCCCTCACCTACTGGACCCCCTACGACCTGCGCATGCCCTGGGGCGTCGAAGCGAAGGCCGTGGAGGCGATCACCGGGGACCTCGCCGACCGGGGCGCGACGGCCCTCGCCGTCGAGGCCGACCTCGCCGACCCCGAGGCCCCCGCGCGCGTCTTCGACGCCGCCGAGGAGGGACTCGGGCGCCCGGTCACCGCCCTGGTCATGTGCCACTGCGAGTCCGTCGACTCCGGACTGCTCGACACGACGGTGGAGAGCTTCGACCGCCACTTCGCCGTCAACGCCCGCGCCTCGTGGCTGCTGATCCGGGAGTACGGCCGGCGCTTCGCCGGCCCCCACGGCGCCGGCCGGATCGTCGCCCTGACCAGCGACCACACCGTGGGGAACCTTCCCTACGGGGCCAGCAAGGGCGCCCTGGACCGCATCACCCTGGCCGCCGCTCGCGAGCTCGCCCACCTCGGAGTCACCGCCAACGTCGTCAACCCGGGCCCGGTGGACACCGGCTGGATGACGGAGGGACTGCGGGAGGAGATGGTCCGGCAGACACCGCTCGGGCGCCTCGGCACCCCGCGGGACACCGCGCACCTGGTGGACTTCCTCTGCTCGCCCGAGGGGCAGTGGATCAACGGCCAGCTGCTGATGAGCAACGGCGGTCTGGCCTGAGCAGGGGGTACACAGGACCCGGCCGGACTTAATACGGGGGAGCCGGCCGGGGCCCGGGTCACGGCGCGCGCTGGCAGACCGGACATGTCCACGTTAAGTGCCGACGAAGATCATCGCGAGCCGCGGAACGCGGCCTCTGTCCGGATTGCGCGGCCCGCTCGGCCGATCCGCCCCTCAGCCGGACGCGCGCAGGGTACGGGACGGGGACTCGCCGTACTTCTCCCGGTAGCGAGCGGCGAACCGGCCCTGGTGGGCGAAGCCCCAGCGCCAGGCCACCTCGCTCACCGTCACCTCGTCCGGCGCGGCCGCCCGCAGCTCCTCGCGGACCCGGTCGAGGCGGACCTCCCGTACGTACGCCATCGGTGACATCCCCACGTACTCCCGGAACGACTCCTGGAGGCGGCGCACGCTCACCCGGGCCAGGGCGGCGAGCTCGGTGGTCGTGAACGGGTGCTCGGGGCGCTCCCGCACCGCGTCCATCGCGCGCTTGACCGGGGCCGGGCGGCGCGCCTCCCCCGGGTGGGCGAGCGCCTCGCGCCAGGGGTGCTCGGCGGCCAGGAGCAGCCCGTTCAGCAGCGCCTCCTGGAGCGGCCGCGCGACCAGCTCGTGCCGGGCGAGCCCCTCCCCCGCGAGCGCCTCGAAGGCGACCTGGCGGGCGAAGCGGACCCAGCTCAGGCCGGGGCCGCGCGTGATGTCCAGGCGGGGCACGAAGGTGAGCGGGCCGGTCGCCGGGCGGCCGAGCAGCCGTTCCAGGCGGTCGCGCAGCTCCGCCGCGCCGATCTTCACCGAGAGGGTCCGGCAGTCCCCGCTCCAGCGGTCGAGGAAGGTGTCCCCTGCCGGGTCGAGCAGCAGCGCCTCCGTGGCCGTCGCGACGACCGGCGGGCGGCTGCCCTGGCGCATCTCCATCGTCCCGCTGAGCGGCGCGTTCAGGTGGTACGCGCCGAGCTCCCCGAAGCTCATCCGCACGTCGGCCCCGCAGCTCAGGTCGCCGATGACCAGCGGCCCGAGCGAGACGGTGTCGAACCGCGCCGCGAAGGGCCGCCGCTCCCGGTCGACGACGTCCATCCGGTTCGCGTAGTAGCGCGCGTCGAGCTCCTCGCGCGCCTCGTCGACGTCCCCCGTGCGGAACGAACTCCCACCCACTGCACCCATGGGCCGAAAGAGTATGCAAAAGAATATTCGTATGACGGATCGGACCGGGAACGGCAGGATGCCCGCCATGCCGAGACCCCAGGGATTCACCTACGAGCGCCGCCGCGACGGCTCCGTCGTCCTCACCCACCACGGGCGTGCCGCGGGCGTGCTGCGCGGCGGGCGGGCCGAGAAGTTCCTCGCGGAGGTGGAGTCGGGGGACGCCCAGCTGGTCATGGCCCGGTGGACGGGCGCGTACCGCTTCGGCAACGAACGGCAGGCCAGGAGCCATCCGCGTAACCAGGGTGGCCGAACCGGGCGCGGGTAAGGGAACGGCAAAGCCGTCCGGATCGTTACCCCTGGCATGACCGCTATGACCCCCGGCTCGAACATCCCTCTCACCGCCGCGCGCGTGGCGGTGGACGTCGCCGCCCCGGTGCGGCTCGACGTCTCGGGCCTGCTGCTCGGCGCCAACGGCAAGGTGCGCTCGGACGACGACTTCATCTTCTACAACCAGCCCGCCGGGCCCGGTGTGACCTACCGCTCCGGCGGCGGCACCGCGCCCGATGCGATCGTGGTGGACACGGGCGCGCTCCCGGCCGGCATCGAGAGGATCGTCGTCACGGCGAGCCCCGACGCCCCGGGCCAGACCTTCCAGGGCATCGAGCCCACGGCCACCGTGCGCAACGCGGACGACGGCAGCGTCCTCGCCACGTTCACACCGCCGCAGCTCGCCACCGAAACCGCCCTGGTCGTCGTCGAGATCTACCTGCGCAACGGCGCGTGGAAGGCCCGCGCCGTGGGCCAGGGATACGCGAACGGGCTGGCCGGCATCGCGACGGACTTCGGCGTCTCCGTGGACGACGCGCCCGCCGCCGCCCCGGCCCCGACGCCGGTCGCTCCGACGCCGGTCGCCCCGGCGCCCGTCGCCGCGGCCCCCGTCGCCCCGCCGGTCCCGCCCGCGCCGCCCACGCCGCCCGCCGGCACCCCGCTGGACCCGCGGATCGCGGCCTCGGCGCCCCCGGCACCGGCCGCTCCCCCGGCCGCCGCCCCCGTCTCCACCGGCAAGATCAACCTCGACAAGGGCCGGGTCAGCCTCCAGAAGAACCAGACGGTGTCCCTGGTCAAGGGCGGCCGGCCGCTGCTCTCCCAGGTCAAGATGGGCCTCGGCTGGGAGCCCGCCTACCGCGGCAAGGACATCGACCTGGACGCCTCCGTCATCGCGTACGGGCCGCAGCGCAACCACCTGGACAGCTGCTACTTCGGCAAGCTGTCGATCCTCAACGGCTCGATCAAGCACTCCGGCGACAACCTCACGGGCGAGGGCGCGGGCGACGACGAGGTGATCGTCGTCGACCTCGGCCGGCTGCCCGCCGACGCCACCGGCCTCGTCTTCACGGTCAACTCCTTCTCCGGCCAGAAGTTCACCGAGGTCGCCAAGGCCTACTGCCGGCTGATGGACGCCGCGACCGGCGAGGAGCTGGTCCGCTTCGACCTCACCACCGCCGAGCCGCAGACCGGCGTGATGATGGCCAAGCTGATCAAGCAGTTCACCGGCGAGTGGGAGATGACGGCGATGGGCGAGTTCGTGAAGTCGAAGACGGTCCGGGGCATGGTGAAGCCGGCCGCCCAGTCGCTCTGAGCGGCAGGCCCCGCCGCCCCTACGAGAACAGGGCGCTGTAACCGTTGAGGGCGGGCTGGCCGCCGAGGTGGGCGTAGAGAACGGTCGACTCCCGGCCGATCTCTCCCCGGTCCACCAGGTCGACCAGGCCCGCCATCGACTTCCCCTCGTACACGGGGTCGGTGATCATGCCCTCGGTGCGGGCGGCGAGCCGCATCGCTTCGAGGGTGGCCTCGTCCGGGATGCCGTACACCCCGCCGTGGTAGCGGTCGTCCAGCTCGACGTCGGCCGCCGTCACCTCGCGCTCGACACCGATGAGGGCGGCGGTGTCCCGGGCGATCCGGGTGATCTGCTCGTGCGTCGGGCCGGGCTTCGCCGAGGCGTCGACGCCGACGATCCGGCGGGCCCGTCCGCCCTCCTCGGCGAGCGCGGCGAAGCCGGCGACCATCCCGGCCTGGGTGGAGCCGGTCACCGAGCAGACGACCACCGTGTCGAAGAAGACGCCGAGCTCGCGCTCCTGCTCGGCCACCTCGTACGCCCAGTTCGCGAAGCCGAGACCGCCGAGCGGGTGGTCGGAGGCGCCCGCCGGAATCGCGTACGGCTTCCCGCCGCCCTCCTCGACCTCCCGCAGGGCCTGTTCCCAGCTCTCCTTGAAGCCGATGCCGAAGCCCGCCCGCACGAGGCGCACGTCGGCGCCGGCGAGGCGGCTGATGAGGATGTTGCCGACCTTGTCGTAGACGGGGTCCGGCCAGTCGACCCAGCTCTCCTGCACGAGCACGCAGCGCAGCCCGGCGCGGGCGGCGACGGCGGCGACCTGGCGGGTGTGGTTGGACTGGACCCCGCCGATGGAGACGAGGGTGTCGCAGCCCTGCGCGAGGGCGTCGGCGACCAGGTACTCCAGCTTGCGGGTCTTGTTCCCGCCGTACGCGACACCGGAGTTGCAGTCCTCGCGCTTGGCCCAGAGCGTGGCGCCGCCGAGGTGGTGGGTGAGCCGTTCGAGGGGGTGGACCGGGGAGGGTCCGAAGAGGAGCGGGTAGCGTGCGAAATCGGTGATCGGCAAGACGGCTCCCGGTGGGTGAGGCTGTTAGAGGGTGTCCTGAGGAACCTGGGGAGCCTGAGGGGCCCGCGGGGCCTGAGGTGACTGAGGGGCCTGAGGGGCCGGGATGCCGGTGACCTCGGCCACCTCGACGGCCTCGTCCGCGAGCTGTTCGAGCGCCGCCCAGATCTCGGTGGTGATCCGGACCGCCGCCTCCGCGTCCCCGCTCGCACAGGCGTCGATCAGCCGGGCGTGCAGCTCGGCCGATCCGCAGCTGCCGGAGTCGCCGAAGAGCCGCCGCTCGACGCGGCGGATGAGTGGGGTGTAGCGCGCGATGGTGGCGGCGATCGCGTGGTTGCCGCTGGCGACGACGAGGACCTGGTGGAGCTCGTCGTCGGCGCGGAGGGCGGCCTCGACGTCGGAGGCGCGGACGGCCGCCGCGAAGCGCTCGTTGGCCTCGCGCATGGCCCGGACGCCCTCGGGGCCGAGCAGCGGTACGCCGGTGCGGGCGGCGAGTTCGTGCATCACGCGCACGACGGAGGCGGCGTCGCGGACGACCCGGCTGACCGGGCGGGTGACCCGGGTGTAGCTCTGCGGCTTGGTCTCGACGAGGCCCTCGTCGCAGAGCCGGGCCAGGGCCTCGCGCACGGGTGCGCGGGAGAGCCCGAGGCGGTCGGCGAGGTCGGCGTCCTTCAGGGAGGCGCCGGCGGCGAGGTCGCCGCGCACGATGGCCTCGCGCAGTGCCTCGTAAGCCCGGTCGCGCAGAAGGGTCCGGCCCACGGGCCGCAGTGCGTCCATGGGCTGACATGTTAGATGTCAGCCCATGGACCTGACCAGGGGTCAGAGGGGTTCAGCGGCGGGGCTGGCGGCGCCAGGGGCCGGTGATCGCGACCATGATGCCCGGAGTCTGGATGTTGGCGAACAGCGTGCCGCCGTCGGGCGAGAAGCAGACCCCGGTGAACTCGCCGTCGTTGAGCTCGTTCCGGGCGATCGGGTACGTCCGGCCGGAGTCGGTGGCGCCGAAGAGGTGCTGCACGCCCCGGCCGTCCTCGGCGATGACGATCCCGCCGTACGGGGAGACGGTGATGTTGTCGGGGCCGTCGTAGACGCCGTCCTCACCGGGCGCCGGGTTCACGCCGAGCAGCACCTTCAGGGTGAGGGTGCGGCGCCGGGGGTCGTAGAACCAGACCTGGCCGTCGTGCGAGGGGCCGGGGCTCCACTCCTCGCGCGCGAAGGAGGAGACGACGTACGCACCGCCGTCGGCCCACCACATGCCCTCCAGCTTGCAGCCGCGGGTGACCTGGCCGGGGCCGAACTGCCGGCGGACGGCGACGGTGCGGGCGTCGCGGTCGGGGACGTCGACCCAGTCCACACCGTAGACCGTGCCGATGCGGGTGGCCTGGGACAGGTCCTCGACGAAACGGCCCCCGGAGTCCGTGCACTTGAAGGCCTGGAGCACACCGGCGTCGTCGGCGAGCGTACGGAGCTGTCCGCGCCCGTGCTCGAAGCCCTTCGGCGGCACCCAGCGGAAGAACAGGCCGAAGGGCAGCGCGGCGTCCTCGGTGAGGTAGGCGTGGCCGCGCTTGGGGTCGATGACGACGGCCTCGTGGTCGTAGCGGCCGAAGGCCTTGATCGGCTTGGGGTCGAGGTTGGCGCGCCGGTCGTGCGGGTCGACCTCGAAGACGTAGCCGTGGTCCTTGGTCATGCCGTTGACGCCCGCGAGGTCGGAGTTCTCCTCGCCGGTCAGCCACGTGCCCCAGGCGGTGCTGCCGCCCGCGCAGTTGGTGGAGGTGCCGGCGAGTCCGACCCACTCGGCGACGGTGCCGTCCCGGTGCACCTCGACGACGGTGCAGCCGCCGGGGGCGGTCGGGTCGTAGACGAGGCCCTCGGTGAGCGGGACGGGGTGGGGCCAGTTCGCGCGGGGGCCGTAGAGCTCGTGGTTGTTGACCAGGTACGTGGTGCCGCGCGGGCCGGCGAAGGCCGCGGTGCCGTCGTGGTTGTTCGGCGTGAACTCGCCGCTCTCCAGGCGCGTGACACCGCTGTGCGTGACGACGCGGTACGAGAACCCGGCGGGCAGGGCGAGGATCCCCTCGGGGTCGGCGACGAGCGGCCCGTAGCCGAGCACGTGCCCGTGTGCGTGCCCGTGTCCCTCGCCGTGCCCCGCTCCGTACACCTCCGGCTCGTCGGAGGCCAGCGCCTCGGGCGCCGTGGCGAGAGCGCCGACGACGCCGGTGAGGACGAGCCCCGCACCGGCGACGGCGGACTGCTTCGTGAACTCCCTGCGGTGGAGAGGCATGGTGTACGGGTCTCCCTGTGACGGCCGGATCTCGCGGGGCCACCCTCCCGTGCCCCCGCGAACACGAGCTAAACACCGCGGGAACGCCCGCCGGGCGCCACACGAGCGAGAACCAGCCGAGGGAGATCACCGGATCCGGGCCAACGGACCCACCGGGCCACCGGCCCACCGGCTCCACCCGGCCACCAGGTCACCGGGTCACCGGGTCACCGGGCCACCCGGCCACCCGGCCACCCGGCCAGCGAGCTCAGGAACCCGACCGCGAGCGGGCCTTGAAGGCCGACTTGCGGGCCTCCTTCGCCGCCGTCTTGTCGCGGTGCAGCCGGCCCATCGCCTCCAGGACCTCGGCCGTCGCCGGGTGTTCCACCCGCCAGGCCGCCTCGAAGAAGCCGCTGTGCCGGCCCGTGAGCCCCTCGATCAGCTCCTGGAGCTCCTCCAGGTCGCCGTCCGAGTCGAGCTGCGCCGCGATCGTGTCGATCGCCAGCCAGAAGATCATCGTCTCCGAGGGCGCGGGCACGTCCGCCGCGCCTCGCTCCGCGAGCCAGACCCGCGCCAGGCCGCCGAGCTCCGCGTCGTCCAGGACCTCCCGGACCGCGGGCTCCGCCTCCGCGCCCACGAGCGAGAGCGCCTGCTGGCAGTGGAGGCGGCGGAGCGGCGAGCCCGCGTCCGCGCCCCGGGCCGCGTGCAGCAGCTCCCGCGCCGCGGTCACCACGTCGCGGCCGGAGAGCCACGCGGTGGTCTCGGCGCGCGCGGCGGCCTCCGGGTAGCCGGCGATCCCGCCGAGGAGCGCGTCGGCGCCCTTGTCGGCGAGGTCGCCCACGGCGGGCGCGTCGACACCGGCGTCGAGCATCCGGGCCCGGACGCCGTAGAGCCCGAGCGTGGTGAGCCGGACCATGCCGTACCGCGAGACGTCCTCGTCGTCGACCGGCGCGGCGGGCTCCTCACCCTCCTCGGCCATCAGGGCCTCGTCGACGGGCTGGTACTCGACGAGCCCGATCGCCTCCAGGAGGCGGAACTGCTCGTCGAGCCGCATCATCGCGTCCGAGACCTGCTCCAGCACGTCGTCGGTCGGTTCGCCCATGTCGTCGGGGACGACCATCGACGCGGCGAGCGCGGGCAGCGGTACGGGCCCGTCGCCGGGTCCGCCCTCGCTGACGGTCAGCAGGTAGAGGTTGCCGAGCACGCCCTCCAGGAACTCGCCCTCCATCTCGGGGTCCCAGTCCAGCGACTCCAGGTCGATCTCGCCGTCCTCGCCGACGAGGGTCTCCAGGTCGTCGAGGACGGGCACGACGGCGTCCGCGAAGACGGCGTCGAAGCCGTCCAGCCAGATCGCGAGGACGTCCTGCGGCGAACCGCCGGTGATCAGCGCCAGGTTCTCGCCGGGCCCCGCCCCGCCAGGAGTCTCGTCGTCCGCGCCGTCCTCGACGGTCACGAGGCCGGTGTCGACGGCGAGCCGCCAGGCGTCGGCCGCCAGGATCTCGGCCTCCTCGACGGCCTCCTCGAAGGCCTCGGTGTCCGCGAAGGAGCCGCCGCCGGCCCCGTCCGTGCCGTCGGCGTCGACGGTGAGGCCCAGGACCTCGACGGCGTCCGGGAGTTGCGCGTCGACGAGCTCGCCGCCCGCGCCGACCCGCGTCTCGGGCCCGGCCCAGCGGGCGAGCCGCACGGCGCGGGCGAGGAGGGGCGCGGCCAGGGCGTCCCGCGCCAGCTCCGCGTCCGCGGGAAGCCGAACGGGGGGAAGGGTGGGCTGCTCCGCTGACATGTGGGGTGTCTCCTCGACGCGTACGGGTGGGACGGGGGTGGGGGACTGCGGGGAAAGAGCGGTACTCAGCGTAGACGCATCCGGGAGGGCGTCCGCCGGTTCACGGATCCGTCAGCCTTCGTACACCCGTCGACTCTTGACAAGTTCCCCACTCTCACAAGAGATTGACGCGCGTAGATTCATCTGCCGTTCCTCCAAGCACCCTCCGGAGCCCTGATGCCTTCCTCCATACCGAGATACGCCTCCATCTCGGCCGTCGTCGCCGCCGCTCTCGCCGCCGGCCTCCTCGCCGGTTCGGCGAGCGCCGCCACCGAGGACAGCGCCGCCGGCGTCCGCATCCACGACATCCAGGGCACCACCCGCGTCTCCCCCCTCGTGGGCAAGCAGGTCACCGGTGTCACGGGCATCGTCACGGGCGTCCGCACGTACGGCTCGCGCGGCTTCTGGATCCAGGACCCCGAGGCCGACGCCGACCCGGCCACCAGCGAGGGCCTGTTCGTCTTCACCAGCTCGGTCCCGACCGTCGCCGTCGGCGACGCGGTCAGCCTGAACGGCACGGTCACCGAGTACGTCCCGGGCGGCCTGACCTCCGGCAACCAGTCGCTGACGCAGCTCTCCAAGCCGGTCGTCACGGTGGTCTCGCAGGGCAACCCGGTCCCGGCCCCGGTGACGATCTCCGCTTGGTCCGTCCCCGACGCGTACGCCCCGAAGGGCGACCCGGCCGCCGCCGGCTCGATCAACGGTCTGCCGCTGGACCCGGAGACGTACGCCCTGGACTACTACGAGTCCCTGGAGGGCACCAACGTCCGGATCGGCTCCTCGCGGGTGGTCGGCGCCACCGACCCGTACGCGGAGCTGTGGGTGACGGTGAAGCCGTTCGAGAACCGCAACTGGCGCGGCGGCACGGTCTACGGCTCGTACGAGTCCCAGAACACCGGCCGGCTCCAGATCCAGTCGCTGACCCCGCTCGCCCAGCAGCCCTTCCCGAAGGCGAACGTGGGCGACCGGCTGACGGGCACGACCGAGGGCCCGCTCGACTTCAACCAGTTCGGCGGCTACACGCTGACCGCGCGGACCCTCGGCACGGTCGAGGACCGCGGCCTGGAGCGCGAGACCACGGACAAGCAGCACAAGAACGAGCTGGCCGTGGCGACGTACAACGTCGAGAACCTCGACCCGAGCGACCCGCAGGAGAAGTTCGACGCCCTCGCGAAGGCGGTCGTCGACAACCTCGCGTCGCCCGACATCCTCGCCCTGGAGGAGATCCAGGACAACAACGGCGCCAAGAACGACGGTACGGTCGCCGCCGACCAGACGGTCAAGAAGTTCACGGACGCGATCGTCGCGGCCGGCGGCCCCGCGTACGAGTGGCGCTCCGTCGACCCGCAGAACAACAAGGACGGCGGCGAGCCCGGCGGCAACATCCGCCAGGTCTTCCTCTTCAACCCCGCGCGGGTCTCCTTCACGGACCGCGCGGGCGGCGACGCCGTCACCGGCACCGCCGTGACGGGCGAGAAGGGCCGCGCCGCGCTGACCCTCTCCCCCGGCCGCATCGACCCGGCGAACACCGCCTGGGAGAGCAGCCGGAAGCCGCTCGCGGGCGAGTTCGTCTTCCGTGGCCGCACGGTCTTCGTGATCGCCAACCACTTCGGTTCGAAGGGCGGGGACGAGTCCATCGTCTCGCACCACCAGCCGCCGAACCGTTCCTCCGAGGCGAAGCGACTGCTCCAGGCGCAGGCCGTCAACGCCTTCGTGAAGGACATCGTCGCCCTGGAGAAGCAGGCGGACGTCCTCGTCGTCGGCGACATCAACGACTTCGAGTTCTCCGGCACGACGCAGGCGCTGACGGACGGCGGCGCGCTGTACCCGGCCGTGAAGTCGCTGCCGCGCTCCGAGCGGTACTCGTACGTGTACCAGGGCAACAGCCAGGTCCTCGACCAGATCCTGACGAGCCCGGGCGTGCACCACTTCGTGTACGACAGCGTCCACATCAACGCGGAGTTCGCCGACCAGGACAGCGACCACGACCCGCAGGTCGTCCGCTTCCGCCCGTAGTCACCCGGGGCGGCCCGGGGGCGGCGACGAGCCGCTCCGGGCCGTCCGGCCGTGTCACACGCCCGCGCTCAGGCTGAGCGCGGGCGTGTACCGCTTCACCCGGCCGCCCACGAGCGCCGGGTAGTGGCGCACCCGCGTCCAGGCCTCGCCCAGCCGGGCGTCGTCCGCCAGCCACTCCACATGGGCCCGCTCGCTCTCCCACTCGGCGTAGTTCAGGACCCGGCCGCCGTCGGTGGACAGATGGAACTGGACGCTGGTTCCGCCGGACCCCGGCCGCATCGTCGTGTCCTCGTCCATGGCGGTGAACACGGTGTCCACCCAGTCCTCCCGGCTCCCCGCCTCGGGCCCTCCGAAGTCGGCCTCGACGACCACGACGATCCCGGGCAGCTGCCCCGTGCCCGACCCGTCGCGGACGGCGGAGCGGTGGATCGGCGCGTAACGGCGGAGCTCCACCCGCTCGATGCCGGGCACGGCGGCGTCGATCTCGGCGTTCCGGTCGTCGCGGTAGGTGCGGAGGAAGTCCTCGTAGGCCTGCTCGGCGGTCCACTGCGAGTAGTGCAGCAGCGTGTCCCCGTCGGTCCCGGCGTAGACGCTGTACGAGAGCAGCCCGAGGTCGGGCCATTCCCTGCTCTCCCAGGTCCTGCGGATGGCGTCGACGGCCGCGCGCTGGCGCTCGGGGGTGCCGACCCGCCAGGTGCTGACGAGGACGGCGCCGACTCCGGGGCGGTGGAGGTCGGGGCGGGCATCGGGGTGGGCGACGGCGTTCATGGGGGTCTCCTGTTCCTCGGGGGTTCCTCGGATGACTCCACCGTCGTCCCTCAACCTTGGTTGAGGTCAACCCCCGTTCCCGTGCGAGACTTCGCGCCATGATTCTTCGCGACCTGACCCTGCGCCCCGCGACCCGTGCCGAACTTCCCGCCGTCCTCGCGCTCCTGGCCGACGAGGACACGGTCGTGGACCCCGCCTCGGTCGTCGTCACCGAGGCGTACGAGCGGGCCTTCGCCGACATCGAGGCCGATGCGCGCAACGAGATGCTGGTCCTCGTGGACGGCGAACTCGTCGTGGGCTGCCTCCAGATCACGTACATCCCCGGGCTCGGCAAGGGCGGCGCCGAGCGGGCCCTGATCGAGGCGGTACGGATCAGGGCCGACCGGCGGGGCGGCGGTCTCGGGCGGGGGCTGATGGAGGGGGCCGTGGCGCGGGCCCGCGCACGCGGCTGCGCGCTCGTCCAGCTGACCAGCGACAAGCGGCGGACGGAGGCCCACCGCTTCTACGCCTCGCTGGGTTTCGCGCGCAGCCACGACGGGTTCAAGCTGCGCTTCTGACGTCGACCGCGCGGAGCCCGACTAGCCGAGCAGGTGCCCGCCGCCGTCCACGAGGAGCACCTCGCCCGTGATGTACGAGGCGTGGGCCAGGTCGAAGACGGCCTGCGCGATGTCCTCGGGGCGGCCGACGCGGCGCAGCGGGACGACGCCCGCGACGTGCTCCTTGGCCTCGTCCGCGCCGTCGACCCCGTCGAACCAAGGGGTGTCGATGAGGCCGGGCGCGACCGCGTTGACCCGGACGTCGGGGCCGAGGGCCTTGGCGAGGAGCTTCGTCATGTGGTTGACGGCGGCCTTGGAGACCGCGTACGGGATGGAGCTGCCGCCCGGCCGGACGCCGGCCTGGGAGGAGATCGTCACGACGCTGCCGCGGGTCTTCCGCAGGTGCGGGACGGCGGCGGTGACGGTCTGCCAGACGCCGATGACGTTGACGTCGTAGAGGTGCCGCCACACGTCGGGCGAGGCGGCTTCGAGGTCGTCGTGCGGGATGAAGCGGGTGGTGCCCGCGCAGTTGACGAGGAGGTCGAGGCGGCCGAGGCGCTCCACGGTCCGCTCGACGAGCTCCTTGGCCTGGGTCTCGTCGGAGACGTCCGCCCGGAGGTAGACGGCGCCGGGCAGTTCGGCGGCGAGGCGTTCCCCGGCCTCGACGGACCGGGCGGAGTTGACGACGACCCGGATGCCGGCCTCGGCGAGGCGGCGGGCGACGGCGGCCCCGATCCCCGAGGACGAGCCGGTGACGAGCGCGACGCGCTCTTCGGTCGTGCGGTGTGAGCTCATGCTGTGGTGTTCTCCATGTCCCCCTGTCGCGCCCGCCGATCATGTCAGACCGGCACCACCCTTCAGTAGCGCTTATCGCTCGAACCAAGCAGATCTAAGTGGACCTTCACCGTCCGTTGCGCACAGACTTCCCTGATGAGCACTGAACGTCCTTTCGGCCGCGCGCTCTGCGCGATGGTCACGCCCTTCTCCCCCGCCGGCACGCTCGACCTCGACCGGGCGGGCGAGCTGGCCGCCCGTCTCGTCGCGGAGGGCTGCGACGGCCTGGTCCTCAACGGCACCACCGGCGAGTCGCCGACCACCACCGACGCCGAGAAGGCCGCGCTCGTCTCCGCCGTCCGGGCGGCGATCGGCCCGGTCCCGTCGGTCCTCACGGGCATCGGCACCGCCGACACCCGGCACACCGCGGAGCTGGCCCGCCAGGCCGAGAAGGCGGGCGCCGACGGACTGCTCGTCGTCACCCCGTACTACAGCCGCCCTCCGCAGGCGGCCGTCGAGGCGCACTTCCTGAAGGTCGCGGACGCGACGGAGCTGCCGGTGATGGTCTACGACATCCCCGGCCGCACCGGCACGCGCGTCGAACCGGCGACGATGCGGCGGCTCGCCGAGCACCCGCGGATCGTCGCGGTGAAGGACTGCTCGTACGACTTCCTGGCCGCGGCCCGGCTGATCGCGGAGACCGGGCTGGCGTACTACTCGGGCTGCGAGGAGCTGAACCTCCCGCTGTACGCGGTCGGCGGCGCCGGCTACGTCAGTACGGTGGCGAACGTGGCCCCCCGTCAGCTGCGCGCGGTCCTCGACGCCTTCGACGCCGGGGACACCGCCGAGGCCGCCCGCCTCAACGCCCTGACGCTGCCGCTCGCCGAGCTGATGATGGCCTCGGGGCTGCCCGGCACGGTGACCGCCAAGGCGCTGCTCGGCGGACCGGTGCGGGAACCGCTGCAGCCCGCCGACCGGGAGACGGTCGACGGGCTGCGGGGTGCGCTCGAAGCGCTGCTGCGAGGAGCTCAGGCGGAGTCGGTCGTGTAGGTCCGGCCGAGGATCGCGGCGTGCTCCAGGACGTCCTCCAGCGGGTCGTCGATCTGCCCGGTGTGGAGCGAGAGACTGGGGCCGTTCGTGACGGTCGGGCCGTTGTGCGTGTGCGTCTCGTCCGCCTGGGCCGTGCCGGCCGGCAGCAGCACCGCCACCGCCGTGAGCACTCCGGCGACCGTGGGCTTCGTCCTCATGTCGACTCCTCGCCTTGTCTGCGTCCAGTGACTCCGCGCCCTGCCGGGCGCGCGCCCTGTTAACGCAGAGTCACCACATCAGTTGTGGCTGTGGAGGATCTCGTTCAGTCCGCCCCAGACCGCGTTGTTCGGGCGGGCCTCGACGGCGCCGGTGACCGAGTTGCGGCGGAAGAGGATGTTCGAGCCGCCGGAGAGCTCACGGGCCTTGACGACCTGGCCGTCGGGCATGGTGACCCGGGTGCCGGCCGTGACGTACAGGCCGGCCTCGACGACGCACTCGTCACCGAGGGCGATGCCGACGCCCGCCTCGGCACCGATCAGGCAGCGCTCGCCGATCGAGATGACGACGTTGCCGCCGCCGGAGAGGGTGCCCATGGTGGAGGCGCCGCCGCCGATGTCGGAGCCGTTGCCGACGACGACGCCGGCGGAGATCCGGCCCTCGACCATCGAGGTGCCGAGGGTGCCGGCGTTGAAGTTGACGAAGCCCTCGTGCATGACGGTGGTACCGGCGGCGAGGTGGGCGCCGAGGCGCACACGGTCGGCGTCGGCGATGCGGACCCCGGCGGGCACGACGTAGTCGGTCATGCGCGGGAACTTGTCGATGCTGGTCACGGCGAGGTGCAGGCCCTCGGCGCGGGCATTGAGCCGCACCTTCTCGATGTCGTCCACGGCGACCGGGCCGAGCGAGGTCCAGGCGACGTTGGTGAGGAGGCCGAAGACGCCGTCCAGGCTCTGGCCGTGCGGCTTGACGAGCCGGTGGCTGAGCAGGTGCAGGCGCAGGTAGGCGTCGTGCGCGTCGAGCGGCTTGTCGTCGAGCGAGGAGATGACGGTACGGACGGCGACCACCTCGACGCCGCGGCGGGCGTCCACGCCGAGGGCCTTGGCGGCCCCGTCGCCGAGGGCGTTCACGGCCTCTTCGGGGGTGAGCCGCTCGGTGCCGGCGGGGCCGGGCGCGTCGGTCAGCTCGGGGGCGGGGAACCAGGTGTCGAGAACGGAGCCGTCACCGGCGATGGTGGCGAGGCCGGCGGCGACGGCGCCGGTGGTGCGAGGAGCAGTGGTCATGACGGAAAACCTAACGGTCGGGCCCCCGCGCGGGCCAACCGGTCTCAGGTGTCGGTCGAGCGCGTCGGCGGTTCCGACGAGTCCCGGACCGGTGCCTTGGGTGCTTCGTTCAGGACCCGCGCCAGCATCTCGCGCGCGTGTTCCTCGTCGTACGTGCCGTCGGTGAGCAGCACCTGGAGGCAGATGCCGTCCATGAGGGCGACCACGGCGCGCGCGGTGGCGGGATCGGTCCGGGCGGCGAGCGTGGCGACGACGGCCTCGGTCCATTCGGCGGCGACCGGGCGCAGGGCGGGGCGGCGCAGGGCCGCGAGGTAGAGCTCGTACTCCAGCTCCACGCCGGTGCGTTCGCCGCCCATCCACTCCCCGAGGAGCCGGGCGAGGGGGGCGGCGAGGGGGGCGTCGGGCTCGGCCAGGGCGGGGCTTTCGCGGAGCTGCCGCCCGAAGCCCTCGTTGGCCTGGCGGAGCGCGGCGACGAGGAGTTCGTCGAGGGAGGCGAAGTGGTACGTGGTGGAGCCGAGCGGCACGTCCGCCTCGGCCGCCACCGTGCGGTGGCTCAGCCCGGCGATGCCGGACCGCCCGACGACCCGGAGGGCCGCGCCGACGATCCGCTCGCGCCGCTCGGGGTCGTGGCGGCGGGCGCGGGCCATCAGTGCGCGCCGCCGAGCTGGAGGACGGCGACCCCGGCGACGATGAGGACGATCCCGGCGATCTTGGCGAGGCTGAGGGTCTCGCCGAGGAAGAGGATGCCGATCGTGGCGACGGCGGCGGTGCCGACCCCGGACCAGATGGCGTACGCGGTGCCGACCTGGAGGGTCTTGAGGGCCTGCGCGAGGAGCGCGAAGGCGATCAGGTAGCCCGCGCCGGTGATCAGCGAGGGCCAGAGCTTGGAGAAGCCGTCGCTGTACTTCATCGAGGTGGTGGCGAGGATTTCCGCCACGATGGCGCCCGCCAGCAGTCCGTAACCCATGTGTACGAGAGTACACATCATGCGTACGGGCGTACACATCGGCGACCGCTACGGTATCCGGCATGACGTTTCCCCCAGCGCCGCCTTACGGCTACGGCTACCCGCCTCCGCCCCCGAGACCCGGGGTCATACCCCTGGCACCGCTCACCCTCGGCGCGATCCTCTCCGGCACCTTCTCCGCCTTCGGGCGCCACTGGAAGCAGCTGCTCGGTTTCACCGCCGCCGTCTACGGCACGACGCTCCTGTTCGTCGTCGCGGCGATCGGCATCGCGTTCGCCGCCGTGGGCGACCTCTTCGACGCCGTGTTCGACCTGCCCACGGGTCAGGAACCGGCGTGGGACGACGTCCGGCCGATGATCGTCGCCTTCGTCTGCGTCTGGATCGCCGCCCTGCTCGCGCTCCTCTGCGCCAACGCCCTGATGGCGGCGGCCTGCCCGGCCGTGATCCAGGAAGCCGTCCTCGGCCGCCCGGTCACCTTCCGCGCGCTCTGGCGCCGCGCCTGGTCCCGGATGCCGGCCGTCCTCGGCACCGTGTTCCTGACGAGCCTCGCCCTGGTGATCCCCTTCGCGCTCCTCGTCGTGGGCTTCGTCGGCATGCTCCTGGCCCTGTTCGCGGCCTCGAACACCTCGAGCGGCCTCGCGGACGGCAACTGGATCCTCGTGCCCGCCCTGGCCTTCCTCCTGGCGCTGCTCGTCACCCCGCTCGCGCTCTGGATCTGGGTGAAGTTCAGCCTGGCCCCGGCGGCCGCGGTGATGGAGGGCCAGGGCGCGATCGCCTCGATGCGCCGCTCCTCGGCCCTCGTCCGCGGTACCTGGTGGCGCGCGTTCGGCATCCTGCTGCTCGTGGCGGTGGCGACCAGCTTCGTCGGCTGGATCATCCAGCAGGTCCTCTCGCTGGTGGCGTCGGCGCCGATGGCGGCCATCGACTTCTCCGGCGACGACCCGAGCGCGATGATCGCCGCCTCCGCCGTGGTCATCGCGTTCCTGCTCGCCGGACAGATCGTCAGCCAGCTGGTCGTCTCCGTCTTTCCCCCGATGGTGACGGCCCTGCTCTACGTCGACCTGCGCATCCGCAAGGAGAACCTGGCCCCGGACCTGGCCCGCTCCGCCGGCCTGTACTAACGGCTTCCCGGATCCCCGCGGCCGGGTGTCCGGACATGCGAAACGGCCGTGCCCCGAAGGGCACGGCCGTTCTCGCACATCCGTGTCTCAGACGTTGAAGCCGAGCGCGCGCAGCTGCTCGCGGCCGTCGTCCGTGATCTTGTCCGGACCCCACGGCGGCATCCAGACCCAGTTGATCTTCAGCTCGTTGACGATGCCGTCCGTCGCGGACTTCGCCTGGTCCTCGATCACATCGGTCAGCGGGCAGGCCGCCGACGTCAGGGTCATGTCCAGCGTCGCGACGTTCGAGTCGTCGATGTGGATGCCGTAGATCAGCCCGAGGTTGACCACGTCGATACCCAGCTCGGGGTCGACGACGTCGTACAGCGCCTCGCGGACTTCTTCCTCGGAGGCCGGCTTCATCGTGGCCCCAGCGTTCTCGGTCATGCCGACTTCCTCTCCGCGTCACCCAGCGCCTGGGCGGTCGCGTCCTTCCACGCCATCCAGCTGAGCAGCGCGCACTTCACACGGGCCGGGTACTTGGAGACGCCCGCGAACGCGACCGCGTCCTCCAGGATCTCCTCCATCGCGTCGTCGGGCTCGATCTGGCCCTTCGACTGCATCAGCTCCAGGAAGGTGCCCTGGATCTTCTGCGCCTCTGCCAGCTCCTTGCCGACGAGCAGCTCGTTCAGCACCGAGGCCGAAGCCTGGCTGATCGAGCAGCCCTGACCTTCGTACGAGACGTCCGCGATGCGCGAGCCCTCGTACTTCACGCGGAGCGTGATCTCGTCGCCGCACGTCGGATTGACGTGGTGCACCTCGGCATCGCCGTCCCGAAGACCGCGCCCGTGCGGGTGCTTGTAGTGGTCCAGGATGACGTCCTGGTACATCGAATCCAGCTTCACGACCCAACCCCTACCCGAAGAAGTTCCGTACGTGCTCCAGACCCGCGACGAGGGCGTCGACCTCGGCCGGGGTGGAGTACAGATAGAACGACGCCCGCGTGGTCGCAGGAATTCCGTACCGCAGGCAGACCGGCCGCGCGCAGTGGTGGCCGACCCGGACCGCGATGCCCTCCTCGTCGAGCACCTGACCCACGTCGTGCGGGTGGATGTCGCCGAGCGTGAAGGAGATCGCCGCGCCGCGGTCCTCGGCCGTGGTGGGGCCGATGATCCGCAGGTCCGGGACCTCCTGGAGGCGCCGGACGGCGTACTCGGTGATCGCGTGCTCGTGGCGCGCGATGTTCTCCATGCCGATCGCCGACAGGTAGTCCACGGCCGCGCCGAGGCCGACGGCCTGGGCGATCGGGGGCGTACCCGCCTCGAACTTGTGCGGGGCCGGAGCGTAGGTCGAGGAGTGCATCGACACGGTCTCGATCATCTCGCCGCCGCCGAGGAAGGGCGGGAGGTCCTCCAGGAGCTCCTGCCGTCCCCACAGGACGCCGATGCCCGTCGGACCGCACATCTTGTGGCCGGTGAAGGCCACGAAGTCGGCCTGGAGCGCCTGCACGTCCAGGACCATGTGCGGAGCCGCCTGCGAGGCGTCGATGCAGACGAGCGCACCGACCTCCTGGGCGCGACGGATGATCGTCTCGACCGGGTTGATCGTGCCCAGCAGGTTCGAGACCAGCGTGAACGAGACGATCTTGGTCTTCTCGGTGATGACCTCTTCGATGTTCGAGAGGTCGAGACGGCCGTCGTCGGTGAGGCCGAACCACTTCAGCTTCGCGCCCGTGCGCTGCGAGAGCAGCTGCCACGGCACGATGTTGGAGTGGTGCTCCATCTCCGTGATGGCGATCTCGGTCTCGTGGTCCACGCGGTAGGGCTCGTCGGCCCAGCCCAGCATGTTGGCCACGAGGTTGAGCGACTCCGAGGCGTTCTTGGTGAAGATCACCTCGTCGCGGCTCGGCGCGTTGATGAACGCCGCGACCTTGTCGCGGGCGCCCTCGTACAGCGCCGTCGCCTCCTCGGCGACCAGGTACACGCCACGGTGCACGTTGGCGTTGTGCTGCTCGTAGTACTCGTTCAGCGCGTCGAGGACCTGGCGCGGCTTCTGCGAGGTCGCCGCGGAGTCCAGGTACACGATCTTCTTGCCGTCGTGGACCACGCGATCCAGGAGCGGGAAGTCCTTGCGGATCGCCTCGGTGTCGAGGAGGCCGGAGAGCCCCTGATGGGCAGATGTCACGCGGATGCGCCACCCTTCGTGCTGTAGGCCTCGTAGCCCTCGTTCTCCAGCTTGTCGGCAAGCTCGGCGCCACCGGACTCGACGATGCGGCCCTCGGAGAAGACGTGAACGAAGTCGGGCTTGATGTAGCGCAGGATGCGCGTGTAGTGCGTGATCAGCAGGGTGCCGACCTCGCCGGTCTCGCGGACGCGGTTGACGCCCTCGGAGACCTGGCGCAGCGCGTCGACGTCGAGGCCCGAGTCGGTCTCGTCGAGGATCGCGATCTTCGGCTTGAGGAGCTCCAGCTGGAGGATCTCGTGGCGCTTCTTCTCACCGCCGGAGAAGCCCTCGTTGACGTTGCGCTCGGCGAAGGCCGGGTCCATCTGGAGCTGCTCCATCGCGGACTTGACCTCCTTCACCCAGGTGCGCAGCTTGGGGGCCTCGCCGCGGATGGCGGTGGCGGAGGTGCGCAGGAAGTTGGAGACCGAGACACCGGGGACCTCGACCGGGTACTGCATGGCCAGGAAGACGCCGGCGCGGGCGCGCTCGTCGACCGACATCTCCAGGACGTCCTCGCCGTCGAGGGTGACGGTGCCGCCGGTGACCGTGTACTTCGGGTGGCCGGCGAGCGAGTACGCCAGGGTCGACTTGCCGGAGCCGTTGGGGCCCATGACGGCGTGGGTCTCGCCCTGCTTGATGGTCAGGTCGACACCCTTGAGGATCTCGCGGGGGCCGTTCTCGGCCTCGACGGAGACGTGCAGGTTGCGGATTTCAAGCGTTGCCATGGGTGACTCAGGACTCCTGGGTGACGGAGACGAGCACATCGTCCCCTTCGATCTTGACGGGGTAAACGGGCACGGGGCGCGTCGCGGGAAGGCCGGAGGGCTTGCCCGTGCGGAGGTCGAAGCTCGACCCGTGCAGCCAGCACTCGATGGCGCAGTCCTCGACCTCGCCCTCCGAGAGGGAGACGTTCGCGTGCGAGCAGATGTCGTTGATCGCGAACACCTCGCCCTCGGTGTGCACGACCGACACCGGCGTGCCGTCGACCTCGACCCGCTTCGGGGTGTCGGCCTCCAGCTCGCTCAGTGCGCAGACTCGGACGAAGGCCATCAGACGGAGGCCTCCAGCTCGGCCTCGATCTTGGCGAGGAGGCGCTCCTGGACGTCCGGCAGACCGATCTGCTGGACCAGCTCCGCGAAGAAGCCGCGGACGACGAGGCGGCGGGCCTCGGCCTGCGAGATGCCGCGGGACATCAGGTAGAAGAGCTGCTCGTCGTCGAAGCGGCCGGTGGCCGAGGCGTGACCGGCACCGGCGATCTCGCCGGTCTCGATCTCCAGGTTCGGCACGGAGTCGACCCGGGCGCCGTCCGTGAGGACCAGGTTCCGGTTGAGCTCGTACGTGTCGGTGCCCTCGGCGGCGGCCTGGATGAGCACGTCGCCGATCCAGACGGCGTGCGCGTCCTGGCCCTGCAGCGCGCCCTTGTAGGCCACGTTGGACTTGCAGTGCGGGGTGTTGTGGTCGACCAGGAGGCGGTGCTCCTGGTGCTGGCCGGCGTCGGTGAAGTACAGGCCGAAGAGCTCGGCCTCGCCGCCGGGGGCCGCGTACGACACGCGGGGGTGGATGCGGACGACATCGCCGCCGAAGGTGACGATCACCGACTTGAAGGAGGCGTCGCGGCCGACCAGCGCGTTGTGCTGGGCGACGTGGACGGCCTTCTCGTCCCAGTCCTGGACGGAGACGACGGTCAGCTTGGCGCCGTCACCGAGGACGTAGTCGACGTTGGCGGCGAGCACCGCGTCACCGGTGTGGTCGATGACCACGACGGCCTCGGCGAAGGCGCCGAGCTCGATCACCTGGTGGCCGAAGGCGACCCCGCCCTCGCCGCGCACGGCGATGCGGATCGGCTCGGTGAGGACGGCCTCCTTGGCGACGGTGACGACCGAGGCCTTCTCGAAGGAGGAGTACGCCTGGGCGGCGACGCGGTCGACGGGCTTGCCCGCCTTGCCGAGCCGCTCGTCCTCGCGGCCGACGGTCTCCACGGTGACGCCCTCGGGGGCCTCGATCTCGACCTTGACGCCCTCGCCGGACGCGACGGCGGTGCCGTCGTGAAGGCCGCGCAGTCGCGCCAGCGGCGTGAACCGCCACTCCTCCTCACGGCCGTGCGGGACGGGGAAGTCCGCGACGTCGAAGGACGGGGGCGCGCTCATGCGCGTGGCGACGGTGGACTCGGCGGCCACCGCGATCGAGCCGGCGGTGGTGGAGCCCGCCGGGATGTTCTGAGCCTCAGCCATGGCTGTCGTCTTGCTCTCTTCCTGCGTACGTACGAAGTCGGTCGCTGCGGGGCGAAGGGCTGCGGGGCGGCTTTAGCCGACCGAGCCTTCCATCTGCAGCTCGATCAGCCGGTTGAGCTCCAGGGCGTACTCCATCGGGAGCTCCTTGGCGATGGGCTCGACGAAGCCGCGGACGATCATCGCCATGGCCTCGAACTCGGTGAGGCCGCGGCTCATCAGGTAGAAGAGCTGGTCCTCGGAGACCTTGGAGACGGTGGCCTCGTGGCCCATGGAGACGTCGTCCTCGCGCACGTCCACGTAGGGGTACGTGTCCGAGCGGGAGATCGTGTCGACGAGCAGCGCGTCGCAGAGCACGTTGGACTTGGAGCCCGGGGCGCCCTCGCCGATCTCGATGAGACCGCGGTAGGAGGTGCGGCCGCCGCCTCGCGCCACCGACTTGGAGACGATGTTCGAGGAGGTGTTCGGGGCCATGTGCACCATCTTGGCGCCGGCGTCCTGGTGCTGGCCCTCGCCCGCGAAGGCGATGGACAGCGTCTCGCCCTTGGCGTGCTCGCCCATGAGGTAGACGGCCGGGTACTTCATGGTGACCTTGGAGCCGATGTTGCCGTCGACCCACTCCATGGTGGCGCCCTCGTAGGCGACGGCGCGCTTGGTCACCAGGTTGTAGACGTTGTTCGACCAGTTCTGGATGGTCGTGTAGCGGCAGCGGCCGCCCTTCTTCACGATGATCTCGACGACGGCGCTGTGCAGCGAGTCCGAGGAGTAGATCGGGGCGGTGCAGCCCTCGACGTAGTGGACGTAGGCGTCCTCGTCGACGATGATCAGCGTCCGCTCGAACTGGCCCATGTTCTCCGTGTTGATACGGAAGTAGGCCTGGAGCGGGATCTCGACCTGGACGCCCTTCGGCACGTAGATGAACGAGCCGCCGGACCACACGGCCGTGTTCAGCGAGGCGAACTTGTTGTCGCCGACCGGGATGACGGTGCCGAAGTACTCCTTGAAGAGTTCCTCGTGCTCCTTCAGCGCGGTGTCGGTGTCGACGAAGATGACGCCCTGCTCCTCCAGGTCCTCGCGGATCTGGTGGTAGACGACCTCGGACTCGTACTGGGCGGCGACACCGGCGACGAGGCGCTGCTTCTCCGCCTCCGGGATGCCGAGCTTGTCGTACGTGTTCTTGATGTCCTCCGGCAGGTCCTCCCAGGACTCGGCCTGCTTCTCGGTGGACCGCACGAAGTACTTGATGTTGTCGAAGTCGATGCCGGAGAGGTCGGAGCCCCAGGTGGGCATGGGCTTCTTGCCGAAGAGCCGCAGACCCTTGAGACGCAGCTTCAGCATCCACTCGGGCTCGTTCTTCTTCGAGGAGATGTCGCGGACGACGTCCTCGTTCAGACCGCGCTTGGCCGTGGCACCGGCCGTGTCGGAGTCGGCCCAGCCGTACTCGTACCGACCCAGGCCCTCAAGCTCGGGGTGGCTGATCTCGGTGGTCATGCGGGGTTCCTCCCGGCCGTGCTGACGGATGCTGATGAACTGGTCTGTGGGGCGCTGTGCGGGATGAACGTCGTGCAGACGCCGTCACCATGCGCGATGGTGGCCAGACGCTGGACGTGCGTTCCCAGGAGGCGGGAGAAGAACTCCGTCTCCGCCTCGCACAGCTGCGGATACTGCTCGGCGACGTGGGCGACCGGGCAGTGGTGCTGGCAGAGCTGCTCGCCGACCGGCGCGTTCCGCGCAGTGGCAGCGTACCCGTCCGCTGTCAGGGCCTTGGCAAGTGCCTCGGTCCGCCGGGCGGGGTCGGCCGTCTCGACGGCTTCCCTGTACGTGTCGCCCTGGGCCTCGATCCGGTCGCGGGCGAAGGCGGCGACGGCCGCTTCCCCGCCGGCGTTGCGCTCGATCCAGCGGAGCGCCTCGACGGCCAGGGAGTCGTACGACTGGTCGAACTCGTCCCGGCCGCAGTCGGTGAGCGCGAAGATCTTCGCGGGGCGGCCTCGGGCGCGGGCGCCGTAGACGCGCTTCTCGCGGGCCTCGACGACGTTGTCCGCGACCAGCGAGTCGAGGTGGCGGCGGACGGCGGCCTGGGTGAGGCGCAGTCGCTCGGCCAGATCGGCGACGGTCGAGGGACCGTGGTCCAGGATCGACCGCGCGACCCGGTTGCGCGTCGAGCGCTCACGGGTCGCGAGTTCCTCCACGGGAGCCGCGCCAACGTTTTTCACAACGCCATTGTTGCGTAATTAATCGAGGACTGACAAGCCGCGTCCACGGCGGCGGCGGTGCGGTGCGTCACTCAGGTAAGGCTTACCTGACCTGCGGAAATGATCATTCGTAGGACGAATCACGGGCCCGCACCACGTCGGCGTCCGGCCGTCCGGTGAACCAATACGTGCAGGCCACAAGCGCTCCGCCGCCCACGATGTTGCCCGGCACGGTGAAGAGCAGACTGCGCCCGAGATCACCGAAACCGGCCGTCCCGTCGAGGATCGCCAGCGAGAAAAGAGCCATGTTCGCCACGCAGTGCTCGAAGCCCACCGCGACGAAGACCAGCACCGGCAGCCACAGCACGAAGACCTTCGCCGCGTCGCCCCGGGCCCGCGAGAACATCCACACGCCGAGACAGACCAGCATGTTGCAGAGCACCGCCCGCCAGAACAGCTGACCGCCGTCCAGCGCCTGCTTCCCGGCCACCAGCTCCGCCAGCATCGCCTTCGCCGAGGGCGCCGAGAGCACCCCCGAGGCGTGCACCATCGCCCCGAAGGCGAAGGCCCCCGCCAGGTTCCCGCCGAGCGAGAGCACCCAGCTCCCCACCAGGTCCTTCACCCCCGTACGCCCGGACAGGGCACCCACCAGCATCACCATCACGTTGCTGGTGAACAGCTGCGCCCCGGCGAACATCACGATCGTCAGCGCGACCGGGAACACCGCCCCCTCAAGCAGCCTCGCCGCCGCCGAGTGCTCGGCCACGAACGGCGAGACCGCCACGAGCAGCAGCACCTCGCCGATCCCGATGTACGCCCCGGCCAGCATCGCCGAGACCGCGTAGCGGCCGGGCCGGGCCAGGTCGTGCGCCTTGTGCTCGGCCTGTCCGGCCGTCTCCCGCAGGTTCTCCGCCACGCTGATCACACCGCCGACGCTATGCCCGCCCACCCGGGTGAACCGCACGTAAAAGTCCCGATTCAAGGGACCCGGGCCCCGCGCCGGAAGGACCTTCGCCCCCTCTCTAGACTTCCGCCCATGGGAAATGAGTCCGTCGACAGCGCCGTCCGCGTACACGGCCTCGTCAAGCGGTACGAAAGCAAGACCGCCGTCGACGGCCTCGACCTCGACGTGCGGGCACACACCGTCACCGCCGTCCTCGGCCCCAACGGGGCCGGCAAGACCACCACCATCGAGACCTGCGAGGGCTACCGCAGACCCGACGGCGGCACCGTCCGCGTCCTCGGCCTCGACCCGATCGCCGACGCGGCCGCCCTGCGCCCCCGGATCGGCGTGATGCTCCAGTCCGGCGGCGTCTACTCCGGCGCCCGCGCCGACGAGATGCTCCGCCACATGGCGAAGCTGCACGCCCACCCCCTCGACGTGGACGCCCTGATCGAGCGCCTCGGCCTCGGCTCCTGCGGCCGCACCAGCTACCGCCGGCTCTCCGGCGGCCAGCAGCAGCGCCTCGCGCTCGCCATGGCCGTCGTCGGCCGCCCCGAGCTCGTCTTCCTCGACGAGCCCACCGCCGGACTCGACCCGCAGGCCCGCCGCGCCACCTGGGACCTCGTCCGCGAGCTGCGCGCCGACGGCGTGACCGTCGTCCTCACCACCCACTTCATGCAGGAGGCCGAGGAGCTCGCCGACGACGTCGCCATCGTCGACGCCGGCCGGGTCGCCGCCCAGGGCAGCCCCGAACAGCTCTGCCGCGGCGGCGCCGAGAACACCCTGCGCTTCACCGGACGCCCCGGGCTCGACCTCGGCTCCCTGCTCAAGGCGCTCCCGGACGGCACGGCCGCCGCGGAACCCCTCCCGGGCACGTACCGGATCACCGGCGGCATCGACCCCCAGTTGCTCGCCACGGTCACCACCTGGTGCGCCCAGCACGGCGTCATGCCCGAGGGCATCTCCGTCGAACGCCACACCCTGGAAGACGTCTTCCTGGAACTCACGGGCAAGGAACTGCGGTCATGAGCACGGGCACCTACTCCCCCAAGCCGGGCGCGGCCCCCGTAGGCCGGATGATCGCGGCGCAGACGGCCCTGGAGACCCGGATGCTGCTGCGCAACGGCGAGCAGCTCCTCCTGACGGTGATCATCCCCTCCCTCCTCCTCGTCCTGTTCTCCACGGTCGACATCGTCGACACGGGAGCCGACAAGGCCGTCGACTTCCTCGCCCCCGGCGTCCTCGCCCTCGCCGTCCTCTCCACCGCCTTCACCGGCCAGGCCATCGCGACCGGTTTCGAGCGGCGCTACGGGGTGCTCAAGCGACTCGGCGCCTCACCGCTCCCCCGCTGGGCGCTCATGACCGCCAAGACGCTCGCCGTCCTCGTCACCGAGGTGCTCCAGGTCGCGCTCCTCACGGCGATCGCCCTGGCCCTCGGCTGGTCCCCGAACGGCAACCCCGCCTCCGTCGCCCTCCTCCTGATCCTCGGCACGGCCGCCTTCTCCGGCCTCGGCCTCCTGATGGCGGGCACCCTCAAGGCGGAGGCCACCCTGGCCGCCGCCAACCTGGTCTTCCTGCTGCTCCTGGTGGGCGGCGGCGTCATCGTGCCCCTGGACAAGTTCCCCGAACCGGCCCGCTCCCTCCTGGAACTCCTCCCGATCTCCGCCCTCTCCGACGGCCTCCGGGACGTCCTCCAGAACGGTGCGTCGATGCCCTGGGGCAACGCGCTGATCCTGACGATCTGGGCGGTCCTCGGCCTCGGCGCGGCGGCGAAGTTCTTCCGCTGGGATTGACCTCCTCGCCGCCTTGAGAGGCGGCGATCCCCGCTTACCGTGCCGTCGAGGGCCAAGGTGTCGGGCGGGTTCCTGCTTCTTCGCGCTGTGCGGGGACGAGTCCCCGGCTTACCTGTGCTCGACAGGCTGACACCGCCAGTCCGGCGGCCTTGGCGATGTTGACGGCCGCGTTGATGTCACGGTCGAGGACGGTCCCGCAGCCCTGGCACTCCCACAGGCGGATGTGCAGGGGTTTGGGGCCGTCCTTGGTCCCGCATACGCAGCAGACTTGGCTGGTGGGCTCGAATCGTCCGATGCGGAGGAAGGTCCGGCCGTACAGGGCGGCCTTGTACTCCAGCATCGCGACGAACGACGTCCAGCCGGCATCGTGGACGGACTTGGCCAGGCGCGTACGGGCGAGCCCTTTCACCGCCAGGTTCTCCACGGCCACCGCTTGGTTCTCGCGGATGACCTTCGTGGAGAGCTGATGGTGGAACTCGCGCCGCGCGTCGGCCACCCGCGCGTGCGCACGGGCGACCTTGACGCGGGCCTTGTCCCGGTTGTTGCTGCCCTTGGCCTTACGGCTCAGATTCCGCTGGGCCTTCTTGAGCTTCTTCTCCGCCCGGCGCAGGAAGCGCGGGGCATCGATCTTCGTGCCGTCGGAGAGCACTGCGAAGTGCCCGAGGCCCAGGTCGATGCCGACGACCGGTTCCACCTCGGGCAGCACGGCCGGATCGGTCTCCACCACGAACGACGCGAAGTACCGGCCGGCCGCGTCCTTGATCACGGTCACCGTCGCCGGCACGGACGGCAGGGCGCGGGACCACTTCACCCTCACGTCCCCGATCTTCGGCAGCGACAGGTCGCCACCCGGAGTGATCTTCCATCGCGCGTTCGCGGTGAACCGGACCGCCTGCCGACCGTCCCGCTTCGACTTGAACCGGGGCGCGCCCATCCGCGGACGTTTGCCCTTCAGACCGTCGAAGAAGTTCCGGTACGCGGTGTCCAGATCCCGCAACGACTGCTGAAGCACCACAGCCGAAACCTCGGCCAGCCAGGCACGCTCGGCGGTCCTCTTCGCCTCGGTGATCAAGGCCTTGGACAGATCCCCGGTCTTCGGGAACGGCAGCCCCTCAGCGAGGGCGATCTCGCGAGCGCGGAGCGCGTCGTTGTAGACCACCCGCGCACACCCGAACGCCCTCGCCAACGCCGCACGCTGCGAACCGTTCGGGTACACGCGAAACGAGTACCGAAGCTGCACGACGCTCAACGTACGACCATCGCCCCACGATCCGACACAAGAACATTCATTCGAGGCGTCACCGCGGGTTCGGTCAGCGCAAACCCAGCGCATCAACGGCTGAACGCTGTAGTCGATAAGACTCAGAGGGTGACGCATCCCGACAAGCCACCCCCCTCGTGAAAGCGTGCACAAGCCCCGCCCTACGATGGGGCCCGTGCTGACCCCCCTCGCCTTCATCGCCCAGCGCTGGACCCCGTCCCCCCGGACTCTCCGGCGCGCCGCGCTCTCCGCCGTCGTGATGAGCGTGTTCATCATCGTCACGGGTGGCGCGGTCCGGCTGACCGGTTCCGGTCTCGGCTGCGACACGTGGCCGAAGTGCACGGACGACAGCCTCATCGTGACGCCGGAGCAGGGCTACCGCGGCATGATCGAGTTCGGCAACCGGATGCTGACGTACGTCCTGTCGGCGGCCGTCGGGTGGGCGATCATCGCCGCCCGGTCGACCAAGCCGTGGCGCCGGAACCTCACCCGCTGGGCGTGGGCGCAGTTCTGGATCGTGATGAGCAACGCCGTCATCGGCGGCATCACGGTGTGGATGGGCCTCAACCCGTGGACGGTCGCCGGCCACTTCCTGGCCGCGAACGCCCTGCTCACGGTCGCGGTCATCACCTGGCACCGGACCGGCGAGGGCGACACCGCCCCCCGGCCGCGCGCGCCGCGCCCGGTCCGCAAGCTGTCGTGGGCGATCACGATCGCCTCGGGTCTGCTCATCGTGCTCGGTACGACGGTGACCGGCGCCGGCAAGCACGCCGGTGACAGCAGCGAGGTCCCGCGCATGCCGTGGGACTGGACGAACGCCGCCCACCTCCACGCCATCGCCGCCTGGGTCGTCTGCGCGCTCGCGCTCGCCATGTGGCTGGTGCTGCGCGTGGTGGACGCCCCGGACGACACCCGGGCCCGGGCCCGTGACCTCCTGATCGTGCTGCTCGCGCAGGGCGGGATCGGCTACGTCCAGTACTTCACCGGGGTCCCCGAGGTCCTGGTCGCCGTCCACATGCTCGGCTCCTCGCTGATGTGGATCGCGGTGCTGCGGCTGGCCCTGAGCCTGCGCGAGCGCCCGGTGGCGACGGCGGAGATCCCGGCCCAGGCCGACCCGGAGCTCACGGCGACCGTCTGATCCACCGGTCCGGGGTCCACCGACGGGCCTCAGGCCAGTCGGTAGACCCGCCGGGCGTTGCCCGCCGCGAGCATCGTGGCGACGCGCTGGGCGTCCGCGTGGGACCAGGCGCCCTCCGACACCCACTCGCCGAGCACCCGCGTGAGCGCCGAGCGGAAGGCGCCGGCGGCGACCACGTGGAGCTCGGGCAGCCCCTGGGCGCCGCTGGAGAACAGCAGCTTGCCGAACGGCGCCCGTTCCAGGACCTCGGCGAGGACGGCCGCCGCCCGGGCCCCGGTGTGGGCGAGGACGGGGCCGAGGTCCGCGTACACGTGCGGGTGGGCGACCGTCAGGTGCGCCGCCGCGCGGTGGTGCGGGTAGGCGTGCAGCAGGACGAGGTCGGCGCCGAGCCCCGTCGTGGCGGCGGCGAAGCCGCCGAGGACGGCCGGGTCGCGGGCCCCCGTGTGCAGCTGGAGCGGGCGCCCCGCGGTGACGGCGATCCAGAGGAGATGCCGCAGCAGGACGGGGTCGGTGAGCCGCCCGCCCGCCGGGCGTCCGGCCAGCCAGCGCCCCGCCGCCCCGCGCACCTCCCCCGGTCCCGGTGGCTCGGGCGCCGTCGCGAGCCCTCGGCGTACGCCCTCCACCGAGGTGAAGGCGACGGCGTTCGCGGCGGCCCCGTGGACGGCCTCGGCGAGGTTGGCGAGGAACGCCTCGACGGTCCCCGAGGTGTCGGCGACCTGTTCGGCGAGGGGTTCGAGGCGGACGATCTCGTGGGCCTCGGCGTCGCCCGCGGCGGCGATCTCGGCGGGCCCGGTCAGATCGCCGGGGAGCCCCGTGTCCACCAGGTAGGTGGAGATCCCGGAGGCCCTCAGGAGCCGGCGGCCGGCCTCGACGACGCCGAGTTCGCGACGGCGGGCGAGGTAGCGGGCCGGCGGGCAGTGCGGTTCGAGGCCGAGGAGCGGCGGACACCAGCGCCGTACCGCGAATCCGGTCTGGGTGTCGAAGAAGGTCGTCCCGGCGGCGGGCAGGCCGGGCGGAGCGTCGCCCCGGTCGCCGAGGTGCGCGCCGAGGCGGGTCTCGAAGGTGCCGAGGCCGAGCTCCGTACGGAGCACTCCGTGGCAGTACTGGTCCACCAGGCTCGGCGTGTCGATCATCTCGGGGGGCTCCCTGTGTGGACGTGTCTCCACACGTCCTAACGGGTGAGCCCCGCGCGAGGTTGTTGCCTCAGCTGTTGGAGGGGCCGCCGATCTGGATACCGGCCATCCGGCTCCACTCGTACGGGCCGGTGACGACCTTCGCGGCGAACTCGCCGTCGAACTCGTCGTGGAGCGTCAGACCGGCCTTCTCGGCGGCCTGCTGCGCGATCGGGTACGTGGGGGCCACCAGGTCGCCCCAGCCGCCGTCCGTGCCGACGAGCACGATCCGGGTGCCCGCCTGGCCGATGTGGGCGAGCTGGCCCTCGGCGCCGCCGTGCTCCGCGGAGAACGCCCGGATCTGCTTCGCGAGCCTGGCCGCCCTGCGCTCTTCCTGCTTCGTTTCTGCCATGTCAAGGATGCTACCGAGGGGTAGATCGACTGGCGACGGCCGGGCCACGTGGTCTATCCCACGTGACCCGGCCGTCGGCCGAGCGAATCATCTGAGCGCTTCGCGCCCGCTGGAGGAACTAGCGGAGGAAGGGGTCCACCGCGACCGCCACGAAGAGCAGCGAGACGTAGGTGATGGACCAGTGGAAGAGGCGCATCTCCTTGAGCTTCGCGCCGGTCGCGCCCGCCTTCGCGCGGTTGAGCAGCCCGTGGGCCTCCCACAGCCACCAGCCGCCGGTGATCAGCGCCACGGCCGTGTAGAACCAGCCGGTGTAGCCGAGCGGGGTCAGCAGCAGGGAGACGGCGACCATCACCCAGCTGTAGGCGACGATCTGCTTGGCCACGACCTTGTTGGAGGCGAGGACGGGGAGCATCGGCACGCCGGCGCGGGCGTAGTCGTCCTTGACCTTCATCGAGAGCGGCCAGTAGTGCGGCGGCGTCCAGAAGAAGATGACGAGGAAGAGGATGATCGCGGCCCACGACATCGAGTTCGTCACGGCCGACCAGCCGATGAGCACCGGCAGGCAGCCGGCGATGCCGCCCCAGACGATGTTCTGCGCGGTGCGCCGCTTCAGGATCATCGTGTAGACGACCACGTAGAAGAGGAGCGCCCCGAGCGAGAGCGCGGCGGAGAGCCAGTTGACCAGCAGGCCGAACCAGAGCGTGGAGATCACGGCGAGGCTGAGGCCGAAGACGAGGCCCTCACGCGGCGTGAGTACACCGGTGACCAGCGGGCGCTGGGAGGTGCGGTCCATCAGGGCGTCGATGTCGCGGTCGATGTACATGTTCAGCGCGTTGGCGCCGCCCGCCGACAGGTAGCCGCCGAAGCAGGTGGCGAGCACCAGCCACAGGTTCGGCACGCCCTGTTCGGCGAGGAACATCACCGGAACGGTCGTGATGAGCAGCAGCTCGATGATCCGCGGCTTGGTCAGCGCCACGTATGCCTTGACGCGGGCCCCGAACGGCCGATGGGCCCCCGGGCTGGGAGTCAAGACGACCCCTGCGGGTCGGGACTCGACGGCCGTCACGCACACCCCTGACAGAGAAATTCCCAGCAAGCTCCCCTGATGAAGACGGGGTGAAGCTTGCGCGTACCACGCCACTGTAGACGTTGCCCAGACGCCGATCTTCGCGGGGGTGGGGTCGTGTTGGAGGGGTGTGTCCCAAGGCGTGGACACCGCTCGGGAGGCGAACCGACACGGCCACCGGCAGTCTTGCTGTGTCCGCTCATTTGAGGGGCCCGCACACGAAAAGAGGGGGCCCTGTCGGGGGTAGGCTCGACACCGCCGGTACACCCTCAGTCACCGGCTTCAGAACATGTGGAGAGGAGCCCTGACCCAGGGTGAGCACTAAGCCGACCACCACAGACCTCGAGTGGACCGAATTGGACCAGCGGGCTGTCGATACCGCCCGCATCCTGGCCGCGGACGCCGTACAGAAGGTCGGCAACGGCCATCCCGGTACGGCGATGAGCCTGGCGCCCGCCGCGTACACCCTCTTCCAGAAGGTGATGCGGCACGACCCGGCCGACCCCGAGTGGGTCGGGCGCGACCGGTTCGTCCTCTCCGCGGGCCACTCGTCCCTGACCCTCTACACCCAGCTGTACCTGGGTGGCTTCGGTCTTGAGCTGGACGACCTGAAGGCCTTCCGGACCTGGGGTTCGAAGACCCCCGGTCACCCGGAGTACGGCCACACGGCCGCCGTCGAGACGACCACCGGCCCGCTGGGCCAGGGTGTCGCCAACGCCGTGGGCATGGCGATGGCCGCCCGCTTCGAGCGCGGTCTGTTCGACCCGGAGGCGGCCCCCGGCACCTCCCCGTTCGACCACCGCATCTACGCGATCGCCGGTGACGGCTGCCTCCAGGAGGGCATCTCCGCCGAGGCGTCCTCGCTCGCCGGTCACCAGAAGCTCGGCAACCTGATCCTGCTGTGGGACGACAACCACATCTCGATCGAGGGCGACACCGAGACGGCCGTGTCCGAGGACACGATGAAGCGGTACGAGGCGTACGGCTGGCACGTCCAGCGCGTCGAGTCGAAGGCCAACGGCGACCTGGACCCGGCGGCGCTGTACGCGGCGGTCAGGGCCGCCGAGGCCGAGACCGAGCGTCCGTCGTTCATCGCGATGCGCTCGATCATCGCCTGGCCCGCGCCGAACGCGCAGAACACCGAGGCCTCGCACGGCTCGGCGCTCGGCGACGAGGAGATCGCGGCCACCAAGCGCGTCCTGGGCTTCGACCCGGAGCAGACCTTCGAGGTCACCGACGAGGTCATCACGCACACCCGTTCGCTCGGCGACCGGGGCCGTGAGGCGCGTGCCGCGTGGGAGAAGTCCCTCGCGGAGTGGCGCACGGCCAACCCGGAGCGGGCGGCGGAGTTCGACCGCATCCAGGCGAACGAGCTGCCGGCCGGCTGGGAGGAGAAGCTCCCCGTCTTCGAGCCGGGCAAGGGTGTCGCCACCCGCGCGGCCTCGGGCAAGGTCCTCCAGGCGCTCGGCGCGATCATCCCGGAGCTGTGGGGCGGCTCGGCCGACCTGGCCGGCTCGAACAACACGACGATCGACAAGACCTCGTCGTTCCTGCCCGAGGGCAACCCGCTGCCGGAGGCCGACAAGTACGGCCGCACGATCCACTTCGGCATCCGCGAGCACTCGATGGCCGCCGAGATGAACGGCATCGCGCTCCACGGCAACACGCGCATCTACGGCGGCACCTTCCTGGTGTTCTCCGACTACATGCGCAACGCGGTGCGTCTGTCGGCCCTGATGCACCTGCCGGTGACGTACGTCTGGACGCACGACTCGATCGGTCTGGGCGAGGACGGCCCGACGCACCAGCCGGTGGAGCACCTCGCCTCGCTGCGCGCGATCCCGGGTCTGAACGTGGTCCGTCCGGCCGACGCCAACGAGACGTCGATCGCCTGGCGCGAGATCATGAAGCGGCACACCAAGGTCTTCGGCAAGGGTGCCCCGCACGGTCTGGCCCTCACCCGTCAGGGCGTGCCGACCTACGCGCCGAACGAGGACGCGGCCAAGGGCGGCTACGTGCTGTTCGACGCCGACGGTGGCGACGCGCAGCTCGTGCTGATCGCGACCGGTTCCGAGGTCCACCTGGCCGTCGACGCCCGCGAGCAGCTCCAGGCCGCCGGCGTCCCGACCCGGGTGGTCTCGATGCCGTCCGTCGAGTGGTTCGAGGAGCAGGACCAGGCGTACAAGGACTCCGTCCTGCCGCCGTCGGTCAAGGCCCGCGTCGCGGTCGAGGCCGGCATCGGTCTCACCTGGCACCGGTACGTCGGGGACGCCGGCCGGATCGTCTCGCTGGAGCACTTCGGTGCCTCGGCGGACGCGAAGGTCCTCTTCCGCGAGTTCGGGTTCACGCCGGAGGCGATCGTCGCCGCCGCCCGGGAATCTCTCGCCGCCGCCGCGCGCTGACGCCCATACGTACGACTTAATGGAGATGCAATTCTCATGACAGACGCTCTCAAGCGCCTCTCCGACGAAGGCGTCGCGATCTGGCTGGACGACCTCTCGCGCAAGCGGATCACGTCCGGCAACCTGGCCGAGCTCATCGACCAGAGCCACGTGGTCGGCGTGACCACGAACCCGTCGATCTTCCAGAAGGCCATCACCTCGGGTGACGGTTACGAGCAGCAGCTCGCCGACCTCGCCGCCCGCAAGGTGACCGTCGACGAGGCCATCCGCATGATCACGACGGCGGACGTGCGCGACGCCGCCGACATCCTGCGGCCGGTCTTCGAGGCGACCGACGGCCAGGACGGCCGGGTCTCCATCGAGGTCGACCCCCGTCTCGCCCACGAGACGGTCGCCACCATCGCCGAGGCCAAGCAGCTGGCCTGGCTGGTGGACCGCCCCAACACGCTCATCAAGATTCCGGCCACCAAGGCGGGTCTGCCGGCGATCACCGAGGTCATCGGCCTCGGCATCAGCGTCAACGTCACGCTGATCTTCTCGCTGGAGCGCTACCGCGCGGTCATGGACGCCTACCTGGCGGGCCTGGAGAAGGCCCGCGAGCGCGGCCTCGACCTCTCGAAGATCCACTCGGTGGCGTCCTTCTTCGTGTCCCGTGTGGACTCGGAGATCGACAAGCGCCTGGACGGCATCGGCACCGACGAGGCCAAGGCGCTCAAGGGCAAGGCCGCTCTGGCCAACGCCCGCCTGGCCTACGAGGCGTTCGAGGAGGTCTTCTCCTCGGACCGCTGGGCCGCCCTCGACAAGGCGCAGGCCAACAAGCAGCGTCCGCTGTGGGCCTCGACCGGCGTCAAGGACCCGGCGTACAAGGACACGCTGTACGTCGTGGACCTGGTCGCCCCCGGCACGGTCAACACCATGCCGGAAGGCACCCTGGAGGCCACCGCCGACCACGGCGAGGTCACCGGTGACACCGTGCGCGGCACGTACGACCAGTCCCGCGCGGAGCTGGCGGCCATCGCGAAGCTGGGCATCAGCTACGACGAGGTCGTGCAGCTCCTGGAGGACGAGGGCGTCGACAAGTTCGAGGCGTCCTGGAACGACCTGCTCAAGTCCACCGAGGCGGAGCTCGCGCGCCGCGTACCTGCGGAGGCGTAAGCACTTTGAGCGCAGTCGACGGAGCCAACCCGCTCCGTGACGCCGCCGACCGACGGCTCCCGCGTATCGCGGGGCCGTCGGGCCTGGTGATCTTCGGCGTCACGGGCGATTTGTCCCGCAAGAAGCTGATGCCTGCCGTCTACGACCTGGCCAACCGCGGTCTGCTGCCGCCGGGCTTCTCGCTCGTCGGCTTCGCCCGCCGCGAATGGCAGGACGAGGACTTCGCGCAGGAGGTCTACGAGGCGGTCAAGCAGCACGCGCGCACCCCGTTCCGCGAGGAGGTGTGGCAGCAGCTGATCCAGGGCATGCGGTTCGTCCAGGGCGACTTCGACGACGACGAGGCCTTCGAGAAGCTGAAGTCCACCGTCGAGGAGCTGGACAAGGCGCAGGGTACGGGCGGCAACTTCGCCTTCTACCTCTCCGTGCCGCCGAAGTTCTTCCCCCTGGTGGTCCGGCAGCTCAAGAAGCACGGCCTGGCCGACCAGAAGGACGGCTCCTGGCGCCGCGCGGTCATCGAGAAGCCCTTCGGTCACGACCTGACCTCCGCCAAGGAGCTCAACGAGGTCGTCCACGAGGTCTTCCCGCCCGACGCGGTCTTCCGCATCGACCACTACCTCGGCAAGGAGACCGTCCAGAACATCCTGGCGCTCCGCTTCGCCAACACCCTCTTCGAGCCGATCTGGAACAGGTCGTACGTCGACCACGTCCAGATCACCATGGCCGAGGACATCGGCATCGGCGGCCGGGCCGGGTACTACGACGGCATCGGCGCCGCCCGTGACGTCATCCAGAACCACCTGCTCCAGCTGCTGGCGCTGACCGCGATGGAGGAGCCCGCCTCCTTCGACGCCGACGCGCTCGCCGCCGAGAAGACCAAGGTCCTCGGCGCGGTGAAGCTGCCGACGGACCCGGGGAAGACCACGGTCCGGGGGCAGTACGCGGCCGGGTGGCAGGGCGGCGAGAAGGCCGTCGGCTACCTCCAGGAAGACGGCATCGACCCCCAGTCGAAGACCGACACCTACGCGGCCGTGAAGCTGGAGATCGACAACCGCCGCTGGGCGGGCGTCCCCTTCTACCTCCGTACGGGCAAGCGCCTGGGCCGCCGCGTCACCGAGATCGCGGTCGTCTTCCAGCGCGCCCCGCACTCCCCCTTCGACCACACCGCGACCGAGGAGCTCGGCCGCAACGCCATCGTGATCCGGGTCCAGCCGGACGAGGGCGTGACGGTGCGGTTCGGCTCCAAGGTGCCCGGCACCCAGATGGAGATCCGGGACGTGTCGATGGACTTCGCCTACGGCGAGTCCTTCACGGAGTCCAGCCCCGAGGCGTACGAGCGGCTCATCCTCGACGTCCTGCTCGGCGACTCGAACCTCTTCCCGCGCGTGGAGGAGGTCGAGCTGTCCTGGAAGATCCTCGACCCGATCGAGCAGTTCTGGGACACGCACGGCACGCCCGCGCAGTACCAGTCCGGGACCTGGGGTCCGGTCGAGGCGGACGAGATGCTCGCACGAGACGGACGGAGCTGGCGCCGGCCATGAAGACCGACCTGACGGACACCACGTCCTCCAAGATCAACAAGGCGCTGGTGCTCGGGCGGCGGGCGATCGGCACCCCGGCCGTCGGCATGGTGCTCACCCTCGTCATCGTCACCGACGAGGAGAACGCCTACGACGCGCTGAAGGCGGCCAACGAGGCGTCCCGCGAGCACCCCTCGCGGACCCTCGTCGTCATCAAGCGGGTCTCGCGCTCCCCGCGGGACCGCGCCAAGGCGCGGCTCGACGCCGAGGTCCGCCTCGGCGCCGACGCCAGCACCGGCGAAACGGTTGTGCTCCGGCTGTACGGCGAGGTCGTCGACCACGCCCAGTCGGTGGTGCTGCCGCTGCTCCTCCCGGACGCCCCCGTCGTCGTCTGGTGGCCGGTGAACGCGCCGACCGACCCGGCGAACGACCCGCTGGGCGCGCTCGCCCAGCGCCGGGTGACCGACACGTACGCCGCCGAGCAGCCCATCCAGGAGCTGACGGCGCGGGCGGACACGTACACCCCGGGCGACACGGACCTCTCGTGGACCCGGATCACCCCGTGGCGCTCGATGCTCGCCGCCGCGCTCGACCAGGTCGCGTGCGAGGTCACCTCGGCCGAGGTCGAGGGCGAGGAGTTCAACCCGAGCGTCGAGCTGCTCGCGATGTGGCTCGCCGAGCGGCTGAAGGTGCCGGTGCGGCGCGCGAAGTCGACCGGGCCGGGGCTCACCTCCGTACGGATGGAGACCAGCTCCGGGCCGATCGTGCTGGACCGGCCGGACGGCTCGCTCGCGACGCTCTCCATCCAGGGGCAGCCGGACCGCGGCGTGGCGCTCAAGCGCCGGGACACGGCCGAGCTGATCGCGGAGGAGCTGCGCCGGCTCGACCCGGACGACACCTACGCGACGGCGCTCAAGTTCGGTCTTGAGCGGCTCGACGAGGAGGCGGCGACCGTCGCTCCCGTGCCTGTCGACGAGCCCGTCGCCGAGGCGGCCGTGGTCGTGGAGTCGGCCCCGGCCCCCGCGAAGCCCGCCGCGAAGAAGGCTCCGGCCAAGAAGGCGGCGGCCAAGTGAGCACTCCTCAGCTGGTCGTCCACCGCGACAAGGAGCTGATGGCGCAGGCCGCCGCGGCCCGGCTGATCACCCGGATCGTGGACGCCCAGGCCACCCGCGGCTCCGCCTCGGTCGTACTGACCGGCGGGCGCAACGGCAACGGCCTGCTCGCGGCGCTGGGTTCGGCGCCCGCGCGGGACGCGGTCGACTGGTCGCGGCTCGACCTGTGGTGGGGCGACGAGCGTTTCCTGCCGGAGGGCGATCCCGAGCGGAACGTCACCCAGGCCCGTGAGGCGCTGCTCGACCGGGTGCCTCTCGACCCGGCGCGGGTGCACGCGATGCCGGCTTCGGACGGTCCGTACGGCAGCGATGTCGACGCCGCCGCCGCCGCGTACGCGGCGGAGCTGGCCGCCGCCGCGGGTCCCGGTGACCATGGCGGGGTGCCGACCTTCGACGTGCTGATGCTGGGCGTCGGCCCGGACACGCATGTGGCGTCGCTCTTCCCGGAGCTGCCGGCGGTCCGCGAGACCGAGCGGACGGTGGTCGGGGTGCACGGCGCTCCCAAGCCGCCGCCGGTCCGGGTCTCGCTGACGCTTCCGGCGATCAGGGCGGCCAAGGAGGTCTGGCTGCTCGCGGCCGGCGAGGACAAGGCGAAGGCCGCGGCGATCGCGCTGTCCGGTGCGGGCGAGGTGCAGGCCCCGGCGGCGGGCGCCTACGGCCGCTCGCGCACGCTGTGGCTGCTCGACGCGGCGGCCGCCTCGGAGCTGCCGCGGAGCCTGTATCCGCCGGCTTCGGCCTGATTCCACGACCTGGAGGCCCGGTTCACCTCCCCCTGGACTTCGTCCGGCGGGAGGTGGATCGGGCCTCCGGCGTCGGTACGGGCTCCAGGAAGGGCGCGAGGAGGTCCGGTACGGCCTCGGCGGCGAAGGTCAGGCCCTGGCTCTCGCCCGCGTCGTGGATGTCGTAGGCGCCCTCGCCGGCCGCCGTCGTGGCGGTCAGCGTGAGGACGCCCGCGCGGCGCTGGAAATACGACTGCTTGACGGTCCAGCCGATGACGCCGGAGCGCTGGAGGGCGACCGTGGCGCGCCGGACCGTGCCCGAACGGGTCACCAGATAGGCGCCGCTGACGCCGTGTCCGAGACTGCGGTACGCGTCGAGGGCGAGGAGCACGGCGAGCGGGGTGAGGACGACGACGCAGCCCGCCGCCACGTACAGCAGGACCGGGGTGAGGAGCAGCCCGAGGACGGCGAGGAGGGCGGCCGGGGCGGCGACGGACCAGAGGGCCCAGCGCAGCCGGCGGGTGCGGGCGGCGCGGGGATGGGCGGCGAGCGGCGCCCCGGTGGGCGGTTCCGGCTCGCGCAGGACCTGGGCGGCGACGCGGTCGGCCGTCTCCCGGGGCGCGGCCGGCAGCAGGGTCTTGAGGTCGGCGTGCTTGTCCCCGTCGTCCTTGGCGAGGCCGGTGGCGACGGCGTCGACCCGGGCGGCCCCGACCAGGCGTACGCCCAGCGGCTCGACGACCTCGATCCCGCGCAGCCGGCGCTCCTCGATGGAGACGGAGCGGGCGGTGAGGAGGCCGCGGCGGACGCGGAGGGTGCCGCCGGGCTCGCGCTCCAGGCGGTGGTTCCACCACATCTCGACCCACAGCCCGAGGGAGCCGACGGCACCGACGACGGTGGCGATGAGGATCAGGTCGACGATCATCCAGGTGAGGGAGACGTCCCGGAAGCGGTCCCCTATCCAGCCGATGACCTCGGCCTGGGCGCCGAACCACTCGCTGACCTGCATGACGGCCCCGGCCGCCGCGCCGCCGAGGGCCGGGGCGAGGAAGGAGACCGGGGCGTAGCGGATCCAGCGCGGGTCGACGGTGGCGAGGGCGCCCTCGTCGGGAACGCCGGCGGGGTCGGTGGTGGTGCGGGCGAGGAGGTCGTGGCGGAGGCGCTCGCCCTCGGCGCGGGTGACCAGGTCGAGTTCGAGCGTGGACTCGCTGCCGCCGGTGCTCTCTCCGGTGCCGATGCGGACCTTGACGAGCCCGAGGACGCGCTGGAGGGGGTTGGCGGTGAGGTCGACGCTGCGGATGCGCTCACGGGCCAGGGAGCGGCGTTTGATCAGCAGGAGCCCGGTGTGGAGTTCGACCCGCTCGGGGCCGATCCGGTAGCGGGTACGGCGCAAGCGGACGTAGTCGACGAGGGTGCCGCCGAGGACGAGGAGGAAGGCTCCGGCGAGGACCCAGGAGAGGGCCTGCCACAGCGGCCTGGATCCGGCGAGGCCGACCAACGTGGGCAGTCCGGCGCCGCCCGCCACGCCGCACAGGACGGCGGCGGTGGCCAGGAGCATGCGCCGCTCCAGGCGCCGCCACTCCTCGTCGTGGCCTTCCCCGCCGGGTACTCCCCCGACGGGCCCCTCCTCGCTCATGTGGCGTCCCCGGGGGTGGCCTGGGTGAGGGCCGTGAGCCGCTCGCCGAGCTCGGCGGCGAGCTCGTGGTCGAGGCCCTCGATCCGGAGCGCGCCCTTCGAGGAGGCGGTGGTCACCGTGACGGTGCCGAGCCGGAAGAGCTGCTCCAGCGGGCCTCGTACGGTGTCGACCGTCTGGATCCGGGACATCGGGGCGATCCGCCACTCCTGCCACAGGGCCCCGGTGCGGACGTAGACGGCCTCGTCGGTCACCTCCCAGCGGTGCACCCGGAACCACCAGGCGGGGAAGAACGCGGCGCAGGCGAGGCCGAGGGCCGCGACGGTCCCGGCCGCGAGCAGCAGCCAGAACCGGGCGGGCCCGATGAGCGCGCCGAGGACGGCGAGGACCACCACCGGCACGGCGGTGGTCACCAGGAGCTGGCTCCGCCACCAGGCGACGGCCCGCTCGTCGACGGCGTTCCTGGGCGGCCGCAGCCGCACCGCGTTCTCCCCCGTCATGCGATCAGCCCCGGTCGCGCAGCGCGCGGTAGGCCGAGACGAGCCCGGCGGTCGAGCTGTCGAGGTGCTCGCCGCCCTCGCCCTCCGTCAGGACCGGCTCGATCTTCCTGGCGAGGACCTTGCCGAGTTCGACGCCCCACTGGTCGAAGGAGTCGATGTTCCAGATCGCGCCCTGGACGAAGACCTTGTGCTCGTAGAGCGCGATCAGCTGGCCGAGGACGGACGGGGTGAGCGCGTCGGCGAGGATCGTGGTGGTCGGGTGGTTGCCCTGGAAGGTCTTGTGCGGGACGAGCTCCTCGGGGACGCCCTCGGCCCGTACCTCCTCGGGCGTCTTGCCGAAGGCGAGCGCCTGGGTCTGGGCGAAGAAGTTGGCCATCAGCAGGTCGTGCTGGGCGACGAGGCCGGGGAGCAGGTCGGCGACGGGCCGGGCGAAGCCGATGAAGTCGGCCGGGATGACCTTGGTGCCCTGGTGGATCAACTGGTAGTAGGCGTGCTGCCCGTTGGTGCCGGGGGTGCCCCAGACGACGGGGCCGGTCTGCCAGTCGACCGGGTTGCCCTCGCGGTCCACCGACTTGCCGTTGGACTCCATGTCGAGCTGCTGGAGGTAGGCGGTGAACTTGGAGAGGTAGTGGGAGTACGGCAGGACGGCGTGCGACTGCGCGTCGAAGAACGCGCCGTACCAGACGCCGAGGAGGCCGAGCAGCAGCGGCGCGTTCTCCTCGGGCGGGGCCGTGCGGAAGTGCTCGTCGACGAGGTGGAAGCCGTCGAGCATCTCGCGGAAGCGCTCCGGGCCGATGGCGATCATCAGGGAGAGGCCGATGGCGGAGTCGTAGGAGTAGCGGCCGCCGACCCAGTCCCAGAACTCGAACATGTTCGTGGTGTCGATGCCGAACTCGGCGACCTTCTCGGCGTTGGTCGAGAGGGCCACGAAGTGCTTGGCGACGGCCTCCTGGCCGGCGCCGAGGCCGCCGAGGAGCCAGTCGCGCGCGGAGGTGGCGTTGGTGATCGTCTCGATGGTGGTGAAGGTCTTCGAGGCGACGATGAACAGCGTCTCGGCGGGGTCGAGGTCGCGGACGGCCTCGTGGAGGTCGGCGCCGTCCACGTTGGAGACGAAACGGAGCGTCAGGTCCCGCTGGGTGAAGGAGCGCAGGACCTCGTAGGCCATGGCGGGGCCGAGGTCGGAGCCGCCGATGCCGATGTTCACGATGTTCTTGACCGGCTTGCCGGTGTGGCCGGTCCACTCGCCCGCGCGGACCTTGTCGGAGAACGCGCCCATCGTGTCGAGGACGGCATGGACGCCGGGGACGACGTTCTCCCCGTCGACCTCGATGACGGCCCCGCGCGGGGCGCGCAGCGCGGTGTGGAGGACCGCGCGGTCCTCGGTGGTGTTGATCTTCTCGCCGCGGAACATGGCGTCGCGCAGCTCGGCCACGCCGGTGACGGCGGCGAGTTCGCGCAGCAGGGTCAGCGTCTCGTCGGTGACGAGGTGCTTGGAGTAGTCCAGGTAGAGGTCGCCGACCCGCAGGGTGTGGTCGGTGCCGCGCGCCGGGTCCGCGGCGAAGAGCTCGCGCAGGTGGGTGTCGCCCAGCTGCTCACGGTGCTTGCCGAGGGCCGCCCACTCGGGCAGCCGGTTCAGCCTGGTGCGGCCTTCGTTGTTCATCTCGGACATCGCCCACTTCTTCTCGTATGTCTGCCCCGCTGCCCCTCCAACCTAATTGATCAGGGGGGCCAACGACGCTACGGCGAGCGCGAACAGTGCCGCCGCGAGGAGGGCCGGTGTGTGCGGTCCCCAGCCGGCGGCCGCGGCGCCGCCGAGGAGGGCCCCGAGGGGAGCGCCCGCGACGGCGAGGGTGCGGAAGGCCGCGGCGATGCGGCCGAGCATCCCCTCGGGGGCGCGCTCCTGCATGAGGGTCGTCTGGTTGACGTTCCACACCGTCCCCATGAAGCCGAACACCGCCATGGCGGCGATCGATACCGCGAGGGCGGGGACGGCGCCCATCAGGACCAGGCAGCCCGTCTGGACCGTCCCGGCGAGGGCGACGGCGCGTATCCGTCCGGTCCGCTCGGCGACGCGGCGGGCGAGGAAGCCGCCGATGACGCCGCCCACCGCGTAGGCGGTGAGGGTGGCGGCGTATGCGGCGTTTCCGGCGCTGCCAGCCTGGTGCCCGTCCGTCACGTGGACGACGAGGGTGGCGATGAGGGCGCCCATGCCGATGTTGCAGAGGGTGGTGGCCGTGCAGAGCCACCGCAGGGGCCGGTCCCGGCGGAGCGTGGCGAGCCCTTCGGTCATCTCCTTACGGAGGGTGGACCCGGCCGGGCGGGGCGGTCTCTCGGGTGCCCCGGTCCGCAGGGAGGCGATGAGGAGCGCGGCGAGGACGTAGGTGGCGGCGTCGGCCACGTACGGCACGGCGTCGCCTGCGAGGAGCAGGGCGGGCACCAGGGGCGCGGCGAGGAGGCCGCCCGCGAACTGCTGACCGGTCATCAGGCGGGCGTTGGCCGCGGCGAGGGCCTCGGTGGGGACGAGGGCGGGGAGAAGGGCCGTGGCCGCGTTGTCGAAGAGGGTCTGCAGGGTCGTGAGGGCGAAGGCGAGGACGAGCAGCAGGGCGATCGTGGCGTGTCCGAGCGCGACGGCCACGGCGAACGCGGCCATGAGCGCACCGCGGACGAGGTCGACCGCCCACATGGCCCGTCGCTGGTCGACCCGGTCGGCGACCGCTCCGCCGAGGAGTCCGAAGAGCAGCCAGGGCAGGAAGCCGCAGGCGGTGACGGAGGCGATGAGGAGGGGGTCGTCGGTGAGCGAGGCGGCGAGGAGGGGCAGGGCGGCGGTACGCAGCGAGTCGCCGAACCGGGAGACGACCGCGGCCGTCCACAACCGTCCGAAGCCGCCTCGCCAGTCGGGTACGGCCCTGGCCGCCGCTGTCTCGGTCGCCGTCACGGCGCCCCCCTGCGTCGATGATCCCCTTGCCCGATCGACCGTAGAGGACGCCACTGACAACGCCGGTCCGGCGGGCGTCGGCGGTGTCAGTACCCGCCGCGGTGCAGCCGCCCCTCGTAGCGGGCTTCGAGGAGGGCGTTGCGCTCGTGGCCGCCGGGGATGTTGGCGGAGACGTACACGGGCGGTTCGTGGCCCTCGGCGAGGAGCAGGGCGACGGCTTCGGCGACGGTCATCTGGACGAGGAGCGAGGAGGTGAGGGTGGAGATCCCGCACAGTCCGCCGCCGCCGGGGAGCGGGAGGACGGCGTCGCCGGTGGGGGCGCAGTTGTCGAGGACGGCGTCGGCGAGGTCGGCGAGGCGCTTGCCGCTCGGGTGGAGGGCGGGGACGGCGTGGGTGTGTTCGAGCGAGGTGAGGGCGATCAGCCGGTGTCCGGCCGCGGTGACCTTGAGGGCGAGGTCGACGATCGCGTTGTTGACGCCGGAGTTGGAGATGACGACGAACAGGTCCTGCGGGCGGGGGTCGGCGAGGGCGTAGAGCCGGTCGGCGAGGCCCGGGGAGCGTTCGAGGAGGGGGTCGGCGAGGACGGCGGGGTCCTCGCCGCCGCGCAGGACGAGGTCGGCGAGGGAGATCCGGCTGGTGGGGACGAGGCCGCCGGCCCGGCCCGCGATCTCCAGGGCGGCGGCCTGGGAGTGGCCGGTGCCGAAGGCGTGGATCACCCCGTCGGCGGCGACGCAGTCGGCGAGGAGGCGGGCGGCGAGCGGGACGGTGTCCTCGTTGGCGGCGACGGCGTGGTCGACGGCGCCGCGGGCGTGGTCGGCGAACCGGGCGGCGCCGAGGTCGGGTCGAGGCAGGGCGGCGGACATGACGGAGCCTCCACTGGTTCAGTGAACCCATATCTTCTGATCGACGCGAATCAATGAACCAGTCAGGGTGACGCGCCGTCAAGGGACCCGGCCAGGCGGGCGAGCGCCACCGCGCCCGCCACCCCGTCCGGTACGGGCACGGGGACGAGGCCCCACTCCCGCACCCCCTCCACCAGCCGGCCGAGCAGCGGGCCGCCCGGACCGACGAGCCCGCCCGTCACCACCAGGGGCTCGCCGGGGCGCGGCCCCAGCGCCCGCACGGTGGCGCGGAGTTCGGCTCCCGCCCGGTCCAGGAGCTCCCGCGCCGGGCCGTCCCCGGCCGCCGCCGCGGCGACCACGAGCGGACTCAGCGCCGCGAGCCGGACCGGATGCCCCTCGTACGCGTACCGCACGACGGCCTCCTTGGTGAGCCCGCCGCACACCTCGCCCACCGGCCCGGCGAGCGCGGTCCGCGGCCCGCGGCCGTCCAGGGCGCGCAGCACGGTCCGGACCGCCTCGCGGCCGAGCCAGAAGCCGCTGCCCGCGTCCCCGAGGAGCCAGCCGTCGCCGTCCACGACCCGGAGGGCGCGGCGCCGCTCCACCCGTGCGGCGGCGGCGCCCGTCCCCGCGATCAGGACGAGCCCGTCGGCCGGGGCGCCCGGCCCGGCGGCGAAGGCGACCTCCGCGTCCCCGTACACCTCGACCGCGCCGGGCGCCGCGCCCACCGCGTCGAGGGCCCGCGCGAGGGCCGTCAGGGCGCGCTCCCGCCCCGCGCCCTCTCCCCCGCCGGCGAACCCGGCCACAACGGCCCGGACGCGCCGCCCCCCGCCCTCCGGCAGCGCCTCCCGGAGCGCGTCCGTGAGGTGGCGCGCGAGCGCGGCGGGCGCCACGCTCAGCGCGTTGCCCGGACCACCCGCCCCCTCAGCGAGGGCCGGACCGCCCGCCGCGTCCGCGAGCCGCGCCCTGATCCGCGTACCGCCCGCGTCGATCCCGACCACCCATGAGCGCTCCGCGTGAATACTGGATTCGTCCATCAGTCCGCATGGTGGTTGATAGATTCACCGCACGACAAGACCCGCCACGCGAAGACACGACACGACGGACCGAAGGCGCGCCGCATGATCACCGCACTGATCCGCTCCGAACTGCCCAGGATGTCCGGCTCCTTGCGGAAGGTCGGCCTCTGGGTCCTGGAGCGCCCCGCCGACGTCCCGAAGGCGTCCGCATCCGAGGTCGGGCAGCGGACCGGGACGTCCCAGGCCACCGTCACCCGCTTCTGCCAGGCCCTCGGCCTCCCGTCGTACCGGGACCTCCAGTACGAACTCGCCAAGGAGCAGGGCCAGGTGGACTCCGAGGAGCCGGAACCCCGGCCGCTCGGCCCGGACATCGGCCCCGACGACCCGCTGGACCGGCTCGTCTCCGTCGTCGCGCGGGCCGACCTCCAGGCGCTGCGCAGGACCGCGGAGAGTCTCGACCTCGACGCCCTGGACCGGGCCGCCCGGACGCTCGCCGCGGCCCGCCGGATCGACGTCTACGGGGTCGGCGGCTCCGGCGTGATCGCCCTGGAGGCCGAGGCCCGGCTCTTCGGCATCGGCTGCGACGCCCGCGCCCGGACCGAGGTGCACGCGGCGGAGACCTCGGCGGCCCTGCTGACCCCGGCCGACGCGGTCGTCGCCTTCTCCCACTCGGGCGCCACCCGGGAGGTCCTCGGCCCGCTGCGGCTCGCCGCCGAGCGCGGCGCGGCCACGATCGCGGTCACCGGCGACCACCGCTCCCCCGTCGCCCGCGCGGCCGGCGTCCATCTCGGCTCGACCTCCGCCGAGACCGGCTTCCGCCGCGGCGGCTTCGGAACGCGCCACTCGGTCCTGCTGATCGTGGACTGCCTCTACGCGCGCGTGGCACAGCTGACGTACGGCAGGGCGACGGCGTCCCTCGCGCTCACCGCGCACATCGCCGACGGCCACCGCTGAAGCGTGACGGAATAGCGGCTGCGAAGCGGCGAACGGGCCTTGTCCGCGAACAGCGTTCGCAGGCAAGGCCCGTTCGTCACATCGTCACACCACGCTCAGATCTCGCCGCGCAGCTTGGCCAGCGCCTCGGCGAGGATGGCCTCGCCGTCCGCGTCGCTGCGCCGCTCCCGCACATAGGCGAGGTGGGTCTTGTACGGCTCCGTGCGCGGCGGGTCCGGCGGGTTGTCCCGGTCCTGCCCGGCCGGGAAGCCGCAGCGAGGACAGTCCCAGGTCTCCGGGATCGCCGCGTCGCTGGCGAAGCTCGGCTGCGTCTCGTGCCCGTTCGAGCACCAGAAGGAGATGCGGGCGCGCGGCGCCGATTCGCCCCGCTCGGCCTCGCCCATCGGCCCCGCTCCGACCCGGCTTCCCCGGATCGCGTTGCCACTTGCCACGGTCGTAACTCCCTGCGTGATGGTGCTCGAAGATGCCCCAGTCTACGTAAGGCCCAACGCGCGTCCAGTGATTGGAGTTACCCGTCCAACTTCATCAGCAGACCAAGTACCACAATGCAGGCGAACCAGAGCAGACCGACCACAACCGTGATCCGGTCCAGGTTGCGCTCGGCGACCGAGGAGCCACCGACGGACGACTGCATGCCGCCACCGAACATGTCGGAGAGGCCGCCGCCCTTCCCCTTGTGCATCAGTACGAGCAGCATCAGCAGCGCGCTGAAGACGAGCAGGGCGATCGAGAACCCCATAACCACGGCTGAACCAACTTCCTCGGACTTATACGGACGGGGGCCGGGCACCTGCCCGACCCCCGCAAGGGTACGACGTAACTCAGCTACCGCATACTCACTGGTCGCGGAAGCGCGCGATCTTGACGAACTCGTCGGCGTCCAGCGCCGCGCCGCCCACCAGGGCGCCGTCGACGTCCGGCTGCGCCATGATCGCGGCCACGTTGCCGGACTTGACCGAGCCGCCGTACTGGATGCGGACCTTGTCGGCCAGCTCCTGCGAGTACAGCTCCGCGAGACGGCCGCGGATCGCCCCGCAGACCTCCTGCGCGTCCTCGGGGGTGGCGACCTCGCCCGTGCCGATGGCCCACACCGGCTCGTACGCGATCACGATGGTCTCGGCCTGCTCGGCCGGGACGTCCTTCAGGCCGCCGTCGAGCTGGGCGAGCGTGTACGCGACCTGCTGGCCGGCCTTGCGGATGTCCAGGCCCTCGCCGACGCAGAGGATCGGGGTCACGCCGTGCTTGAAGGCGGCCTTCACCTTCGCGTTGCAGACCTCGTCGTTCTCGGCGTGGTACTGGCGGCGCTCGGAGTGGCCGACGGCCACGTAGGCGCACTTGAACTTGGCCAGCATCGAGCCCGAGATCTCACCGGTGTAGGCACCGGAGTCGTGGGCCGAGAGGTCCTGGGCGCCGTACTTGATCTTCAGCTTGTCGCCGTCGATCAGGGTCTGGACGGACCGCAGGTCGGTGAAGGGGACCAGGACGGCGACCTCACAGGCGTCATAGTCCTTGTCGGTCAGGGCGAAGGCGAGCTTCTGGACGTGGGCGATGGCCTCGAGGTGATTGAGGTTCATCTTCCAGTTGCCCGCCATCAGCGGGGTGCGGGTGCTGCTCAAGGTGTTCAGTCCTCCAGTGCGGCGAGGCCGGGAAGCGTCTTGCCCTCGAGGTACTCGAGGGAGGCGCCGCCGCCGGTCGAAATGTGGCCGAATGCCTTCTCGTCGAAGCCCAGGATGCGGACGGCGGCGGCGGAGTCGCCACCACCGACCACCGTGAAGGCCGGGGAGTCGACGAGCGCCTGGGCGACGGCCTTGGTGCCCTCGGCGTAGTCGGGGTGCTCGAAGACGCCCATCGGACCGTTCCAGAAGACGGTTCCCGCGTCGGCGAGCTTCGAGGCGTAGAGCTTACGGGTCTCCGGGCCGATGTCCAGGCCCTCCTCGTCCGCCGGGATGGCGTCCGCGGCGACCGTGGTCGGGTTGGCCGGAGCCTTGGTCTTCAGGTCCGGGAACTCGGGCGAGACGAGGACGTCGACGGGGAGCACGAACTCCACCCCGCGGGCCTCGGCGCGCTCCAGGTACTCCTTGACCGCCGGGATCTGGTCCTCCTGGAGCAGCGAGATGCCGACCTCGTGGCCCTGGGCCTTGAGGAAGGTGTACGCCATGCCGCCGCCGATGAGGATGCGGTCGGCCTTCTCCAGGAGGTGGTCGATGACCCCGAGCTTGTCGGAGACCTTGGCGCCGCCGAGCGCGACCACGTACGGCCGCCGGACGTCGTCCGTGAGCTTCTTCAGGACGCCGACCTCGGTGGCGATGAGGTAGCCCGCGGCGTGCGGGAGGCGCGCCGGGAGGTCGAAGACCGAGGCGTGCTTGCGGTGCACGGCGCCGAAGCCGTCGCCGACGTACAGGTCGGCGAGCGCGGCCAGCTGGTCCGCGAAGGCGCCGCGCTCGGCGTCGTCCTTCGAGGTCTCGCCGGCGTTGAACCGGAGGTTCTCGATCACGGCGACCCCGCCGTCGGCGAGGCCGGCGACGGTGGCGGTGGCGGAATCGCCGACCGTGTCGGTCGCGAAGGCCACCTCGGCGCCGAGCAGCTCACCGAGGCGAGCGGCGGCCGGGGCGAGCGAGAACGCCGGGTCCGGGGCGCCCTTGGGGCGGCCCAGGTGCGAGGCGACCACGACACGGGCGCCGGCGTCGGCGAGTGCCTTCACCGTGGGGACGACGGCGCGGATGCGGCCGTCGTCGGTGATGGTCGTGCCGTCGAGGGGCACGTTGAGGTCGGCGCGGACGAACACCCGCTTGCCGGAGACGCCTTCGGCGAGAAGCTCGTCGATCGTCTTCATCTGTCACAGACTCCTTGGTACGCGGTGGAGCACACGAGACAGGGCTCAGACAGCGCGGCGTTGCGCTGCCCGAGCCCTGCTCACATCGAAAGCCTGCCCTGAAGTTTAGAGCTGGCCGCCGACGAAGACGGTGAGGTCGACGAGACGGTTGGAGTAGCCCCACTCGTTGTCGTACCAACCCAGGATCTTCACCGTGGTGCCTTCCTGAACCATGGTCAGGGAGGCGTCGAAGGTGCAGGAGGCCGGGTCGCTCACGATGTCCGAGGACACGATCGGGTCCTCGGTGTAGTACAGGATGCCCTTGAGGTCGCCGTCGTCGGCGGCCTTCTTGAACGCGGCGTTGACCTCGTCCTTGGTGACCTCGCGGTCCAGGGTGACGACCAGGTCGGTGGCGGAACCGGTCGGGACCGGGACGCGCATCGCGATGCCGTCGAGCTTGCCCTTGAGCTGCGGGAGGACCAGGGCGGTGGCCTTGGCGGCACCCGTCGTGGTCGGGATGATGTTCTCCGCGGCGGCGCGGGCGCGGCGCAGGTCCTTGTGCGGGAAGTCCAGGATGCGCTGGTCGTTGGTGTACGCGTGGACCGTGGTCATCAGGCCCTTGACGATGCCGAAGTTCTCGTCGAGAACCTTGGCCATCGGCGCGACACAGTTGGTCGTGCAGGACGCGTTCGAGATGACGTGGTGCTTGGCCGCGTCGTACTTGTCCTGGTTGACGCCCATGACGATGGTGATGTCCTCGTCGGAGGCCGGAGCCGAGATGAGGACCTTCTTGGCGCCGCCGGCGATGTGCTTCTCGGCGTCGGCCTTCTTGGTGAAGATGCCGGTCGACTCGATGACGATGTCGACGCCGAGCTCGCCCCAGGGGATGTCGGCCGGGTTGCGCTCGGAGAGCACCTTGATGGTGCGGCCGTCGACGGTGATGGTGTCGGCGGTGTGGGTGACCTCGGCCTTGAGGCGCCCCAGGATGGTGTCGTACTTCAGAAGGTGCGCGGTGGTCGCGGTGTCACCCAGGTCGTTGACGGCCACGATCTCGATGTCAGCACCCTGATCAAGGAGCGCGCGGAAGTAGTTCCGGCCGATGCGGCCAAAGCCGTTGATGCCTACGCGGATCGTCACGAACCGATCTCCTCGTTAGGTACGCCGGTGTGCTCGACGCCGGCGAGATTTTTGTTTTTAGGGATGTCCCCGACCGCTTACGACCCTACCTCTCCGGGACCCTGGGAGTGACATCGAGCGCAACCGTACGAGCCCGGAAAGTGAGGAAAAACGGCCGACGGCCCGCACCTACCAACGGGTACGGGCCGTCGTGGGACCTTTGTCCCCACTACTCTCCGTCAGCGCCGGAGCACCGCGAGGGCGCGGCCGACGAGCCTCGCCCGCTCGGTCGCACCGGGCACGTGCTCCAGGCCGTAGCCGAGGAGGACGGTGTCCCGGGTGGTGACGGCGGCCTGGGAGTGGAAGAGCGCCGCGGAGCGCGTCCAGTCGGCGCCGTTGCCGGGGCTGCCCTCCGGTGCGCCCGGGACCGACCAGGCGCCGAGGCCGGTCTCGAAGCCCTCCGCCTGCGTGGTGGTGCCGGTGACGAGCCGGGTGTCGTCGACGAAGGCACCCATCTCTCCCGTACCGGGGTCGGAGACGTACGAGATCGAGAGCTCGACCTGCTTGCCCGCCCAGGCGCTCAGGTCGACGGAGGCCTGCCGCCAGCCGTTGGAGGGGCCGGTGAAGGCGTTCCAGGAGCCGGTGGTGCCGGTCGACGCGCAGCCGTCCTCGCCGACGGTGAGGTAGCGGGCGAGGAAGGGGTGGCCGCGGACGTAGTAGCCCTCGCCGCAGTCGGCCGGGGGCGCGGTGGAGGTGCCGCCGTTGGTGTCGGGCAGGGTCGTCCAGTCGTCCTGGCCGACGGTGTGGGCCTCGACGATGACGTTGTCGTAGCCGGGCTCGGTGTCGTAGCTGACCTGGAAGTCCAGGCGCGGCTTCGACGCGGCGGGGACGCCGGTGAGGTCGACGGTCCTGCCGAGCCGGGCCCAGGTGCCGTCGGCGTGCTTGACGGCCGCGAAGGTCGTGCCCTCGGCGGGCTCGAAGGGGGTGCGGACGCCCGGGTAGTCACCGGCGGAGGCGCTGCTCGCGAACTGCGGGAACTCCTTCGGCTTCAGGGTGTCCGAGGTGACGGTGTACGCGCCGGCGTTGTCCAGCGGGTTGTCGGCGGCGGCGCCGAGGCTCGCGCCGACGCCGGCGAAGGCGCCGGTGCCGGCGAAGGCGGGCGGCTGCCCGAGGCCGGCCCGGTGGTAGGCGCCGAGGTAGTACTGGGCGAAGTCGTTGGTCTCGGCCCGGCCGACCTCGGTGAGTCCGCCGGACTTCTCGCCGGCGTTGATCAGCTTCCCGCCCTCGTTGAGGTAGGCGCGGACGGCGAGCTGGGTGGGCCCGGAGGGCCGCTCGGCGCCGGTGTACCAGACGACGGTGCGGAAGTGGGAGAGGACGCCGAGGGCGTCCGGGGTGCCCTGGGTGGCGACGTCCCAGACGGCGGCCTTGCGCCCGCTGTCGGCGAGCGCCTTCACGTACGCGGCGGTGTGCTTCGCGGCGGTGGTGCCGCCCTCGTCGGCGAGGACGAGGACGTCGCCGCGGGGCCGCTCGGCCACCTTGTAGGTGAAGGGGGCGGAGGCGGTGGCGCGGCCCTCGCGGGTGCGGGCGGTGAAGCGGACCTCGACGGAGTCGCCGGGCCGGGCGCCCTCGACCTCGGCGCGGTACTCGTCGAAGTAGAGGTTGTCCTCGCCGCCGTAGGTCTCGCCGCCCTTCCAGGCGTCGAGGTCCTCGCGGTGGGTGCGGCCGCCGTTGATCCGGTAGGTGAGGGTCTTGTCGCGCAGGGACTTGCGCGCGGTGACGGCGACCTCCTGCTCCCCGCCGCGGGCGTAGGAGGCGGTGAAGGCGGCCGGGGTGAGGTCGGGGGCGTCGATGCCGACCGGGGAGACGGGCCGGTCCGGGTGGGCGGCGGTCTCGGCGACGGCGAGCGCGAACGGGATGTTCTTGGCGAACTCGGCCTGGATCAGCTTCTCGTCGTCCGGGAAGGTGAAGACGGAGGCGCAGTCGGCCGGGTTCCAGGCGTCGTTCGGGTCGACCCGGGAGGCGGTGGCGCAGGTCGACATCTCCGGGGTGAACATCTGCATCCCGTTGACGTTGGCGGCGTGTCCGTCCGCCTCGCCGTTGGTGATGTACAGCTCCGAGGAGACCTGCGGCCGGTAGCCGGGCACGGCCGAGTTCTGCGGGGTGCCGGCGAGGGCCTTGAGGGCCACGTCGTCGGGGGTGTCGGTGGCGACCTGCCAGCCGACGCCGTACAGCAGGAGCTGCGCGGCCGAGTGGTAGTTGATGCCGTACGAGAAGCCGATCCGCTTCTGGAAGGCGTCGAGGGCCTTGGTCTCGGGCTCGGACACGGGGCCGGTGCCGCGGAAGGTCTCGTCGGCCGGGTCGGGGGACGAACCCTCGTTGTCGTAGCCCCACTTGTAGGCGAAGTTGCGGTTGAGGTCGACGCCGTCGCCCGACGTGATCCGCCCGTCCCCGTCGTTGTCGCGGAGGTTCTTGCGCCACTGCCGGTTGTCGGGGTCGGCGTGGGTGAAGTCGTAGCCGTCCGGGTTGGCGGAGAGCACGAACCACAGTTCGGTGGAGTCGACGATCCGGGTGAGCCGCTCGTCCTTGCCGTAGCCGTCGAGGTAGTGGTGGAGCAGCCGCCGCGTCATCTCGGGGGTGATCCACTCGCGCGCGTGCTGGTTGGACATGTACAGCGTGGCGGGCTTGGAGCCGTCCTTGACGCGCTGCGCGCCCTTGCTGACCTTGAGGGCGAGGATGTCCTGGCCCTTGAGGGTCTTGCCGATGGAGACGACCTTGGTGATGCCGGGGTTGGCCCGGGCGGTGTCGAGGATCTCCTGCTTGAGGCCGTTCGGACCGCCGTACGGGCGGAAGACGCCGTCGCCGGCGGCGGCGTTCCGCTGCTCGGCCCGCTCGGTCAGGGTGTGCTCGGCGAGCTCGACCCCCTGGCCGCGCAGCTGCCCCGCCTGCCGGTCGGTGAGGAAGAGCTCGACCGTCGCGGAGCCCTGGTCGGGCACCTGCTCGGTCATCTCATGGGCGTCGGCGCCGGCGTCGAGGAGCAGCGGAACCTGCTCCTGCGTGACCTTGGCGCGCCATACGGAGAGGGCGTCGCCGCCGTCCCGGTCGTTCGGCTGTGCTCCGGCGACGGGTGCCGCCGCCACTCCCGCGATCAGCAGTGAAGCCGCGGCGAGGATCGATCTCGCTCTGCGTCTCATGAGCCCCCCTTGCTGTTGCCTGCCACGAAGGTGAACAGACGCCAGGCTCATGGGCACCCATGGGCCTGTCAAGGGTGCCTCGCGGTGGTACGGAAAAGCTGCCGGTGCCTCAGAAGGGCACCGGCAGCGTGGAGTTCGTGATTCCGTACGGCGACGGGGGCCGGTCAGCCGACCAGGCTGTCGTCGAGCTCCTCGGTCAGGTTGGACTCGGTCCCGGGAATGCCCAGGTCCTGCGCCCGCTTGTCGGCCATCGCGAGGAGACGGCGGATCCGTCCGGCCACCGCGTCCTTGGTCAGCGGCGGGTCGGCGAGCGCGCCCAGCTCCTCCAGGGAGGCCTGCTTGTGCTCCATGCGGAGGCGGCCCGCGGCGGCGAGGTGCTCGGGCACCTCCTCGGCGAGGATCTCCAGGGCGCGCTGCACCCGGGCCCCCGCGGCGACCGCGGCCCGCGCCGAGCGGCGCAGGTTGGCGTCGTCGAAGTTGGCCAGGCGGTTGGCCGTGGCGCGGACCTCGCGCCGCATCCGCCGCTCCTCCCAGGCCAGCACCGACTCGTGCGCGCCGAGCCGGGTCAGCAGGGCGCCGATCGCGTCGCCGTCGCGGACGACGACCCGGTCCACGCCCCGCACCTCGCGGGCCTTCGCCGCGATGGAGAGCCGACGGGCCGCGCCGACCAGGGCGAGCGCCGCCTCCGGTCCCGGGCAGGTGACCTCCAGGGAGGAGGACCGGCCGGGCTCGGTCAGCGAGCCGTGGGCGAGGAAGGCGCCGCGCCAGGCCGCCTCCGCGTCACAGGTCGCGCCGGAGACCACCTGCGGGGGGAGACCCCGGATGGGGCGGCCCCTGCCGTCCACGAGGCCCGTCTGGCGGGCCAGCTGGTCGCCGCCGGCCACCACCCGCACCACGAAGCGCGAGCCGCGCCGCAGCCCGCCGGGGGCCATCACGATCAGTTCGGAGCTGTGTCCGAAGATCTCCAGAATGTCCCGCTTCAGGCGGCGCGCCGCCATCGCCGTGTCCAGCTCCGCCTCGATCACGATGCGGCCGCTCACCAGGTGCAGCCCGCCCGCGAACCGCAGGATCGACGAGACCTCTGCCTTCCTGCAGCAGGTCCGGGTGACGGGAAGCCGGGAGATCTCGTCCTTCACCGCTGCCGTCATCGCCATGGGCCGATCCTTCCATGCATCCGAAAAATACGGTCGTACGCGGCGGCCAACAGCTCCGGGTCATGCTTCGCGGAGCCGTCGGGCCCGGCCACCGGCGCCAGCTCGACCGCGGCACCGAGCCGCTTGGCGGCATCGGCGAGGGACTCGCGATCGGGCACGGCTGCCTCGTCGGCGAGCACCACGTCCAGGGCGAGTTTAGGGGCGTGTCGTCCCAAAACCTCCAAATGACGCTGCGGAGAGAAGCCCTCTGTTTCTCCGGGCTGCGGCGCGAGGTTCAGCGAGAGCACCTTCCGGGCCTTCGTCTCCACGAGCGCGTCGAGGATTTCGGGGACCAGAAGGTGCGGGATCACCGAGGAGAACCAGGAGCCCGGACCCACGACCACCCAGTCCGCGTCGAGCACGGCCGCGACCGCCTCGGGCACGGCCGGCGGGTCGTGCGGCACGAGGTGCACGGACTGCACCTCACCCGGGGTGAGCGCCACCGTCGCCTGCCCCCGCACGGTGTCCACGTCCTCCGGCCGCTCCGGGTCGTGACCCTTGACCAGGGCCTGGAGCTCCAGCGGTACGGCGGACATGGGCAGCACCCGGCCCTGGGCGCCGAGCAGCCTGCCCACCAGGTCCAGGGCCTGCACGGGGTCGCCGAGCTGTTCCCAGAGGGCGACGATCAGCAGATTGCCGACGGCGTGGCCGTGCATCTCGCCCTTGGACTGGAAGCGGTGCTGGATCACCCGGGCCCAGGTCTGGCCCCAGTCGTCGTCCCCGCACAGCGCGGCGAGCGCCTTGCGCAGGTCGCCCGGGGGCAGCACGCCGAGCTCCTCCCGGAGCCGGCCGCTGGAGCCCCCGTCGTCGGCGACGGTGACGACGGCGGTGAGGTCACCGGTGATCCGGCGGAGGGCGGCCAGGGAGGCCGACAGGCCCATGCCGCCGCCCAGGGCGACGACCTTGGGCTGGGCACCTCGTCTGCGGAGCGAGCGCCGCGCCGTCAGGGTGGAGGCGCGGCGGCGGTACGGCTTCACTCGCGCCCCATGTCCCGGTGCACGACGACGGTCTCGACCCCTTCGGCGGCGATGCGGGCGGCGAGCCTCTCGGCGGTGGCGACGGAGCGGTGCTTGCCGCCCGTGCAGCCCACGGCGATGGTCACGTACCGCTTGCCCTCGCGGCGGTAGCCCGCGGCGATCAGCTGGAGGAGCTCCGTGTAGCGGTCCAGGAACTCCTTGGCGCCGGGCTGGTTGTAGACGTAGTTCGACACCTCCTCGTTGAGGCCGGTGAAGGGGCGCAGCTCGGGGACCCAGTGCGGGTTCGGCAGGAAGCGCATGTCGACGACGAGGTCGGCGTCGACCGGCAGGCCGTACTTGAAGCCGAAGGACATGACGGTCGCCCGGAGCTCGGGCTCCTCGTCCCCGGCGAACTGGGCGTCCATCTTGGCGCGCAGCTCGTGGACGTTGAGGCTGGAGGTGTCGATCACCAGGTCGGCGTCGCCGCGCAGCTCGCGCAGCAGGTCGCGCTCGGCGGCGATGCCGTCGGTGATCCGGCCGTCGCCCTGGAGGGGGTGCGGCCTGCGGACCGACTCGAAGCGCCGGACCAGGGCGTCGTCGGACGACTCCAGGAAGACGATCCGGCGGGTGACCTGCTTGGAGTCGAGGTCGGCGAGGGAGTCCCTGAGGTTGTCGAAGAACTGCCGGCCGCGGACGTCCACGACGACGGCGATCCGCGCGACGTTGCCCTGGGAGCGGGCGCCGAGCTCCACCATGGTGGGGATCAGCGCGGGCGGCAGGTTGTCCACGACGAACCAGCCGAGGTCCTCCAGACACTTCGCCGCGGTGGACCGGCCGGCTCCGGACATGCCGGAGATGATCACCAGCTCGGGAATGGCCGCCTCGGCGCCGTTGTCGCCGGGGGTCTCCTTCGTGCCCGTACTCACGTGTCCTGCTCCGTCTTCTCGGTCGTGCTGGTCTTGCTCTTCGCTCTGGTCCTGCTGGTCCTGCTGCTCGTTCTCGTCGTGCTGCTCGTGCTGCTCGTGCTGCTCGTTCTCGTCGTGCTGCTCGTGCGCGGTCATGCCGTGCCGCCCCCGTCGTCTTCCATGATCTCTCCTGTCGCCGTGTTCACGGCGGGTGCGGCCGGGGCCGCCTGGGCGAGGGCCACGACCACCGACTCCGCGGTCTTCCGGCCCATGCCGGGGACCTCGCAGATCTGCTCGATTGTCGCCTGCCGGAGCCGCTTCACCGAGCCGAAATGCTTGATCAACGCCTGTTTCCGCGTCTCGCCGAGACCCGGGACCGCGTCAAGGGGGCTGGTCCGGATGCGTTTCGTCCGCTTGGAGCGCTGGTAGCGGATGGCGAAGTCGTGAGCCGTGTCACGCACGCGCTGGAGGAGGTAGAGGCCCTCGCTGGAGCGGGGCAGCACCACCGGGTCGTCGTCGCCGGGGAGCCAGACCTCCTCCAGGCGCTTGGCGAGCCCGCAGACCGCGATGTCGTCGATGCCGAGCTCGTCGAGCGCGCGCCGGGCGGCGGCGACCTGCGGCTGCCCGCCGTCGACGACGACGAGCTGGGGCGGGTACGCGAAGCGCTTGGGCCGGCCGTCGTCCTCGCCGGGGGCCTGCGCGGGGACCTCGCCCTCCGGCACGTCCCCGTCGACCCACTCGCCGGTCTTCTCCTTCTCGGCGAGATAGCGCTTGAAGCGCCGGCTGATCACCTCGTGCATCGAGCGGACGTCGTCCTGTCCCTCGAAGCCCTTGATCTGGAAGCGGCGGTACTCGCTCTTCCTGGGCAGCCCGTCCTCGAAGACGACCATCGAGGCGACGACGTCCTCGCCCTGGAGGTGGGAGATGTCGAAGCACTCGATCCGCAGCGGCGCCGAGTCCAGGTCCAGGGCCTCGGCGATCTCCTCCAGGGCCCGGGAGCGGGTGGTCAGGTCGCTGGCGCGCTTGGTCTTGTGCAGGACGAGGGCCTGCTGCGCGTTGCGCGCGACCGTCTCCATCAGGTCCTTCTTGTCGCCGCGCTGCGGGATCCGCAGCGAGACGTTGGAGCCGCGACGGCCGGAGAGCCAGGCGGTGACGGCCTCGGCGTCCTCCGGGAGCGCCGGGACCAGGACCTCCTTGGGGACGGCGTCGCCGCTCTCCTCCCCGTACAGCTGCTGGATCGCGTGCTCGACGAGCCCGGCCGTGTCGACGGCCTCCACCTTGTCCGTGACCCAGCCGCGCTGGCCGCGCACGCGCCCGCCGCGGACGTGGAAGATCTGGACGGCGGCCTCAAGCTCGTCCTCGGCGAGGGCGATCAGGTCGGCGTCGGTGGCGTCGGCGAGGACGACCGCGCTCTTCTCCATGGCCCGGCGCAGGGCCTCTATGTCGTCCCGGAGCCGGCCGGCCTTCTCGTACTCCATGTCCGCGGCGGCGAGCATCATCTGCTTCTCCAGCCGGCGGATGTACGTGCCGGTGCGGCCGGCCATGAAGTCGCAGAACTCCTCGGCCAGTTCGCGGTGCTCCTCGGGCGTGACCCGGCCGACGCACGGCGCCGAGCACTTGCCGATGTAGCCGAGGAGGCAGGGGCGGCCGGCCGAAGCGGCGTTCCGGAACACTCCCGCCGAGCAGGTCCGCACCGGAAAGACCCGCAGCATCAGGTCGACGGTCTCGCGGATCGCCCACGCGTGCGCGTACGGACCGAAGTAGCGCACGCCCTTCTTCTTGTGACCGCGCAGGACCTGGACGCGCGGGAACTCCTCGTTGAGCGTGACCGCGAGGTACGGATAGCTCTTGTCGTCCCGGTACTTGACGTTGAACCGGGGGTCGAACTCCTTGATCCAGGAGTACTCCAGCTGGAGCGCCTCGACCTCGGTCGAGACGACGGTCCACTCCACGGAGGCGGCGGTCGTCACCATGGTGGCCGTGCGCGGGTGCAGGCTCACGAGCGGCTGGAAGTAGTTCGCCAGCCGCTGACGCAGGGACTTCGCCTTCCCCACGTAGATCACCCGGCGGTGGTCGTCGCGGAATTTGTAGACCCCCGGCGAGTCGGGGATCTGCCCCGGCTTGGGGCGGTAGCTGGAGGGGTCTGCCATACTCCCCACCCTACTGGCGGGGACCGACACTCCGGCCTCGCGCACTCGTTGGCGAAGCATGGCGAATCAGGTGACGGGACGGGCCGCGGGACGGCTGGCGGACCGGGTGTGCGTGATCACGGGCGCGGCGAGCGGGATCGGCCGGGCGACGACGAAGCGTTTCCTCTCCGAAGGCGCGCGGGTCGTGGCCGCGGACCTCGACGGGGACGGTCTCGCGACGCTGGAGGGGGTCGTCCCCGTGATCGGCGACGTCTCCCTGGCGGAGGACGCACGGCGGATGATCGACACGGCGGTGGAGCGCTTCGGACGGCTCGACGTGCTCGTGGCCAACGCGGGCGTCATCCCGCTACTCGACATCACCGAGGCGGATGGGGCGGACTTCGACGCGGTCATGGCCGTCGACGGCCGGGGCATGTTCCTGACCTGCAAGTACGCGATCGAGGCCATGCTCGCCTCGGGCGGCGGGGCGATCGTGTGCACGTCGTCGATCTCGGGGGTCGCCGGGCAGGCACGGCAGGCGGTCTACGGTCCGGCGAAGTTCGTCGCGAGCGGGCTGACCAAGCACCTGGCGGTGGAGTGGGCGGAGCGCGGGATCCGGGTGAACGCGGTGGCCCCGGGCACGATCGAGACGGAGCGGGTCGCGGCGGCCCGCGTGGAGCCCGGCGGCCCGGAGTACCTCTCCGAGGTCCTCCGGGCCCACCCCATGGCCCGCTTCGGCACGCCGGAGGAGGTGGCGGCGGCGATCCTCTTCCTGGCCTCGGCCGAAGCGTCCTTCATCACGGGCGCGATCCTCCCGGTAGACGGCGGCTACCTGGCCCGCTGATGAGCGCCGGCCCGGCGGGCGTGTCAGCGCCCGCCGGGTTGGTGCCGGCCCCTCCTGCTACGGAGCGTCGTGGGCTGTGGACGGTGAGTCGTTGACCCGCCTCTTCTCGCGGCTCGTCCAGGCGGGGCGCGTCGCGGGCGTCACGGCTTCATCTTTTCGGCCTCCCGGATTTCGTGGAGGTGGATGAGAACGTCGAAGGACTTGGCGATCGTGACGTCGCGGGGCTTCTCGGGGAACTGCGTGCCGATGTTGAGCGTGGGCCGGGCGACGTTCAGCCAGGCGCGCGCGGCGGCCGGGGCCTTGCGGACGTCGAGGTAGAAGTCCCGGTAACGGACCTGGTCGAGGGTGTGCTCATTCCGGCCGGGCTCGGCGGCGCCCACGGTGAACTTCTTCCACTCGCCGCCGAGGGCGGCGTCCTTCGACAGGAACGAGCCCTGGTTGAAGGTGAAGCCGATGGGCAGGTAGTTCTTGCCTATGGTGTCGCGCAGGAACGCCCCCTGCGTCTTGGAGTACATCTCGGGGTTGTCGGAGACGTAGCCGACGTGGTTGTTCTGCGCCGACACCAGGATCTTGTCGCCGGTGTGCTTCTGCCACCACGTGACGTTCTGGGCCATGACCTCGTCGCGGAAGCGCTGAAGGCTGTTCAGGGACTCCGGGTCGGCGGGGTTCAAGGTGAGGAACTTGGCGGTCTGGGCGATGGAGCGGGCGTTCTGCTCGGCCCAGTCGAACGCGTCTCCGCCGGAGCCCTTTTGGCTGCTGACCAGTTCCAGGGCCTGCTGCGCCTTGGCGGCGAGCTGCTGCCGCTCCGCGAGCGGCTTGGCCAGGTAGGCGAAGACGTCGTCGATGGGCCGCAGGCCGGTGTAGAGCTCGTTGAGCCGCGGCAGCGCATCGGGGTGGTTCTTCTTCACGTAGCCGGTCACTCGTTCGAAGAACGCGTCATTCAACGAGGGGGCGCCGATGTCGTCGCCCATGAAGTGCACGGGACGGTCGGGGTGGTTGCGGTTGTAGTCGCGCATCCACTCGATGAGACTCACGAATTCTTCGCGTTCCCAAGGAGAGTTGGCCAGCGTCTGTTCGGCGATCTCGCGAGCGTCGCCCTTGCCGGTCTGGAGGTAGTCGTCGATCTGGAGTCCCGCGGACCAGCTCAGCTCCAGGGCGAAGGTGGTGAAGCCCTTCTTTTCCACCAGGTGGCGGAAGACCCGCTCCTTCATGGTGAAGAACTCGTGGGAGCCGTGGGTGGCCTCGCCGAGGCCGACCACCTTGGCGTCGCCGATCATCGTGGACAGGGCTCGCAGGTCGGCCGTGTTTCCGCCGGGCTCGGTCGCACGCAGCGGGTGGGCCGCCCGCTCCAGCCCGTGTACCGGGTTCTGCTTCCCCCTGGTCGTGTCGACCTTGTCGACGGTGGCCGCCTGGACCGCCACCGGAGTGAGGACAGCCCCCGCCACGATCGCCGCCGTTGCCAGCAGCCGCCGGCGGGTGATGCGCTTCGTGTGCCTAGCCATGTGTTCTTGCCCTTCGATCAACTTGCGTGTGGATTCCAGAAGGCGCACGGGACCCGCCACTGCGCGTGGCCGTCCGAGCGCTCGATCGGGTGGAGGTTTACAGGCGGTTCGGGTGGTGAACGCCCTCCCCGGACGCGATCGGCACACAGGCTCGCCGTGTTCGCCCGCGCGTTCCTTGCGGTGACGGCCGTGCGGGAGCGCGAAGGCGGCGGTGCGGCGGTCAGTTTGTGCCGATGCGGTCGTACGGGACCGGGGTGGGACCCGGCTCGCCGGGCTGCCGCCCGGGCTCGTACGGCAAGGGCTGCCTCGCGGCGCGGCGCGGCCGGACGGGCCACCACAGGGAGCGGCCGAGCAGCGCGGCGAGCGCCGGGACCAGCGCGACGGACAGAACGAACGCCGACAGCAGGATGCCGAGGGCAGTCGCGAAGCCGATCTGCTGGGTGGACGGGGCGGGGTTCACCGCGAGGCTGCCGAAGGAACCGGCCAGCACCAGTCCGGCGGTGGCGATGGCCGGTGCCGTGTGCCGTACGGCGCGGGCCACTGCCGAGCGGGCCGGGCCCGGGCGCTCCATCTCCTCCCTGATGCGGTCGCTCATCAGGATGTTGTAGTCCGTGCCCAGGGCGACCACGAACAGGAAGAGCACCAGCGGCAGGGTGAAGTTGACGCCCGCTTCGCCGCGTACGTGCTGGAACACCAGGGTGGAGGCGCCGAGCGTGGCGGCGAAGCCGAGCCCGACGGAGAGCATGAGCACCACCGGTGCCAGCAGGCTGCGAAGCAGGACGAGCAGGATCAGCGCGATGAGCGCGGCGGCGATGGGAAAGACCAGCTCCAGATCCTCGGAGACGGCGGTGGAAATGTCCGCGAAGATCGCCGCCGTGCCGCCGACGTGTGCCTCGACGCCCGTGGGTGTGTGCCGTGCGACGGTCGCCCGCACCGGCCCGGACACCAGGTCGCGTGCCTCCTGGCTCTGTGGGTCGGCGGTCAGGTAGAGGCCGATCCGGGCGGCGCCGCCCGCCTTGTCGTAGACGACCGGAGTCACCTGGCCCACGCCCTGCGTGCGGCCGAGCGCCTTGACCAGGACGTCGACGCCGTGCCGGTCGAGGGCGCCGCCGTCGCCGCTGGTGACGTAGACCTCGGTTGGGTCGGACACCCCCGCGGGCAGGGCGCGGGAGATCTCTGCGGCGGTGGCCGCGGCCGGTGTACCGCCGCTGCCGCTGCCGGTGCTGTAGTCCATCTTCATGCCGGCCATCCCGGCGGCCAGCGCACCCAGCAGGACGACGGCGCCGACCGTGACGGCGAGCGGTCGCCGGGCGACGGTGTCGCCGAAGCGTCCGGCCGAACCCTCGCGCGGCGCGCGCTTCAGGGCGCGGGAGGGCCAGAACATCCTGCGTCCGGTGACCGCCAGCAGGGCGGGCATGAAGGTCAGGCTGGCCAGCAGCATCACCATGACCGAGATCGCGACGGCCGGGCCGAGCACCCGGAACTGCCCGAAGCTGGCGACACCGAGAGTGGCGAAGGCGGCGACGATGGTGAGCGCCGCCGAGGTGATCGCGGAGCCCACCCGCCCCGTCACCTCACCCGCGATCTCGCGGGCGCTCCGCTCGGGCTGCGCGCGCAGCCGCTCACGGAAGCGGAACAGCAGGAACAGGAAGTAGTCGATCCCGATGCCGAGCAGCACCACGTTGATCAGCTGCGGTGTGCTCGGGTCCAGTTTGATCCCGGTGAGCAGCGCCGTGCCGACCACCGCACCCGCGGCGGCCCCGCCGACGATGCTGACCGCCAGCAGCGGCAGCAGCGCCGCCAAGGCACTACGGAACACCAGCACGTTCAGCAGCACGATCAGACCGATGGTGAGTGCCCCGGCCACTGTGCTCGTGGTCTTCTCCGCCTCGTGGCTGTCGACGAGGTCGGCCAGACCGCCGGCGAATCCGGTGCGCAGTCCGTCCTGCGCGTACCTGTCGGAGGCGGTATTCCGGAATTCCTTGAATAGGTTCTGCAGGCCGGGGTCGGTCGAATTACCGGAAAGGCCTACGGAAAAGAGAACGAAAGCGCGGTGGGGTGCGACCGTGCCGGGCGTCACCTTCGGCGTCTGGGAATAGTCCTTCGCCAGGAAGTCGGGGGTGTCCTTGGGCTTCGGCATGGTCACCCGCTGCCTGCCGAGCGCCGCTGCCGCTGCCTCCGCGCGCTGCTGGTCGGCCGCGCCGAGCGGCTTTCCGTCGGCCCGCTTCACCAGCATGGTCACCGCATTGGCGTCCGGCTTGATCCCGAACTTGTCCTCGGCGACCTTCAGCGCCGCTGCCGAATCGTACTTCTCGGGCAGGAAGTCACCGAGCTGGCTCTCGGTGGCCCGGTACATCAGCGCCTGACCCACTATGGCCAGTCCAATTCCCAGCAGTACCCAGAGGGTGATGACCTTCCATGGATTTCTCGTGGAGAATCCGGCCAGGGTGCGAATCACAGGGACTTCCGTTCGAAAACTATCTCGGGCAGTTCCCTTACAGCACATCACCGGAATGCGCGGAGATCGTACGAGCGTGGGACGAGAAGCCGTACAGGGCCCTGGGACCGGCCATCCGCCGGACCGGGACCCTGGTCCTGGTCCGGTTTCGGCCCTGGGGCGGAGCCAGGGGCTGCGGCGCGCAGGGACAATGGCGGAAGGCCCCGGTGCCGGGCGGACCGTCCGGCACCACAGCGGAGAACAGCAAGAGAGGACCAAAATGGTGACGCGTCGCAGCACCGTGCCGACGCGTCAGGCGCTGCGCGGGCGCCTCTTCCCGCCGGACGCCGACACGTTGCCGTGGACCCGCAACGACGCCCTGGTGGCCGTCGGCGCGGCTGTCGTGGACCTCGTCGGATATACCGCTTTTTCGCAGGTCAAGGGTTCACCCGTGTCAAGTGCCGGCGTCCTGCTGGTGACCGTCTCCGCGCTGCCGCTGCTCATGAGGCGCCGTTTCGCGCTCACCGTCATGACCGTCAGCCTGGTGCTCGTCGCGCTGCTGAACCTGACGACGCCCATAGACCACCACTTCGGCGCCGCCCTGGCGGTTGCCCTCTACTCGGCCGCCCGGACCGGCCGCCCGTGGGCGACGGCCGCCCTGACGATCGGGGCGATCGGCGTCACCCTGCTCACCCCGGACCTCTCCGCCCCGCACGGGCTCCTGAACGTGACCAGCGCCTGCCTCGCCGCCTGCCTCATCGCCGCCACCGGCCTCGCGGTCAACCGGTGGCACCAGGAGACGGAGGCCAACCGCCGGCTCCTCGCCGACCGGGCGGTAGCCGAGGAACGCCGCCGCATCGCCAGGGAGCTGCATGACATCGTCGCCCACCGCATCACGATCATGCAGCTGATGGCGGGCGGCGCCCGCGCCAACCTCGACCACGACCCCGGTGTCGCCCGCGATGCCCTGGTCACCTTGGAGGAGTCGGGGCGGCTGGCCCTGCGCGAGATGCGGCAGCTCCTCGACGTCTTGCGGACCGACGAGGACACGGCGACCGACCGGCACGGCACCCCGGAGGCGCCACAGCCTGGCCTTGCCGACCTCGACCGCCTGATCAAGGAATCTCGGGAGGCCGGACAGCCCACCGAGCTGACCGTGGATGGCGAGCCCGGACGACTGCCGCCGGTGGTCGGTCTCACTCTCTACCGGGTCGTCCAGGAGGCACTGACCAATGCCCGCAAGCATGCAGGGCCCGACGTCCCGGTGGAGGTCCGCCTCACCTGTCTGCCCGAGCGTGTCCGTGTGTCCGTCACCGACCAAGGCGCGATGGACGCGGCAGCTTTGGCCCCCGGCATCAGGCAGGGCGCTGGATACGGTCTGGTCGGCATGCGTGAACGGGTCGCCTTGCACGGCGGCGCGCTGGAGGCCGGTCCGCTGCCCGAGGCCGGCTTCCGGGTCGTGGCCAGCCTGCCGCTGGAAGCTCCGACGGGCGAGGATGAGGAGGACTGACCGGTGAGCGGGACAGACGCCGAAAACGAGGCCGCGGGCGAGCGGATGATCCGGGTACTGATCGCGGACGACCAGCCGCTTGTGCGGCGCGGGCTGGCCCTGATCCTCGGCCCCTCTCCTGCCATCACCGTGGTTGCCGAGGCCGAGAACGGCGAGCAGGCTCTTGTGCTCGCCCGCGAGCACCGTCCCGACGTCGTGGTGATGGACATCCGGATGCCCGTCCTCGACGGGGTGGCCGCCACCGAGCGACTGGCTCGTGACCTTCCCGAGTGCCGGGTGCTCGCCCTCAGCACCTTCGACATGGACGAGTACGTGGTCGCCGCCCTGCGCGCCGGCGCATACGGTTTCCTGCCCAAGGACAGCTCGCCCGAGGACCTCGTGGCCGCGATCCGCACCGTCCGTGCGGGCGAGGCCGCCGTCGCTCCCCGTCTGCTGACCCGGCTGATCTCCGCCTACGTCAGGAACGAGCAGGTTGCGCCCCCGAACCGTCGGCTGCCCGCCGCAGAAAGCACCCCCGGTCTCACCCCGCGCGAGGTGGAGGTCTGGCGCCTGGTGGCTACCGGCCTGGACAACAACCAGATCGCACGCACCATGGAGATCAGTGTCTCCACCGTCAAGAACTACATCACCAGCATCTTCGACAAACTCGGCGTCCGTGACCGGGCGCAGGCTGTGATTGCGGCCTACGAGTCGGGCCTGGTGGCAGCCCGACAGGCCGCCGATCCGGACTGAACCGAGCCCTTCGGGCCAGGATGACGTCCCGCCGTGTCATCTGTTGCCCCGCCTCAGGCCAGAGGCGACGGCGCTGGGTACGGTGGACGCTCCAGCAGGCAATACGTCTCGACCGACCGCATCGCCTGCTCGGGAACCCGACCGCCGACTTCGCACACGCCTGAACCCGAAAATCGGCCTCCTCCGCGCACGCGCCCGGGCCCATCCCCAGCGCGGGGAGCAGCACCGTCGCCCACTCCTGCCACCGCATCCCGCTGCACACCGCGAGATCAGCGCCGGCCCTGTCGCGGCGCGGCGAGCTTCCGCGGAACGACGGATTCAGCCTCGAGTCCGGGCCCTGGCCTCCCAGCCCGACGTCTCGGAAGTAGCCCGCTGGGGCCTGCCCCGAGAGGGGGCAGGCCCCAGCGCGGAGGCGGCGCGCCGGCCACCGGAGGCGGCGCGCCAGCCACCGGGGGCGGCTCAGGGCTCCTGGGTCGCGCGCCGACGGCGTATCGCCGTTGTGGCGATCAGGGCGAGGGCCAGGACCGCACCTGCGCCCGCCGCCGTGGAGGCCACCGTGACGGCCGGCTCCTCGTGCGGCACCGGCCCGCTCGCCTGCGGCGCGTACCCGCCCGCCGCCCCCTTCTTCGCGTACGCCGAGCCGGGCAGCTTGTCCCCATAGTCGCGAGCGACCCGCTCCCGGTACGCGGCCAGACTCGTCCCGTTCTTCCCGACCGCCCGCACCGCGTCCTCGTCCAGCGGCAGCACCTTCGCGCCCTTCTGGACGTACCACGCGTCGATCTGCGGCTCCCGGAAGACGAGCCCGCCGGGCAGCACGCGCCCGCCCTGCTCGGCGTACCGGATCTCGTCGTCGCCGGTGGCGATGTTCACGACCTGCCAGCCGCCGGGCTGCTTCACCGTCCACAGCGAGGCCTTCTGGCCGTCGGAGGCGACGGCCCGGCTGGCCCGGAACTCGACGCGGGCGACCGGCGCCCCCGCCTTCCCGGCGACGAAGTCCGGGGACAGGATCCGTACCGGCACCGATCCGCCCTCGACGCGCGGGGCGGCGGCCGAGCGGGCGAGCGCCCCGTCCCGGGCGAAGAACCGGGACAGGGTGTCCAGGGTCTGCGGCGCGGAGGCGGCCTGCTCGGGGGTCGGCGCGGACGGCAGGGTCTCCGCGGCGGCGGGGAGCGCCCCGAGGGCGACGAGGGCGGCGGTGGTCAGGAGACCGGCGCCGATGGCACGTCCGTTCATCGTCGTCACGCCCCGATCCGGTAGAGCGAGTGGGTCCAGGAGAAGGAGTTGTTGTTGACGTACCAGGCGTGCGAGGCCCAGTTGTACCGGTCGCTGGAGGGCCAGGGGTCGCCCCAGTAGACCCAGCTGTTGGCGTCGTCGTAGCCGTAGATCACGTGCATGTGACCGCCGCCGCTCGACCACTGGATGCGGGTCTCGATCGGCCTGTTCGCGTTGATCTCGGTCTGTACGGTCGGGTAGCGCAGCCAGCCGGTGACGTACGAGCCGGGGTTGACGCCGGCCCAGCTCAGTCCCGTCTGGACGTTGCCGAGGGTGGCCTGGTTGTTGGGGCAGTCGTAGCCCTGCTGGCGGTTGAAGGCGGCGTTGCAGAACTGGTTCTGGCTGTAGTTGCGGCCGAACCAGGTGGCGATGGTGTTGCCGCCCGCCGCCCAGCACCAGTTGGTCTTCTGCTGGGCCTGCATGGTGATGTCGAGCTGCTTGGAGGCGAGGGTGGAGACGTCCTCACCGGCGGGCGCGGCGGACGCCGTGGTGGTGGGGACGAAGAAGAGGGCGGCTGCGGCGAGTGCCGCGAGGGACAGTCTTCTGCTGCGCATCGCGTTCCTCCCGTGGAGGGGGGTGGGGATGTGGGGAGTGGAGGATCGCGTCCGGACGCTGGTCAGGAGCATCTGCCGTTGTCGGGAGCGGGTCAACACGCTTCAATGCGGGGTGACATCGGACTGTGAACGGTGTGACCCGGGTGTGAACGGACGCCCTCGGCCCACCTGCCCGCCCACCGCTCGCGGCGCGACGGTCCGCTCCCCCACCGTGAACGTTCACTGAGGAGCCCTCGTGAGCCACACCGAGGCCGATCTGGCACAGCTGCTGCACACCGGTCCCTTCCATCTGGCGCTGCGCACCGCGCTCGCCGTGCGCGGGCTGCCGCTCCAGCGGGTCCAGCACCATCTGGCGCACCGGGGCATCAGGGTCGGGGTGACGAGCCTGAGCTACTGGCAGCAGGGCGCCCGGCGCCCGCAGCGGCCGGAGTCCCTGAAGGCCGTGCGGGCCCTGGAGGAGGTGCTCCAGCTGCCCGGGAACTCGCTGCTCCGGCTCCTGTCGGGGGACGCGGCGGGCCGGGCGGACGTGGAGCGCCCGGCGGGCCGCTCGTACCGCTCACTGGTGGAGGCGTCCGGGTCGGTCGAGGAGCTGCTCACGGAGCTGGAGTCCCCTGCGGACGGCGGGTTGCACACGGTGGGGCACCACGAGCGGGTACGGATCGGGGCGGCGCGGGAGCTGGTGGGGCGCGAGTCGCAGCACGTCGTGCGGGCGCACCGGGACGGGGTCGACCGTTATCTGGCCATCCACCACGGGGATCCGGGGTGCGATCCGTCCCGGGTGGAGGTGCGGGCCGTGGAGAACTGCCGCACCGGGCGGGTGCGGTGGCACGCCGGGACGGGTGTGCTGGTCGCGGAGCTGCTCTTCGACGCGCGGCTGCGGGCCGGGGACACGCATCTGTTCTCGTACGGGTTCGAGGACGGCACGGCGGGCCCGAGCGGGGAGTACGTGCGCGGGTTCAGCTTCGCCGGCGGGCAGTACGTGCTCCAGGTGCGCTTCGACGAGGCGGCGCTGCCGGTGCGGTGCCGGAGGTTCGCCCAGACCTCGGCGGGCGCGCCGCGCGGGGGCCGTGCGGAGCTGACCCTGAGCGGCCGGCACCGCACGGTGCACGTCGTGGAGCAGGGGGTACGCCCGGGGATCCTGGGCATCGACTGGGACTGGTCGTGAGGGTCCGGCCTTCGGGGCCTACGTCGCGGGGCCGGTGACTCGGGGCTACGCCTCCGGGCCGGCGACCAGCTTGCCGTTCTCGACGCGGACCGGGACCTCGGGGAGCGGGACCGTGGCCGGGCCCTTGACCGCCTTGCCGGTCGTCACGTCGAAGCGGCTGCCGTGGCAGGGGCAGTTGCCCTCGTTGTCCTCGATCTTGTCGAGGACGCAGCCGGCGTGGGTGCACTGGGCGCTGAACGCCTTGTACTGGCCCTTGGCCGGGCAGCTCACCACGACCTTCTGTTCGCGGTAGAGCTTGGCGCCGCCGACGGGGATCTCGTCCGGGGCGCCGAGGGCGACCGGGGCGGTCGGGGTCGGGACTCCGGCGTGGCCCAGCTTGGACTCGGTGGAGCAGGCGGCGACTCCCAGCCCGGCGGCACCGGCGAGAGCGGCGCCCTTCAGTACGGTGCGGCGGCTGGACTGGCCGGACATAGGCGCTCCACGGTGGATCGGGGCAAGGCGTGACCGAACCGACGATACCGGCGGGGTTCCCTGCGCCGACGGCCGGGCCCGGGGTCCGTCCGGAGACGGAGCAGGGCCCCCGAGGAGGGGGGCCCTGCCGGGAACGTCAGGCCTTGCGGGCCCGCGTCGTCGCCTTCTTCGCGGCGGCCTTGGTGGCGGTCGCCTTCGTGGCCGACTTCTTGGCGGCCGTCTTGGTCGCCGCGGCCGTCTTGGTCGCGGCAACCGTCTTCGTCGCCGCGGCCTTCTTGGCGGGCGCCTTGGCCGGAGCCTTCTTCGCCGCCGTCTTCCGCGCCCCCCGGGCCGCCGGAACGGTCCCGGCCGCGTCGCTGATCCGGTCCGCGCCGAGGATCTCGCGGAGGAACTTGCCGGTGTGGCTGGCCGGGACCGAGGCGACCTCCTCCGGCGTGCCCTCGGCGACGACCAGGCCGCCGCCGCTGCCGCCCTCGGGGCCCATGTCGATGAGCCAGTCGGCGGTCTTGATGACATCGAGGTTGTGCTCGATGACGATCACCGAGTTGCCCTTGTCGACCAGGCCGGACAGCACCTTGATCAGCTTCGAGATGTCCTCGAAGTGCAGACCCGTGGTCGGCTCGTCCAGGACGTAGACCGTGCGGCCCGTGGAGCGCTTCTGGAGCTCGGAGGCGAGCTTCACGCGCTGGGCCTCACCGCCGGAGAGCGTCGGCGCCGACTGCCCGAGGCGGACGTACCCGAGACCCACCTCGTTGAGCGTGCGCAGGTGCCGGGCGATGGTGGGGACGGCCTCGAAGAAGTCGAGGGCCTCCTCGATCGGCATGTTCAGGACTTCGGCGATGGACTTGCCCTTGTAGTGGACCTCCAGGGTCTCCCGGTTGTACCGGTCGCCGTGGCAGACCTCGCACGGGACGTAGACGTCCGGGAGGAAGTTCATCTCGATCTTGATCGTGCCGTCGCCGGAGCAGTTCTCGCAGCGGCCGCCCTTGACGTTGAAGGAGAACCGGCCGGGCAGGTAGCCCCGGACCTTGGCCTCCATCGTCTCGGCGAAGAGCTTGCGGACGTGGTCGAAGACGCCGGTGTAGGTCGCCGGGTTCGACCGCGGGGTGCGGCCGATCGGGGACTGGTCGACGTGCACGACCTTGTCGACGAGGTCGTCGCCGTCCACGCGCGTGTGGCGCCCCGGCACCGACTTGGCGCCGTTCAGCTCGCGCGCCAGGTGGGTGTAGAGGATGTCGTTGACCAGGGTCGACTTGCCGGAGCCGGAGACGCCCGTGACGGCCGTGAGGACGCCCAGCGGGAAGGAGACGTCGATGTCCAGCAAGTTGTTCTCGCGGGCGCCGTGCACGGTGAGCCGTCGCCCGGGGTCCACCGGGCGGCGGATGTCCGGGGTGGGGATCGCCCTCCGGCCGGACAGGTACTGCCCGGTGATCGACTCCTCGTTGGCGAGGAGCTCCTTCATGGTGCCGGAGTGGACGACCTTGCCGCCGTGCTCGCCGGCGCCGGGGCCGATGTCGACGACCCAGTCCGCGACCTTGATGGTGTCCTCGTCGTGCTCGACGACGATGAGCGTGTTGCCCATGTCCCGGAGCCGGACCAGGGTCTCGATGAGCCGGTGGTTGTCGCGCTGGTGGAGGCCGATGGACGGCTCGTCGAGCACGTACAGCACGCCGACGAGGCCGGAGCCGATCTGGGTGGCGAGCCGGATGCGCTGGGCCTCGCCGCCGGAGAGCGTGCCGGCGGCCCGGTTGAGGGAGAGGTAGTCGAGGCCGACGTCGACGAGGAAGCGCAGCCGCTCGTTGACCTCCTTGAGGACCCGCTCGGCGATCTTCTTGTCGCGGGCGTTGAGGGTCAGCCGGGAGAGGAACTCGGCGCAGTCGCTGATGGACATCCCGGAGACCTCGGCGATGGACCGGTCCATGACCGTGACCGCGAGGACGATCGGCTTGAGGCGGGTGCCCTCGCAGGTGGGGCAGGGCACCTCACGCATGTAGCCCTCGAAGCGCTCGCGGCTGGAGTCGCTCTCGGCCTCGCCGTGCCGCCGCTTGACGAAGGAGACCGCTCCCTCGAAGGCGGGGCTGGTCCAGGCGCGCTCCCGCCCGTAGCGGTTGCGGTAGCGGACCTCGATCTGGGTCTTGTGGCCGTACATGAGGGCCTTCTTGGCCCGCTGCGGAAGACCGGCGAAGGGAATGTCGGTGCGGAAGCCGAGGGCCTGCGAGAGGCCGTCGATCATCCGGCCGAAGTACTCCTTGGTGTGCCCGTGCGACCAGGGGTGGATGGCGCCCTCGTCGAGCGACTTGTCCTCGTCCGGGACGATCAGCTCGGGGTCGACCTCCATGCGCGTGCCGATGCCGGTGCAGTCGGGGCAGGCGCCGAAGGGCGAGTTGAAGGAGAAGGAGCGCGGCTCCAGCTCCTCGAAGGAGAGGTCGTCGTACGGGCAGTAGAGGTGCTCCGAGTACATCCGCTCGCGCTCGGGGTCGTCCTCGGGGAGGTCGACGAAGTCGAGCACGACCATGCCGCCGGAGAGGCCGAGCGCGGTCTCTACGGAGTCGGTGAGGCGGCGCTTGGCGCTGTCCTTCACGGTGAGGCGGTCGACGACTACCTCGATCGTGTGCTTTTCCTGCTTCTTCAGCGTCGGCGGTTCGCTCAGCTGTACGGTCTCGCCGTCGACCCGGGCGCGGCTGTAGCCCTTGGTCTGGAGGTCGGCGAAGAGGTCGACGAACTCGCCCTTCCGCTCGCGCACGAGCGGCGAGAGGACCTGGAAGCGGCTGCCCTCGGGGAGCTCCAGGACCCTGTCGACGATGGCCTGAGGCGACTGGCGGGAGATCGGCCGGCGGCACTCGGGACAGTGCGGCTTGCCGATGCGGGCGAAGAGCAGGCGGAGGTAGTCGTAGACCTCGGTGATGGTGCCGACCGTCGAGCGCGGGTTGCGCGAGGTCGACTTCTGGTCGATGGAGACCGCGGGCGACAGACCTTCGATGAAGTCGACGTCCGGCTTGTCCATCTGACCGAGGAACTGCCGGGCGTAGGAGGAGAGCGACTCGACGTACCGGCGCTGCCCCTCGGCGAAGATCGTGTCGAACGCGAGGGAGGACTTGCCCGATCCCGAGAGCCCGGTGAAGACGATGAGGGAGTCACGCGGGAGGTCGAGCGAGACGTTCTTGAGGTTGTGCTCGCGAGCGCCACGAACGATGAGACGGTCGGCCACGCCGGTCCGCACCTTTCTTGAGAGAGCGGATGTGCCTGACACACCCAACAACCAAGGATGCCGGATGCTTCCGTCGAGCCTATAGCACGCACATTCGATTTCCGGCCTCATGGAGGCCGCTTCACCCGAACGAGTGGCGGCGCTAGGGTCGGCGCCATGATCGACCACGAACGTGATCTCGCCTCTGTCAAGGCGGCGACCGACCTGCTGCTTGCCGCGGCCGCCTCCTGGGACAACGCGGCGGCGGCCCAGCCGTCACGGCTTCCGGGCTGGACCCGCGGCCATGTCCTGGCCCACATCGCCCGGAACGCCGACGCTCTGGTGAACGTCCTCCAGGGCCGCCCCATGTACGCCGACGCCGCGACCCGCGACGCCGACATCGAGCGCGACGCCGCCCGCCCCCTCGCCGTCCAGCTCGCCGACGTGCGCGAGAGCGGCGACGGCTTCCAGGCCGCGGGCGCCGAGCCCGCCGACTGGAGCCGCACCGTCGAGCTCCGCAACGGCGTCACGGACAGCGCCTCCCGGATCCCGTTCCGCCGCTGGGTGGAGGTGGCCCTGCACCACGTCGACCTGGGCGTCGGCTACGAGCTGGAGGACCTGCCCGGGGAGTTCGTCCGGCGGGAGATCGACTTCCTCGCGGAGCGCTTCACGGGCAACGCGACCGTGCCGCCGACCCGGATCGTGGCCGCGGAGGGCACGGGCACCTGGACCACCGGCTCCGCCGAGGGCGCCGAGGTGACCGTGACCGGCCCGGCCGCCGAGCTCCTCGGCTGGCTCGCCGGCCGCCGCGACGGCGCCGCCCTCAAGACCGAGGGCGGCCCGCTCCCCGCTCTCCCGCCGCTGTAGCCACCGCTGTCGGTGGGCGGAGCTAGGCTGAGCCCATGACGTACAGCGGAAGTGTGAAGGTCGGCGGACCGGCGGACGTGCACGAGCTGACGGACCTGATGATCTCGAAGGTCTCGGTCGGCCCGATGGACAACAACGCGTACCTGCTGCGCTGCCGGGCGACCGGCGAACAGCTGCTGATCGACGCGGCCAACGACGCCGACACACTGCTCACGCTGATCGGTGACGACGGCATCGCCGCCGTCGTCACCACCCACCGGCACGGCGACCACTGGCAGGCCCTGGCGGAGGTCGTCGCCGCGACCGGCGCCCGGACCTACGCGGGGGCGTACGACGCGGAGGGCATCCCGGTCGCCACCGACGTGCCGGTCGAGGACGGCGACACGGTCCGCGTGGGCCGGGTCGAGCTGACCGCCCGCCGCCTGGTCGGGCACACCCCCGGCTCGATCGCCCTCGTCTACGACGACCCGCACGGCCACCCGCACGTCTTCACCGGCGACTGCCTCTTCCCCGGCGGGGTGGGCAACACCTGGAAGGACCCGGAGGCCTTCGCGAGCCTGATCCACGACGTGGAGACCAAGCTCTTCGCCGCCCTGCCGGACGAGTCCTGGGTCTACCCGGGTCATGGCAAGGACACCACGCTCGGTGACGAGCGCCCGCACCTCACGGAGTGGCGCGAGCGCGGCTGGTGACCCACCGCCGTACCCCCGGCGCGCGGCTCACCGGCCGCGCGCTACCGTACGCCCCCGTAACCCGGATGGCCGCCGGGTAGTTGGCGCCACATGCGCACCAGTCACTCTCCGTCGCCGCCCGCTCCCCCGGCTCCGCCCGCTCCTCCCTCGATGGTCCGGCTCGCCACCGCCTCGCTCGTCGGCACCGCCATCGAGTTCTTCGACTTCTTCGTCTACGGGACCGCCGCCGCCCTCGTCCTCGGGCCGCTCTTCTTCCCGACCTTCTCCCCGCTCGCCGGGACCCTGGCCGCCTTCGGCACCTTCGCCATCGGCTTCGTCGCCCGCCCGCTCGGCTCGGTGCTCTTCGGGCACGTCGGCGACCGGTACGGCCGCCGGCCGGTCCTCTTCGCCTCGCTGCTCCTGACCGGCTGCGCCACCGTCGCGGTCGGCTGTGTCCCCACGTACGAGACGCTCGGCATCGCCGCGCCGCTGCTCCTGCTCACCCTCCGCTTCCTCCAGGGCCTCGGCCTCGGCGGCGAGTGGGGCGGCGCCGTCCTGCTGACGGCCGAGCACGCGCCCGCGAACCGGCGCGCGCTGTGGGCGAGCTTCCCGCAGATCGGCCCGGCGGTCGGCTTCCTCCTCGCGAACGGGGTGATGCTGGCGCTCACGGCGGGGCTGAGCGACGCGGAGTTCCGCTCCTGGGGCTGGCGGGTGCCCTTCTGGGCGGCGGGTGTCCTCGCGGCGGCCGGGCTGCTGCTGCGTTCCTCGCTGGCGGAGACCCCGCAGTTCGAGGAGCTGTCCGCGTCTGGAGGCCGGGCGAGCGCCCCGCTGGCCGAGATCGCGCGCGACCACTGGCGTCTCGTGCTGCTGACGGCCGGGGCGCTCGCCGTCGGGTACGCGGTGTTCTACACGGTCTCCACCTGGGCCCTGACCTACGGCACCGAACGGCTCGGGGTGAGCAGCACGGTCATGCTGACCTGTGTCATGGCCGCGGTGGCGGTCAAAGGCGCGGCCACGCCCTTCGTGGCCCTGCTGGCCGACCGCTGGGGCCGCCGCCCGCTGTGTCTCGCGGGGTGCGCGGCCTCCGCGCTCTGGATGTTCCCGATGGTGGCCCTGCTGCACACCGCGGAGCCGGTCCTGATGTTCCTCGGCTTCCTGGGCTCGCTGCTGGCCTTCATCACGATGTTCGCGGTGATCGCCGCGTACCTCCCTGAGCTCTACGAGCCCCGCGTCCGCTGCACCGGAGCGGCCGTCGGCTACAACCTCGCGGGCGTCCTCGGCGGCGCGCTCACGCCCATCGTCGCCACGACCCTCTCGGACGGCGGCTCGGGCCCGCCCTGGGGCGTCGCGGCCTATCTGACCGTGGTGGCCCTCATCAGCCTGGGCTGCTTCGCGCTCCTCCCGGAGACCCTGCCGGACCGCGTCGGGACGACGAAGACCGAGGCGAGCGAGACCGAGACGGACGAGGTCGAGGCGGACGAGGCCGAGGCGACGGCCGTCAAGGAGACGGAGACCGAGGCGGCGGGGGCCGCGCCCGCCTGAGGGAGGGGCGCGAGACGGCGACGGCCGGCCAGGGGCGGGTGCCCCGGGCCGGCCGTCGCCGTGGAAGACGCGTCAGGCGTCGACGCTGTCCTTCTCGACGCCGTCCGCGTCCTCGACACCCTTGGTGTCGGCCGCGCCCTCGGCAGCGGCTCGCTCCGACTGCTTCTTGGAGGCGATGAGGCTGGTGATCGTGGTGACGACCAGGACGCCACCGATGACCGCCAGCGAGAACCCGATGGAGATCTCCGGGACGTGCACCCCGGACTCGTGCAGGGCGTGCAGCACGAGCTTCACGCCGATGAAGCCGAGGATCACCGACAGGCCGTAGCTGAGGTGGACCAGCTTCTTGAGCAGGCCGCCGATCAGGAAGTACAGCTGCCGCAGGCCCATGAGGGCGAAGGCGTTGGCGGTGAAGACGATGTACGGGTCCTGGGTCAGGCCGAAGATCGCCGGGATGGAGTCGAGGGCGAAGAGGATGTCCGTGGTGCCGATGGCGATCATGACGACCATCAGCGGGGTCAGGACGCGCTTGCCGTTGACGCGGATGAAGAGCTTGGTGCCGTGGTACTTGTCGGCGACGCCGAACTTCTTCTCGACGGACTTGAGGAGGCGGTTCTCCTCCCAGTCCTCCTCTTCCTCGTCGGCGCGCGCCTCCTGGATGAGCTTCCAGGCGGTGTAGATCAGGAACGCGCCGAAGATGTAGAAGACCCACGAGAAGTTCGCGATGACCGCGGCGCCCGCGACGATGAAGATCGTGCGGAGGACCAGGGCGATCACCACACCCACGAGCAGCACGCGCTGCTGGAGGTGGGAGGGGACCGAGAACTTCGCCATGATCAGGATGAAGACGAAGAGGTTGTCGACGCTGAGCGACTTCTCGGTGACGTAGCCGGCGAAGAACTCCCCGGCCGCCTGACTGTTGCCGAACAAGAGCAGGCCGACTCCGAAGAGCACGGCGAGCACGACCCAGACGATCGTCCAGATTCCGGCTTCCTTGACCGAGACGTCATGGGGCTTCCGCCCGATGAAGAAGTCGGCTCCGATGAGGGCGACCAGACCGAGAATGGTCAGCACCCACAGGGTCATTGAAACGTCCACTGCGCCTCCGGCGTCGTACGGCTCTTTGATCAGCGTCGTCGCTGCCGGAGGTCTCTTCCACCCGAGCGGCTCACACCGCGGTCGGGCCGACGCCCCGGGATCGGATCACTGAGGATCCGTCCGTATTGACGGGTACGCCGCACACGGGGAGTACTCCCCTCCGCACCATGAACACTACCCGAAAGACCAAGAGAAGGTAAAGGGGAGGGTAAAGAGCCGCCAAAAGGCCAGGTCAGAGTCGCTTTGCCGGGCGGGCGTCCACGACCTGCGCGAGGACCTGACGGAGGATCCGGCTGCCCGGCGGCAGCAGCGGGGGCTCGTACGACCACGCGTGACCGACCCACGGATCGGCGAGGTGGTCGTCGGGGACGGGGGTGAGCCTCAGCAGCGAGCGCCAGAGGGGGTCGAGCACGGGTCCGTACGCGGCGGCGTCCTCGCGGGCGGCCACCATCAGCAGATGGACGCCGACCCCGGGGCCCTCGTCGGCGAGGTACCGGAGCCGGGTGACGGCCCGGTCGTCGAAGCCGTGCGGGAAGTCGTGCACGATCAGGAGCTGCCGGGCCGTGTCCAGGCCGGGCGGCAGCGCGTCGACCGCGCCGTTCCGCAGGGCCATCTGCAGCAGGTCGACCCGCTCGGTGAGCTGCTCGAGGACGGCCGAGACGCCTGCCGCGCCCCGGGCGGGCGGGGCGGCGAGCACACCGGTGTCCACGAGCGGCGCGAGCGCGGCGGTGCCCGCACCGGCCGCGTCGACGACGTGGACCGCGAACTCACCCGGCGGGTGGACGGCGAGCAGCCGGGCCGTGTGCGCGACCGCGCTGTCGAGGGCGAGCCGCTTCAGCTCGGTCTCGTCGAGGAGGGCGGCCGCCTCCGAGCGGCCGCGGCCGCTGTCCACCCAGAGCCCTCGCTCCATGGGGAGCCGGACGAGCATGGGGATGCGGAGCTCGGTGCGCTCGGGGAGGTGGAGGTCGCCCAGGCGCACGGCCATCGGCTCCTCCGCCGGGGGGCGGTAGGCGTGCCAGACCGGGTTGTCCCAGCGGGCGTAGGCGGGCGGCAGGGCCGGTTCGACGACCTCGGACTCGACGGCGAGCTGGGCGAGGTCCCGGTCCAGGACCTCCTGGGCCCGCTCGACCAGCTCGTCGTGCCGGGCGCGGGCGGCCGCCCGCGCGGCGTCGTTCGCGCCGCCGACCCGCGAGCGGTAGTCGGAGAGCGACTCGTCGAGCTCCCGGTCGAGCCGGGACTCGGCGAACTCGCAGGCACTGCGGTAGGCGGCGGCGGTACGGGCCAGGTCCTCGAACATCCCCCACACCTGGTTGTACAGGCGCTCGTCCATGGACCAGCCTGCCGCGTCCCCGGCGACGGGCAGGGGCGGCACCTGCGGCCCTTGCGGCCCGGGCGGACGCTGAGGAGCCTGGGGGGCCGGTGCGGGCTGCGGCTCCGGCGTGGTGGGCCGGCGCCGGGGGTGGGCGTAGCTGATCGGGCCTCCCGTGCCGGGGGCGGGCCGGGGGGCGGCGGGGGCGGGCTCCGGGGCAGGGTCCGGGTGGACCGGGACCTGGGCGGGTGGCGGCGTGTGGCGTGCGCGCTCCGTCTCCAGGATCGACGCGGCCAGGTCGGCGGGGCGCTCCAGGCCCTGGTCGCCGAGGAGGGCGGCGAGACCGCCCTCGTATCCCTGGCCCATGGCGCGGACCTTCCAGGCGCCCTGCCGGCGGTACAGCTCCAGGGCGACGACGGCGGACTCGCTGCCGAGCCCGGTGATCGTGTAGCTGGCGATCTCGGTGCCGTCGGGGCCGGTGACGGCGACGAAGGGGGCGGCGACCCTCCCGAAGGAGGTCGGCCCGCCGGTGCCGTCGGGCAGTGCCAGGAGGACGGAGACGCGGTGGACGGTGTCCGGGACCGCCGCCAGGTCGACGGCGAGGCGCTGGTCGGCGGCGGCCTGCCGGGGGACGTCCACGCCGGGGAGCGAGGGGGCGACGGGGTGGGCGATCCACTCCACGCCCGGGACCCTGCCCCGCTCGTCGCCGAGGGCGGCCCCGGCGACGACCGGGTGACCGGCCGACACCCTGATCTCCAGTCGGGTGTCGGGCAGGGGGTGGTTCTGCCCCCGGACCAGCTCGGCCGTCATCGGCTCTGTCCCCTCAGCGGTTCCCGGTACGAATGGTGCGGATGTGCGGCGGTGCAGCGGTGCGGTGGTTCGGTCGTGCGGCGGTGCGGTGGTGCGGGACAGCTCCCGGTGACCTGCTGCCTCCGGGAGCTGTGAGTGCGTCCTGCGCGGGCCTGCCTACAGGTGCGGCAGGATCGCGGGCATCAGGTCCTGGAACGTACGGCCGTTGGCCGCGTTGCCCAGGGCGGTCATCTGCCAGCCGGAGCCGACCCGGTGCACCTTCGCCATGATCTGCGCGGTGTAGTTGCCGCCGCCGTCGAGGGTGTAGCGCGCGAGCTCCTGGCCGTTCGTCTCGTCGACGATCCGACAGAAGGCGTTCTGCACCTCCTGGAACGTCTGACCGGTGAAGGAGTTCACAGTGAAGACGATCGTGTCGATGTGGACCGGGACCCGCTGGAGGTCGACGAGGATCGCCTCGTCGTCCCCGCCCTGGCCCGCGCCGCCGACGAGGTTGTCACCGGTGTGCTTGACCGAGCCGTCGTCGCTGACCAGGTGCCGGAAGAAGACCACGTCGACCGGCTGCTTGTCCGCGAAGAGGACGGCCGAGGCGTCCAGGTCGATCTCCTGGGTGCGCTTGCCGAAGAGACCGCGGCGCGGTGCCGCCTGCCAGCCGAGCCCCATCCGCACCTGGCTGAGGCTGCCCCCGCCCTGCTTCTCCAGGCTGATGGCCTGACCCTTGGTCATGTTGACCGTCACGCGCTTGCCCCTCTCGTTGCGTTCCCCGCGCCCGCTGTCCGGTGCGTGCGGTTGTCCAGCACCCTACGCAGAGGTACTGACACCGCAGAACCGCGGTCCGGATTTGTGTCGGTCTTGCAACACACCGGACCGCCTCCGGTCAGGCGATGCCCGCCTCCTTCATCTGGCGCAACTCCTTCTTCAGCTCTCCCACTTCGTCGCGGAGCCGGGCCGCGACCTCGAACTGCAGCTCGGCGGCGGCGGCGCGCATCCGGTCGGTCATCTCCTCGATGATCGCGGCCAGTTCGGTGGCGGGCCGGTCGCCCAGTTCGATCGTGCCGGACCCGCCGGCCTTGCCCCGGGACTTGGGGCCGTGGGCGGCGAGCGAGGGGACGGGTGCCTTGGCGGCCTTTCCGTCCTTCCCCTGGCGGTAGCCGCTGCCGAGGAGCTCCTCGGTGTCGACCTCCTCGCGGGCGATGGTCGCGACGATGTCGTTGATCTTCTTGCGGAGCGGCTGCGGGTCGATGCCGTGGGCGGTGTTGTACGCGACCTGCTTCTCGCGGCGCCTGTTGGTCTCGTCGATGGCCTGCTCCATCGCCGGGGTGATCCGGTCCGCGTACATGTGGACCTGGCCCGAGACGTTTCGCGCGGCGCGGCCGATGGTCTGGATGAGGGAGGTCCCGGAGCGCAGGAAGCCCTGCTTGTCGGCGTCGAGGATGGCGACGAGGGAGACCTCGGGGAGGTCGAGGCCTTCCCGGAGGAGGTTGATGCCGACGAGGACGTCGTACTCGCCGGCGCGCAGCTCGCGCAGCAGCTCGATGCGGCGCAGGGTGTCGACGTCGCTGTGGAGGTAGCGCACCTGGATGCCGAGCTCCAGGAAGTAGTCGGTGAGGTCCTCGGCCATCTTCTTGGTGAGGGTGGTGACGAGGACCCGCTCGTCCTTCTCGGTGCGCAGCCGGATCTCGTGGACGAGGTCGTCGATCTGGCCCTCGGTCGGCTTGACGACGACCTCGGGGTCGACGAGGCCGGTGGGGCGGATGATCTGCTCGACGAAGCCGTCGCCGCGGGAGAGTTCGTACGTGCCCGGGGTCGCCGAGAGGTAGACGGTCTGGCCGATCCGCTTCTGGAACTCCTCCCACTTCAGCGGGCGGTTGTCGAGGGCGGACGGGAGCCGGAAGCCGTGGTCGACGAGGGTCCGCTTGCGGGAGGCGTCGCCCTCGTACATGGCGCCGATCTGCGGCACGGTGACGTGCGACTCGTCGATGACGAGCAGGAAGTCCTCGGGGAAGTAGTCGAGGAGGGTGTTCGGCGCGGAGCCGGGCTCGCGGCCGTCGAAGTGCATCGAGTAGTTCTCGATGCCGGAGCAGGAGCCGATCTGGCGCATCATCTCGATGTCGTACGTGGTGCGCATGCGCAGGCGCTGGGACTCCAGGTGCTTGCCCTGCTTGTCGAGCTCGGCGAGGCGGGTCTCCAGCTCGCGCTCGATGTCGTTGACCGCGCGCTCCATGCGCTCGGGGCCCGCGACGTAGTGGCTGGCGGGGAAGACGTACAGCTCTCGGTCCTCGCTGATGACCTCGCCGGTGAGCGGGTGGAGGGTGGAGAGGGCCTCGATCTCGTCGCCGAACATCTCGATGCGGACGGCCAGCTCCTCGTACACCGGGAAGATCTCGATGGTGTCGCCGCGGACCCGGAAGGTGCCGCGGGTGAACGCCAGGTCGTTGCGGGTGTACTGGATGTCGACGAAGCGGCGGAGCAGCTGGTCGCGGTCCATCTCCTCGCCGACCTTGAGCGGGACCATCCGGTCCACGTACTCCTGGGGCGTGCCGAGGCCGTAGATGCAGGAGACGGAGGCGACCACGATGACGTCCCTGCGGGTGAGCAGGGAGTTCGTCGCGGAGTGGCGGAGCCGCTCCACCTCCTCGTTGATGGAGGAGTCCTTCTCGATGTACGTGTCCGACTGGGGGACGTACGCCTCGGGCTGGTAGTAGTCGTAGTACGAGACGAAGTACTCGACCGCGTTGTTCGGCAGGAGTTCGCGGAACTCGTTCGCCAGCTGGGCGGCCAGGGTCTTGTTCGGCGCCATCACCAGGGTGGGGCGCTGGAGCTTCTCGATCATCCACGCGGTGGTGGCCGACTTGCCGGTGCCGGTGGCGCCGAGGAGCACGACGTCCTTCTCGCCCGCGCGGATGCGCCGCTCGAGCTCGGCGATGGCCGTCGGCTGGTCGCCGCTGGGCTGGTAGGAGCTGACGACCTCGAAAGGCGCCACCGAACGTTCGATCTTGGAAACGGGCCGCATGCAACCACCGTACGACCCGGCACTGACACTCGGGCGGTGATCGGCTCACCGCCCCCTCCCGAGGTGTCCCGAAGGCGTCCCGTCACCAGTCCTGGGAGCGGTGGCCGCCGCGGGGGACGCTCCTGCGGGCGGCGCGGCCGGCGGGGCGGGCCGTCCAGTTGGCGGGCTCGCCGTAGGACGGCACGTGGCGCGGTGCGGGGACGCCGGGGCGGTGCACGCTCCGGGCGGCGGGCCGCTGCCAGTCCGGGTCGCCCATCACGAGCAGCGGGTCGAACATGACGACCACGGCGGCGAGGATGAGGAAGACCGCGGGGCCGATCAGCATCGGCAGGAGGAGCGAGGTCGCGGTGTCCCCGGTGCCGGCGGGCGCCTGGGCGCCCTGGAGGTGGACGCTGACGGCCGCCATGGCGGTGTAGTGCATACCACTGACGGCTCCGCCCATCACCAGGCTCGCACCGAGACTGGCCAGAAATCCATGCACGGAAACGGCCGCCCAGAGGGCCGCCGTGGCGGCCACGACGGCGATGACCACGGACAGGGCGACGGTGAGCGTGTCGTACTCGATGCGGCCGTGGAGGCGCATGCCGGCCATGCCGAGGTAGTGCATCGTGGCGACGCCGAGACCGGTGATCGTGCCGCCGGTGACCAGGGTGAGGGCGGTCGCCCCGCGGTACCCGACGATGAAGATCCCGATGCCGACCATGAGGACGGCGACGCCCAGGCTGGCGAAGGTGATGGGGCGGTCGTAGTTGATGGGCGCCTGCTGGACCGAGAAGCCCATCATGGCGATGAAGTGCATCGTCCAGATGCCGGTGCCTATGGAGGTGGCGCCGAGGGCGAGCCATCCGGCCTTGAAGCTGTCACGGTGGCGGAGCGACCTGGTGGTGCACCTCAGACCGAGGGCGCCGCCGAGGCAGGCCATGATGAAGGCCGCCACCGGAGTGACGAGGCCGTAGCTGAATCCGTCGACCGTGCCCTGCATGAGCGTGTGTCCTCCACCCCTGGTGCCACGTCGTCCGAAAACAGTCGGTACCGCTGGGTAGTACTACCGGGGCGAGATTATGGCGCGCCGGAAGCCTCACGACCACGTGACCGGGGAATTTCTGCTCGTGAGACCGGAGCGAGACCGGTCCGTGATCTGCGCGGCGGCTCGGCGCCCTTCTCGTGACCGGGCGGAGCCTGTTCCGGTCGGGCTGTCAGTGGCGGGTCGTACCGTGGGCGGCATGGACATCGAAGCGGAGCCGACGGGCGGAGAGCCGGCCGTCGCGGTGGAGTGGTCGGTCGTGGAGAGCGACATCGGTCCGCTCTTCCTCGCCGCGACCGGGCGGGGTCTGGTGCGGGTCGAGTTCCACGCCGACGCGGCGCGGCGGGTGCAGATGCTGGAGCGCTTGGCCGGCCGGTTCGGGGCGGAGCCGGTGGAGTGCGCCTCGGGGCTGCTCGCCGAGCCGATACGCCGGCTCGACGCGTACTTCGCGGGCGACCCGCGCGCGTTCGACCTGCCGCTGGACTGGAGCCTGACGACCGGCTTCAACCGGCAGGTGCTGCGCGAGCTGGCGACCGGCGTCCCGTACGGCACGGTCGTGGGGTACGGGGAGCTGGCGCGGCGCGTGGGGCAGCCCGGCGCGGCGCAGGCGGTCGGAGCGGCGATGGGCGCCAATCCGCTGCCGGTGGTGGTGCCGTGCCATCGGGTGGTGGAGAGCGACGGCGGGCTCGGGGGGTTCGGGGGCGGGCTGGAGACCAAGCGGCAGCTGCTGGCGCTTGAGGGTGTGCTGCCCGCGCCGCTGTTCTGACGCGTGCTCCGGACGGAGCCCGAGGGGAGCGGGCCGGGGCCTGTGTCGTGGAGAGGCTCCGGAGCCCGAGGGGAGCGGGCCAGGTGGCCTGTCCCATGGGCAGGCTCTGGGGGGCGTTCCCATCGGGTGGGACGGCTGGCACACTCACGTAAGTGACCAACACCCCCGACGCCCCTGACGTCACCCTGCCCGACGAGATATCCGCTCCCGTCACCGCCGCCGAGCTGCCCGCGCTGCGGCGGCGGATTCAGGCCGTCCTCATCGCCACCCAGATCCTCGGCGGACTCGGCATCGCCATCGGCGTCGCGCTCGCCGCCGTCCTGGCCAAGGACGTCAGCGGCACGGAGGCGCTGTCCGGCCTCGCCTCCACGGCGACGGTGGCCGGTCCCGCGCTGCTCGCCATGCCGCTGGCCGCCCTGATGGCCTCGCGAGGCCGCCGGGCGGGGCTGGTCCTGGCGTATCTGCTCGGGGCGCTGGGTGCCGTCGTGGTGGTGATCGGCGCGGCCGTCGAGAGCTTCCCGCTGCTCCTCGTCGGACTCGTCGGCTTCGGCGCCGGCTCCTCGGCCAACCTGGCGGCCCGCTTCGCCGCCGCCGACCTCGCCGAGCCCGACCGCAGGGCCCGGGCCATCTCCACCGTGGTGTGGGCGACCACGATCGGCGCGGTGCTCGGACCGAACATCGCCGCTCCCGCCGGTGAGAGCGTGTCCGGCCTGGGCATCCCGGCGACGGCGGGCCCCTTCGTCTGGGCCGCGGGCGTCTTCGTCGTCTCGGCGGCCGTGGTCGCCCTCCTCCTGCGCCCGGACCCCCTCCTCACCGCCCGCGCGCTCGCCGACTCCGGGACGGGCGAGCAGCCGGAGGGCCGCTCCCTGCGCGCCGGGATGCGGGCCGTACGGGAGTCGTCGCGGGCCCGGCTCGCCCTCGTCACCGTCGCCGCCTCGCACACCGCGATGGTCTCGATCATGTCGATGACCCCGGTGGCGCTGACCCACCACGGCGCGGGCATCCGGCTGATCGGTCTCGTCATCAGCGGCCACATCGCGGGCATGTACGCCTTCTCGCCCCTGATGGGCTGGCTGTCCGACCGGCTGGGCCGCCTTGCGGTGATCGGGCTCGCCGTCGGGCTCATCGCCGTGGCGGCGCTCATCGCGGGCACGGCCGGACCGAGCCACGGCCAGACGGCCCTGGGCCTCTTCGTCCTCGGCCTCGGCTGGTCCGCCGGGCTGGTGTCCGGTTCCGCGCTGCTCACCGACTCGGTGCCGCAGGCCGCGCGTGCCGCCGTCCAGGGCCTCTCCGACTTCGTCATGAACACGGCCGCCGGAGTCGGCGGACTCGCGGCGGGCCTGATCGTCTCGCAGGCGGGTTACGGGCCGCTCAACGCGATCGCCGCCTGCCTGCTGCTGCCGATGGCGGCGCTCGCGGTCCGCGGCGCCCTCCGGAAGGCCTGACCCGGCGGGCCCGGCGGACCGGGCGGGCGTCGCCCTCAGCGCGGCACCGCCGGGGAGGTCGCCCCGGGCGCCAGCCGACGCGGTGCCCCCGTCCCGTCGGCCGGTACGGACCAGACCGCTCCCCCGTATCCGTACGCGAGGGTCTCCGGGTCCGTCCACAGGGCCTGGTCGTCGATGCCGCGCCGCTCGGCGACGGCGTGCTCGCGCCCGGAGCGCAGGTCGTACACGTACAGCCGCCACGGCTCGCGCGGGCCTTCGGAGACGCGCTTCTTGAAGGCGACGCGGGTCCCGTCCGGGGAGAGCGACGGGCATTCGACGTTCTCCCGCAGCGCCCGGGCGGACCAGTTCCTCATGTCGCCCTCGACGAGGTGGGTGCGCCCGTCCGTCGAGACGGTGGCGTAGAAGCGGTTGTCGTCGGCGGCGAAGGAGACGCCCCAGTAGTTGACGTCGGGGGCGTGGTACCGGCGTCCGCCGAGGGTGAGCGGGATCTGCTCGATGTTCTTCACCAGGTAGCCGGTGCGCAGATCGAGGATGGACGTGCGGGTGGAGAAGGACGAGCGCGCGTAGGAGTCGCCCGTCGCGAACATCGTCCAGGCGAGCATCTGCCCGGAGGCGGAGACCCGGGCGCGGCTGGGGATGCCCGGCAGCGCGATGCGGCGCACCTCGCGCAGCCGGCGGTCGAGCACCAGGACGTACGAGCGGGCCGGGACGCCCGGCCGGCGCACGAGGCAGAGGACGGTGGGGCCGGCCGCGTGGAACCGGTCGCAGGCGGGTCCGCCCGCCACCCGGCCGCCGGGCGCGGACGGGTCCACGCGCGCGACGCGCCCGGTCGCGGTGTCCCGGACGTGGAGCGTGCCGGGGCGGCCCCCGTCGAGGGTGAAGCCGGCCACCGAGGACCCGACGGCCCCGGTCTGCCGCCCCGAGGCCGCCCGGAGGGTGTAGGCGGTGGCGCCGCCGCCGAGCAGGAGGAGGGCGAGGACGAGGATCCACACGCGCGCGGGGCGGGACAGGCGGACATCGGTCACGGCGGGCATGGGTCAGTCCTCTCGGAGGGTCGTGGACGAGGCAGGGAGCAGGAGCCGGTCGGCGGGCAGGGGGCTCTCGGCGGGCAGGACGCGGGTGGCGCAGCACAGGGCAGCGGCGAGGGCCAGAAGCGCGGCCACGAGTGCCGCCTGCGGACCGCTCGCCGTCCAGACGGCACCGAACGCGACGGCGGCGCCGAGCCGGGCCAGCGCCTGCGCGGTCTGGACGAGCGCGAGGCCGCCCGCCTGGCGCCCCTCGGCGAGGAAGGGCCCGGTCAGGGCCATCAGGACGCCGTCGGTGGCCGCGTAAAAGGTGCCGATCAGCACGAGGACGCCCCCGAGGAGGAGGGCGTCCGGTACGGGGGCGAGGAGCAGGCCGTACGCGAGGAGCAGCGCCCCGTGCCCGTACAGGAGCGGCCGGCGGCGCCCGACGCGGTCGGCGAGGCGGCCCGCCGGGACGGCGAGCAGCAGATAGACGCCGGCGGCGCCCAGCGGCAGGAACGGGAACCAGGTGGCGTCGAGTTCGAGCCGTCGCTGGAGCAGCAGGTACAGGAAGGCGTCGCCGACGGTGGCGGCACCGAGCACGGCGGCGCAGAGGAGGATCCGCCGGTACGCGGGCGAGCGCAGCACGGAAAAGACCCCGCCACGCGCGCGTGGCGCGGCATCGGCGGCATCGACCTCGGCGGCGGCCCGGAGGCCCGGCGCCTTCGACGACGGCCCCGGCCCCGCCACACGTCGCCGCCCCTCCGCACGTCGCCTCCCCGGGACCAGCAGCACCCACAGCAGGACGCCGAAGACCCCGACGCAGAAGCTGACGGCGAAGACCGCCTCGTACGCCTCGGCCGTGGCCCACAGCAGGGCGAAGGCGGCCAGCGGACCGAGGAGGGCCCCGGTGGTGTCCATGGCCCGGTGGGTGCCGAAGGCGCGGCCCAGCTCCTCGGGCGGGCTGTGCAGGGTGATGAGCGCGTCGCGCGGAGCCGTGCGGACGCCCTTGCCGAGCCGGTCGGCGGCGAGCGCGGCGGCGATCCCGCCGGCCGAGCCGCCCGCGAGGAGGAGGCCGAGCCGGGAGCAGGCCGAGAGGGCGTAGCCGAGCCCCGCGACCTGCTTGTGGCGGCCTCCGCGGTCGGCGGTGGCGCCGCCGATGATCCGGACGAGCGCGGTGGCGCCGGTGGAGACCCCGTCGAGCAGTCCGAACTGGAGCGGGGAGAGGCCGAGTCCGACGACGAGGTAGAGCGGCAGCACGGCGGTCACCATCTCCGAGGAGACGTCGGTGACCAGGCTGACCGCGCCGAGCGCGAGGACGGTGCCGGGGACGCGCCGCCTGCCCCGCGAGGGGGCGGGCGGCGCGCCGCGGCGACCGGTGGTCGCGAGGTACATCAGTGGCAGGTGTAGGTCGGGCCGGAGTCCTTGACCTGGTCGTCGGTGCCGACGTACTGCCAGGTGTAGGTGGTGTCGGTGAGGTCCAGTTTCAGCACCCCGTACGGGCCGCTGATCCGCTTCTGGCTGTTCGGCTGGACCGTCTCGATGGCGTAGGGCTCGGCGCCGCCCATGCCGCCGACGATCTCGACGATGCCGTCGGCGGTGGCGCGCCCGTTCGGGTCCTGCGGGGCGAACCGCTCGTAGTGGTGGTCGTGTCCGTTGAGCACGAGGTCGGCCTTGGCGCCGTACAGGATCTGCCAGACCGGCCGGGAGACGGGGTCGTTGCCGTGGCCGCCGGAGGAGTACAGGGGGTGGTGGAAGTAGGCGGCGAGGCAGCCCTTGGTGTTCCGCGCGAGGTCGTCCTTGAGCCACTGGATCTGCGCGGGGTCGTCGAAGGAGTTGGAGTCGAGGGCGACGAAGTGCCAGTTGCCCTGGTCGTAGCTGTAGTAGGGCTTGCCCTGGGGGTAGGCGATGGCGCCGAAGTACGCCTTGTAGCCGGCGAGGGAGCCGGCCGGGTCGTAGGTCTCGTGGTTGCCGGGCACCGGCCGGGTCTTCGCCTTGAAGACGCCCCACGTCTTGTCGTAGTAGGCCCGGAAGTCGGAGATCAGGGCGTCGTCGTACTGGTTGTCACCCATCGTCAGGTAGAAGGACGGGGCGATCCGCTGCGCCAGGGCCGCCGTCTTGGGGTGGGCGCAGGAGCTGCTGGAGGCCGTGCACTGGGCGGCGATGTCCCCGGCCGCGACGACGGTGAAGGCGCCGGTGGGCGGGGGCGTGGTGCCGGTCGTGCCGTACACCTCCACGGCGAAGAGGGAGTAGCCGTACGAGGTGCCGCGCGCGGTCCCGTAGACACGCAGGTGACGGCCCTTGCCGGTGAGTCCGGTCCAGTCGTCCGTGGCGCCGTTCCCGGCGGTCTCGGTGGCGAGGCGGGTCCAGGTGGTGCCGTCCTCGGAGATCTCGACGCGGTAGGCCTTGGCGTAGGCGGCCTCCCAGACGAGGCGGACGCGGGAGACGGTGGCCGAGGAGCCGAGGTCGACCCGGATCCACTGGGGGTCGGAGCCCTCGGCGCTGGCCCAGCGGGTGGTGGAGACGCCGTCGAAGGCCTTCTCCGGGCCGAACGTGCCGTCCTCGACGGAGGAGGCGGTGGCCGGCCGGCCCTGGGAGATCAGGGAGTCGGCGGCGGCGCCGGCCCGGTCCGGGTGGGCGAGGAGGAGTCCGCCGACGAGCAGCAGGACGGCGGTGAGGACGAGGGTCAGACGGGTGGTGGTGAGGGGGGTGGTGGGGCTGGTGATGGGGGTGCTGCGCGGTGGTGTGGAGGCGTACAGGCGCATACCTGGGCTCCCTGGCCTGAGGGGTCGGCGAGAGCTGGACACCGGTGCGGAGCACGCCGGCCCGGCCGCGTGGCGATTCGGGCGCCACGCGGCGGGGCGGTGCTCGGCGGCCGGGTCAGAGCTCTCGCTGAGCGCGTCACGCCCGGGGGGACGGGCGCCGCGCCAAGCCGCTGGCCGGGATGCTAGCCGATAGGAAGGTTTCCTACCAGACCTTCAACTCCCCACGGCTCCCGCCGATTTCGGAGCCGGTGAGAGCGAGCCTCAGAGACCTCAGAGGCTTCAGAGACTGATGTGGTACGCCTTGCGCAGGGTCTCGTGCACGGTCCAGGTCGTCCGGTCGCCCTCGCGCAGCACGCAGGCGTCGCCGGGGCCGATCTCCAGCGTCTCCCCGCCCTCGACGGCGACGGTCGCGCGTCCGCTGACCACCACGAAGAGCTCGTTGGCCTCGGTGTCGGTGACGACGCCGGGGGTGATCTGCCAGATGCCGCGCACCTGCTTGCCGTCGGCGGACTCCCACAGCACCTTGCCCGTCACCTCGGGCGTGCCGGAGACGATCTGGGCGGGGTCGAGGGGGTCGGCCTCAAGCTCCGCGTCGGGGATGTGCACGGCGAAGGAAGGCACGTCATGTGTCGTCATGGGCGGTGACTGTAGCGGGGGTCCGGAGCGGCCCGAGGACCGGGATCGGGTGGAATAGATTACTCCGCTTCGGCCCCTACCAGGCGACTTACCCGAATACGGCGACGGCGACGGATTCCGCACCACGCTCCCGGCAAGGCGCGCCGGGGCCCGCGACGGCGCTCCGCCGCAGGAGCGGATCCGCCGTCACGGATTCCGCAGCCGCACCCGGGGCCGCACACCGTGTGGCAGGAGCTCGCCACCGAGGTTTGCGGGGCCCGTGGTCGCGCCAGGAATGGGACATGTCCACACAGGTGTCCGAAGAGGTACGGGAGGCGCTCCACGAGGGCCGTCCCGTCGTCGCGCTGGAATCGACGATCATCGCCCACGGTCTGCCCCGCCCGCGCAACCTCGCCGTGGCCCTGGAGCTGGAGGAGCTCGTACGGGCCGGGGGCGCCGTCCCCGCCACCGTCGCCGTGATCGACGGCACCGCCCGGGTGGGCCTGGACCGGACGGCCCTGACCCGGATCGCCGAGGACCCGTCGGTGCGGAAGCTGGGCCACCGCGATCTGGCCCCGGCCCTGGCGGCCGGGGTGACGGGCGCGACGACGGTCTCGGCGACGGCGTGGCTCGCGGACGCGGCGGGCCTGCGGGTGTTCGCGACCGGCGGCCTCGGCGGTGTGCACCGCGGCTGGAGCGAGACCCAGGACGAATCGGCCGACCTGCGGCTGCTCGCCGGAGTCGGGATCACGGTGGTGTGCGCGGGGGTGAAGTCGATCCTCGACGTGCCGGCGACGTTGCAGCGTCTGGAGACCCTGGGGGTGACGGTCGTCGGGTACGGCACGGAGCACTTCCCCGGGTTCTACCTGTCCTCCTCGGGCGAGCCCGTCGACTGGACCCTGCGGACCCCGGAGGAGGTGGCGGTGGTCATACGGGCCCAGGACGCGCTCGGCGGGCCGCGTGCGGCGCTCGTCGTGGCCAACCCGGTGCCGGAGACGGAGCAGTTGGACCCCGCCCTCCACGACCGGGTCCTCGCGCAGGGCCTGGCGGCGGCGAAGGAGAAGGCGATCACGGGGCAGGCGGTGACGCCGTTCCTGCTCGACTACCTGACGGTGCACACGGAAGGGGCGTCCCTGGAGGCGAACCTCGCGGCGGTACGGGGCAACGTGCGGCTCGCGGCCCGGATCGCGACGGCGTACGGCGCGGGGGCGCCGGACAAGGGGGCGGGCGGCACAGGGGCGAGCGGCACGGGGGCGGGCGACCTCGACGCGGCCGACACGGGGCCGGGCGGCACGGAAGCGGCCGGCGCGGGCGGCCGGTGAGGCGGCGGGGGCGCGGCGCGCTGCTGGTCGTCGGGGACGTGGTGACGGACGTCGTCGCCCGGCACCGGACGCCCCTCGCGCCCGCGACGGACACGGCGGCGGAGATCCGCACCCTCCCGGGCGGCGCCGGGGCCAACGCGGCCTGCTGGGCGGTCCGCTCCGGATGCGGGGAGGTACGGCTGCTCGGCCGGGTCGGGACGGACGCGGCGGACTGGCACGAGCGCGCGCTGCGACGGGCGGGGGTGCACCCGCTCCTCGTCGCGGACGCGGAGGCGGCGACGGCCACCGTGATCGCGCTCGTCGACGCCTCGGCCGAGCGGACCTTCCTCACGGACAGCGGCGCCGCGCTGCGCCTCTCCCCCGCCGACTGGACCGCCGGCCTGCTCGACGGCGTGGCCGCGCTGCACCTGTCCGGCTATCTGTTCTTCGCCCCGACGAGCCGCGAGACGGCCCGGCGGGCACTGCGGGACGCGCGGGAGGCGGGCGTTCCGGTGAGTGTGGACCCGGCCTCCGCGGGCTTCCTCGCGGAGCTGGGGGTGGACCGGTTCCTGGCGGCGACGGCGGGCGCCGACGTGCTGCTGCCCAACGCCGACGAGGCCCGGCTCCTGGCCGGGGGCCGTGAACCGGAGGCGGCGGCCGCGGCGCTGAGCCGGCGCCATCCGCTGGTCGTGGTCACCCTCGGAGCGGCGGGCGCGCTGGTCGCCGAGGACGGCGCGGTCACGGCGCGAATGGCCGCGCCCCCGGTGCCGCCGGAGCGACGGGTGGACTCGACGGGCGCGGGCGACGCGTTCACCGGGGCGTTCCTGGCGGCCCGGCTCGCGGGCGCGGACGCGGTGAAGGCCGCGGAGGCGGGGTGCCGCGCGGGCGCGGAGGCGGTCACCGTCGTGGGAGGCAGACCCCCGGGTCCCGCCCCCGAAACGGCTCCCTAGGGCCTGTCCGGCGGATCAGGCCCCGCGCCCCCGGCCATGATCCGCCGGGGCCCCGCAACCCCGGCCATGATCCGCCGGGCAGCCCCTAACTCTCCACGCCGCCCAGCCCTGTCCAGGCCGGGTGCCGCGGGTCGTCGGCGCGGACGACGGCGTCGGCGGTCGCGGCGGGGCCGACCTCCCTCTCGTACCGGGCGAAGGCGGGCAGCGTCCAGGATTCCTCGGTGCGCCGGGCGAGGGCGGCGGCCGAGAGCCGCAGGTGCACGGTGAGGTCGAAGGGGAACCAGTGGCCGAGGAGGAACGGCCCGTGGAGCAGCAGCACCCCGCCGGGCGGCAGTGTCACGTACGGGCTGCGGGTCGCCCGGTCCGTGGCCGGGTCCCACAGGTCGGGCAGCACGCGTCCGGTGCCGCCGGGTTCCAGCGGGGCGAAGACCTCGCGCCACAGGGCCCCGATGTCGGTCCACCCGTCGTAGTACGCGTCGGGGTCCCGCTTCCCGTACTCGTACCGGAGCGAAGCCGGGCGCAGGAAGCCGCCGGTCCCGGCCACGTGGACGGCTCGCCCGCGCGCCCGGAGCGCCTCGGCGAGGAGCCCGGCGAGCTCGTCGCCGGGTGCGGCGGGCGGCCCGTCGATGCCGACCTTGAGCCATGGCCCGCCGTCGCCGGGCGTGGCCGCGTCAAGGTGCCCGGCGAGCGTGCCGGCCAGCCGTTCCCAGGTGATCGCCTCGTATCGCATCCCACTCATCCTGCCCGCCGCTTCCCTCGTCCCGGCGCGTTGCCCCCGCCCCGGCTTGACCTTGTCACTGGCGTCACTGTTCGACCATCGGATTCATGGACACCATCACACCCACCAGGGTCGTCGTCGTCACCGGCGCGGGCACCGGCATCGGCCGGGCCACCGCGCGCGCCTTCGCCGGGCAGGGGGCGACGGTCGTCGCCGTCGGCCGCAGGGAGGAGCCGCTGTGCGAGGCCGCCGAGGGGCACCCCGGGATCCGCCCGTTCGTCGCGGACGTGACGGCGGAGGGGGCCGCCGAGGAGATCGTCGAAGCGGCGGTGACCGCGCACGGCCGACTCGACGTCCTCGTCAACAACGCCGGGATCTCCCTCGGCGGCCCGCTCGGCACCCTCGACCGCTCGGTGATCACCCCGCTCCTGGAGACCAACCTCGTCGCCCCGGTCCTCCTCACCCAGGCCGCCGTCCCCGCGCTCAAGGACTCCCGGGGCGTGGTCGTGAACGTGTCGACGGCGATCGGGCAGCGCGGCTGGCCGGCCAACTCCGTGTATCCGGCGACGAAGAGCGCCCTGGAGACCCTGACCCGCTGCTGGGCGCTGGAGCTCGCGCCCGCCGGCGTCCGCGTGGTGGCCGTCGCGCCGGGCGCGATCGAGACCCCGATCGCCGAGCACATGGGGCTCTCCCCCGAGCGGTTGGCGTCACTGCGGGCGTGGCAGCTCGCCCACACCCCGCTCGGCCGCATCGGCAGGCCCGAGGAGGTCGCCCGGGCGATCACCCTGCTCGCCGCGCCCGACGCCGGCTTCCTGACCGGCACGGTCCTGCCCGTCGACGGGGGCGCGCTGGTCACGTGATACGACTGCGCGAGGAGGTGGCGTCCTTGCGCATCGGTGAACTGGCCCGGCGGACAGGGGTGTCGCCCCGCGCGCTGCGCCACTACGAGCAGGCGGGGCTGATCACCTCGGCCCGTGCGGACAACGGGTACCGGGTGTACGGGGAAGGGGCCGTCGCGCGCGTGTCGAACATCCGGTACCTGCTGGACGCCGGGCTCACGCTGGACGACGTGTCGGCGTTCCGCTCGTGCCTCGACGGGGACGTCGCGTCGGCCCCGCCGTCCGCCCGCGGGCTGGAGATCGCCCGCGAGCGGCTGGCCGTCATCGACGCGCGGATCGCTGCGCAGACGGCGGCCCGGGACCGGCTCGCGGCGTCCCTGGCGGGCGCTCAGCCCTGGGCGCAGGCGGGAGCCGGTTCGTCGACCGAGAGCGGCGCCCCCTTCGGCAGCAGGTAGGTCACGTACAGGACGACCGGCTCGGTGCCGAGGTTGCGGCCGATGTGGACGTGCTTCCCGCCCGAGGGCTCGATGAACGCCCGGCCCGTCGGGGTCACTTCGACCGAGCAGTCGTCGAGGGTGCGGGTGAGCGTGCCGGCCTGGACGACGGCGACGAGCTGTCCGGGGTGGTGGTGCCAGCCCGTGGAGCCGCCGGGGGCGAGGGTGATGGTGCGGACGACCACGTCGGTGTCGCCCTTGGGGGGCGTGATCTTCAGCTTGCCGTCCGAGGTGCCCTTGGCGAGCACGGTTCCGGTGACGCCGCTGCCGGGCGTGGCCAGCGCGGCGGACGGTACGACCGCCACCGCGGCGACCGCGCCCGCGACGAGGAGGGTTCTGCGCAGGCGCGCGCCGCGCCCCGCCTCACGTATCTCTTGCCCCAGCCCCATGACGATTCCTCTCCGAGTCCGTGGAGCGGCCGTCCGTTCGACGGCCGCCGAAACGGCCACACGCTATCCGGAAGCGCTGGGTCTCGGACAGGGATTTGATCAAGGAACGCGGGTGGGCCGTTCGAGGGCGGCGCGCCCCGACTCGATCGCCCCGGCGAGCGTCAACTCCCCTTCCGCGAGGGCCCGGCAGGTCGCCGCGTCGGTCCGCAGCCAGGCGTCGGGACCACCACCCGCCGCACCGCCGCCTTCGTACACCCCGTCCCCGTACTGCACACCGCCGTCGCCGTCGATCCGTACGTGGAACTCCCCCTCGTCCAGGGTCACCTGGACGACTCCCCCACCCAGCTCCGCGAGCGGGCCGAGGAGCGGGATCGCGTACCAGTGCGCGCGGACGGCGTCGGTCGGCCGCGGTTCGCCCAGGTCGGGCGCTCCCCACGCGGCGAGCGAGCGCAGGACGGGCAGCAGGTCCCGGCCGCGCGGGGTGAGTTCGTAGACGGAGGCCGAGGCGGGCGGGGGCAGTCGGCGGCGGGTGACGAGTCCGGTGCTCTCCATGTCCTTGAGGCGGCCGGCGAGCATGTCCGTGCTGACGCCGGGCAGGTCGGCGTGGAGGTCGGTGTAGCGGCGCGGCCCGGCGAGGAGTTCGCGGACGACGAGCAGGGTCCAGCGGTCGCCGACGAGGTCGAGGGCGCGCGCTGCGGCGCAGTGCTGGTCGTAGCTGCGGCGGCGTGGCTGACGTGGCATGCGACGCAGTCTAGACATGTTGTTGGACTTTCCAAGCTCGAACTTGGTAAAACCAAGCATCACTGATTCCGGGGACCTGGGGAGGTCGGACATGGAGTTCCGGCAGTCGAGCAAGCTGAGCGAGGTCTGCTACGAGATCCGCGGCCCGGTGATCGAGCACGCCAACGCGCTGGAGGAGGCGGGCCACAGCGTCCTGCGCCTCAACACCGGAAACCCGGCGCTCTTCGGGTTCGAGGCACCCGAGGAGATCGTCCAGGACATGATCCGGATGCTCCCGAAGGCCCATGGCTACACGGACTCGCGCGGCATCCTCTCGGCCCGCCGCGCCGTCGCCCAGCGCTACCAGGCCATGGGCCTGCCCGAGGTCGACGTCGACGACGTCTTCCTGGGCAACGGCGTGTCGGAGCTGGTCTCCATGGCCGTCCAGGCGCTCCTGGAGGACGGCGACCAAGTCCTGATCCCCGCCCCCGACTTCCCCCTCTGGACGGCGGTCACCACCCTCGCGGGCGGCAAGGCGGTGCACTACCTCTGCGACGAGTCGGCCGACTGGTACCCGGACCTCGACGACATGGCGTCGAAGATCACCGACCGGACCCGGGCCGTCGTCATCATCAACCCCAACAACCCCACCGGGGCGGTCTACCCGAAGGAGATCGTCGAGGGCATCCTCGATCTCGCCCGCCGCCACGGCCTGATGGTCTTCGCCGACGAGATCTACGACCAGATCGTCTACGACGAGGCCGTCCACTACCCCGCCGCCTCCCTCGCCCAGGACCTGGTCGTCCTCACCTTCGGCGGACTCTCCAAGACGTACCGGGTGGCGGGCTTCCGCTCCGGCTGGCTGGTCGTCAGCGGGCCGAAGCAGCAGGCCAGGAACTACCTGGAGGGCCTCACCATGCTGGCCTCCATGCGGCTCTGCCCCAACGCCCCCGCCCAGTACGCCATCCAGGCCGCGCTCGGCGGCCGGCAGTCGATCCACGAGCTCACCGCCCCCGGCGGGCGGCTCCTCGAACAGCGCGACCGGGCCTGGGAGAAGCTCAACGAGATCCCCGGCGTCTCCTGCGTGAAGCCCAAGGGTGCGCTGTACGCCTTCCCGCGCCTCGACCCCGCCGTGCACAAGATCCACGACGACGAGAAGTTCGTCCTCGACCTGCTCCTGCGGGAGAAGATCCAGGTCGTCCAGGGCACGGGCTTCAACTGGCCGCGCCCGGACCACTTCCGCATCCTGACCCTGCCGTACGCCGACGACCTCGACGCCGCCATCAGCCGCATCGGCCGCTTCCTGAGCAGCTACCGGCAGTGACGTCCCGCCCCCTCGGCTGTCATGATCTACGGGTCCGAACGCCGAGGGGATGGGGAGGGCGGCGGGTCATGGATGCGGCGCTGATAGCCGTGGCGGGAACCCTGTTGGGTGCCGTCTTCACACACTGGTTCCAGGGGCGGGCCACCGAGCGCACGGCCGCGCTCGCCCGCACCGAACAGCTCCGCCAGGAACGGATCGCCACCTACAGCGCCTTCGCCGGCGCGGTCGTCGACTACCGGCACAGCCAGAACGACCGCTGGTTCCGGGCTCTCCAGCACCCCGGCTCGGAGGCGGCAGAGGAGTCCCGCCACGCCTCCTACCGGCAGCGCACCGCCGCCCGACAGGCCCTCTTCCGCGTCCAGTTGGTGTGCGACGACCCGGAGGTCCGCCAGTTGGCCGAGGCGGCCTTCGTGGACTCCCATTGCATGCACGAGGCGGTCGACGAGGCGGACCGGGCCCGCCGCTCGGAGCAGGCGAAGGAAGCGCTCGCCACGTTCATCGCCGCAGCCGCGCCCGGCGTCCGCTGAGGAACGACCCGAGGGAGGACCGGCCATGGACCTCGTCGCACCCGTCGTCGTCGAACCGCTCAAGCGTCGCCGCTGCTCGGAGTGCCGCCAGGGGCCGCTGGAGCGGATGATCGTCGAGTTCAACTCGCCGGTCTGTCTGGACTGCGCCGATCTCGGACACCTGGTGTTCCTGCGCCGGGGCGACACGGCGCTCACCCGGCGCGCCCGGGAGAGCAGCACGCTCTGGGCCGTGGTCGTCCGGCACAACCGGCGCCGTACGCGGTACGAGCGTCAGGGCCTGCTCGTCGAAGAGGCCGCCCTGGCACGGGCGGAGGCGGCCTGCCTGGCGGACGCGGAGGCGCGGGCCAGGCGGCGGGCCCGGGACGCGGCGCGGCGCGCGACGCTCGACGCCGAGGTCACGGCGACGCTGCGGGCCGAGATCCTCCGCCTCTTCCCGTCCTGTCCGGACGACCGGGCCACGGAGATCTCCGAGCACGCGTCGGCGAAGGGCAGCGGGCGCGTGGGGCGCACGGCCGCGGGCCGGTCGCTCGACCGGGGCGCCGTCACCGCCGCCGTACGCGCCTCCGTACGGCATGTCGACACCCCGTACGACACCCTGCTGATGCAGGGGGTCCCCCGGCACCAGGCCCGGACGAGGGTCGCCCCCGCCATCGAGACGGTGCTCCGGGCCTGGCGGGACGGCGCCGAGGAACGGCGCGTCCGGTAGACGCGGCTGACGGCTCGGGGGTCAGCCGCGTCGGTCGGGGCGCGAAGGCCGACGGCCCTCGGGTCCGGTCCCCGACGGGAGGGAGGAGACCGTCAGGCCTGGTCTCCGGCACGGCGGGCGCGGCGGTACATCAGGGCGCCGCCGAGCAGCAGCGCGGCGCTCCCCGCGGCGGCGTAGCCGACGGTGTCCGAACCCGTGGAGGCCAGCGCGACCGACTCGGACTCGCCCTGCGGCGCGTGGGCCGGGGCGGGTACGGGCGCGGGGGCGGGCTTCACGGTCTCCTCGGCACGCGGACCCGGCACGTTCTTGACGGGCGTCTGCGGACGCGGCGTCGGCTTCTCGATCGGCTGCGCGGGCTTGGCGGGGCCGTTGACCCCGGTGTTGCCGACGGCCGGGTTGCCGATGCCGACGACGTTGACCGAGTTCCCGACGACGTTCACGGGGAGGTCGATCGGCAGCTGGATGCCGTTGCCGGAGAGGATGCCGGGGGAACCCTGGGTGTGCGTCTCGGCCGAGGCGCCACCGCCGTTGGAGGAACCGCCGTCGGAGGAGCCGCCCCCGTGGGAGCCGCCCTGCTCGCCGCCGCGCGGAGTGCCGGGCAGGTCCTTGTGCGACCGGCCGCCGCCGTCCTCCTCGCCGTAGCCGCCGGGCTCGGGCGCGGCCGACTTGTTGGCACAGCTGTTGCCGGCCGCCGGGTTGAGCAGCCCGATGACGTTGACCGTGTTGCCACAGACGTTGACCGGCACGTGGACGGGCAGCTGGACCGTATTGCCGGAGATCACTCCCGGCGAACCGACCGCGGCGCCCTGGGCATCGGCGTCGGCGTGCGCGGCGCCCGCCGAGAGCGCGAGCGCCCCACCCGTGACCATCAGTGTGGCCAGACCACTTCGGCGAATCTGCCTCATGGCTTCCTGCCTTCCGGAGGTGTACACGGGCAAGTGCCCGTACCGGAATCAACGCGACAAACGTGCGTGCCGGATCCGGCCGTTGGCGTGATTCACTCCTTCGAGTGGGGTGCCGTTCGAGTGTCGGTCCGCCGTCCCCTCACCCGCCCAGCAGATCGGTGAGGGCACCGACCGGGTCCTGATCGGGTTCGCCGCGCGGCCACCAGTCCTCGCGTCCCCCGTCCGACTCGTAGCCGTACCAGAGGCCGTCCCGGCCCAGCCGGAGCTGGAGGGACTCCGTCGAGAGCCGGTTGCGCCAGGGCCGGAAGGCCGGGAAGCCGGCGGCGAGCAGCGCGGGCCTGGCCCGGTCGAACGGACCCGCCGGCGGGTCCCAGGGCTCCTCCAGGACGGCGAGTCCGGCGGCGCCGCCCTGCCGCCAGGCGGCGACGGCCCGGGCGAGGTCCGTGGGCGTGCGGTCCAGCGCGTAGGCCAGGTCGCGGTAGAGCGCGCGGGTCGAGGCGGTGAGTCCCGAACCGGGGTGCGCGGCGGCCAGCCGGACCGCGTCCTGCCAGGGGGTGAGCGCGGCGACCGGGTCGTGTCCGGTGGCGAGGAAGGTGTGGGCGCGGACCGCGGCCTCGCTCGCCAGGAGGTCGAGGGCGAGTGGATCGGGGGCTTCGGGATCGGGCGGGAAGACGGCCGGACGGCCCGGCCGGTCGGGGAGCGACAGCGGCCGGGGCAGCGGCGGAAGCCCCGCACCGGGGGCCCCCGGCACACCGGACGCGCCGGGCGCCGTCGCGGCGAGCGCGGCGCGGGCGGGGACCGTGGGCATCGGCGGCGCGGCGGCCGTCGTCTCGGCGGCCGACCGGGCCGCGTTGCGCCGGGTGAGGTCCGCGAGCAGCTCCTGCTCGCCGCGGCCGCGCATCAGGAAGAGGACGAACGGGTCCTCGTCGAGGAGCCTCGCCGCCTGGTAGCAGAGGGCGGCGGCGTGCTTGCAGGGGTAACCGTCGTCCGGGCAGGAGCAGTCGGGGACGAGGTCCCCCGGTGCGGGCAGCAGGCCGGTGACGGCCTCCAGGGCGTGCGGCACGTCCTTGTCGAGGAGGGCGGCGATGTGATCGGGGCGGGCGGTGGCCTCGTCGAGGAACCGCTCCCAGCCGTCGTCGCCGAGGGTCCGCATCCGGATCTCGGTGCGGTACGGGCGGGGCCGGCTGCCGTGGACGTAGGCGACGACCCGGCCGGGGGTGACGGTGATCGCGTCGACGTGGCCGCGCCCGGCGTACGCCTTCCCGCGCGCGAGGCGCGCCGGGTCGAGGGCGGTGTCCTCCAGCGCCTCGACCCAGGCGTTGCCCCACCAGGTCGCGGCGAACCGCCCGTCGGGCGCCTCGCGGGGCGCGACCTGCGGGAAGCTGCGGCGGCGGTCGTCGTGGCGGGGCAGGGCCCCGCGGGCGGAGCGCGGGTGGTTCACGAGGACCTCCTCAGGGACACCAGGTCGGCCAGCTCGCGGTCGGTCAGTTCGGTCAGGGCGGCCTCGCCGGAGCCGAGGACGGCGTCGGCCAGGGCCCGCTTGGCGCGCAGCATCTCGGCGATGCGGTCCTCGACCGTGCCCTCGGCCACGAGGCGGTGGACCTGCACCGGCTGGGTCTGGCCGATCCGGTACGCCCGGTCGGTGGCCTGCTCCTCGACCGCCGGGTTCCACCAGCGGTCGTAGTGCACGACGTGGCCGGCCCGGGTCAGGTTGAGGCCGGTGCCCGCGGCCTTGAGGGAGAGCAGGAAGACGGGGATCTCACCGGCCTGGAAGCGGTCGACCATCCGCTCGCGCTCGGCCACCGGCGTGCCGCCGTGAAGCAGTTGGGCCTGGATGCCGCGCGCGGCCAGGTGGTCGGCGAGGAGCCTGGCCATCGACACGTACTGGGTGAAGACGAGCACGGACCCGTCCTCGGCGAGGATCGTGTCGAGGAGCTCGTCGAGCAGGGCGAGCTTGCCGGAGCGGCCCGCGAGCCGGGCGGTGCCGCTGCCGCGCGGCGCTTCCTCCTTGAGGTACTGCGCGGGGTGGTTGCAGATCTGCTTGAGGGAGGTCAGCAGCTTCATGACGAGCCCTCGGCGGGCCATGCCCTCGGCTGCCTCGATCTGCGCCATGGTCTCGCGGACGACGGCCTCGTAGAGCGAGGCCTGTTCCCGGGTGAGGGCCACGGGATGGTCGGACTCGGTCTTGGGCGGCAGCTCGGGGACGATCCCGGGGTCGGACTTGCGGCGGCGCAGCAGGAAGGGCCGTACGAGCCGGGCGAGGCGCTCGACGGCCTCCGCGTGCTCGATCTCCTCGTTGTTCTCCACGGCCCGGGCGTGGCGGGCGCGGAAGGCCTTGAGCGGTCCGAGGAGACCGGGGGTCGTCCAGTCGAGGAGCGCCCACAGCTCGGAGAGGTTGTTCTCCACGGGGGTGCCGGTGAGGGCGACCCTGGCGGGTGCGGGGATCTCGCGCAGCGCCTTCGCGGTCGCGGAGAACGGGTTCTTGACGTGCTGCGCCTCGTCGGCGACGACCATGCCCCAGTCCCGCGCGGCGAGCCGGGCGGCGCTGGTGCGCAGGGTGCCGTAGGTGGTGAGGACGAAGCCGCCGTCCATTCCGTCGAGGTCCCGGTCGGTGCCGTGGAAGCGGCACACCGGCGTGCCGGGCGCGAACTTCTCGATCTCCCGCTGCCAGTTGCCGAGGAGGGACGCCGGGCAGACGACGAGGGTGGGGGCGCGGCGGGCGCGGCGCAGGTGGAGGGCGATGAGCGTGACGGTCTTGCCGAGGCCCATGTCGTCGGCGAGGCAGCCGCCGAGGCCGAGCGAGGTCATCAGGTCCAGCCAGGCGAGGCCGCGGAGCTGGTAGTCGCGGAGGGTGGCGGTCAGGCCGGCCGGGGCCTGTACGGCCTCGGGGCCGGCCATGAGCCGGTCCCGGAGGGCGGCGAGCGCCCCGACGGGGACGGCGGGGACGGTCTCGCCGTCGACCTCCGCGGTGCCGGTGAGGGCGACGGCGAGGGCGTCGACCGGTTCCAGCAGGCCCAGTTCGCGCTTGCGGGCCTTGCGGACGAGGTCGGGGTCGATGACGACCCACTGGTCGCGGAGGCGTACGACGGGCCGGTGGGCCTCGGCGAGGAGGTCCATCTCGCGCTCGGTGAGGGGATCGCCGTCGAGGGCCAGCTGCCAGTTGAACCGCAGGAGCTCCTCGCTGTCGAAGAAGGCGGTGCCGTCGGTCGCGGAGCCGGGCGCGGAGAGCGCGGGGCGGACGACGGCGGAGGCGCTCAGCGAGCGGGCGAGCTCGCGCGGCCAGTGCACGGCGACCCCGGCGTCGGCGAGGCGGGCCGCCGCGGGGCCGAGGAGCTCGTACAGCTCGTCCTCGGTGACGGCGAGGACGTCGGGCACGTCCCGCTCCAGGAGCCGGGCCAGCGGGGGCCAGACGCGGGCGGCCCGGCGCAGGGCGAGGACCGCGTCGATCCGGGCGCGCGGCCCGAACTGCTCGCCGTCCCCCGCCCACAGGGCCAGGGCGTCGATGACGAGGGTCGGGTCGGCGAGGCTGTGGATCTGGAGGATCGCGGCGGCGGCCTGGCGGTCGGCACCGCCCTCCTCCCCGTGGGCGGTGTCGGCGATGTCGAAGAGTTCGTATCCCGACAGGTCGAGGCGGAGCGAGACCCGTACGCCCGCGTCCATCCCGGCGGCGGCCTCCGCGGCCCAGGCACGCGCGCGGGGCAGGTGCTGCGGCTCGCGGGCCGCGAACGGCGCCCCGACCGCGTGGGCGGCGGCCGGGGTGCGCGGCAGGGTGTCGGCGACCGCGTCGAGGAAGGCGCGCACGAGCGCCTCGGGCTCGGGCAGCCGCAGGGGGCCGGGTCCGGGGACGGGCACGGCGTGCGCCTCGTACGGCATGGCCGCGGCGACGGCCCGCAGGTGGGCGATGTCGTCGGCGTCCAGCGGGCCGGCCCGCCAGGCGTCCAGGTCGTCGGCGGTGAGCCCGGGCAGCAGCCGACCCCTGGCGACCAGCTGCAGGGCGTGCAGGGCGGCGGCTCCCCAGCAGGCGGTGGCGGGGTGCGCGGCCGGGTGGTGGCGGGCCGCGACGAGAAGGGGCAGGGCGGCGGCGACGGGGAGGGTGACGGCGGGCACCACCCGGGTGCGGGCCCCGCTTCCGTGCCGCCGGACGACGGTCAGCTCGACGCGCTCCGGGCCGTCGGGCGCGGCCGGACCGCCCTCGGTGGGCGCGGGGCCGCCGCCGGGCGCGGCGAGGTCCGGCAGGGCGCTCCCGTCGGGGGCCCAGAAGGCGACGCGGCCCTCGCGCGGCAGGGCGGCAGGCAGGAAGACGGCGGCGCCGGTGGTCCAGCTGTGCGTCACGGCTCTGCTCTCCTCCCGCGGTGCGACAGATTCCGACGGATTCCGACGGGTTCTCCGCCCGGCTCTCCTCCTGGAACTCCGACCTTACGGGTGGGGTCTGACAACGGCCCCCAGGGCCGTTCCCCCGGGCGGCCCATCAGCGGATGCCACGCGGTCCGGCAGGCGGCATGGTGGCCTGGACCAGGGGTGGAAGCGGGGTGCTGCCGGCCGCCGCCCTCGCACGACAGAAGAGGATGCGCCATGTCCGTTCGACGGCGTCTCACGACGGCCTCCGGAGCCGTCCTGCTCACTCTCGCGGTCGCCGGCTGCTCCGGCCTCGGCCGCACCACCGTGGGCCCGATCGCCTACGTCACGGAACGCGATGTGGCGGTGAGCGTGACCAGCCCCTCGGTGAACGGCTGCCACCGCCTGGCGCCGTCCGGTGCCACCCACGTCGCGAACGAGAGCCTGACCGACATCGTGCTGTACCGGACCCGGGACTGTAAGGGGAAGGACTCCATCTACCTCCCCATCAACACCAGCGACGGCATCGTGCCCGGCCACCTGCCCTGGCGCAGCTACAGCGTCGTCCACTAGACACCCGGCAGCGCTCCCCGGCCCCCGGCCCCTTCCCCCTCCCCCGCCGCAGGTCCATGCTGGAAGAAGGACAGGTGCCCCGAAGGGAGGGGTCGCCATGCGTTCCGGGAACGAGCCGGCCACCGCGCGCAGTGCCCTGCGACTGCGCTTCTGGCTCAGTGTGTGGGGGCTGCTCTGGGCCGTCTTCGGCACGACCGTGTTCTCGCTGGTGGGCCGCCCGGGCTGGGCCGCGGCCTGCGGAGTGCTGCTCCTGGTGGTCATGGTCGACCTGACGATGGTGGTGCGCCACCTCCATCAGGGCCCGCACTGGCAGCCCGGCCGGGACGTCCCGCCCTACGAGCCCGACCACGGCGGCACGGGCCGCTGAACGACGGCCGTCGGTCGCGCCCGCCGCCGGTTCCGGGAGTCGTCAGTGCGGCGGGCCTTCAGTGCCGCGGGCCTTCAGCACCGCGTGCCGTCAGTGCCGCCGTGCCTTCAGTGCCGCGTGTCGAATCCCGCCGCCTGGAGGTACTCCGGCTTCGGGTCGAGTGCGGCGGCGAGCCGGAAGTGCCGGGTGGCCTGGGCGGTCTGCCCGGAGCGCTCGAAGGTGCGGGCCAGCGCGAAGTGGGCGAACGCGTTGTCCGGCTCCCGCTCCAGGACCAGCTCGAATTCCAGCTGCGCCGGGCGGAGCTGCGCGGCGGCGAAGAACGCCCGGGCCCGCAGCAGGCGCGCCGCCGTGTTCTCGGGATGGGCGGCGATCACCGAGTCCAGCAGCTTCACGGCGCCACGCGGGTCCCGCGCGGCCAGCAGGTGCTCGGCGGCGCGGAAGTCGATGACGTGTGTTTCCGGGTTCCTGTCGGCCACGATGGCATCCTTCCCTCGATGAGGTGAAGGAACACCGAACCCGGCGGCGGCATTCCGCCTCGGTGCCCGGGGAGGCCTCAGGCCGGGGAGGCGGCCCGGCGCTCCAGCTCGTCCCAGACCTTCCGCACCTGCGGTTCCAGCGCCTCCAGCGGACCGTCGTTGTCGATCACGAGGTCCGCGATGGCCAGCCGCTGAGCGCGCGCGGCCTGGGCGGTCATCCGGGCCCGGGCCTCGGACTCGTCCATGCCCCGGAGGCGTACGAGCCGGTCGAGCTGGGTCTCGGGGGACGCGTCGACGACCACGACCAGGTCGTACAGCGGTGCCAGCCCGTTCTCGGTGAGCAGGGGTACGTCGTGGACGACGACGTCTCCGGCGCCCGCCAGACTCTCCAGCTCGGCCGACCGGGCCCCGACCAGGGGGTGCACGATGGAGTTCAGGGTGGCCAGCCGGTCGGCGTCGGCGAACACGATGGAGCCGAGCTTCGGCCGGTCGAGCGTCCCGCCCTCGGTCAGGACGCCGTCCCCGAAGGCCGCCACGACGGCGGCGAGCCCCGGTGTCCCGGGTTCGACGACCTCGCGCGCGATCCGGTCCGCGTCGATCAGCACGGCTCCGTACGAGACGAGCAGCCGCGACACTTCGCTCTTGCCGGCGCCGATCCCGCCGGTCAGGCCCACCTTCAGCATGAGCGGCAGCTTAGGGCCTGCCCGGCGGGCACTACGCGTCGCCCTCCCGCTCCGCGAGGAAGCGCTCGAACTCGCGGCCCAGCTCGTCGGCCGACGGCAGGTCGACCGGCTCGGCGACCAGGCTGCCGCGCGTCTCGGCACCGGCCACCGCGTCGTACTGGTGCTCAAGGCCCTGCACGAGCGCGACGAGCTCCTCGTCGCCCTCGCCGATCTGGCGGTCGATCTCGGTCTGGGTGCGGCGGGCTTCCGTCCGCAGGGCGTGGGCGACACCGGGGAGCACGAGACCGGTGGCGGCCGTGACGGCCTCCAGGACGGTCAGGGCCGCGTCCGGATACGGCGAGCGGGCCACGTAGTGCGGGACGTGGGCGGCCACACCGAGGGTGTCGTGACCGGACTCCGAGAGCCGGTACTCGACGAGGGACTCGGCGCTGCCGGGAACCTGCGCCTCGTCGAAGGGGCTGCTGTGTCCGGGCATCAGGTCCGTGCGGGTGCCGTGCGGGGTGAGGCCGACGGGCCGGGTGTGCGGCACGCCCATGGGGATGCCGTGGAAGTTGACCGCGAGGCGCACGCCGAGCCGCTCGACGATCTGCCGGACGGCGGCGGCGAACCGCTCCCACTCCACGTCGGGCTCGGGGCCCGAGAGGACCAGGAAGGGCGCTCCGGTGGCGTCCTGGACGAGGCGGACCTCGATGGACGGCGTGTCGTACGCGGTCCAGCGGTCGCGCCGGAAGGTCAGCAGGGGGCGGCGGGCGCGGTAGTCCACGAGCCGGTCGTGGTCGAAGCGGGCCACCAGCTGGTGGGGAAGGGTGTCGAGCAGCCGCTCGACGATCTGCTCACCGGCCTCGCCCGCGTCGATGTAGCCGTCGAAGTGGTACAGCATGACCAGCCCGGCCGACTCCTGCGCAAGGGCCAGGTCCACGACGGCCAGGCCCTTCGGGTCCCATTCGTACAAATCCTGGGGATCAAGCACGATTACCGCTCCTCCTCGTGTTCTCTCTGGCAACGCCGTGAGCCGCACCACCATTCCCGCGCGGGCCGATCTTCCGGTGGAGGAGTCCGGTGGGCCCCGGTACGGCCGCGGAAACGACCGAGGCCCGCTCCCCCGAAGGGGAGCGGGCCTCGATTCGCTAGCGACTAGCGCTCAGCGGAGAGCCTGTTCAGCTCTGGCCGCCGGCCAGCTTCTCGCGCAGGGCGGCGAGCGCCTCGTCCGACGCCAGGGCGCCGGAGTTGTCGTCCGACTCCGAGGAGTACGAACCACCCGAGATGCCCGCACCGGCGTTGCCACCGGCGGCCGGGGCGGCAGCGCCCTCGGCAGCGGCGGCCTCGTCGGCCTCGCGGGACTTGATGACCTGAGCCTGGTGCTGCTCGAAGCGAGACTGCGCCTCGGCGTACTGGGTCTCCCAGGCCTCGCGCTGGGTCTCGAAGCCCTCGAGCCAGTCGTTGGTCTCGGGGTCGAAGCCCTCGGGGTAGATGTAGTTGCCCTGGTCGTCGTACGACGCGGCCATGCCGTACAGGGTCGGGTCGAACTCGACCGAGGCCGGGTCGGCACCGAAGGACTCGTTGGCCTGCTTCAGCGAGAGGCTGATGCGACGACGCTCGAGGTCGATGTCGATGACCTTGACGAAGATCTCGTCGTTGACCTGGACGACCTGCTCCGGGATCTCCACGTGGCGCTCGGCCAGCTCGGAGATGTGGACCAGACCCTCGATGCCCTCGTCCACGCGGACGAACGCACCGAACGGAACCAGCTTGGTGACCTTACCCGGGACGACCTGACCGATCTGGTGCGTACGGGCGAACTGCTGCCACGGGTCCTCCTGCGTCGCCTTCAGCGACAGGGAGACACGCTCGCGGTCCATGTCAACGTCGAGAACCTCGACGGTGACCTCCTGGCCGACCTCGACAACCTCGGACGGGTGGTCGATGTGCTTCCAGGACAGCTCGGAGACGTGCACGAGACCGTCGACGCCACCCAGGTCCACGAAGGCACCGAAGTTGACGATCGAGGAGACGACGCCGGAGCGGACCTGACCCTTCTGCAGGGTGGTGAGGAACGTCTGGCGAACCTCGGACTGGGTCTGCTCGAGCCAGGCGCGGCGGGACAGGACCACGTTGTTGCGGTTCTTGTCCAGCTCGATGATCTTCGCCTCGAGCTCCTTGCCCACGTAGGGCTGGAGGTCGCGGACACGACGCATCTCGACGAGGGAGGCCGGCAGGAAGCCACGGAGGCCGATGTCGAGGATGAGACCACCCTTGACGACCTCGATGACGGTACCGGTGACGATGCCGTCTTCTTCCTTGATCTTCTCGATCGTGCCCCAGGCACGCTCGTACTGAGCGCGCTTCTTGGACAGGATCAGGCGGCCTTCCTTGTCCTCCTTCTGGAGAACCAGGGCCTCGATCTCGTCGCCGACCTTGACGACCTCGTTCGGGTCGACATCGTGCTTGATCGAGAGCTCACGGCTCGGGATCACGCCTTCGGTCTTGTAACCGATGTCGAGCAGGACCTCGTCCCGGTCGACCTTCACGATGACGCCGTCGACGATGTCGCCGTCGTTGAAGTACTTGATCGTCTCGTCGATCGCGGCGAGGAATGCTTCCTCGTCACCGATGTCGTTGACCGCAACCTGCGGGGTGGTGGCGGTGGTCTCGGTGCTGCTCGTCATGTGGGTAAGGGCTCCGGTTACGGACAGAAAGTCGTAGGTACTGCTACGCCGAGAGCCCGTATCGCACCAAGAAGCCGGACAGCCAATGAGGCCCCTTCCCGCGAACGGAAAAGTGCCTCGAAAACCGAGGGGACATACAACAGGTACGAGCGCGGCCTGCTCCGTCTGAGGCGCGCAGGCCCGCAGCGCAACCTTTAGCATACGGGGGCGGCCGGACAGGGTCAATGCGCGAAGCGCGCACGACGGGCAGAACCGCGCAAACCCGGCACTAATTCTTGTCCGCCGCGCCGGATCCACGCCTCAGCGGCGGGGTCGGCCGCAAAGCGGCACTGAGCGCAAACTACATCGGCGGGCGAGATGAACCAAGAGTACGAACAGCACGAGGGCCACGACGCGGCCGAGGACGAGTCCGAGGCCACCCGGCGTGACGCGGGGGACGCGGAGAGCAGCCGGGCCAGCCGCGGCTGGTGGGACCGGAACGCGGACGAGTACCAGAGCGAGCACGGGGCCTTCCTCGGCGACGACCGGTTCGTGTGGGGTCCCGAGGGGCTCGACGAGGCCGAGGCGGAACTGCTCGGGCCGGCCGGTTCGCTGAAGGGGCGCGACGTCCTGGAGATCGGCGCGGGGGCGGCGCAGTGCTCGCGCTGGCTGGCGGCGCAGGGGGCGCGGCCGGTGGCCCTCGACCTCTCGCACCGGCAGTTGCAGCACGCGCTGCGGATCGGCGGGGGTGTGCCGCTGGTCGAGGCGGACGCCGGGACGCTGCCCTTCCGGGACGGCTCCTTCGACCTGGTGTGCTCGGCGTACGGCGCGGTGCCGTTCGTCGCCGATCCGGTGCGGGTCTTCCGTGAGGTGCGCCGGGTGCTGCGGCCGGGCGGCCGCTGGGTCTTCTCGGTGACGCACCCGATCCGCTGGGCGTTCCCGGACGAGCCGGGGCCGGAGGGCCTCTCGGTGGCGGCCTCCTACTTCGACCGGACGCCCTACGTCGAGCAGGACGAGCAGGGCCGGGCCGTCTATGTGGAGCACCACAGGACGCTCGGGGACCGGGTGCGGGACGTGGTGGCCGGCGGTTTCCGGCTCGTGGACCTGGTCGAGCCGGAGTGGCCGGCCTGGAACAGCCAGGAGTGGGGTGGCTGGTCCCCGCTCCGGGGGAATCTGATCCCGGGCACGGCGATCTTCGTCTGCGAGCGCCAGGACTAGTCCCGAGCGCCAGGATTAGTCCTATGAATGGGTGGGGCCTGTGGACAGCCGGGCCCGCCTCTTCTTCTCTCGTATGAAACTGAGTGCGTGATCCGAAACGACGCACTCGACCTGCTTCCCGTCCGCCATGCCGTCCCCGAGCTGCTGACCGCGCTCGCGGAGCGCGGCACGGCGGTGCTGCACGCGCCGCCCGGCACCGGCAAGACGACGCTGGTGCCGCTCGCGCTCGCGGGTCTTATAGGGGACGGACCGAAGAGGCGGGTGCTGGTGGCCGAGCCGCGCCGGATGGCGGTGCGCGCGGCGGCCCGGCGGATGGCCTGGCTGCTCGGCGAGGAGGTCGGCGGGACGGTCGGCTTCTCGGTGCGCGGCGAGCGGCGGGCGGGTCCCGCGACCCGGGTCGAGGTGGTGACGACGGGCCTTCTGCTCCAGCGGCTCCAGCGGGATCCCGAGCTGGCGGGTGTGGACGTGGTCCTGCTCGACGAGTGCCACGAGCGGCATCTGGACGCCGATACGGCCCTCGCCTTCCTGGTGGACGTCCGCGCGGCCCTGCGGCCGGAGCTGAAGCTCATCGCCGCCTCGGCGACGAGCGACGCGGAGGCGTGGGCCCGGCTGCTCACGGCCGTCGACGGCGACGGGCCCGCGCCGATCGTGCGGAGCGAGGGCGAGGGACACGGGTACGCGATCCGGTTCGCCGCTCCGCCGGCCGGCATCCGGCCCGCGCACGGCACCTGGGTGGACATGGCGCTGCTGCGCCATGTGGCGGCGACGGTCCGGCTGGCGCTGGAGCGGCACGCGGGGGACGTCCTCTGTTTCCTTCCCGGCACGGGGGAGATCGCGCGGACGGCGGGGCTGCTCGCCGGTGTGGACGCGGAGGTGCTCCAGCTGCACGGCCGGGCGCCGGCGGCGGTGCAGGACGCGGTCCTGCGGGGTGCCGAGCCGGGCGGGCGGCGGCGGGTGGTGCTCTCGACCTCCGTGGCGGAGTCGAGCCTGACGGTGCCGGGGGTCCGGATCGTCGTGGACTCGGGGCTCGCGCGGGAGCCGCGGATGGACCACGCGCGGGGGCTGGGGTCGCTGGCGACGGTGCCGGTGTCGGTCGCGGCGGCCACCCAGCGGGCCGGGCGGTCGATGCGTGAGGCCGTCGGGACGGTCTACCGGTGCTGGGCGGAGGCCGAGGACGGCAGCCGGGCGCGGTTCCCCTCGCCCGAGATCAGGATCGCCGATCTCACGGACTTCGCCCTGCGGGTCGCCTGCTGGGGCGATCCGACGGCGGAGGGGCTCGCCCTGCTCGACGCGCCGCCCTCCGGGGCGATGGCGGCGGCCCGTTCCGTGCTCGCGGCGGTCGGCGCCGTGGACGAGGACGGCCGGGCCACCGAGCGCGGAGGGCGGCTGTCCCGGCTGGGGCTCCACCCCCGTTTGGGCCGGGCGCTGCTCGACGGCGCCGCCGAGGTCGGTGTCCGGCGGGCGGCGGAGGTGGTGGCGCTGCTGAGCGAGGAGCCTCCCCGGGAGTACGGGGACGATCTGGCGGCGGCCTGGCGGTCGGCCCGCCGGGGCGGGGACGGCTACGCGGCCCGCTGGAAGGCGGAGGCGCGGCGTCTGGAGCGTTCGGCGGGTGAGGCGGCCGAGCCCGGGCGAGGAGCGGGGCCGGGTCGGGGGCCGGGCTCGGGGGCGGGGAATGAGGACGCCGTGGCCGGTCTGGTGACCGCGCTGGCCTTTCCGGAGCGGGTGGCCAGGGCCCGGGAGCAGGGCGGCTATCTGATGGTGTCGGGCAGCGGGGCCCGGATCGCCGAGGGGTCGGCGCTGCGTGCCACGCCGTGGCTGGCCGTGGCGGTGGCGGACCGTACGGCGCGGGACGCCACGGCGCGGGTGCGGCTGGCGGCCGTGGTCGACGAGGGCACCGCCCGGTGGGCGGCGGGTCACCTGCGGGCCACGGGCGAGGAGGTCCACTGGGAGGACGGGGACGTGGTCGCGCGCTCGGTGGACCGGCTGGGCGCGGTGGAGCTGACCGTGCGGCCCCTCGGGTCCGGGGCGGAGCCAGCTCTCGTGCGGGAGGCGCTGCTCGACGGGCTGCGGCGGGAGGGGCTCGGGCTGCTGCGGTGGAGCCGGGAGGCCTCGGAGCTCCGCGAGCGGCTCGCGTTCCTGTACGCGCAGGTGGGCGAGCCGTGGCCGGACGTGGCGGACGGGGCGCTGGTCGACCGGGCCGGGGAATGGCTGGAACCGGAGCTGTCCCGGGCCGCGCGCCGGGCGGATCTGGGGCGGATCGACGCCGGGCAGGCGCTGCGGCGGCTGCTGCCCTGGGCGACGGGCGAGGCGGGCCGGCTGGACGAGCTCGCGCCGGAGCGGATCGAGGTGCCGAGCGGTTCGCGGATACGGGTCGAGTACGGCGGCGGACGGCCGGTGCTCGCGGTGAAGCTCCAGGAGATGTTCGGTCTGGCGGAGACGCCCCGGGTGGCGGGGGTGCCGGTCCTGGTTCATCTCCTCTCCCCCGCCGGGCGGCCGGCGGCCGTCACCGCCGACCTGGCGTCGTTCTGGCGGGAGGGCTACCGCGCCGTGCGGGCGGAGCTCCGGGGCCGGTATCCGAAGCATCCGTGGCCGGAGGACCCGTCCGCGGCGGAGCCGACCCGGCACACCAGCGCGCGGCTCAGACGGGAGCGGTGACGGGCCGCGCGGGCGCCGCCGGCGGCGTCGCCGGTCGGCGGGAGCGGGCTTCCAGCCAGAAGGCGAGGGCGAGGAGGGCGAGGGCGAGGACGGTGAGGCTCCAGGGCATGTAGGAGACGAGCATCAGGACCATCAGGCGGTTGGACTCGACCAGTTCGCCGACGCTCTTGACGTAGTCCTCGCGCATCTTCACGTGGCCCTCGAAGACGGTGATGGTGTCCTGGCCCATGAGCGCCTTGGCGTTGCGGAGCTCCTCGCGGTGGATCTCCTCGCCGTTGACGGGGGCTCCGGTGACGGGCTCGATCCAGAACATGCGCTTGGTGGTGTACCAGCGGGTGAGGCCCGAGTCGGCGATGACCTGCGGGGGGATCTTGATCGGCATGGTCTTGGGCATGGGGACCTTGGTCCAGGGGATCGTCTGCTCGAAGTAGTAGACCTCCATGCCGCGGAAGGTCTGGGTGCCCTTGTAGTGGATGGGGGCCGAGGTGCGGGTCTGGGCGTCGAAGTACTGGTAGTCGCGCTTCTCGGTGAGGAAGGGCCACTTGAACTCGATGCCCTCGCGCCGGACCGGGTCGCCGTCGACGGTCTCGCCGGTGGCGTGGACGGGGTCCTGGGTGTGGGCGTCGAAGATGTACCGCTCGGGGACCTTGGAGACCATCTTGCCGTCGGGGCCGGTGACGTAGGCGAGGGCGTCCCAGACGACGACGTCGCGGCCGGCATCGCGTTCGATCCGCTTCGACTCCTCCACGTTGCCCTTGAGGGTCTGGATGATCGTGAGCTTCTCGACCTTCTCGGCCTTGAGCGTGGAGTAGTTGAGGAGGGTCGCGGGCCGGGCCTCCAGGACGGTCTCCTGGTACTGGTTCGGCGGGATCTTCGCCAGGCGCGGGAAGGCGTACCACCGCAGGGTCGGTGCCATAGCGGCGCAGCAGACGGCGAGGGCGAGGAGGACGAGGCTGGCTCGGCGGCGCACGGTCGCCCCCTACTTCTTCGGGCCGGGATCGGCGGTCAGCAGCGGTTTGGGCGAGGTGGGCCCGTCGGGCGGCAGATCGACCAGGGAGACGAGGAGGACGAAGAGGAGGACTGGGGCGAGTCCGATGGCGACGGCGACAAGGGCGCGCATGGTCGGCCTCCCGCTGCTCGATCTGATAGGGCGTCAGGGCGGGGGAACCGTAGCAACGCGACGGCGAGATGAGAACACGTTGCACTCGGGTAACGCGGAACGCCGCCCCTCCGTCCGGTGCGGACGGAGGGGCGGCGCTGGAGGCCGGGTCGCGCGGAGCGGTCCTTCGGTCAGGCCGAGGGCGAGGGAGAGGAGGTGGCCTCGGGCGAGTCCGTCGTGGAGGGCGTCGGCTCCGGGGTCGACGGCTCGGGGGTGGGCGTGGGCGCCGTGACCGTGAGCTCGACGAAGTTGCTGCCGCCGCCGGGCGCCGTCAGCTTGAGGAAGTAGGTGCCCGCCTTGTCGCCTGCGAGGAGAGCCCCGGAGTCGAGGGTGATCAGACCGTTCGCGTCGGTCGTGAAGACCTCGGTCCTGGCCGTCGCTCCCGCCTCGCCCTTGAAGTACGGGCCGTCGGCGCTCGCCTCGGTCGCGGTCTTCGAGGTGACGACGGTGCCGGTGACGAGGACACCGGGGGCGAGCGCGCCCTTGTCGGTGGCCTTCACCTTCACCTGCTGGGTGAACCCGGTGCCGGTGGTGGCGGTCAGGGCGGCCTCGCCGTCGAGCCGCGCGAGGGTGTCCGCCTGGCGCTCGGTGACCGTCGCCGCGAACTCGGCGGCGCTCAGGGTGCGGCCCACGACGGTGGCCCGGACGGTGAACGGGCCGACCTTCTGGCCCGCCCGCAGGGCGGGAGAGGCCGCCATGCCGCTGGAGCCGGTGGTGACGGTGGCCGTGGTCGTCCCGCCGGCGAAGCGGGCGTCGGTGGTTCCGCTGATCTCGAAGCGGATGCTCACACCGGCGACCGGCGCGCCCGAGGCGTCGAGCGCCGCGACCGTGGGGGCCTTCCCGAAGACGTTCCCGGTGGTGGTCGTCAGCGGACCGGTAGCCACGGGCGCGAGCCGCGCGACCTTGACGGCCGGCGGGACGGTGGGCGTCGTCGTCGGCGGAGTGGTGGGCTTCGTCGGCGGGGTGGTCGGCTTGGTCGGGTCCGTCGTCGGCGGCGTGGTCGTCGGAGGCGCGCTGGGCTCGGACGGCTTCGTCGTGCCCGGCTTCGGCACGGAGGGCTTCGGCACGGGCGTCGTCGGCGGGGGCGAGACCGGCGGGGTGGGCGTGGGGCGGTTGCCCCGGCCGCGGTCGTCGCTGCGGTCGACCGGCAGCACTCCCGTGCCGTCCGGGACCTGGTGGGTGCCGCGCCGGTAGAACTCGAACCAGGACAGGACCGTGTTCAGGTACTCCGTCGAGCGGTTGTAGCTGAGGACGGCGCGGTCGAGGTCGGCCTTGAGCGCCAGGTTCCGGTCGTTGGCGCAGAGGTAGAGACCGGCGGCCTGCGCGGCGTCGTAGATGTTGTTCGGGTCCTTCTTCCCGTCGCCGTTGGCGTCCTGTCCCCAGGTCGCCCAGGTCGACGGGATGAACTGCATCGGGCCGACGGCGCGGTCGTGCGTCTTGTCGCCGTCGTAGGCGCCGCCGTCGGTGTCCGAGATGTTGGCGAAGCCGACGCCGTTGAGGGCGGGGCCGAGGATCGGCGAGAGAGTGGTGCCGTTGGCATCGACACCGCCGCCGCGCGCCTGCCCGGACTCCACCTTGCCGATGCCGGCGAGCAGCTGCCACGGCAGGTTGCAGGCGGGGTCGGTCGAGCGGATCGACGCCTCGGCCCGCTTGTAGGCGGAGAGGACGGACGCGGGTATGCCGGCCTCGGCGGGCCCGGTGATCACCGGCAGGTTGGTGGTCGCCCCCGGCTTGTTCGGGGTGTTCAGGGGCGGCAGTTCGGTGAAGTACGGGGAATCGCCGGTCGCCGAGTCGTCGGCCGGCGGCGTCGTGCTGTCCCCGGCGCCGATGGCCCGGTCACCGCCCGCGTTGTCCGCGGCCGGCGGGATCATCTCCGGAGCCTGCGAGGCGGCGAGCGCCGCGACCGCCGCGGCCACCACCGCACCGCTGGTGGCCCCCCTGCGCAGCCGGCGGCCCAATTGCGCTGCCATACCTGTGGTCCCCTCCCCGTCGACGCGTCCCACGCTCCCCGCGTGTGACCTCCGGCGACCCTATGCCAACTCCGGACCACCGGGCACGGGCGCCTGACCGTGTTTCACGCTTTCGTCACCTCTTGGTCGCCTGCCGACCGGACACGGACCGGTGGCCTCCTCACGTATACGGGTCGGGAAGGGGAACCGACCGGCGGGTCCCGCGCCTCTTGTACTGCGGCCGTGCCCCGTCTCGGCCGTCACCCCGGAACCGAGTGGGAGCTCCCGTTGCCGTTCACGCTCAGCCATGCCGCCGCCGTCCTGCCCGGGCTGCGCCGGGACGGGACCGCGCGCGGACCGCTGGTCGCCTCCGCCCTCGTCGCGGGTTCCTTCGCACCCGACATGACCTACTTCGCGGCCACGGCGGCGCCCGGGGCGATGGCCCTCGGCGATGTCACCCACTCCCCCGTCGGGATCGTCACGGCGGACGTGCTGATCACCGCGGTGCTCGTGGCCCTGTGGCTGACCGTGCGAGAGCCGCTCGTCGCGCTGCTGCCCGCCCGGTGGCGCGGACGGGTGTACGGGTTCGTACGGGGCCGGTCCTGGCGGGACCGGCACACGGCGGTGCTCGCCGGGTGGTTCTTCCTCTCCGCGGTCCTCGGCTCCACGACCCACGTGGTGTGGGACTCGTTCACGCACATCGACCGCTGGGGCACCCGGGCGATCCCCTTCCTCGGCGAGATCGTGGCCGGGTTCCCCGTCTATCTCTACGCGCAGTACGGCGGTTCCGCGCTGGCCCTGGGGTTCCTCTCCTGGTTCACGCTCCGGGCGCTGCGCTCCACCGCTCCGGGCACGGGGCTGCCCGCACGGGTGCCGGTCCCGGGCCGGCGGGGGCGGCTCCTCGCGGTCGGGCTCATCGGCGGCTGCGTCCTCGCCGGCGTCGCCCACCGGGTGCTGCGCTGGGCCGCGTACTGGGGCTGGGACCGGATCGAGACGCCCCTGGACGTCATTCCGACGGCCTGCTTCGGGGCCGGCGCGGGGCTCGCCGTCGGGCTCGTGCTGTACGGGACGGGGGCGCGGCTCCTGGGAACGTCGCCCAGGTCTCTCCCTGCGTCGGAGGGTGCGGCGGGCTCGGAGGGAGCGGCGGGGCCGGAGGGAGCGGCGGGCTCGGAGGCCGAGGCGGCCCCGGTCGGCCGTGCGGAGCGCTCCCGTCCGGGGTCTCGCTGATCCTGTCCCCGGGAGTGAAGCCGCGGGCCACCGGGCTGCCCGCGAGTCCGCGGTGCACGGCGAGGGCGATCCTCTCCAGGGTGCGTACCCCGTACCGCATGGTGGGGTTGTCGTGGCTCAGGAGGGCCAGCCGGTAGTCGGCGGCGGCGCCAGTGCCGGGGTTGCCGGTGGTGGTGCCGGTGCTGGTCCCGCGGACGATGCCGATGCTGTGGACGCGCCACGCGTGGTTGGCGCGGGGCAGCCAGCCGTTCTTGAGGTGGACCTTGACCGTGCGGGGCGCGCCCGCGGTGACGCCCCAGGCCTGGCTGCCGACGACCTGTCCCATCAGGGTGAGCGCCTCGGTCCGGCGGGAGACCGCGGCGAGCAGGGCCAGCTGGTCGCGGGCGGTGGTGCGGGTGAGGCCCCAGTAGCGGTCGTGGCCGAGGACGGTGTCCTGGGCGCCGGCCTCGCGCAGCACCCTGTTCAGCCGGGCCCGCGAGAGCCCCCGCCACAGGTCTGTGGCGGCGGTGTTGTCGGAGCGGGTGATCATCGCCTTCATCCGCCGGGCCTCGAGTCGGGTGGGCGCGCGGCCCAACTCCTCGGCCCGGCCGAGGACGGCCTGCAGGATCAGGACCTTGGCGATGCTGGCGGAGTCGTAGACCTGGGTGTCCCCGAGCCGGCAGCGCAGTCCGCTCCGGAGGTCGTGGACGGCGACCGAGACCGTGCCGTCGCGGCCCTTGAGCGCCGCGGCGATGCCCTCGGACACGCGCGCGGCGACGGCGGGGTCGCGGGACGAGGTGCAGAGGGCGGGCGCGCGGTGCGCCTCGGCGGGCCAGGCGGTGCCCGACGCTCCGAGGAGCGCGCCGAGGAGGGCCCAGGCGCGGAGGCGGGAGCGGCGGCTCGTGATCACGCTCCCCAGTTTCAGGGAGCGGGCCTGTCGGCCCGCCCCCTGACTGGTCCACCTGGCGCACACCCGCCGGAGCCGGCCCCCGGACGGCTGCACCGCGCCCGTGGTGCGGGTTCAGGCGCCAGAAGCCTGGGCCCGGCAGGGGGCGCCGTCCCGTGTGCCCACCCGTCCCGCCCTGCGGGACGATTGCCCACACGGCGGGGGGTGGGCCCACCGACAGGCTCGGGCCCACGCCAGCGGGCGTGGGCCCCTGTGTCAGTGTGCTGCCGAGTCCCAGTCCGGGCCTACGCCGACGGAGACGTCGAGCGGGGCGCGCAGGTCGGCCGCGGCGGACATCTGCTCGCGGACCAGGGCCTCGACCTGCTCGCGCTCGCCCGGGGCGAGTTCGAGCACGATTTCGTCGTGGACCTGGAGCAGCATCCGGGAGGCGAGACCCGCCTCCGTCAGCGCCCGGTCGACGCCCAGCATCGCGACCTTCACGATGTCGGCGGCCGTGCCCTGGATGGGGGCGTTGAGCGCCATCCGCTCGGCGGACTCGCGGCGCTGCCGGTTGTCGCTGTTGAGGTCGGGCAGATAGCGGCGGCGGCCCAGCATCGTCTCCGTGTACCCGGTGGCGCGGGCCTCGTCGACGACCCGGCGCAGGTAGTCGCGGACCCCGCCGAAGCGCTCGAAGTAGGTGTCCATCAGGCCGCGGGCCTCGCCCGGGTCGATGTTCAGCTGCTGCGAGAGGCCGAAGGCGGAGAGGCCGTAGGCCAGGCCGTACGACATGGCCTTGATCTTGCGGCGCATCTCGGCGTCGACGGCGGACCGCTCGACGCCGAAGACCTGGGAGGCGACCGTGGTGTGCAGGTCCTCGCCGGAGGCGAAGGCCTCGATGAGGCCCTCGTCCTCGGAGAGGTGGGCCATGACCCGCAGCTCGATCTGGCTGTAGTCGGCGGTCATGAGGGCCTCGAAGCCCTCGCCGACGACGAAGCCGTGCCGGATGGCGCGGCCCTCGTCCGTGCGCACCGGCACGTTCTGCAGGTTCGGGTCGGTGGACGAGAGGCGACCGGTGGCGGCGACCGTCTGGCTGAACGTGGTGTGGATCCGGCCGTCGGCGGCGACGGTCTTGATCAGGCCCTCGACGGTGGAGCGGAGCCGCGCCTGCTCACGGTGGCGGAGCATGATCACGGGCAGGTCGTGCTCGGTCTGGCCGGCCAGCCAGGCGAGCGCGTCGGCGTCCGTCGTGTACCCGGTCTTGGTCTTCTTGGTCTTCGGCAGGTTCAGCTCGCCGAAGAAGACCTCCTGGAGCTGCTTGGGCGAGCCGAGGTTGAACTCGTGGCCGACGGAGGCGTGCGCCTCCTTCACGGCCTGCTGCACGGCGCCGGCGAACTGCTGCTCCATGGCCTCCAGGTGGTCGCGGTCGGCGGCGATGCCGTGCCGCTCCAGGCGGGCGAGGAGGGCGGAGGTGGGCAGCTCGACGTCGTGGAGGAGCTCGCGGGCGCCGACCTCTCCGAGCCGCTCGTCGAAGGCGTCGGCGAGGTCGAGGACCGCCCGGGCCTGGGTCATGAGGGCCTCGGCCTCGGCGGTGTCGTCGGCGCCGAAGGCGAGCTGGCCGTCGGCGGCGGCCGCCGGGGCGAGCTCGCGCCCGAGGTACTCGACGGAGAGCGCGTCGAGCGCGAAGGAGCGCCGGCCGGGCTTGACGAGGTAGGCGGCGAGGGCGGTGTCCATGGTGACGCCCGCGATGCTCCAGCCGTGCTCGGGGAAGACCCGCATGGCGCCCTTGGCGTTGTGCATGACCTTGGGGCGGTCCGGGTCGGCGATCCACGCGGCCCAGGCCCGCTCGTCGGTCTCGTCGAGCGCGCTGGGCTCGAACCAGGCGGCGGCGCCGCCGGCGGCGGCGAGGGCGATCTCGCTCACGTTCCCCGTGCCGAGGGCCCAGGTGTCGACGGTGGCGATGCCGAGGGGCTCGGTGCCGTGCTCGGCGAGCCAGGGGGCGAGCTCGCCGGCGCCGAGGACGGTGGTGTCGAGCTCGACACCCGCGGCGGGGGCCGGGGCGGCCTCCTCGGCGGCGCCGGGGTCGACGGCGAGGAGCCGCTCGCGCAGCGAGGGGTTGCGGATCTCCAGGGTGTCGAGGACGAGCGCGACGGCCCCGCGGTCGTACGGCTCGCGGGCGAGGTCCACCACGGTCTTCGGCAGCTCGACGTCCCGGACCATCTCGGTGAGGCGGCGGTTGAGCTGGACCGACTCCAGGTGGTCGCGGAAGTTCTGCCCGGCCTTGCCCTTGACCTCGTCGGCGCGCTCGACCAGCTCGGCGAAGGAGCCGAACTGGTTGATCCACTTCGCGGCGGTCTTCTCGCCGACGCCGGGGATGCCCGGGAGGTTGTCGGACGGGTCGCCGCGCAGGGCGGCGAAGTCGGGGTACTGCGAGGGGGTCAGGCCGTACTTCTCCTGGACCTTCTCCGGGGTGAAGCGGGTCAGCTCGGAGACGCCCTTGGTGGGGTAGAGCACGGTGGTGTGCTCGGTGACGAGCTGGAACGAGTCCCGGTCGCCGGTGACGATCAGGACCTCGAAGCCCTCGGCCTCGGCCTGGGTGGCGAGGGTCGCGATGACGTCGTCGGCCTCGAAGCCGTCGACCGCGAAGCGCGGCGCGTGCATCGCGTCGAGGAGCTCGCCGATGAGCTCGACCTGCCCCTTGAACTCGTCGGGGGTCTTCGAGCGGTTCGCCTTGTACTCCGGGAACTCGTCGGACCGCCAGGTCTTGCGGGACACGTCGAACGCGACGGCGAAGTGCGTGGGCGCCTCGTCGCGGAGGGTGTTCGCCAGCATCGAGGCGAACCCGTAGATCGCGTTCGTCGGCTGTCCCGTCGCGGTGGTGAAGTTCTCCGCGGGCAGCGCGAAGAACGCGCGGTACGCCAGGGAGTGCCCGTCCATGAGGAGGAGTCGCGGGCGGTCCGCTTCGGTCTTCTCGGTCTTCTTCGATGCTGTCTCGGCCACGGAACGATCCTCCCACGCCCCACTGACATTCCCGGTCGCCCGTGCCCCGTCGCGCTGCCCGGCCCGGCGATCCGTCGGTGGCGCGTGACAGGATCGGAGGCGTACGCCGCAGGATTACCGTCAAGGGAGAGCGCGATGGTCAGCAAGCCCCCGGCCGGTGACCCGGTACAGGACGCACCGCAGGTCACGCCGCCGCAGCACGCCGCAGCAGGCCTGCCCGCCATCGGGCACACCCTGCGGATCGCGCAGGAGCAGATGGGGCTGCGGCGCACCGCGCGCACCCTGCTCAAGGTCAACCAGAAGGACGGCTTCGACTGTCCGGGCTGCGCGTGGCCGGAGGAGGACAAGCGGCACGTCGCCGAGTTCTGCGAGAACGGGGCGAAGGCGGTCGCCGAGGAGGCGACGCTGCGCCGGGTGACCCCGGAGTTCTTCGCCGCGCACCCGGTGGCGGACCTGGCGACGCGCAGCGGGTACTGGCTGGGCCAGCAGGGCCGGATCACCCAGCCCATGCTGCTGCCGGAGGGCGGCGAGCGGTACGAGCCGGTGACCTGGGAGCGGGCCTTCGCGATCATCGCCGAGGAGCTCCGGGCCCTGGGCTCGCCCGACGAGGCGCTGTTCTACACGTCGGGCCGGACCAGCAACGAGGCCGCGTTCCTGCTTCAGCTCTTCGCCCGCGAGTTCGGTACGAACAACCTGCCGGACTGCTCCAACATGTGCCACGAGTCCTCGGGTTCGGCGCTGACGGAGACCATAGGGATCGGCAAGGGCAGCGTCTCCCTCGAGGACCTGCACAGGGCGGACCTGATCGTCGTGGCGGGGCAGAACCCCGGCACGAACCACCCCCGGATGCTCTCGGCCCTGGAGAAGGCGAAGGCGGCGGGCGCGAAGATCATCTCGATCAATCCGCTGCCCGAGGCCGGCCTGGAGAAGTTCAAGAACCCGCAGACCCCGCAGGGCATGCTCAAGGGCGCCGCACTCACCGACCTCTTCCTCCAGATCCGGATAGGCGGCGACCAGGCCCTCTTCCGGCTCCTCAACAAGCTGGTCCTGGAGACGCCCGGGGCGGTCGACGAGGAGTTCGTACGGGAACACACCCACGGGTACGAGGAGTTCACCGCGGCGGCGCGGGCGGCCGACTGGGACGAGACGCTCGCCGCGACCGGCCTCGACCGCGCCGAGATCGAGCGGGCCCTTGAGATGGTGCTCGCCTCGGAGCGGACGATTGTCTGCTGGGCGATGGGGCTCACGCAGCACAAGCACTCCGTGCCGACCATCCGCGAGGTGGTCAACTTTCTTCTGCTGCGCGGGAACATCGGGCGGCCGGGCGCGGGCGTGTGCCCGGTGCGCGGCCATTCGAACGTGCAGGGCGACCGGACGATGGGCATCTTCGAGCGCCCCGCGCCGGCCTTCCTCGACGCCCTGGACAAGGAGTTCGGGATCGTCTCGCCGCGCCACCACGGCTACGACGTGGTCCGCTCGATCGAGGCGCTGCGCGACGGCGACGCGAAGGTGTTCTTCGCGATGGGCGGCAACTTCGTGGGGGCGACGCCCGACACGGAGGTGACGGAGGCGGCGATGCGGAACGCGCGCCTGACCGTCCACGTATCGACGAAGCTGAACCGCTCGCACGCGGTCACGGGCACGCGCGCGCTGATCCTGCCCACCCTCGGGCGCACCGACAAGGACGTGCAGAAGAGCGGTCGGCAGATCGTGACCGTCGAGGACTCGATGAGCCTGGTGCACGCCTCGCGCGGCAATCTGCCGCCCGCGAGCCCGCACCTGCTGTCCGAGCCGGCGATCGTGGCGCGCATGGCCCGCGCCGCGCTCGGCGGCGAATCGGCCACTCCCTGGGAGGAGTTCGAGGCGGACTACGCCACGATCCGGGACCGCATCGCGCGCGTGGTGCCCGGCTTCGAGGACTTCAACGCCCGCCTCGCGGCGAACGCGGGCGGCTTCGCGCTGCCGCACGGCCCGCGCGACGAGCGCCGCTTCCCCACGAAGACCGGCAAGGCCAACTTCACGGCCGCGGCCGTCGAGTACCCGAAGGTGCCGGAGGGCCGGCTGCTGCTCCAGACGCTCCGCTCGCACGACCAGTACAACACCACGATCTACGGCCTGGACGACCGCTACCGGGGCATCAAGGGCGGCCGCCGGGTCGTCCTCGTCCACCCCGAGGACGCGGCGGCGCTCGGGCTCGCCGACGGGGCGTACACGGATCTGGTGAGCGAGTGGACGGACGGGACCGAGCGACGGGCGCCCGGTTTCCGGGTGGTGCACTACCCGACGTCCCGGGGCTGCGCGGCGGCCTACTACCCGGAGACGAACGTCCTCGTCCCGCTGGAGTCCACGGCGGACGTGAGCAACACACCCGCCAGCAAGTCCGTGATCGTCCGTCTGGAACAATCGCAGTCCGCCTAAGCGTTTGCTCAGGCGGGTCGGAACGCGACACGCGGCCGTACAAAGACGAACGGAGCCGGGCCATGGGTGAACAGCAGCACGTGAAGTTCCCGCAGGAGATCATCGACGAGTACGCGGCACTCGGCGTCGACCTCCCCGCGCTCTTCTCCGCCGGGCACCTCGGCAACCGGATGGGCGTGCAGATCCTGGAGGCCTCGGCCGAGCGGGTCGTCGGCACGATGCCCGTCGAGGGCAACACGCAGCCGTACGGGCTGCTGCACGGCGGCGCCTCGGCGGTGCTCGCCGAGACGCTGGGCTCCGTCGGCTCGATGCTGCACGGCGGCGTCTCCAAGATCGCGGTCGGCGTCGACCTCAACTGCACCCACCACCGCGGGGTGCGCAGCGGCCTCGTGACGGGCGTCGCGACGCCCGTGCACCGCGGGCGGTCCACCGCCACGTACGAGATCGTGATCACCGACGAGCAGGGCAAGCGGGTCTGCTCGGCGCGGCTGACCTGCCTGCTGCGCGAGGTCGACGCCAAGGACGCGGGGATCGTCGCGGGCGGCTGACGCGCGGAGTCGAACGATCAAGGGGTGGCACCGGACAAGGTGCCACCCCTTCGGCGTTCCCTCTTCGATTCCGCCGGCTGTCACTCTCCGTGATCTTCGTTCGGGAGGTGAACGGGAGGAATCCGAAGGGAACGGAAGGGCCGATTCGTCCGCTGAGGTTTCTGCCACTGTCCGATATCCGGAGAGTCCGCTGAGCGGACCGTCAGTACCAAGAATCGCTCAAGCCCCTTAGCGGAACTGCACGTTCTCACTATGTGAACACCGCAATACCAACCCCTATGCCCCGGTATTCCCCACCGCTGCGCACACTCTTTCCCCGTCGGCATAACAAGACAGTCACATCATGCCCTCGGCGCTCCCCGACCCTCCCCACCTGCGCTTAGAGTCACCGCCAGTCACCGCGCCGCCGGGCGCGTCCTAACTGCACGGCCCTGTACCAACTCAGTACGGCCGGCGTTCGACAACGGCACCCCTCGCTCCGCAGCTTCACGGCACCGCCTCATCCGAGGGGGCCGCGCCAGGGAAAGGACCCTTCGTGCGAAACCGTTCGTTGCTCATACTCACCACCGCGGTCACCGCGGGTGCACTCACCCTCACCGCCTGCGGTTCGCGTGACGACAAGGGCGGCGCCGAAAAGGGCGGCGGCGACGGCAACGTCACCGTGACCATCGGTCTCGACGCGCCGCTCACGGGTGAGCTGTCCGCCCTCGGCCTCGGCATCAAGAACTCGGCCGACCTCGCGGTCAAGACGGCCAACGAGAAGGCCTACGTCAAGGGCGTGACCTTCAAGCTGGAGTCCCTGGACGACCAGGCCCAGCCCTCCGCCGGCCAGCAGAACGCGACCAAGTTCGTCGCCGACAAGGCCGTCATCGGCGTCGTCGGCCCGCTGAACTCCTCGGTCTCCGAGTCGATGCAGAAGGTCTTCGACGACGCGAAGCTGGTCCAGGTCTCCCCGGCCAACACCAACCCGTCGCTGAGCCAGGGCGTCAACTGGAGCACCGGCGACAAGAAGCGCGGCTACAAGTCGTACTTCCGCACCGCGACCACGGACGCCATCCAGGGCCCGTTCGCCGCCCAGTACGTCTTCAAGAAGGCCAAGAAGACCAAGGCCTTCATCATCGACGACAAGAAGACCTACGGCGCCGGCCTCGCGGGCACCTTCAAGGGCGAGTTCGAGAAGCTCGGCGGCAAGGTCCTCGGCACCGAGCACATCAACCCCGACACCAAGGACTTCTCCGCGGTCGCGACCAAGGTGAAGAGCTCCGGCGCGGACGTCGTCTACTACGGTGGCGAGTACCCGGCCGCCGGCCCGCTGGCCAAGCAGATCAAGGAAGCCGGCGCGAAGGTCGTCGTCGTCGGCGGCGACGCGATCTACAGCCCCGAGTACGTGAAGCTCGGCGGCGCGGCCGCGACCAACGGCGACATCGCCACCTCCGTCGGCTCGCCGATCGAGGAGCTCGCCTCCGCCAAGGAGTTCCTGACCAACTACAAGGCCAAGGGCTACAAGGAGGCCTACGAGGCCTACGGCGGTTACGCCTACGACTCCACCTGGGCGATCATCGAGGCCGTCAAGAAGGCCACCGAGGGCAACGGCGGCAAGGTCCCCGAGCGCGCCAAGGTCGTCGAGGCCATGCAGGGCGTCTCCTTCGAGGGTGTGACCGGCAAGGTCTCCTTCGACGAGTTCGGTGACACCACCAACAAGCAGCTGACGGTCTACAAGGTCGAGGGCGGCGCGTTCAAGCCGGTCGAGTCCGGCACCTTCGGCGGCTGATCAACCCCACCACTCCAGCACCACCTTCACCGCGCGGGGGGCCGCACAAGGCGCCCCGCGCGGTGTCACATCCGTCGAAAGTCTCGGAGGACAATGCGGTGAACGAACTGCCGCAGCAGCTGGTCAACGGCCTGCTACTGGGATCCATGTACGGGCTCGTCGCCGTCGGCTACACGATGGTCTACGGCATCGTCCAGCTCATCAACTTCGCCCATGGCGAGATCTTCATGACCGGCGGCTTCGGGGCGCTCACGGTCTGGCTCATCCTGCCCGGCGGCACCAGCATGTGGGTCGCGCTGCCCGTCATGATCATCGGTGCCGTACTCGTCGCGACGACCATAGCCGTGGGGGCGGAACGGTTCGCCTACCGCCCGCTGCGCGGTGGCCCCCGCCTCGCCCCCCTCATCACGGCCATCGGTCTCTCGCTCGCCCTGCAGTACGCGGTGTGGGTGTGGTACCCCGAGGCGAAGTCCGCCCGGACCTTCCCGCAGATCCCCGGCGGCCCGATCGAGCTCGGCCCGGTCACCATCCAGACCGGCGACGTCTTCCTCCTGATCGCCGCCCCGATCTGCATGGCCGTCCTCGCCTTCTTCGTCATGCGCACCCGCGTCGGCCGCGGCATGCAGGCCACGGCGCAGGACCCGGACACCGCGAAGCTCATGGGCGTCAACACCGACCGGATCATCGTGATCGCGTTCGCCCTCGGCGCCGCCATGGCCGCGGTCGGAGCCGTCGCCTACGGCCTCAAGTACGGCGTCGTCGACTACAAGATGGGCTTCCTCCTCGGACTCAAGGCCTTCACGGCCGCCGTCCTCGGCGGTATCGGCAACATCTACGGAGCCATGATCGGCGGAGTCGTCCTCGGTGTCGCCGAGACCATGGCGACGGCGTACATCAGCCACATCCCCGGTATGGAGCAGCTCGGCGGCCAGTCCTGGGCCGACGTCTGGGCCTTCGTACTCCTCATCGTCGTACTCCTCGCCCGGCCACAAGGCCTCCTCGGCGAGCGCGTCGCGGACAGGGCGTGAGCACCATGACCACCATCTCCGAGAACACGACGGCGGCCACGACCCCCAAGTCGACCGAGCCGACCGGCCTCATCGGCTTCGTGCCGGCCCGGATCGCCCGCGCCCTCGTCCTGGGCGGTGGCGTCCTCACGGTCGCCGCCTGCTTCCTCTCCTGGACCTGGACGCCCACCTTCCCGGGTGACCTCACGTACTACGGCTCCCCCGCCGGCCTGCAGCTCCAGGTCCTGGTCCTGGGCGTGCTCACCACCCTCTTCGCCCTCTCGTCGTACGGCGTCAAGGGCACCCGCTGGCTGACCCCGGCCGGCGCCGACGCGGCCGTCAAGGTCGCCGCGCTCGCCGCCTTCGGCACCGCCTGGTTCACGGTCTGCGCGATCAGCATCCAGCTCGGCGGCCCGGTCAACCTGGAGCCCGGCGGCGCGGTCGTCGCGCTCGCCACCCTGATCACCCTCCTCGGCGCCCTCGCCCTCCCCTTCGAGCGGCCGCAGGTGCTGCCCGTGGACCCGGAGGACACCGGCTGGGACCAGTTCAAGCACCGGGCCGGCAACGGCTGGACCGCCTTCAAGGGCGCCTTCGCCGCCACGGGCCCCGCCCGCAAGCTGCCCCCGATGCACTCCTCCGTCGAGATCCTGATCATCACGGGCATCCTCGCCGTGGCGCTCGGCGTCTTCACCTACGGTGTCGGCACCGAGTACGACGAGCTGTTCCTCGGCTTCCTGATCACGGCGGGCCTCGGCTTCGCCGCCATCAACAAGTCGGGCCTCATGCAGCAGGCCACGCAGCTCACCAAGAAGCACCAGAACCTCACCATCGCGGGCGCGTTCACCGCGGCGGCGCTCTTCCCCTTCACCCAGACCGACGACCAGTACGCGACGCTCGGCGTCTACATCCTGATCTTCGCCACGGTCGCCCTGGGTCTGAACATCGTCGTCGGCCTCGCCGGTCTCCTCGACCTCGGGTACGTCGCCTTCCTCGGCGTCGGCGCCTACGCGGCCGCCCTCGTCTCGGGCGCCCCGACCTCCCCGTTCGGCGTGCACTTCCCCTTCTGGGCCGCCATCCTGGTCGGCGCCGGAGCCTCCCTGGTCTTCGGTGTCCTGATCGGTGCCCCGACCCTGCGGCTGCGCGGCGACTACCTCGCCATCGTCACGCTCGGCTTCGGTGAGATCTTCCGCATCGCGGTGATGAACACCGACGGCACCTCCGGTCCCGACATCACCAACGGCTCCAACGGCATCGCGTCCATCCCGAACCTCAGCATGTTCGGGTTCGACTTCGGCGCCGAGCACTCGATCGCCGGCTTCACCATCGGCCGCTTCGCGAACTACTTCTTCCTGATGCTGCTGATCATGGCGGTCGTCGTGATGGTGTTCCGCCGCAGTGGCGACTCCCGGATCGGCCGCGCCTGGGTCGCCATCCGCGAGGACGAGACCGCCGCGCTCGCCATGGGCATCAACGGCTTCCGGGTCAAGCTCATCGCCTTCGCGCTCGGTGCCTCGCTCGCCGGTCTCGCCGGTACGGTGCAGGCTCACGTCACCTACACGGTGACGCCGGAGCAGTACCTCTTCGCCGGGCCCATCCCGCCCAACTCCGCCTTCCTGCTCGCCGCCGTCGTCCTCGGCGGCATGGGCACCATGAGCGGTCCCCTGGTCGGCGCCTCGCTGCTCTTCCTCATCCCCAACAAGCTCCAGTTCATGGGCGAGTACCAGCTCTTCGCCTTCGGCGTCGCGCTGATCCTGCTCATGCGCTTCCGCCCGGAGGGCATGATCGCCAACCGGCGCAACCAGCTGGAGTTCCACGAGAACGACGAGACGCCCGCCACGCTCACCAAGGCAGGTGCGTGAACCATGACGACCACCACCAAGACCGCCGACGCCACCACCGCGCCGGCCGCCGGCGAGACCGTTCTCGACGCGCGCGGGGTCACCATGCGCTTCGGCGGCCTCACCGCCGTCCGCGATGTGAACCTGACCGTCAACAGCGGCGAGATCGTCGGTCTCATCGGCCCCAACGGCGCCGGCAAGACCACCTTCTTCAACTGCCTCACCGGTCTCTACGTCCCCACCGAGGGTGAGGTCCGGTACAAGGGCACGGTCCTGCCGCCCACGTCGTACAAGGTCACCGACGCCGGCATCGCCCGCACCTTCCAGAACATCCGCCTCTTCCACAACATGACCGTCCTGGAGAACGTCCTCGTCGGACGTCACACCCGGATGAAGCAGGGCCTCTGGTCCGCGCTGCTCCGCCTCCCCTCCTTCAAGAAGGCCGAAGCGGAGGCCACCCAGCGGGCCATGGAGCTCCTGGAGTTCATCGGCCTCCAGGACAAGGCGCAGCACCTCGCCAAGAACCTCCCGTACGGCGAGCAGCGCAAGCTGGAGATCGCCCGCGCCCTCGCGAGCGACCCCGGCCTGATCCTGCTCGACGAGCCCACCGCCGGCATGAACCCGCAGGAGACGCGGGCGGCGGAGGAACTCATCTTCGCCATCCGGGACATGGGCATCGCCGTGCTCGTCATCGAGCACGACATGCGGTTCATCTTCAACCTCTGCGACCGGGTCGCCGTGCTCGTCCAGGGTCAGAAGCTGATCGAGGGCGACAGCGCGACCGTCCAGGGCGACGAGCGGGTCATCGCCGCGTACCTGGGCGAGCCGGCCGCGGAGGACGCGCCGGCCGCGGCGGCCCCCGCGAAGGACGCGCCCGCCGAGGAGGCTCCGTCGGAGGACGCGCCCACCGAGGAGGACGCGCCCGCCGAGGACGCACCGTCCGAGGACACGCCCGCTGAGGACGCGCCTTCCGAGGACGCCTCTTCCGAGGACGCCCCGGAGGCCGCCGACGCCCCGGAGGCCTCGGAGGACACCCCGCACGACCCTGCTTCGGGCAAGGAGAACGACGCATGACCGCACTGCTCGAAGTCGAGGACCTGCGCGTCGCCTACGGAAAGATCGAGGCCGTCAAGGGCATCTCCTTCTCCGTCGACGCCGGTGAGGTCGTCACCCTCATCGGCACCAACGGCGCCGGGAAGACCACCACCCTGCGGACCCTCTCCGGGCTCCTGAAGCCGGTCGGCGGCCAGATCAAGTTCGAGGGCAAGTCCCTCCGCAAGATCCCCGCGCACAAGATCGTCTCGCTGGGTCTGGCCCACTCCCCCGAGGGCCGGCACATCTTCCCCCGGATGACGATCGAGGAGAACCTCCTCCTCGGCGCCTTCCTCCGGAAGGACACCGCGGGCATCGCCAAGGACGTCCAGCGCGCCTACGACCTCTTCCCGATCCTGGGCGAGCGTCGCAAGCAGGCGGCCGGCACGCTCTCCGGCGGCGAGCAGCAGATGCTCGCCATGGGCCGGGCGCTGATGTCCCAGCCGAAGCTGCTCATGCTCGACGAGCCCTCCATGGGTCTCTCCCCGATCATGATGCAGAAGATCATGGCGACCATCGCCGAGCTGAAGGCCCAGGGCACCACCATCCTGCTCGTCGAGCAGAACGCCCAGGCCGCGCTCGCCCTGGCGGACCACGGTCACGTCATGGAGATCGGCAAGGTCGTGCTCTCGGGCACGGGCCAGAACCTGCTCCACGACGAGTCCGTCCGCAAGGCGTACCTCGGCGAGGACTGACCCCCGCCGGTCCGCACCAAGGACAGAAGGCCCGCCCCACAAGGTCGTGGGGCGGGCCTTCTCCGTTCCGGAGTGCGGCGGGGCGGCTACTGCTGGCCCTTGGCCGCCTTCTTCTCCTCGGCGTCCTCGATGACCGCCTCGGCGACCTGCTGCATCGACATGCGCCGGTCCATGGAGGTCTTCTGGATCCAGCGGAACGCGGCCGGCTCCGTCAGCCCGTACTGGGTCTGGAGGATCGACTTGGCGCGGTCCACCAGCTTGCGGGTCTCCAGGCGGAGGGAGAGGTCGGCGACCTCCTTCTCCAGGGCGCGCAGCTCGGCGAAGCGGGAGACGGCCATCTCGATGGCCGGCACCACGTCGCTCTTGCTGAACGGCTTGACCAGGTACGCCATGGCGCCGGCGTCCCGGGCCCGCTCGACGAGGTCGCGCTGCGAGAAGGCGGTCAGCATGAGGACCGGGGCGATGGACTCGCCCGCGATCTTCTCGGCGGCCGAGATGCCGTCGAGGACGGGCATCTTGACGTCGAGGATGACGAGGTCGGGGCGGTGCTCGCGGGCGAGCTCGACGGCCGTGGCGCCGTCTCCGGCCTCACCGACGACCTCGTAGCCCTCCTCCTCCAGCATCTCTTTGAGGTCGAGGCGGATGAGCGCCTCGTCCTCGGCGATGACGACGCGGGTCGTCAGCGGCGGGACGTGCGACGGCTCGGCGTCGTCGGCGGGCTGGGGCGACTCGGGGGCGGTCACGCGGGCTCCTCGTTCCATGGCCTCGTTTCGGAGGCGGATACAGCTCCCCATGAGCCTACCTACCTCCTGTAAGGTAGGGGCACGGCGGGTGATCACCGACCTTCGTTTCGAAGGATGCCCCGGTAGCCCAGCGGTAGAGGCAGTGGTCTCAAACACCATACAGCGTGGGTTCGAATCCCACCCGGGGCACTTTACCTTTGATTCCAAGGATCGAGACGAGCACCGCCCGCTCCGCCGGACGGCCTACGGACGGTTCACGTCAGGGGCTCGCCGATGTGGTGCACCCGGACCAGGTTCGTCGAGCCGGCGACACCCGGCGGGGAACCGGCCGTGATGACCACGGTGTCGCCCTTCTTGCAGCGCCCGATCCGCAGCAGCTCCTCGTCGACCTGGGCCACCATCGCGTCCGTCGAGTCGACGTGCGGGCCGAGGAAGGTCTCGACGCCCCAGGTGAGGTTGAGCTGCGAGCGCGTCGCCGGGTCCGGCGTGAAGGCGAGCAGCGGGATCGGCGAGCGGTAGCGGGAGAGCCGCTTGACCGTGTCGCCGGACTGGGTGAACGCGACGAGGAACTTGGCCCCGAGGAAGTCACCCATCTCCGCGGCGGCCCGGGCCACGGCGCCGCCCTGGGTGCGGGGCTTGTTGCGCTCGGTCAGCGGGGGCAGCCCCTTGGCGAGGACGTCCTCCTCCGCGGCCTCGACGATCCGGCTCATGGTGCGGACCGTCTCGATCGGGTAGCGGCCGACGCTGGTCTCGCCGGAGAGCATGACGGCGTCGGTGCCGTCGATGACCGCGTTCGCCACGTCGCTCGCCTCGGCGCGCGTGGGGCGGGAGTTGTCGATCATCGAGTCGAGCATCTGGGTGGCGACGATGACCGGCTTGGCGTTCCGCTTGGCCAGCTTGACCGCCCGCTTCTGGACGATCGGCACCTGCTCCAGGGGCATCTCGACGCCCAGGTCGCCGCGGGCGACCATGATGCCGTCGAAGGCGGCGACGATCTCCTCGATGTTCTCGACGGCCTGCGGCTTCTCGATCTTGGCGATGACGGGCAGCCGGCGGCCCTCCTCGTCCATGATCCGGTGGACGTCCACGATGTCCTGGGCGCTGCGGACGAAGGAGAGCGCGATGACGTCGGCGCCGATGCGCAGGGCCCAGCGGAGGTCCTCGATGTCCTTCTCGGACAGGGCGGGTACGGAGACTGCGACGCCGGGCAGGTTGAGGCCCTTGTGGTCGGAGACCATGCCGCCCTCGATGACCAGGGTGTTCACCCGGGGGCCTTCGACGGAGGTGACCTCCAGGGTGACGCGGCCGTCGTCGACGAGGATGCGCTCGCCGGCGGTCACGTCCGCGGCGAGACCGGAGTAGGTCGTCCCGCAGCAGTGGCGGTCGCCCTCCATCGGCTCGACGGTGATGGTGAACTCGTCGCCGCGTTCAAGGAGTACGGGACCTTCGCGGAAGCGGCCGAGACGGATCTTCGGACCTTGAAGGTCGGCGAGGACACCGACGCTGCGGCCGGTCTCGTCGGAGGCTTTGCGTACGCGCTGGTAGCGCTCCTCGTGCTCGACGTACGAGCCGTGACTGAGGTTGAAGCGGGCCACGTCCATTCCGGCCTCGATCAACGCCTTGATCTGGTCGTATGTTTCGGTGGCGGGCCCAAGGGTACAAACGATTTTCGCTCGGCGCATGAGGCGAGCCTAGGCCTTACCCATCAGTAGGAAATTGGCTGGGCATGACTACTCAACAACCTTTCCGTGAAAGGTTGTTGACAAGTATTGAATCTGTGCACCGGGGTGCTCCGATGAGCGATTTTCGCGCCCCCGCGCCCCCTGTCTCAGAGTGCGGGCGGCACCATCGTGAAGCGCGCGACGACCTCCGCCGTGACCGTCTGCCGCTGCGGTTCGAGGTCCAGCGGAGGCGCCTCGCCGGCCCGCTCCGTCGCGAAGCCCGCCGGCGCCGCGGCGAAGACCGGCGGCAGTTGCGACATCCCCGGCCCCGCGAGACCGGCGTCCGAGAGTTCGAGGAGTGAGGCGAGCGAGGTGCCGAGCGCCTCCGCGTACGCCCGCGCCCGCTGCACGGCCTCCGTCACCGCGAGCCGCCGCGCCTCCGCGTACGCCGGGGAGTCCGGCCGCAGCTCCCACCACGGACCGTCGACGCCCGTCATGTCCAGATCGGCGAGGCGGGTCACCAGCTCCCCCAGGACCGTGAAGTCGGTCAGCTCGGCCGTCATCCGCACCCGGCCCACGAAGGCGTGCACCCGCTCGCCGCGACCGCGCCTGCCGAGCTCCGGCGAGATCGAGAACCGGCCCGTCTCCAGCTTCTCGACCGTCTCCCCCTGCGCCTTGACGAGGTCGAGCACCTGCGCGTTCCGCCGGGTCAGCTCCGCGAGCGTCGCCGACCGGTCCGTACCCCGCGCGGAGACCGTCACCCAGATCCGGGCGAACTCGGGATCGACCTCCAGCCGGCCCTCGCCACGCACCGTCACCTGCGGGGCTCCCGGGGTCGCGTGTTCCTGCGTCACGTCCTGACTCCTCCATGTTCGGTAACGATCGTCCACCGAACACTTTCCCACTCCGTAACCCGAAAGGGCTGTTGCCGACGTGCCGCCTGAGCCAGAATCTACGCGCGTTGTGCGTGCCTGACCGCGCGCCTGAACCAACGCCACTGAACCAAGGAGAAGCACATGCCGTTGAACCGCCGGACGTTCCTGGAGAGCTCCGTGGCCGTCGGGGCCGGAGCCGCCCTCGCCACGGGGATCGCCGCTCCCGCCGAGGCCCACGACCGCCGCCCCAAGCCGGCCAGGCGGTACTCGTTCACGGTGATGGGGACGACCGACCTGCACGGCAACGTCTTCAACTGGGACTACTTCACGGACAAGGAGTTCGACGACAAGGCGCACAACGACATCGGCCTTGCCAAGATCTCCACCCTCGTCGACCAGGTCCGCGCGGCGAAGGGCCGCCGCAACACCCTCCTCATCGACGCGGGCGACACCATCCAGGGCACCCAGCTGTCCTACTACTACGCCAAGGTCGACCCGATCACCGCCCGCCGCGGCCCCGTCCACCCGATGGCCCAGGCGATGAACGCCATCGGCTACGACGCCGCCGCCCTCGGCAACCACGAGTTCAACTACGGCATCCCGGTGCTCCGGAAGTTCGAGGAGCAGTGCGACTTCCCGCTCCTCGGCGCCAACGCCCTCGACGCGAAGACCCTGCGCCCGGCCTTCGCGCCGTACAGCATGCACCGGATGCGCACCCCGCACGGCAAGGACGTCAAGGTCGCGATACTCGGCCTGACCAACCCGGGCATCGCCATCTGGGACAAGGCGAACGTCCAGGGCAAGATGGTCTTCCCCGGCCTGGAGGAGCAGGCCGCGAAGTGGGTGCCGAAGCTGCGCTCGATGGGCGCGGACGTCGTCGTCGTCTCGGCGCACTCCGGCTCCAGCGGCACCTCCTCGTACGGTGACCAGCTCCCCCACATCGAGAACGCGGCCGGGCTCGTCGCCGAGCAGGTGCCGGGCATCGACGCGATCCTCGTCGGCCACGCGCACACCGAGATCCCCGAGTACCGGGTGAAGAACAAGGAGACCGGCAAGGACGTCGTCCTGTCCGAGCCGCTCAAGTGGGGCCAGCGCCTCACCCTCTTCGACTTCGACCTGGTGTGGGAGAAGGGCCGCTGGGTCGTCGAGAAGGTCGGCGCGCAGGTCCTCAACTCCAACACGGTGGCGGAGGACCCGCAGATCACCGGGCTGCTCGCGGACGAGCACGAGAAGGTCGTCGCGTACGTCAACCAGGTCATCGGCACCTCCACGGCGGCCATGACCACGGCCGACGCGCCGTGGAAGGACGAGCCGATCATCGACCTGATCAACGTGGTCCAGGCCGAGACGGTGAAGGCGGCCCTCGCGGGCGGCGCGCACGCGGCCCTCCCGGTCCTCTCCCAGGCCTCCTGCTTCTCCCGTACGGCCCGGATCCCGGCCGGTCAGATCAGCATCAAGGACGCCGCCGGCCTGTACCCCTTCGAGAACACCCTGGAGGCCCGACTGATGACGGGCGCCCAGCTGAAGGAGTACCTGGAGTACTCGGCGAAGTACTACGTCCAGACGGCGGCGGGGGCGCCGGTGGACACCGCGCTGCTGACCAACGCGGGCGGGACGCCGGACTACAACTACGACGCCGTGTCGGGTCTGACGTACGAGATCGACATCGCCAAGGCGGCCGGCTCGCGGATCGTGAACCTGTCCTTCGAGGGCAAGCCGCTCGACCCGGCGGCGCAGTTCGTCCTGGCGGTCAACAACTACCGGGCGAGCGGCGGCGGCGCGTTCCCGCACGTCGCGAACGCCCAGCAGCTGTGGGCGAACTCGGACGAGATCCGCAACACCATCATCCAGTGGGTGAAGGCGAAGGGGACGGTCGACCCGGGTCTGTTCGCTTCGGTGGACTGGAAGCTGACCCGGGACGGCGTGCCGGTCTTCTAGTACCGCGGTCTTCCCCGCGTCAGTGTTGTACGAGAGGCGTCAGCTTCCGGTCCTGGGCCGGGATGCTCGGCGCCTCTCGCGTCTCCAGGCCGAAGCTGGTGAAGGCGGTGCGGCGCGGCAGCGGGTAGGGGTCCTTGCCGGTGACCGTGTTGAGGATGGTCGCGCTGCGCCAGGCGGCGAGGCCGAGGTCGGGGGCGCCGACGCCGTGGGTGTGCTTCTCGGCGTTCTGGACGTAGACGGAGCCGGTGACGGAGGGGTCGAGGACCAGCCGGTACCGCTCGTCGATCCGGGCGCGGCCGGCCGCGTCGTGACGCAGGTACGGGTCGAGTCCGGCGAGCATCCGGTCGACGGGGCGCTCTCGGTAGCCGGTCGCGAGGACGACGGCGTCGGTGGTGAGCCGGGAGCGGGTGCCCTGCTGGAGGTGTTCCAGGTGCAGTTCGACCTGGGTGGTGGCGACGCGGCCGGCGGTGCGGACCCGGACGCCGGGGGTGAGGACGGCGTCGGGCCAGCCGCCGTGCAGGGTGCGGCGGTAGAGCTCGTCGTGGATGGCGGCGATGGTGTCGGCGTCGATGCCCTTGTGCAGCTGCCACTGGCGGGGCACGAGTTCGCCGCGTGCGGTCTCGGGCAGGGAGTGGAAGTAGCGGGTGTAGTCGGGGGTGAAGTGTTCCAGGCCGAGCTTGGAGTACTCCATGGGGGCGAAGGCCTCGGTACGGGCCAGCCAGTGGATCCTCTCGGCTCCTGCGGGGCGGGCCCGGAGGAGGTCGAGGAAGATCTCGGCGCCGGACTGGCCGGAGCCGATGACGGTGACGTGGCCGGCGGCGAGGAGCGTCTCGCGGTGGGCGAGGTAGTCGGCGGAGTGGATCACGGGGACGCCGGGGGCCTCGGCGAGCGGCCGGAGCGGCTCGGGGACGTACGGCTCGGTGCCGACGCCGAGGACGACGTTCCGGGTGTAGGCGCGGCCGAGGGCCTCGGCCTCGCCGTCCGGGTCGATCTGGGTGAAGTCGACCTCGAAGAGGCGGCGCTCGGGGTTCCAGCGGACCGAGTCGACCTGGTGGCCGAAGTGGAGGCCGGGGAGCCGCTCGCTGACCCAGCGGCAGTACGCGTCGTACTCGGCGCGCTGGATGTGGAACTTCTCGGCGAAGTAGAAGGGGAAGAGGCGCTCGCGGCTCTTCAGGTAGTTGAGGAAGGTCCAGGGGCTCGCGGGGTCCGCGAGGGTCACCAGGTCGGCGAGGAAGGGGACCTGGAGGGTGGCGCCCTCGATGAGGAGGCCGGGGTGCCAGTGGAAGGCGGGCCGCTGCTCGTAGAAGGTGGCGGCGAGGCCGCCGGGGATGCCGTGCGCGAGGGCGGCGAGCGAGAGGTTGAACGGGCCGATGCCGACACCCACCAGGTCGTGGGGCCGGTCGAGGTCGTCGTCCTTGGGGGTGCTGCCGGTCATCGGTGCGTGCTGCCTTCCACGAGGGTGATGAGCTGGGCCAGGTCGCCGGGGGTGGCGTGGGGGTTGAGCAGGGTGGCCTTGAGCCAGAGGCGGCCGTCAGCCTCGGCGCGGCCGAGGACCGCGCGGCCCTCGGCGAGGAGGGTGCGGCGGATCGCGGCGACGGTCTCGTCGCCGGCCCCGGCGGGCCGGAAGAGGACGGTGGTGAGGGTGGGCCGGGCGCGCAGGTCGAGGCCGGGGGTCTTCTCCACGAGGTCGGCGAGGTCCTGGGCGAGCTCCATGCAGGCGTCGACGAGGGCGGCGAGGCCGGAGCGGCCGAGGGCGCGGAGGGTGACGGCCGTCTTGAGGACGTCGGGGCGGCGGGTGGTGCGCAGGGAGCGGCCGAGGAGGTCGGGGAGGCCGGCCTCGGTGTCGTCGTCGGCGTTGAGGTAGTCGGCGGTGTGGCCGAGGACGGCGAGGTCGGCGGCGTCGCGTACGGCGAGGAGCCCGGCGGCGGCGGGCTGCCAGCCGAGTTTGTGCAGGTCGACGGTGACGGTACGGGCCCGGTCGAGGCCGTCCAGGAGCCGGCGGTGGGTGGGGCTGAGGAGGACGGGGCCTCCGTAGGCGGCGTCGACGTGGAGTTCGGCGCCGTGGGCGGCGGCGACGTCGGCGAGCTCCGGCAGGGGGTCGATCAGGCCCTCGTCGGTGGTGCCGGCGGTGGCGACGACGAGGACGGGGCCGTTCGTCGTGGTCAGGGCCTGGGCCAGGGCGGCCGGTTCGAGGATGCCGTGCGGGGTGGGGACGGTGACCGGGGCGGGGAGGCCGAGGAGCCAGGCGGCGCGGTGGAAGGAGTGGTGGGCGTTGGCGCCGACGACGGTCCGTACGGAACCGCGGCGCTCCCTCGCGAGGAGCAGGGCGAGCTGGTTGGACTCGGTGCCGCCGGTGGTGACGAGGGCGTCGGGGGCTCCCGCCGCGGGGAAGACCTCGGCAGCGAGGGCCGCCGTGACCTCGACCTCCAGGGCGGAGGCGGCGGGCGCCTGGTCCCAGGAGTCCATGGACGGGTTGAGCGCGGAGGCCGCGAGGTCGGCGGCGGCGGCGAGCGCGAGGGGCGGGGTGTGGAGGTGGGCGGCGCACAGGGGGTGCGCGGGGTCGGCGGCGCCGGCGGCGAGCGCGGTGACGAGGGCGCGGAGGGCCTCGTGGGCGCCGGTGCCGGTCTCGGGGAGTACGGCTCCGAGGGCTCGCGCCCTGGCCGTGACGGCCTGGGGCCCGCCGGCCGGGAGGGGGCCGCCCCGCTCCTCCGCACCGGCGCGGAGCGCGTCGAGGACGGTGTCCAGGAGGGGGCGGAGGGCCTCGGCGCCGGGGGTTCCTCCGGCGAGGGGTGGGGGTGCGGCACGCATGGACGACAGGGTGCCGGGGGTTGTCGGGGTTTGTCCGGGGAGTCGTCCCTTGTGACCCGAACGGGGGACACGGGACTGGACGGGCGGCGCGGGTCGTCGTCGCCGACCCGCGCCGCCCCTGCCGTCAGGCCTCGCGGACCGCCAGGGCGCGGCGGAGGTCGTCGAGCTGGTCGACGAGCTTGCGGCGGAGGGCCGGGATCATCGTGTCGGTGGCCAGGTGGGTCTCGCCCAACGCCAGGGAGTCGGCGTCGATCGCGTACGACGGGAAGGCGTAGCGGCCCGCCGCCTCGGCCATCGCCGCGCCGCGCCGGTCGCCGAGCGCGGCGGCGGCGGCGTAGAAGCGGGGCACGTAGTCCCGTACGAGCTCGGCCTGTTCGGGCTGCCAGAAGCCGCGGGCGGTGGCGGTGAAGAGGTAGTTGGACAGGTCGTCCGTGTCGAAGAGGGCCGACCAGGCGGCCGCCTTCGCCGCCGGGTCCGGGAGGGCGGCCCGGCAGAGGGCGGCGCCCTCCCGGCCGGTGGCGCTCGGGTCGCGCTCCAGCTCGGCGGCGATCACCGTCTCGTCGGTGGCGCCGAGGACGGCGAGGCGGGCGAGGATCCGCCAGCGCAGCTCGGGGTCGAGCTCGGGGCCGCCGTGGACGGTGCCCTCCTCCAGCCAGGAGGCGATCTTCTCGGGGGTGCCGGCGCTGTCGACGAAGGTGCGCACGGCCGTGAGGCGCAGGCCCGGGGCCTCGCCGTCCTCGGTGCGGCGCAGCAGCGCGCGGGCGATCTCGACGATCGCGGCGAGGGCGGCGGGGCGCTCGTCCTCGGTGACGTACCGGTCGGCGATCTGGGTGCGGGCGAAGCCCAGGACGCCCTGGACGAGGGAGAGTTCGGTCTCCTGCGGAAGGTGCGTGCGGGCGGCCTCCAGGTAGGCGGCCGGGGCCAGCTCGCCGTCACGGACCATGTCGCGCAGGCTGTTCCAGACGACGGCGCGGGTGACCGGGTCCGGGATGGCGGAGAGCGACCGCAGGACCGTCGCCCCGGAGGCCTCGTCGAAGCGGACCTTGGCGTAGGTGAGGTCCCCTTCGTTGAGGACGACGAGCGCCGGGCGCGGACCGGTCAGGTCGAGCGGTGCCTCCTGCGGGACGTCGATCTCGCGCCGCTCCCGCAGGACCAGGGCGTCCAGGGCGTCCCGGTCGTACACGCCGACGTCGACGCGGTGCGGGCGGCTGCCCTCGCGGTCGACGGTGAGCCGCCAACGGGCGGCCTCGCCGTCGAGGCGCGGGGTGAGCGTGTCGACGCCCGTGGTGCGCAGCCACTGCTCGGCCCAGCCGTGGACGTCGCGGTCGGTGGCGGCGGCGAGGTTGTCGATGAAGTCGGCGAGGGTCGCGTTGCCGAACTTGTGGCGCTTGAAGTGGATGTTGATGCCGGCGAGGAAGTCCTTCTCGCCGAGCCAGGCGACGAGCTGGCGGAGCGCGGAGGCGCCCTTGGCGTAGGAGATGCCGTCGAAGTTGAGGAGCGCGGAGGCGGTGTCGGGGACGGCCTCCGGGTCCGGGGCGACGGGGTGGGTGGAGGGCCGCTGGTCGGCCTCGTACCCCCAGGCCTTCCTGGTGACGCCGAAGTCGACCCAGGTGTCGGGGAAGAGGTCGGCGCAGGCTTCGTTGACGGTCTGGAAGCCCATGTACTCGGCGAAGGACTCGTTCAGCCAGATGTCGTCCCACCAGCGCAGGGTGACGAGGTCGCCGAACCACATGTGGGCCATCTCGTGGGCGATGACCATGGCGCGGGTCTGCCGCTCGGTGACGGTGACGGCGGAGCGGAAGACGAACTCGTCGCGGAAGGTGACGAGTCCGGGGTTCTCCATCGCGCCCGCGTTGAACTCGGGGACGAAGGCCTGGTCGTACGAGTCGAAGGGGTACGGCTCGTCGAACTTCTGGTGGTACCGGTCGTAGCAGGCCTTGGTGACGGCGAGGATCTCGTCGGCGTCGGCGTCGAGGTGGGGGGCGAGGGAGCGGCGGCAGTGGATGCCGAAGGGGAGCCCGGCGTGCTCGGTGCGGATCGAGTGCCAGGGGCCGGCGGCGACGCAGACGAAGTAGGTGGAGAGCAGCGGGGTGGCGGCGGCCTTCCAGCTGCCGTCGGCCTGCTGCTCGGTGATGCCGTTGGCGAGGACGGTCCAGCCCTCGGGGGCGGTGACGGTCAGCTCGAAGACGGCCTTCAGGTCGGGCTGGTCGAAGGCGGCGAAGACGCGCTGGACGTCCTCCATGAAGAGCTGCGTGTAGACGTACGACTCGCCGTCGGTGGGGTCCGTGAAGCGGTGCATGCCCTCGCCCGTGCGGGAGTACCGCATGGTCGTGGTGACGCTCAGCTCGTGCTCGCCCTCGGTGAGGCGGAGCGGGAGCCGGTTGCCGGTGAGGGCGGCGGGGTCGAGGGCCTCTCCGTCGAGGGTGGCGGAGTGGAGGGTCTCGGGCTTGAGCTCGACGAAGGTGTCCCCGGCTGTGCGGGCGGTGAACCGGACGGTGCTGGTGGACTCGAAGGTCTCGGCGCCGGTGGTGAGGTCGAGGTCCACGAGGTAGTGGTGGACGTCGAGGAGCTGGGCACGGGTCTGCGCTTCGTCGCGCGTCAGTACGGACATGGGCCCTATGCTGCCCGATGCCTCCGGCCTGCGGCAGGGGTGGTGGGAAGAACCGCGCTCAGGCCAGTCCGGAGCCGTTCAGGTGGGCGAAGGCGGCCGTGATGCGGGGGCGGTCGTAGCCGGTGGGGCCGGCCGCGCCGCTGGAGATCAGGGTGTGGAGGAGGATCCGGGCCTTGGCGGGGTCGAGGGGGCCGGCCGGGATCAGCCCGTGCTGCAGCAGGTCGTACTCGGAGCCGGGGCCGCGGTAGGTGTGCGAGAGGGTCGCTCCGCCGCCCGTACGGGAGGCGAGGACGACGGGGATGCGGCGGGCGAGCTCGGCGAGCGGGTCGACGAACCAGGTGGGGACGTGGCCGGCTCCGAAGGCGGCGACGACGAGGCCCTGGAAGCGGTGGTCGACGGCTTCGAGGAGTTCGCCCCGGTCGCCCTGGGACAGGGTGAGGAGGGCGACCCTGGCGTCGGGGTCGAACTTCAGGGGGCAGAGGGCGGTGCGGACGGCGGGGCGGAGCAGGATCCGCGGCTCGCCCTCGACGACGGTGCCGATCGGGCCCGCGCCGGGCGAGCCGAAGGTGGTGACCGAGGTCGTGTGGGTCTTGCGGGCGAGGCGGGCGGCGTGGATCTCGTCGGCGAGGACGACGAGGACGCCGAGGTTCCGGCAGGCGGGGTCGGCGGCGACGGCGAGCGCGGCGGCGAGGTTGGCGGGGCCGTCGGCGCCGGGCAGGTCGGGGCGGCGCATGGCGCCGGTGACGGCGATCGGCTGCTCGGTGGTGCAGAGCAGGTCGAGGAGGAAGGCGGTCTCCTCCAGGGTGTCGGTGCCCTGGACGACGACCACGCCGGAGCCGTCGGCGACGGTGGCGCGGACCTCGGCGGCGAGCGCGGCGAGGTCCTCGTGGGTGAGGGAGGAGCTGGGGACGCGCCGGAAGTCGCGGAGGACGACGTCCTCGGGCGCGCCGAGGCCGGCCAGGACCTCCTGGCCGGTCATGCGGGCCGCGTCACCGCCTCGCGCGGAGATCGTCCCGCCGAGGGTGAAGACCGTGACGCGGGCCATCAGCGTGCTCCGTCCGCAATCGTCTCGTGGTGGCGGATGACCTCCGCGATGATGAAGTTCAGGAGCTTCTCCGCGAAGGCCGGGTCCAGTCTCGCGCTCTCGGCCAGTTCGCGCAGCCGGGCGATCTGGCGGGACTCGCGGGCGGGGTCGGCGGGCGGCAGCTTGTGCTCGGCCTTGAGGACGCCGACCTGCTGGGTGCACTTGAAGCGCTCGGCCAGCATGTACACGACCGCGGCGTCGATGTTGTCGATGCTCTCGCGGAGCCGGGTCAGTTCGGCCCGTACGGAGTCGTCGACCGGGCGGGGCAGGGTGGAGTCACTCATGATCTGCGAGCTTAGACGGATCTCGGCCGGATCGTGGGCGGGTGTTCGGGATCCGGTACGCGGTTGCTCCAGCCTCCGGGGACGGACCGCCCCTGCTGCTCGCGGAAGCGGATGGGGGCGGTGCCGACCCGGCGGGTGAACAGCCGGGAGAAGTAGGCGGGGTCGTCGTAGCCGACGCGGCGGGCGACGGCCGCGACGGGGAGCTCGGTGGCGGCGAGGAGTTCCTTCGCGCGGCCGAGGCGGACGGTGAGCAGGTAGTCCTTGGGGCTGCAGCCGGCGGCGCGGCGGACGGCGGTGCGCAGGTCGGCGGCGGTCATGCCGTGCCGGGCGGCGTGTTCGGCGACGGACAGCGGCTGGAAGGCGTCGCGGGCGAGGGCGGCGAGGACGGGGTCGCCGTCGGCGTTGGTGTCGGCGCGGGCGCGGCGCAGGGCGACGAGGAGTTCGTGGACGGCGGCGCCGGTCTCGACCTCCAGGAGGGGGTTGCCGGGGCGGGCGGCGCGGGCGATGCGGCTGATGGCGGCGCGGGCGGGCGCGGCGTCGGAGAGGGGGACCACCGGCCGGTCGGGCTCGATGTAGCCGAGCTCGGTGTACGTGGCGGTGGCCGGTCCCGAGAAGTCGACGAAGGCCTCGTCCCAGCCGGTGCCGGGGTCGGCGGCGTAGTGGTGGGGGGTGCCGGGGGTGAGCCAGATGAGGGCGGGGGCGGTGACGGTGGTGCGGCGCCCGTCGGCGCCCCGGTACCAGCCGCTGCCCGCGGAGACGACGACGGCGACGTGGTGGTCGAGGGTGCGGGGTCCGACGGTGGGCAGGGTGCCGTGCTGGAGACCGACGCCGAGGCAGACCAGGCCGAGGCGGTGGTGGACGGGGCTGGGCGTGAAGTAACGCATCCAGGTGTGGTACATGCGGCGGGCCCCTCCGTAACGTCCAAACTTCGACGATCTTTGTCCATGGACCGGCTCGCCGCCAGAGGGCAAAAGTGAGGCCATGAGCACGTTCGCTGTGGGTGACGAGGACTTTCTGCTCGACGGGCGGCCGGTGCGCCTCCTCTCGGGGGCGCTGCACTACTTCCGGGTGCACGAGGAGCAGTGGGAGCACCGGCTCGGGATGCTGCGCGCGATGGGCCTGAACTGTGTCGAGACGTACGTCCCCTGGAACCTGTACGCGCCGGAGCCCGGCCGGTACGGGGACGTGGAGGCGCTCGGCCGGTTCCTGGACGCGGTGGAGCGGGCCGGGATGCGGGCGATCGTGCGCCCGGGGCCGTACATCTGCGCCGAGTGGGAGAACGGCGGGCTTCCGCACTGGCTGACGGGGCCGCTCGGGCGGCGCGTGCGGACGCTCGATCCGGAGTTCCTGGCGGCGGTGGAGGCCTGGTTCCGGCGACTGCTTCCGCAGGTGGTGGAGCGGCAGGTCGACCGGGGCGGCCCGGTGGTCCTGGTGCAGGTGGAGAACGAGTACGGGAGTTACGGCAGCGACCGGGGCTATCTGGAGTGGGTGGCGGAGCTGCTGCGCGCGTGCGGGGTGAGCGTGCCGCTCTTCACCTCGGACGGGCCCGAGGACCACATGCTGACGGGTGGTTCGGTGCCGGGGGTGCTGGCGACGGCGAACTTCGGTTCGGGGGCGCGGGAGGGCTTCGCGACGCTGCGGCGCCATCAGCCCTCGGGGCCGCTGATGTGCATGGAGTTCTGGTGCGGCTGGTTCGACCACTGGGGCACGGAGCACGCGGCGCGGGACGCGGCGGACGCGGCGGCGGCGCTGCGGGAGATCCTGGAGTGCGGGGCGTCGGTCAATGTGTACATGGCGCACGGCGGGACCAACTTCGGCGGCTGGGCGGGGGCGAACCGGACGGGCGAGCTGCACGACGGGGCACTGCGGCCGACGGTGACCTCGTACGACTACGACGCGCCGGTGGACGAGGCGGGGCGGCCGACGGAGAAGTTCCGGCGCTTCCGCGAGGTGCTCGCGGAGTACGCGGAGGGGCCGCTGCCCGGGCTCCCCGAGCCGCCGGCGCGGCTCGCGGCCCCGGTGCGGGGCGCCCTCGGCGGGTGGGCGCCGCTCGGCGAGGTCCTGGAGGTGCTCGGCGACGAGGAGCGGTCCGCGCCGGTGCCGCCGACGTTCGAGGAGCTGGGCGTGGACCGGGGTCTGGTCCGCTACCGGGTGGAGGTCCCGGGGCCCCGGCAGCCGTACCCACTGGGGGTGACGGGGCTGCGGGACCGGGCGACGGTGTACGTCGACGGGGTCCTGGCGGGGGTGCTCGGCACCGGGGACACCGAGGACCCGGCGCTGGTGGAGCCGGTGGCGGGGCCCGCCGCCGTCGACCTGTGGGTGGAGTCGCTGGGCCGCGTCAACTACGGGCCGCGGCTCGCGGAGCCGAAGGGGATCACGGGCGGGGTGCGGCACGAGCGGCAGTACCTGCACGGGTTCCGGGCCCAGGGCCTGCGTCTGGACGCCTTCGAGGCGGCGGCGGTGGCGAAGGTGCCGTTCCGGCCGGTGGCCGGGGAGGCGGCGGGCTCGGGGCTGTACCGGGGGGCGGTCGAGGTGGCCGGGCCGGGGGACGCGCTGCTCTCCCTGCCGGGCGGGGCGCGCGGCTTCGTCTGGGTGAACGGCTTCTGCCTGGGCCGGTACTGGAACGCCGGCCCGCAGGAGTCGCTGTTCGTGCCGGGGCCGGTGCTGCGGGACGGCGCCAACGAGGTCTGGGTGCTCGAACTGGAGGGCGGGACGGCGACGGATGTCGTCCTCGACGTCCTCGACGGCGCTGACGACATCGACGGCGTTGACGGCGTTGACGACATCGACGCCATCGACGTCCGCTGAGTTCGCGGAGCAAGCGTGCGTGAAGGTGCCCCGGAGCCGAGGCCGCTCCGGGGCACCCGTTCTCAGGACGCCGTTACAGCGTGGCCGCGGCCGACTTGATCGCGGCGGCGAAGGTCGAGACCTCCGTGTAGACGCCGGGGTAGCCGGCCCGGGCGCAGCCCTCGCCCCAGCTCACGATGCCGACCTGGATCCAGGCGCCGGCGTTGTCCTTGCGGAACATCGGGCCGCCGGAGTCACCCTGGCAGGTGTCGACCCCGCCCTGGCTGTACCCCGCGCAGATCTCCTCGGCCGGGACCAGGTCGGTGCCGTACGAGGACTGGCAGGAGGCGTCGGAGACGAACGGGACGTTCGCCTTGAGCTGGTAGCGCTGCTGCGCCCCGCCCTCGCGGGCGGCGCCCCAGCCGGCGACCGTGAAGGTGCCGCTGTTGTAGGCGGTGGTCTCGGCGATCTTCAGGTTGGGCAGCGAGGTGATGGGGCTGGCGAGCTTGATCAGCGCCCAGTCCTTGCCCTTGCCGTTGTAGCCGGGGGCCTGGAGGACCTTGGTGGACTTGACCTTGATGGCGCTGCTGGACTGGAGGTCCACGACTCCGGCGGTGGCGGTGATGCTCGTGTTGTTGCCGGAGCCGCTCACACAGTGGGCCGCGGTGAGCACGACCTGCGGGGTGATGAGCGAGCCGCCGCAGCCCATCGAGAGCCTGACCATCCAGGGGAACTCGCCCTGGGCGGCGCGCACGCCGCCGACGACGGGGGCCGGGGCGGCGGAGGCCGTGGTGGGCTGGAGGCTGACGGCGGCGAGGACGACGGCGCCGGCTGCCGCGAGTTTCTGGAGGGCGCTGACCAGTCGGTTCTTCTTCACGCGTGCTCCTTCTGCCATGGGGGGTTGAGCCCGACGGGCATGACATGCGCCCGTCAAGCCATGTCCGGATTATGGACAGCGCTCAACTGCCGCCACAAGAAAGCCTTTTCGGCCAGAACCGGTGGAGGGACCGTACAGTGGAACGAAGGGGGGATCCCGTATGCCGAACCGTCAGGGGGCCGACCGTGTCGGCCACGGCTTCCCGCACCGCGCCGCGGTCCGGGGCTCGCTCACCGCGCTCCACCGACGCCTCTCCCCCGACGGTGTGCAGCGCTTTCCGGTGAGCGTGCCGGCCGCCGACATGGCCATCGGCGACGACGAGGACCTCCACCTGGGCACCCAGCGGGTGGCCCGCGCCCTCGTGCACCACCTGCGGCTCCCCGACGCCCGCATCGTGGCGAGTTTCCGCCCCATGGAGCACGCGGCGACCGTCGAACTCACCGCCGGACCCGAGTACTTCGTCGAGCTCAACGACCGCTTCCGGACCCGCCGCCGGGACATCGGCGCGGCCCTGGCGCACGAGATCACCCATGTCCTGCTGCACCGGCTCGGACTCGGCTTCCCCGGCACCCCGGAGAACGAGATCCTCACCGACGTCGTGACCACCTATCTGGGCGCGGGCTGGCTGCTCCTCGACGCGTACCGCCAGGACGGGGTCGAGAGCCAGAAGCTCGGCTATCTGACCCCGGAGGAGTTCGGCTACGTCCTCGCCAAGCGGGCCGCGCTCTTCGGCGAGGACCCCTCGCCGTGGTTCACCAGCGCGGTGGCGTACGAGGCATGGGTACGGGGCCGGGCCGAGGCGGAGCGGGAGCTGCGGCAGCCACCGCTCGCCGGGGCGGGCTGGGCGGAACGGCGGCGGTACGGCAGGGAGCGGCGTCAGGGCCGGGCGGCGGCGGGCGCCCCGTACGCCTTCGACGGCGGGGCCCCGGCGACCGGCGTCTCCTTCGCCTGCCCGGTCTGCCTCCAGCGGCTGCGGGTCCCGGCCGGGCGGACCGTGCGGGCGCGGTGCGGAGTGTGCGGCTCCGTCCTGGAGTGCGCGCCCTGACCCGCGTACGGCGAAACGGGAGCGCCCGTCCGGGGCGCGGCGGCGCACATCTCTGCCCCCGTACGGGGGTTCGGCGGCACGCACCCCTGCCTCCGTACGGGGAATGGATTTGCGCCATGTGCGGACGGCGCGTCAGGGTCGACGCATGAGTACGTTGTTCGACGCCATCCGAGCCGGGGACGAGAACGGGGCCGTACGGGCCCTGCGGAGCGGGGCGGACCCCGAGGGCCGGGAGGACGGGGAGACACCGCTGTACCGCGCGGCCGTCGGCGACGAGGCCGGGATCGTCCGGGTGCTGCTCGCCGCCGGAGCCGATCCGGCGCGCCGCAGCGGCGAGGAGGACGGCGACCTACCACTGTGCGGGGCGGCCTGCGGCGGGCACGCCGAGGTCGTCAGGGCGCTGCTCGCGGCCGGCGCGCCGGCCGACCAGGAGGAGGAGTTCGGCTTCACGGCGCTCGCCTGGGCGCTCCGGCTCGGGCACGCCGACACGGCCCGGGTGCTCCTGGAGCACGGGGCCGACCCGGACCGGCCGGGCCCGGACGGGTTCCTCCCGCTCGTCGCCGCCGCCCGGCGCGGCTCCGCCGCCTGCGTACGGGCGCTGCTCGACCACGAGGCGGCGGCCCCGGAGGCCGCGCTGCGGGAGGCGCGGCGGTGGATCGGCGCCGACATCGCGGCCGAGCTGCGGCGCGGGCTCGTCGCGGGGAACGACGGCGGGCAGACGTACGAGGCGGTCGTCCGCCGGGTCCGGGAGGACGGCGGGGTGACGGTCGTCGTCGAGCTGCTGCGGGAGGACGGCGCGCCCACGCGCGGCGACGAGCGGCAGACCGGTCACGCGGCGATCGCCACGCTCCTGGAGGCGGCGATCGGGCTGCGCACCCCGCACGAGGAGCTCGCGGCGCGGGCGCTGCGCTGCGGGGACCCGGAGCTCGACGCCTGGACGACGGCGGTGGCCGAACTGGCCGGCCGGGCCGACGAGGAGACCTTCGTGGCGGCGGCGGGCTGGTGCGCCTACCGCGATCCGCTGCGCCGGGCGCTCGGCGCGCGGGTGCTCGGCGCGCTGCCGGGCTTCGCGGCGAGCGCGCAGCCGGTGCTGCGGCGGCTGGCCTCGGAGGCCGCGCCCACGGCGCGGGAGCCCCTGCTGTCGACGGTGCTCGCGCTCGGGGAGTGCGGGGACGCGGAGGCCGTGCCCGAGCTGCTCGCGGCGGCCGGGCATCCCGAGGCGGCGGTACGGCGGGCGGTCGCGGGGGCCTTGGCCGGGATCGTGCCGGCGGGGCACACGGAGGCCCTCGGGGTGCTCCTCGCGCTGAGCCGGGACGGCGACGCCCGGGTGCGGGACTGGGCGACGCTGGCCCTCGCCGAGCTGCCCGACGACACCCCTCTCGTACGGGAGGGGCTCGCGGAGCGGCTCGGCGACGACGATCCGGAGACGGCGGCGGAGGCGGCGCGCGGCCTGGCGATCCGTCAGGATCCGCGGGCCGTCGACGCGTTGGCGACGGTCTTGGCGGACGGCGACCCGGACGGCGCGGCCCGCGAGACGGCGCTCGCCGCCCTCGAACACGTCCGGGACGCCCGGGTCAGGACCCGCCTGGAGTGGACGGCGCCGCGCCGGGGCTGACGCACGCTCGGCGGTCGCGACGGCCGCGGGCGCCGGCAGTCGCGCCGGCCCGGCGCCGGCGGTGTGTCAGCAGCCGTGGTCGATCAGGTCGAACGTGGCGTAGTGGTCGGCCGTGTAGTAGTCCTCCTGGACGGAGTTCCCGGTCACGATGCGGCGGGCGCCGCGGGTCGAGACGCCCGGGGTCTTGACCGTGTACTCGTGGTAGTAGCCCAGCGAGTGGGACGGGAGGACCCCTTCCCGGTTCTGGAAGACGACGCCGTCCTGGCGGTACGGGAACGGGCCGCCCGCATCGATCAGCCGCAGGGTGTCGTGGGCCTGGGACGGCAGGTCGGAGTAGCAGATGTCCCCGACGGCCGCGGTCGCCGCGAGCGAGGACGCGACGGTGACGGGTGCGGGGGCCGGCGCGGCGGTCGCGGGGGCGCCGAGGAGGAGGGAGGAGAGGAGGGCGGCGGCGACACCGCCGGCGAGGGTGAATCGAGGGGGGATGCGCATGGCTGGATGATGACGCGCGTAGAGCGGCCCCCGGAAGGCCGACGCCCTTCAATTCCCCGGACGTTCACCACTCGTCACCAGTCGTGGGGATGTCGTGCACGACGTTTCACCGAGCACGCCGGCGGGCTCGTCACCAGCCGGGCTCGTCACCAGCCGGGCTCGTCACCAGCCGGGCTCGCCACCGGCCGGGCTCGTCACCGGTCTCGCCACCGAGCGCGCGTCACCGATCACGAGCAGGCCCCTCCCGCCCGGACCCGGCGGCTGCTACCTTCCTCCCCAATCATCTAACAAACGTTTGGTGGGCCCGTCCGCCCGTCAGCCCGTACGTCCATGAGGGAGTCCGCCATGCCCCTGTCCCGACGCGCGCTGCTCACCACCACCGGCGCCACCGCCCTGTTCGCGGCCCTGCCGGCGAACGCGGAGGCGCGCACGACACCGCGAGCCCCCCGGAACACGATCCGGCAGATCCCGCTCCAGGGCGCGGTCAACGTCCGTGACCTCGGTGGATACCGCACCTACGACGGCGGCCGGGTCCGTCACGGCCTCGCCTACCGGGGCGACCACCTAGGTAAGCTCACCGCCGCCGACCTCACCACGCTCGCCGGGCTCGGCCTCGGCACGGTCGTGGACCTGCGGATCCCGCTGGAGGTCGGATACGACGGCGCCGACCGGCTGCCGTCCGGCGTGCTCCCGGTCGCCCGGCCCGTCACCGACAACGGTCTCTTCGGGCGCCTCATGGCCGCGATCGGCTCCCGCGACCCGGTGCGGCAGGAGGAGATGCTCGGCGGCGGGCGGGCCGCCGCCTTCATGAGCGACGTCTACCGGACGTTCGTCACCGAGCCCGCGAACCGGGCCGCCTTCGCCGCGAACCTGCGGGACCTGGCCGACCCCGCCCGGGGGCCGCTGCTCTTCCACTGCACCTCGGGCAAGGACCGCACCGGCTGGACCGGCTATCTCCTGCTCACCCTGCTGGGGGTGCCGACGGCGGCGGCCCGCGCCGACTACCTGGCCTCGAACACGATCCGCGCCGCCTACGACGCCCAGGTGCGCGAGGGCCTCCGGCAGGGCGGGTTCATGCAGAACCCGGACCTGATCGTGCCGCTCCAGGAGGTGCGTCCGGAGTATCTCGACACCGCCCTCGACCAGGTCCGGGCCTCGTACGGAAGCCTCGCCCGTTACTACTCCGTCGGCCTCGGCCTGGAGTTCCGCGACGTGCTGGCGCTGCGGGAACGGCTCGTGGCCGGCGCCTGACGCCCACCACGGCCGGCCCCCGCGGCGGCACCGCGCCCGGCGCCCGCGCCGGAACCGGAGCCCCGGCCCGTGCCGGAGCCGCGCGCCGCACCGGCCGCGGAACGGCCCGTGCCGCCAGCGGAGCGCCCGGAGCCGCCCGCGGAACCGGATCCACGACCCGTGGACGTACCGGAGCCGGAGGCGCGCCCCGAACCCATCGACGTGCCGGTGGCGGCCGTACCGCCACCGGTGCCCGCGGGACGGCGACGACGGCCTCGGCCGGCGCCGGAGCCCGAGCCACCGGCTCCCGCCGCCTTGCGCGGCGGGGTCGGCTGCGGCGTCTCGATGACGATCGGGACGCCCGAGGGCTCCTTGGCGCCGGTCAGATCGGTCAGGTGCTGGTCGCTGGACTTGATCTGCGCCGTACGGGGGCTGATGCCCGCGTTCGACATCAGCCGGCCCATGTCCCGCTTCTGCTCGGGCAGGACCAGGGTGAAGACGCTGCCGGACTCGCCGGCCCGGGCGGTCCGGCCGCCGCGGTGCAGGTAGTCCTTGTGGTCCATCGGCGGGTCGACGTTCACGACCATGTCGAGGTCGTCGACGTGGATGCCGCGGGCCGCCACGTTCGTCGCGACGAGCGTGGTGACCTGGCCGTTCTTGAACTGGTCCAGGGTCCGGTTCCGCTGCGGCTGCGAGCGCCCGCCGTGCAGGCCGGAGGCGCGCACGCCGTTGGCGAGGAGCCGCTTGACCAGCCGGTCCACGGACCGCTTGGTGTCGAGGAAGAGGATCGTCCGGCCGTCGCGGGCCGCGATCTTCAGCGTGACGGCCTTCTTGTCGGTCTCGTCCATCACGTACAGGACGTGGTGCTCCATGGTGGTCACCGCGCCGGCCGAGGGGTCGACCGAGTGCACGACCGGGTCGTCCAGGAACATCTTGACGAGCTTGTCGATGTTCCGGTCGAGCGTGGCCGAGAAGAGCAGCCGCTGGCCGCCGGGCTCGACCTGCTTGAGCAGCTTGGTGACCTGCGGCAGGAAGCCCATGTCGGCCATCTGGTCGGCCTCGTCGAGGACGGTGACGGCGACCTGGTCGAGACGGCAGTCGCCGCGCTCGATGAGGTCCATGAGCCGGCCGGGCGTGGCGATGAGCACCTCGGCGCCGCGCCGCAGCGCGGAGGACTGCCGGGAGATCGACATGCCGCCGACGACCGTGGTGATCCGCAGGCGCAGGGCGCCGGCGTACGGGGTGAGGGCGTCGGTGACCTGCTGCGCGAGCTCACGGGTGGGCACGAGGACCAGCGCGAGGGGCGCGGTCGGCTCGGCGCGGCGGCCGGCGGTGCGGGCGAGCAGCGCGAGGCCGAAGGCGAGGGTCTTGCCGGAGCCGGTGCGGCCCCGGCCGAGGACGTCGCGCCCGGCGAGCGAGTTCGGGAGGGTCGCGGCCTGGATCGGGAACGGCTCCGTCACACCCTGCTCGCCCAGAATCCGCAGGAGGCCCTCGGGCATGTCCAGGTCGGCGAAGGAGGCCACCGCGGGGAGCGCGGGCGTCACCGTCTCCGGCGGAGTGAACTCGCTCGGCGGCGGGGGCGCGGTGGGACGACGGCCACCGCGGGAGGCCTTCGGCTGTGACGTGGACTTCGCCTGGGCGGTGCGGGGGCCGCGCTTAAAGGGGCGTTCGGAGCGGGTCATGCGTGCCTTCCTGGCCGGTGCTCGCGGCACAGCCGGGGCCCGCACCTGCACGATGCGGGCCCCGGCTGTTCTACCCGGAACACGCGAACGGGCCCCGGCTGTGTCTCCCGGAGCACGTGAACGGACCCCGGCTGTTTCTCCCGGAACACGCGATACGCACTCCGGATGTCTCTACCGGAACAATAGTGCGCCTCAGGACCTTCCCGCCCCGCGCGACCGATGCCCGGACGGATCAGACCAGGCCCGGACGCCGCGACGTGGGCGACTTCACAGCCGTTCGGTGATCGTCGGGTGGACCCGGCCCTGTCGGGCACTCCCTTCACGCGCGTACGGCGACGCCGTCCAGGACCATGCTCAGGTACTGGCGGGCGATCTCCTCCGGGCTGTGCTGCCCGCCGGGCCGGTACCAGGACGCGGCGACCCAGACGGTGTCGCGCACGAAGCGGTACGTCAGCCGGACGTCGAGGTCCGCCCGGAACACCCCGGCCGCGACCCCGCGCTCCAGCGTGCCGAGCCAGGCCTTCTCGAACCTCTCCTGCGAGTCCACGAGGTAGTGGAAGCGGGGCAGGTCGGTGAGGTGCCGGGACTCCTTCTGGTAGATGGCGACGGCGGCGCGGTGCCGGTCGATCTCCCGGAAGGACTCGGTGACCAGGGCCTCGATGGTCTCGCGGGGCCCGAGCCCGGCGTCGAGGACGGCGTCGTACCCCTCCCACAGCTCGTTCAGGAAGCTGGAGAGGATCTCGTCGAGCATCGACTCCTTGGAGTCGAAGTGGTAGTAGAGGCTGCCGGCGAGCATGCCGGCGGCGTCCGCGATCTTGCGCACGGTGGTGGCGTTGTACCCCTGGGCGGCGAACACCTCGGCCGCCGTGTCGAGGAGCTCACGGCGCCGCTCGGGCCCGGCACTCACCTGGGTCTTCTTCTTGCTGACAGTGTTCGGCACCCGTCCATTCTGGCCCCAGCGGGTGTCTCAGGACTCCCCGCGCGGCGGGCTGTCGTCGTTGCCGCGCCGGATCGTCCGCGCCGGACGCCCGGGGGCCCAGGTCCGCACGACCAGCTCCTCGCCGTCCACCCGGGTCCGTACGACCTCGGTGGGCTCCACCCGGAAGAGGTGGAAGGGCAGCGGCGCGCCGGCGTCGGAGGCGTACCGGTCGACGGTCTCCGGGTCGGTGATCTCGACCGCCCGCCCGGAGACGCGGACGTCCCCGCCGCCCATGTCGGTGCCGGAGCCGGGGTTGGCGAGCAGCGCGAAGCGGGGGTCGCGGCGCAGGTCGAGCGCCTTGCGGGAGTTCGGCATCATGCCGAGCCAGAGCTCGCCGAAGCGGAAGTCCGCCTCGATGCCGCTGAGGCGGGGCGAGCCGTCCTTCCGCACGGTGGCGAGCGCGTGGTGGGTGTACTGCCCGAAGCGCTCGCGCACGGCCGCGGCGAGCTCGGGTTCGGCGGCCTCGAAGGCCGACCAGGTGGTTCCGGTGTCTCCCATGACTCCAGGAAACCCCGGATACCCGACATCTTCTGTCCGGATTACTCCGAACGTTTCCCGAAAGGCTCGGGCGGCCGGCTCAGGAGGCCGCGGCGCGCTCCGCCGCACTGCGCTCGACGCAGAACTCGTTGCCCTCCGGGTCCCCGAGGGTCGCCCAGCCGGTGCCGTCGGCGTTCCGCCGGTCGTCGAGCAGGGTGGCGCCGAGGGCGAGCAGCCGCTCGATCTCCTCGTCGCGGGTGCGGTCCTGCGGCTGGAGGTCGAGGTGGACGCGGTTCTTCACCGCCTTCGCCTCGGGGACCTGGATGAAGAGGAGGTTCGCGCCGGGCGACTCGACGGTGGCCTCGGGGTCGCCGGGGAAGTCGTCGTCGGCGAGCTTCGCGTCCAGCGCCGCGGCCCAGAAGCTCGCCAGGGCGTGGGCGTCGGCGCAGTCGATGGTCACGTGGCGTACGAGAGAAGTCATGGCGTCATGATCGCCCGGGCGCCGCGGCGCCGGCCACCGGAATACCCATCGCCCGGTCGGTGGCGGCGAGTTGCCGGTCCTCGGTGACCGCGACGAGCGCCGCGAGGGAGGAACGGGTGTCCTGGAGGCCGTGGATCTTCTCGTCGATGGCGTCGAGCTGGGCGACGAGCATCGGGCTGAGGCAGGGCTCGATCTCCGCCTCGCTGCCGCACACGCAGTCCAGGACCTCGGCGATGACCCTGGTCGGCAGTCCGGCGCCGAGGAGGGCCCGGATACGGCGGACGACGACGGGGGCGTCGGGACCGTACACCCGCTGCCCGCCCGGGGTCCGCTCCGAGGAGAGGAGGCCCTGCTCCTCGTAGTAGCGGAGCAGCCGGACGCCGACCCCGGTCTCACGCGACAGCTCACCGATCTTCACTGTGACCCCCCTCACATCGGCCCGTTGCCGCTTGAAGCTCACACCGGTGTGAGCTCCTACGGTGCCGGACATGACGAACAACACGAACACCACGAATGACACGAACACCACGGACGCCGAAGCCCGTACCGACCGGACGTCCGGCATCGACCCGACGATATTCCAGCTCGGCGGCGACCTCCCGGTCCGGCGCATCGGATACGGCACGATGCGCCTCGCCGACGGCCCCGGCGACCCGACGGGCCCCGAGGCCCGCATCTGGTCGGCCCCTGCCGAACGGGCGGCCGCGCTGGCCCTGCTGCGGACGGCCGCCGAGGCGGGGGTCACCCTCTTCGACACGGCCGACGCGTACGCGCTGGGGGCGGGCGAGGAGCTCCTCGCCGAGGCGCTGGCTCCGTACGGCGACGCCGTGGCGGTGGCCACCAAGGTCGGTGTGGTCAGGCCCTCCCCCACCGAGTGGGTGCCGCTCGGCCACCCCGCCTATCTGCGCCAGCAGGCCGAGCTGAGCCTGCGCCGGCTGCGGACGGAGCGGATCGACCTGCTGTACCTGCACCGCCTGGACGAGAACTACCCGGTCGCCGAGCAGGTGGGCGCTCTGCGCCGACTCCAGGAGGAGGGCAAGGTCCGGCACATCGGTCTTTCGGAGGTGACGGTCGCCCAGCTGGAGGAGGCCGAGACGGTCGCCCCGATCGCCGCGGTGCAGAACCTCTACAACCTGGCGACCCGCGACCACGAGGCCGTGGTCGCGCACACGGCGGGCCGCGGCATCGCCTTCGTCCCCTTCTTCCCGATCGCCATGGGCGGGCACGCGGGGCCGGACGGCCCGGTGGCCCGGGTCGCCCGCGAGGTCGGCGCCACCCCGTCCCAGACGGCCCTGGCCTGGCTCCTGCACCGGGCCCCGCACATCCTCCCCATCCCCGGTACGTCCTCGGCGGCGCACCTCCTGGAGAACCTGGGCGCGCTCGACGTCACCCTCACCGAGGAGCAGTTCGCGCGACTCGGGAAGGAGGACTGAAGCCGACACTCACGGCCGCGGAGGCTCGGTCTCCAGCCCCTCGGCCTTCAACCGCTCGGTCTCCAGCCGCTCGATGTCCGCGAGCATGGCGTCGGCGAGGTCGCGCTCGGCCGCGTAGTACCGCTCGGCCCAGGTGAGGGTGAGCCGGGGGTACGCCCACGCCTCGTCGGCGCCGGCGTCCGCCACGTCGGCCTCGGCACGGAGCCGCATGCTCTCGGCGTACTCCCGGTGTCCGGCCAGGATCTCGCGCATCCGGTCGGGTTCGACGAGATGGCCCAGCCAGAGCCGCAGCATCGGGCCGTGCTTGAGGACGGGCGGGTCGAGGGGGGCCGTGCGGGCCCAGGTCCGGACGGCGGCGAGGCCCTCGTCGGTGATCCGGTAGACGCGCTTGTCACGGGTGCCGGCCTCCGGTGCGACCAGGCGCGAGGTGGCGTAGCCGGTCTTCTCCAGCCGCTTGAGCTCGCTGTAGATCTGGCTGAACGACGGGCTCCAGTAGAAGAGGCGCAGCGACCGGTCCGACCACTTCTTGAGGTCGTAACCGGACAGCTCCCGTCCGAAGGAGAGCAGTCCGAGCACGGCCCAGCCGGTCGCCGGAAGCCCGGGCAGCGGTTCCGGAGTCCCCTCCGTCTTCTCGTCCACGGGCGGAAGTGTACGGCGCTTCCCTCCTCTCCCTATGCCTGCTAGAAGTATTTCGATTAGGCATATCCGCCGCGCAGGACCCCGCACGGGTCCCTGCACAGGTCCCCGCACAGGTCCCCGCACAGGTCCGGGAGGAGCTCACCGTGAAGTTCTCCATGATCTTCGAAGCACAGCTCGTCGACCCCACCCCCGCACGCGAACGCGCGGTCATCCACGACTGCGTCGAACAGGCCGTCCTCGCCGAGGAGATGGGCTTCGACCGCGTCTGGGCGGTCGAGCACCACTCCCTCACCCAGTACGCCCACATGAGCGCGTCCGAGATCTTCCTGACCTGGGTCGCCGCCCGTACGCGGACGATCCGCGTCGGCCACGGCGTGGTCACCATGCCCTTCGGCTACCAGCACCCGGTCCGGGTCGCCGAACGCGCCGCCATGCTCGACGTGCTGTCCGGCGGCCGGCTCGACGTGGGCGCCGGCCGGGGCGCGACCCGCCAGGAGATGCGGATGTTCGGGGTGGACCCCGAGGACACCCGGCCGCAGACCGAGGAGGCCCTGCGGATCTTCGCCGCCGCGTGGCGCGAGCCGGAGTTCGAGTGGCACGGCTCCCTCGACATCGGCCCCGGCGCGGTCCTGCCGCGCCCCGTGCAGCACCCGCACCCGCCCCTCTTCATGGCCTGCTCGCAGCACGACTCCCTGCGGCAGGCGGCCGAACTGGGCATCGGGGCGCTGGTGATGGGCTTCGCGGGCGCCGACGACGTCCGCGCGATGCGCGCGGTGTACGACGGGGCCATCGCCGTACGGGACGGGTCGCGGTTCGTCTCCACGGAGGTCAACGACCACTTCTCGGCCCTGTGCCCGACGGTCGTCCTGGACGACGCCGACCGCGCGCTGCGGCTCGGCACGCGCGGCCAGCGCTTCTTCGCCGAGTCGATCGCCCACTGGTACGGCGGCGCCCCCGCGCCCACCGGTTACGCGGAGGACGAGGACCACACGGGCGCCCTGGAGGAGGAGCGGCGGAAGCTGGTGGCCCGGCTCCACGAGGCGAGCATCCCGGCCCGCCCGGTCGACACCGGCACGTACAACACCGACCACGCGTACGGGGACGCCGCGACCGCGATCGCCTACGTGGAGCGGCTGCGGGAGATCGGCGTCGACGAGGTGATGTGCCTGATCCAGATGGGCACGGTGCCGCAGGAGGTCTGCCTGGAGACGATCCGGCAGTGGGGCACGAAGGTCATCCCGCACTTCCGGGCGCTCTCCGGCGGGTGAACGCACCGCGGCGCCCTCCCAGTCGTCCGGTCGGGGACATTCGGGGGGCGCCGCGCTCAGTTCCGCACGTCGTTGTACGGGACGTTCAGGGGTGATCCGGCGGGATCAGACCGTCAGCGAACGGTCCGTCGGGCGGATCGGGGCCGGCAGCGAGCTGGCTCCGGTCAGGAAGCGGTCCACGCCACGGGCGGCGGAGCGGCCCTCGGCGATGGCCCACACGATGAGGGACTGGCCGCGACCCGCGTCACCGGCGACGTACACGCCATCGACGTTGGTGGCGAAGTCCGCGTCACGGGCGATGTTACCCCGCGCATCCAGGTCCAGACCAAACTGCGCGACCAGGCCGTTCTCCACGTCCGTTCCGGTGAAGCCCATCGCGAGCGTGACCAGCTGGGCGGGGATCTTGCGCTCCGTGCCCGGCTTCTGGGTCAGCTTGCCCTCGACGAACTCGACCTCGACGAGGTGGAGGAACTGGACGTTGCCGTCCTCGTCGCCCTCGAAGTGGGTGGTGGAGACGGAGTAGACCCGCTCGCCGCCCTCCTCGTGCGCCGAGGTGACCTTGTACAGCATGGGGAAGGTCGGCCAGGGCTGGCCGGCGTTCCGGTCCTCGCCCGGCCTGGGCATGATCTCCAGCTGCGTGACCGAGGCCGCGCCCTGGCGGTGCGCCGTACCGACGCAGTCCGCGCCGGTGTCGCCGCCGCCGATGACGACGACGTGCTTGCCCTCGGCGGTGATCGGCGGGGCCACGAAGTCGCCCTCGACGACCTTGTTGGCCAGTGGCAGGTACTCCATGGCCTGGTGGATGCCGTTGAGCTCGCGGCCCGGGACGGGCAGGTCACGGGCGGTGGTGGCGCCGGCGGCGATGACCACGGCGTCGAACCTCTTGCGCAGGTCCGTCGACGTCAGGTCGCGGCCGATCTCGATGCCGGTGCGGAACTTGGTGCCCTCCGCGCGCATCTGCTCGATGCGGCGGTTGATGTGCCGCTTCTCCATCTTGAACTCGGGGATGCCGTAGCGCAGCAGGCCGCCGATGCGGTCGGCGCGCTCGTACACGACCACGGTGTGGCCGGCCCGGGTCAGCTGCTGGGCCGCGGCGAGACCCGCCGGGCCCGAGCCGATGACGGCGGCGGTCTTGCCGGACAGGCGCTCGGGCACCTGCGGCTTGACGTCGTTCGCGTCCCAGGCCTTGTCGATGATGGAGACTTCGACGTTCTTGATGGTGACGGCCGGCTGGTTGATGCCGAGGACACACGCCGACTCGCACGGAGCCGGGCACAGGCGGCCGGTGAACTCCGGGAAGTTGTTGGTGGCGTGCAGGCGCTCCTGCGCCGCCGACCAGTCCTCGCGGTAGGCGTAGTCGTTCCACTCGGGGATCAGGTTCCCGAGGGGGCAGCCGTTGTGGCAGAACGGGATGCCGCAGTCCATGCAGCGGCCGGCCTGCTTGCTGATGATCGGCAGCAGGGAACCGGGAACGTAGACCTCGTTCCAGTCCCTGACTCGCTCGCCCACCGGCCGGGTCTTGGCGACTTCGCGCCCGGTGGTCAGGAAGCCCTTGGGGTCAGCCATTGGTCGCCGCCTCCATCATCTTCTCGGTGGTCTCGGTCTCGGAGAGACCGGCGAGCTCAGCGGCGTCCTTGGCGGCGAGCACTGCCTTGTACGTGGTGGGGATGATCTTGCTGAACCGGTCCGCGTTCGCGTCCCAGTCGGCGAGGAGCTTCTGGGCGACCGTCGAGCCGGTCTCCTCCTGGTGGCGGCGCACGACGTCGTGCAGCCACGCCTTGTCGGAGTCCGACAGGGACTCGACCGCTCCCAGGTTGCCGGAGTTGACGTTGTCCCGGTCGAGGTCGACGACGTAGGCGACGCCGCCCGACATGCCCGCCGCGAAGTTGCGGCCGGTCTCGCCGAGGACGACCGCCGTACCGCCGGTCATGTACTCGCAGCCGTGGTCGCCCACGCCCTCCGAGACGACCAGCGCGCCGGAGTTGCGGACGCAGAAGCGCTCGCCGGTGCGGCCGCGCAGGAACAGCTCGCCGCCGGTCGCGCCGTAGCCGATGGTGTTGCCCGCGATGGTCGAGAACTCGGCCAGGTGGTCGGCGCCCCGGTCCGGGCGGACGACGACGCGGCCGCCGGAGAGGCCCTTGCCGACGTAGTCGTTGGCGTCGCCCTCCAGGCGGAGGGTGACACCGCTCGGCAGGAAGGCGCCGAAGGACTGGCCGGCGGAGCCGGTGAACGTGATGTCGATGGTGTCGGCCGGGAGGCCGGCGCCACCGAACTTCTTCGTCACCTGGTGGCCGAGCATGGTGCCGACCGTGCGGTTGATGTTGCGGATCGCGACCTGGGCGCGGACCGGCTGCGCCTCCTCGGCGGAGGCGGCGTTCAGGGCCTCGGCGGCGAGCTCGATCAGCTCGTTGTCGAGGGCCTTCTCCAGACCGTGGTCCTGCTCGATCAGGGCGTGGCGGACCGCGCCCTCGGGCAGCTCGGGCACGTAGAAGAGCGGCTCCAGGTCGAGACCCTGCGCCTTCCAGTGCGTGACGGCACGGCTGGTGTCGAGCAGCTCGGCGTGGCCGACGGCCTCTTCGATGGTGCGGAAGCCCAGCTCGGCGAGGAGCTCGCGGACCTCCTCGGCGATGAACTCGAAGAAGTTGACGACGTACTCGGCCTTGCCGGAGAACCGGTCGCGCAGGGCGGGGTTCTGGGTGGCGATGCCGACCGGGCAGGTGTCCAGGTGGCAGACGCGCATCATGACGCAGCCGGAGACGACGAGCGGCGCGGTCGCGAAACCGAACTCCTCGGCGCCGAGCAGCGCGGCGATGACGACGTCGCGGCCGGTCTTGAGCTGGCCGTCGGTCTGGACGACGATGCGGTCGCGCAGGCCGTTGAGCAGCAGGGTCTGCTGGGTCTCGGCGAGGCCGAGCTCCCAGGGGCCGCCCGCGTGCTTCAGCGAGGTCAGCGGGGAGGCGCCCGTTCCGCCGTCGTGGCCGGAGATGAGGACGACGTCCGCGTGGGCCTTGGAGACACCGGCGGCGACCGTGCCGACGCCGACCTCGGAGACCAGCTTCACGTGGATGCGGGCGACCGGGTTGGCGTTCTTGAGGTCGTGGATCAGCTGAGCCAGGTCCTCGATGGAGTAGATGTCGTGGTGCGGCGGCGGCGAGATGAGGCCGACGCCGGGCGTCGAGTGACGCGTCTTGGCGACCCACGGGTAGACCTTGTGGCCGGGCAGCTGGCCGCCCTCGCCGGGCTTGGCGCCCTGCGCCATCTTGATCTGGATGTCGTCGGCGTTGACCAGGTACTCGCTGGTGACGCCGAAGCGGCCGGAGGCGACCTGCTTGATGGAGGAGCGGCGCGCCGGGTCGTACAGGCGGTCCGGGTCCTCGCCGCCCTCACCGGTGTTGGACTTGGCGCCCAGCTGGTTCATGGCGATGGCGAGGGTCTCGTGCGCCTCGCGGGAGATGGAGCCGTACGACATGGCGCCGGTCGAGAACCGCTTGACGATCTCGCTGACGGACTCGACCTCGTCGACGGAGATCGACGGGCGGTCGGAGGTGATGCCGAAGAGGCCGCGGAGCGTCATGAGGCGCTCGGACTGCTCGTTCACCCGCTCCGTGTACTGCTTGAAGATGTCGTACCGCTTGTTGCGCGTGGCGTGCTGGAGGCGGAAGACCGTCTCCGGGTCGAACAGGTGCGGCTCGCCCTCGCGGCGCCACTGGTACTCGCCGCCGATGTCCAGGGCGCGGTGCGCCGAGGGGACGCCGGAGACGGGGTACGCCTTGGCGTGGCGGGCGGCGACCTCCTTGGCGACGACGTCGAGACCGGCGCCGCCGATCTTGGTGGCCGTGCCGTTGAAGTACGTGGCGACGAAGCCGGCGTCCAGGCCGACGGCCTCGAAGACCTGCGCGCCGCGGTAGGAGGCGACGGTGGAGATGCCCATCTTGGACATGACCTTGAGGACGCCCTTGCCGAGGGCGTAGATCAGGTTCCGGATGGCCTGCTCGGGCTCCAGGCCCTCGATGAAGGTGCCGGCGCGGACCAGGTCCTCGACGGACTCCATGGCGAGGTACGGGTTGACCGCCGCGGCGCCGTAGCCGATGAGCAGGGCGACGTGGTGGACCTCGCGGACGTCACCGGCCTCGACGAGCAGACCCACCTTGGTGCGCTGCTTGGTGCGGATGAGGTGGTGGTGGACGGCCGAGGTGAGCAGCAGCGAGGGAATCGGCGCGTGCTCGGCGTCGGAGTGCCGGTCGGACAGCACGATCAGGCGGGCGCCGCCCTCGATCGCGGTGTCGGCCTCGGCGCAGATCGCCTCGATGCGGGCGGCGAGGGCCTCGCCGCCGCCGGAGACCCGGTAGAGACCGGAGAGGGTCACGGCCTTCATGCCGGGCATGTCGCCGTCGGCGTTGATGTGGATGAGCTTGGCCAGCTCGTCGTTGTCGATCACCGGGAAGGGCAGGGTGACGCTGCGACACGAGCCGGAGGTCGGTTCGAGCAGGTTGCCCTGGGGGCCCAGCGAGGAGCGGAGGCTCGTCACGAGCTCTTCACGGATGGCGTCCAGCGGCGGGTTCGTGACCTGCGCGAAGAGCTGGGTGAAGTAGTCGAAGAGCAGCCGGGGGCGGGCGGACAGGGCCGCGATCGGCGAGTCCGTGCCCATGGAGCCGAGCGGCTCGCCGGCGGTGCGGGCCATCGGGGCGAGGATGACGCGGAGCTCTTCCTCGGTGTAGCCGAAGGTCTGCTGGCGGCGGGTGACCGAGGCGTGGGTGTGCACGATGTGCTCGCGCTCGGGGAGGTCGGAGAGCTCGATCTCCCCGGTCTCCAGCCACTCCTGGTACGGGTTCTCGGCGGCGAGACCGGCCTTGATCTCGTCGTCCTCGATGATCCGGTGCTCGGCGGTGTCGACGAGGAACATCTTGCCGGGCTGGAGGCGGCCCTTGCGGACGACCTTGGCGGGGTCGATGTCGAGGACGCCGACCTCGGAGGAGAGGACGACGAGGCCCTCGTCGGTGACCCAGTAGCGGCCGGGGCGCAGTCCGTTGCGGTCGAGGACCGCGCCGACCTGGACGCCGTCGGTGAAGGTGACGCAGGCCGGTCCGTCCCAGGGCTCCATCATCGTGGAGTGGTACTGGTAGAAGGCGCGGCGGGCCGGGTCCATCGAGTCGTGGTTCTCCCACGCCTCGGGGACCATCATCAGGACCGCGTGCGGCAGGGAACGGCCGCCGAGGTGGAGCAGCTCCAGGACCTCGTCGAAGGAGGCCGAGTCGGAGGCGTCCGGGGTGCAGATCGGGAAGATCCGGTCCAGCGAGCCCTCGCCGAAGACGGCGGAGTCGAGCTGCGCCTCGCGGGCGGTCATCCAGTTCCGGTTGCCCTTGACGGTGTTGATCTCACCGTTGTGGGCGACGAAGCGGTACGGGTGGGCCAGCGGCCAGCTCGGGAAGGTGTTGGTGGAGAAGCGGGAGTGGACCAGGGCCACGGCGGAGGCGCAGCGGCGGTCCGACAGGTCCGGGAAGAAGGGCTCCAGCTGGCCGGTGGTCAGCATGCCCTTGTAGACGATCGTGCGGGCGGAGAGCGACGGGAAGTAGGTCGCGGCCTCGCGCTCGGCGCGCTTGCGCAGCACGAACGCCTTGCGGTCCAGCACGATGCCCGTGGCCGTACCGTCGGCGTCCTTCACGAACAGCTGGCGGAAGACCGGCATGGTGGAGCGGGCGGAGGCGCCGAGCAGCTCGGGGGCGACGGGGACCTCGCGCCAGCCGAGGACGGTGAGGCCCTCTTCGGCGGCGATCGTCTCGATCTTCGAGACGATCTCGTCCGTGCCGTCCTCGGGGAGGAAGGCGATGCCGACGGCGTACGCGCCGGCCTCGGGGAGCTCGAATCCGGCGACCTCGCGGAGGAAGGCGTCCGGGACCTGGAAAAGGATGCCGGCGCCGTCTCCGGAGTCGGGCTCGGAGCCGGTGGCGCCGCGGTGCTCGAGATTGCGCAGTACGGTCAGCGCCTGCTCGACCAGTGCGTGGCTGGCTACACCAGTGAGGGTGGCCACGAATCCGACACCACAGGCGTCGTGTTCGTTACGGGGGTCGTACATCCCCTGCGGAGCAGGGCGACCGTCCATGGGCGACCAGGCGTCGGAACGCATCGGCTCTCCCGTCGTCGTATTGGCATATGCAGATGCCGAGGGACGACGTTGGCCCTCCGCGAAATTTCGTGCAGGTTACATGATGGCTGGCTTCTCGCGAAGTGGATAGCTCATTCCAGCATGCGGACACCACCGACACGCAATGGTGGTGTGTTCTCACCTGTGGGGTGCGAGGACAGGGGACTGTCCCGCGGGGGACGGACCGGGGGGAGCCGGAGGATCTCCGGGCTTCCGGCGGTCCGACACTGGGTGGGCCTCATTGCCCAACGACGCTCATGCCTTCTTCCCGTTGGTCACGGGTTCGAAACCGCCGGGTAACCGGCTACTTATGTGGCGTCGTGCATAGTGTCTCATCGCCGCGGCGGATCCAGCCAGGGATATACGTCACAACCGATACGGGCTCTTCGTCCCGAAAAGGTGCCCCGAAATGCCGAAAAGGCCCCTTGTAGGGACCTCCCGGCCTTCTCTGCGGGTACGGAATCCGTTCCGATATCCGGAGCTACAACGCCGCTCCGAAGAGCATCCCGAGCCCGTACGTGACGGCGGCCGCGGCCCCGCCCAGGACCAGCTGGCGCATCCCGCTGAAGAGCCAGCCGCGGGCCGTCACCCGGGCCACCAGCGCGCCGCAGGCGAAGAGCCCGAGGAGCGCGAGCAGCACGGCGGGCCACAGCGCGGTCGCCCCGAGCAGGAACGGCAGGACGGGGAGCAGGGCGCCGAGCGCGAAGGAGGCGAAGGACGACACCGCGGCGACCATCGGCGACGGCAGGTCGTCCGGGTCGATGCCGAGCTCCTCGCGGGCGTGGATCTCCAGGGCCTGCTCCGGATCCCGGGAGAGCTGCATGGCGACCTCGCGGGCGAGCGCGGGCTCGACGCCCCGGGACACGTACAGCGCGGCGAGCTCCTCCATCTCGTCGATGGGGTGCTTGCACAACTGGCGGCGCTCGACGTCCAGTTCCGCCTGGACGAGCTCGCGCTGCGAGGCCACGGAGGTGTACTCGCCGGCCGCCATGGAGAAGGCACCGGCGGCGAGCCCCGCGACGCCGGTGATGACGACGGTCTGCGTGGAGACCGCGCCGCCGGCGACACCGGTCATCAGGGCGAGGTTGGAGACGAGTCCGTCCATCGCGCCGAACACCGCGGGCCGCAGCCAACCGCCGTTCACGTCACGGTGCGTGTGGTTGTCGCGGTGGGCCTCGTGCAGTGGCGCCTGAGCTTCGATGATGGACATGGCTCTCCCCTCGTTCCGGCGGGCCGGGTCGCACCCGCCGCCCCCAACACCTCGAAAATACGCGCGATGTAAGGGGCCCGCCAGCAAGGCAGGCCGTACTTACTAAGGCGCCCCTTAGGAGTGCCCCTCCGGGTGAACCTGGTTCTGGCGAGGTGTCAGCCGGGTGACAGAGACGTTTCTTCAGCGAGTTCGCGGCGCGCGGTGGCACAGATCCAGGCATCGGGGCACGCCGCACTGCGCGCCCCCACCGAGGAAGGGGCCGCGAGAATGACGACCACGGCATGCGACACGCGCGAACGGGCGAGGGGGGCGCTCCTCGGCCTCGCCGTCGGCGACGCGCTCGGCGCGCCCGCCGAGAACATGCGCCCCTCGGAGATCCGCCGCCGATGGGGCCGCATCGAGGGCTTCGTGACGGACCGCCCGGCGGGCACCGACGACACCGAGTACGCGATCTTCTCGGCCCTGCTCCTCGCCCGGCACGGCTCGGCGCTCACCGTCCACCACGTCGAACGGGCCTGGCACCACTGGATCGCCGACCTCGACGAGGGCCCCTTCCGCGGCGCGGGCTTCTCGGAGCGCGGCACGCTGGAGAACCTCCGCCGGGGCCTCGCCGCACCCATCTCCGCCCAGCACCGCCACGCCTGGAGCGACGGGCTCGCGATGCGCGCCGCGCCCTTCGGGGTCTTCGCGGCCGGACGTCCGGCGGAGGCGGCGCGCCTCGTCGCGATCGACGGCAGCGTCAGCCACGAGGGCGAGGGCATCTACGGGGGCCAGGCCGTCGCGGCGGGCGTCGCGGCGGCGATGGCGGGCGCGGGGGTGACCTCGATCATCGCGGCGGCGCTCTCCGTCGTCCCGATGGACTCCTGGACGGCCCGCTCCCTGCGCCGCGCGGTCGTCGCCGCGCAACGCGTCCAGCCGGACCCGCTCACCCGCGAACGGCAGGTCCGCTCGGCGGTCGTCATCGGCGGCTACCCGTGGACGGACCTGGCACCGGAGGCGGTGGGCCTGGCCTTCGGCGCCTTCGCGGCGGCCCGCGGGGACTTCCGTACGGCGGTCCTGACCGCGGTCAACATGGGCCGCGACGCCGACACGACGGCAGCGGTCGCGGGCGCCCTCGCCGGAGCGATGGCGGGCGCCTCGGCGATCCCGGAGGAATGGTCGACGGCCATCGCCCCGGTCACCGGCAGCTGCCTGCCCTCCATGCGCGGCTACCACGTCCTGGACATCGCGGACCTGCTGACCCCGGAGGAGACCCTGACATGACCGCAAACACGACGACGACCACCGCGGCGGCCGCGGCCGCCACCCCGGGCGCCACCGCCACCACGGGCGCCACCGCTGCGGACACCGCCGCCCCAGCAGGCGCTACCGCCACCAACGCTGTGGGCACCACCACCGCGCCGGCTGTGGGCAATCGTCCCGCAGGGCGGGACGGGTGGGCACAGCCCCCGATGCCGGGCACCGGCCCCCTGCTCGGTGACCCGCAGGCCCCCGCCCCGCTACTGGGCGCCGACACACTGGCCCCCGCCCCACTGCCGGGCACCGAAACCCTGGCCCCCGCCCCACTCCCAGGCACCGACACACAGGCCCCCACCCCACTCCCGGACACCCACCCCCTGGCCCCCGCCCCAGTACGCGGGACCGGATCATGGGGCGCCGGCGCCCACGAGGCCCCGCAGCCCGACGCCCCTCAGCCGAAGGCCCCCCGCAGGGCCGGTCGCGACAAGACCGAGGGCCTCCTCCTCGGCCTCGCCGCAGGCGACGCCGCCGGCTGGCCCGCCGCCCGCCACCGCGCCGCCCGCATGCCGGAGTGGACCCGCCGCCTCACCCGCGAACTCGACACCTTCGCCGAGCAGAACGCGACGACCACCCTCCCCGTCCCCATCGCCCTCAACCAGCCCCCCGAGCCCCTCCGCCTCGGCCCCTCCGACGACGCCGAGTGGGCGGCCTTCACCGCCGAGGCGATCCTCACCGCCTCCGGCCCCGTCTTCGCCGGCCTCCCCCCGGAGCGCCGCCTCCGCGCCGCCGTCGACCTCGCCTGGAACGCCCTCGCCGGCCAGGTCGCCGCCGCCGCCGAGCGCGCCCCCGAGGTCGAGTCCGCCGTCCTCCCCCTCCGCGCCCGCATCTCCGTACGCGCCGGGCTCGGCAATCTCGCCACCGGTCTGCGCCCGCCCGCCACCGGCCACGACAACCCGCACTACTTCGACGACGCCGCCTGCGTCCGGGCGGCCGTCCTCGCCGTCGTCCACCCCGGCGACCCGCACGCCGCCGCCGAACTCGCCGAGTTCGACGCCCGGTACACCCAGGACGGGGACGGCGTCCACGGCGCCCGCGCGACGGCGGCGGCCGTCGCCGCGGCCCTCGGCGGGGCGACGGTCGACGAGGCCGTCGAGGCGGCACTCGCCGAACTCCCGCCCGTCACCGAGATCGGCCGCAACGCCCGGTACGCGGTGAAGCTGGCCCGGACCGCCGGTTCGGCCTTCGAGCTGGTCCCGCTCCTGGAGCACCGGATCGTGGACCACGTCTACAGCTACGGGATCGCCGCCGCCGAGACCGTCCCGGTCGCCCTCGCGCTCGCCACCGCCGCCCGGGGCGAGATGACGGCGGCGGTACCGGCCGCCGTCTGCCTCTCCCGGGTCGCGGACTCCGCCCCCGCGCTCGCGGGCGCGCTCACCGGCGCGCTGGGCGGCGGCCGTTCGGTGCCGGCGACCTGGCGCGAGGCCTGCCGGACGCTCGCGGGGTGCGCGCTGCCCCGGCTCGCGGGGACGGATCTGGTCGAACTCGCCGGGCTCCTGGGAGCCACGGAACCGGCCTCCCCAGGTGGACAATTCCGACATGACACCCACACTGGCTGTGCCCACCCTGGATGACCGGATCACCGGCAGCCTCCTCGGGGCCGCCGTCGGCGACGCGCTCGGCGGCCCCGTCGAGGGCTACACCCCCCAGCAGATCCTGGAGCGGCACGGCGGCCGCGTCACCGGGATCGTCGGCCCCTGGAACGGCGACGACTGGCGCACCGCCCGCCCCATCGCGCCGTACCACAAGGGCGACGGGCACGTCACCGACGACACCTTGATGACCCACGCCCTGATCCGGGTGTACGAGAAGGTCCGCGGCCACCTCGACGCGTACGCGGTCGCGGACTTCCTCGTCCCCGAACTCATGGGCTCCCCCGTCTGGATCCCGGAGCTGGAGGCAGAGGCCCTCCCCCTCCAGCGGATCTTCCTCGCCGAGAAGTGGCTCGTGGCCCGGCTCCACTACGGTCACGTCGACCCGCGCGAGGCCGGTGCCGGCAACATCGTCAACTGCGGCGCCGCGATGTACATGGCGCCGGTCGGGCTCGTCAACGCCGGCCACCCCGCGGCCGCCTACGCCGAGGCCCTCGACGTCGCGGGCGCGCACCAGTCCTCGTACGGCCGGGAGGCGGCGGGCGTCTTCGCGGCGGCGGTCGCCGCGGCCTGCGCGCCGGGCGCGACGCCCTCCTCGATCGTCGACACAGCCCTCACCCTCGCGAAGGACGGCACCAGGTCGGCGATCGAGGCGGTCGCGGAAGTGGCGGCCCGCCACACGGACTTCGAGTCCGCGCTCACCCCGCTCCGCGCGGCGGTGGCCCCCTTCGACACGGTCGGCCCCGACTACCGCTCCCCCTCCCTCGGCGCCCGCCGCCCGTCCCGCCTGCACGCGATCGAGGAGCTGCCGATCGCCCTGGGCATGCTGCTCGTCGGCGAGGGCGACTTCCGTCGTACGGTCCTGGGGTCGGTCAACTACGGCCGCGACTGCGACTCGATCGCCACGATGGCGGGCGCGATCGTGGGCGCCCTGCACGGCGAGTCCGCCGTTCCCGCCGACTGGGCGAAGCGGGTCGCGGAGGCGAGCCGGCTCGACCTGCACGCCCCGGCGGCGGCGCTGGCCCGGGTGACGCGCGAGGTCTTCGCCCAGGACGAGAAGGCGCGCCGGGCGCACGAGGCGGCCTTCACGACACTGACGAGCGCGGACCGGTGAACCTCCGGCTGACCTGGGTGCAGCCGGAGGACCTGGTGGGCCACGAGCTGCGCCAGGCGGCGGAGGACGGCCGCGACGCCGCCGCGATCGCCGCGCGCTGGCACGCGGCGGGCGGCCCGCAGGCCCCGGAGACGGCCGGCGCCTCCGCCGTACCCCGCCCGGACCTCCGCCCCCTGGCGGAGGAACTCCTGGACGCCCTCGCGACCCTCCCCACACCGTCGGCGAAGCACGAACCGACACCACTGCCCAGCATCCAAACTCTGACGACCCCTCTCACCACCCCTCTCACCACCCCTCCCCCCAACCCTGCCGGCACCGGGGTCTCCACCCCCGAACCCCCTCACGAAGCACCCACCCCCGGCTTCAACGAAGACAGGAACGCCCGGCCACACCCCCCGACGCCGGACACCCCCCACCACCCCCCAAGCGAAGCCCCGGAGAGCCGAGGACTCGAAGGCGAAGCCCCCCAACACCTCCCGCGCGAAGCGCCGGGGACCCCGGGGTTCGGGGGCGAACCCCCGCACCACCCCCCGCGCGAAGCGCCGGGGACCCCGGGGTTCGGGGGTGGCGCCCCCGGTCCCGTCAGGGTTTCGGGAAGGGGCGGGGTGGGGGAAAGCGGCTCCCTCCTCCACCGGCTGCACGCCGCCTGGCTCGGGCGGGCCGTCGGGTGTCTGCTCGGCAAGCCCGTCGAGAAGCTGCCCCTCCCCGCCATCCGCGCCCTCGCCCGCGCCACCGGCAACTGGCCCCTCTCCACCTGGTTCACCGCCCGCGGCGTCCCCCCGGACCTGCTCGCCGCCCACCCCTGGAACCGCCGCTCCGCCCCCACCTCCCTCGCCGAGAACATCGACGGGATGCCCGAGGACGACGACCTCAACTACCCCCTCCTCAACCTGCTGCTCCTCCAGCGGTACGGCCGCGACTTCACCACCGCCGACGTCGCCCGCCTCTGGCTCGACGAACTCCCCGCAGGCCGCACCTTCACGGCCGAGCGCGTCGCCTACCGCAATCTCCTCGACGGCGTCGAACCCCCGCTGACCGCCGTCCACCGCAACCCCTTCCGTGAGTGGATCGGCGCCCAGATCCGGGCCGACGTCCACGGCTGGACCCACCCGGGCGACCCGGTCGCCGCCGCCGCGCAGGCCTACCGGGACGCGGCGCTCACCCACACCGCGAACGGCGTCTACGGCGCCATGTTCGTCGCCGCCGCCCTCGCCACCGCCGCGACCGGCACCGCCGACGTCCACCGGTCGCTCGCCGCCGGACTCGCGGTGATCCCGCCCCGCTCCCGCCTCGCCGCGGCCGTCCGCCTGGGCATCGCGTCCGCCCGCGAGGAGAGCGACTTCGACACCGTCGTCGACCGTCTGCACGCCGAACTCGGCGGGTACCACTGGGTCCATGCCGTCCCCAACGCCGCCCTGCTCGCCGCCGCCCTCACGCACGGCGACGGAGACTTCTCCCGCTCCGTCTGCGCGGCGGTCTCGGGCGGCTGGGACACCGACTCCAACGGCGCCACCGCCGGTTCGGTCGCCGGGCTGCTCGCCGGTCACCCCGACCGGCTGCCCGAGCACTGGACCACCCCCCTCAAGAACCGTCTCGCGACCTCGGTCCCGTCCTTCGACGGCATCGGGTTCGACACCCTGGCCGAACTGACACATCTGGAGGCAGTACGCCCATGACCAGCATCGTCGTACTCGGCAGCACGAACATGGACCTCGTCGCCTACGTCCCGAGGGCGCCCGCCCGCGGCGAGACGGTCACCGGCCGCGCGTTCCGCACGATCCCCGGCGGCAAGGGCGCCAACCAGGCCGTCGCCGCCGCCCGCGCCGGCGCCGAGGTCGCGATGATCGGCGCGGTCGGCGCGGACGACTTCGGTGCGCGGCTCCGGGCCAACCTGGAGCACTGCGCCGTCGACACCGACCTCCTGCGCACCGCCGAGGGCCCCTCCGGCACCGCCCACATCGTCGTCGACGACGAGGGCGGCAACGCGATCGTCGTCGTCCCCGGCGCCAACGCCGCCGTCGTCTCACTCAGTCACGGCGACGAGGCCCTGATCGGCACCGCCGACGCCCTGCTCCTCCAGCTCGAACTCCCCCTCTCCGTCGTCGTCGAGGGCGCCGCGACCGCCCGCCGTCTCGGCGTCCGCACCGTTCTGACGCCCGCCCCCGCCCAACGGCTCCCTCCCGAACTCCTCGCCGCCACCGACCTGCTGGTGCCCAACGAGCACGAGGCCACCGCGCTCACCGGACTCACCGACCCGCACGCCGCCGCCCAGGCCCTGCTGCGGGACGTCCCCGAGGTCGTCGTCACCCTGGGCGCGGCCGGCAGCCTGTACGCGGCGCGCGGCGCCGAGCCGGTCACCGTGCCCGCCCCCCGTGTCAGGGCCGTGGACACCACCGCCGCAGGCGACACCTTCGTCGGCGCCCTCGCAGTCGCCCTCGGCGAGGGCCGGCCCGTCCCCGAGGCGCTCGCCTGGGCGCAGACCGCCGCCGCGCTCTCCGTCCAGCGCGAGGGCGCGTCGACCTCGATGCCGTACCGGACCGAGATCGAGGCGGCCTTCGGCTCCCTCGACGACCTGGAGGCCGACCCCGCATGACGACCGCCCCCCATGCCCCCGCCGCCCCCGCACCTCCCCTCCACGGACTGCGCGTCCTGGACCTCGCGACGCTCTTCGCCGGCCCGCTCGCGGCGACGATGCTCGGCGACTTCGGCGCCGACGTCATCAAGGTCGAGCACCCCCGCAAGCCCGATCCGTCCCGCGGCCACGGCCCCGCGAAGGACGGCGTCGGTCTGTGGTGGAAGGTCCTCGGCCGGAACAAGCGGACGATCACCCTCGATCTCTCTGCACCGGGCGGCCGCGACACCCTCCTCGGACTCGCCGCCGAAGCCGACGTGATCGTGGAGAACTTCCGCCCCGGCACCCTGGAACGCTGGGGTCTGGGCTGGGAGGAGCTCTCCACCGTCAACCCGCGTCTCGTCCTCGCCCGCGTCACCGGCTTCGGCCAGTTCGGCCCGTACGCCCACCGCCCCGGCTTCGGCACCCTCGCCGAGGCGATGAGCGGCTTCGCCGCGATCACCGGCGAGCCCGAGGGCCCGCCCACCCTGCCCCCCTTCGGCCTGGCCGACTCCATCGCCGCCCTCGCCACGGCGTACGCGGTGATGACCGCGCTCACCGCCAGGACCACGACCGGCCGCGGCCAGGTCGTCGACATGGCGATCATCGAACCGATGCTCTCCGTCATCGGGCCCCACCCCCTCTGGTACGACCAGCTCGGCTACGTCCAGCCCCGCACCGGCAACCGCTCCCGCAACAACGCCCCGCGCAACACCTACCGGACCGCCGACGGCTCCTGGGTCGCCGTCTCCACCTCCGCCCAGTCGATCGCCGAGCGGGTGCTGCGTCTCGTCGGCCGCCCTGAGCTCGTCGACGAGCCGTGGTTCGCCGACGGCACGGGCCGCGCCGCGCACGCGGACGTCCTGGACGAGGCGGTCGGCACCTGGATCGCCCGCCACACCCGCGACGAGGCCATGGCCGCCTTCGAGAAGGCCGAGGCCGCCATCGCCCCGGTCTACGACGTCCGGGACGTCCTCGACGATCCGCAGTTCCGGGCACTCGGCACCGTCACCGAGGTGCAGGACCCGGAACTCGGCCCGATCAAGATGCAGAACGTGCTCTTCCGCCTCTCCGAGACCCCCGGCGCGATCCGCTGGCCCGGCCGCCCGCACGGCGCCGACACCGCCGACGTCCTCACCGAGCTCGGCCTCACCCCCGCCGAGATCGACGCCCTCCGCGCCCAGGGAGCGGTATGACCGGTATGGAGCGGCTGCGCACTCCCCTCACCTGGCTGTACGCGCCCGGCGACCGCCCCGGGGTCGTGTCCAAGGCCCTGCTCTCCGGCGCCGACGTCGTCATCGTCGACCTGGAGGACGCGGTCGCCCCGCACCGCAAGGCGTACGCCCTCGACGCCACGGTCGATCTGCTCGCCGACGCCCACCCCGTCCCGGTGCACGTCCGCGTCCACTCCCCGCTCGACATCCCCACCCTGGCCCCCCTCCCCGGCCTCTGCGGTCTCCGTGTACCCAAGGTGACACACGCCACTGACATCCACCGGATCGCGGGCCTCGCCCCCGGTCTGCCCCTCTACCCGCTCCTGGAGAACGCCCTCGCCGTGGAGCACGCCTACGCCATCGCCACCGCCCACCCCGACGTGCGCGGCATCGCGCTCGGCGAGGCCGATCTCCGCGCCGACCTGGGGGTACGGGACGACAGCGGCCTCGACTGGCCGCGCAGCCGCGTCGTGGTCGCCGCCCGCGCGGCCGCCCTGCCGCCCCCGGCCCAGTCGGTCCACCCCGACATCGGCGACCTGGACGCCCTGGCCGCCAGCTGCGCCCGGGGCCGGGCGATGGGCTTCCTCGGCCGGGCGGCGATCCATCCCCGCCAGCTCCCCGTCATCGAGCGGGCCTACCTCCCCACCCCGGATGAGGTCGACGCGGCGCGGGAGGTCGTCGCTGCGGCCCGGACCGGCCGGGGTGCCCTGGCTCTCCCCGACGGCCGTTTCGTCGACGCGGCGGTCGTGGAGGGCGCCCACCGGGTCCTCGCCCTCGCCTCCCGCACGGCCTGACCCGCCGCATGCGAAAGGGCCGCCGGAACCTCTCGGTCCCGACGGCCCTTCGACGACGGAGGATCAGCCCTTGGCGGCCGATCCGGCGCCGTTGTCGGCACCGTGATCCACGTCCGTATCCGTATCCGTGTCTGTGTCCGTATCCGTGTCCGTCACGGCGTCCCCGGGCTCACCACCGACGGCGTCGTCCCCGGACTTCCCGGCCTCATCAGCCGTCTCGCCCTCGTCGCCCTCATCGGCGTTGTCGGCCTTGTCGGTCTTCTCGGCCTTGGGCTCCACGATCTCCTCGCGTCCCGGCCGGATCCGCGCCGAGATCACGATGTAGGTCACCGCGAGCAGGAAGACGATGATCGCCGTCCACACGTTCAGGCGCAGACCGAGGATGTGGTGCGCCTCGTCGACGCGCAGGTACTCGGTCCAGACGCGGCCCGCGCAGTACGCGGCGACGTAGAGCGCGAAGGCGCGCCCGTGGCCCAGCTTGAAGCGGCGGTCGGCCCAGACGACCAGGGCGGCGACGCCGACGCACCAGAGCGACTCGTACAGGAAGGTCGGGTGGTAGAGCCCGGCCTCGCGGTTCGCGCTCTCGGTGATCTTCAGGGCCCAGGGCAGATCGGTGGGCTTGCCGTAGAGCTCCTGGTTGAACCAGTTGCCCCAGCGGCCGATGGCCTGGGCGAGGGCGATGCCGGGCGCGATCGCGTCCGCGTACGCCGGGAGCGGGATGCCCCGTCGACGGCAGCCGATCCAGGCACCCACCGCGCCGAGCGCGATGGCGCCCCAGATACCGAGGCCGCCCTCCCAGATCTTGAAGGCGTCGACCCAGTTCTCACCCTCGCTGAAGTACAGCTGATAGTCGGTGATCACGTGGTAGAGGCGTCCGCCGACGAGGCCGAAGGGCACCGCCCAGACGGCGATGTCGGCCACGGTGCCGGCGGTGCCGCCCCGGGCGATCCAGCGCTTGTTGCCGTACCAGACGGCGACGAAGACACCGATGATGATGCAGAAGGCATAGCCGCGCAGCGGGATCGGTCCGAGGTTGATCACGCCGGTCGACGGGCTGGGAATATAGGCAAGGTCCATGGCAGGTCCGACGCTACCTTGCCGGGCGGGCACGACGGCAGCCCACCCGGCAACGTATGGGTAACTAACCCGCCGAGGGAGCGGCCGAGGAGGCCGCCGGAGAGGCCGTTCCGGACTTCTTGCCCTTGTTGGCCTCGGCGACCCACTTCTTCAGGTTCTCCGGGGAGATCTGCTCGCTCCCCTTCGTCGGGAAGATCGATTCGCCGTTGAGGAGGACGGTCGGGGTGCCGCGGAAGCCGCCGTTCTGGAAGGCCTCGTTGGACTTCGCCACCCAGCTGTCGTGCGTGCCGTCCTCGACGCAGCTGCGGAAGGCGGGCGTGTCGAGCCCCGGCACCTTCGCGGCCAGCTCGATCAGCTTGGCGTTGTTCCCGAAGGCGTCGTCCGTCTCCGGCGGCTGGTTGATGTAGAGCGTGTCGTGGTACGCGGTGAACTTCCCCGCGTCCTGGGCGCACGCGGCCGCGTTCGCCGCGCGGAGCGAGCCGCTGCCGCCCATGTTCCCGTCGATGAGGGTGGCGAGGTGGTACTCGGCCTTGAGCGCGCCGGAGGCCTCCAGCTCGTGGATGGTGTCCCGCATGACGTTCTCGAACTGGGCGCACGCCGGGCAGCGGAAGTCCTCCCAGATCGTGAGCGTCGACGGGGCGTCCGCCTTGCCCGTGGGGACGGCGGGCTTGTCGCCCTCGATGGCCCCCGTCGGCGCCACGACCGGGCCCGCCTTGTCCGATCCGCCGCCGCCGTCGCTGTTCGCGGCGATCACCCCGACGACCGCGGCCAGGCCGAGGACGCCGACCACCGCCGCCGACACGATGAGGACGCGCCGCTGCTTCTCACGGGCCTTGTCGCGCTCGCGCTGCTGCTGGAGGCGCTCCCGCGCGCTCCGGTTACCGTCACCACGGTTCTTCTCGCTCACGCCCACAGCAACGAACCGGGGAGGCACGTACGTGCCTCCCCGGTTCCAGATCCACCCAAATGGGTTACGAAACGCGACGCACGCCGGCCGCGAGTTCGCCTGCCAGTTCCCTTACGGCGGCGAGCCCGGCGGCCTCGTCGCCGTCGGCGTCGAGGATCCGCTGGACGAAGGCGGAGCCGACGATGACGCCGTCGGCGAAGACGGCGACCTCCTTCGCCTGGGTGGCGTTGGAGACGCCGAGCCCGACGCACACCGGCAGTTCGGAGGTGGCGCGGGTACGGCGGACGAGATCGGCCGCCTGCTCGCCGACCGACTCGCGGGTGCCGGTGACACCCATGAGCGAGGCGGCGTAGACGAAGCCGGAGCCGGCCGCCGTGATGGTGGCGAGGCGGGCGTCCTTGCTGCTGGGCGCGACGACGAAGACGGTGGCGAGACCGTGCTTGTCGGCGTTCTCGCGCCAGACGGCGGACTCCTGGACAGGCAGGTCGGGCAGGATGCAGCCCGCGCCGCCGGCGGCGGCGAGCTCCTCGGTGAAGCGCTCGATGCCGTAGCGGTCGATCGGGTTCCAGTAGGTCATGACGAGGACCGGCTTCCCGGTGGCCTCGTGGGCCTCGCGGACCGTGCGCATGACGTCGGCGATCTTGACGCCGCCGCGCAGGGCGATGTCGTCGGCCGTCTGGATGACCGGTCCGTCGAGGACCGGGTCGCTGTGCGGGAGACCGACCTCGACGATGTCCGCGCCGCCGTCGAAGACGGCCTTGATGGCCGCGATGCCGCCGTCGACGGTCGGGAAGCCGGCAGGCAGGTAGGCGATGAGCGCCGCCCGGTTCTCGGCCTTGGCCTTGGCGAGGGTCTCGCTCAGCAGCTGGATGTTTCCGGTCGTCACTTGGAACCCTCCCCGTCGTACAGGCCGAAGTAGCGGGCGGCCGTGTCCATGTCCTTGTCGCCGCGCCCGGAGAGGTTGACCAGGAGCAGCGCGTCCTTGCCGAGCTCCTTGCCGACCTCCAGGGCGCCGGCCAGGGCGTGCGCCGACTCGATGGCCGGGATGATGCCCTCGGTACGGGAGAGCAGCCGCAGCGCCTGCATGGCGGCGTCGTCGGTGACGGCGCGGTACTCGCCGCGGCCGCTGTCCTTGAGGTACGCGTGCTCGGGGCCGATGCCCGGGTAGTCGAGGCCGGCCGAGATCGAGTACGGCTCGGTGATCTGGCCCTCCTCGTCCTGGAGGACGTACGAGCGCGAACCGTGCAGGATGCCGGGCTCGCCGGCGGTGAGGGTGGCCGCGTGCTCGCCGGTCTCGACGCCGTGACCGGCCGGCTCGCAGCCGATCAGGCGCACGTCCGCGTCGGGGACGAAGGCGTGGAAGAGGCCGATGGCGTTGGAGCCGCCGCCGACGCAGGCGATCGCCGCGTCGGGGAGGCGTCCGGCGCGCTCCAGGATCTGGCGGCGGGCCTCGACGCCGATGACCCGGTGGAAGTCGCGGACCATGGCGGGGAAGGGGTGCGGGCCGGCCACGGTGCCGAACAGGTAGTGAGTCCTGTCGACGTTGGCGACCCAGTCGCGGAACGCCTCGTTGATGGCGTCCTTGAGGGTGCGGCTGCCGGACTTCACGGCGATGACCTCGGCGCCGAGGATCCGCATCCGGGCCACGTTGAGGGCCTGGCGCTGGGTGTCGATCTCGCCCATGTAGATGGTGCAGTCGAGGCCGAAGAGGGCGCAGGCGGTGGCGGTGGCCACGCCGTGCTGACCGGCGCCGGTCTCGGCGATGACCCGCGTCTTGCCCATGCGCTTGGTCAGCAGGGCCTGACCCAGCACGTTGTTGATCTTGTGCGAGCCGGTGTGGTTGAGGTCCTCGCGCTTGAGGAAGATCCGGGCACCGCCGGCGTGCTCGGCGAACCGGGGGACCTCGGTGAGGGCGCTCGGGCGGCCGGTGTAGTTGACCATGAGGTCGTTGAGCTCGCGGGCGAACTCGGGGTCGGCCTTGGCCTTGTCGTACTCGGCGGCGACCTCGTCCACGGCGGCGACGAGGGCCTCCGGGATGAACTTGCCGCCGTAGGCGCCGAAGTACCCCTCGGCGGTGGGGACCTGACCTTCCAGGTCCGGAATGAAGAACTCGCTGGACATGCGGATGCTCCTCGCGGGGCGGGTGCCCCGGATCGCGTTGCGGTAGATGGTCACGTTATGCGCGCGACCCCTTCACCAACGGCAACGCCGCTACACCACCGGGCTCCGCCCGGGTCCCGTGCGGGCTGCGCCCGAGTCCCGTGTGGGCAATCGTCCCGCAGGGCGGGACGGGTGGGCACACGGGACGGCACCCTTTGCGGGTGCCTCCGCTCCCGAAACCCGGTGCCCACGAGGGCGGGCCGGGCACGTGGTGCGGGTAGGCACAGGTGCGGAACGCGCCCGCAAGGGCGCCGTTCCGTTGTGCCCACCCTCCCCCAGAGGGGGGACCCCCAGCCCAGCGGAACGACTGCCCACAACGGAGGGGCAGGGGGCGGAGCGGTCGGGTTAGGCGGTGGTGGTGTTGATGAAGGTGCGCGCGAGGCGCGGGCGCCATCGCATGCCGTTGACCTGGCCCGGCTCGTCGCCGATCACGTACCGGACCCGGCGGCCGTGGACACGGCGGGCGGGCGCGCGGCAGCCACGCGGTCGGCAGCCCCTGGCCAGCGGGGCATGCGCGGGGACGGAGGCGGCGATACGCAGCCTGCCGCCACGTCCTGTGACCGTCGACGGCACGCCGACGATCCCCCGGGCGGTGCCCGGAGGGGTCGGCGTGGCGCGGACGACGGTCATGTCAGGTTCAGCTCCGGCCGTGGCGGAGGGCCGGGTGGGCGCCGGCGGCGACCAGGTCGGCGACGGCGGCCTTCGGGTCGCGGCCGGTGACGAGGGACTCGCCGACCAGGACCGCGTCGGCGCCCGCGTTGGCGTACGCGATGAGGTCGTGCGGGCCCCGGACGCCGGACTCGGCGATCTTGACGATGTGCGCCGGGATCTCGGGGGCGACCCGCTCGAAGGTGGAGCGGTCGACCTTGAGGGTCTTGAGGTCCCGCGCGTTGACGCCGATGATCCGGGCGCCCGCGTCGACGGCACGCTCGACCTCGTCCTCGTCGTGGACCTCGACCAGCGGGGTCAGCCCGATGGACTCGGCACGCTCGATGAGGGAGACCAGCGCCTCCTGCTCCAGGGCCGAGACGATGAGGAGCGCGAGATCCGCCCCGTACGCGCGGGCTTCCCAGAGCTGGTACGCGGTGACGATGAAGTCCTTGCGCAGGACCGGGATGTCGACCTTGGCCCGGACGGCCTCCAGGTCCGCGAGCGAGCCGCCGAAGCGGCGCTGCTCGGTGAGGACCGAGATGACGGCCGCGCCGCCCGCCTCGTAGTCCGCGGCGAGTCCGGCGGGGTCGGCGATCGCGGCGAGCGCGCCCTTGGACGGGCTGGAGCGCTTGACCTCGCAGATCACCTTGACGCCGTCGCCGCGCAGTGCGGCGACGCCGTCCTTGGCCTGCGGCGCCTTGGCGGCGCGTTCCTTGAGCTCGTCGAGGGTGACCCGCGCCTGCCGCTCTGCGAGGTCGGCGCGTACGCCTTCGATGATCTCGTCGAGCACACTCACGCGAGGGGCCCCCTTCCGGGACGGTGATGGTGATGAGGAACCAGGTTCAGCCACATCGATCCTATCCGCAGGACGGCCCCGGACTCGCATCGGCCGGAGTGGCGTCCCACCTGCTGGGACTCCCGTGGGGGTTTGCCCGGGAGCGCGCGGGCCCTCACGGGGCCAGCGCTGAGCCGAAGGGAAGGTTCCGGACCAGGGTGAAGAGGGCGAGGACGGCCCCGATCCCCCACCACCACGCCGGGGAGATCGCGAGGCGCATGGGCACCCCGCGGATGGCACGAATCAGCCACAGGGCCATGACGACGGCGAAGAGTCCGTAGCCGAGGACGGCGAGGGCGTTGGAGCCCAGGGCGGCCGGGAGGTCGCCGTGGGCGAAGGCGTGGGCGCTGCGGAGTCCGCCGCACCCGGGGCAGTAGATGCCGGTGAAGCGGAGCAGGGGGCAGACGGGGTAGTGCCCGGGTTCGTTGGGGTCGACGGCCCCGACGTAGGCGAAGGCGGCGGCGACCCCGGCGAGGGTCGCGACCGGCGCGAGGAGCCGCCGGGCGAGCGGCCGCGGAGGCACGGGAGGCGCAGGAGGCAGCGGAGGGAGGTGATGCGCGGGAGGCAGGGGATGCGCGGGAGGCAGGAGGGACACGGGAGGCGCGGGAGGCGCCGGAACGGGCTGCGCGGCCGGGTGTACGGCCGGGTGCACCGGGGGTCCGGCGGGCGCGGCCGGACCCGGGGCGTCCGCCCGGGCGGGTTCACCCGGTCGGGCGAGGGGATCGTCGGTCTCGGCTTCGGCCGTCGGCTGCGGGTCCACCCGGTGATTCTCGCTCCTGACGCGCGAAGGCGCAGCCCGGCACGGCCGGACTGCGCCTTCAGGTACGCGTGTCGCGTCAGGAACGGGCCTGCGCGGTCGCGGTGGCGGCCTCGCGGGCGGCGGCGACGGCCGCCGACTCCTTCGGCATGCCGAGGCCGGCCGCCTTCATCGCGCCGCCGACGATGCCGCCGAGCACGATGACACCCACGCCGGCCCAGAACCCGGGCAGGTTGGCGGCCACCATGAAGACGCCGGCGATGCAGAAGCCGATGAAGGAGATGATGACACCGGTCCAGGCGGCCGGGGTGTGTCCGTGGGCGCTGCCCGCCATGAGTTGCTCCTCGTTGCTGTTGCTCGGTGGTGAGGTCTCGCGTGCGCGGACACTCGGTGCCCATTGTCCCGCACGCGGGCGCGCGAGGATGAATCGGGGGTGCCCGGACGATCACGCGTCGCGGTCGGCCCTCCGGATCGCCTTCGCGGGCTCACTCGCCGCGGGTGGGGTCCTCGCCGCGGTCCAGGGCCTTCCAGAGGTCCTCGGGGCGGTCCGGGTCGACCGTGGGGGCCTTGCGTGCGGTGCGCGGGGTCCCGGACCGCTCGTAGCGCCCGCCCATCCCGGGCCAGCTCTTGCCGAAGCGCAGGGCGAGGAGCCCGGCGAGCAGGATGAGGACGGCGCCGGCGGCCGTGACATACGGCCAGGCGGTGTGGGTCAGACCGGCCACGGCGGCGGCCGTGTCGCCGCTGATCCGGGCGGCCTCGGCGTCCAGGGCCGCGCTGTCGGTCGCGCCGAGGACGGCGGCGAGCGCGGCGCCGGCGCCGCTCAGCGCGAGGAGCGCGGCGACGAGGGTGCGGCCGGTGCGGCGGACGGCGAAGACGGCGAAGAGCGCGGCGAGGCCGACGATCGCGAGGGCCGTCGGCACGCCGGTGACGGCGCTGCCGTCGGCCTCGACGGCGACGGTGCCGCCGCCGACGGAGGCGATGCCCTCCGCCCAGATCTGGCCGGCCGAGAGCAGGACGACGGTGGCGCCGAGGGCGCCGAGGAGGAGGGCCGCGGCCAGGCTGCGGCGGCCGCCGGTGGGGACGGCCGCGCGGGCGGCCCGGGGCTGGGGTACGGGTACGGCACTCACGTACCCCACTATCCCCTACGTGCTCAGGAGCCGTTCATCCGGTTGGCGGTGTGTACGGCGCGGAGCACGGCCGCGGCCTTGTTGCGACACTCGTTGTCCTCGGCGACCGGATCGGAATCCGCGACGACACCCGCTCCGGCCTGCACGTACGCGGTGCCGTCGCGGAGCAGGGCGGTGCGGATGGCGATGGCCGTGTCCGCGTCGCCGGCGAAATCGAGATAACCGACACATCCGCCGTACAGACCGCGCCGGGAGGGTTCGAGCTCCTCGATGATCTGCATGGCGCGGGGCTTGGGGGCGCCGGAGAGCGTGCCGGCCGGGAAGCAGGCGGTGAGGACGTCGAAGGCGGTCCGGCCCTCGGCGACCCTGCCGGTCACGGTGGAGACGATGTGCATGACGTGCGAGTAGCGCTCGACGGACATGAAGTCGACGACCTCCACCGAGCCGGGCGCGCAGACCCGGCCGAGGTCGTTGCGGCCGAGGTCGACGAGCATGAGGTGCTCGGCGCGCTCCTTGGGATCGGCGAGCAGCTCCTCGGCGAGGTCGTGGTCCTCCTGCGGGGTGGCGCCGCGGTGCCGGGTGCCGGCGATCGGGTGGAGCATCGCGTGCCCGTCCTCGACCTTGACGAGGGCCTCGGGGCTGGATCCGACGACGTCGAAGCCGTTCTCGAAACGGAAGAGGTACATGTACGGGGACGGGTTGGTGGCCCGCAGGACCCGGTAGACGTCGAGCGCGGAGGCCGTGCACGCGGTCTCGAAGCGCTGGGAGGGGACGACCTGGAAGGCCTCGCCGGCCCGGATGCGCTCCTTGATGTCCTCGACGGCGTCCTGGTAGGCCGGGCCGCCCCAGAGGGCGGAGAACTCGGGCAGTTCGGAGGCGGGGAGGGCGGCGGGGGCGGTGGCGACCGGGCGGGCCAGGTCGGCCTCCATGGCGTCGAGGCGGGCGACGGCGTGCGCGTACGCCTCGTCGACGCCGGTCTCCAGGTCGTTGTGGTTGATCGCGTTGGCGATCAGCAGGACGGTGCCGTCCCAGTGGTCCAGGACCGCGAGGTCGCTGGTGAGGAGCATGGTGAGCTCGGGGAGCTCCAGGTCGTCGCGGGTGGAGTCCCCGATCTTCTCCAGGCGGCGGACGATGTCGTAGCCGAGGTAGCCGACCATGCCGCCGGTGAACGGGGGCATGCCGGGCTCGGGGCTCCGCGGGGTGTGGAGGGTCTCGACGGTGGCGCGCAGGGCCTGGAGCGGGTCGCCGTCCGTGGGGACGCCGACGGGCGGGGTGCCGAGCCAGTGGGCCTCGCCGTCCCGGACGGTGAGGGTGGCGTCGCTGCGGACTCCGATGAAGGAGTAGCGGGACCAGCTCCGGCCGTTCTCCGCGGATTCGAGGAGGAAGGTGCCGGGGCGTTCGGCGGCGAGCTTGCGGTAGAGCCCGACCGGGGTGTCGCCGTCCGCGAGGAGCCTGCGGCTGACGGGGATGACGCGGCGGTCGGCCGCCAGCTTGCGGAAGGTCTCGAGATCCATGGCGCCAGACCTTACTGGGAGAGCGGGAGCACGTCGGCGTCGAAGCAGGTGCGGTCGCCGGTGTGGCAGGCGGCTCCGACCTGGTCGACCTTGACGAGGACGGTGTCGGCGTCGCAGTCGAGGGCGACGGACTTGACGTGCTGGACGTGCCCGGAGGTGTCGCCCTTGACCCAGTACTCGTTGCGGCTGCGGGACCAGTAGGTGCAGCGGCCGGTGGTGAGGGTGCGGTGGAGGGCCTCGTCGTCCATCCAGCCGAGCATCAGCACCTCGCCGGTGTCGTACTGCTGGGCGATGGCGGGCACGAGCCCGTCGGGGCTGCGCTTGAGGCGGGCGGCGATGGCCGGGTCGAGATTGCTGCTCATGGCGCCATTGTGCCGCGCCCGGGGACGGTGTCCGGCGGGGCGTCCACTGGGCGGACCGGTGGCGCCGGTCGTACGCTGGCGGGCATGTCGACGCATGCGAAACGTGAACGGCTTCTGCTCGCCGATCTGTTGGAGGCGGCGGGCCCGGACGCCCCGACGCTCTGCGAGGGCTGGCGGACCCGGGACCTCGCTGCCCATGTGGTGGTGCGCGAGCGGCGCCCGGACGCGGCGGCGGGTGCGCTCGTACCGGCGCTCAAAGAGCGGCAGGACCGGGTGCAGGCGGAGTTCGCCGACAAGCCGTACGAGGAGCTGATCCAGCTCATTCGTACGGGGCCGCCGCGGTTCTCGCCGTTCACCATCAAGCAGGTGGACGAGGGCGCGAACGTCGTCGAGTTCTACGTCCACACGGAGGACGTACGCCGCGCCCAGCCCGACTGGTCGGCGCGCGAGCTCGACCCGGTCTTCGCGGACGCCCTCTGGTCCCGTCTGGAGCGCATGGCCCGGCTCCTCGGCCGGAAGGCCCCGGTGGGCCTGGTGCTGCGCCGCCCGAACGGCCAGACGGCCGTCGCCCACCGCGGCACCCCGGTGGTGACGGCCTCCGGGGAGCCGGGCGAGCTCCTGATGTACCTGTACGGCCGCCAGGCGGTGGCGAAGGTGGCCCTGGACGGCGAGCCGGACGCGATCGAGCGGCTGCGCGAGGCGAAGCAGCTGGGGATCTGAGTCCGGGCCGGGCTGCTTCGGGGGTCCAGGTCCGGGCTACTTCGGCAGCTCCGCGCGGCGCAGGGACCTCACCGAGAGGCCGTAGAGCCCGCCGAGGGCGCAGACCGCGGCGCTGGCGGTGAAGACCGGCCCGGGGCCCCACAGGCCGACGGCCGCGCCGGTGAGCGGGAAGCTCAGCGGGGCGATGCCGAGGCTGAAGAAGGTGGACACCGAGGTGACCCGGCCCAGGTAGGCGGGGTCGCACTCGGTCTGGGTGAGTGCTCCGCACAGGGCGCCGCTGAGGCCGGCGAGCAGGCCGACCGAGACGGACACGGCGACGGCCGCGGGCAGCCCCGGCACGTACGCGAGGGCGGCGATCGACACGGCGCCGAGGGCGATGGTCCAGGAGAGGACGAGTCCGGCGCGCGGGACGCGGCCCCGGACGGTCAGGAGCAGGGACGCGGCCCCCGCTCCCGTACCGAAACCGGCGAGGACCCAGCCGATGCCGGCGGCGCCCCAGCCGCGCTGGTCGGAGAGGAGCGCGAGGCCGACGTTGAGGGGGCCGACGAAGCCGAGGTCGCTGAGGGCGACGACGATCATCAGCGGGCCGAGGACGCGGTGGCGGCGGATGTAGCGCAGCCCGTCGGCGAGGTCGCGCAGGGCGGTGGTCTTCTCCCGTGCCCCCTCGTCGGTCGGCAGCGGCCTGAGGCGGAGCGTCAGGAGCAGGGGCAGCGAGAGGGCGAAGAGCAGCCCGGCGGTGCCGAAGGCGGCGGCCGATCCGCCGAGGGCGACGGCGAGGCCGCCGAGCGGGGCGCCGACGAGGACCGAGACGCGGTAGGCGAGGCCCCGCATCCCCTGGACCCGGCCGAGCTGTCCCGAGGCGGCGATCCGTGGCGGCAGGGCGCCGACGGCGGGCATGAACAGGGCGTCCACGGCTCCGAAGACGAGCGCGACGGCGGCGAGGACCCAGAGGCCGGGGGTGGCGAGCGCCAGTGTCGCGGCGACGCCGAGGACGACGGCGCAGCGGACGGCGTCGGAGGATATGACGACCCGCCAGGGCCCGAAGCGGTCGGCGACCACTCCCCCTCCGAGCATCAGGAGGGCGCGCATCACGGCGCTGAGGGCGAGGACGATCCCCGCCTGCGCGGGCGTGCCGCTCTGGACGGCGGCCCAGGAGAGGGCCAGGTGGTAGACCATGTCGCCGGTGGCGGAGGCGGTGTACGCGCCGAGCCAGCGCAGGATGTTGGGGTCGCGGTAGGCGGGGCGCTCGACGGGGGCGGCGAGCTGGGTGGCCGTCATGAGCGGTAGGGGAACGCGTGGAGGTGGACGGCGACGTTCTCGCGGCCCTCGGTCTCACCGGCGGCTTCGGCGGCGCGGGCCTTCTGGTCGTACTTCTCCAGGACGGCGTCGAGCTCCGCGCCGAGGGCGGCGAGTTCGGCGGCGGTGAGCCGGGGCAGCCACTCGGCGCTGACGGAGGCGGAGCGCCACGCGTCGGACCAGGTGAGCCGCTCGTCGAGGAAGCGCCGGTGGAGTTCGGTGCGCTGTTCGTTGATGGCGCGGCCGAGGGCGTCGCTCGCGGCGGCCAGCTCGGGGGTGCCGCGGACGTCCTCGTCGCGGATGCTGACCCCGTACGAGCTCGGCTGCCACCAGCGCTCGCGGCCGTCCGCCGACTGGGTCTCGGCCTCCTCGATGAGGCCGTGGTCGGCGAGCTTGCGCAGGTGGTAGCTGACGAGTGAGACGGCCTCGTCGACCTGGTCGGCGAGCTGGGAGGCGGTGGCGGTGCGGGCCACGAAGAGGGCGCGGTAGAGGCGCATCCGCAGCGGGTGCGAGATGGCCTTGAGCGTGCCGAGATCGGTGATCCGACGGTTCTCCTGCGAGGTCATGACACCGACCCTAGATCCACAGGAAAACTTGCACAACAGAAATTGCACAAATAATCCTGCACGTCTCGGGAAGAAGAAGGGCCCCCGCAGGGGCCCTTCTTGACGACGGCTCAGCGGACCGGGTGGCCCGCCTCCCGCAGCGCGTCCTTGACCTGCGAGATCCGCAGATCGCCGAAGTGGAAGACGGAGGCGGCGAGCACCGCGTCCGCGCCCGCCTCGACGGCCGGCGCGAAGTCGGAGAGCTTGCCGGCGCCGCCGGAGGCGATCACCGGGACCGTGACGTGCTTGCGCACGGCCGCGATCATCTCGGTGTCGTAGCCGTCCTTGGTGCCGTCCGCGTCCATCGAGTTGAGCAGGATCTCGCCCGCGCCGAGCTCGGCGGCCCGGTGGGCCCACTCGACGGCGTCGATGCCGGTGCCCCGGCGCCCGCCGTGCGTGGTGACCTCGAAGGAGCCGGACTCGGTCCGGCGCGCGTCCACGGAGAGGACGAGCACCTGACGGCCGAAGCGCTCCGCGATCTCCTGGATCAGCTCGGGGCGCTCGATGGCGGCGGTGTTGACGCCCACCTTGTCGGCCCCGGCCCGCAGCAGCTTGTCGACGTCCTCGGCCGCCCGGACCCCGCCGCCCACGGTGAGCGGGATGAAGACCTGCTCGGCGGTGCGGCGCACCACGTCATAGGTGGTCTCCCGGTTCCCGGAGGAGGCGGTGATGTCGAGGAAGGTCAGCTCGTCGGCGCCCTCGGCGTCGTACAGCTTGGCCATCTCGACGGGGTCGCCCGCGTCGCGGAGGTTCTGGAAGTTGACGCCCTTGACGACCCGGCCGTTGTCCACGTCCAGGCAGGGGATCACGCGTACGGCGAGGCTCATGCGGAGGCCTCCGTCCGGTACGCCTCGACCTCCACCTCGACGACCAGACTCGGGTCGACGAAGCCGGAGACGATGATCATCGACGCGGCGGGGCGGACGGCGTCGAACAGCTGCTTGTGGGCGCGGCCGACCTCGTCCACGTCCCGCGCGTGCGTGATGTACATCCGCGTCCGCACGACGTGCTCGGCGCCCAGGCCCAGCTGCTTCAGCGCGTCCAGGGCCACGTTGAAGGAGTTGACCGTCTGCTCGTAGGGGCCTCCCCCGGCGATCTGGCCGCCGACCACCGACGTACAGCCGGCGACGAGGACCAGGCCGTTCGGCAGCTCCACCGCGCGGGAGTAGCCGAACTGCTCCTCCCAAGGAGCGCCGGTCACCACCTTGCGGACCTCGGAGGTCACGACTTCACCGCCGCGAGCGCCTCTTCCAGGGTGAACGCCTTGGCGTAGAGCGCCTTGCCGACGATCGCGCCCTCGACGCCCAGCGGGACGAGGCCGGACAGGGCCCGCAGGTCGTCCAGGGAGGAGACGCCGCCGGAGGCGACGACGGGCTTGTCGGTGGCCGCGCAGACGTTCCTCAGGAGCTCCAGGTTGGGGCCCTGGAGGGTGCCGTCCTTGGCGATGTCGGTGACGACGTAGCGGGCGCAGCCCTCGGCGTCGAGGCGGGCCATCGTCTCGTACAGGTCGCCGCCGTCGCGGGTCCAGCCGCGGCCGCGCAGGGTCGTGCCGCGCACGTCGAGGCCGACGGCGATCTTGTCGCCGAACTCGGCGATGACCTTGGCGACCCACTCGGGGGTCTCCAGGGCGGCGGTGCCGAGGTTGACGCGGGTGCAGCCGGTGGCGAGCGCCGCGGCGAGCGAGGCGTCGTCGCGGATGCCGCCGGAGAGCTCCACCTTGATGTCCATGGCCTGCGCGACCTCGGCGATCAGCGTCCGGTTGTCACCGGTGCCGAAGGCGGCGTCGAGGTCGACCAGGTGCAGCCACTCGGCGCCCGAGCTCTGCCAGGCGAGGGCCGCCTCGAGGGGGGAGCCGTAGGAGGTCTCGCTGCCGGACTCGCCGTGTACGAGACGGACCGCCTGACCGTCGCGGACGTCGACGGCGGGGAGGAGTTCGAGCAGGCGGCTGGAAGACACTGTCACAGGGTTCCGATCCAGTTGGTGAGGAGCTGGGCTCCGGCGTCGCCGGACTTCTCGGGGTGGAACTGGGTCGCCCACAGGGCGCCGTTCTCGACGGCCGCGACGAACGGCTCGCCGTGGGTGGCCCAGGTGACCTTGGGGGCGCGCATGTTGGGGTTGCCGACCTCCAGGCTCCACTCGCGCACCGCGTAGGAGTGCACGAAGTAGAACCGGGCGTCGGCGTCGAGGCCCGCGAACTGCGTGCTGCCCTCGGGGGCGTCCACCGTGTTCCAGCCCATGTGGGGGACGACGGGGGCGTTCAACGGCTCGACCGTACCGGGCCACTCGTCGAGGCCCTCGGTCTCCACGCCGTGCTCGATCCCGTTGGCGAAGAGGATCTGCATGCCGACGCAGATGCCCATGACGGGGCGGCCGCCGGCGAGCCTGCGGCCGACGATCCAGTCGCCGCGGGCCTCCTTGAGGCCGTCCATGCAGGCGGAGAAGGCGCCGACGCCGGGGACGAGGAGTCCGTCGGCGTTCATGGCCCTGTCGTAGTCGCGGGTGATCTCGACGTCGGCGCCGACCCTGGCGAGCGCGCGCTCGGCGGAGCGGACGTTGCCGAAGCCGTAGTCGAAGACGACGACCTTCTTGGGGCTGCCGGTCACGGTCATGACCACACGTCCAGGCGGAGCACGCCGGCGGAGATGCACATCGCGGCGCCGATGGCGACGAGCACGATGAGGCCCTTCGGCATCTGCTGCTTCACGAAGGAGTAGATGCCGCCGAGCAGGAAGAGCCCGACGACGATGAGGATGGTGGAGAGGCCGTTCACGGTTAGAGCGCGCCCTTCGTGGAGGGGAGGATTCCGGCGGCGCGCGGGTCGCGCTCCGAGGCGTAGCGCAGGGCGCGGGCGAAGGCCTTGAACTGGCACTCCACGATGTGGTGGGCGTTGCGCCCGTACGGGACGTGGATGTGCAGCGCAATCTGGGCCTGCGCGACGAAGGACTCGAAGATGTGCCGGGTCATCGTCGTGTCGTACGAGCCGATCATCGGCGCCATGTTCTCGGGCTCGGTGTGCACGAGGTACGGACGGCCGGAGAGGTCGACGGTCACCTGGGCGAGCGACTCGTCCAGCGGGACGGTGCAGTTGCCGAAGCGGTAGATGCCGACCTTGTCGCCGAGGGCCTGCTTGAACGCGGCACCGAGGGCGAGGGCGGTGTCCTCGATGGTGTGGTGCGAGTCGATGTGCAGGTCGCCGTCGGTCTTGACGGTGAGGTCGAACAGACCGTGCCGACCGAGCTGGTCGAGCATGTGGTCGTAGAAGCCGACCCCGGTCGACACGTCGACCTTTCCGGTGCCGTCGAGGTCGATCTCGACGACGACGGAGGTCTCCTTGGTGGTGCGCTCAACGCGGCCTACGCGGCTCATCGCTTCTGCTCCTTCATCAGTTCACGGACCGCGTCGAGGAACGCGTCGTTCTCTTCGGGGGTGCCCGCGGTGACCCGCAGCCAGCCCGGTACGCCGTTGTCCCGGACCAGGACGCCCCGGTCGAGGATCCGCTGCCAGGCCGCGTGCGTGTCGGGGAACGTCCCGAACTGCACGAAGTTGGCGTCGGACTCGGTGACCTCGAAGCCAAGGGCACGCAGTTCGGTGACGAGCCGGTCGCGCTCGACCTTGAGCTGCTCGACGTACCCGAGGAGGGTGTCGGTGTGCTCCAGGGCGGCGAGCGCGGTGGCCTGGGTGACGGCGGAGAGGTGGTACGGCAGGCGGACCAGCTGGACGGCGTCGACGACGGCCGGGTGCGCGGCGAGGTAGCCGAGGCGCAGTCCGGCGGCGCCGAAGGCCTTGGACATGGTCCGGGAGACCACCAGGTTCGGCCGGCCCTCGATGAGGGGCAGCAGCGAGTCGCGGTGGCTGAACTCCACGTACGCCTCGTCGACGACCACCAGGGAGGGCTTGGCCGCCTGGGCCGCCTCGTACAGCGCGAGGACGGTCGCGGCCTCGACCGCGGTGCCGGTGGGGTTGTTGGGCGAGGTGATGAAGACGACGTCCGGCGTGTTCTCGGCGATGGCCCGCTCGGCCGCCGCCACGTCGATCGTGAAGTCGTCGTTGCGCGGCCCGGAGATCCAGCCGGTGCCGGTGCCGCGGGAGATCAGGGCGTGCATCGAGTACGAGGGCTCGAAGCCGATCGCGGTACGGCCCGGGCCGCCGAAGGTCTGCAGCAGCTGCTGGAGGACCTCGTTGGAGCCGTTGGCCGCCCACACGTTCTCCACGGCGACCGGGTGCTTCCCGGTGCGGGAGAGGTAGCGGGCGAGCTCGGTGCGCAGTTCGACCGCGTCCCGGTCGGGGTAGCGGTTGAGGCCGCGGGCGGCCTCGGCGACCCGCTCCGCGATCCGGGCGACGAGCGCCTCGGGCAGCGGGTAGGGATTCTCGTTGGTGTTCAGCTGGACGGGGACGTCGAGCTGGGGCGCGCCGTACGGGCTCTGGCCGCGCAGCTCGTCCCGGACGGGCAGGTCGTCGATGCCGAAGCCGTCGGTGTCGGTTCCGCGGCTCATCGGGGCACCTTCCAGCCGAATCGGGCCTTGATCGCGGCGCCGTGGGCCGGGAGGTCCTCGGCCTCGGCGAGGGTCACCACGTGGTGGGCGACCTCGGCGAGCGCGTCGCGCGTGTAGTCCACGATGTGCACGCCGCGCAGGAACGACTGCACGGAGAGGCCCGAGGAGTGGCAGGCGCAGCCGCCGGTGGGCAGGACGTGGTTGGAGCCGGCGCAGTAGTCGCCGAGCGAGACGGGGGCCCAGGGGCCGACGAAGATCGCGCCGGCGTTGCGGACACGGTCGGCGACGGCGGCCGCGTCGCGGGTCTGGATCTCCAGGTGCTCGGCGCCGTACGCGTCGACGACCTTGAGGCCGTCGGCCAGGTCGCGGACGAGGACGATCGCGGACTGGCGGCCGGCGAGGGCCGGGACGATCCGGTCGTCGACGTGCTTGGAGGCGGCGACCTGGGTCTTCAGCTCGGCCTCGGTGGCGGCGGCCAGCTCCTCCGAGTCGGTGACGAGGACGGAGGCGGCCATCGGGTCGTGCTCGGCCTGGCTGATGAGGTCGGCGGCGACGTGCACGGGGTCGGCGGTGGAGTCCGCGAGGATCGCGATCTCAGTCGGTCCGGCCTCGGCGTCGATGCCGATGCGGCCCTTGAGGAGGCGCTTGGCGGCGGCCACGTAGATGTTGCCGGGGCCGGTCACCAGGTTGACGGGTTCACAGCCCGGCTCGTCGGCGGTCGCCTCGGTGCCGTACGCGAACATGGCGACGGCCTGGGCGCCGCCGGCGGCGTACACCTCGTCGACGCCGAGCAGGGCGCAGGCGGCGAGGATCGTCGGGTGCGGCAGTCCGCCGAACTCCTTCTGCGGGGGCGAGGCGATGGCCACGCCCTCGACACCGGCCTCCTGCGCCGGGACGACGTTCATCACGACGGAGGACGGGTAGACGGAGCGGCCGCCCGGCACGTACAGGCCGACGCGCCCGACCGGGATCCACTTCTCGGTGACCGTGCCGCCGGGGACGACCTGGCTGGTGTGGGTGGTGCGGCGCTGCTCGCGGTGGACGATGCGGGTCCGCCGGATGGACTCCTCCAGCGCGGCCCGGACGGCCGGGTCGAGCTCGTCGAGGGCGCGGCTGATCTCCTCGGCGGGCACGCGGAGGCGCGTGAGGCGTACGCCGTCGAATTTCTCGCCATAGTCGATCACTGCCGCCGCGCCATGATGCCGGACGTCCTCGCAGATCGGCCGCACCGTCTCCAGGGCGGCTTCCACGTCGAACTCGGCACGGGGCAGCAGGTCGCGCAGGGCGGCACCCTCGGGGAGGGCCTCGCCGCGCAGATCGATTCGAGAGATCACGGGTCAATTCTCGCAGACGGCTCCATCGCTCCGGTCGCCTGTATCACTGGCTGATACACGTGCTGATACGCGCCACAGTGGCGTCTTGTCGCCACACCTGACCGTTAGCGTTCAGCCCGTCACACAACGGGAAGAACGGCTGTGCGAATCCACGAACGGCACGAACGGCCTGGGCGGATGCACCGAAGCGCCGGTCGCCGACGCGTCGATTCGCGGATTCCCGGGTTCGCAGCTTCGCGGATTCACAGATTCACAGATTCACGTTTCACGGGGAAAGCGAGGGGGCGGCGTGACCGAGCCGCACGAGGACGGGATGCCCGACGGGCTGACGGGCCCGGAGCGGGCCGTCTGGCGGGCGTTCCGGGTCGGCAGGACCTGCGATCTGACGGAGGGGATCGCCGAGCGGGACGACCCGTTCGGCGCACGGGAGTGGGGCCCGGAGCGGAGCGTCCGCGCGGACGTGGTGGCCTTGCTGCTGCTCGACGGGCCGCAGGCCCGGTCGGGCCGGGTGGCCGCGCTGAAGCTGCGCGGGGTGCGGATCACCGGAGTGCTGAATCTGGCCGGCGGGACGATAGGGCCGTACGTGGAGCTGCACGGCTGCCGCTTCGACGGCGAGGTCGTGCTCCCCGAGGCCCAGTTCGGCACCTTGCGGATGGTCGCCTGCGCGATCCCGCGCCTGGAGGCGGCCCGGCTGCACACGACGGGCGACCTGCATCTGCCGCGCTGCCGGGTGGGGCGCGGCATCCGGCTCACGGACGCGCAGATCGGCACGGACCTGCTGATCAACCAGATCCAGGTGTGGCCGGACCGGCGCGGGCGGGCGATCACGGCGGACGGGATGGTGGTGGCCCAGGACCTCCAGGCCGAACTGATCGAGACGCACGGCGAGCTGAGCCTGCGCGGGGCGAAGGTCGGCGTCTCGCTCAGCCTGCGGGGCAGCGTGCTGCGCGGGGCGCAGCAGCGCCGCGCGCTCAACGCCCCGCAGCTGACGGTGGAGCGCTCGCTCTATCTGAACGCGGCGTGGGTGTACGAGGAGACGGGGACGTCGGGAAGCACGGCCAACTCGACGGCCACCCCGCCGTACGGCGTGACGCCCGCCCAGGGCGCCCGGCGCAAACCCGTGGAGTGCCACGGCGGCGTCCGGCTCGACGACGGCCGCTTCGGCGACGCGGTGGACCTGCACAGCGCCCGGTTCCTGCTGAACGGCTCGCGCCGGGAGGAGGTGTCGCTGCGCCGGATCGCCACCCCGGAGCTGCGGTTCAACGGCGAGCGCCCGGAGGAGGGGCGGGTGGTGCTCAACGGCGCCAGGATCGTCACGCTGATCGACCTGTCGACCAGCTGGCCGGGGCCCGGCGGCCTGGCGATGGGCGGGTTCGTCTACGAGAACCTCGTGCCGTACGGGCACTTCCCGCTGGCGCGGCGCCTGGAGTGGGTGGCGGCGGCCACTCCGGAGTACGCCCCCGAGCCGTACGAGCGCCTGGCGACGGTCCTGCGCAACAGCGGGGAGGACGCGGACGCGCGCGAGGTGCTGCTCGCCAAGCAGCGGCGCCGGCGGGAGACGCTGCCGCTGGCGGGGAAGCTGTGGGGGTTCGTGCAGGACTGGACGGTGGCGTACGGCTACCGGCCGGGGCGCGCGGCGCTGTGGATGGCGGTGCTGTGGGCGGCGGGCACGGTGGCCTTCTCGCACTACCGCCCGATAGCGCTGAAGGGGGACGAGGCTCCGGAGTGGAACGGGACGCTGTACGCGCTAGACCTGCTGCTGCCGGTGATCAACCTCGGGCAGGACGGCTACTGGCGTCTGGAGGGCATCTGGCAGTGGGTGGCGGCGGCGCTGATACTGCTCGGCTGGATCCTGGCGACGACGGTGGCGGCGGGCGCGACGCGTCTCCTGCGCCGCGGCTGACGGGGCGAGGCGGCCCTCGACCTCGCGGCAGCCGCCTTCTGCCTCACACAGCCGCTCTCGACCTCACACAGCCGCCCTCCACCTCGCACAGCCGCTCTCGACCTCGCACAGCCGCCCTCGACCTCGGGCAGCCTCTCTCCACCTCGCGCAGCCGCCCTCTGCCTCGCGCATTCGCCCTGGACTCGCGCCGCCTCCCTCGACCGCGGGCGGCGGAAGCGGCGTTGTGAGGGGGCGGGGTGAGGTGGGGGTGAAAGGGCTGGGCAGATGGGAGCGAAACAGCACGACCCGGTGGGAAAATACGTCGCACCATGTCCTTCCTCCGCGCCGTGATCGGCGCCGTCCGTTCGGCCCGGCACACCCCGCGGCTCGCCGCCGGGCTCGTGCCGGACGACGACGTGCTGCTCGACGCCCCGGACGAGCGGCTCGCCCCCGCCCTGGTCGCCGCCGCCCTGGCCGACCCGGAACCCGCCGCGAAGCTGCTCGCCACGACCCGGGACGCCGCCGAGTGGGAGGACCGCGACCGGTACGTCACCCGGCTCGCCACCTTCGCGTACCACAGGGGCGACTGGCTGGAGCACTGGCTCTCCGCCGCTCCCCGCGACCCCGACGCCCTGCTCGTCTCGGCGCAGCTCGCCGTCCGCCGGGCCTGGGAGTCCCCCGCCCGGGCCGAGCGGCTGCGCGAGCTCGACCCGCTGATCCGGACGGTCACGGAGGAGGCGCCGCACGATCCGGTGCCGTGGCGGCTGGCCCTGGACCACGCGCGCGGGGCGCACGCCGGGCACACCGTCTTCGAGACGCTGTGGGAGCAGGCCGTGCGCCGCTCCCCGCACCACTACGGCAGCCACGTCGCGGCGCTCAAGTACCTCTCCGCGCAGTGGTACGGCTCGCACCGGGCCGCGTTCGACTTCGCCGAGCAGGCCGCCGACGACGCCGCCCCGGATTCGCTCGTGCGCGCGCTCCCGGTCCGCGCGGTCTACGACCGGCTCCGGGCGCTGCCCAGGCCGGACCGTTCGGCGGCCGCGACGCGGCTCGACCGGGCTGCCGACCGGGCCCTCGCGCTGTCGGCCGCCTTCCCACCCGGCGACCCGTGGCCCGCCGAGGTCCGCAATCTGCTCGCGTACGTGCTGGTGGAGCGGGCGCGGTGGGAGGAGGCGCTGGACGAGTTCCGCCGGATCGGCCCCCATGCGACCTCCTTCCCGTGGGGTGCTCCACGGGGTGCCGTCCAGGAGGATCCGCTGCGCAGGTTCCTGGCCGTGCGGGACGTCGTACGGGCCGAGTCGGCCGGCCGGACGCCCCTCTGGAGGCCCGGAGACGGACGGGCCGGACGGGGCGGTCCCGGCGGCCATTAGGCTTGGCCGCTGTGACCACCGCTCGCCTGCCTCTCTTCCCGCTCAACGCGGTGCTGTTCCCTGGCCTCGTGCTGCCGCTGAACGTCTTCGAGGAGCGCTATCGCGCCATGATGCGTGAGCTGCTCACGATCGACGACACGGAGCCGCGCCGCTTCGCCGTCGTCGCCATCCGCGACGGGCGCGAGGTCGCGCCCACCGCTCCCGGGATGCCGGACCCGACGGCGCTGCCGGAGAAGGGCCCCGCGGCCGGCTTCGGCGCCGACCCGATCCAGGCCTTCCACCGGGTCGGCTGTATCGCCGACGCGGCGAGCATCCGGGAGCGCGCCAACGGCAGCTTCGAGATCATGGCCACCGGGACGACCAGGGTGAAGCTCCTCTCCGTCGACGCGAGCGGGCCGTTCCTGGTCGCCGAGGTCGAGGAGATCCCGGAGGAACGGGGCGAGGACGCGGGCACCCTCTCCGAGGGGGTGCTGCGGGCCTTCCGGAACTACCAGAAGCGGCTCGCGGGGGCGCGGGAGCGGTCGCTGACGACGAGCGAACTGCCGGACGACCCGTCGGTGGTGTCGTACCTCGTCGCCGCGGCGGCGGTGCTCGACACCCCGGCGAAGCAGCGGCTGCTCCAGGCGCCGGACACGGCGACCCGGCTGCGCGAGGAGCTGGCGCTGCTGCGCGCGGAGACGGCGGTGCTGCGGCACCTGCCCTCGCTGCCGGCGGTCGACCTGACGCAGGGTCCGACGTACCCGAACTGAGCCGAACCCCGGTCACGACCCCAGGAAGAGCACGTGGCGAAGAAGCAGAAGAAGAACAGCGGGGGCACCCCGGCGACGGTCGCGCTGACCGCGGCCGGGACCCCGTTCACCCTGCACGCGTACGAGCACGACCCGGCCTCGCCCTCGTACGGCGAGGAGGCGGCGGAGGCGCTCGGCGTCTCCCCCGACCGGGTCTTCAAGACGCTGGTGGCGGACGTCGACGGCGAGCTGACGGTCGCGGTGGTCCCGGTCGCGGGGCAGCTGGACCTGAAGGCCCTGGCATCGGCGGTCGGCGGGAAGCGGGCGGCGATGGCGGACCCGGCCGCCGCGGAGCGCACGACGGGGTACGTCAGGGGCGGCATCTCGCCTCTGGGCCAGCGCAAGCGGCTGCGTACGGTCCTCGACGCCTCGGCCTCGGACCACGCGACGATCTGCATCTCGGCGGGCCGCCGCGGCCTGGAGGTCGAGCTCTCCCCCGCGGACCTGGCCGCCCTCACCTCGGCGGTAGTGGCGCCGATCGGCCGCGGCTGACGCCCCGGACGGGCACGACGGCCGTCGCCGCGGTCGCGCGCCCGGTGCTCAGAGCGACTTCTGCCCGGGCGGTGCCTGCTGCGGTCCCCAGTACTCCGGTTCCGGGTCGCGGGGACCGAAGAGGGCCGTGAGCGCCAGGTGGACGATCATCGCGGCGAGCGGCCAGGCCAGCATCGCCGCGGCCGCCATGTTCAGTTCGAGCGGTGCCTCGAAGACGACGTTGGGGCCGACCGCCTTCGCGTGGGCGACCACGTCCCGCGCCGGGCCGAAGTACGTCCCCACGCCCCAGGCGAGCAGCGATCCGAGGACGCCGCCGAGCGCCAGGCCGAGGACCAGCGGCACGCCGCCCTCGCGGCGCAGCAGGAAGACGACGAGCGCGGCGACCGCCCCGAACGCCAGGGCGAGGAGGACGAACGTCCCGTCCGCGCCGATCGCCGACTCGCCCTCGGAGTCGCGGAGGAAGACGCCCTTGCCGTCCGAGATCAGCTGGACACGCGGCGCCAGCCACAGCCACAGCAGTCCGAGCAGCGCACCCGCGACCGTCGAGACGAGGGCCACGACGCCTCCCCGCACGACCTCGGCCGCCGTGATCGGGTCCCCGGCGGGGCCGTACGGCGACGGAGGCGACGGCGGCCAGTCGGGATCGTGCGGAGGCTGGTGAGGCGGAGTCAGGGGTGCGGTCACCCCGCCATCGTGCCAGGTGTGTCTGTGGCCCGCCTCAGCGGACGGCCGCCCGCCGGTACGCCCAGGTGGCGACCGCCAGGGACACCACGCCGACCGCCCCGCAGACGGCGAGGTCGAGGCCGACGGCCGCCCAGTCCGGGTGCGGGTCGAAGGTGCGGGCCAGGGCCTCCACGCCGTACGTGGAGGGCAGCAGGTCCCGCGCCCAGCCGATCGGCTCCGGCAGCCGCTCGGCCGGGAGCACGCCGAGGAGCAGCGCCGCCGACATGCCGAGCTGGCCGAGGAGCGTGGCCAGCTCCTGCCGGGGGGCGAGGAGGCCGAGGGCGGCGCCGAGTCCGGCGAGGGCCGCCCCGGCGAGCGGGACCACGGCGATGAGGATCCACAGCTGGCCGAGGGGCAGGCCGAAGAGCACGGAACCGGCGACGGCGGTGACGACGGTCCCGGGCACGGTGAAGGAGGCGTACGCGCCGGCCGCGCCGAGCACGACGGCCGCCGGCGGCACGGGCAGGGTGGCGTAGTGGTCGAGGCCGCCGCTCGCCCGCAGCTGCCCGAAGTACTGGGCGAGCAGGTTGAGCGCGACGAAGGCGACGACGAGGACGGTCGAGCCGGCCACGACGGCCCGGGCCTCGGATCCGCCGTCGACGACCCCGCGCATCAGGACCATGATCCCGATGGACTGGAAGGTGGCCACGAAGAGCAGCGGGATGCGGGCCACGCGGGCGCGCGAGAGCTGCGCGCGGTAGACGGCGGCCAGGGAGGGCAGCAGCCGGGCGCGGGGGGCGAGGGGCGCCGCGCCGTCCTCGGCGTCGTGCGACCCGACGGGGAGCGCGCCGGTCGGCAGGACCTCGGCGGGCACGGTGCTCACTGCGTACAGCTCCTGACGGTCACGTACGGAACGCGGGGACCACGGGATACGAGAGGACCGTGGGGACCACGGGCCACGAAGGGGGCTCGGGGGCCACAGGATGCGAGGAGGCCGCGGGATGCGAGGGGGCCACAGGATACGAGGAGGCCGCGAGGTCCCGGCGAAGGAGGCAAGGGGCTCACGCCTTCACCAGCCCCTCGGTCGCGCCGCCCAGCGCGAGGTACACGTCCTCCAGGCTGGGCGTGGCCAGGGTGAAGTCGTCGAGCGCGGCGAAGGCGGCCCCGCCGGTGACGGTGGCGACGGCCGAGCGGGCGGCGTCGGGGGCGAGCCGGAGGATCCAGCGGCGTCCGGTCTCCTGGGCGAGTCCGCGCAGCGCGGCGATCTCGGGCAGCTGGAGCGGGGGCGCCTCGCGCCACACCAGCTCGACGCGGACCTCGCCCGCGACGCGCTCCTTGAGTCCGGCCGGAGTGTCGCAGGCGATGACCCGGCCGCGGTCGAGGACGGCGACGCGGTCGAGGACGGTCTCGGCCTCGATGACGTTGTGGGTGACGAGCAGCACGGTGGTGCCGTGCTCGGCGCGCCGCCGGTCGACGGCGGCCCAGACGGCCCGGCGGGCGACGGGGTCCATGCCGGTGGTGGGTTCGTCGAGGACGAGGACGGGCCGCCGGCCGACGAGCGCGGCGGCGAGGCAGGCGAGCCGCCGCTGACCGCCGGAGAGCTTCTTGAGGGGCCGGCCGGCGAGCGCGGTGAGGCCGAGCTCCTCCAGGACGGCGTCGCGCTCGGCGCGCGCGTCGTGGAGCCCGAGCCCGCGCAGCCGACCGGTGGTCTCGGCGGCGAGGGCGACGGTCAGCTCGTCGAGGGCGGTGGACTCCTGGCCGAGGTAGGCGAGGAGCCGGGACGCGCGCTCGGGGTGGCGTACGAGGTCGTGGCCGAGGAGCTCGACGGTGCCGGAGTCGGGGCGCATGAGCCCGGTGAGCTGGCGCACGAGGGTGGACTTGCCCGCTCCGTTGGGTCCGAGCAGGCCGAAGATCTCGCCGCCGCGCACGTCGAGGCTGATCCCGTCGGTGGCGCGCACCTCGGGAGTCGCCGGCGCACCGCGCCTGCCGCGCGTGGCGGGGTACGTCTTGACCAGATCCCGCACCACGCACACCGTACTCACGGGGGAAGAGCCTACGGGGTCGCCGGGCCGGCTCCGGGCGCGGGGGCGTGTTCGGCGGCGGCCCGCACGTCGATCTCGCGCCAGAAGCCGGCCCGGATGGCGTAGCGGTCGTGCTCGTCGATCTGGTCGTCCTTGTGGGCGAGCAGACCGAACCGTGCCGCGTAGCGGAGGAGTTCGCCGTCGATGCGGTGCGGGATGCGCGGGTAGAGGGTGGAGAGCTTCTGGACGTGGGTCTGTTCGGGGAGCCGCTCCATCCAGCGGCGGGCGAACACCTGTCCGACCTCGAACGGGTCGCCGCCGACGGTCGTGATGTCCTCCTCGCGGTCCGCCCAGCGCTGCTCGGCGCTGGTGAGCAGGGCGAGGGTGGGCAGCGAGGCGGTCTCCGCCGGTTCGCCGAGGGAGGTGGCCGGGCGGTCGATCCAGCCCCGGTCGGAGGACCAGCGGAGCGCGCTCGCGCCCTGCGGCACCGGGGCGAGCGGCCCGCCCGATCCGCTGGGGGCGCGCAGCCCCGCCAGGTCCTTGGGGGTGGGGACGCCCTTGCCCCCGGCGGGGGCCGGGACGCCGTGGGCGTGCCCGTTGGAGGCGGCGGGCGCCTCCGCCGGGTCCGCTCCCCCGTTCCGCGCCGCGGCCGCGGCGGCCTCGGCGGCCCGTTCGGCGGAGGCCGCGAGGGCGGCCTCGGGCAGCGGCGCCGAGAGGATCGCGGCGATCTCGGGGCGCGGGGCGGGCGGGGGCGCGCACATGCCGGTGAGGTCCCTGGCGCGGACGGCCCGGGTGATCCAGGTCCGGTCGAGGACCCGCCGCTCGTCGGCCTCGGCCACGAGGTCCTCGGACTGGTTGTAGTCGCCGTCGGCGGCCTGGACGGCCCACAGGTGGACGGCGACGCCGTGCTCCTTGGCGGACATGAGGCCGGGCAGCAGATCGCCGTCGCCGGTGACGAGCACGATGTCGGAGCAGGCCCTGTTCCGGGCGAGCTCGGTCAGCTCGGTGTGCATGGCCGCGTCGACGCCCTTCTGCGCCCAGCGTCCGTCGCTCCTGGTCAGGGCGCCCAGCCGGACGGTGACCCGGGGCATCACGCGCAGTCTGCGGTGCTCGGGCTGGGGCACCCGGTCGGGTGCGCCGTCGAACCAGTAGATCCGGAGGAGCGGCAGCGCGGTCTCGGCCTCGGCGCGCTCACGCAGCTGCTGGATGAGTGCGGCGTGGTCGACGGCGATCCTGGAGCGGGCCGGTTCCCCGGCGAGGAGACTGGCGGCGGCGCCCAGCAGGTAGCCGGCGTCCACCAGGACGACGCAGCGGTCCACGTGTTCCACCCTCTTTCGGGAACCTCGGGGTCGGACTCGGGGGTCGGAAGGTGCTCCGTATCTTCTTCGTTCTCTTCGAGTCTGCCCGACGGCCGGGAGCTTGACGGTCGGAACTGGATCATCGGCGTGGCGGATATCACGTCCGCCCGGCCCTTACGTTCCGTAATGATCCAAAATGCGGCCGATTCGACCGTGTGTGAATCTGACAGCGGCCCTGGCCCCTAGGTCCCTTTGAGGAGGCATCATCCCCATGGCCAAGAACCGCAAGCAGGACCGCATGCAGCAGAAGGCGTCGGCAGCGGAACGCGGCGCCCAGCAGGCGCAGCAGTCCTCGATGGAATCGCAGGCCGAGCAGCGCTCCACCCAGGTGACCCCGGGTGACATGGCCCGCAAGGGTCGGCAGAAGCGCTTCGGTCACAACTGACCGTAGACACCGGAAGGGGCGCGCCCGTGACGACGGGCGCGCCCCTTCCGGTGCGTGGAGCTACAGGGCAGGCCTCAGCCGGCCAGGCAGGACGGGCCGAGCAGGACCTTCAGGTCGCCGAAGAGCGCCGGGTCGGCCGTCACCCGGTGCCGGTCGAGCCGGAGCACGGTCGTGGTCCGGGGGCCCTGGAGCTTGATCCGCACCTCGGTGTTGCCCTTGTGGTGCTTGAGGATCTCGCCGAGCCTGGTGACCATCGGCGGGGTCACCTTGACCGTCGGGATGGTGAGGATCACCGGCGCGTTGGTCCCGGCGTTCGACAGGTCGGGGACCATCAGCTCCATGGCGACGAGCCGGGGGATGTCCTCGCGCTTGTCGAGCCGTCCCTTGACGAAGACGACCGTGTCCTCGACGAGCTGGGTGGAGACCAGCTGGTAGGTGGCCGGGAAGAACATGCACTCGATGGAGCCGGCGAGGTCCTCGACGGTGGCGATCGCCCAGGCGTTGCCCTGCTTGGTCATCTTGCGCTGGAGGCCCGAGATGATGCCGCCGATGGTGACGACCGCGCCGTCGCTGTGCTCGCCGCCGGTGAGCTGCGAGATCGCCGCGTCCGTCTTGTCGGACAGGACGTGCTCGATGCCGAAGAGCGGGTGGTCGGAGACGTAGAGGCCGAGCATCTCGCGCTCCTGGGCGAGCAGGTACGACTTCTCCCACTCGATGTCGGAGAACTCGACGTCCAGGCCGAAGCCGGGCTCGTCGCTCGTCTCCTCGCCCATGCCGCCGAAGAGGTCGAACTGTCCCTCGGCCTCCTTGCGCTTGACCGCCACCACGTTGTCGATCATCGGTTCGTGGTGGGCGACCATGCCCTTGCGGGTGTGGCCCATCTCGTCGAAGGCGCCGGCCTTGATCAGCGACTCGATGGTCCGCTTGTTGCAGACGACGGCCTCGACCTTGTCGAGGAAGTCGGGGAAGGTGGCGTACTTCCCCTTGGCCTTGCGCGACTTGATGATCGACTCGACGACGTTGGTACCGACGTTCCGCACGGCGGAGAGGCCGAAGAGGATCACGTCGTCGCCTTGGGCGGCGAAGTTCGACTCGGACTCGTTCACGTTCGGCGGGAGCACCTTGATGCCCATGCGGCGGCACTCGTTCAGATAGACGGCGGACTTGTCCTTGTCGTCCTTGACCGAGGTGAGCAGACCGGCCATGTACTCGGCGGGGTAGTTCGCCTTGAGGTACGCGGTCCAGTAGGAGACGAGGCCGTACGCGGCGGAGTGCGCCTTGTTGAAGGCGTAGCCGGCGAAGGGGACCAGGACGTCCCAGAGCGCCTGGATCGCCTGGTCGCTGTAGCCGTTCTTCTTCGCGCCCTCCTGGAAGATGACGAAGTTCTTCGCCAGCTCCTCGGGCTTCTTCTTGCCCATCACGCGGCGCAGGATGTCGGCCTCGCCGAGCGAGTACCCGGCGATGATCTGGGCGGCCTTCTGCACCTGCTCCTGGTACACGATCAGGCCGTACGTGACCGCGAGCACCTCTTCGAGCGGCTTCTCCAGCTCGGGGTGGATCGGGGTGATCTCCTGCTGCTTGTTCTTGCGCAGGGCGTAGTTCGTGTGCGAGTTCATGCCCATCGGGCCCGGCCGGTACAGGGCCGAGACGGCGGAGATGTCTTCGAAGTTGTCGGGCTTCATCAGCCGCAGCAGCGAGCGCATGGGGCCGCCGTCGAACTGGAAGACGCCGAGCGTGTCACCACGGCAGAGCAGTTCGTACGTCTTGGGGTCGTCCAGCGGGAGGGCCAGCAGGTCGAGCTCGACGCCCTTGTTGGCCTTCACCATCTTGACGGCGTCGTCCATGATCGTGAGGTTCCTGAGGCCCAGGAAGTCCATCTTGATCAGGCCGAGCGACTCGCACTGGGGGTAGTCCCACTGCGTGATGGTCACGCCGTCCGTGTGCCGCACCCAGATCGGCGCGTGGTCGACGATCGGCTCGCTGGACATGATGACGCCGGCCGCGTGCACGCCCATCTGGCGGACCAGGCCCTCGACGCCGCGGGCGGTGTCGATGACCTTCTTGACGTCCGGCTCGTTCTCGTACATCGCGCGGATCTCGCCGGCCTCGCTGTAGCGCGGGTGCGAGGGGTCGGTGATGCCGTTGAGGTCGATGCCCTTGCCGAGGACGTCGGCGGGCATGGCCTTGGTGAGCCGGTCGCCCATGGCGTAGGGGTAGCCGAGGACGCGCGCGGAGTCCTTGATGGCGTTCTTCGCCTTGATCTTGCCGTACGTGCCGATCATGGCGACCTTGTCGGAGCCGTACTTCTCCGTCACGTACCGGATCACCTCGACGCGCCGACGCTCGTCGAAGTCGATGTCGACATCGGGCATCGAGACGCGCTCGGGGTTGAGGAAGCGCTCGAAGATCAGTCCGTGCGGGATCGGGTCGAGGTCGGTGATGCCCATGGCGTACGCGACGATCGAGCCGGCCGCGGAGCCTCGGCCGGGGCCCACGGCGATGCCCTGCTTCTTCGCCCACATGATGAAGTCGGCGACGACGAGGAAGTAGCCGGGGAAGCCCATCGAGATGATGGTGTCCATCTCGTACTCGACCTGCTTCATGCGGTCCTCGGGGATGCCCCCGGGGAAGCGGCGGTGCATGCCCCGCATGGTCTCCTCGCGGAACCAGGTCGTGTCGGTGTACCCCTCCGGGATGTCGAACTTCGGCATGAGGTTCTTCTCGACGAACATGCCGTCGGTGTTGATCTGCTCCGCGACCAGGAGGGTGTTGCGGCAGCCCTCCTGCCAGGCGTCCGACGAGTCGATGGCGTACATCTCGTCCGTGGACTTGAGGTAGTAGCCGGTGCCGTCGAAGCGGAAGCGGTCCGGGTCGGAGAGGTTCTTGCCGGTCTGGATGCACAGCAGGGCGTCGTGCGCGGTCGACTCGTGCGCGTACGTGTAGTGCGAGTCGTTGGTGACGAGCGGCGGGATGCCGAGCTTCTTGCCGATCTCCAGGAGTCCGTCGCGGACCCGGCGCTCGATCTCGATGCCGTGGTCCATCAGCTCCAGGAAGTACCGGTCCTTGCCGAAGATGTCCTGGTACTCGGAGGCGGCCTTCAGGGCCTCGTCGAACTGGCCGAGGCGGAGCCGGGTCTGCAGTTCGCCGGAGGGGCAGCCGGTGGAGGCGATGAGCCCCTCCGACCACTTGGAGATGGTCTCCTTGTCCATCCGGGGCCACTTCTGCAGCCAGCCCTCGGCGTACGCGTCGGAGGAGAGCTTGAAGAGGTTGTGCAGTCCGGTGGCGTTGGCCGCCCAGATCGTCTTGTGGGTGTAACCGCCGGAACCGGAGACGTCGTCCCGCTTCTGGTGCGGCTGGCCCCACTGGATCTTGCGCTTGTTGCGCCGGGACTCGGGGGCGACGTACGCCTCGATGCCGATGATCGGGGTCACCCCGGCCTTCTTCGCCGTGTGGAAGAAGTCGTACGCCCCGTGGAGGTTGCCGTGGTCGGACATGGCGATATGGGTCATGCCCATCTCGTTGCACGCGTTGAACATGTCCTTGAGCCGCGCGGCACCGTCCAGCAGCGAGTACTGGGTGTGGACGTGGAGGTGCGTGAAGGGCGGCTTGGTCACGGCGGAAGGCCTCCGGAGAACGCTGAGAAACAGGCTGCGGACAGTCTGGGGGGACAGCGTGGAAGTCTACGTCGGCCGACTGACAGACGGCGGGCACTCGGGGCTAGGGTCGCCCGTTGAGAGACACAGAACACCTGTCCCTTTTGTCATGACCAGTCTCGCAGCACGTCCGGTACCAGGAGGCACCTCGAATGTCGGTCCCCCAGCCCACCGTCGCCGAGCGCGGTGAGCACATTCTCGCCGTCTTCGACACCGCCTTCGGCGAGCTCCTCGCCGCCGACCCCGCGGCCTTCCGCGTCAAGTTCCGGAAGATGGCCGGCTCCGCCTTCGCCTTCTACCGGGGGACGGCCTGCCTCTTCTACGCGGACCTGGAGAAGGAGTCCACCGGGCGGGCGGGCGGGAGCGTAGGTGTCGGCCCCTACCTGGACGAGCGCACCGGCCGGGTCTGGATCCACGGCGATCTGCACGCCGAGAACTTCGGCACGTACATGGACGCCAACGGCCGGCTGGTCTTCAACGTCAACGACTTCGACGAGGCGTACGTGGGGCCCTTCACCTGGGACCTGAAGCGCCTCGCCGCCTCGCTCGCCCTGATCGGCTACGCCAAGGCGCTCAGCGACGAGCAGATCACCAAGGGCGTCCGGATCTGCGCCGCCGCCTACCGCGAGCGGATCCACGCCCTCGCGACCGGCGCCGGCGAGGACGAGGTGCCGCCCTTCACCCTGGAGACGGCCGACGGCGCGCTGCTCGGCGCCCTGCGCGACGCCCGGGCGCAGACCCGTTTCGGGCTGCTCGACTCGATGACGGAGATCCGCGACTTCGAGCGCCGCTTCGCGGCCGGCGGGGGCGCGATCGACCTGGACGCGGCCACCCGGTACAAGGTCCTGGCCGCCTTCGACGGCTATCTGGAGACCCTGCCGGAGGCGAGCCTGGTCCGCCCCGACTCGTACCGGGTCAAGGACGTCGTCGGGCGGCGCGGGATCGGCATCGGCTCGGCCGGCCTCCCCTCGTACAACATCCTCCTGGAGGGCCACAGCGACGCCCTGGAGAACGACGTCGTCATCTACATGAAGCAGGCCCAGACCCCGGCGGTCTCCCGCCACGTCACGGACCCGGCGGTACGGGAGTACTTCCGGCACGAGGGCCACCGCACCGTGATCTCGCAGCGGGCCCTCCAGGCGCACGCGGACCCGTGGCTGGGCTGGGCGGAGCTCGACGGCGCCGGGCAGCTGGTCGCCGAGGTCTCGCCGTACGCGGTGGACCTCGACTGGTCGGACATCGACGACCTCGACGAGATCGCGGCGACCGTCGCGGACCTGGGCCGGGCGACGGCGACCATGCACGCGGCGGCGGACGACACGAGCGGGCAGTCGCTGGTGTCGTTCTCGACGGAGCGGGCCATCGACGCGGCGATCGCCGCCGACGAGGAGGGCTTCGCCGATCTCCTGGTGGACTTCGCGCACGCGTACGGGGCCCGCGCCCGTGCCGACCACCAGATCTTCGTGGACCTCTTCCGCAACGGCCGGATCCCCGGGCTGTAGCCGGGAGGCGGTGGCCAGGAGTCGGTGGCCAGGAGGGGCCGGTGGGACGGTTCACAGACTGCCTTTAGGGACCTCTTACGGCCCGACATGGGACACTCCACGACGATGGACATGGCAGGGGCGCAGCTGAGGACGCTGCGGGCGGCGTTCTTCACGGCTCTGGTCGTGACGCTGTCCGTGGCGTCCCACGTGCTGCTCTCCGGCGTGCCGCTGCCGCTGGGGACGGTCGTCCCGGTCGCGGCCGCCGTCTTCGCCGTGGCGTACGCGCTGGCCGGCCGCGAGCGCGGCTTCGGCCCGATCGCCGGGCTCCTCGTCCCGCTGGAGCTGGCGGCCGACACCCTCTTCACCAGCGGTCAGGTGGTCTGTTACGGCGCTGCCGGGGGCCCCGTCGCGGGCTCGCTGCGCGCGGTCGGTGTGGAGGTCTTCTGCGGCGGCGCGGTGGGCGCGCCGCTGCCGGGCGTGGCCGCCCCCGAGAGCGGGACCGCGGCCGCCCTGCTCGACTCCCCCGACCCGGCGCTGCCGTGGCTGCTGCTCCTGGCGCATGTCGGCGTCGGGCTCGCGGCGGCGTGCTGGCTGCGCGGCGGGGAGCGGGCGCTCGCCCGGGTCCTCGGCGCGGTGACGGCCTTCGCGTTCCGGCCGCTGCTGCTCGTGGCGGCCTTCTTCCGCGGCGGCGGTACGGCCCCGCGGCGGGCCGCCCGGCCCACCAGCCGGCCCCGGTCCTCCCGTATCCGTCTTCTCGTGCACTCCGTAGGGCGGCGGGGGCCGCCGGTGCCGGGCTTCGCTTTCGTCTGAGCGACGCCGGTACAGCGGTTCCCCCTTGTCTTCCTCTCACCGTCACGGAGATCACGATCATGAGTGCACGCAACAGCCAGAACAACAAGGCCGCCGCCCGCGAGCGGCTGCGCGTCGAGCGCGAGCGCCAGGCGAAGAAGGACCGGGCGCGCCGGCAGCTCGTCGTCGGCGTCTCGGCCGTGGCCGTCCTGGCCGCCGCCGGCGGCATCGGCTACGCGGTCGTGCAGTCCAACAAGCCCACCCAGTGGGAGGCGGCGGCGAAGGCGACGACCGTGACGGCCCCGAAGAACACCTCGGGCACGAACGGCACGACGGTCGTCATCGGCAAGCCGACCGCGAAGAAGACCCTGGAGCTGTACGAGGACTCGCGCTGCCCGGTCTGCGCGACCTTCGAGCAGGGCGTGGGCTCCCGGATCGAGAAGGACGTCGAGTCCGGCAAGTACAAGATCAAGTACGTCGGCGCCACCTTCATCGACGACGGCGTCCCGGGCGAGGGTTCGAAGAACGCCCTCTCGGCCCTGGGCGCGGCGCTGAACGTGAGCCCCGAGGCCTTCCTGAAGTTCAAGTCGGCGCTCTACTCGACGGACTTCCACCCGGAGGAGACCCAGGACAAGTTCGCCAAGGACTCGTACCTCCTGGAGGTCGCGGACTCGGTCCCGGCCCTCAAGAGCAACGCCGAGTTCAAGAAGAACGTCGAGAGCGGCACCTTCGACGCCTGGGCGATGAAGATGTCCGAGGCCTTCGACAAGAGCGGCGTGACGGGTACGCCGACGCTGAAGATGGACGGCAAGCCGGTCACGGCGGCGGGCGCCGATACCCCGCCGATGACGGCCGATCAGTTCAACACGGCGATCGACGCGGCCCTCAAGGGCTGACGCCCTTCACGCGGCTCCCCTGCCGCCCCGCCGCCCGGCCCCGGACCCCTGAGGTCCGGGGCCGGGCGGCGTACGGGGGCGAGCGATGCGCGGGGCCGGGCGACGTACGTAGGCGAGCGGTGTACGGGGCCGGGCGACGTACGGGCGACAAGTCGACGAACTTCCGGGATTCGCCTGCCCAACGGCCCTACCCGTCAGTAATCTGACTGGCCGTGACCAGTCAGTTCATATCTCCTGCCCCCAGCCGCCGCACGGTCGTCAAGGCCGCCGCCGCCACCGCCGTCGCCGCGCCCGCCCTCCTGGGCGCCGCCTCCCCCGCCCTCGCGCACTCCGGGGCCCCCGCCTTCCTCCACGGCGTCGCCTCCGGCGACCCGCTGCCCGACGGCGTCCTCCTCTGGACGCGCGTCACCCCTTCCCCCGAGGCCGTGCCCGGATCCGGGCTCGGCCCGGACGTCACGGTCGGCTGGGAACTCGCCGAGGACCGCGGCTTCAGCCGGATCGCCGCCGCCGGTTCGACCACGGCGAGCGCCTCCGCCGACCACACGGTGAAGGCCGACGTGCGGGGCCTCCGCCCGGCGACCGCCTACTGGTTCCGCTTCACGGCGGGCGACGCCGTCTCGCCGGCCGCCCGCACCCGGACCGCGCCGGCCGCCGACGCCGCCGCCCCCGGGGTGCGCTTCGGCGTGGTCTCCTGCGCGAACTGGGAGTCCGGCCACTTCTCCGCGTACCGCCACCTCGCCGGCCGCGCCGACCTGGACGCCGTCCTCCATCTCGGCGACTACGTCTACGAGTACGCCAGCGGGGCCTACCCGGAGGCGAAGTACGTCGTCCGGCAGCACGAGCCGCGCCACGAGATCGTCTCGCTCGCCGACTACCGCACCCGGCACGGGAAGTACAAGACGGACCCCGACCTCCAGGCGCTGCACGCCGCCCACCCGGTGATCGCGATCTGGGACGACCACGAGTTCGCCAACGACGCCTGGGCGGGCGGGGCCGAGAACCACACCCCCGGCGCCGAGGGCGAGTGGGCGGCCCGCGTGGCCGCCGCGAAGCAGGCGTACTTCGAGTGGATGCCGGTCCGCGCCTCCACCGAGGGCACGGTCTTCCGGCGGCTGCGCTTCGGCAGGCTGGCCGATCTCCACCTGCTCGACCTGCGCACCTTCCGCTCCGCCCCGGCGAAGACGGGCAGCGGCACGGTCGACGACCCGGAGCGGTCGATCACCGGCCGCGCCCAACTGGACTGGCTCAAGGCGGGTCTCGCCGGCTCGGACGCGACCTGGCAGCTGGTCGGGACGTCGGTGATGATCTCGCCGGTCGCGTTCGGCGCCCTGCCCGCCCACCTCCTGGAGCCGCTCGCCGAGCTGATGGGCCTGCCGAAGGAGGGGCTCGCGGTCAACGTCGACCAGTGGGACGGCTTCACCGACGACCGCAGGGAACTGATCGCGCACCTGACCTCGCGGGCGATCCGGAACACGGTCTTCCTGACCGGCGACATCCACATGGCCTGGGCCAACGACGTGCCGGTGAAGGCCGCGACGTACCCGCTGTCGGCCTCGGCGGCCACCGAGTTCGTCGTCACCTCGGTGACCTCGGACAACCTCGACGACCTGCTGCACGTGGCCCCGGGGACCGTCTCGGTCGTCGCCGCCGGCGCCGTGAAGGCCGCCAACCGCCATGTGAAGTGGGTGGACATGGACCACCACGGCTACGGCGTGCTCGACGTGACCTCCGAGCACTCGCAGATGGACTACTACACGGTCTCCGACAAGACGGACCCGGCCGCGACGACCGCCTGGGCGCGCTCGTACCGGACGAAGAACGGAACCCAGCGTGTCGAGCGGGTGTACCAGCCGGTTCGCTGACGGGTCGTAACAGCGATTTTCAGCCATGATCTCTTCTGTTAACGGGAGATCACATCGCTACGGCGGGTGGCGAGTTTTAGAGATCGAATCCGGACACACCACCCGCCTCCGTCACCTCATCCATTACGTCGAGGTCTCAAACTCCGGAATCGGCGCAAGATTTTCTTCCCGATGGACCGAATTGCCCCATGAATGATTGGGCTTGATCACTCCTCAACAGTGTCTGACATGGACGCGTAATCTCCGGGCCGTGGCGAGGAAGTTCCTCCCCCACCACCCCCCACGAGGAGTCACCGTGCGTGCTCTTGCCCGTATATCGCCCCGTATGTCACGTCGTATTCTCGGTACCGCCGTCATGGCCGGAACCTTGGCTCTGGCTCCGCTTTCCGCCCCCGTCGCCACCGGTGCGTCCACTGCCACCCTGGCCGGTTCCTCCGCCGAGGAGTGTGCGGACGACGCCGGCGTCTCCAGCGCCCGCAAGGCGCGCGGTGCCGACAGCCACGCCGCCGAGCCCAACGAGGTCACGGCCGCCAAGGCGAAGGCCATGGACGACGACCTGAAGAAGAAGCTGGCCGCGGCCGGCGCCGCGGGGCGCCTCAGCGCCACCGCGGGCGCCGCCGCCGTGGTCAACATCCCCGTCTACTTCCACGTCGTCCACAGCGGCACGACGGGCAAGCTCTCCGCCACCGCCATCAACGACCAGATGAACGTCCTGAACGCGGCCTACGCGGGCCAGGGCACCGGCAATGTGAACACCAACTTCCAGTTCACGCTGGCCGGTACCGACTACACGGACAACGCCACCTGGTACAACCTGACCTCCGGCTCCACCGCCGAGAAGCAGATGAAGCAGACCCTCCGCAAGGGCGGCGCCGGCGCGCTGAACTTCTACACCGCCAACCTGGGCGGCGGCCTCCTCGGCTGGGCGACCTTCCCGTCCTCGTACGCCTCGAACCCGTCCATGGACGGTGTCGTCGTCCTCGACGCCTCCCTCCCGGGCGGCTCCGCGGCCAACTACAACGAGGGCGACACCGCGACCCACGAGGTCGGCCACTGGATGGGCCTCTACCACACCTTCCAGGGCGGCTGCACCGGCGCCGGCGACTCCGTGGCCGACACCCCGGCCGAGAAGTCCCCGGCCTACGAGTGCCCGACCGGCCGTGACTCCTGCGCCTCCAAGGCCGGCGTGGACCCGATCCACAACTTCATGGACTACACGTACGACGCGTGCATGTACCAGTTCACTTCCGGCCAGGTGACCCGCATGGGCCAGTTCTGGACCTCGTACCGCGCGGGCTGACCCACCCCGCAGACAGACCGAGGGCGCGACAGGAGGAGACTCCCGTCGCGCCCTCGGGCGTGCGTACCGGCGACCGCTACGACCGCGCTGACCGCTGACCGCTGACCGCTACAGGCTGTCGAGGAAGGACAGCGCCACCGACCAGGTCCGCTCGGCCGCCTCCGCGTCCCAGTCGGGCAGCTCCGGGTCCGTGTACACGTGCCCCGCGCCCCGGTAGCGGTAGATCTCCACGTCCGCCCCGGCCTTGCGCATCTGGAGGTACCAGGCGGACAGCCAGTCGTCCGTCTCGAAGGGGTCGGGCTCCGCCACGTGCAGCTGTACGGGGAGCTCGTCCACCGACACGTTGGGCGCGAGGTCCGAGGTGCCGTGGAGCAGCAGCAGCCCGCGCGCCTTCTCGTCGCCGAGGGCCAGGGTCTGGGCGACCGAGGCGCCGAAGGAGAAGCCCGCGTAGACCAGACCGCGTTCGGAGTACGGGGCGGCGGCGAGGATCGCGCGCTTCAGCAGCTCGTCCTTGCCGATCTCGTCCCGCTTCGCCATGCCCTCCTCCACCGACTCGGTGGTCCAGCCGTCGAAGAGGTCCGGCACCCACACCCGGTGGCCGGCGGCCCGCAGCCGCTCGGCCGCGTCCTCGACGGCCGGGCGCAGTCCGTGGACCGAGTGGAAAAGCATGATGTCCATGCGGGCCATCCTGCCACCCGCCACCGACAGTCACCGCATGCTGCGCACGTCCAGCTGCCGCAGCACCCGGTCCACCACCTCCGGGTCGGCCCCCGGCTCGCTGCGCGCCGCCAGGACCTCGTGCCGGGCGGCGGACATCAGCTCCCGCTGGATCCGCTGCACCGCCTTGAGCCGGTCCGTCCGCGCGGCGAAGGCGGCCCGCCGCTCCTCGTCGACCATGTCCGGACTGATCCGGGCGCCGATGTCGTACGCGCCGCGCAGCAGCCGCTCCTGGACGTCCTCGGGCAGCTCCTCGACCTCCTCGATCTCCTTCAGCCTGCGCCGGGCGGCCTTCGCCGCCCGGATCGCGAGGTCGCGCTCAAGCACCCGCTCGGCGTCCGTGTCGGCCTGTACGCCGAGCCGTTTGACCAGCCACGGCAGGGTCAGCCCCTGGAGGACGAGGGTGGCCATGATCACGCAGAAGGCGATGAAGACGAGTTCGTCGCGGCCGGGGAAGGGCGAACCGTCGTCGGTACGCAGCGGGATGGCGAGGGCGAGGGCCACCGAGGCCACCCCGCGCATGCCGGACCACCACATGACGATGGTCTCGCGCCAGCTCGTCGGGATCTCCTCGTCGACGTCCCGGCGCGTGTGCATGCGCTTCGCCAGCCAGGTGGCGGGCAGCAGCCACAGCAGCCGGACCCCGACGACCACCCCGACCACGGCGGCCCCCCAGCCGAGCATCTCCCAGCCGTGCCCCTCGGCCACGCCGAACACGTGAATGAGCTCCAGGCCGATGAGGCCGAAGGCGATGCCGGTGACGAGGGTGTCGACGATCTGCCAGAAGGTCTGCCCGGCCAGCCGGCCCATCACGTCGTCGGCGTCGACGGCGTGTTCGGCGAGGAAGAGCGCGGTGATGAGGACGGAGAGGACGCCGGAGCCGTGCAGTTCCTCGGCGAGGACGTAGCTCACGAACGGTACGAGGAGGGTCAGCCCGGTCTGGAGCGTGACGTCCCCGAGGAAGCCGATCAGCTTGTTGGAGAGCCAGCCGAGCCCCATGCCGACGGCGACGGCGACCACGGCCGAGAGCACGAGCTCGCCGATCGCCTCGGGCCAGGAGAAGGAGCCGCTGACGACGGCGCTGATGGCCACGTGGTAGAGCACGATGGCGGTGACGTCGTTGAACAGCCCCTCGCCCTCCAGGATCGAGACCAGGCGGCGGGGCAGGCCGAGCGACCCGGCGACGGCGGTGGCCGCGACCGGGTCGGGCGGGGCGACGAGCGCGCCGAGCGCGAGGGCGGCGGCCAGCGGGATGCCGGGCACGAGCGCGTCGGCGACGGCTCCGACGGCGGCCGTGGTCACGAAGACGAGGGCGACGGCGAGCAGGAAGATGGGCCGCTTGTTGGCCCAGAACTGCCGCCAGGACGTCCGCTGCACGGAGGCGTACAGGAGGGGCGGCAGCACCAGCGGGAGGATCAGCTCCGGCGGGATGTCGACGTTCGGGATGAACGGCAGGACGGCCAGCACGATCCCGACGAGGGTCATCAGGACGGGCGCGGGCAGTCCGAGCCGCTCACCGAGGGGGACGGTGAGCAGGGCGCCGAGGAGCAGCAGGAAGAGCAGGGCCAATTGATCCACGGGCCCACCCTGCCACGAACGTCCGCTTTGACCGCGATGCCCCCCTCAGGGCGGCAGACAGGAAATATGCCCGGCCGGTCCCCTGCCGGGGACTCCGCCGGGGGTCCGCCTACAGGGCCCTTCGCATGGCCCGGTGCGGCATGCCGGCGTCCGCGAACTCCGGCCCGTACGCCTCGTAGCCGAGCCGCTCGTAGAAGCCCAGCGCGTGGGTCTGCGCGTGGAGGTCGACGGCGGCGAGACCGCGCTCGCGCGCCGCGTCCTCGATGGCCCGCACGACCGCCGCGCCGATGCCGAGGCCACGGGCCGCCTTGCCGACCGCGAGCCGGCCGAGCGAGCCCACCGAGGCGTCGCCACCGGTCCTGTCGAGGGCGTCCGCCCCGTGCAGGAGCCGTCCGGTGCCCAGCGGCAGCCCGTCCGCGCGCACGGCGAGGACGTGGACGGCGGTCGTGTCGTACGGGTCGTACTCCAGCTCCTGCGGGACGCCCTGCTCCTCGACGAAGACCTCGCGGCGCACCGCGAAGCAGGCCTCCCGGTCGTCGGGGCCGATCGCCTCGCGGACGGTGTACTCGGCGGTCACTGGCTCTCCGACGCGATCCGGTCAAGGGCCTTCTGGAGGTCCTCGGGGTAGGTGCTGGCGAACTCGACCCACGAGCCGTCGCCCGGGTGCTCGAAGCCGAGGCGGACGGCGTGCAGCCACTGCCGCGTCAGGCCGAGGCGCTTGGCGAGCGTCGGGTCGGCGCCGTAGGTGAGGTCGCCGACGCAGGGGTGGCGGTGGGCGGACATGTGCACGCGGATCTGGTGGGTGCGGCCCGTCTCCAGCTTGATGTCGAGCAGCGAGGCCGACCGGTACGCCTCGATGAGGTCGTAGTGCGTGACGGAGGGCTTGCCCTCGGCGGTGATCGCCCACTTGTAGTCGTGGTTCGGGTGCCGGCCGATCGGCGCGTCGATGGTGCCGCTCATCGGGTCGGGGTGGCCCTGGACGAGCGCGTTGTAGCGCTTGTCGACCACGCGCTCCTTGAACTGGCGCTTGAGCGAGGTGTACGCGTACTCGGACTTGGCGACCACCATCAGACCGGAGGTGCCGACGTCGAGGCGGTGCACGATGCCCTGGCGCTCGGCGGCGCCGGAGGTGGAGATGCGGTACCCGGCGGCGGCGAGGCCGCCGATGACGGTGGTGCCGGTCCAGCCGGGGCTGGGGTGCGCGGCGACGCCGACCGGCTTCATGATCACGACGATGTCGTCGTCGTCATGGATGATCTCCATGCCCTCGACGGGCTCGGCGACGATCTGCACGGGCGCGGGCGCCCCGGGCATCTCGACCTCGAGCCACGCGCCGCCGCTCACCCGCTCGGACTTGCCGACGACGGAGCCGTCGACCTGGACCTTCCCTGCGGCGGCCAGCTCGGCCGCCTTCGTACGGGAGAACCCGAACATACGGGCGATGGCGGCGTCGACGCGCTCGCCCTCCAGGCCATCGGGAACGGGCAGCGTGCGGATCTCGGGACTCGTACTCACCCGTCGAGTATGCCTTGCGCGGGAGGTGATCCGCCCCGGCCCGGTTCCCGCGGGGCCCTTGCCCACTCCCCGCCCGGTCCCGCCGGGCCCTCGCCCCGTCCTCGCCCCGCCCCCGCTCAGTCCTTGTGGACGGTGCCGTCGGGGTCGATGCCCCGGAACGACAGGAACACGATGAGGATGCCGCCGCAGACGATCGCCGAGTCGGCGAGGTTGAAGACGGCGAAGTGCGCGGGGGCGATGAAGTCCACGACCGCGCCCTCGAAGACGCCGGGCGAGCGGAAGATCCGGTCCGTGAGGTTGCCGAGCGCACCGCCCAGCAGCAGACCGAGGGCGATGGCCCAGGGCAGGCTGTAGAGCTTCCGCGCCAGCCGGAAGATCACGACGATCACGGCCGCCGCGATGCAGGTGAAGACGATCGTGAAGGCCTCGCCCATGCCGAAGGCGGCGCCCGGGTTCCGGATGGCGTCGAGGCGCAGCAGATCGCCGATCAGCGGGATCGCCTCGCGGCCCTCCAGCTTGGCGACCACCAGCATCTTGCTGCCCAGGTCGAGCAGGTAGGCCAGCACGGCCACCACGAGCAGCGCGATGATCCTGCGCCTGCCCTTGGGCCGCTCCTCGGGAGCGGCCGTGCCGTCGTCGGAGGCGGCCGACTCCTCGGCCCCTGCTGAATCCGGCGTACCGATGATGCGCTCCGCCTCTGCCACGTGAGTGAGTCCCTCGACCTCGATGCCTGACCGTGCCCCGAGGGTACGGCACAGGCGTACGAGACCGTCAGCCGCGCCGCTCCTGTCGCTGCTTGTCCTCGACGCAGAGCGTGGCCCGGGGGAAGGCCTGCATCCGCGCCTTGCCGATCGGCTTGCCGCACACCTCGCAGAGGCCGTACGTGCCCGCGTCGAGCCGCTCCAGGGCGTGCTCGGTCTGCTCCAGCATCTCCCGGGCGTTGGCGGCGAGGGCGAGCTCGTGCTCGCGGGTGATGTTCTTGGTGCCGGTGTCGGCCTGGTCGTCGCCCGCGCCGTCGCCCGAGTCCCGCATGAGGCCGGTGAGCTCCTCCTGCGAGTGGACGAGCTCACTGCGCAGCCGCAGGACCTCCGCCTGGAGCGAGCTGCGGGCCTCGTCGACCTCCTCCGGCGTCCACGGGTCCTCGCCGGGGCGCACCGCGAGCTCGCCGGTACGGGCCGGGGGCACCGCGGCCTCGTCCTCCGCTGTCGTCACGCCACCCGCGGTCTTCTTCGCTGCCACCGTCCTGGCTCCTGTCTGCTTCTTCGCGGCGGTCGCCTTCCTGGCGGCCGTCTTCTTCGCCGCGGCCTTCTTGGCCGGGGCGTGCGCGGCGGGGGTCCCGTCTGGGGTCTCCGCGACCTCGGCGGTATCGGCGGTATCGGCAGCCGTGCCGGCTGTCTTGCGGGCAGGGGCCGCCGTACCCGCCTTCTTCGCCGCGGCCTTCTTGGCAACCGTCTTCCTGGCGACCGTCTTCCCGCCGACCGCCTCCTTGCCGACCGCCTTCTTCGCGACCGCCGGCTTCTTCGCGACCGCCGACTTCTTCCCGGCCACGTCCTTGCCGTCCAGGGCCGCCGCACCGGTGGAATCGGCGGTCGAGGACTTCTTCGCGGCGGTCTTCTTCGCCACCATGTCGCGGCCCCTTCACATTTTGTGATCTTGCTCGCGAATCGTGCTGGGACGATAAATCGGCCCAGGGCCCGCGGCAACGGGGCACGCCGCCGTTCCCACCCGCCCCCGCTCCCCACGGGGCGGGCCTGCCTCCGTTGTGCCCAGCTCCCCACCGGGTTATCCGCCCCGCCTCTCCCCCACATGGCCGCAACGGAACTCCACCCCGCTTCGTATGGCCATTCGGGTGGCCCTCCGGGGCTCCGGAAATCGGGTCGGCCACCCCCCGCTCCGCCCCGTACACTGGGCGGAGCGAAAGGCTTGGATGGGGACGAGTAGCGTCGTACGCAGCCATGAGCGACCCGGGGACGGTGAGAGCCCGGGGGCCCGCCCGATGTGAAGCATCACCCCGGAGCCGTCGGAAGAAAGCCGCACGAGAGCGCGGTGACTAGACCCGGCGTCGCGACCCCAATGAGGGGGCTCAGGGCGTACGTGCCCGGGGCCAAGGAGGGTGGTACCGCGGGAGCAGCGCTCTCGTCCCTCCGACGGAATGACGACAGTCCGCCGGAGGAACTCGATGACACCGCCGCAGTACCGCCAGGTACCCGCCCAGGTCGACCTGCCCGCGCTGGAGCACGACGTGCTCGGTTTCTGGCGTGACAGCAAGGTCTTCGCGAAGACCCTTGAGCAGTCCGAGGGACGCCCCGAGTGGGTGTTCTACGAGGGCCCGCCCACCGCGAACGGCATGCCCGGCGCGCACCACATCGAGGCCCGCGTCTTCAAGGACGTCTTCCCCCGCTTCCGGACCATGCGCGGCTACCACGTGGCCCGCAAGGCCGGCTGGGACTGCCACGGCCTGCCGGTCGAGCTCGCCGTCGAGAAGGAGCTCGGCTTCTCCGGCAAGAAGGACATCGAGGCGTACGGCATCGCCGAGTTCAACGCCAAGTGCCGCGAGTCCGTGACCCGGCACACCGACGCCTTCGCCGAGCTGACGACCCGCATGGGCTACTGGGTCGACCTCGACGACGCGTACCGGACCATGGACCCCGCGTACATCGAGTCGGTCTGGTGGTCGCTGAAGCAGATCTTCGAGAAGGACCTGCTGGTCCAGGACCACCGGGTCGCCCCCTGGTGCCCGCGCTGCGGCACCGGCCTCTCCGACCACGAGCTGGCGCAGGGCTACGAGACGGTCGTCGACCCGTCCGTCTACGTCCGCTTCCCGCTGACCTCCGGCCCGCTGGCGGGCAAGGCGGCGCTCCTCGTCTGGACGACGACCCCGTGGACCCTGGTGTCCAACACGGCGGTCGCCGCGCACCCCGAGGTCACGTACGTCGTCGCGACCGACGGCGACGAGCGGGTCGTCGTCGCCGAGCCGCTGCTCGACAAGGCGCTCGGCGAGGGCTGGGTGACCACCGGCGAGTCCTTCACGGGCGCCGAGATGGAGCGCTGGACCTACCAGCGCCCCTTCGAGCTGGTCGCCTTCGACGCCCCGGCGCACTACGTCGTCAACGCCGACTACGTGACGACCGAGGACGGTACGGGTCTGGTCCACCAGTCCCCCGCCTTCGGTGAGGACGACCTCAAGGTCTGCAAGGCCTACGGCCTGCCGGTCGTGAACCCGGTCCGCCCCGACGGCACCTTCGAGGAGGACGTCCCGCTGGTCGGCGGCGTCTTCTTCAAGAAGGCCGACGAGGCGCTCACCGCCGATCTGGACGCGCGCGGCCTGCTCTTCCGCCACATCCCGTACGAGCACAGCTACCCGCACTGCTGGCGCTGCCACACGGCCCTGCTCTACTACGCGCAGCCGTCCTGGTACATCCGTACGACCGCGGTCAAGGACCGCATGCTCGAAGAGAACGAGAAGACCAACTGGTTCCCGGACTCGGTCAAGCACGGCCGCTTCGGCGACTGGCTGACCAACAACGTCGACTGGGCGCTGTCCCGGAACCGTTACTGGGGCACGCCGCTGCCGATCTGGCGCTGCGAGGACGACCACCTCACCTGCGTCGGCTCCCGCGCCGAGCTCACCGAGCTGACGGGCACCGACCAGTCGGAGCTCGACCCGCACCGCCCGTACATCGACGCGGTCACGTTCTCCTGCCCGACCGAGGGCTGCGGGAAGACGTCGACCCGCGTGCCGGAGGTCATCGACGCCTGGTACGACTCGGGCTCGATGCCGTTCGCGCAGTACGGCTACCCGTACGAGAACAAGGAACTCTTCGAGTCCCGCTACCCGGCGCAGTTCATCTCCGAGGCCATCGACCAGACGCGGGGCTGGTTCTACACGCTGATGGCCGTCGGCACCCTGGTCTTCGACAAGTCGTCGTACGAGAACGTGGTCTGCCTGGGCCACATCCTCGCCGAGGACGGCCGGAAGATGTCCAAGCACCTGGGGAACATCCTCCAGCCGATCCCGCTGATGGACCAGCACGGCGCCGACGCGGTCCGCTGGTTCATGGCGGCCGGCGGCTCGCCGTGGGCGGCCCGCCGCGTGGGCCACGGCACGATCCAGGAGGTCGTCCGCAAGACCCTCCTCACCTACTGGAACACGGTCGCCTTCCAGGCGCTGTACGCCCGGACGTCCGGCTGGGCGCCGAGCGCCGCGGACCCGGCCCCGGCCGACCGCACGGTCCTGGACCGCTGGCTCCTGTCCGAGCTGAACACGCTCGTCGCCGAGGTCACCGAGGCGATGGAGTCGTACGACACCCAGCGCACCGGCAAGCTGATCTCGTCCTTCGTCGACGACCTCTCCAACTGGTACGTGCGCCGCTCGCGCCGCCGGTTCTGGCAGGGCGACGCCGCCGCGCTCCGCACCCTCCACGACGTGATCGAGACGGTCACGCGCCTGATGGCCCCGCTGACCCCGTTCATCACGGAGCGGGTCTGGCAGGACCTCGTGGTCCCGGTGACCCCGGACGCCCCGGAGTCGGTCCACCTCGCCGGCTGGCCGGAGGCGGACACCGCGCAGATCGACAAGACCCTCTCCGAGCAGATGCTCCTGGTCCGCCGCCTGGTGGAGCTGGGCCGGGCGACGCGCGCCGAGTCGGGCGTGAAGACCCGCCAGCCGCTCTCGCGCGCGCTGGTGGCGGCGACGGGCTTCGCCGCCCTCTCCCCCGCCCTCCAGGCCCAGATCACGGAGGAGCTGAACGTCTCCTCCCTCGCCTCCCTCTCGGAGGTCGGCGGCTCGCTCGTCGACACCACCGCCAAGGCGAACTTCCGCGCCCTGGGCAAGCGCTTCGGCAAGGGCGTCCAGGACGTGGCGAAGGCGGTGGCCGCGGCCGACGCGGCGGCCCTCTCCCTGGCCCTCCGCTCCGGCGAGGCGACGCTCTCGGTGAACGGCGAGGAGATCACGGTCACTCCCGACGAGGTCATCATCACGGAGACCCCGCGGGAGGGCTGGTCGGTCGCCTCCGACTCCGGCGCCACGGTCGCCCTCGACCTGGAGATCACCCCGGAGCTCCGCAAGGCGGGCCTGGCCCGCGACGCGATCCGCCTGATCCAGGAGGCCCGCAAGAACAGCGGCCTGGACGTCGCGGACCGGATCGCCCTGCGCTGGACGTCCACGTCCCCGGAGACGACGGAGGCCCTCACGGCCCACGCCGCGCTCATCTCGGACGAGGTCCTCGCGACGGACCACGCCGAAGGCGAAGCGGACGACACCTACGGCACCCCGTTCACGGACGACTCCCTCGCCCTGACGTTCCGCCTCCGCAAGGCGTAAGCCCCGCGGAAAGGCCCGGCACCCCGGTGGGGGTGCCGGGCCTTTCGCGTTCCCCCACCCCGCCCCTTCCCGGCAGCGTCCCTTGGCGGCTCCGCCGCGGGCTGCCGGGGGCTGGTGGGGGCCGGCGGGGCGAAGCCGCGGCGGTGCTGAGGCCAGGGGCTTGCGGCGCGAAGCCGCCACAGTGCCGGGAGCGCGGGGCGGCGGCGCGAAGCTGCCACAGTGCCGGGAGCGCGGGGCGGTGGCGCGAAGCCGCCGCGGCGCTGGGAGCCCGGGGCGGCGCGAAGCTGCCGCTGCCCCCGGGGCCTCCCCGGGGTCCGGGGCGGAGCCCCGGTTTCGGGAAGGGGCGGGGTGGGGGAAGGCCCGCCGCAGGCGCCCCCCGACCACCCACCCGCACCACCGGCGACCACCCGCACCACCCCCTGGCCCTGGCCCTCGCTCCCGCCCCGGGGGGGCCGGGTCCGGGCGGGTCCCGGTGGGGTCCGGGTACGGCGAAGGGCCGGGACCCGGTGTTACCCGGATCCCGGCCCTTGCAGCCTGCCGACGGCTACGCGCTCATCGCGCGACCGCCCGCCGTCAGTTGTCGTCCTCGTCGATCAGGAAGCCCCGCATCGGCGCCGGCGCCTGCTGCATCGGCTGGGGAGCCTGCGGCCGGACCGGAGCCATCGGCTGGGTCATCGCCGGGGACATCTGCTGCTGGCCACCGTAGGAGGGGGCGCCACCCATGGACGGCGCACCGCCCATCGCGCCGTTGCCACCGTAGGACGGGGCGCTCGCGCCGGCCGAGGCCATCGAGGGCGCCGGCGGCAGCGAGGCCGTCGCCGGGGTCCGCGGCGGCGCCAGCGAGTCGTCGGCCTGGGTCTCCAGCTGACGCAGCTGCGACTCCAGGTACGACTTCAGACGCGTGCGGTACTCGCGCTCGAAGCCGCGCAGGTCCTCGACCTTGCGCTCCAGCGTCGCGCGAGCGGACTCCAGGGAGCCCATCGCGACGCGGTGCTTCTCCTGGGCGTCCCGCTCAAGAGCGTCCGCCTTGGCGCGGGCGTCCCGCTCCAGGCCCTCGGCGCGGGAGCGCGCCTCGCCGACGATCTTGTTGGCCTCGGAGCGGGCCTCGGCGATCGCCTGGTCGGCGGTCTGCTGGGCCAGCGAGAGGACACGCGCGGCACTGTCGCCACCCGGGGCCTGCGGAGGCTGCTGCTGCATCTGCTGCTGCTGCATCTGCTGCTGCTGCGGGTGACCCATGGGGCCGCCCTGCATCGGGCCGGGACCCATCGGGCCGCCCTGCATGGGGCCACCCTGCATCGGGCCGGGGCCCATGGGGCCACCCTGCATCGGGCCGCCCTGCATGGGGCCGGCGGGAAGCGCGGGGGCACCGGAAGGCAGCTGCGGCGGGCCCATCTGCGGCGGCTGCTGCTGGACCGGCGGTCCGGATATGGCCGCGGGCACAGGCGCGCCGGGACCGACGGGACGATCCTGCGGCTCCGGGGGCTTCCGCATGCCCTGCTGCTGCTGGTTCTGCGCGGCGGCACGCGTCGCGGCGGCCAGCTTGGCGCGCAGGTCCTCGTTCTCGCGGAGCAGGCGGGTCAGCTCGGCCTCGACCTCGTCGAGGAAGGCATCGACCTCGTCCTCGTCATAGCCTTCTCGAAGGCGGACGGTCGTGAACTGCTTGTTCCGCACGTCCTCGGGGGTCAGCGGCATCTCTTCTTCACCTCTACGTAGTCGTCGGCAGTCGGCAAGACCGTATCGTCCACAGTTCTCTCCACCATCACCTCGCGAAGCTGCTCACGACGGAGATCAGGATGTAAACGATGATCATCAGAACGAAGAAGGACAGGTCGAGTGCCACGCCCCCGAGACGCAGCGGCGGGATGAGTCGCCGCAGAAGCTTGAGCGGTGGATCGGTGACAGTGTAGGTGGCCTCCAGAACGACCACCATCGCCTTACCGGGTTGCCATGAACGCGCGAACTGGAAGACGTAGTCCATGACCAGCCGGACGATCAGGAGGACGAGGAAGCACATCAGCACGATGTAGACCACCTGTAGTGCGACGCCCATCCCGCGTTTCCCTCTCCCCTGGCTTACGTGCTCTCACTTGCCCGGCCGCGTCGCGACCGGTCCGTCCGGTTCCGTTGTTCTCAGCTCTGGTTGAAGAATCCGCCCTCAGCGATCCGGGCCTTGTCCTCCGCCGTGACATCGACGTTAGCAGGCGACAACAGGAACACCTTCTGCGTCACGCGCTCAATGCTGCCATGGAGCCCGAAGACGAGTCCGGCGGCAAAGTCGACAAGTCGCTTCGCGTCCGTGTCGTCCATCTCCGTGAGATTCATGATCACCGGGGTGCCCTCACGGAAGTGTTCCCCGATGGTACGGGCCTCGTTGTAGGTCCGGGGGTGCAGCGTGGTGATGCGGTAGGGCTCCCGCTCGGACACGACCTTGGGCATGATCACCGGTGCGTTCTTCTCCAGGCTCGGGCGTTCGGGTGTGATGGATGCCACGGGGGCAATTCGGGCCGGACGTCCACTTTCGGCGAGTACCGGGACAGAATGGGCAATCGGTTCCCGGGGTGCCGGAGGCTGCACCACGCGCACCGGCTCCTCGCGCTCCACCTGCCGCGGAGGCGTGTGGCGCCGTTCGCGCTCGGGCTCCGGCTCCAGCTCGGGTTCGAAGTCGTCGTCGGGGTCGAAGCCCCGGCCGTCGTACCCATCGTCCTCCACGAGGCCGAGGTAGACCGCCATCTTGCGCATCGCGCCGGCCATTCTCTGAGTCCTCCGCTCTGTGGTGGATCGCCATACCGGCCGATGTCGCAGCGTCACCGAGTGCCCGCGATCCACGGGCCACCCCGCTGTTCTGCGGAATGACCATATTTTCTGCTGTGGTCCGACTTGCTTCGCGACGTTACCCGAGCTTCGGGCGGACACCGAGTACCGCCGTACCGACGCGTACGTGTGTCGCCCCGGCAGCGACGGCCTCCTCAAGGTCCGCACTCATCCCTGCTGACACCATGTTCGCAGCCGGACGGGTCGCGCGCAGGGCAGTCGACAAATCCATCAACCGGTCGAAGGCGGCGCGTTGTCTGCCCGCGTACGGACCGGAGAGCGGCGCCACGGTCATCAGACCGTCGAACCGCAGACCGGGAGCGGCGTCCACCGCGGCCGCCAACTCCTCGACCCCCTCGGGAGAGACGCCGCCACGGGCGCCGCGCTCCCCGGACTCGGCGTCGAGCGCGACCTGGAGCAGACAGCCGAGCGTGCGCCCCTCCTTCTCCGCGGCCGCGGAGAGAGAGGAAACGAGCTTCAAGCGGTCGACGGATTGCACCACATCGGCATAACCCACCACGGATCGGACCTTGTTGGTCTGCAACTGGCCCACGAAGTGCCAGGTCAGATCAAGGTCGGCACACGCGGCGGCCTTGGGGGCGGCGTCCTGGTCCCGGTTCTCGGCGACGTGCCGCACGCCCAGTTCGTGCAGCATGCGCACATCGCTCGCGGGGTAGGTCTTGGTGACCACGATGAGGGTCACCTCCTCCCGCGCGCGCCCGGCGGCGGCGCAGGCGGCGGCGATGCGCTCCTCCACCCGGGAGAGATTCTCGGCGAGTTGCGACTTCCGGTCCGTCATGTCTCTTCCTGGGTCAACCAGACATATCCCGCGAGTCGCCCGGTGGTGCGGTCGCGGCGGTACGAGTAGTGGTCACCGGATTCCCGGGTGCAGACCGCACTGGCCTGCCGGTCCGTGACGCCGAGCCGTTCGAGCTGGGCGTGCACCCCGGCGGTGACGTCGACGGCGGGAGTGCCCCAGCCGGTCTCGGCCCAGGCGGCGGGTTCGGTCTCCGCGACCTCGGCGCGCATCGCCTCCGGCACCTCGTAGCACCGCCCGCAGACGGCGGGGCCGGTGCGGGCGACGATCCGGGCGGGGTCGGCGCCGAGACCGATCATGGCCTCGACGGCTGCGGGGACGATCCCCGCGACCATTCCGGGCCGCCCGGCGTGGGCGGCGGAGACGATCCCGGCGACGGGATCGGCGAGCAGGACCGGGACGCAGTCCGCGGTGAGGACGGCGAGGGCGAGGCCGCGGGCCGCGGTCACCAGGCCGTCGACCGCGGGGACGACCCCGGTGGTCCACGGTCCCTCGACCTCGGCCACGTCCGCGCCGTGCACCTGGTTCATCCAGACGACGCGGGCCGGGTCGAGCCCGAGGGCGCCGGCGGCCAGCGCCCGGTTGGTCCGGACGGCCTCGGGGTCGTCCCCGACCGCGCCGCCGAGGTTGAGCTCCTCGTACGGAACGGCGCTCACCCCGCCCCACCTGTCGGTGAAGGCGAAGTGCGCGCCGTTCGCGTCGAAGTACTGCCCTATCACTTCAGGAAGTCCGGGACGTCCAGCTCTTCGGCCTGGGAGTCCGCGTACGGACGGGCCGGCGGGACGACCGGCGGGGCCGGCGTCAGCGGGGTCTCGTTGACGGCCGGGGCGGGCTCGACCGGGACGGAGACCTGCTCCTCGCGGGGGGCCACCGTGCCGAGTCCGCCCATCGGGCGGGACGGCTCGCTGATGCGGGGCGCCGGAGCCGGCTCCTCGCGCTTGGCCGAGACCGAGCCGATGATGTTGTCCCGGCGGGCCGGCGGCTGGCCGCCGTCGAAGCCGGCCGCGATGACCGTGACCCGGACCTCGTCACCGAGGGCGTCGTCGATGACCGCACCGAAGATGATGTTGGCCTCGGGGTGCGCCGCCTCGCTGACCAGCTGCGCGGCCTCGTTGATCTCGAAGAGACCGAGGTCGCTGCCGCCGGAGATGGAGAGCAGCACCCCGCGGGCGCCGTCGATGGAGGCCTCCAGGAGCGGCGAGGAGATCGCCATCTCCGCGGCGGCCACCGCGCGGTCGTCGCCACGGGCGGAGCCGATGCCCATGAGGGCGGATCCGGCCTCGGACATGACCGACTTGACGTCGGCGAAGTCGAGGTTGATCAGACCCGGGGTGGTGATGAGGTCGGTGATGCCCTGGACGCCGCTCAGCAGCACCTGGTCGGCCGACTTGAACGCATCGAGCACGGAGACCTGACGGTCCGAGATCGACAGCAGTCGGTCGTTCGGGATGACGATGAGGGTGTCGACCTCTTCGCGGAGCTCGGCGATGCCGTCCTCCGCCTGGTTGGCGCGGCGCCGGCCCTCGAAGGTGAAGGGTCGGGTGACCACACCGATCGTCAGGGCGCCGAGCGAGCGCGCGATGTTGGCGACGACGGGTGCGCCGCCGGTGCCGGTGCCGCCGCCTTCGCCGGCGGTGACGAAGACCATGTCGGCCCCCTTGAGGACCTCCTCGATCTCCTCACGGTGGTCCTCTGCCGCCTTGCGACCGACGGCCGGGTTGGCCCCGGCGCCAAGGCCCCGGGTGAGTTCACGACCGACGTCGAGCTTGACGTCGGCGTCGCTCATCAACAGCGCTTGCGCGTCGGTGTTGATCGCGATGAACTCGACGCCCTTGAGGCCGACCTCGATCATTCGGTTGATGGCATTGACACCACCGCCGCCGACACCGATGACCTTGATGACTGCGAGGTAGTTCTGCGGTGCTGCCACGTCGAAGGCCTCTCGCCTCGAGTTACGTGTCGCCGCTACGCGGTGGTTGGTCGCGCTGCGACGACGGATGCCGATTGGGGCGGTCCGGAACGCCGACCCAAACCCTAACGTTGAAGTTTAGGGTTACCAGTGTCGCTGTTCGCTGGACTCTTCCGAACAGGACACTAAGTCGACAAGCGGCGCACGTTCAACGAACACGCCGAACCTCCCGTTTTTCTTTTCACCCTATGTGATCACCCGGAGCGCTGGCGAACCAGGGTGCTGGCCAGCGGCGATGTCCGTCAACTCCCGGACGACGCGGGCGCCGTGGGGGCACTTACATCGAAGTGCCCCGCTTTGGGCGTCGCCTTCATGAGAGCGGTCAGCACCCGGGCTTTCACCGGACCGTGTTCCGCGCTCCCCCAGAAGACGGTGCGCCCCTTGGTCAGCTCCAGAGTGACGGAGTCGTACGAGGTGACGCGGACGACACGAGTGTTCCGGGCGATTTCCTCCGGGAGTTCACCCCTGACGCGGACCGCCTCGCCCAGCAGCCGGTCCGCGTCGAAGCGGCGCAGGCTGGGCGAGGAGGCGGCGTCGAGGACGAGCCGGGGGACGCCCCGGGGGGCGGTGTCGACGGTGGCGAACCGGACGCCGGTCGCGTCCACTTCGATGAACTTCGTGCCCTTTTCCAGCAGGAGTACGGGCTTCCGTTCTGTCACTTTCAGACCGATTCCGTGCGGCCAGGACCGCACGACGTCGACGGATTCGATGCGCGGGAGCTGCTGCCGGAGCCGCGCTTCGATCACCTCGGTGTCGACGGAGACGAGCGGCGCCCCCGTCGGAACGGCGGCGACCTTCTCGACCTCACCGGGGGTCAGAACCCTTGTGCCGGAAGTCTTCACACGTTCTACACGGAACCAGGTCGATCCGTACAGCGCCCAGATCACCCCGGCCGTGAGGGCGACGACGCCGAGCGCGACGAGGAGCACACGGGGGGCGGGCACCCGGAACCGCTGATTCCGGGCGCCCGTGCGGGACGGCCGCTCCGGCGACCCCTTCGGCTTCTTCGCGCCGCTCTTCTCGGCGGTCGTCGATCCGGCTGCCACGCTTCCGCCTTCCGCCGCCGCTACGCCTGTCGGCGGGCGGCGATCGCCTCGTACACCATGCCGACGAGCAGGTCGTCGGCGTCCCGGCGGCCGAACTCGGCGGCCGCACGGGACATCTCGTACAACCGGTGCGGATCGGCCAGTACGGGCAGGACGTTGCCCTGCACCCACTGCGGCGTCAGCTCCGCGTCGTCGACGAGGAGTCCACCGCCGGCCTTGACCACCGGCTGGGCGTTGAGCCGCTGTTCACCGTTGCCGATGGGCAGCGGGACGTAGGCGGCCGGCAGCCCGACGGCGGAGAGCTCGGCGACGGTCATCGCGCCCGCGCGGCAGAGCATCATGTCGGCAGCGGCGTACGCGAGATCCATCCGGTCCACGTACGGTACCGGCACGTACGGCGGCATACCGGGCATGTTGTCGACGCGCGGCATTTCGTTCTTCGGGCCCACCGCGTGCAGGATCTGGATGCCCGAGCGCTGGAGCACCGGGGCGATCTGCTGGACGACCTCGTTGAGCCGCCGGGCGCCCTGCGAGCCGCCCGAGACGAGCAGCGTCGGCAGGTTCGGGTCGAGCCCGAAGGCGGCGCGCGCCTCGGGACGCACGCGCGCCCGGTCGAGGGTCGCGATGGTGTGCCGCAGCGGGATGCCGATGTAGCGGGCGTTGCGGAGCTTGCTGTCCGGGGTGGCGACGGCGACCCCGGCCGCGTACCGCGAGCCGATCTTGTTGGCGAGCCCTGGCCGGGCGTTGGCCTCGTGGACCACGATCGGCACCCCGAGCCGCTTGGCCGCGAGATAGCCGGGCAGCGCCACGTAGCCGCCGAAGCCGACCACGCAGTCCGCCTTCGTCCGCTCCAGGATCTGCTCGGCGGCCTTGATGGTGCCGCGGAGCCGCCCGGGAACGGTGATCAGCTCGGGGGTGGGCTTACGGGGCAGCGGTACGGCGGGGATGAGCGCCAACTCGTAGCCCCGCTCGGGCACGAGCCGGGTCTCCAGACCCTTTTCCGTGCCCAGCGCTGTGATCCCCACGCTGGGGTCCTGCCTGCGCAGGGCGTCCGCGAGGGCCAGCGCCGGCTCGATGTGGCCGGCGGTCCCCCCGCCGGCGAGTACGACATGCACCGAAATTCACCGCTCTCCGGACGGGCGCTTCTTGACGCGCCGTCGCATCGACTTCCATCTCACCCCGGCCCGCTTGCCCCAGCCGGGGCGGCGCATGGCCAGGGCCGCTTTCGCGGCGGGTTCCTGTCGCGCGAAGGCGATGAGGAGCCCGACGGCGAACATGGTCGGCAGCAGGGCCGACCCCCCGTACGAGAACAGCGGGAGCGGGACTCCGGCGATCGGCAGCAAGCCGAGCACCGCACCGATGTTGATCACGGCCTGCGCCGTGATCCAGGTGGTCACGCCTCCCGCGGCGTACCTCACGAAGGGGTCCTCCGTGCGTCCGGCCACGCGGATACCCGCATAGCCTAGAGCCGCGAACAGGGCGAGTACCGACAGCGTCCCCGCGAGGCCCAGTTCCTCACCGGTGACCGCGAAGATGAAGTCGGTGTGCGCTTCGGGGAGTTGGCCCCATTTCTCCACACTGGCACCGAGCCCGGAACCGAACCATCCGCCCGAGGCCAGAGCATAGATTCCGTGCGCGGCCTGGAGACAGGGGGCTCCCTCGCCACCGGGGTCGGTCGCGCCGATGCAGTCGAAGCGCTTCATCCGGTTGTCACTCGTCTTGATCAGCAGCACACCGATCGCGCCGGCGACGGAGAGCACTCCGACGAAGAGCCGGGTGGGGGCGCCGGCCGTCCACAGCAGACCGAAGAGGATCGCGGCGAGGATGATCGAGGTGCCCATGTCGCCGCCGAGCATGATCAGTCCGAGCAGCATGAAGGCCACGGGGACCAGCGGCACGAGCATGTGCTTCCACTGGGACAGCAGCCGCATGTCCTGCTTGCGGGCGAGCAGGTCGGCCCCCCACAGGATCAGCGCCAGCTTGCCGAACTCGCTGGGCTGGAGCTGGAAGGGGCCGCCGAGCGAGATCCAGTTCTGGTTGCCGTTGACCGAGTGCCCTATCCCGGGGATCTGCACGAGCACCATCAGGAAGACGGCGCCGACCAGGATCGGGTAGGCGAGCGCCCGGTGCAGTTTCACCGGCATCCGGGAGGCGGCCAGGAGCAGTCCGGTGCCCAGGAGCGCGGCGAAGAACTGCTTCCGGAAGAAGTAGGAGGGCACCAGGTCGTAGCGGAGGGCCGTGATCATCGAGGCGGAGAAGACCATCACCAGGCCGAGCATGGTGATGAGCAGGGCGGCACCGATGATCACGTAGTACGCCGTGAGGGGCCGGTCCCAGGCCTTCAGCGCCCGCTCGTACAGCCGCCGTACGCCCCCGCCGCGCGGTCGCCGCGGGGTCGCTGGCGCCCGCCCTCCGCCGCGTACGGCGGAAGGCCGGCGTGTCCCGGCGATCTTGCTCGGCATGGTCGCTGCCCCCTCCAGTCGTGCCCGGTCCGGCCGGACCCTCCCACTGGTCAGGTCAGGCGTCCCCGGTGGTGGCGAGGGCGCGGACAGCGTCCGCGAAGGCCTCGCCCCGCTTGTTGTAGTTGGTGAACATGTCCATCGAGGCGCAGGCCGGGGCGAGGAGCACCGTGTCCCCCGGGCGGGCCAGCCGGGCCGCCTCCCGGACCGCCTCGGACATCGCCCCAGTGTCGGTCCGGCCGAGGTCCACCACGGGTACTTCCGGGGCGTGTCGCGCCAGGGCTTCGCGGATCAGCGCGCGGTCGGCGCCGATCAGGACGGCCCCGCGCAAGCGCTTCGCCGACTTCTGGACGAGCTCGTCGAAGGTCGCGCCCTTGGCGAGGCCGCCGGCGATCCAGACGATCGGGTCGTAGGCCGCCAACGAGGCTTCCGCGGCATGGGTGTTGGTGGCCTTGGAGTCGTCGACGTACGTGACGCCCTCGATCTCCTCGACGAGTTCGATGCGGTGCGGGTCCGGCCGGAAGGCCTTCAGCCCGTCCCGTACGGCCGTCGCGGAGACGCCGAAGGCGCGGGCGAGGGCGGCCGCGGCGAGCGCGTTGGCGATGTTGTGCGGGGCCGGCGGCTGGACGTCGGCGACCTCGGCGAGTTCCTGGGCGTTCTTCTGCCGGTTCTCGACGAAGGCCCGGTCGACGAGGATGCCCTCGACGACGCCCAGTTCGGACGGGCCGGGGGTGCCGAGGGTGAAGCCGATGGCGCGGCAGCCCTCCTCGACGTCGGCCTCGACGACCAGGTCCTCGGTCGCCTTGTCGGCGACGTTGTAGACGCAGGCGACCTGGTTGCCCTCGTAGACGCGGCCCTTGTCGGCGGCGTACGCCTCCATCGAGCCGTGCCAGTCGAGGTGGTCCGGCGCCAGGTTGAGGACGGCGGCCGAGTGGACGCGGACGGACGGCGCCCAGTGGAGCTGGTAGCTGGAGAGCTCGACAGCGAGCACGTCGTACGGCTCCTCGCCGAGGACGGCGTCGAGGAGCGAGACCCCGATGTTGCCGACGGCGGCGGTCCGCAGACCGGCCGCCTCCAGGATCGAGGCGAGCATCCGCACGGTCGTGGTCTTGCCGTTGGTGCCGGTGACCGCGAGCCACGGAGCGGCGTCGGGGCCGCGCAGGCGCCAGGCCAGTTCGACGTCGCCCCAGACCTCGACGCCCGCCTCGGCGGCGGCCGCGAAGAGCGGCTTGTCGGGCCGCCAGCCGGGGGTGGTGACGATCAGCTCGGTGCCGGTCGGCAGGGTGGCCCCGTCGCCGAGGCGGACGGTGACGCCCTCCGCCTCCAGGTCGGCGGCCTGCGCCCGGGAGCGCTCGTCGTCGCCGTCGTTGACGACGGTCACGACCGCGCCCAGGCCGTGCAGCACCCGGGCGGCCGGAATCCCGGAGACGCCGAGCCCCGCGACGGTGACCTTCTTGCCGTTCCAGTCGAGCTGTTCTGTCACTTCTCCGATGCCCATCCCGCGTAGAAGAGGCCCAGGCCCACGATCACGCACATGCCCTGGATGATCCAGAACCGGACGACGACCAGGACCTCGGACCACCCCTTGAGTTCGAAGTGGTGCTGGAGTGGCGCCATCCGGAAGACGCGCTTGCCGGTCATCTTGAACGAACCGACCTGGATGACCACGGACATCGTGATCAGCACGAACAGGCCGCCGAGCAGGGCCAGCAGGAGCTCCGTACGGGAGCAGATGGCGAGACCGGCCAGCGCGCCGCCGAGGGCCAGCGAGCCGGTGTCGCCCATGAAGATCTTGGCGGGCGAGGTGTTCCACCACAGGAAGCCGAAGCAGGAGCCCATGAGGGCGGACGCGACGACGGCGAGGTCGAGCGGGTCGCGCACCTCGAAACAGGCGTTGGGGTTGGTCAGCGTCACCGCGTTCGCACAGGACTCCTGGAACTGCCAGAGCCCGATGAAGGTGTACGCGCCGAAGACCATCACCGAGGCGCCGGTGGCCAGGCCGTCCAGACCGTCCGTCAGGTTCACGCCGTTGGACATGGCCAGGATCATGAAGAGCGCCCAGACCACGAACAGCACCGGGCCGAGGGCCCAGCCGAAGTCCGTGATGAAGGAGAGCTTCGTGGAGGCGGGCGTGAGCCCGCGCAGATCCGCGAACTGCAGCGACAGCACCGCGAAGGCGATGCCGACGATCAGCTGGCCGGCCATCTTCGCCTTGGCCCGCAGGCCCAGCGAACGCTGCTTGACGATCTTGATGTAGTCGTCGAGGAAGCCGACCAGGCCCATGCCGGCCATGAGGAACAGCACCAGGACGCCCGAGTACGTCGGGTCCTCGCCGGTGATGACCTTGGCCAGGGCGTACGCGATGAGCGTGGCCAGGATGAAGGAGATGCCGCCCATGGTGGGCGTGCCCTTCTTCCCGGCGTGGCCGCGCGGGCCGTCGTCCCGGATGAACTGCCCGTACCCCTTGCGGGCAAGGAGCTTGATCAGCAGCGGGGTACCGATCAGGGTCAGGAAGAGCCCGATGGCCCCCGCGAAGAGGATCTGCCTCATCGTCCGGCGACCTCGCCCTCGGTGTCGAGGAGGGCCAGCGCGACCCGTTCGAGACCGACCGACCTGGAAGCCTTCACAAGGACGACGTCCCCCGGGCGCAGCTCACTGCGCAACAGGTCGACAGCCGCCTGCGCGTCGGACACGTGCACCGACTCCTCACCCCACGAACCCTCGTTATATGCGCCCAGTTGCAGCCAGGACGCTTCCCTGTCCCCGACCGCGACGAGCTTGCTGACGTTGAGCCGGACGGCGAGCCGTCCGACCGCGTCGTGCTCGACGAGCGATGCGTCACCGAGCTCGGCCATCTTGCCGAGCACCGCCCACGTACGAGCCCCTCGGGCCTGTGCGGCCCGCCCCATGGACGCGAGCGCGCGCAGGGCGGCTCGCATGGACTCGGGGTTCGCGTTGTAGGCGTCGTTGACGATCGTCACGCCGTCCGGACGCTCGGTGACCTCCATGCGCCAGCGCGACAGGGTGCCGGCCTCGGAGAGCGCGGTGGCGATCTCTTCGACAGGCATGCCCAGCTCGTGCGCGACGGCGGCCGCGGCGAGCGCGTTCGACACGTGGTGCTCACCGTACAGGCGCAAGGTCACGTCGCTGCACCCGGTGGGTGTGTGAAGCCTGAAAGAAGGCTGTCCGTTCTCTGTGAGGAGGACGTTCTCGGCCCGTACGGCCGCTTCGTCCGCTTCGCCGAAGAGGATCACGCGGGCCTTGGTGCGGCTCGCCATCGCGCGGACGAGGGGATCGTCGGCGTTGAGGACCGCGATCCCGCCCTCCTCGGCGGACGGCAGGGCCTCGACGAGCTCGCCCTTGGCCTCGGCGATCTGCTCACGGCCGCCGAACTCGCCGATGTGGGCGGTGCCCACGTTGAGGACGAGGCCGATGCGGGGCGGGGTGAGGCCGGTGAGGTACCGGATGTGCCCGATGCCGCGGGCGCCCATCTCCAGGACGAGGTGCCGGGTCTCGTCGCTCGCGCGGAGCGCGGTGAGCGGCAGGCCGATCTCGTTGTTGAGGGAGCCCGGCGTCCACACGGTGGGCGCGTGCCGGTCGAGGACCTGGGCGATCAGGTCCTTCGTGGAGGTCTTGCCGGCGGAGCCGGTGAGGGCGACGACGTCGGTGCCGAGCCGTTCGACGACCGCGCGGGCGAGGGCCCCCAGCGCGGTCTGCACGTCGTCCACGACGATCGCGGGGACGCCGACGGGCCGGGCGGCGAGCACGGCCGCCGCGCCCGCCTCGACGGCGCGCTCCGCGTAGTCGTGGCCGTCGACGTGCTCACCGGCGAAGGCGACGAAGAGGCTGCCGGGCCGCACCTCGCGGGAGTCGATGACGACGGGCCCGGCGACCCGGGCGGCCTGATCCGGTATGTCGTGCGGCTGCCCGCCGACGATTTCGGCGATCTCGGCGAGGGAGAGGGCGATCACTGCTTCATCCCTGACTGTTCGGGTGGCTGTCTGTGTCCTTGCCGCCCCCCAGGGCGACCCGGCCGTGCTGTTCGAGGATCGCCGCGCGGAGGACCTGGCGGTCGTCGAAGGGGCGTACGACCCCGGCGATCTCCTGGCCCTGCTCGTGGCCCTTGCCCGCGACGAGGACGGTGTCCCCTGGCTGCGCGCGGGCCACGGCGGCGGCGATGGCGGCGGCGCGGTCGGCGAGGACGAGGACCTCGCCGCGCTCCTGCGCGGGGACCTCCGCGGCGCCCGCGAGCATCGCGGAGAGGATCACGAGCGGATCCTCGGAGCGGGGGTTGTCGGAGGTCAGGACGGCGGTGTCGGCGAGCCGGGCCGTCGCGGCGCCCATCGGGCCGCGCTTGGTGGTGTCCCGGTCGCCGCCGCAGCCGATGACCACGTGCAGCTTGCCCTCGGTGACCTCGCGCAGGGAGCGCAGGACCGATTCGACGGCGTCCGTCTTGTGGGCGTAGTCGACGACCGCGAGGTACGGCTGGCCGGCCTCGACCCGCTCCAGGCGGCCGGGGACGCCGGGGACGGCGGCGATGCCGTCGGCGGCGCTCTTCGCCTCCAGGCCCGCGGTGGCGAGCGTGGCGATCGCGGCGAGGGTGTTGGCGACGTTGAACGGGCCGGGCAGCGGGGCGGTGGCGGAGATCCGCTCGCCCTGCGGGCCGACGGCGGTGAACGTCGAGTCGTGGGAGCCGAGGACGAGGTCCTCGGCGCGCCAGTCGGCGTCCGCGCGGCCCTCGGCGGAGAAGGTGACGACCGGGACGGTCGCCTCCTTCGCGAGCCTGCGGCCGTACGCGTCGTCCAGGTTCACGACGCCGAGCCTGCTGCGCTCGGGGGTGAAGAGCGCGGCCTTGGCCCGGAAGTAGTCCTCCATGTCGGAGTGGAACTCCATGTGCTCCGGGCTGAGGTTGTTGAAGACGGCGACGTCGAAGACGCAGCCGTCGACCCGGCCGAGCACGAGGGCGTGGCTGGAGACCTCCATGGCGACCGCCTCGACGCCCCGCTCGCGCATGACGGCGAAGAGCGCCTGGAGGTCGGTGGCCTCGGGGGTGGTGCGCTCCGACTTGATGCGTTCGTCGCCGATGCGCATCTCGACGGTGCCGACGAGACCGGTGCTCCGTCCGGCGCCGCGCAGGCCGCCCTCGACGAGGTAGGCCGTGGTGGTCTTGCCGGAGGTGCCGGTGATGCCGATCTGGAGGAGGTCGGCGCCGGGCCGTCCGTAGATCTCGGCGGCGAGCTCGCCCATCCGGCCGCGGGGGTTCTCAACGACGAGGACCGGCAGGCCGGTCGCGGCGGCGCGCTCGGCGCCCGCCGGGTCGGTGAGGACCGCGGCGGCTCCGAGTCCGGCGGCCTGGGCGACGAAGTCGGCGCCGTGGGCGCGGGCGCCGGGCAGGGCCGCGTACACGTCCCCGGGGCGTACGGCCCGGGAGTCGTGCGTGATGCCCGTGATGGAGACGGGGCCGGCGCCGGGGGTGTCGACGCCCAGCTGTGCGGCCAGGTCGCCCAGGGGTGTCGGGCGGGCCTGCTGCGGCCGGGGCGGGGTGGTTCGGTACTGATCAGCGTGTGGCACGGCGGTGAGCGTACCGGGCGCACCCTGTGCGGGGCCAAAAGAGCCCGGGGCGTCGCCGGAGTTCGATTTCCGGTTCCCGGAATGGGGGGTGATCGTTGTCACTGGTGCTCCCGGAGGGTCACGGGGTGCGGTCGGAGAAGACCGGCAGTCGGGCGGGCTCGCTGCCCGTGGGGGCGACGTGGAGGGTCTTGAGGGCGAACTCCATGACCTTCTTGTAGATGGGTCCGCAGATCTGGCCGCCGAAGTAGCTGCCCTTGGTGGGGTTCTGGATGGCGCAGTAGACGGTGATCTGAGGGTTGTCGGCGGGGGCGAAGCCGGCGAAGGAGGCGGTGTACCCCTTGTAGCGGCCGAGTTCGGGGTCGACGCGGTTGGCGGTGCCGGTCTTGCCCGCGACGCGGTAGCCGGGGATCGCGGCCCTGGTGCCGGTGCCCTCCCGGTCGTCGACGACGGACTCCAGCATCTGGGCGAGGGTCTTGGCGGTCTTCTCGCTGACGACCCGGGACTCCTGGGGCGCGGGGGCCGCGGCGAAGCGCCCGTCTGGCCCCTTGGTGCCGCGTACGAGGGTCGGTTCGATCCGTACGCCTCCGTTGGCGATGGTCGAGTACACGGAGGCGGCCTGCATGGCGCTGACGGAGAGGCCCTGGCCGAAGGGGATCGTGTACTGCTGCGAGGTGGACCAGTCCTCGGGCTTGGCGAGGATGCCGGGGGTCTCGCCCGGGAAGTCCAGACCGGTGGGACTGCCCATCCCGAACTTGCGCAGATAGGTGTGAAGGACCCGGTTGGACTCGGCCTGGGTGTCGCCGAGCCGGCCGGTGGCGAGGATCGTGCCGATGTTGCTGGACTTGGCGAGGACGCCGTTGAGGGTCAGGTGCCAGGTCTTGTGGTCGATGTCGTCCTTGAAGAGCCGGTCGCCGCGGTGGAGCCGGTTGGGGACGGTGACATGGGTGTCGGGGGTCGCCTTGCCCTCCTCCAGGACGGCGGCCATGGACATGACCTTGCTGGTGGAGCCGGGCTCGTAGGCGTCCTGGAGGGCGGCGTTGCCCATGGAGGCCGCGTTGGCGGCGGACAGGTCGTTGGGGTCGAAGCCGGGGGCGTTGGCCATGGCGAGGACCTCGCCCGTCCTCGTGTTCTGCACGACGACGTACCCGCGGTCGGCCTTGGACTTCTTCACCTGCTCGGTGATGGCCTGCTGGGCGGCCCACTGGATGTCCCGGTCGATGGTGAGCTCGATGTCGGAGCCGGGGACGGCGGGGGTGCCCTGGGAGCCGGCGGTGGGCACCTGGCGGCCGCCGGACTCGGTGAAGCGGATCTTGCCGTCCTTGCCGGCGAGCTCCGGGTCGAGCATGGACTCCACGCCGCCGGCGCCCCGGCCCTCGGCGTTGACGTACCCCAGTATCCCGGCGGCGAGCTCGCCGTTCGGGTACACGCGCTTGGTGCTGGGCTCGCTGAGGATGCCGCCGAGCAGATTGACGCCGGTGCCGCCGGTGGCGCGCGACTTCTCCCCGTAGACCTTCTTGAGGTCCTTGAGCTGGTTCCAGACCTGCGGGGTCTGCTTGCGGGCGAGCAGGGTGTAGCGGGACTTGGGGGTACGGAGCTTCTTCGCGAGCTCGGCGGGCTCCTTGTCCAGGATCGGGGCGAGGAGGGCCGCGGCCTGCTCGGGCGCGTCGGGGACCTTGGACTCCTCGGGCGTGAAGAGCTTGGGGTCGGCGGTGATGTCGTACGCGTCGACGCTGGCGGCGAGCGCGACGCCGTTGCGGTCGGTGATCTCGCCCCGCTCGGCGGAGAGCGTGTAGTCCTGGAAGCGGTACTTGTCGGCCTTGGCGGCGTACGCGCTGGCGTCGACGGCCTGGACCTGGAGCAGCCGGACCACGAAGACCAGCATGACGAGGGTCAGGCCGAGGGAGATCAGCCGGAGCCGGGGCCGGGGGCTGCCGAGCCGGATGACGCGGGGCTTCCGGGCCGGGGGCCGGGGGCCGGAGCGCTTCGCGGCGGGGCGCGGCGCGGGCCGCGAGGCGGGCCGGGACGGGCGGGCTCCGGCGGAGGCGGGCCGGGGGCGGGCGGGCCTGGCGGGTCCGGGCACGCGGCGGCGGGGGGGCTCCTGGGAGGGCACTGCTCGGTCACCTGCCGGAGGTCGGTTGTACGGGGGTGGCTGCGGTTGCCGAGGGCGTGGGTCCGGGCGCTGTCCGTGCCCGGTCGCCGCCGGTGGGGCCCGGGCCGGTGGCACCCGCGCCGGTGGGGCTGGTGCCGGTCGCGTTCGTGCTGGTGTTCGCCGGTGGCTTCGGGGAGTCGGCGGAGGCGGGCGGCGCGGTCTTCGTCCGGGCCTTCGGGGTGGGCGTCGGCGTCGGGGAGGCCGCGGCGGTGGGCTCGCCGAGCACCTTGCCGTCCGGGCCGAGGAAGGCGGGGCTGCCGCCCGGGACCATGCCGAGCTCGCGGGCCCGCCGCTCCAGGGCGTCGGGGGCCGCGTAGTCGTCCACGTCCCGCTGGAGCGCCTGTTCCTCGTCGGTGAGCTCGGTGGTCCTGTCCTTGAGCTCGCGCAGCTTGAAGGAGCCCTGGTTGAGGGCCGAGTTCAGCAGGAGGAGGGCGATGAGCCCGCCGCCGAGGAGCACGAAGACGAGCAGGACGAAGGGGGTGCGGGCGGCCGAGCTGGGCCCGGACGGCATGAGCCGTCCGAGTCGCGCGGCCCGCCCTTTGAGGGGCCCCTTCGCCGTGCTCACAGCACGTCCTCCCGGATGCGCTGCGCGCCGCGGAGCCGGGCGGGCGCGGCGCGCCGGTTCTCGGCGACCTCTTCCTCGGTGGGGAGCTCGGCGCCCCGGGTGAGCAGCTGGAGGCGCGGCTGGTACTTCTCCGGGACCACGGGGAGTCCGGGGGGCGCGGTGGTCGTGGCGCCGGCGGCGAAGACCTGCTTGACGATGCGGTCTTCCAGCGACTGGTACGAGAGGACGGCGACGCGGCCGCCGACGGCGAGGGCCTTCACGGCCGCCGGGATCGCCTTCTCGACGCTGTCGAGCTCCCGGTTGACCTCGATGCGCAGGGCCTGGAAGGTCCGCTTGGCCGGGTTGCCGCCGGTGCGCTTGGCCGCCTGGGGCAGGGCGTCGCGGATGAGTTCGACGAGCCGGGCGCTGTTGGAGAAGGGTTCCTTCTCGCGTTCGCGCACGACCGCGGAGACGATCCGCTTGGCCTGCTTCTCCTCGCCGTAGGCGCGCAGGATGCGGACCAGCTCGCCGGGCGGGTAGGTGTTGAGGACCTCGGCCGCACTGATGCCGGTCGTCTGGTCCATGCGCATGTCGAGTGGAGCGTCCTGCGCGTAGGCGAAGCCGCGGTCGGCCTCGTCCAGCTGCATGGAGGAGACGCCCAGGTCGAAGAGGACGCCGTCCACCTTGGGGATGCCGAGCCGGTCGAGGACCTCGGGCAGCTCGTCGTACACGGCGTGGACGAGCGTGGCGCGCTCTCCGAAGGGGGCGAGTCGCTCGCCGGAGAGGCGCAGGGCCTCCTTGTCCCGGTCGAGGGCGACGAGCCGCACCTCGGGGAAGCGCCGGAGCAGGGCCTCGCTGTGGCCGCCGAGGCCCAGGGTGCAGTCGACGACGACCGCGCCGGGGCGTTCCAGTGCGGGGGCCAACATGTCCAGGCACCGCTGGAGCATCACCGGGACGTGTCGGTCGTTGCTCAATGCGCCCTCTCAGATCCGGCGCGGTGGTACGTACCGCCGGGCTCTCGCTCCGCACCGGCTGCCGCGCGAGCGGGAGGAGCGCGAGCGGGAGGGAGTCGATCCGTAGGTACCGCCGCACACACGGGGGAGAAACCGCGGAAATCGCTCGATGTCTCCGTGAACTTCGCGTCACTTTAGTCCACGGGACCCGCCGGTCAATCAACCGGCTGGCGCGTCGCACGGAGCCGGCGGACCCGGGGGACATTCCGGACGGCTCACCCGTTCGGGGCCGCGCTTCCCCCACCTGTGGGTTAGCTCACAACAAGGCTCATTGACGTTCTTTGTCCGCTCTCACAGCAGGACCGGCGGCCCTGTGCCCGTTAACGTCGGAACCATGTCGACATCCGCGCACCCCTCTGCCGACGCCATACGCACCGCCGGCACGGTCACCGACCGTCTCGTCGAGGCGAACGAGCGCTACGCCTCCGACTTCACCGACCCGGGAATGGACGCGCGGCCCGTGCTGCGCGTCGCCGTCGTCGCCTGTATGGACGCCCGTCTCGACCTGCACGCCGCCCTGGGTCTCGAACTCGGCGACTGTCACACCATCCGCAACGCGGGCGGTGTGGTCACCGACGACGTGATCCGGTCCCTCACGATCAGCCAGCGCGCCCTCGGCACGCGCAGCGTCATGCTGGTCCACCACACGAACTGCGGTCTCGAGTCGCTCACCGAGGACTTCCGGCACGAGCTGGAGGACGAGGTCGGACAGCGTCCGGCCTGGGCCGTCGAGGCCTTCCGCGACGTCGACCAGGACGTCCGGCAGTCGATGCAGCGGGTGCGGACCTCCCCCTTCCTGCTGCACTCCGACGACATCCGGGGGTTCGTCTTCGACGTGACGACCGGCCTGCTGCGCGAGATCGACCCGGCCTAGCCGGCTCCGTACGGGCCGGGTCGGCCCGGGCGCCGGGCCGACGACGCCCCGGCATACCGGGTCAAAGCCCGGCACTTCCTCCGCACTTGTCCACCGGCGAGTGACACGACCCGGCCACGCCAACAAGAATGCTCGGGTGACACCCCCCGAAACATCTTCCCGGGGGCAGGTGTCCGTGTTCCGGAAGGCCGAGGAGGGCCGGGTGACGACCTATGACGATCGAGCGAGCCTCACTGATCTGACCACGACCGCGGAGCGTGTCCGCAGGTCGGTGGAGAGTGTGATCGAGGGCAAGCCCGAGGTCGTACGGCTTTCTCTGACCGTGCTGCTCGCCGAGGGGCACCTCCTCATCGAGGATGTCCCCGGCGTCGGCAAGACCATGCTCGCCAAGACGCTGGCGCGGTCCATCGACTGCTCGGTGCGCCGCATCCAGTTCACCCCCGACCTGCTGCCCTCGGACATCACGGGCGTGTCGATCTTCGACCAGCAGCGCCGGGAGTTCGAGTTCAAGCCCGGCGCGATCTTCGCGCAGATCGTGATCGGCGACGAGATCAACCGCGCCTCGCCGAAGACCCAGTCCGCGCTCCTGGAGTCCATGGAGGAGCGGCAGGTCACCGTCGACGGCCAGACCTACGAGCTGCCCAGCCCGTTCATGGTCGTCGCCACCCAGAACCCGGTGGAGATGGAGGGCACCTACCCGCTGCCCGAGGCCCAGCGCGACCGCTTCATGGCCCGCGTCTCCATCGGCTACCCGAGCGCCGAGGCCGAGCTCCAGATGCTCGACGTGCACGGTGCGGCGTCCCCGCTGGACGACCTCCAGCCGGTCGCCCACGCCCACGACATCGTGAAGCTGATCGACGCGGTGCGCGCGGTCCACGTCGCCGACGCCGTCCGCCGGTACGCGGTCGACATCGTCGCCGCCACCCGCACCCACGCCGACCTGCGGCTCGGCGCCTCCCCGCGGGCCACGCTCCACCTGCTGCGGGCCGCCAAGGCCTCCGCGGCGCTCAGCGGCCGCGAGTACGTCCTGCCGGACGACCTCCAGGCGCTCGCCGCCCCCGTCCTCGCCCACCGGCTGCTGCCGACGGCGCAGGCCCAGCTGAACCGGCGTACCGCCGAGCAGGTCGTCCAGGACATCCTGCAGCGCACCCCCGTCCCGGCCACGGCCCCGCCCGCCGGACCGCTCTACGGCCAGCAGCAGCCCGGCGCCCGGCGGCTGTGATGGGAGCCGCTGCCGTACCGGACGGGCAGCGGGGCGACGACGACCGGGGCGGACTGCGGGCCGCCTTCGGCGGTCTCACCACCCGCGGCCGGTCCTTCCTCGCCGCCGGGGTGGCCGCCGCCGTCTGCGCGTACGTCCTCGGCCAGGCCGATCTGCTGCGCGTCGGGCTGCTCCTCGCCGCCCTGCCGCTGATCTGCGTCCTCGTGCTGCACCGCACGCGCTACCGGGTCGCCGCCTCCCGCCGCCTCACCCCGCAGCGGGTGGAGGCGGGCTCCGAGGCCCGGGTCCAGCTCCGGATGGAGAACGTCTCCAAGCTCCCCACCGGGCTGCTCATGCTCCAGGACCACGTGCCGTACATGCTGGGCCCCCGCCCGCGCTTCGTCCTCGACCGGGTCGAGGCGGGCGGGCGGCGCGAGGTGTCCTACCGGGTCCGCTCCGACCTGCGCGGACGCTTCCCGCTCGGCCCGCTCCAGCTCCGGCTCAACGACCCCTTCGGGATGTGCGAGCTGACCCGCTCCTTCAGCGCGTACGACACCCTCACCGTCATCCCGCGCACGGAGGCACTGCCCCCGGTGAAGCTCGCCGGCGAGTCCGCGGGGTACGGCGACGGGCAGCAGCGCTCCCTCGCGCTCGCCGGCGACGACGACGTCATCCCGCGCACGTACCGGCACGGCGACGACCTGCGTCGGGTGCACTGGCGCTCCACCGCCCGCTACGGCGAGCTGATGGTCCGCCGCGAGGAGCAGCCGCAGCGGGCCCGCTGCACGGTGCTCCTCGACACCCGCCGGGTCGCCTACCAGGGCACCGGCCCCGACTCGGCCTTCGAGTGGGCGGTCTCCGGCGCCGCTTCCTCCCTGACCCACATGCTGGAGCGCGGCTACGCGGTCCGGCTGCTCACCGACACCGGCAGCGCGGTGCCCGGCGAGGGCTCCGACGGCTTCGCCGGCTCGGCGCAGGACTCGGCCGACACGGCCGGCCTGCTGATGGACACCCTCGCGATCGTCGACCACTCCGAAGGCGGCGGGCTCTCCCGCGCCTCCGACGTGCTGCGCGGCGGCAACGAAGGACTCCTCATCGCCTTCCTCGGCGACCTCGACGAGGAGCAGGCCGCCCTCACCGCCCGGATGCGCGGGCGGACCGGCGCGGCCGTCGCCTTCGTCCTGGACTCGGGCACCTGGCTGACCGGCGGCGCGATCGGCGGGGCGGTCGAGAACCGCGTACGGCAGCTGCGGGAGGCGGGCTGGACGGCGCTGGCCGTGCCGCCCGGGGCACGGATCGCCGACCTGTGGCAGCAGGCGGCCGGCGCCCGTACGGAATCCGCGTCCGACACCTACGGAGGCTGGTCATGAGCGGCCGCGCACGGCTGACCCTCGCCTCCTGGGGCGCCACCCTGATGGCGGCCGGGGCGCTGCTCCCGCTGGTGAAGCCGGCGACCTGGATCTTCACGGCGGCCTTCGTCCTCGCCCTGGTGAGCGGCGTGGGCACGCTGGCCCGGCGGGTGCCGCTGGCCCGGCCGCTGACCCTGCTCGCGCAGGTGGCGGCCGGCGTCCTCGCGCTGACCCTGTTCTTCGCCCGGGAGCAGGCGGTCCTCTGGCTGATCCCCGGCCCGCAGGCCCTCACGCACGCCGCCGACCTGTTCTCGGCGGGCGCCGAGGACGTCGGCCGGTACGCGATCCCGGCGCCGGACACCGAGGGCATCCGGCTGATGCTCGTCGGCGGGGTCGTCGCGATCGGGCTCCTCGTGGACGCCCTCGCGGTCACCTTCCGCAGGGCGGCCCCGGCCGGTCTTCCGCTGCTCGCCCTGTACTCGGTGGCCGCCGGGCTCTCCGGGGGCGGCGCGGGCTGGCTCTGGTTCCTCCTGGCGGCCTCCGGCTATCTGCTGCTGCTCCTCGCGGAGGGCCGCGACCGGCTCTCCCAGTGGGGCCGGGTCTTCGGCGGCGCCCAGCGTTCCGGCCGGCCGGGTTCGTCGGTCGCGAGCGGCGGTCCCGCCTTCGCCCCGGCGCGTACCGGCCGCCGGATCGGCGTCGTCGCGATGGGCGTCGCCATGGTGGTGCCGCTCGCGCTGCCGGGTCTCTCCGGCGGCCTGTTCGGCGGCGGCAGCGGTGAGGGCGGCCCGGGCACCGGCAAGGGCGGCACCATCACCGCCGTGAACCCGCTGGTCTCCCTCCAGAACAACCTGCGCCAGCCCGAGGACCGGGAGGTCCTCCGCTACCGGACCAACGCCCGCGACACGAGCGGCCTGTACCTGCGGCTCGTCGCCCTCGACCAGTTCGACGGGGCCTCCTGGAAGTCCTCGGTCCGCCCCATCGAGGACGTACCGAAGCAGCTGCCGTGGCCCGAGGGGCTCGGCCAGGACGTCAAGGTCACCGAGGTGACCACCAACTTCGTCGCCTCCGAGGCGTACGAGCAGCGCTGGCTGCCCATGCCGTACCCGGCCGGCCGGGTCGACATCAGCGGGAAGTGGCGCTTCGAACCCGCCGGCCGGATGCTCGTCGGCGACGAGAAGCAGACCACCGGCGGCGTCCGCTACCAGGTCTCCAGCCTGGACGTGCAGCCCACGGCCGGGCAGCTGGCCGCGGCCGGGACCGCCCCGGAGAAGCTGCGCGCCGAGTACACGAAGGTCCCCGCGTCCCTGCCCGCCGACGTGAAGGCGACGGCCCTGGAGGTCACCAAGGGCGCGCGCAACGACTACGAGAAGGCGGTGAAGCTCCAGGACTGGTTCGCCGAGAAGGGGGGCTTCCGCTACGACGTCGACGTGAGCTCCGGCACCGGGGTGCAGGCGATCTCCCGCTTCCTGAAGGACAAGGAGGGCTTCTGCGTCCACTTCTCCTTCTCCATGGCGGCGATGGCCCGCTCGCTCGGCATTCCCGCGCGGGTGGCGGTCGGCTTCATGCCGGGCACGACCCAGACGGACGGCTCCGTCTCGGTGGGCATCCGGGACGCGCACGCCTGGCCCGAGCTGTACTTCGACGGGGCGGGCTGGACGCGGTTCGAGCCGACTCCGTCGCGGGGCTCCACCCCGGCGTACACCCGGCAGGACTCGCCTTCGGGCGCGGCCACGGGTCCCGCGCAGCCCGAGCAGAGCTCCTCGGCGCAGCCGTCGGCCGCGCCGAGCGCCTCGGAGAGCTGCACGCCGCAGATGAAGAAGCTCGGCGACTGCGGTCCTGACGCGGCCGTGGGCGGCGACGTCTCGGACGGTTCCGGGTCGGATCCGCTGACGGTGGTGCTGCTGTCCCTCGGAGCGCTCGTGGTGCTCGCCCTGCCGTTCGGCCCGATGCTCTGGCGGAACCGCGTGCGGGCCCGGCGGCTCGGTGCGGGTGCCGGTCGCGGTCCGGAGGAGCTCGCGGCGCGGACGCTCGCGGTCTGGCAGGAGATCACCGACACGGCCTGGGACTACGGGGTCGAGCCGGACGAGTCGATGACGCCGCGGAAGACGGCGGCGCGCATGGTCCGACTGGGTGAGCTGACGGGCGAACCCGCGGACGCGGTGCACCGCGCGGCCCGTGCGGTGGAGGAAGTGCTCTACGCGCCCCGGCCCGCGCCGGCCGCGGGTCTCGCCGAGGAGGCCACCCGGATCAGGGCCGGTTTCCACGCGAACGCCGACCGCTGGGCGCGCCTGCGGGCCCAGCTGGCCCCGCGCTCGGCCGTCCGCCTCCGCTGGGAGGCCTCGGCGCGCTGGTCGGCCGTGGCGACGGCGTGGTCGCTCCGGCGGCAGGCGCTGGTCTCCCGGACGGCGTCCCTCTTCCGCCGCACCCCGCGCGAGGCGGGCTGACGGGCGGGGCGGGGCCGCCACCCGCGGCCCCGCCCCGCCCCGCCCGTATCCCCCGACACGGGTTGGGGACACGGACACGACCGAGCCCCGCAGGGCGTCGCGCTGTGAGGCGCGGGCCCCTGCGGGGCTCGGTCGTGTAAGGGTGCGGGGCTGCCGCTCAGGGGGCCGTCAGTGGCCGCCGCCCTGCTGTTCGTCGCGGCGGCGCTGCCACCGCTCTTCGATCCGATTCATGGTGGAGCGTCGCTGCCGGGTCTGGCGGCCGCCGGCCGCCGTCCCACCCCTGGCCTGCTGCTCGCCCGGCTTGGGCGCCTTGCGCCATCCGGTGACCGCCAGGACCGCGCAGCCCAGCATGACGAGGAATCCCACCACGCTGATCCAGATCTGCTGTGCGACCATTCCGGCCATGAGGAGCGCGATACCCACAAGGAAGCCGGCGACTGCCTGGTAAACCCGTCGCCGGGTGTACGTACGCAGTCCGCTTCCCTCGAGCGCTGTCGCGAACTTGGGATCTTCGGCGTACAGCGCTCGCTCCATCTGCTCGAGCATTCGCTGCTCGTGCTCCGAGAGCGGCACGGAGTCCTCCTAGTCGTCGGTCGCGGGGGCGACCGGTTTGCGGCCCTTTCAGGATAGGCAGGGAATCGCCCCCGTGAAACCCGCCCACAATGCCGAATAGCCAATCCGGGCCGCCATGCGGATCGGTTGCTGAGGCGTTGATTCCCCAGTGCCATCTCCGTCATGCCGGATGGTGTCCCCCGATCATACGGGGCGGAACCCCACATCGGGCGGGCTGGGGCGTACTCCATCGGCGCCCGCTGCCCGCTCCGCCGAACGGGTGCCGGTGGCCGTCAGGCGCGCTTCTCGCCGAGAACGTGCAGCTGGGTGGCGATGGCGTGGAAGGAGGGCAGCTCCGCGGCCGCGGCCTCCAGCTTGAGCAGAGCCTCCGCGGCGCCCGGCTCGGTGTCCACGAGGACGCCCGGAACCAGGTCGGCGAAGACCCGGACGCCGTGCACGGCGCCGATCTCGAGTCCGGCCTCCGAGGTCAGCTCGGCGAGCTGCTCGGCGGTGAAGCGCCGGGGCACGGGGTCGCCCGCGCCCCAGCGCCCGGCCGGGTCGGTGAGCGCGTGCCGCGCCTCGGTGAAGTGGCCGGCGAGCGCGCGGGCCAGGACGGCGCCGCCGAGCCCGGCGGCGAGCAGGCTGAGGCTGCCGCCGGGGCGGAGCGCGGCGACCGCGTTCCGCACGCCTTCGGCGGGGTCGTCGACGTACTCCAGGACGCCGTGGCAGAGCACGACGTCGTACCCCTCGCGCTCGACCACGTCGAAGAGGCCGCGGACGTCCCCCTGGACACCGGTGACCCGGTCGGCGACGCCGGCCTCGGCGGCCCGGCGCTCCAGCGCGAAGAGCGCGTTGGGGCTGGGGTCGACGACGGTGACGCGGTGGCCGAGGCGGGCCACCGGTACGGCGAAGTTCCCGGAGCCGCCGCCCGTGTCGAGGACGTCGAGGCTGTCCTTCCCGGTGGCCTTGGCCCGGCGGTCGAGGGCGTCCTTGAGGACATCCCAGACGACGGCGGTACGCAGGGAGGCGCGCGACGGTCGCGACGACGCCTCTCGACCGAAGACAGGGGAAGGGTCCGGCACGGCTGTTGACTCCTCGGTGACGGGTACGGACGCTCCCCACCCTATGGCCTCGGGCCTGCGTTTCGGATCATCCGTCGGTCTGTCCGGCCCCCGGCTGGCGGGGCAGCACCGGCGGGAGGGCGAGCAGCCGCTCGACCAGGCGCAGGAAGAGGGCGGCGTCCCTGAGCAGGTCGTCGGCCTCGCGCCGGCTCGCCGCGCTCGTGATGCCGGCCTCGGCGCGGGCCCGGCGCGGGGCGCCGGAGGCGAAGAGGGCGCTCCACTCGGTCAGCTCGGGCGCGAGCTGGGGAAGCAGCTCCCAGGCGCTCCTTATCCGCTGCCGGTGGCGGGGGGCGGTCTCGGGCCTGGCCCGGGCGGCGAGCACGGCGGCGGCGGCCCGCAGGGCGGCGAGGTGGGCCGTGGCGTACCGCTCGTGGGGCCGGTCGAGCGCGGCGGCCTCGACGAGTCCGGTGCGGGCCTTGGCGAGCAGATCGAGGGCGGCGGGCGGGGCGGTGGCTCGGCGCGGGACGGGGTGGACGTCGGAAGCGGGTCCGGACTGCACGGGGGTGGCGTGGCCACCGGGGCGGGGGCGGGGCGCGGCTGCTGCGGAAGGGCTGGCCATGACGTGCCTCCTGTCGTCGCGTGACGGCGCTGTGGCCGTATGTGTCCATCGTGAAGGGCCCCACTGACAATGCGTCTGACCTGGGCTTTTGCCTGATCCACTACCCAGGGGTAACTTTTGCACTGACCAGTCAGTTCAAAATGGGGAAATGGGGGGTGGGCCCGTGGGAGCGGAGACAGAGGAGCAGCCGCACGGCGCCGCCGTCGTCGCGGACGGCTTCGGACTGAAGGGGCCGCGCGGCTGGGCCTTCCGGGAGGTCTCCTTCCGGGCCGAGCCGGGCGCGCTGGTGGCGATCGAGGGTCCGTCCGGCTCCGGCCGTACGTGCCTCCTGCTCGCCCTCACCGGCCGCATGAAGGCCACGGAGGGGCACGCCGAGGTCGGCGGGGTGGGACTCCCCCGCAAGCTGGGCGCGGTGCGCCGGTTCAGCGCGCTCGGCCACGTGCCCGGCGTGAGCGAACTGGACCCGGCCTTCACGGTCGCCGAGCACCTGCGCGAGCGGGCCCTGCTCCAGCGCCGCTTCGACGGTTCCGTCCGGGCGTTCCTGCGGCGCCCCGCCGAGCGGGCCGCCGAGGCCCGGGCCCGGATCGACGAGGCCGTCGCCGCCTCCGGTCTCGACCTCGCCGCCCTGCCGAAGGGCGAGCGGACCTCCGTACGGGATCTGGAGCGGCTCGAAGCGCTGCGGCTCTCGGTCGCCCTGGCCCTGATCGGCCGGCCCCGGCTGCTCGCCCTGGACGACACGGACCTCAAGCTCTCGGACGCCGACCGGGCCGAGGCCTGGGCGCTGCTGCGCTCGGTGGCCGAGGCCGGGACGACCGTCCTCGCCGTCTGTGCCGAGGCCCCGGCCGACGCCCAGCGGATCACGACGGTCTCCGGGGACGCGACGCGGGACGAGACCGCGGAGCCGGACGAGACCGCAGAGCCGAATCCCGAGCCGGAGCCGGCCCCCGAGTCCGAGCCCAAGCCGGAGCCGGACCCCGAGTCCAGGTCCGAGCCGGAGCCCGAGCCCGGGGCGGCCGAGCCCGCCACCGAAGACGCCGTCGCCGTCGGCGACACCCAGGACGACATCGAGGAGGGGGCGACCGATGCGCTCGCCGAAACTCGCCGCGCTTGAGCTGAAGCGCTTCGGCAGGGGCAAGCTGCCGCGCGCCGCGCTCGTCGCGATCCTGCTGCTGCCCCTGCTCTACGGCGCCCTGTACCTGTACTCGTTCTGGGACCCGTACAGCAGGCTCGACAAGATCCCCGTCGCCCTCGTCAACGAGGACCGGGGCGCCACCGCCGACGGCAAGACGATCAACGCCGGCGACGACATCACCGAGGGGCTCCTGGAGAGCAACACCTTCGCGTGGCACCGGGTGAGCGACGCCGAGGCGCGCAAGGGCGTCGAGGACGGGACGTACTACCTGTCCCTGACGATGCCCGGCGACTTCAGCTCGCGGATCGCCTCCAGCTCGGGCGACTCCCCCGCGACCGGCGCCCTCCGGGTCCGGACGAACGACGCCAACAACTACATCGTCGGCCAGATCTCCCGCACGGTCTTCTCCGAGGTCCGCACGGCGGCCTCGACCAAGTCCTCGCGCACCTTCCTCGACAAGATCTTCATCTCCTTCTCCGACATCCACGAGGCGACCGCGAAGGCCGCCAAGGGCGCGGACGACCTGAAGGACGGTGTGGACAAGGCGAAGAAGGGCTCCAAGGACCTGGCCAACGGGCTCAAGGACGCCAAGGAGGGCAGCGGCGACCTGGCCGCCGGCCTGAAGAAGCTCGACAAGGGCGCCAAGGACCTGGAGAGCGGCTCCCGCAAGGTCGCGAAGGGCACGCAGGAGCTCGCCGACAAGGTGAACGGCACCGCCGACAAGGTCCGCCCGTACCTGGCGAACAACGGCCGGTCGATCCGCGACAGCGCCCGCCTCGCCTCGGACTCCATCGTGGCCGTCCGCAACAACCTCGACGACCTCGTCAAGCGCGCCCCGGTCGTCCGGGCCGCCGCGCACGCGGCCGACGACGGGCTCGCCGCCCTCCACCGTGACGAGTGCGAGAAGAACCCGGAGCCCGACGCCCGGGTGTGCGGGGTGCTCAAGAAGGCCACGGTCTCCGCGAACGACGTGGCCACCATCGCCGACGACGTGCACACCCTGACCAAGGACAGCACCGGCGACCTCAAGACCCTGGACGCGCGGCTCGCGAAGCTCAAGACGCAGGCCGACGAGCTGGCCGTCCGCGCCCCGCACCTCGACGAGGACGTCGAGGGCGCCATCAAGAAGATCAACGACCTCAACGCGGGCGCCAAGAAGGTCGCCGAGGGCGCGGACCGGCTGCACACCGGCATCAGCGGCGCCAAGACCGGGTCGGCCGACCTCGACACCGGCGTGGGCAAGCTCAAGAAGGGCGCGGGCGAGCTCGACGGCGGTCTGTTCAAGCTGGCCGACGGCTCCGGCACGCTGGCGGTCGGTCTGCACGACGGCGTCAAGCAGATCCCCGACTACGACGAGAAGGACCGCGACCGGCGTACGGAGGTCATGGCCGACCCGGTACAGCTGGCCTCGCAGTCGCTGCACAAGGCGCCCAACTACGGCACCGGCTTCGCCCCGTACTTCATCCCGCTCTCCCTCTGGGTCGGCGCCATGGTCGCGTACATGATCATCCAGCCGCTGAACCGCCGCGCCCTCGCCGCCGGCGGCTCCGCCTGGCGGATCGCGCTGGCGGGCTGGCTGCCGGTGGCGGCGATCGGCATCCTCCAGGTCGGCGCCCTCATGTCGGTCCTGCACTGGGGCCTCGGCCTCCAGATGACCAGGGCCGCCGGCACGGTCGGCTTCCTCGCCCTGGTCACGTGCTGCTTCGCCGCGATCATCCAGTGGCTCAACGCCCGCTTCGGTGCGGCGGGCCGGATCCTCGTGCTCGCGGTGCTGATGCTCCAGCTGACCTCGGCAGGCGGTACGTATCCCGTCCAGACCAGCCCGGGCTTCTTCAACGCGATCCACCCCTTCCTGCCGATGACCTACGTGGTCGAGGCGCTGCGCCGGCTGATCACGGGCGGCGGGATCGAACCGGTGTGGCAGGCCTGCGCGGTGCTGACCGCGTTCACCCTGGGCGCCCTGGCCCTGACCGCCGTCTCCGCCCGCAAGCGGCAGGTCTGGACGCTCGACCGGCTCCACCCCGAGCTGACCCTGTGAGACAGGGCCGGTGACACCCGCGACACCTGTGAGAATCGACCCCATGGACAGCAGCAGCACCCGACGCCAGGCCACGCGCGCGAAGCTCTACGAGGCGGCCGTCACCCTCATCGCGGAGCAGGGCTTCTCCGCGACGACGGTGGACGAGATCGCCGAGCGGGCCGGGGTGGCCAAGGGCACGGTCTACTACAACTTCAAGAGCAAGACCGAGCTCTTCGAGGAGCTGCTGCGCCACGGGGTCTCCCTGCTCACCGCCTCGCTGCGGGCGGCAGCGGAGGAGACCGACGAGCGCGGCGGGAGCCGGGTCGACGCGCTGGACGCGATGATCCGGGCGGGGCTCGTCTTCATCGACCGCTACCCGGCCTTCACACAGCTGTACGTGGCCGAGCTCTGGCGCACCAACAGGGCCTGGAACTCGACGCTCCTGGTGGTCCGCCAGGAGGCCGTCGCGGTGGTCGAGGGGGTCCTGCGGGAGGGCGTCGCGGCCGGTGAGCTGAGCGAGGACATCGACGTCCAGCTGACGGCGGCGGCGCTGGTCGGGATGGTGCTCGTGGCGGCGCTCGACTGGCAGGCCTTCCAGAGCGAGCGTTCGCTCGACGACGTGCACGCGGCGCTCTCACGCCTGCTGCACGGCCGGGTCGGCGGCCGGTAGCGCGGGACGATCCCGGCCCCGCGATACACCCGAACCGCTCTCCCCCACCACGCGAAAAGGCCGGTGCGGCAAGGCTCGATCCCCCCGAGCCCCGCCGCACCGGCCTTCCTCTTCGCGTGCACCCCCGTGCACCCCCGTGGCACATCCCCCGTGCCCCGGAGTCGGCAGGCGCGCGGCCCCGTTCCGCAGCCCCGTGCCGGCGGTGCCGGAGCCGCGCCCCTTCCGTGGTCACCACTCTCCCTTCCGCGCGGGTCGGATCCCATCCGCGTACCTACTCATCTCGACCTCTAGGTACGGATACTCAGTCCTGGTTACGATCGCGGGCGTGTCGGTACTTCCCCTGGTGTTCACCAGCGGCTGGGCGAGCGGGATCAACGCGTACGCGGTGGTCCTGCTGTTCGGCATCTTCGGCGCGACCGGGCTGACCGACGAGGTGCCCGAGTCCTTGCAGCGCACCGATGTCCTCGTCGTCGCGGGCGTGCTGTTCCTGTGCGAGGCGGTGGCGGACAAGATTCCGTACGTCGACTCGGCCTGGGACTCCGTCCACACCGTGATCCGGCCGATCGCGGGGGCCGTGGTCGGCGCCCTGCTGGCCGGTCAGAACGGTTCGATCCCGGAGCTCGCGGCGGGCGCGGTCGGCGGCACGACGGCCCTCCTGAGCCACTTCGTCAAGGCCGGGACGAGGATGGCGGTCAACACCACGCCGGAACCGTTCTCCAACGTCGCGCTGAGCCTGGCGGAGGACCTCGGGGTGGCCGCGATCGTCACCTTCGCGGTCTTCCACCCCATAGCGGCGGCGACCATCGCGGCCGTGCTGCTCGCCCTCGGCCTGGCCATACTGTTCTTCCTCGCCCAGCGGATCCGGCGCTTCCTGCGCCGCAGGTCCCAGCGCCGCGAGGAGAACCACCTCGCGACCGCGGAGAGACGGGCCAGGACCCTGCCGCCACCGGACGAGTCCGACCACTTCTGAGCGGTGTCCGACCTGCCGGATAGGGTCGCTGACATGGCACGGATTGTGGTGATCGGCGCGGGACTCGGCGCCATGGCGACGGCGGCCCGACTGGCCGTGGCGGGCCACCGGGTGACGGTGTACGAGCGGACGGCGACGTACGGCGGGGCGGTCGGCCGCTTCGCGCGCGAGGGCTTCGCCTTCGACACCGGCCCGGGGCTGCTGCATCTGCCCGCCGTCTACCGCGACCTGTTCGTGAAGACGGGCAAGGAGCCCCTGGAGGAGTGCGTCGCGCTGAGCCAGGTCGATCCGGCGAGCCGTCACGTCTTCGCCGACGGCACGCGCGTCGACCTGCCGAACGCCTCCCGGGCCGGCACGGTCGCCGCCCTGGACGCGGCGCTCGGCGCGGGCGCGGGGGCACGCTGGGGCGACTTCCTGGTGCGGGCCCGCGAGGCCTGGGACCGGACCCGGCGCCCGCTCCTGGAGGAGCCGCAGCCGACCGATCCGGCGCCGCTGGCCCGGGAGCCGTACCCGGCGCTCAAGGCCGGTCTGCTGCGGCGCCCGACGACGACGCTCGCCCAGGTCGGGGCGCGGGAGCTGGGCGATCCCCGGCTCGCCGCCCTCCTCGACGCGTACGCGTGGTCGTACGGCTTCGACCCGGCGACCGCCCCGGCCGCGGCCGCCGTCCTGCCGTACATGGAGCAGACCTTCGGCAGTTGGTACGTGGGCGGGGGCCTGCGGGCGCTCGCCGACGCGGTCCACGAGCGGTGCCGGAAGCGGCGCGTGGAGTTCGTCTTCGACACGCCCGTCGAGGACGTCCTGGAGAAGGACGGCCGGGCGGTCGGCGTCCGGCTGGCCGGGGGCGAGACGGTCGAGGCGGACCACGTGGTCTCCGGGGCCCCGGTGCCCGCGCTCTACCACGAGCACGTCGTGGAGTGGGGCGACGGCGACGACTGGCCGCACTACCAGACGACCTGGACGAGCCGGGTGACGGTCTGTCTGGCCCTGCGCGGGCCCCGGGAGCCGGCGGCGGTCCACCGCACGGTCGTGCACGCGGCCGGCGAGCGGCCGACCGTGACGGTGCTGCGGCCGGACGACCCGGCGCTGCGGCCCGACGCGGAGCACGAGTCGGTGACGGTCACGGCGACCGTCCGCACGTCCCCGGAGCGGGACGGGCAGGACGGGCACGACGGTCAGGACGGGCACGACGGGCGGGACTGGGAGGCCTTCGCCGACCGGATGGTCGAGGCGGCCGCCGAGGCGGTGCCGGGGCTGCGGGAGCGGCTGCTGTGGCGGCACGTCCGCACCCCGGAGGACGTACGACGGGACACCGGGTCCGTTGAGGTTCCGGGGCCCGCGCTCGCCGGCGGGCGCGGGCGGCTGCTCCCGGCCGCGAACCGCTCCCCGCTGCCGGGGCTCTGGTTCGCGGGCGGCTGGTCCCACCCGGGCGGCGGGCTCGCCCACGCGGGCATGTCCGGCGCGCTGGTGGCGGGGCTGATCGTGGAGGGCGCGGACTTCCGCGGCTCGCAGTAGCGGCCCCGCGGGGCCGTCCGCGCCCGTCCCCGCTCAGTAGCGGTACTGCTGCTGCTCGTCCGGGTACTGCTCGTAGCCGTACGGGCTCTGCGGCTGCGGCGCCGCCTGCTGCGGGGGCTGTTCGGTGTCGCGCTGCTGCGGGACCCAGACGCCGCCGGGCGGGGTGTCGTAGGTGTACGAGGGGGCGTAGGAGTCGCCGTAGTACGAGCCGTACTGCTGGCCGTCCGTGCCCGGGCCGATGTACGGGTCGGAGTAGGCGGCGTACTGCTGCTGCCCGGCGGGCGCACCGTAGTCGTAGGCCGGCTGCTGCTGCTCGTACGCCGGGGCGTACGGGTCGTAGGCGGGCTGCTGCGGCGCGTACCCCGTGCCGTACCCCGTGTCCTGGCCGCCGTCCTGGTGGCCGGTGCCGTGGTGGCCGGTCTCCTGGTGGCCGGTGCCGTGGTGGCCGGTGCTCTGGTGACCCGCGTCGTAGACCCCGTACTGGCCGGTCTCGTCCGGCAGCGGCTGGGGCTCGTAGACCGCGGTCGTCTCGGCGGCGGTGACGGGGGCGGAGTCGTCATAGGTGTGGCCGTGGCCGTGGCCGTCCGCCGTGGCGTAGGCGTCGACGGCGTCGTACGAGACCTCGGTGACCTCCAGCGTGGGCCCGGCCTGCTCCTGGCTGCCCGCCTTGCGGCGACGGCTCGCGCCCGGGTTCCCGCCGATCGCCCAGCCGGTGGAGAAGCCGCGGCGGAAGGAGAGCGTCACATAGGTCTGGCCGACGGCGAAGGCGACCGCGCCCGCGATGATCACCACCACCGAGGGCAGCAGGACGCCCAGGACCACGCCGAGGAAGCCGGTGAAGGCCAGCAATCGCCATCGCAGCCGCGCTTTGTACTGGAGGAGCACCTCCCCCAGCAGCCACAACGCCACCACGCCGAATGCGATATAGAGGACCGTCCACCCCATGCCCCGCCGCCCCTCTCCACGGTCACCGCCGCGGGTCGGGGCGGGTACGACCGGTCACGACTGCTGGTGCAGTCCGAGATTCTCGTAGATCTCGAGCGTCGCGGTGGAGCTGTTCAGCGTGATGAAGTGCAGTCCGGGGACACCCTCGGAGAGCAGACGCGCGCAGAACTCCGTCGCGAACTCGATGCCAATGGAGCGTACAGCGGCGGGATCGTCCTTGACGGCGAGGATGCGGTCTTTCACATTCGCCGGGAAGGCGGCGTTGCTCAGCTGGGGCAGCCGGTCGAGGGTCTTCACGTTCACGACGGGCATGACCTCGGGGATGATCGGGGTCTCGCAGCCCGCCTTCGCCACGCTGTCGCGCAGCCGCAGATAGTTCTCCGGGTCGAAGAACATCTGGGTGATCGCGTAGTCGGCGCCGGCCCGGCACTTGTCCACGAAGTGCCGGATGTCCGTGTCCCAGTCGGTGGAGCGGGGGTGCATCTCGGGGAAGGCCGCGACGCCGACGCAGAAGTCGCCCGACTCCTTGATGAGCCGGACGAGGTCGGCGGCGTACCGGACTCCCTCGGGGTGCTCGACCCACTCGCCCAGCGGGTCGCCCGGCGGGTCGCCGCGGACGGCGAGCATGTTGCGGATGCCGGCGTCGGCGTACTGGCCGAGGATGTTGCGCAGTTCGGCGACGGAGTGGTCGACCGCGGTGAGGTGCGCGACGGGGGTCAGCGTGCTGTCGGAGGCGATCTTCTGGGTGGCCTTGACCGTGCCGCCCCGGGTGGTGCCGCCGGCGCCGTAGGTCACGGAGACGAAGCTGGGGCCGACCGCCTCGACGCGGCGCATCGCGTTCCAGAGGACCTGCTCGCCCTTCGCGGTCCGCGGCGCGTAGAACTCGAAGGAGTACGACGTGTCGCCGGCGGCGAGGATCTCGCGGACCGTGCGTGCGCGGTCCGATCGGACGGAAGCGGTACCTAGGGCCATACGGGCAGGTTAGACGGGGGACGAGGACCCGCGTAGACGGCGTCCGCGTTGTGGACAATTTTTCGGACATTCTCGCGGGACGCCGTCCTGGGCGCCCCGCGGCCCACGGCCCGGGATCCGCTCAGGCTCCCGCGCGCTCCCGGACCCGCTTGGCGAGGGCGGCGGTCGCGGCCGCCGGGTCCTCTGCCTCGGTGATCGCGCGGACGACGACGATCCGGCGGGCGCCCGCGTCCAGGACCTCGTCGAGGTTGGTCTCGTCGATGCCGCCGATGGCGAACCAGGGGCGGTTCTGCGCCAGACCGGCCGCGTACCGCACGAGGTCGAGCCCCGGCGCGTACCGCCCGGGCTTGGTGGGGGTGGGCCAGCAGGGCCCGGTGCAGAAGTAGTCCACGCCCGGTTCGACGGCGGCCGCGGCCGCCTCGGACTCGGCGTGGCAGGAGCGGCCGATCAGCACGTCGTCACCGCCGCCGAGGATCGCGCGGGCGGCGGGCACGGGCAGGTCGCCCTGGCCGAGGTGGAGCACGTCGGAGCCGATGGCGTGGGCGACGTCGGCCCGGTCGTTCACCGCGAGGAGCTTGCCGTGCCGGCGGGCGGCCTCGGCGAAGACGGCGAGGTGCTCCAGCTCCTCGCCGGCCTCCATGCCCTTGTCGCGGAGCTGCACGATGTCGACGCCGGAGGAGAGCACGGCGTCGAGGAAGGCGGGCAGGTCGCCCTGGCGCTTCCGGGCGTCGGTGCACAGATAGAGCCGGGCGTCGGCAAGCCGCTCACGAGGCGTGGGCATGGGTGGGTTCCCCCCGTCGGTGTCGCCGGCGCCGCGGCGGCCGGCCCGCGAGGGGCCGGTCGCCGCGACACCCGCTGGTGGTGTCCTCGGTACGTGCGGGCGTCAGAGGGCGAGCGCCTGGGCGCGGCGCTTCACCTCCGTGCCGCGATTCTCGTTGAGCGCCTGCGCGGGCGTGCCCGGCAGGCTCTCGTCCGGAGTGAAGAGCCACTCCAGCATCTCTTCGTCGGTGAAGCCGTCGTCCCGCAGGACGGTCAGGAGCCCGACGAGGCCCTTGACGATCGCGTCGCCCTGGATGAAGGCGGCGGGGATCTGCAGGGCGTTGTTCTCTCCACGGCGCACGGCGAGGAGCTGACCTTCCTTGATCAGCTGCCGCACGCGTGTCACCTCGACATCGAGCATCTCCGCGATGTCGGGCACGTAGAGCCAGGCGGGGACGAGCGCATCGATCTTTACGTCAATCTCGGTCACGGGACAAGCCTGCCATCCCGGACCGACAGTCGGTACCCGGGCCCTACCGGACTGCCGCCTTCAGGGGGACGGACGGGTCGGCGGCGCGCTCCGGGTCGACCGGGGTGGCCGCCTCGATGAGCTTGCGGCCCTGGGCCAGGTCGCGGGGGCGGCCGACGGCGAGGAGGGCCACCGGGACCCCGGCGCGCAGCCAGAGCACGGACCAGGTCGCGTCCGCCGGGTCGCCGCGCCACAGGAGCTCGTCGGCGTCCGCGTGGTGCCCGGCGTACTGGACGAACCGGCCGAACTGCTCGGACCAGAAGTACGGCACCGGGTCGTACGGTCCGGTGGCGGCGCCGGTGATCGTCGCGGCGACCGTGCGCGGGCCCTGGAGCGCGTTGTCCCAGTGGTGGACGAGGAGCCGCTCGCCGTAGCGGGCGGAGGGGTAGGAGGCGCAGTCGCCGACGGCGTACACGTCGGGCAGGGAGGTGCGCAGCCGCTCGTCGGCCGTGACGGCGCCGCTCGGGTCGAGGGCGATGCCGGAGCCGGCGAGCCAGCCGGTGGCGGGGCGGGCGCCGATGCCGACGACGACGGCGTCGGCGGGCAGCTCGCGGCCGTCGGCGAGGACGACCCGGCCGGGCAGGACGGTGTCCACGCGCGCGTGGGTGAGGAGTTCGGCGCCGCTCGCCCCGTACCAGCCGGCCATGGGGGCGGCGACCTCGGCGGGCAGGGCCCCGGCGAGGGGGCGGTCGGCCGCCTCGACGACGGTGACGGCGCAGCCCGCCTCGCGCGCGGCGGTGGCGAACTCGGCGCCGATCCAGCCCGCGCCGACGACCACGACGGTGTGGCGCCGCTCCAGGACGGGGCCGAGGCGCACGGCGTCGTCGAGGGTGCGCAGGAGGTGGACGCCGGGGACGCCCTCGGCGCCGGGCAGGGTGATCGGGTGGGCGCCGGTGGCGACGACCAGGACGCCGTACGGGACGGGCCCGGCCTCGGTGTCGATCTCGTGGTCGGCGGCGCGGAGCCCGGTGACGTCGAGGCCGAGGCGGAGTTCGATGTCGAGGGCCTCGAAGTCGACGTCGAAGGCGGAGTCCTCGGCCTTGCCGAGCAGGATCGCCTTGGAGAGCGGGGGCCGGTCGTAGGGCTGGTGGGGCTCGGCCCCGATGAGGGTCACGGGGCCGGTGAAGCCCAGTTCGCGCAGGGCGACGGCGGTCTGCACGCCCGCCATCCCGGCTCCGACGATCACGACCTGCTGCTGGGCCTGCTTCTGCTCGCTCACCCGACCACCTTACGCATCTGACGATCCGTCAGGAAGGGAGGGGCCTGGGACCGCACCGGGGCTGCGGCTAGTCTGGCGGGCGTAAAGCACTCGCGGGAGCCCGGACGCACCGGGCTGAGAGGGAGGCTGGGCGGCCTCCGACCGTACGAACCTGATCCGGGTCATGCCGGCGAAGGGAGGGGCTGGACGCCCATGCGTTCTTCCGATGTCCTCGTGGTCGGGGGCGGCATCATCGGCCTGGTCACGGCCTGGCGGGCCGCGCAGCGCGGGCTGCGCACCACCGTGGTCGACCCGGAACCGGGCGGCGGCGCCGCGCGGGTCGCGGCCGGGATGCTCGCCGCCGTCACCGAACTCCACTACGGCGAGGAGACCCTGCTCGGGCTCAATCTCGCCTCCGCCGCCCGCTATCCCGCCTTCGTCGCCGAGCTGGAGGAGTCCACCGGCCACGACGTCGGCCACCGCGCCTGCGGCACCCTCGCCGTCGCCCTCGACGCCGACGACCGGGCCCACCTGCGCGAACTCCACGCCCTCCAGACCCGCTGCGGCCTCACCTCGGAGTGGCTCAGCGGGCGCGAGTGCCGCCGCCTCGAACCGATGCTCGCCCCCGGGGTGCGCGGCGGGCTGCGCGTGGACGGCGACCACCAGGTCGACCCGCGCCGGCTGGCCGCCGCGCTCCTCGTCGCCTGCGAGCGGGCCGGGGTGGTCTTCCACCGCGTCCTCGCGGAGCGTCTGACGGTCGCGGGCGACCGGGCGCGCGGGGTCGTCCTCGCCGGCGGCGAGGAGCTGACGGCCGACCAGGTCGTCCTCGCCGCGGGCAGTCTGAGCGGGCGGCTCGCGGGCGTGCCCGACGAGGTGCTGCCGCCGGTCCGCCCCGTGAAGGGCCAGGTCCTGCGGCTGCGGGTGCCCGCCCCGTACGCCCCCTTCCTCTCCCGTACCGTCCGCGCCGTCGTCCGCGGCAGCCACGTCTACCTCGTGCCGCGCGAGAACGGCGAGCTCGTCGTCGGCGCCACCAGCGAAGAGCTCGGCTGGGACACCACGGTTACGGCGGGCGGGGTGTACGAGCTGCTGCGCGACGCCCACGAGCTCGTCCCCGGCATCACCGAGCTGCCGCTCACCGAGACGCTGGCCGGACTGCGCCCCGCGTCGCCGGACAACGCTCCGCTGCTCGGCCCCAGCATCCTGCCCGGCCTGCACCTGGCCACCGGCCACTACCGCAACGGGGTGCTGCTCACCCCCGTCACCGGCGACGTCATGGCGGAGGTGCTCACCACGGGCGTCCTCCCCGACGAGGCCCGTGCCTTCACCCCCCGCCGTTTCTCCCCAGTACGTCTGGAGCTTCCCGCATGAACGTGTCCGTGAACGGAGAACCCCGCGAGCTCACCGGCCCCGTCTCCCTCGACGCCCTCGTCTCGACCCTGAGCACGGCCCCGACCGGGGTGGCCGCGGCCGTCAACGAGACGGTCGTCCCGCGCGGCGAGTGGGCGGCGACGCTGCTCGGCGAGGGCGACCGGGTGGAGGTCCTGACCGCGGTGCAGGGAGGCTGAGCGCGATGTCCGACGACCTGTTCGTCCTCGGCGGTACGGAGTTCTCCTCGCGCCTGATCATGGGCACCGGCGGCGCGCCGAGCCTCGACGTCCTGGAGCGCTCGCTGATCGCCAGCGGCACCGAGCTGACCACCGTCGCGATGCGGCGGCTCGACCCGACGGTCCAGGGCTCGGTCCTCTCCGTCCTGGAGCGGCTCGGCATCCGGGTCCTGCCCAACACGGCGGGCTGTTTCACGGCGGGCGAGGCGGTCCTCACCGCCCGGCTCGCCCGGGAGGCGCTCGGCACCGACTGGATCAAGCTGGAGGTCGTCGCCGACGAGCGGACGCTGCTGCCGGACGGGGTGGAGCTCCTCGACGCGGCCGAGACGCTGGTCGACGAGGGCTTCACCGTCCTGCCGTACACGAACGACGACCCGGTCCTCGCGCGGAAGCTGGAGGACGTGGGGTGCGCGGCGATCATGCCGCTCGGCTCCCCGATCGGCTCGGGGCTCGGCATCCGCAACCCGCACAACTTCCAGCTGATCGCGGAGCGGGCGGGGGTGCCGGTGATCCTCGACGCCGGGGCGGGCACGGCATCGGACGCGGCACTCGCGATGGAGCTGGGGTGCGCGGCGGTGATGCTGGCCTCGGCGGTGACGCGGGCGCAGGAGCCGGTGCTCATGGCCTCGGCGATGCGGCACGCGGTGGAGGCGGGCCGGCTCGCGCACCGGGCGGGCCGCATTCCCCGCCGCCACTTCGCGGAGGCGTCCTCCCCCGTGGAGGGCCGCCCGCACCTGGACCCGGAGCGCCCCGCGTTCTAGACGGCCTGCTGGGGCGCTCGTCACAGCTGCGCTGCAGTACCGGGGCAGCCGCGCGGGGGCCGTGTCCACGGCTCGTAGACTCGACGCCGTGGACACGACCCTTCAGGACCCCCTCGTCGGGCGGCTGCTCGACGGCCGCTACCGCGTCGACGCGCGCATCGCCGTCGGCGGGATGGCCACGGTCTACCGGGCCGTCGACACCCGCCTCGACCGCGTCCTCGCGCTCAAGGTGATGCACCCCGCCCTCGCGACGGACGCCGCCTTCGTCGAGCGCTTCATCCGCGAGGCGAAGTCCGTCGCCCGGCTCGACCACCCGAACGTGGTCGGCGTCTTCGACCAGGGCGCCGAGGGCGCGTACGTCTATCTGGCGATGGAGTACGTCGCCGGCTGCACCCTCCGTGACGTCCTGCGCGAGCGCGGCGCCCTCGCGCCCCGCGCCGCGCTCGACATCCTGGAGCCCGTCCTCGCCGCGCTGGGCGCCGCGCACCGGGCCGGATTCGTGCACCGCGACATGAAGCCGGAGAACGTCCTGATAGGGGACGACGGCCGGGTGAAGGTGGCCGATTTCGGTCTCGTACGGGCCGTGGGCTCGGCGACCGCCACCACCGGCTCGGTCCTCGGCACGGTCTCGTACCTCGCACCGGAGCAGATCGAGCACGGCACGGCCGACACCCGCGCCGACGTGTACGCCTGCGGCGTCGTGCTGTACGAGATGCTGACCGGCGGCAAGCCCCACGCGGGCGACACCCCCGCCCAGGTCCTCTACCAGCACCTCCACACGGACGTGCCCGCTCCGTCCGCCACCGTCCCCGGGCTCGCCCTGGAGCTGGACGAGCTGGTCGCGGCCGCCACGGCCCGCACCCCCGAGGTCCGCCCGTACGACGCCGTCGCGCTGCTCGCCCTGCTCCGGGAGGCCCGCGCCGTCCTCACCGACGAGCAGCTGGACGCCGTGCCGCCGCAGGCGCGCTCCGCGGCCCGGGACACCGCCGACGACCGGACCAGCGTGATCGCCCGCGCCGTACCGGCCGAGGCGGACCTCCCGCAGGTCCAGCAGGTGGAGCACACGAACCGGCTGCCCGCCCCGGAGGCTCCCCCGGCGGGCCCCCGCCGGCGCGCTGCGCGTGGTCTCCGCGCGCCCCGCGGCCCTCTCCTCATCGTCCTCGGGGTCCTGCTCGCGCTCGGCCTCGGCACCGGTGTCTGGTACATCAATTCCGGCCAGTTCACCCGCGTACCGGCCGTCCTCGGCCAGACCGAGGCCAACGCGACACAGCGGATCAAGGACGCAGGCCTGGACGTCGGCACGACGAAACGTGCCTTCAGCGACGTGTACGAGCGCGGCGCGGTCATGGCCGTCGACCCCGCCCCCGGCGAACGCGTCCGGGGCAACGCCACGGTCGTCCTGACGCTCTCCCGCGGCCCCGAGATCGTGAAGGTGCCCAACCTCAGGAACAAGCCGCTCCCCGAGGCCAAGCGCCTCCTCAAGGAGGAGGGCCTGGCCCCCGGGGTGATCACCAGGGAGTTCAGCGACTCCGTCGCCCAGGGCGCCGTGATCGGCTCCGACCCCGAGCCCGGCACCGAGCGCCGCCCCGACTCGGCCGTCGCCCTGGTGGTCAGCAAGGGCTCGCCGATCGACGTGCCCGACGCCACCGGCGAGACCGTCGCCGACGCCACGGCCACGCTCCAGGAGGCCGGCCTCACCGTGCGGGTCGCGCCGGAGCGGATCAACTCCCCGGAGGACGCCGGCACGGTCGCCGCCCAGTCCCTCGCCGAGGGCAGCCGGGCCGCCGAGGGCGACACGATCACCCTCACCGTCTCCAAGGGGCCGAAGCTGGTCGAGGTCCCGGACGTCACGGGCGAGTCCACGGACGACGCCCGTACGGCGCTGGAGGACGCGGGCTTCGAGGTGGAGGTCAAGAAGTCCTTCCCCTTCCTCGGCAACACGGTCGCGAGCCAGTCCGTGGAGGGCGGCTCCACCGCCCCCGAGGGCTCCACCGTCACCATCACGATCAAGGGACTCTAGAGACTCATGCGCAACCCCGTCGGCGGTCACGTCCCCGTGGCCGGTGGCCTCGCCACGACCGGCCTCGCCTACGCCCGCGTGCTCGGCGCCGAGACCGTGCAGGTCTTCGTCGCCAACCCGCGCGGCTGGGCCACCCCGGTCGGCAATCCGGCCCAGGACGAGCGGTTCCGGGCCGAGTGCGAGGCCGGGTCGATCTCGGCCTGGGTCCACGCCCCGTATCTGATCAACTTCGGCTCGCACACCGAGGCCACCGTGGAGAAGTCGGTCGAGTCGCTGCGGCACTCGCTGCGCCGGGGCCGCGAGATCGGCGCGAAGGGCGTCGTGGTGCACACCGGCTCGGCGACCGCGGGCCGCCCCCGCGAGGTGGCCCTCGCGCAGGTGCGGGAGCGGATGCTGCCGCTCCTCGACGAGCTGACGCACGAGGACGACCCGTACCTCCTCCTGGAGTCGACGGCCGGCCAGGGCTTCTCCCTCTGCTCGCGCGCGGAGGACTTCGGCCCGTACTTCGACGCCCTCGACCGCCACCCCAGGCTCGGCATCTGCCTCGACACCTGCCACATCTTCGCGGCGGGCCACGACCTCGCGGAGCCGGGCGGCGCGGTACGGACGCTCGACGAGCTGGTGGCGACCGTCGGCGAGGGCCGGCTGAAGCTGATCCACGCCAACGACTCGAAGGACGTCGTGGGCGCCCACAAGGACCGCCACGCCAACATCGGCGCCGGTCACATCGGCGAGGACGCCTTCCGCGCGCTGCTGCGCCACCCGGCGACGGACGGGGTGCCGCTGATCATCGAGACCCCGGGCGGCACGGAGGGACACGTGGCCGACGTGGAACTCCTGAAGAAGCTGCGCGACTGAGCGGGGGCACGGGTTTCCTGTTGAGGAATACCCCAGGGGGGTATACGGTTCTTGCAACGGCAGGAACCGCTACCCGACCTTGGGGGGCACTCATGCAGCACGACGCGCACACGCATCACGACCACAGCGAGCACCAGAGCCACGCTGCACACCAGGACCACGCCGAGCACCAGGACCACCACGAGCACCACGGTCACCACCGCGCGGACGGCGAGGTCTCCTGGGCCATGGCCGCCAAGGCCACGCTGCACTGCCTCACCGGCTGCGCCATCGGCGAGATCCTCGGCATGGTCATCGGCACGGCGCTCGGCTGGGGCAACCTGCAGACGATGATCCTCGCGATCATCCTGGCGTTCTTCTTCGGCTACGCGCTCACCCTGCGCGGCATCCTGTCCGCCGGCGTCGACTTCAAGACGGCCTTCAAGGTCGCGCTCGCCGCCGACACCCTCTCCATCCTGGTCATGGAGATCATCGACAACGGCATCATCGCCCTCTGGCCGGGCGCCATGGACGCGCACCTCGACGAGCCGTTCTTCTGGATCGTGCTCGCCATCGCGCTCGCCGCCGCGTTCGTGATCACCACGCCGGTGAACAAGTGGATGATCGGCCGCGGCAAGGGCCACGCGGTGGTCCACCAGTACCACCACTGACCGAACGGACCGGGAGACGCCCCAGGACGGTCCGGAGCGCTACAGCTCCGGGCCGTCGCCCGGTTCCTCCTGGTACGAGTAGCGCTGCTCCGTCCACGGGTCACCGAGGTTGTGGTAGCCGCGCTCCTCCCAGAAGCCGCGGCGGTCGGCGGCCATGTACTCCACGCCCCGGACCCACTTGGGCCCCTTCCAGGCGTACAGGTGCGGGACGACGAGCCGCAGCGGGAAGCCGTGCTCGGCGGTGAGCAGCTCGCCGCCCTTGTGCGTGGCGAAGATCGTGCGGTCCGCGGCGAAGTCGGAGAGCCGCATGTTGGCGCTGTAGCCGTACTCGGCCCACACCATCACGTGCGTGACCTGCGGCGCCGGCGGAGCCAGTTCGAGGATGGTCCGGGCGCGCACCCCACCCCATTCGGCCCCGAGCATGCTGAATTTCGTCACGCAATGCAGATCGGACACGACCGTGGAGAACGGCAGGGCCGAGAACTCCTCGTGGTTCCAGCACCGCTTGTCACCGTCCGCCGTCGCACCGAAGACGCGGAACTCCCAGCGCTCCGGCTTGAACTTGGGGACGGGGCCGTAGTGGGTGACCGGCCAGCCGCGCTGCAGCCGCTGACCCGGCGGGAGGTCCGGCGAACGATCCGGCCCCCCCGCTTCCCCTTCCCGGCGTTCTCCGCTCTCCGGCTGACCCATGTCATCCATGGTGACAGACGGCGAGGGGTGGTCATGACCAGCCAACCTCCCCCCGTCCGAGATTCGGGCAACTCCCACTAAGCCTGCACTTACTGGACGCCCCCCATTCGGGGTGCGAGGATGCGGCCATCCTGCCCAGTGACGGTACGGACACGCAACGTGGAAGTGGAAGGAGCCTCTGCGATGCAGGGCGACCCCGAGGTCCTCGAGTTCCTCAACGAGCAGCTGACCGGCGAACTGACGGCCATCAACCAGTACTGGCTGCACTACCGCATCCAGGACAACAAGGGGTGGACGAAGCTCGCCAAGTACACCCGTGAAGAGTCCATCGACGAGATGAAGCACGCGGACAAGCTGACCGAGCGCATTCTGATGCTCGACGGCCTGCCCAACTACCAGCGTCTCTTCCATGTACGGGTCGGCCAGACGATCACCGAGATGTTCCAGGCGGACCGCCAGGTCGAGGTGGAGGCCATCGACCGCCTCAAGCGCGGGATCGAGGTCATGCGCGCCAAGGGGGACGTCACGTCCGCCAACCTCTTCGAGGAGATCCTCGCCGACGAGGAGCACCACATCGACTACCTGGACACGCAGCTGGAGCTGATCGAGTCCCTGGGCGAGGCGCTCTACATCTCGACGCTGATCGAACAGCCCAGCTAGGTACGGGCGGCTCAGGCGGCCTCGGAGAGCCCCTCGGGCTCGACCGCGTCAGAGGCCAGGGCGGGCATGCCCTGGTTCAGAAGCTCGCGCCTCGGGCAGTTGCCGCGCCCGAGGATGGCCTGGATGCGGCGGACGCAGGAACCGCAGTCCGTTCCGGCCTTGCAGGCCGAGGCGATCTGGCGGGGCGTGCAGGCGCCCGCGTCGGCGTGGTCCTTGACCTGCTTCTCCGTGACACCGAAGCATGAGCAGACGTACACGCGGTTCACCTCCCGCCGAGATCGATAAGGCTAACCTAACCTTACCCGGCGGTCCCGAGCCTCAAAAGCCCTGGATACGACGATGGGGCGCGGATCACATGGATCCGCGCCCCATCGTCGTAGGTACCTACGTACTGATCACGCTCACTGGTCCCGGTACATCTCCGCGACGAGGAACGCCAGGTCGAGCGACTGGCTGCGGTTGAGGCGCGGGTCGCAGGCCGTCTCGTAGCGCTGGTGCAGGTCGTCGACGAAGATCTCGTCGCCGCCGCCCACGCACTCGGTGACGTCGTCACCGGTGAGCTCGACGTGGATGCCGCCCGGGTGGGTGCCCAGCGCCTTGTGGACCTCGAAGAAGCCCTTGACCTCGTCGAGCACGTCGTCGAAACGGCGCGTCTTGTGGCCGGAGGCGGCCTCGAAGGTGTTGCCGTGCATCGGGTCGGTGACCCAGGCGACGACCGCGCCCGAGGCGGTGACCTTCTCGACGAGCTCGGGGAGCTTGTCGCGGACCTTGTCGGCGCCCATGCGGACGATGAAGGTCAGGCGGCCGGCCTCGCGGTCCGGGTCGAGCCGGTCGATGTACGTCAGCGCCTCGTCCACCGAGGTGGTCGGGCCCAGCTTGATGCCGATCGGGTTCGCGATCCGCGCCGCGAACTCGATGTGGGCGTGGTCGAGCTGGCGGGTGCGCTCGCCGACCCAGACCATGTGGCCGGAGGTGTCGTACAGCTTGCCGGTGCGCGAGTCCGTACGGGTCAGGGCGCCCTCGTAGTCGAGCAGCAGCGCCTCGTGGGAGGCGTAGAACTCGACGGCCTTGAACTCGGCCGGGTCGGTGCCACAGGCCTTCATGAAGTTCAGCGCGTTGTCGATCTCCCGCGCCAGCTGCTCGTAGCGCTGACCCGAGGGGGACGACTTCACGAAGTCCTGGTTCCAGGCGTGCACCTGGCGCAGGTCGGCGTAGCCACCGGTGGTGAAGGCACGCACCAGGTTGAGCGTGGAGGCGGAGGCGTTGTACATCCGCTTCAGGCGCTCGGGGTCCGGGATGCGGGACTTCTCGTCGAAGCCGAAGCCGTTGACCGAGTCGCCGCGGTACGTCGGCAGGGTCACGCCGTCACGGGTCTCGGTCCCCTTGGAGCGGGGCTTCGAGTACTGGCCGGCGATGCGGCCGACCTTCACCACGGGAACGGAGGCGGCGTAGGTGAGGACGGCGCTCATCTGGAGCAGCGTCTTGAGCTTGGCCCGGATGTGGTCGGCGGACACGGCGTCGAACGCCTCGGCACAGTCGCCGCCCTGGAGCAGGAACGCCTCGCCACGGGCGACGGCTCCCATCCGGGCACGCAGCTGGTCACACTCGCCGGCGAAAACGAGCGGAGGATACGACTCGAGGTCCGCGATCACATCGCGCAGGGCCTCGGCATCGGGGTACTCCGGCTGCTGCGCCGCGGGCAGGTCTCGCCAGGTCGCCTTGGCGACGGCGTGGGTATCAGCGTTCACGGTCACGCGCACAACACTACGGGGTCCTTCGCCCGATCTCGTCCCCCTGCCCAATGGCTGAGACGCGCGCCCGAAATGTCGGTCGACGATCTTCACGCCTTCGGGTGGTGTTACCCTCTGGCCCGTTTAACAAGTAGACAGTCGATTCACAGGGGTGGGCGTGACCCAGAGGCACCGCAGGGACCGCAACAAGAAACGACTCATGTACGGAGCGGCGGCCGCGGTCGTCGCCACGGCCACGATCGGCACCCTCGCGGTCGCCTCGCCGGGCCTCCTCGGCGCGGCGGACGCGAAGCCGGCCGCTGGGGACTCTTCCCTCCAGTCGCAGTTCGCAAACGCGGCGCGCGAGTTCGACGTGCCGCAGAGCGTGCTGATGGCGGTGTCGTACCGCCAGACGCGCTGGGAGTCGCACGACGGGCAGCCGAGCACGACCGGCGCGTACAACGTGATGGGGCTGACGAAGGTCGACCCGGAGGACATCGAGGCCGACGCGAGCGAGGACCTCCTCCATCACCTCGTGAACGGCACCGGCGACCCGTCGATCGACAAGAAGATCGACAAGAAGAAGGCGCTCGCGCCCGTCCCCGAGACGACGGTCGACACCGACGACCCGAAGCTGCACACCCTGGACAAGGCCGCCGAGCTGATCGACGGCTCGACGGACTCCGTCCAGAAGGACTCGGCCGCTTCGATCCGGGCCGGTGCGGCACTTCTCGCCGAGTACCAGAAGCAGGCCGGTGCCGAGCTGTCCGACGACCCGGGCGCCTGGTACCCGGCCGTGGCCCGCTACAGCCAGTCCGACCGCAAGGGCGCCGACCTCTTCGCCCAGCGCGTCTTCGAGTCGATCAAGACGGGTGAGCAGGAGCTCACGGCCGACGGCGAGCAGGTCGTCCTGCCGGCGAACCCGTCGGTGGAGCCGGTCAAGCCGGCGAACGTACCGCTGGCGGCGGGCTTCGCGAGCACGACCGCGACCCCGACGGCCGAGTGCCCGACCACCGTGGCCTGTACCTTCACCCCCGCCTTGTACTCCGAGAACGACGGCAACTACAACATCGCGAGCCGCACCGCGAACGGCACCGGTGGCTTCGACATCCGCCAGATCGTCATCCATGACATCGAGGGCAGCCACGACGCTGCCGTGAACGTCTTCCAGACCCCGGGCAAGTGGGCGAGCGCGCACTACATCGTGCGTGCCGACGGTCGCGTGACCCAGATGGTCGAGACCAAGAACGAGGCGTTCCACGCGGGCAACAAGACGCTGAACATGCACTCGATCGGCGTCGAGCACGAGGGCTACGCCATCAAGGGCGACGCCGGCTGGTACACCGAGCCGGAGTACGAGTCCTCCGCGGCCCTCGTGAAGTACCTGGCCGCCAAGTTCTCCATCCCGCTGGACCGCGAGCACATCATCGGCCACGACGAGGTGCCGAGCATCCTGGACGACAAGATCCAGGACCATTGGGACGCGGGCCCGTTCTGGGACTGGAACCACTTCATGAAGCTGCTCGGCGCCCCCACCGGCGCCGGTGGCGCGGGCGGCCTCCTCCAGGCCGGGCAGCTCGTCAAGATCGTCCCGCCGTTCACCTCGGCCAACCAGCAGCAGATGAAGTACACGGAGAGGGTTGGTGACCAGGACGTCACCAAGACCACCGTCGCGCTGCCGGTCAACTTCGGCTACCTCTACTCGGAGCCCGTGGCCGACCAGACCAAGGCGCTGACCGACCCGTACTTCACGGCGGGCTGGCAGTGGGGTTCCAACTGGGCGAACAAGGTGACGGCCGGCAGCAGCCACGTCGTCGCCGAGTCGCGGACCGACTGGACCGCCATCTGGTACGGCGGCAAGAAGGCCTGGTTCTACAACCCCGGCGGCCAGTACACGGCCCCCGTGGCTGCGAAGACGGCGATCACCGCCAAGGACGGCGCCGCCTCGATCCCGATCTACGGCCGCGCCTACCCCGAGGACGCCGCGTACGCCGGAACCGGTGTCCCGATCCAGAGCAGCAACAACGCGTCGCTGACGCGGTACAGCCTCCCGGCCGGCCAGCTGTACACCAAGGCCGGGGACGCCGTGGTGGGCGACTACTACTCCAGCGCGTTCAACGTCGACGGCACCCGGGTCGCCGGCAAGACCAACGTCTTCATCCCGATCCGCTACAACCACCGCCTGGCATGGGTGAAGGCCGCAGACGTCAAGGAGGTCGCGACCAAGGCCCCGGTCAGCGCCACCAACCGCTACAACGTCCTCGCCCGGGACGCCTCCGGTGTCCTCTGGCAGTACCAGGGCACCGGCAAGGGCGCGTTCCTGAACCGGTACCGGGTCGGCCCCGGCTGGGGCGCGTACAACACGATCACCCCGATGACCGCGTTCCGTGCCGACGGCACCGGTGACGCCGTCGCCCGGGACAAGGACGGCGTGCTCTGGTACTACCGGGGCAGCGGCAACCCCTCCGCGCCGTTCGCGAGCCGCCTTCGGGTCGGCGCCGGCTGGAACATCTACGACAAGCTCCTCGGCGCTCGCGACATGAACGCCGACGGCCGGCCGGACCTGATCGCCCGCGACAAGACCGGCGTGCTGTGGCTGTACAAGAACACGGGCGCCTCCCCGAACCCGTTCGCCACCCGGGTCCGGGTCGGCGGCGGCTGGAACGTCTACAACGAGCTGATCAGCACCGGTGACATGACCGGGGACGGCAAGCCGGACCTGATCGCCCGCGACAAGACCGGCGTGCTGTGGCTGTACAAGAACACGGGCGCCTCCCCGAACCCGTTCGCCACCCGTGGCCAGGTCGGCGGCGGCTGGAACACCTACAACGTCATGGTCGGCCCGAGCGACCTCGACCTCGACGGCAAGCCTGACCTGATCGCCCGGGATGCCGCCGGCGACCTGTGGTTCTACAAGAACACGAACGGTTACCCCAACCCGTACGCCACCCGCGTCCGCGTCGGTGGTGGCTGGGGCATCTACAACCTGATCGTCTGATCGGGACAGCACGGCCTCGGGGCCCGGCTCGCACCGTCCACGGTGCGGACCGGGCCCCGTTTCCGTGGCCCGCCGGGGTCCCGCTGGGCTACAGTGCTCGCATGTTCGCGCCGCAGATCCAGAACTGGTGGTGGACCGCTCATCCGGCGGCCCACTGATCGCGCGTACACCGACTGACACGCGAAGGCCGCCCGAGGGGCGGCCTTTTCTCGTACCCGGGCCGTTCCTCTCCGTACTCTCCTCGGAAGGACCCCACCCACCCCATGGACCTCTCCCGTCTCCTGGACGACTCCTGCCCGCCCTTCGCCCTGCTGCGCAGGCGCACCCCCGGCCGTGACCACGACACCGTCGAGGTGCTCATCGGCCGGGTCCACGAGGCCGGGCTCCTCGCCGAGCTGCCCGTGGGCTCGCTGCCGACGCTCGCGCTCGTGCCCTTCCGGCAGATCCGGGAGCGCGGCTTCGACGTGCGGGACGACGGCACCCCGCTCTCCGTGCTCGTCGCGGAGGAGACGTACGAGCTGTCGCTCGCGGAGGCGCTGCGGCAGCTGCCCGCGCACGACGTGGCCGTCGAGGGCGGCGGGTTCGACGTCTCCGACGAGGAGTACGCCGGGACCGTGCGGCGGGTCATCGACGAGGAGATCGGCTCGGGCGAGGGCGCGAACTTCGTCATCCGGCGCACCTACACCGGGGAGATCCCGGGCTTCGGACGGGCCGACGCCCTCGCCCTGTTCCGGCGGCTCCTCGCGGGCGAGCGGGGCGCGTACTGGACGTTCGTCGTGCACACCGGCGACCGGACGCTCGTCGGGGCGAGCCCGGAGGTGCATGTGCGGATGACGGGCGGCACGGTCGTGATGAACCCGATCAGCGGCACGTACCGCTACCCGGCCGGGGCCGCCCCGACCCCCGAGGGCCTGCTGGCCTTCCTCGCCGACCGCAAGGAGACCGAGGAGCTCTCCATGGTGGTGGACGAGGAGCTCAAGATGATGTGCACGGTGGGCGACATGGGCGGGGTCGTGATCGGGCCGCGGCTGAAGGAGATGGCCCATCTCGCGCACACCGAGTACGAGTTGCGGGGCCGTTCCACGCTGGACGTGCGGGAGGTGCTGCGGGAGACGATGTTCGCGGCGACCGTCACCGGCTCGCCGGTGCAGAACGCCTGCCGGGTGATCGAGCGTCACGAGGCCGGTGGGCGCGGCTACTACGCGGGGGCGCTCGCCCTGCTCGGTACGGACGAGAGCGGGGCGCAGACGCTCGACTCGCCCATTCTGATCCGGACCGCGGACATCTCCTCGGACGGGAAGGTGCGGGTGCCCGTCGGCGCGACCCTCGTCCGGCACTCGGACCCGGCCGGCGAGGTCGCCGAGACCCACGCCAAGGCGGCCGGGGTGCTCACCGCGCTCGGGGTGCGGGAGGGCCGGCCGGCGGCGGACCCGGCGGCCGCGGCGCCCGCGCGCCTGGCCGACGATCCGCGCGTACGGGCGGCGCTGGACGCCCGGCGGGCCGACCTGGCGCCGTTCTGGCTGAAGATGCAGGCGCGGTCGGCGGAGCTGTCCGGGCACGCCCTGGTGATCGACGCCGAGGACACGTTCACGGCGATGCTCGCGCACGTGCTGCGCTCCTCGGGCCTTGAGGTGTCGGTGCTCCGTTACGACGAGCCGGGGCTGCGGGAGCTGGCCCTCGCCCACGAGGGGCCGGTCGTGCTCGGTCCCGGGCCGGGCGATCCGGCGGACGCCGGCGACCCGAAGATGCGGTTCCTGCGCGGCCTGACGGCCGAGCTGGTGCGGGACCACCGGCACGGTCTGCTGGGGGTGTGCCTGGGGCACGAGCTGATCGCCGCCGAGCTGGGCCTGGAGATCGTCCGCAAGCGGACCCCGTTCCAGGGGGCCCAGCTGCGGATCGACCTGTTCGGCCAGGAGCAGACCGTCGGCTTCTACAACAGCTTCACGGCCCGCTGCGACGACCGGGCGGCGACCGAACTCGCCCTGCACCGGATCGAGGTCAGCCGGGACCCGGAGACCGGCGAGGTCCACGCGCTGCGCGGACCGGGCTTCGCGGGCGTCCAGTTCCACCCGGAGTCGGTGCTGACGAGGGAGGGGGCCGCGCTGACGGCTTCGCTCCTCGCGGGCGTACTGGTCTAGGGCCTGTCCGGCCCTGATCCGCCGGACGAGCCCGGCCTGATCGACAAGACACCCCCTAGGGGGACACCCCCTGGGCGGGCCTCGGTACCAGGACGTTCTCGCTGCGCCGTCCCGCGGTGTAGTCGAGGACGTTCCGGACCGTGGTGTCGATGATCTGGCCGACCGCGTCGACGGTGTAGTAGGCCTGGTGGGAGGTGACCACCACGTTCGGGAAGGTGACCAGGCGGGCCAGGGTGTCGTCCTCGACGACCTCCAGGGACTTGTCGAGGAAGAAGAGCCCGGCCTCCGCCTCGTACACGTCCAGGCCGACCCCGGTGAAGCGGCCGGTCCTGAGCTCGGCGACCAGGGCCTCGGTGTCGATGAGCCCGCCGCGGCTGGAGTTCACCAGGATCGCGTCGTCCTTCATGGCCCGGAGGGCGTCGGCGTCGATGAGGTGGTGGGTGGACGGGAGCAGCGGGACGTGGAGGCTGATGAGGTCGGCCTCGGCGAAGAGCCGTTCCTTGTCCACGTACTCCATGCCCAGCGCGACGCAGACCGGGTTCTCGGCGACGTCCCAGCCGAGCAGCTTCATGCCGAAGCCGTCGGCGATCCGGGTGAAGGCCTCGCCGATCTTGCCGGTGCCGAGGACGCCGACGGTACGGCCCCGCAGGTCGCGGCCCATCAGTCCGTCGAGGCGGAAGTCGAAGTCGCGGGTCCGGTTGGAGGCGCGGACGATCCGGCGGTTGACCGCCATCGCGAGCGTCCAGGCGAACTCGGCGACGGAGTACGGGGAGTAGTACGAGACCCGGGCGACGGTGAGGCCGAGGCGCTCGGCGACCTCCAGGTCGATGTTGTTGAAGCCCGTGGAGCGCTGGGCGATCATCTGGGTGCCGCCGGCGGCGAGGGTCTGCAGGACCTTGTGGTCGAGGATGGCGTTGACGCTGGTGGAGACGATCTCGTAGCCGGCCGCGATGGGCGCGGTGTCCGGGGTGAGGAACACCTCCAGGCAGCGGACCTCGTGATGCCCCTCGAAGGCCTTCTCGATCAGGGGCTGCTCGTCCGCCTGCACGCCGAATGCCAGGATTTCCACGGATTTCCCCTAGAAGCGGTGATGGGCCGTATATGCGCGGTCCTCGCGAATATACGGCCCCTCACGTCCCCGCGCCCGGTGCGCAGCGCTCCTCAGGCGTCGTCGAGCCCGCGCTCGATGGCGTACCGGACGAGCTCCACCCGGTTGTGCAGCTGGAGCTTGCCGAGCGTGTTCTGCACGTGGTTCTGGACGGTGCGGTGCGAGATCACCAGGCGCTCGGCGATCTGCTTGTAGCTGAGCCCCTTGGCGACGAGCCGCAGGACCTCGGTCTCGCGCTCGGTCAGCTGCGGGGCCTTCGGCTCGTCCCCGCCGGCCGCCGGGACGGGCTCGGAGGCCAGCCGGCGGTACTCGCCGAGGACGAGGCCGGCGAGGCCGGGGGTGAAGACGGGGTCGCCGACGGCCGTCCGCCGCACGGCGTCGATCAGCTCCTCCGTACTGGCGGACTTGAGGAGATAGCCGGTGGCACCGGACTTGACCGCTTCCAGGACGTCGGCGTGCTCGCCGCTCGCCGAGAGGACGAGGACCCGCAGCGCGGGCTGCGCGCCGACGAGCTCCTTGCAGACCTGGACGCCCGGCTTGAGCGGCAGGTTCAGGTCCAGGACGAGGACGTCGGGTCCCGCCGCCGTCGCCCGGCGCACGGCCTGCTCGCCGTCGCCCGCCGTGGCGACCACGTCGAGGCCCGCCTCCGCGAGGTCGCGGGCGACCGCGTCCCGCCACATCGGATGGTCGTCGACGACCATCACCCTGATCGGCTGCCCGCCGGCCTGCTGCTCGCTCATCTTCCCTGTCCTGCCTTCCCCCGTGGAACCTTCAACTCGACTTCCGTGCCCTGCCCCGGGACCGAGATCAGCTCGGCCGAACCGCCCAGGTCCCGCAGTCTGCCCCGGATGGAGAGGGCGACGCCCATCCGGCCCTCGCCCTCGGCCTGCGCGAGGCGGCCCTCCGGGATGCCGGGGCCGTCGTCCCGGACGGTGACGATCACCTCGTCCGGCCAGTCCTCGACCAGGATCCAGGCCTGCGCCGCCTCCCCCGCGTGCACCCGGACGTTGTCCAGGGCGGCGCCGACGGCGGCGGTCAGCTCACGGGCGGCGGGCGGCGGCAGCAGGACCGGCGCGCCCGGCTCGGAGAGGGTGACCCGGGACCCGGCGCGCGGGGCGAGCAGCAGCCGCAGGTCGACGGGCGTGTCACCCGCGCCGAAGGGGGGTTCGTCCACCTCGACGACCCGCACGACCGCCCCCTCGGACTCGTCCTCCGAGACCAGGCTGGGCCGGGCGAGACCGCCCGCGACGAGCGTACGGAGCGCCACCTCCTGTTCCCCCGCCATCCGGCCGAGCTCGGCGGCCTCGCCGCCCAGGGCCGTACCGCGCCGCTGCACCATCGCGAGAACCTGGAGGACGCTGTCGTGGATGTCGCGGGCGAGCCGCTCCCGCTCCCGGGTCGCGGCCTCGATCTCCAGGGCGCGGGCGAGGGTGCGCTCGGAGGCGCGGGCCACCTCGACGACGTATCCGATGGCGATGGAGGCCACCCAGACGAGCAGGACGTTGTGGAAGGTGTCCCGGCTGGGGTGGCCGCGCTCGACGATGTTGGCGACGGCGACCAGGGAGGAGGCGACTCCGGCCCAGCGCCAGCCGCCCTTGATCGCGTACGCGAGGACGGAGCCGGCGGTCCATATCGACGGCAGGGTGGGGCCGTCGACGGACTGGGCGTGGACGTCGGCGAGCGGGGTGAGCAGGATGCCGGCGAGGGCGACGGTGAGGTCGGCGCCGAGGAAGCGTTTGGTGCAGCTGGCCGCGTTCGCCACCCTGGGGAGGGTCGCGAGGGTCCAGACGCACATCACCGCCAGATAGGCGACGGCGATCCAGGGCCGCTCGTACCGCTCCCGCCCGAAGGCGAAGATCAGGACGGCGTAGATCATCGTCAGGACGCGGTAGCCGGTCAGCGCCCGCCACAGCGGCTGCTCGACCGACATGCGCACGACACGCTCGCGCTTGGCCATCTCCCCCACCACCCCCGGACACCCCTGGGGGTGCCGTGCCGCTCTGCTTGTCCGCTCAGGCGCCCTGCCCGCTCAGGCGCCCTGCCCGCTGAGACGCCTTGTCCGCTAGGCGCCCTGTCCGCTCAGGCGCCGGACTCTTCCCGCGCGGCGATCTCGGCCTTGACGGCCTCCTTGGCCGCCTTCTCCGCGTCCGCGATCTGCCGCTTGGCGGCGGTCGCGTAGATGTCGACGTACTCCTGGCCGGACAGCTTCATGATCTCGTACATGACCTCGTCGGTCACCGAGCGGAGGATGAAGCGGTCCCCCTCCATGCCCTGGTAGCGGGTGAAGTCCAGCGGCTTGCCGATCTTGATCCCCGGGCGCATCAGCTTGGGGACGACCTTGCCGGGCGGCTGGATCTTCTCCGTGTCGATCATGGCGACCGGGATCACCGGCGCGCCGGTGGCCAGGGCCACGCGCGCGAGACCGCCGGGCTTGCCCCGGTAGAGACGGCCGTCGGGCGAACGGGTGCCCTCGGGGTAGATCCCGAAGAGCCCGCCGCTCTCGATGACCTCGATGCCGGCCTTGATCGCCGCCTCGCCGGCGCCGCGGGCCCCCGAACGGTCGACCGGCAGCTGGCCGACGCCCTTGAAGAAGGCGGCGGTGAGCTTGCCCTTCACGCCCGGGGAGGTGAAGTACTCCGCCTTGGCGATGAAGGTGACCTTGCGGTCCAGGACGGCGGGGAGGAAGAAGGAGTCGGAGAAGGAGAGGTGATTGCTCGCCAGGATCGCGGGACCCTCGGCCGGAATGTTCTCCAAACCCTCGACCCAGGGCCGGAAGGCAAGCTTCAGGGACCCTCCGATGGAGAACTTCATTGCGCCGTAGATCAACTCGCCATGCCTTCCGTGTGCCGTCGCGACGACTTTATCCCGTACCGGCCCACGGCCCCCGCTACGGCCCTGGTCGGTGTCGGTCCGGTCGCGTACCGTGAAGGTCCTTCCCCGATTTTCCGTCGCTTCGGCGCACCCGAAGTCGAACGAACAGGAGACCCCGGTGCCGGTCCTTCCCGGAGCCGAGCCGTACCGCCACGAAGGCGGAGAGGTCGGCGTCCTTCTCTGTCACGGATTCACCGGTTCCCCGCAGTCGATGCGCCCGTGGGCCGAGTATCTGGCCGACCGCGGGCTCACCGTGTCGCTGCCGCTGCTGCCGGGCCACGGCACCCGCTGGGAGGACATGCAGCTCACCACCTGGCACGACTGGTACGCGGAGGTGGACCGGGCGCTGCGCGAGCTTCTGGAGCGGTGCGAGACCGTCTTCGTCATGGGTCTCTCCATGGGCGGGGCGCTCACGCTGCGGCTGGCCGCGCAGCACGGTGACGCGGTGCGCGGCATCGTCCTCGTCAACCCGGGCAACAAGGTGCACGGCCTGGCGGCGCACGCGCTGCCGGTGGCCCGGCACCTGGTCCGCTCGACCAGCGGCATCGCGAGCGACATCGCCAAGGAGGGCGTGACGGAGGTCGGGTACGACCGGGTCCCGCTGCACGCCGCGCACTCGCTGCGGCAGTTCTTCCGTACGGTGGACGCGGAGCTCCCGCAGGTCACGCAGCCGCTGGTGCTGCTGCACAGCCCGCAGGACCACGTGGTGCCGCCGGCCGACTCGGCCCGGGTCCTGAGCCGCGTCTCCTCGACGGACGTCCGGGAGATCCTGCTGGAACAGAGCTACCACGTCGCGACGTTGGACCATGACGCGGAGCGGATCTTCGAGGAGAGCTGGGCGTTCGTCGAGCGTCTCGCCCCGAGTCCGGTCGACGGGAAGAGGAGCAGCAGCGGTGGCTGATCAGCAGGACGGCGGCGAGCGGGAGCCGCAGCCCATCGACGAGGAAGCGGCCTGGGCCGCGATCGTCGCCGGGTACGGGGAGGAGCCCGCGGATCCGCCGGGGGCGAGGCCGTACCGGCCGATCGAGAACCTCGCGCTGCCCGAGCCGGAGGAGGACGAGCCCGCGGACACGAAGCCGGGCGCGGGGACCCCTGCCGGCTCCAAGGCCGATGCGGGTACGGGGGCGGGCACGGCCTCCGGGACCGCGTCGGAGTCCGAGTCTGCGTCCGAGTCCGCGCCGGAGCCCGGCGGTGCGTCCGGGCCCGATGCCGGGACGGGTACCGGTAGCGGCCCGGACGCCGAGGCCTCGGCCGAGGCCGACCGGAAGCCGGAGGCCGGAGCGGAGAAGCCCGCGCTGGGCAGCTCCGTCGTCTTCGCGCCCGGGGTGCGGGTGAGCGGCCCCCGGGACTACTCCCCCGCCGAGCCGGAGGACGGCCCGGACGGCGCCGAGGAGGGCCACTTCGTCCCGCCGGAGCCCCCGCCGCTGCCGGAGGCGGACGCGACGACCAAGTTCGCCTGGCTGGGCGTGGTCGGCGGTCCGGTGCTGATGCTGGTGGCCGTCCTGCTCCAGTGGGACATGACCTGGTGGCTGACGACGGTCTGCGTCGGCGGCTTCCTGGGCGGCTTCGCGACCCTCGTCGCCCGCATGAAGCACGATGACGACGATGACGACGGCTTCGGCGACCCGGGCCGCGGAGCGGTCGTGTAACTCCCTTCTTGACGCCGCCCTCGCGCCGTTCGGCGCCGAGGGCGCCTCCCGGGCTTCGGACGGCTGCGCCGGACTCCGTCCGCCGACCGCGCGGCCGGGGCCCGGACGAAGACACTCCGCCGTCACACCGTCGCCGGCACACGCACCGCCGCCAACACGGGCAGGTGGTCCGTCGCCGTTCTCAGGTCCGTGGGGTCGAGGTGGGGCGGGACGCCGCAGCCGAGGAACTCGACGCCCGGGGTGGCCAGGATCGCGTCGATGCGCTGGTGCGGGTCGGCCGGGGTCGAGGTGTGCTCGCCGCCCCAGGGGCGCGCCGCCCAGCCGTCCCGGAGCTCCGTCGCGAGCCGGGTGAAGGCGGGGCCGTCGGGCCGTTCGTTGAGGTCGCCGGCCACGAGGGCGTGCGGGGTGCCCAGGGCGGCGACCCGGTCGAGGACCAGCCCTGCCTGGGCGTACCGCTCGTCCTTCCGCAGGCTCAGGTGGCAGCTGATCAGCCCGACCCTGGCCCCGGCGAAGCGGACGACGGCGGTCGCGAGGCCGCGGCGGTGCAGGCCCGGGGTGAGCGGCAGCAGCACGTCCTCGGTGCGTTCCACGGTGGCCCGCAGCGAGCAGAGGAGCATCGGCCCGGCCGCCGTGGCGCCGCCGCTCAGCATGACGAGCTCGCTCTTCGCCGCGAGCCGGGCCGCGTGCTTGCGCCAGCGGAAGAAGCGCGGGGCCTCCTGGACGAAGACGAGGTCCGGGGCGCAGGCGCGGATCACCCGGGCGAGGGCGTCCTCGTCGTCGCGCATCGAGCGGACGTTGTAGCTCAGAACCCGGAGGACGGCCGAACCGTCCGCCTCGGTGCGGGAGTTGGGCAGCTCGCTGTTGGCCATGCCAGCCAACATACGACGACCGCCCGCCGTGTCCGAGAGGACGCGGCGGGCGGTCGTCGTATGCCTTCGTACGGGTGGTCAGCCCTGGCGGGCCAGGTCCGCCGCGCCGACCAGGCCGGCCTTGTTGCCGAGGCGGGCCGCGAGGACCTGCGCGTGCGGCCGCCACTGGCCGCCGATCAGCCAGCGCCGGAAGGACTTCCGGATCGGGTCGAGGACGAGGTCGCCCTCGTCCGAGACGCCGCCGCCGACGATGAACGCCGAGGGGTCGAAGAGCGAGGCCAGGTCGGCGAGACCGGCACCCGCCCAGCGGGCCAGCTCGCGGAAGGAGTCCACGGCGACCGGGTCGCCCGCGCGGGCGGCCTGGCTGACGTGCTTGCCCTCGATGCCCTCGGGCGTGCCGTCGCCGAGGCCCAGCAGGACCGCCGCGCGCTCCGGGGTGGCGTTGGCGCGCTGCCTGGCGTACCGGACGAGCGCACGCCCGGAGGCGTACTGCTCCCAGCAGCCCTGGCTGCCGCAGCCGCACAGCAGGCCGTCGGGGACGACCCGGATGTGGCCGAACTCGGCGGCCACACCGAAGCGTCCGCGGCGCAGCTTGTTGCCGATGATGATGCCGCCGCCGAGGCCGGTGCCGAGGGTGATGCAGATGACGTCCTCGTGGCCCTGGCCCGCGCCGAACTTGTACTCGCCCCAGGCCGCCGCGTTGGCGTCGTTCTCGACGACGACGGGGAGGCCGACGCGCTGCTCGACCTTGTCCTTCAGCGGCTCGTGCCGCCAGTCGATGTTCGGCGCGAAGAGGACGGTGGCGCGCTTGTCGTCGACGTAGCCCGCGGCACCGATGCCCACGGCCTCGATCGAGTGACCCTTGCCCGCCTCGGAGACCGCGGCGCTGATCGCGTCGACGATGCCCTCGGGGGTCGGCGGGGTGGGCACCTTGTGCGTGTCGAGGATGTTGCCCTCCTCGTCGACCACGCCGGCCGCGATCTTCGTGCCGCCGATGTCGACGCCGATGGTGAGTCCCATGTGTCCCTCAGTTTTCGGTCGAGCCCCGCTACGGCCCACCGTACCCGAGGGGGACGGCCGTCCTGATCAGTCCAGGTCGATGTGCTGGCCCGTCGCGGGTCCTTCGTCGTCGCGCGGCGGCCCGTCCTTGCCGTCACCCTTGGCGTCGCTCGTGCCGTCACGCTTGCCGTCGCTCGTGCCGTCACGCTTGCCGTCGCTCGTGCCGTCACGCTTGCCGTCGCTCGTGCCGTCACGCTTGGCGTCGCTCGTGCCGTCGCGGTCGCCGCCGACGACGTCGGCCTCGCGGCGCGGGTCGTCCTCGGCCACGGTCCCGCCGCGGGTCCAGCGCGTCTCGTGGCCCTCGACCGCGGAGCGGTAGGCGGCGAGCAGTTCGTTCCCGGCGGCCGCGAGGTGGTCGAAGACCTGCGGGTTGCGCTCGATGACGGGCTCGACGACGGCCTTCGCCTGGCTGACGACCTGCTTGACGGTCTCGCCGCTGATGCCGCCCAGTCCGCCGAGCAGCGGGCCGCCGAGTCCCCCGGCGACCTTGTCGGCGACGGCGTCGAAGAGCTTGCGGAACTCCTCGGCGGCCGAGCCGGGCTCGGTCCCGCGTTCCGCACGGCGGCGGGCCTTCTCCGCCTCCAGGTCCTCGGCGCACGCCTTGGCCCACGCGTCCGAATCGCTCATGGCGTACTCCTCAGTGGCAGGTACTTCGACGGTACACGCCCTCAGGGGGTCCGCGGCCAGAGTCCCGGGTCCGGGGTGAAGCGCACCCTGAGGTCCCCGTCGACGAGCCCGGCACCGGTGACGGTGCAGCGGCGCAGGGCGGCCGGCAGGGGCAGGTGGCGGCGGAACGGGCCGACGGTCAGGAGCAGTTCGTCGCCGCGCCGGACGAGGGCGAGCTCCTCCTTGACGGCGCCGGGCAGCGGGATGTGCCAGACGAGTACGCCGTCCTCCTCCCGCCGGTCCTCGACCTCGCGTCCGGGTACGGGATCGAGGGGGGCGGCGGGCCGGCCGGGCGCCAGGAGGGCGAGGTCCTCGGCTCCGCGCGGGTCGCGGCCGAGGTGCGGCAGCTCGTGCACGACGCCCGCGGCGGTACGGAGCTCCGCCAGGTGCCGGTGCTGCTGGGTGGTGAGGCCGGCGAGCCAGGGGTCCTCGGAGTCGGCGGGCAGCAGCCGGTTGGCGACGACGGCGTCGAGGGCGAGGCCCTGGAGGGCGAGGCCGAGCCGGGCGGCGCGCAGGGCGCGGGTGGCGGCGGGTCCGGGTTCGAGGACGAGGCGGACGCTGGTGGTGGGGGCGTCGGCGACGGACTGGGCGGCGGCGAGCTCGGCCTCCCAGCGGGCGGTGGTCTCGTACAGCCACTGCGCGGGCATGGGGACCCCGGCGAGCTGGGCGAGCATCGGGCGCAGGGCGCGGGCGGCCTGCCGTTCGGGGGGCAGGAGGCGGCGCAGGTAGCGGCGGAGCTGCTCGGGCAGGGCGAGGAGGGCGAGGGCCTCGGGGAGCGGGGGCAGGTCGACGACGGCGAGCTCGTGGTCGCCCTGGGCGGCGTCGCGCAGGGCCCTCAGCAGGGCGAACTGGCGGCTGCCGGGGAGCTCGGTGAGTTCGGCGTCCTCGAAGGGCGTGGCGCCGAGGAGGTCGAGGGCGGTGCCGGAGCGGGCCTGGAGGGCGAGGAACTCGCGGCGGAAGTCCGCGGCGGGGTCGGGGCGCAGCACCCGGAGGTTCCCGTCGTCCGGCAGCGGGGCCGTGTCCTCCGAGACGAGCAGGACCCGGCGCCCGGCCCGCGCCTCGGCGAGGGCGGTCGCGGCGGCGACGGTGGTACGGCCGGCGCCGCCGAGGCCGGTGACAAGGATGATCCGCATGCGGAGGACGTTACCGTCGCCCTCCGCGGGGTCACTCGCCGGATTCGACGCGCTTCTTCAGGCCGGCCAGGGCGCGGTCGATGATGACCTTCTCGGCCTTGCGCTTGATCATGCCGAGCATGGGGATCTTGACGTCGACGGTCAGCTGGTACGTGACCTCGGTGCGGTCGCCGCCGCCGAGCGCGGCGAGCCGGTAGGAGCCGTCGAGGGAGCGGAGCATCTGGGACTTGACCAGGGTCCAGCTGACCTCGTCGGCGCCGGTCCAGGTGTACGCCAGGGTGTGGTCGTCCTTGATGGCGCCGGCGTCGAGGAGCAGCCGGACCTTCTCCGCGCGACCGGCGGCGTCCGTCTCCAGGACCTCGGCCTCCTTCACTTCGCCCGTCCATTCCGGGTAGCGGGCGAAGTCGGCGATCACACCCATGACGTCGGCCGGCGCCGCCTCGATGGTGATGCTCGAGCTGGTGTGTTCGGCCATCGCGGTGGCTCCTCCACTGTGCGGTCCGGCGAGAACTCGAAGGAAACAAAAGGCACAGACGTACAGATGTGCCGACGGAAGGCTATCGCGCCGTGACCCCGCGCCCGTCACCACTCCAGGGCGAAGGGCCTGCCCGTCGAGGCGAAATGGCCGACGTTGACGCACTCGGTCGCGGCGATCCGCATCCGCCGCGCGAGCGGCTGGTGGACGTGGCCGAAGAGGGCGTAGCGGGGCCGGGTGCGCCGGATCGCGTCGAGCAGGGCGCGGCTGCCGCGCTCGAAGCGGCGGGCGACGGTGTCGTACGTCAGCTCCGGCACGTCCGGCGGGATGTGGGAGCAGAGGACGTCGACGTCGCCGAGGGCCTCGACCTTGGCCGCGTACTCCTCGTCCGAGATCTCGTACGGGGTGCGCATGGGGGTGCGCAGGCCGCCGCCGACGAATCCGACGGTGAGGCCGCCGATCTCGACGCGCTGCCCGTCGAGGACGGTCGTGCCGGGTCCGGCGAACTCGGGCCAGAGCCGGGGGATGTCGACGTTCCCGAAGGTGGCGTAGGTGGGGGTGGGGAAGGCGGCGAAGAGCTCGGCGTACTGGCGGCGCACGGCGGCCTCGATGGCGGTGTCGCGGTCGACGTCCAGCTCGGCCCAGAGGCGGCGGCCCAGGTCACGGGCCTCGTCGAAGCGGCGGGCGGTGCGCAGCTCCACGAGCCGGTCGGCGTTCTCGACGCCGAAGAGGTCGGGGAAGATCCCGCGGCCGTGGTCGGCGTAGTCGAGGAAGAGGACCAGGTCCCCCAGGCATATGAGGGCGTCGGCGCCCTCCCCCGCCCTGGCGAGGTCTTCGGCGTTGCCGTGCACGTCACTGACCACATGGACTCGCATGAGCTCACCTTAGGGGGTGTCACCTGCGGTTACTTCCGAGTCGGGAAACCTGTGGATTACTGTGCGCACAGCACCGTCATGCATGTGTGACGCACGGAACATCTGGCCGGGACCCCCTATCGGAACCATCTACTGATGGGTAACGTCCGGGCAGTCCAGTCGTGCTCACCCCCACTGAGCACCTGCCCGATCATGGACCACACCGGCGCATCACACAGAGCCGTGGCGCCGGCGCCCGATGAGGAGCAGCAGTCTTGCGCGAGTTCAGCCTTCCGGCCCTGTACGAGGTCCCCACGGACGGCAACCTGACGGATCTCATCCGCCGCAACGCCTCCCGGCACCCAGACGTCGCCGTGATGGGGCGCAAGGTCGACGGGGCGTGGACGGACGTGACCGCGACGCAGTTCCTGGCGGAGGTCCGGGGGGTCGCCAAGGGGCTGATCGCCGCGGGCGTCGAGCCGGGCGACCGGGTCGCGCTGCTGTCCCGTACCCGCTACGAGTGGGTGCTGCTCGACTTCGCGATCTGGAGCGCCGGCGGCGTGACCGTGCCGGTCTACGAGACGAGCTCCGCGGAGCAGATCCAGTGGATCCTCGGCGACTCGGGCGCCTCGCTGGCGCTCGTGGAGAGCCCGGCGCACGAGGCGTCGGTGGAGTCCGTCCGGGCGGAGCTCCCGGAGCTCAAGGCCGTCCGGCAGATCGAGGACGGCGCGATCGCCCGGCTCACCGCCGACGGGGCGGACGTCTCCGACGAGCTGCTCGACGCGCGCATGTCGGCGGCGAACGCGGACGACCCGGCCACGATCGTCTACACCTCGGGCACGACCGGCCGCCCCAAGGGCTGCGTCCTGTCCCACCGGGCGTTCTTCGCCGAGTGCGGCAACATCGTGGAGCGGCTGAAGCCCCTCTTCCGTACCGGCGAGTGCTCGGTCCTGCTGTTCCTCCCGGCCGCGCACGTCTTCGGGCGGCTCGTCGAGGTCGCGTCCGTGATGGCGCCGATCCGGCTGGGCTGCGTGCCGGACATCAAGAACCTCACCGACGAGCTGGCCTCGTTCCGGCCGACGCTGATCCTGGGCGTGCCGCGGGTCTTCGAGAAGGTCTACAACTCGGCGCGGGCCAAGGCGCAGGCCGACGGCAAGGGCAAGATCTTCGACAAGGCCGCGCACACGGCGATCGCGTACAGCCGGGCGATCGGGACCCCCGAGGGCCCGTCCTTCGGCCTCAAGCTCAAGCACAAGGTCTTCGACAAGCTGGTCTTCAGCAAGCTGCGGGCGGTCCTCGGCGGGCGCGGCGAGTACGCGATCTCGGGCGGCGCGCCGCTGGGCGAGCGGCTCGGCCACTTCTTCCGGGGCATCGGCTTCACGGTCCTGGAGGGGTACGGCCTGACGGAGTCGTGCGCGGCGACCGCGTTCAACCCGTGGGACCGGCAGAAGATCGGCACGGTCGGGCAGCCGCTGCCGGGCTCGGTGGTGCGGATCGCCGACGACGGCGAGGTGCTGCTGCACGGCGAGCACATCTTCTCGCGGTACTGGAACAACGAGGCGGCGACGGCCGAGGCGCTGGCGGACGGCTGGTTCCACACGGGCGACATCGGCACGCTCGACGAGGACGGCTACCTCGCGATCACGGGCCGCAAGAAGGAGATCCTGGTGACGGCGGGCGGCAAGAACGTCGCCCCGGCGGTCATCGAGGACCGCATCCGGGCGCACGCGCTGGTCGCGGAGTGCATGGTGGTCGGCGACGGGCGCCCGTTCGTGGGCGCGCTCGTCACCCTGGACGAGGAGTTCCTCGGCCGCTGGGCGACCGACCACGGCAAGCCGGCGGACTCGACGGCGGCCTCCCTCCGCGACGACGCCGACCTCCTGGCGGAGGTCCAGCGCGCGATCGACGACGGCAACGCCGCGGTCTCCAAGGCCGAGTCGGTCCGCAAGTTCCGTGTCCTTCCCGCCCAGTTCACTGAGGAGGCGGGGCACATCACCCCGTCCCTGAAGCTGAAGCGCAATGTGGTGGCGCGGGAGTTCGCGGACGAGATCGAGGCGATCTACCGCGGCTGAGCCCGCCGCACGGCACAGACGGAAGGGGCCCGGGGTGATGTCACCCCGGGCCCCTTCCGTACGTCTCGGCGCGCATGCGGCTCAGAGCAGCTCGCGCAGTCGTTCCGCGAGGAGGTCCCAGCGCCACTTCTCCTCGACCCAGGCACGGCCGCGCTCGCCCATGCGGGCGCGGAGTTCGGGGTCGAGGAGGAGGGTGGCGACGCGGTCGGCGGTCTCCTCGGCGGAGTCGCCGCGGACGACCCAGCCGGTCTCGCCGTCGAGGACGGCGTCGGGGGCGCCGCCGGAGTCGCCGGCGACGACCGGGAGTCCGGTGGCCGAGGCCTCCAGGTAGACGATGCCGAGGCCCTCGACGTCGAGGCCGCCGCGGCGGGTGCGGCAGGGCATGGCGAAGACGTCGCCGGCGCCGTAGTGGGCGGGCAGCTCGGCCCAGGGGACGGCGCCGGTGAAGCGTACGGATCCGGCCACGCCGGTCTCGTCGGCGAGGCGGCGCAGGTCCTTCTCGTACGGGCCGCCGCCGACGATCAGGAGGACCGCGTCCGGGACCCGGCGCAGGATCGCGGGCAGGGCCCGGATCAGGGTGTCCTGGCCCTTGCGGGGGACGAGCCGGGAGACGCAGACGACGACGGGGCGGTCGCTGAGCCCGAGGCGGGCGCGGACCTCGGCGCCGCCCGAGTCGGGGTGGAACGTCTTCTCGTCCACCCCGGGCGGGAGCTGGACCATCCGCCCGGCGGCGGCGGGCGTGAGGGCCTCCGCGATCCGGGAGCGGGTGTACTCGCCGAGGTACGTGATGGTGTCCGTGGCCTCGCCGATCCGCCGCAGCAGCTGCCGGGCGGCGGGCAGCTGGGCCCAGCCTGCCTCGTGCCCGTGGGTGGTGGCGACGAGCCGCTTCGCGCCCGCCCTGCGCAGCGCGGGGGCCATCAGTCCGAGCGGCGCCGCGGCACCGAACCAGACGGAGCGGCAGCCGTGCTCGCGCAGCAGCGCGGTGGCGCGGGCGGTGACCCGGGGTGTGGGCAACAGCATGGTGGTGCGATCGCGGACAACCGTGAAAGGCTGTTCGGCGTCAAACAGAGCGGTCGCCTCGACCCCTTCGCGGCTTCGCTTCCAGGTGGAGGCGTAGACCACGATCTGTTCGGGGTCCAGGCGCAGCGCCATGTTGTGCAGGAACGCCTGGATTCCGCCGGGTCGCGGCGGGAAGTCGTTGGTTACGATCAGGGTCTTGTCCATCGTGGCCGACAGTACGCGATGGCACTCACCGCCCGGCACCACCACTCTCCGCGCGAGCGGACCGACAGGACAAGGACGATTCAGTGACGACGGGCGGGGCAGTGAAGAACGGTTCACGCACGGGTCTGCGGCTTCCGCTCGGCCTCTGGGCTCTCACCAGGGTCGTCCTGCTGCTCTGCGTCTTCAAGGTCGTGGTCGTCCCCGGGCCGGACATCACCTTCGACGTCTCGCACATCTACCAGGGCTGGTACGAGGTCCTGCGGACGGGCACGTACCCGCTGGACGACGTCACGTGGCAGTACCCGCCGGCGGCGGCGCTCGCGATCCTCGCGCCCGGGCTGCTGTCGTTCCTCTCCTACACGTCCGCGTTCTTCGTCCTCGCCTTCCTCTGTGACGCGTTCGTCTTCGGGCTGCTCGTGCACACGGGCCGCCGCGCGGGCCGGACGCTCAACGGCGCCTGGATGTGGATCGCGGGCGTCCCGCTGCTGGGCCCGACCGCGTACGCCCGGTACGACGTGATGGTGACCGCCGTCGCGGTGGCGGGGGTGCTCGCGGCCGGCCGGAGCCCGCGTGTGCTCGGTGCCCTCGCCGGCTTCGGCGCGGTCCTGAAGGTGTGGCCGGCGCTGATCCTCGCGGGCACCGCGAAGGGCCGCGCGACCTTCCGCGCCTGGTCGACGGCGGCGGGCGCGGCGGCCGCCGTCCTGCTGCTGTGCGTGCTGTGGATGCCGGGCGCGCTGGCCTTCCTCTCCTTCCAGCGCGAGCGGGGCACCGAGGTCGAGTCGCTGGGCTCGATGGTCTTCCACGTGATCCGGCACTTCGGCTGGGACGGCGAGGCGCGGATGAACTACGGCTCGATCGAGTTCCTCGGCCCGCACGTCTCCACGGTCTCGAACCTCGCGCTGGCCCTCACCATCGCCGCCTTCGGCTGGCTCCTGCTGTGGCGGGTCCGCGCCCGCGGCTTCACCTCGTCGACGGTGGCGGACGCGGCCTTCGTGGCCGTGCTGCTGTTCACGGTGACGAGCCGGGTGCTCTCCCCGCAGTACATGCTGTGGCTGGTCGGCCTGGGCGCGGCCTGCCTCGCCTACCGGTCGAGCCGGATGCGGCGGCCCGTGCACCTGGTGATCTGGGCGACGGCGGTGACGCAGTTCGAGTTCCCGGTGTGGTTCTCGCACGTGACGCGGAGCGACCCGCTGGGCATCGCGGTGCTGTTCACCCGGAACGGCCTGCTGATCGCCGCCGCGATCCTCGCCTGCCGGATCCTGTGGCGCCAGACGGTGACGGAGCCGCGTCTCGTCGAGGCCGCCATCCCGGCCCAGGCGGTTCAGCCGGAGCGCGAGAAGGCCCTCACCGGCTCCTCCGTCTGAGGGGCGCCGAGGGTACGCCGGTGCAGCAGGCCCAGGGCCGCGCACTGGACGGCCATGGCGAGGGCCATGGCCAGGCAGATCCCGGCGAGTCCGAGCCCTGACAGCGCGTACGCGAGCGGCAGCTGCACGAGGACACCGGCGACGGTGATCCGGGCGAGGTACGGTCCGGCCCCGCTGCCCTCGAAGACCCCGGCGACCCCGATGAAGCAGGCCATGAGCACCAGGTAGGGGCCGAGGCAGCGCAGGAAGAGCGCGCCCGCCTCCGCCACCGCGGGCTCGGCGCCGAAGGCGCGCATCACGGGTCCGGCGCCCAGGAGCAGCAGCCCGGCCGCCGCCGTGCCGAGGGCGCCGGCGAGGAGGAGGGCCTGCCGTCCGACCGCCCGCCGCTCGTCCGTGCCGCCGCCGAGGAGGTGGGCGGTGTGGATCGCGGCGGCCTGGCGGACGGCGTAGAAGGCCATGGTCGCGACGTACATGGCCTTGGTGGCGATGCCGTAGGCGGCGATCTCGGTGACGCCGAGCCGGGCGACGACGGAGACGAGCGCGAGCGCCCCGGCCATCCGGACGGTGAAGTCGACGGACATGGGCAGGCCGGTCGCGGCGGTACGGCGCAGGGCGGCGGCGGTCGACACGGCGGTACGGGCCGCGCGCGCCGCCTTCAGCAAGGGGGTCCGGCGCAGGACGAGCAGGCCCGCGGCGAGGGCGACGGTCCGGCCGGTGACGGTGGCGAGCGCGGCGCCCTGGACCCCGTACGCGTGGATGAGCAGCGGGTCGAGGACGAGGATCAGCCCGTTGGCGAGGAAGGCGAGCCGCATGGGGGTGCGGGTGTCCCCGGCGCCCTTGAGGACGCCGTCGAGGACGTTCGTGGCGAAGAAGACGGCCGTGCCGGGGAGCGAGACCGCGAAGTAGGCGGTGGCCAGGGCGTGGGCGGGGTGGCCCGCGCCGCCGAGCAGCAGGGCGGCGAGCGGTTCGCGCAGCAGGTACCCGCCGATGGCCACGGGCGGCACGAGCAGGGCGCAGAGGGCGGTGCCGCCCCGGACGGCGGCTCGGACGGCGGCGGGATCGGCGGCGCCGCGGGCGCGGGCGACGAGCACGGTGGTGCCGGAGCCGGCCATGAGGACGACGCCGAGGAGGAGGTTCTCGACGTTGGTGGCGACCGCGACGGCGGCGACCGCGTCCCCGCCGAGCCGGGCGACCCAGACCATGTTGATGATGCCCGCGGCGACCCCGGCGAGGAGTTCGCCGTAGACGGGGCGGGCGAGCCGGACGAGTGTGCGGCGGTGTGCGGACATGCGAAGAGATCCCCCTCTTTTCGAGATACCTCGAAAAGAGGTATCTCGAAAAGAGGTAGCATGACGACCGGTGCCACGACAAGAGCGAAGGAGGCCGGCCGGTGCTGGAACTGTCGATCCTGGGCTTCCTGTACGAGAAGCCGCTGCACGGCTACGAGCTGAAGGAACGCATCCACGGCCTCAGCGGCCACGTCCGCCCGGTCAGCGACGGCGCCCTCTACCCGGCCATCGCCCGCCTGGTGAAGAGCGGCCTCGTCGACAGCCGCACGGAGCCCGGCACCGGCGCCGCCCCGCGCCGCACGCTCTCGCTCACCCCGGACGGCCGCCGGGAGCTGCTCGCCCGGCTGCGGACCCCCAAGGACGCCGAGATCACCGACGGGCAGCGCTTCTTCACCGTGCTCTCCTTCCTCGGCCACCTCCCCGACCCGGCGGACCAGGCGGCCGTGCTCCGCCGCCGCCAGGAGTTCCTCTCCGCCCCGGCCAGCTTCTTCTACGAGGGCGGGACCCCGGTGCGCGCCGAGGACGAGCCCGACCTCTTCCGGCAGGGCATGCTGCGGATCGCCCGTGCGACGGGCACGGAGGAGAAGGCCTGGCTGACCGAGGCCCTCGCCGAACTGGACGCGCGGGCGGCGCGCGTCAGCCCAACCGCTCCCCCAGGTACGTCCGCCACGCGGCCGTGAACTCCTCCGGCGTGGTGTCCAGGACCTCCTGGAGCGCCTTCTCCACCGCGCCCTCCCGGCCGGGGTGGTCCCCCACCGCCCGGTAGAACGCCGTCAGCTCCGTCTCGCCCCAGCGCTCCGCGATCAGCGCGCAGGCGAGCCAGCCGCCCTCGTAGGCCCGGGCGAGCGCCTCCGCGTCGCCGCCGAAGCCGAAGTCGGCGTCCTCCGGGAGCCGGGCGGGCAGCTCGCCCGCGCGGACGGCGCGGCGCAGCTCGGGGGCCGCCTGGGCGGGGGTCCGGCCGGTGCCCCGGTAGGCGACCCAGTCGGCGAAGCCCTCGGAGAGCCAGACCGGGGTGGCCGGGGAGGTGTGGGCCCGGGTGGCGACGTGGACCGTCTCGTGGGTGAGGACGAGCTGCCGGCCGAAGGCGCCGAGGATCCCGTACGCCTCGGGGTTGACGATGACCCGGTCCGCGGGCGCGTCCACCCCGCCCTCGGTCTCCCCCGTGGTGACGGCGGCGATGCCCCGGTAGGAGGCGCCCGGCGCCCCGAGGAGTCCGCCCATGGCGTCCAGGGAGCCGGGGACGAGGACGACGACCTCGCGGGCCCACTCGGAGGGCCAGGCGGCGCTCACGGCGGGGACGGCCCGGTCGGCGGCCGCGGCGATCTCCCGCAGCCGCTCCGGGGTCTGGCCGACGCCGAGGACGAGCGAGCGGGCGCCCCGGACGGTCCGTACGTCCCCCTGCTCCCAGAGCTGGCGCGGCGCGCCCTCCGCGGGCCGGTCACCGGTCACGTACCAGCGCCCGTCCCGATCGGCCAGGTCCAGGACCCGGCCGCTGGTGACGGGCCCCCTGTCGTGGCCCTGGATGCGGTAGCCGAGCTCGGCGCGGGCGGTGACGCGGCCTTCGCCGGTGCGGTCGATCCCGGTGACCCGGTACGTCCAGTCGTCGAGCGGCACCGTCGCGAGCCGCCGGAACTCGGTCAGGGCGGTCGGCGCGTAGGCCGGGTCGAGGGCGGCCCGGAAGCCGGGCTCGTCGCGGTCGAGGAGCGCCCTGGCGTGCCCGTCGAGGAGCGTCTGTATCTCCCGGGACGCCGCGGCCGAGCCCGTGGCCGAGTCGGTGGTCCGCCCCGCCGTGCAGCCGGCGAGGCCCGCGAGCGCGAGCAGCAGGGCGAGCAGGCAGGCCACGGCCGGCCGCCGCGCTCCACACCCCTGACCTGCCACGCCTCCGATCGTACGGGCGGACCCGCCGCTACCGCTTCCGGTACGGCGGGATCGGCGGCCGCCCCGGACTCAGACCCGCGTCACCGTCACGTTCGACATCATGTTCACCGGGTCGTAGCGGACCCGCGCACCCGGGTAGGGGGCGTGGATGACCTGACCGTTGCCCGCGTAGATCCCCACATGGCTGGCGTCGCCGCGGTACGTGACCAGGTCGCCGGGCTGCGCCTGGGAGAGCGGCACCTGTCGGCCCGCGTGCCGCTGCGCCGAGGAGGTGCGCGGCAGGCTGATCCCGGCCTGCCGGTACGACCAGACCATCAGGCCCGAGCAGTCGAAGCCGGAGGGCCCGGTCGCCCCCCACACGTACGGCTTGCCGATCGCGCTGCGGGCCGCGATCACCGCGGCGGAGGCCCGCGAGGAGCCGGGGCCGAGGTCCGCGAGGGGCGGCAGCTCCCCGGCGGCGTCCGCGCGTCCGCCGGAGCGGGAGGAGCGGTCGTAGTCGGCGCGCTCCTCGACGGTGAGGGCGGCGAGGACCCGGCGGGCCTCGGCGAGCTTGCGCTCGACGGTGCGCTTGTGGCGGGCGACGTCGGCCCGGCTGCGTTCGAGCTCGGCGAGGGCGGTGCGCGCCTCGTCCCGCTTCTGGTTCAGCCGGTGCTGCTCCCGCCGGAGTTCGCCGAGCGCGGCGCTCTGCCGGGCGGTGGCGCGGTCGAGGGCGGAGGCGCGCTCCAGGTAGCTGTCCGGGTCGGAGGAGAGCAGCAGCGCGAGGGCGGGGTCGATGCCGCCGGAGCGGTACTGGGCGCCGGCGACCGAGCCGAGGGCGCCCCGCATGTGGTTGATGCGCTCCTGGCCGCGGGCGAGTCCGTCCTGTGCCTGGGAGACCGTCCGGCGGAACGCGTCCGCCTTCTCGTCCGCCTTGTTGAAGCCCTCGGTGGCCTTCTCGGCCTCCTCGAAGAGGCGGTCGACCGTGGCCCGGGTGGCCGCGGGGGTAGCCCCCGGGTCGGCGCTCGCGGGGACGGCCCCGAGGGACGCCGCCGCGGTGGCCGCGGCGGCTGCGGTCAGGACGGTGACCCTCGCGGGTCGGCGGTGGGACGCCACTAATCGCGCTCCGTTCGGCTCGACGCAGACTGGCGCGGCAGACAGTAGCCGCTGATCACTCCGCGTCCAACGAAGCCGTCGGACACACAAAGTGACGCCCCGCCGGAGATCACAGGTCACCGGCGGGGCGTCAGGTCAGCTCGGGTCCGGGCGAACCACCCGTTTGGGCGGCATTCCGGGGCGGGGCGCGTCAGCCTCCGATGCGGACACCGAACTGGAACGTGCCCATGTAGTTCATCGACTCGTAGCGGACGTTGGCGCCCGGCTTCGGGGCGTGCAGGATCGTGTTGTTGCCCGCGTACAGACCCACGTGCGACAGGCCGTTGAAGAAGACCAGGTCGCCCGGCTTGAGCTGGCTGCGGCCGATCTTCGTGCCGTCGTTCTGCTGGGTGTAGGTGACGCGGCTGAGCCGGGCGCCGGCCTGGCCGTAGGCCCACTGGGTCAGCCCGGAGCAGTCGTACGAGTTCGGGCCCTCCTGGCCGGAGGCGTACGGCTTGCCGATCTGGGTGGCCGCGGCGCTGAGCGCGGCGGCGCCGAGGCCGCTCGCGGGGGCCTCGTTGCCGAGGTCGATCCGCTCGCCGGCGGCGCGGCTGGCCCGCTGCTCCTTCGCCCGCTCCTCCTGCTCCAGCTTGGCCTTCTCGGCCGCCGTGAGCGTGTTGAGGAGCTTCTGCGCCTCGGCGAGCTTGTTCTGGAACTTCTTCTTCTTGGCGCCGAGCGTCTTGCGGACGTCCTCGAGGTCGGTCAGCTTCGTGGTCGCCTCGGCGCGCTGCTGGGCGAGGGTCCGCTGCTTGGCCTGGATCGACGTGAGGACGTCGGCCTGCTGGGCGCTCAGCTGGTCGATCGCGGACGCCTTGTCGAGATAGGTGTCCGGGTCGGCGGAGAGGAAGAGCTGGAGCGCCGGGTCGATGCCGCCGGAGCGGTACTGGGCGCTGGCGACCGAACCGATCTGGTCGCGCAGGGTGTTGAGCTCCTGCTGACCGCGGGCCACCTTGTCCTGGAGGTTGCCGATCTCCGACTGCAGCTTGCCGCGGCGCTCTTCGGCCTGGTTGTACTGCTCCGTGGCCTCTTCGGCCTCGTGGTGGAGCTCGTCGACCTTCGACTTGACCTCGTCGATCTTGGGCTTGGGGGCCGCCTGGGCTCCGGACTGGGCGGAGAGGGCGACGGCGGCGGCCGCGGCCGCGGTGAGCACGGTCACACGGGCACGGCTCGGCTGCTTGGGTCGACGGTGGGACGCCACGAAGGCGAGCTCCTTCTTCCTCAGAGCCGCCCAACCCGTGAGGGGCAGGCGGTTCCTCCGCCGTCACCCCGGATGGGTGATCGACCGCGCGAAGGTTCGAAGCCTGACCCTAGTGACCAAGTTGTGATCAGTTCAAATCCCACCGGCAAAAATATCGCTCACGCAGCACTTTGTTCACACACACCGTACGGGCAGTGATGGCCACTTGACGGTGTGCCATCCAGAATTCGGGCATACCGCCCAGGAGTTACGAGGTGTTACGAGAGCCGCGAAAGCCGCTTCAGCAACAAGGCGGACGTCACGGGCCTCGCCCCCGCCTTCGCCACCCCGTCGGCCACCTCGCGGTCCGTGGAGACCACGACCACGGGACGCCCCGGCGGCTCGGCCCGCACCAGCTGCCGGATCAACTCGTCCGCCGTGACTCCCGGCTTGGAGAAGAGCACCCGCACCCCGCGCGGCGGCGCGAGCAGCACCGGGGCCGCCAGCTCCGCCCCGTCGAAGACACACGTGACCTCGGCGCCCGAACGGGCCGCGAGGGCCGAGAGGCTCCCGAGCAGCCGCAGCCGCTGCTTCTCCAACGGCATCGTCGGATAGCCGGTCTTGGTGACGTTGTAGCCGTCGACGACCAGATGCGCCTGCGGCAGCGCGAGCAGTTGGTCGAGCAGCGCGGGATCGGTCTCGGAGAGCGCCCGCGCCGCGATGTCCTTCGGGGACATCCGCCCCGGCTCCACCGCGTCCACGGTGTCCGCCGGGTGCACGGAGACGGGCGGCAGCGCCAGTTCGCGGCGCAGCCCCTGGGCCGCGTCCAGGACCGTGTCGAGCAGCAGCCGCAGCCGCATGTCCTCCACCGAACGTCCCTCGCGGGCGGTCCTGCGACTCGCCTCCAGGGCCGCCTCGACCTCGCCGAGCCGGGCCTTGAGCCGGCGGCTCTCGCTCTCGGCGGCCGACACCTGGGCCGCCGCCTCCGCCCGCGCGGTGTCGATCTCGCCCTGCGCGCGGCGCATCGCCGCCTCGCCGCGCTTCACGTCGCTCTGGGCGCTGCGCAGCTTGCGGTGAAGCGATTCCGCTTCCTTCCGGGCGGCCTCCAGATCGTGCCGCAGCTGCTCCGTCTCGCCGCGGGAGCGGTCCCGGGCGGCGGCGAGTTCCTCGCGCAGCCGCTCCAGTTCGCGCCGCCCGGCCTCGTCGGCCCGCTCGGCGTCCGCCCGCTGGGCCTCCTCGCCCGCGGCGGCCACGAGCTTGACCCAGCCGGCCGGCCGCAGCACATAGGCGGCGGCCGCCACGTCGACCGGGTCGGCGGCGGCGGGCGGGGTGCCGGTCTCGACGGCCCCGGCCAGCTCGGGCTGGGCCTGCTTGAACCGTTCGCCGATCCGCTGCCGGAAGAGCGGGTCGCTCTCCAGGGCGGCCGCCATCGCGTTCCCGGCGAACTTGGCGCGCCGGGACGCGGTGAACCGGGCGTACTGCCGCAGGGGGGCCGGCAGCTCCGCGACGGTCAGCCCGCCGAAGGCGTCCGCGACCAGCGCGACGACCCGCCGACGTACGCCTTCCGTCAGTGGGTGGTCGAGCGTCTCGGCAGCGTCACCTGCCGCGCCGGCCGGCTCTCCACCGTGCGCGGGCTGCTCCACGATCCGTCACCCCTACTGTCGTCCGCGCCGTCCCTCAGGAAGCGGCGCCCGGCCTGTCCACCAGTTCGATCTGGTCCACCGCGTTGCACCAGCGGCAGCGGACCGACTCGATGGTCTCACTGACCACCTGCCGCTCCTCGACCGTCGGGTCGCCCGCGAGGTCCAGATGGACGTACTCCACGACCTTGGAGGAGCGGGTCACGTCGAAGCGGGTGAGATTGCCGCACAGCGTGCAGCGCCAGCGGGTCTCGTCGGTCGGCAGGGGAACCGTCGTCATCGTGCCGTCCTTCTTCCTGTTGCGTGGTACCAGGTGCGGGAGCCGCGGTGCGCCGTCGAACTGCGGTTGTACTGCCCGTTACCCTACGGCCTCGCCGGTGCGCCGGAGCACGGCGAGGCACTCTGTCCACTTGGGCCCCGGTACGCCATGATCTGTCCATGATCGACTGGCGAGCGGCGACCCTCGGTGCCCGGCGGGGCACCCGCGGCGGCCCCACGGTGACCTACGGCCTCATCGCCGCCTGCTGTCTGCTCTTCGCGCTGAGCCCGGTCTCCGGACTCAACCCGGTGTACGGCACGGGGGACGCGCTGCTCGCGGCCCAGGGAACGTACTTCCGCCGCTGGGGCGTGGTCCCCGCCGAGCTGATGGGCGGCGACCCGCGCGCCCTGCTCACCCCGCTCACCGCGCTCTTCGTCCACGGCAGCTGGCTCCACCTGCTGGGAAACATGCTCTTCCTCTACGTCTTCGGCGCGATGGCCGAGGAGCGCATGGGTCCGGTCGCGTTCGCCCTCTTCTACCTGGGCACCGGCTATCTCGCCCTCCTCGGGTACGCGGTGGCGCACGCGAACAGCGAGCAGACGCTCGTCGGGGCGTCCGGGGCGATCTCCGGGGTGCTCGGGGCGTTCCTCTTCCTCTTCCCGCGGTCCCGGGTGACCAGCCTCTTCCCCTTCCTCTTCTTCCTGCCGCTGCGCTTCCCCGCCTGGATCGTGCTGATCTTCTGGTTCGTGCTCCAGTGGCTGGCGGCACGGGCGGCGGGCCCCGGCCCCGGCGTCGCCTATCTGGCCCACGTCGTGGGCTTCTCCGTCGGCTTCCTCTACGCCTGGGGCCGCTACCGGGGTGGGGATAGAGTGAAGGCTCCAGCCGCGGCGACCGAGGGAGAAAGCCAGCCGTGATCACCGCGATCGTGCTCATCAAGACCAGCGTGGACCGCATCCCCGAGATCGCCGAGTCGATCGCCGCGCTCGACAGCGTCAGCGAGGTCTTCTCGGTGACCGGCACCTACGACCTGATCGCCATGGTCCGGGTCCCGCGCCACGACGACCTGGCGGACGTGATCCCCGGAAGCATCAGCAAGATCCCCGGCGTCGAGGCCACGGACACCCACGTGGCGTTCCGTACGTACTCCCAGCACGACCTGGAGGCGGCCTTCGCCATCGGCCTGGAGTCCTGAGGCCGCACACGCGTCATGAGTGAAGGGGGCCTCCCGGTCGGGAGGCCCCCTTCACCCGTACGAGTGACTGATCAGCCGCGGTCCGGAACGCAGCGGCCGTCCTCGGTGCGGTACTTCCACTGCGCGCCGTCCCGGACGAGCTCCTTCACGGCGCCGACGAACCGCTCCACGTGCTCGTCCGGCGTACCGGCGCCGAAGCTCACCCGGATGGCGTTGAGCGAGCGCTCGCCGGGCGCGGCCTCGGGGGCGCCGCACTCGCCCGGGTCCTGCGGGTCGCTGCCGAGCAGCGTGCGGACCAGCGGGTGGGCGCAGAACAGGCCGTCGCGGACGCCGATGCCGTACTCGGCGGAGAGCGCGGCGGCGAAGTGGGAGCTGTTCCAGCCCTCCACGACGAAGGAGATGACGCCGACGCGGGGGGCGTCGTCGCCGAAGAGCGAGAGCACCTTGACCTCGGGCACCTCGGCGAGGCCCGCGCGGACCGTGTCGATCAGGTGCTGCTCGCGGGCGACGAGCTGGTCGAAGCCGGCCTCGGTGAGCGCCTTGCAGGCGGAGGCGATGGAGTAGACGCCGATGACGTTCGGGGAGCCGGCCTCGTGGCGGGCCGCGGTGGTGTGCCACTCCACGTCCACGCCGCCGTCGGCGCGGCGCGCCACCTTGCGGGAGGCGCCGCCGCCGGCGAGGTAAGGCTCGGAGTCCTGGAGCCAGTCGGAGCGGCCCGCGAGGACGCCCGAGCCGAAGGGCGCGTACAGCTTGTGCCCGGAGAAGGCGATCCAGTCCACGTCCAACTCCTGTACGGAGACGGGGTGGTGGGGCGCGAGCTGGGCGGCGTCGAGCACGATCCGGGCGCCGTGGGCGTGCGCGGCGGCGGCGAGCTCCTTCACCGGCCACAGCTCACCGGTGACGTTCGAGGCGCCGGTGACGCAGACCAGGGCGGGACCGTAGGGGTCGCGGTCGGCGAGCGCGCGCTCCAGGGTGGCGACGGCCTGCTCCGGGGTGCGCGGCGCGTTGAGGTAGGTGACGCGGGCGTCGCGCCAGGGCAGCAGCGAGGCGTGGTGCTCGGTCTCGAAGACGAAGACCTCGCAGCCGGCCGGGAGGGTGGCGGCGAGCAGGTTGAGCGAGTCGGTGGTGGAGCGGGTGAAGACGACCTGGTCGCCGGGGCGGCAGTCGAGGAACTCGGCGACGGTGACGCGGCTGTTCTCGAAGAGGTCGGTGGAGAGCTGGGAGAGGTAGCCGGCGCCGCGGTGGACGCTGCCGTAGTAGGGGGCGTACGCGGCGACGTCGTCCCACACCCGCTGGAGCGCCGGGGCGCTGGCGGCGTAGTCGAGCGCCGCGTAGGTCACTTCGCCGCCGGTGACGAGCGGGACGGTGACGTCCCGGCCGAGGACCGGCAGCGGGGCGGCGCAGCAGGGGTCGGCGGACTCGGCGGCGGAAACGGCGGTGGCGGCGACGGTGTTCGGGCGTGCGGACATGGCGATATCTCCCGGCGGGCGGTGCTGAATGGCTTCAGTGGAATCCGTACGCGGCCGGACACGGCGGGGTACGGGTGATGCCTCGGAGAACGACGGGTGCGTGGGTACGCGGAAGTGACCCTGTTCCGAGGGTGAAGTTGGGGCGGATTCGCCCTATCGCATTCGCTTGCTCACGGAAAAAGCTCCTCGAGAGACCAGGACCCCTGGTGTTCGAGGGGTCCGCGCTTGCCGTAGACCTCGCTGCCTACGGCCTGGTCTTCACCCGGGGCACCCCGCCACGGACGGAGGGTTGCCGGACAGCAAGCCGGGGCTTCACAGCTGTCACTCATGACCTGGCATGCATCCTGCCACATGATCGCGGAAGCGCAAGACCCCGGTCCGCATGCTGGACCGGGGTCTTGGCCGGGAACTAGGCGTTGCTGGCGGCGATCCAGCGCTCCAGGGCCTGGCGGGCCGCGCCGGAGTCGATCGCCTCGGCGCCCTTCGCGATGCCGGCCCGCAGCCGGTCCGCGAGAGTGCCCTCGCCCGGCTCCAGGGCGGTGAGCGCCGCCGCGGTGTTGAGGAGCACCGCGTCCCGTACGGGCCCGGTCTCCCCCGCGAGCAGGCGGCGGGCGACGTCGGCGTTGAACGAGGCGTCCGCGCCGCGCAGCGCCTCCAGGGGGACGAGGTCGATGCCCACGTCCCGCGGGTCGAAGCGCTCCTCGGTCACGGCGCCGTCGCGGACCACCCAGACCCGGGAGGTGGAGGTGGTCGTCAGCTCGTCCAGGCCGTCGTCGCCGCGGAAGACCAGGGCGGAGTTGCCGCGCTCGGCGAAGACCCCGGCCACGATCGGCGCCATGCGCGCGTCGGCGACGCCGACGGCCTGGGCCCGTACCTTGGCCGGATTGGTCAGCGGGCCGAGGACGTTGAAGGTGGTCCGGATGCCCAGCTGGCCGCGCGCGGCGGCGACGTGCCGCAGCGCCGGGTGGAACTTCACCGCGAAGCAGATGGTGATGCCGGCTTCCTCGGCGACCTCGGCGACCCGCTGCGGGGTCAGGTTCAGGTTGATGCCGAGCTTCTCCAGGACGTCGGAGGAGCCGGAGGCGGAGGACGCGGCGCGGTTGCCGTGCTTGACGACCTTCACGCCCGTTCCGGCGGCGACGATCGACGCCATCGTGGAGATGTTGACCGTCTTGGCGCCGTCGCCGCCGGTGCCGACGATGTCGACGGCGGGGCCCGGCACCTCGATCACGTTGGCGTGCTCGTACATGCTCCGCACGAGACCGGTGATCTCCGCGACCGTCTCGCCCTTGGCCCGCAGCGCCACCATGAATCCGGCGATCTGGGCGTCGGTCGCCTCGCCGCGCATGATCAGGTCCATCGCCCAGGCCGTGTCGTCGGCGGCGAGGTCGCGGCCGTCGAGCAGGCCGTTCAGGAGGACGGGCCAGGAGCGGCCCGCCGACGTAGGTCCTCCAGCGGGGGTCGCAGCGCTCATGGCAGCTCCTGGCAGTCACGTAGGGAAGTACAAGGCCACCCTATCGAGCCCCGGGGACGGCGAAGAGCCCCGTCCATCGAATGGACGGGGCTCTCACCGTGGCGACCTACATCAGTGGAAGGTCAGGGGATCAGTGGTGGCCGTGGCCGCTCTGGATCTCCTTGTACTCCTCCGAGGTGGGCTTGGCGACCTGGCTGTCGCCGCCGTAGTAGCCCTTGTTGAGCTTGACCCGGAGCTTCTCGATGGCGCCGATCTTGCGCTCGACGCCGTTCTCGTCGACCGCCGCCGGGAGCTCCGCGGCCTCGTACTGCTCGTGCGCCGTGAGGCGGTGCAGCTCGCCCTGGCTGAGCGGCTCGTGGACCTCGACGAACTCACCGTGCGGCAGGCGCTTGATGATGCCCGACTCGCGGCCGTGCAGCACCTTGTCCTTGTCCCGGCGCTGGAGGCCGAGGCAGATCCGCTTGGTGGCGATGAACGCGATGACCGGGCCGACGAAGAAGAAGATCCGCACGAACCAGGTGATCGAGTTGATCGACAGGTGGAAGTGGGTCGCCCAGAGGTCGTTTCCACCACCCACGAGCATGACCATGTACGCGGTGATCCAGGCGACACCGAAGGCGGTGCGCGTCGGAGCGTTGCGCGGGCGCTGCGAGATGTGGTGCTCGCGCTTGTCGCCGGTGATCCAGGACTCGATGAACGGGTAGACCGCGATCGCCGCGAGCACCGCCGGGAAGATCGCCAGCGGGATCATCACGCCCAGGACGAGCGTGTGGCCCCAGAGGTTGATCTCCCAGCCCGGCATGACACGGATCAGACCCTCGGCGAAGCCCATGTACCAGTCGGGCTGGGCGCCGGTGGACACCTGGTCCGGGCGGTACGGGCCGATGGCCCAGATCGGGTTGATCGAGGCGATCGCCGCGATGATCGCGATGACACCGAAGACCAGGAAGAAGAAGCCTCCGGCCTTCGCCATGTACACGGGCAGCAGCGGCATGCCGACGACGTTCTTGTTCGTGCGGCCGGGGCCCTCGTAATGCGTGTGCTTGTGGACGACCACCAGGATGAGGTGGGCGACCACCAGGCCCAGCATGATGCCGGGCAGCAGCAGCACGTGCGCCGAGTAGAACCGGGCCACGAAGTCGCCGCCGGGGAACTCCCCGCCGAACAGGAACATCGAGAGGTACGTGCCGACGACCGGCACGGACAGGATCGCGCCCTGCATGAAGCGGACACCGGTGCCGGAGAGCAGGTCGTCCGGGAGCGAGTAGCCGGTGAAACCGGTGAACATGCCCAGGAAGAACAGCAGGAAGCCGAACAGCCAGTTGATCTCACGCGGCTTGCGGAACGCGCCGGTGAAGAACACGCGCATCATGTGCACGAACATGCCGGCGAGGAAGATCAGCGCCGCCCAGTGGTGGATCTGCCGGATCAGCAGACCACCGCGCACCTCGAACGAGATGTGCATGGTCGAGTTGAACGCCTCGGACATCAGCTGTCCCTGGAGCGGGACGTACGGTCCGACGTACTCCACCTCGTTCATCGACGGGTGGAAGAACATCGTCAGATAGACGCCCGTCAGGATGATGATGAGGAAGCTGTAGAGGCAGATCTCGCCCAGCATGAAGGACCAGTGGTCCGGGAAGATCTTCCGCATGTTGGCCTTGGCCAGCGTGTAGATCCCCAGGCGACCGTCGGCCCAGTCGGCGACCCGCTCACCGGCGGGGGCCTTCTTGTTCGTATCGGTCACGGTGCTCATCCGCGCTCCCAGAAGGCAGGACCGACGGGCTCGTCGAAGTCGCCGAGCGCCTCCAGGAAGCCCTTGTCGTTCACACCGATCCGCAGCTGCGGGAGGGCGTGACCGGCCGGGCCGAAGATGACGCGGGCGCCGTCGGAGAGGTCGAAGGTGGACTGGTGGCACGGGCAGAGCACGTGATGCGTCTGCTGCTCGTACAGGGAGATCGGGCAACCCACGTGGGTGCAGATCTTCGAGAAGGCGACGACGCCCTCGTGCGACCACTCGAGCTCGCGCTTGTCCTTGATGTCGTCCGGCTGGATCCGGACGATCATCAGGGCGGCCTTGGCGATCTCGGTCTGGAAGTCGTGGTCGTGCTCCGACATGCCCTCGGGCATCGCGAAGGTCAGCGAACCGACCGCGACGTCCTCGGGACGCAGCGGCTCGTGCGTGTTCATGTTGATCAGCTGCTTGCCGCGGGCCCACTTGGTGACCCGGAGCTTCTTCTCGGGCAGCGGACCCATGTCACGCAGGAGCATGACGCCGGAGAGCGGGACGAGCGCCAGCGCACCGAACAGCGTGTTGCGGATCAGCTTGCGGCGGCCGAAGCCGGACTCGGCGGCACCGGCCGCGAAGTCCGCCATGACCTGCGCCTTGACCTCGGGCGACGCCGCCATCGGGTGACGCTCGTCGGCGACCTCGACGTCGGACATCAGGGTGCGGGCCCAGTGGACCGCACCCGCGCCGATGAAGAAGAGAGCCAGGCCGAGGGTCCAGCCCAGGGCGAAGTTGAGCGAGGACACCCGGCCGAAGGGCCAGATGTACACGATCTGATCGACCGGGAAGATCACGTACGAGGCGATGAAGGCGATCGTCGCCAGCATCGACAGCACGAACATGAAGGCGACCGCACGCTCGGACCGGCGAGCGGCCCGCTCGTCGATGTCCTGGATGCGCGGCTTGTGGGGCGGAAGGCCCGGGTCGGCGAACGGGTCGTCGGCGACCTTCACCGCGCCGTGCGCGGTGTCCTGCCCCGCGGGCAGGTTCTCTTCTGGAATCTCTTGGGTACTCATGACTTCTTGGCCTTAGCGGTGTGGGCCGCGACCCAGACGGCAACTGCGATGAGCGCACCCAGACCGAAGACCCAGGCGAACAGACCCTCGGAGACGGGGCCGAGGCCACCGAGCTTGAAGCCGCCCGGGTTGTCGGCCTTGTCGCTGTTGACGGCCTGGACGTACGCGATGATGTCCTTCTTCTCCTTCTCCGGCATGGTCGTGTCCGGGAAGGAAGGCATGCTCTGCGGGCCGGTCTGCATGGCCTCGTAGAGGTGCTTCGGGCTCACGCCTTCGAGGTTCGGGGCGTACTTGCCGTTGCTCAGCGCGCCGCCCTCACCGGTGAAGTTGTGGCACTGGGCACAGTTGGAGCGGAACAGCTCGCCACCCTTGGCGACGTCCGCACCTGCAGGGCTGTACTGCGCCTCGGTCGGCGTGATCGGACCGGCACCGAGAGAGGCGACGTACGCCGCGAGCTGATCGATCTCAGCCTGCGAGTAGATGACCTTCTTCTTCGGGACCTGGGCGCCCGGCTGCTGGGCCGGCATACGGCCCGTGCCGACCTGGAAGTCGACCGCGGCCGAGCCGACGCCGACGAGGGACGGGCCGTCAGAGGTGCCCTGACCGCCGGTTCCGTGGCAGCTGGCGCAGCCGACGGAGTAGAGCTTCTTGCCCTCCTCGATCGCGAGGGACTGGGCGGTTTCATCGGCCTTCGCCGTGCCCGCGGGCGCGAACGCGGCGTACAGCCCCCCAGTGGCCGCCAGCGCGAGTAGGAGGACGACGACCGCCGCCAGCGGATGGCGTCGTCGTGCGGAGAGCTTTTTCACGGATTACCCCGGTGTCAGGATCTTCTGCGTCGATGCTTGCTGGATGTCTCGGTCCGCCGTGTCGGCGGGACCGATTACTTGATCATGTAGATCGTGGCGAAGAGGCCGATCCAGACGACATCGACGAAGTGCCAGTAGTAGGACACGACGATGGCGGCGGTTGCCTGCTCGTGGGTGAACCTCTTGGCGGCGTACGTCCGGCCGAGGACCAGCAGGAAGGCGATGAGACCGCCCGTCACGTGCAGGCCGTGGAAGCCGGTGGTCAGGTAGAACACGGAGCCGTACGGGTTCGACGAGAGCGAGAGGCCCTCGTGCTTGACCAGCTCGGTGTACTCGAAGACCTGGCCGCCGATGAAGATCGAACCCATCACGAACGTGATGATGAACCACGTCCGGAGCTTCTTCACGTCGCCCCGCTCGGCGGCGAAGACGCCGAGCTGACAGGTGAGGGAGGAGAGCACCAGGATCGTGGTGTTGGTCGCCGAGAACGGGAAGTTCAAGGCCGAGGCCTGTTCCGCCCAGAATTCGGGACCGGTCACCGATCGCAGGGTGAAGTACATCGCGAAGAGGGCCGCGAAGAACATCAGCTCGGAGCTCAACCAGATGATGGTTCCGACGCTGGTGAGGTTCGGTCGATTGACCGACGGGTGCGCGTGCCCTGTTTCTACTGTCGTTACTGTCGCCACGACCGACATTATGTCGGTCGCTTATCCCGCCCTCACTCCGGGGGGTGCCGTTCGGAGTGTCAGGGGGGTGTGTCCAGCCCGAACGGCCCATCGGAAGCCCCTTCGAACAGGTGCTGAACGGGTGTTGACGGGGTGTGGACCGGAGTAGCATCCCGCGCATCGATCGACGACCTTCCCACGGACTTCCCCACGGAGGAACGATGCAGTCGAGTGCCACGGTCCTGGTCTACAGCGACGACGCGAACACCCGCGCACAGGTGCGCCTCGCCGCCGGTCGCAGGCCCGCGGCCGACGTCCCGCCGGTCGAGTTCGTGGAGTGCGCGACGCTGCCGGCGGTGCTGAAGCGCCTGGACGAGGGCGGTATCGACGTCTGCGTCCTGGACGGCGAGGCGGTGCCCGCGGGCGGCATGGGCGTCTGCCGGCAGATCAAGGACGAGATCTTCCGCTGCCCGCCGGTGCTGCTGCTCATCGGACGCCCGCAGGACGCCTGGCTGGCCACCTGGAGCCGCGCGGACGCCGCGATCACCCTTCCGGTGGAACCGGTGGAGTTCGCGGCGTCCCTGGCCGCCCTGCTGCGCTCCCGCCTGTCCCTGGACGCGTAGCACCCTGGCGAGTGAGCCGAAGGGGCGCGCCGGGGGAACAGCCCCGAGCGCGCGGAGCCTCCTGAGGAACGAAGGAGGCGAGCACGGTCGGGGTTGTGAGCCCGGCTGAAGCGCCCCGGAGGCGAACCGAGCCTCAAAAGGAGAGCGGTCGCAGACGGGCTTTGGCGTCCTCGGTGGCTGTGGGGTCTCCGGACTCCTCCACCAGGGCGCTGCCCTTGCGCCACTTGTCCCACGGCATGTTCCAGTCGCCGAAGCCGTTGCCGAAGGTGTCCATCGTGTCGCCGTAGCTGTTGACGGTCTTGACGATGTCGCCGGGGCGGACGGTCTCGTAGAACCAGGCCGCGTTCCCCGTCGACATGCCGACACAGCCGTGGCTGACGTTCGCCACGCCCTGCGAGCCGACGGACCACGGCGCGGCGTGGACGTATTCGCCGCTCCATGTCACCCGGGTGGCGTAGTAGACCGGCAGGTCGTAGGACTCGGAGCTGCCTTCCGAGATGCCGATGCTGGTGCCCCGCATCCGGACGTAGTACTCCTTGCCGAGCACGACCTTGATGCCGTTGCGGGTGGAGAAGCCAGGCTTGCCGGTGGTCACCGGAATGGTGTTGATCACTTCTCCGTTGCGCCGAACGGTCATGTAGTGCGATCCCGCGTCGGCGACGGCTTCTATCCGGTCGCCGATGGAGAGCTTCAGCGACTTGGACGCGCCGCCGTAGAGCTTGTCCCCCACCTTGAGGCCGTCCAGGTTGGCGGTGGCCGTCACGCGGGCGCCCGCGGGCCAGTACTCCTTCGGGCGGAAGTGGAGTTGCTTGTCGTCCACCCAGTACCAGCCGCCGTCGACGGCGGGGGTGGAGCGGACCTTGAGGGCCCGTTCGACGACCGCGCGGGCCGCCCGGTCCTTCACGGGGAGGCTGAGTTCGGCGGTGAGGGGCTGTCCGACGCCGTACGTGCCCGTCTCCGGCCCGAAGGTGACGGTCAGGGCCCGTTTGGCCGGAGCCGTCTCGAACGTGTACGTACGGGCGCCTGGGGCGCCGTCCTCGTCCTCGGTGGCCACCCGGACGGTGTAGCTCGTGCCGGCCGCCAGCGAGGCCGTGGAGCGCCAGCGCTGCCCGTCAGCGGTGAGTTCACCCGCCAGATGGCGTCCTGCGGCGTCGGTGGCGGTGACGTCGGTGATCCGGCCGTCCTCGCCCTTGGCGGAGATCTCCAGGGGCTTCTCCGGGTCCGCCTTGGCGCCGCCGGCCGCGGCACTGATGGCGAGCTCGTCCGCCGCGTCGTAGGGCCTCACCGACAGCGGGTGGCCGTCGGAGCCCGCGCACGCCGTGGCGGCTGCGGTGACGGTGACGGCCAGAAGAGTGCAGCTCAGAACAGTCCGAATGCGCGGCGTGTCGTTCATGACTTCACGCTAAGGACTATCCCTCGTGCGAGCGCGCCGAGTGCTGCAAAAGAGGGGCCCGGGCACTTCGGTGACGAAGTGTCCGGGCCCCTCGGGTGCTCCGGTACGGAGCGGGGTACCGCTACTGCTGCCGCGTGCTACTGGTTCTGGTTCTCGCCGCGGTAGAACTCGAAGACCCAGCCGAAGAGGCCGACCAGGATCAGCGGGGCGGAGAAGTACAGGATCCACCAGCCCATCGCGACGGCGAGGAAGGCGAGCGCGCCACCGACGGCCAGCGAGAGCGGCTGCCAGCTGTGCGGGGCGAAGAAGCCCACCTCACCGGCCTCGTCCGCGACGTCGGCCTCCTTGTCGTCCTGCGCCATCGCGTCGACACGCCGGGCCGTGAAGGCCAGGTAGTAGCCGATCATGATGGCCAGGCCGAACGCGAGGAACAGCGCCGTCGTACCGACCGGCTCCTTCGACCACACGCCGTAGAGGATGGCCATGGCGAGGATGAAGACGCTCAGCCAGATGAACATCTTGCCTTGGATCTTCACTTGCCGGCCTCCTTCGCGCCCGTGAGGGCCTCGGCCTCGTGCCCCTTGTTCTCCAGCTGGTCGACAGCCGCGATCTCAGGGTGGTGCAGGTCGAACGCCGGGGATTCGGAACGGATCCGCGGCAGGGTGAGGAAGTTGTGCCGCGGCGGCGGGCAGGACGTCGCCCACTCGAGCGAGCGGCCGTAGCCCCACGGGTCGTCGACCTCGATCTTCTTGCCGTACTTGGCGGTCTTCCAGACGTTGTAGAGGAACGGCAGGATCGACAGACCGAGCAGGAAGGAGGAGATCGTCGAGATCGTGTTCAGCGCGGTGAAGCCGTCGGCGTCGAGGTAGTCCGCGTAACGACGCGGCATGCCCTCGGCACCGAGCCAGTGCTGGACCAGGAAGGTGCCGTGGAAGCCGATGAACAGCGTCCAGAACGTCATCTTGCCGAGCCGCTCGTCCAGCATCTTGCCCGTGAACTTCGGCCACCAGAAGTGGAACCCGGCGAACATCGCGAAGACCACGGTGCCGAAGACGACGTAGTGGAAGTGCGCGACGACGAAGTACGAGTCGGAGACGTGGAAGTCCATCGGCGGCGAGGCCAGGATGACGCCCGTCAGACCACCGAAGGTGAAGGTGATCAGGAAGCCGATCGTCCAGAGCATCGGTGTCTCGAAGGACAACGAGCCCTTCCACATCGTTCCGATCCAGTTGAAGAACTTCACGCCGGTCGGTACGGCGATGAGGAACGTCATGAAGGAGAAGAACGGCAGCAGCACACCGCCTGTGACGTACATGTGGTGCGCCCACACGGTCACGGACAGGCCGGCGATCGCGATGGTCGCGGCCACCAGACCGATGTAGCCGAACATCGGCTTGCGGCTGAAGACCGGGATGATCTCGGAGACGATGCCGAAGAACGGCAAGGCGATGATGTACACCTCTGGGTGTCCGAAGAACCAGAAGAGGTGTTGCCACAGCAAGGCGCCGCCGTTGGCCGCGTCGAAGACATGGGCACCGAACTTGCGGTCCGCCTCCAGGGCGAACAGCGCGGCAGCCAGGACCGGGAACGCGAGCAGGACCAGGACACCGGTCAGCAGCACGTTCCAGACGAAGATCGGCATGCGGAACATCGTCATGCCCGGAGCGCGCATGCAGATGATCGTGGTGATGAAGTTGACCGAACCGAGGATCGTGCCGAAGCCGGAGAAGGCCAGACCCATGATCCAGAGGTCGGCGCCGACACCCGGCGAGCGGACGGCGTCCGACAGCGGGGAGTAGGCGAACCAGCCGAAGTCGGCCGCACCCTGCGGGGTGAGGAAGCCACCCACCGCCATGAGCGAGCCGAAGAGGTACAGCCAGTACGCGAACATGTTCAGCCGCGGGAACGCCACGTCGGGCGCGCCGATCTGCAGCGGCATGATCCAGTTCGCGAAGCCGGCGAACAGCGGCGTCGCGAACATCAGCAGCATGATCGTGCCGTGCATCGTGAACGCCTGGTTGAACTGCTCGTTCGACATGATCTGCGTACCCGGACGGGCCAGCTCGGCGCGCATGAAGAGCGCCATGAGTCCGCCGATGCAGAAGAAGACGAACGACGTGACCAGGTACATCGTCCCGATCGTCTTGTGGTCGGTGGTGGTCAGCCACTTGATCACGACGTTGCCGGGCTGCTTGCGCCGTACGGGCAGCTCGTTCTCGTACGAGTCCTCAGCTGCGGCGGCACCCTGGGTTTCGTTGTGGATGCTCACAGTTGGTTCTTCTCCGCATTCCTGGCCGGGTCCGTCTGCTCGATGCCAGACGGGATGTAGCCGGTCTGCCCCTTCTCGGCCAGCTCCTTCAGGTGCTGCTGGTAGCGCTCCGGGGAGACCACCTTGACGTTGAAGAGCATCCGGGAGTGGTCGACACCGCACAGCTCGGCGCACTTGCCGAGGAAGGTGCCTTCCTGGTTCGGGGTGACCTCGAAGGCGTTGGTGTGACCCGGGATGACGTCCTGCTTCATGAGGAAGGGGACGACCCAGAAGGAGTGGATGACGTCACGGGAGGTCAGGACGAACCGGACCTTCTCGCCCTTGGGCAGCCACAGGGTCGGGCCCGGGTTGCCGGTCTGCGGGTTCCGGTCGCCGGGGATACCGGCGTCGTAGACACCGCCGGCGTTCGCCGGGAAGTCGTCCTGGAACTTGTCCGGGATGGCGTCGAGGTTCGGGGCCGTCTGCGCGTCACCCGTCACACCCGGCACGTTCTCGATGTAGTTGAAGCCCCAGCTCCACTGGTAGCCGACCACGTTGATGGTGTGGGCCGGCTTGTCGGCGAGCGAAAGGAGCTTCGTCTCGTCGCGCGCGGTGAAGTAGAAGAGGACCGACACGATGATGAGTGGCGTCACCGTGTACAGCGCCTCGATGGGCATGTTGTACCGCGTCTGCGGGGGTACCTCGACCTTGGTGCGGCTGCGCCGGTGGAAGATGACGGACCACAGGATCAGCCCCCAGACCAGGACGCCCGTGATGAGCGCAGCCGCCCACGAGCCCTGCCAGAGGGAGAGGATCGTGGGTGCCTCTTCCGTGACCGGAGTGGGCATACCAAGGCGGGGGAAGTCTTCCCAGTTGTACGAGCAGCCCGTGGCTGTCGCCAGGATCAGGCCCGCAGTCAGCACCTGCGGCAGCTTCCGCCGCATCGGGCGCCGCGACGAGCGGTCGGAGCCGTTGGGACTCACGTAGCGCCTTCCCGAGAGTCTCGGCCCGCGTTGGTCGGCCACGGCCGTCCGTCTCGCTGGTCGGTCGCCGCCCCGGCCGCGGGCAGGGGTTTGGATGTTTATGCGGACCAAACCCTACTGGACGCTATTTGGGGTCGCGCGGGGAGGGTGCCCAACGCGCCGTCCGAGTCCCCGAAGGGGTGGACTCCGGGGTTCCGGAGGGGGGTCCCACACGCCCGTTCGGCGGTCTGACGGCGTACCGGGGCGGCCTTCTGACGAGGACTCACGGGCAGCGGACGGACATGCGGACGGATGTGCGGGCCGGGCGTGTCGGCGGGGTGGCCGGGGGTGTCGGCCGGAGGGCGGGGGCAGGCCCTACCGTGGGCGGATGCCGTACTTCGACGCCGCGTCCGCCGCTCCCCTGCATCCCGTCGCCCGCCAGGCGCTGCTCGCCTCCCTGGACGAGGGCTGGGCCGATCCGGCCCGGCTGTACCGGGAGGGGAGGCGGGCCCGGCTGCTGCTGGACGCGGCGCGGGAGGCCGCGGCGGAGGCGGTGGGGTGCCGCCCGGACGAGCTCGTGTTCACTCCTTCGGGGACGCGCGCGGTTCACGCGGGAATCTCCGGGGCCCTCGCGGGCCGTCGGCGTGTCGGGAACGGTCTCGTCGTCTCCGCGGTCGAGCACTCCTCCGTCCTCCACGCGGCCGAGCTGCACGGGGCGGCGGGCGGCTCGGTCACCGAGGTGCCGGTGGGCCGGTCCGGCGCGGTGGACGCGGCCGTCTTCGCGGCGGCGCTCGGCGCGGGGACGGCCCTGGCGTGTCTCCAGTCGGCCAATCACGAGGTGGGGACGGCGCAGCCGGTCGCGGAGGTCGCCGAGGCCTGCCGGGCCGCGGGCGTGCCGCTGCTCGTGGACGCGGCCCAGTCGCTGGGCTGGGGGCCGGTGGAGGGCGGCTGGTCGCTGCTCGCGGCGAGCGCGCACAAGTGGGGCGGCCCGGCGGGCGTGGGGCTCCTCGCCGTACGGAAGGGGGTGCGGTTCGCGCCTCAAGGCCCGTCGGACGAACGGGAGTCGGGGCGGGCGCCCGGTTTCGAGAACCTGCCGGCGATCGTGGCGGCGGCGGCCTCGCTGCGGGCGGTCCGGGCGGAGGCGGCGGCCGAGGCGGCGCGGCTGCGGGGGCTGGTGGACCGGATCCGGGCGCGGGTGCCGGAGCTGGTGCCGGACGTGGAGGTGGTGGGCGATCCGGTGGACCGGCTCCCCCATCTGGTCACGTTCTCCTGTCTCTATGTCGACGGAGAGACCTTGCTGCACGAGCTGGACCGGGAGGGTTTCTCCGTTTCGTCCGGTTCGTCGTGCACGAGTTCGACGCTGACGCCCAGCCATGTGCTGCGGGCGATGGGGGTGCTGAGCGAGGGCAACGTCCGGGTGTCGCTGCCGGCCGGCACCGCGGCGGAGGACGTGGACCGCTTCCTCGACGTGCTGCCGGGGGTGGTCGCGGGGGTACGGGAGCGGCTCGGCGCCCCGGCGGCCGCGGCCGCGGTCCCGGCTGCCGCCTCCGGCTCGCTCGTGGTGGACGCGCTCGGCCGGCGCTGCCCGATCCCGGTGATCGAGCTGGCGAAGGTGATCGGCGACGTGCCGGTCGGCGGGACGGTGACCGTCCTCGCCGACGACGCGGCGGCCCGCCTCGACATCCCGGCCTGGTGCGAGATGCGCGGCCAGGAGTACGTGGGCGAGGAGCCGTCCGAGCGGGGCGGCGTCGCGTACGTGGTGCGGCGGGTGGCCTGAGAGCCACCCGCCGCACCCGCCGCACCCGCTGCGAGGGGCGTCAGCCCAGGTAGGACCGGACCTCGGCGGCGGCCTCTTCGCCGTACGCCTTGGTGAAGCGGTCCATGAAG
>NZ_JBVJEH010000008.1:0-426793 GCF_055581845.1 Streptomyces sp. NPDC042346 | reverse complement strand
ACGCCCGGTTACATTCCGAACCCGGAAGCTAAGCCTTTCAGCGCCGATGGTACTGCAGGGGGGACCCTGTGGGAGAGTAGGACGCCGCCGAACAACCCGCCCTTTTAGCTCAGTCGGTAGAGCGTCTCCATGGTAAGGAGAAGGTCAACGGTTCGATTCCGTTAAAGGGCTCCAAGAAGAAAGGCCCCGCCATTGGCGGGGCCTTTTTTGCGTTGCCGTGGAAAGCACGGAGGAGAGGCGGCCCCTTTCGGGGCCGCCTTGGTGGATCAGTGGAGATCCGGCTCTCGCAGGCGCATCGCCAGGATGGCCATGTCGTCGGAGGCGGGGGCCTGGGCGAAGCGCTCGACCGCGCGGAGGACACGGGCGGCGACCGCGCCGGCCGTCAGGCCCGTACACGTCTTGAGGACTTCGGTGAGACCGTCGTCGCCCAGCATGCGGGTGCCTTCGCGGCGCTCGGTCACGCCGTCCGTGACGCAGAGGAGGACGTCGCCCGGGTCGAGGGTGATCGTCTGCTCGTACAGCTCCAGGTCCTCCATGACGCCGAGGAGCGGCTGGGGCTCGGCGGCCGGCTGGACCGTGCCGTCCTGGCGGAGGCGCAGGGGCAAGGGGTGGCCGGCGCAGACGACCTTGAGGATCGCGGAGCCGTCCTCCTGCGGGCGCATCTCGCCGTAGAGCAGGGTGAGGAAGCGGCTGCGGGCGCCCTCGTCGAGGATCGCGGCGTTGAGCCGCTCCAGGACGGCCGGGCCGCCGAAGCCCTCGCGGGCCAGGAGACGCAGGGCGTGGCGGGCCAGGCCGGTGACGGCCGCGGCCTCCGGGCCCGTACCGCAGACGTCGCCGATGGCGAATCCGTACGCGCCGTCGCGGATCGGGAAGAGGTCGTAGAAGTCGCCCCCGACCTCGTTGCCCTCGCCGGCCGCTCGGTAGATGACGTCGACCTCGACGCCGGGGATCACCGGGAGGCCGGGCGGGAGGAGGCTGCGCTGGAGGGACTGGCTGATCGCCACGCGCTCCGAGTACAGCCGGGCGTTGTCCAGGGCCAGGGCGGCCCGGCGCGAGAGGTCCTCGGCGAGCTCCAGGATCTCCTGGCGGAAGTGGTCCTCGGAAGGGCGGCCCAGGGTCAGCATGCCGATGACCCGGTTGCGGGCGACCAGGGGCAGGACGACCGTCTCGCCGGCGACCGCGCTCGCGGTGGCCAGGGTGGTGTCGATGCCGGAGGAGAGCGGGCTCGTGGGGTGGTCGAGGGCGCGGACCGAGGCGCTGAGCGCCGCTCGGTGCGCGGCGTCGCCGGGGGCCGTCCAGACGCGGGCGCCGGGTGTGGGCACCGGGTCGGGCGGGGCGATCGAGGAGAGCAGGTCCTTGAGGCCGTCGATGCGGTCCTCGTCCTCGTGGAGCACGTACGAGAGGTACGGGTCGGAGGCCTGGTCGGCGATCGTGTAGACCGCGCACCAGGTGGCGAGGGTCGGGACCGTCATCTGGGCCATCAGGGCCAGGGTCTGGTCGCGGTCCAAGGTGCCGGCGAGGAGGTCGGAGGCCTCGACGAGGAAGCTGAGGGAGCCGCGGCGGAGGCGTTCGAGCTCGCCGAGGCGGGCCGACTCGACCGCGAGGGCGATGCGGTCGGCGGCGAACTGGAGGCGGAGGGCCTCCTCGTTGGAGTAGCGGTTCGCGGATTCGGCGGCCACGCCCAGGGAGCCGGTGAGCCGGCCCTCGACCTTGAGCGGGACGGTGACCACCGAGCGCATGCCGGTGCCTTCGAGGAGGGGGACGGCGCCGGGGACGGCCGCCAGGTCCTCGTGGACGGCGGGCATGCGGGCGGAGCCGTAACGGCTGGCGCCGGTCTCGACGGGGACGCGGGCGAAGCGCTGGCGGGCGGCCGGGAGGCCGGTGGTCGCCCGTACTTCGAGTTCGGTCTCGTCGTCGGTGGCGAGGAGGAGGAAGGCGGCGTCGCCGTCGAGCATGTCGCGGGCGCGTTCGACCGTGCGCTGGAGGAGGCCGTCGAGGTCGTCGGGGGCCGGGGAGCCGATGAAGACCTCGAAGGGGTCGGTGGCGCGGCTCTCGGAGCCCGGTTCGGCGGCGGGGCGCTGCGGGGTCTGGATGACCGCCCGCTCGTGTTCCCGTACGAGGAGGCAGACGGTGGAGGGTTCGCCCTGGGAGTCGCGGACCCGGAGGTGCGAGGCGTAGACGGGGACGACGCGGCCGTCGGCGCAGCGGATGCCGTAGCTGCCCTCCCAGCGGGAGAGGCGCAGGGCCTCGGCGAGGCCGGTGCCGATGCCGGGGGTGTGCGGCCAGGCGGCGAGGTCGCCGAGGGGCTTGCCGGTGACCTGGTCGGCCTCGTAGCCGAAGAGCTCCGCGGCGTCCTCGTTCCACGCGGTGACGGCGCCGCCGCGGTCGATCTGGGCGACGGCGACGCGGACGCGGCTCTCGGCGGCCGGGAGGAGGGCGTCGGGGAGGACGGGGCCGGCGGAGCGGGTGCCGACCGGGCGCTGCGGGAGGTCGAGATGGAACCAGACGTGCTTGCGGGTGGGGGAGTAGTCGACGCCCCAGCGGTGGGCGAGGGCGGCGCAGAGCAGCAGGCCCCGGCCGTTCTCGCGGTCGGGGCTGCCGAGGGTGCGGCCGCCCTGGACGGGGATCTCGCGCTCGGGGTAGCGGTCGGCGACCTCGACGCGGATGCTGTCCTCGGAGCGGAGGCAGAGGACCTCGGCGGAGGTGCCCGCGTGGATCACGGCGTTGGTGACGAGCTCGCTGGTGAGGACGACGGCGTCGTCGACGAGTTCGGAGTGTCCCCAGCCCTGGAGGGTGTCCCTGACGAACGCGCGGGCGGCCGCGACGGACCGCCCGACGGGCTCGAAGCTGGCAGTCGCCCGCGCGGTGATCACAGCACTCCTCGTACGCGTTTCGACGCCCGGCTCTGCCATGCTCGGTATGCCCCTCCCACTGCCCGGTGGTCGTGCGCGCACCACACCGTCCCCGCCGGGCGGACCGGGGTGGTGGGACAGTCGGATGCCAGGTTACTTACCTTCGCTGTCCGCGCGGATGCCGGTCGTCACAGTTTCCGCCCGCCAGGGGTGGGGACGCTGTGCGAAGCTGCCGAACTGTTATCGCCTTGTACGGTCGCGGTGAAACACTGGGCAGGCTATCGGCGAGAGCCGGAAGTGTTCGGTCGACCCCTTTCGGGAGGGACACGGTGGAGTCTGGCACGGCGGCGCGGCGTGGCGGCAGCGGTACGCGCGCGAGGGGCGGACGTTCCCGTGGGGGGACGGTGCAAGTGGACGCGGCGGCGCTGGAGCGGTTGCTGGCCGCGTTGGTGTCGATGCGGGACGGGAACTTCCGTAAACGGCTGACGGTCTCCGGTGACGGGGTCATGGCGGAGATCTCCGCCGTGTTCAACGAGGTCGCGGACCGGCAGATGCACGTGACGGGGGAGCTGTCGCGGGTCCGGCGGGTGGTCGGCCGTGAGGGCAAGCTGTCCGAGCGGCTCGAGGCGGGGGCGACGGAGGGGGCGTGGGCCGCGGCGATCGAGGCCGCGAACGCGCTGGTCGACGATCTGGCCCGGCCGGTGTCCGAGGTGGGGCGGGTCCTGTCGGCGGTGGCCGAGGGTGATCTCGACCAGCGGATGGACCTGCGTTCGGAGGGTGCCGACGGAGCCGTACGGCCGCTGCGCGGGGAGTTCCTGAAGGTCGCGCGTACCGCGAACAACCTCGTGGACCAGCTGTCGGTGTTCGCCTCCGAGGTGACGAGGGTCGCCGTCGAGGTGGGAACGGACGGCAAGCTGGGCGGGCAGGCGCAGGTGCGTGGGGTGTCCGGTTCGTGGAAGGACCTCACGGACTCGGTCAACACCATGGCGAACCGGCTGACGGCGCAGGTGCGGGACATCGCGCTGGTGACGACGGCGGTGGCGGACGGCGACCTGTCGCAGAAGGTCACGGCGAACGTCGCCGGCGAGATGCTGGAGCTGAAGAACACCGTCAACCGGATGGTGGACCAGCTGTCGTCGTTCTCCTCCGAGGTGACCCGGGTCGCCCGTGAGGTGGGTACGGAGGGCGAGCTCGGCGGTCAGGCCGAGGTGGCCGGGGTCGCGGGTGTCTGGAAGGACCTCACCGATTCCGTCAACACGATGGCGGGAAATCTCACCAATCAGGTGAGAGGGATCGCCGAGGTGACGACCGCGGTCGCCAACGGTGATCTGTCGCAGAAGGTGCGGGTCTCCGCGCGCGGTGAGATCGCGCAGCTCGCGGACACGATCAACCAGATGACCGAGACGCTGCGGACGTTCGCCGACGAGGTGACCCGGGTGTCGGGCGAGGTCGGCGCGCAGGGTCTGCTCGGTGGTCAGGCGCAGGTGCCGGGCGCGGCGGGGACGTGGAAGGACCTCACGGACTCGGTCAACACCGTCTTCCGGAACATCACCACGCAGGTGCGGGACATCGCGCAGGTGACGACGGCGGTGGCCAACGGTGACCTGTCGCAGAAGGTCACCGTGGACGTGGCCGGCGAGATGCTTGAGCTGAAGAACACCGTCAACACGATGGTCGACCAGCTGTCGGCCTTCGGTTCCGAGGTGACCCGGGTGGCCCGGGAGGTCGGCGTCGAGGGTCTGCTCGGCGGTCAGGCCGAGGTGCCGGGCGCTGCGGGGACGTGGAAGGACCTCACCGACTCGGTGAACACTGCCTTCCGGAACCTGACGGGTCAGGTGCGGGACATCGCGCAGGTGACGACGGCTGTTGCCAACGGTGACCTGTCGCAGAAGGTCACCGTGGACGTGGCCGGCGAGATGCTTGAACTGAAGAACACCGTCAACACCATGGTGTCGCAGCTCTCGTCCTTCGCCGACCAGGTGACGCGGATGGCGCGGGACGTGGGTACGGAGGGCCGGCTCGGCGGTCAGGCGCGGGTGGACGGGGTCTCCGGCCGCTGGCGCGAGCTCACGGACTCCGTGAACTTCATGGCCGGCAACCTGACGTCGCAGGTGCGGCAGATTGCCCAGGTGACGACTGCCGTCGCCCGCGGCGATCTGTCGCAGAAGATCGACGTGGACGCGCGGGGCGAGATCCTTGAGCTGAAGAACACCATCAACACGATGGTCGATCAGCTCTCCGCCTTCGCCGACCAGGTGACCCGGGTGGCCCGTGAGGTGGGTACCGACGGGCGTCTCGGCGGGCAGGCGCAGGTGCCGGGCGTGGCCGGTGTGTGGCGTGATCTGACGGACTCGGTGAACGGCATGGCCGGGAACCTGACGACCCAGGTCCGTAACATCGCGCAGGTCGCCACTGCGGTCGCCCGGGGTGACCTGTCGCAGAAGATCGACGTGGACGCGCGGGGCGAGATCCTTGAGCTGAAGAACACCCTCAACACGATGGTGGACCAGCTCTCGAACTTCGCCGAGCAGGTGACCCGGGTGGCCCGCGAGGTGGGCACCGAGGGGATCCTGGGCGGTCAGGCCGAGGTGCAGGGGGTCTCCGGCACCTGGAAGGACCTCACCCAGTCGGTGAACTTCATGGCGAACAACCTGACGATTCAGGTGCGCAACATCGCCGAGGTCACGACGGCGGTCGCCATGGGCGACCTCTCCAAGAAGATCACGGTCGACGCCCGGGGCGAGATCCTGGAGCTGGTCACGACCGTCAACACGATGGTCGACCAGCTGTCGAACTTCGCGGACGAGGTCACGCGGGTGGCCCGTGAGGTGGGTACGGAGGGCATCCTCGGCGGCCAGGCGCGGGTGCGCGGGGTCACCGGTACGTGGAAGGACCTCAGCGACAACGTCAACCTGATGGCCAACAACCTGACGAGTCAGGTGCGGAACATCTCCCGGGTCTCCGCGGCCGTCGCCAACGGCGATCTGACGAAGAAGGTGACGGTCGAGGCGCGGGGCGAGGTCGCCGAGCTCGCCGAGACGGTCAACACGATGGTGACGACCCTGTCGTCCTTCGCGGACGAGGTCACGCGGGTGGCCCGCGAGGTGGGCACGGAGGGCGAACTGGGCGGTCAGGCCCGGGTGCCGGGTGTCTCCGGGACCTGGAAGGACCTCACCGAGTCGGTGAACTCGATGGCCGACAACCTCACCGGTCAGGTGCGGCAGATCGCCGCCGTCACCACCGCCATCGCCAAGGGCGACCTGACCAAGAAGATCGACATCGACGCGCGCGGTGAGATCCAGGAGCTGAAGAACACCATCAACACGATGGTCGACCAGCTGTCGAACTTCGCCGAGGAGGTCACCCGCGTGGCCCGCGAGGTGGGCACCGACGGCCAGCTGGGCGGTCAGGCCCGGGTGCGGGACGTGGAGGGCACCTGGAGCGATCTCACGGAGTCCGTGAACGAGATGGCCGGGAACCTCACGCGGCAGGTGCGGGCCATCGCGGCCGTCGCCACCGCGGTGACCCGCGGCGACCTCAACGTCAAGATCGACGGTGTGGACGCGGCCGGCGAGATCCAGGCGCTCCAGGACAACATCAACACGATGATCGCGAACCTGCGCGACACCACGATCGCCAACGACGAGCAGGACTGGCTCAAGAGCAACCTGGCCCGTATCTCCGGCCTCATGCAGGGCCGCCGGGACCTCGACGACGTGGCCTCGCTCATCATGAGCGAGCTGACGCCGGTGGTCTCGGCCCAGCACGGCGCCTTCTTCGTGGCCATGCCGACGGGCTCCGCCCACAGCGACGCCGAACTCGTCGGTGGGGGCGACGGCGCGTACGAGCTCCGGATGCGCGGGAGTTACGGGTACTCCACCGGTTCCATGCCGACCTCGTTCCGGCCCGGGGAGACGCTCATCGGGACGGCCGCCGAGGAGAAGCGGACCATCCAGGTCAACGTGCCGCCGGGCTATCTGAAGATCTCCTCGGGGCTCGGGGAGGCCTCGCCCGCGCATGTGATCGTGCTGCCGGTGCTCTTCGAGGGGAAGGTGCTCGGCGTGATCGAGCTGGCCTCGTTCCAGCCGTTCGCGCAGATCCAGCGGGACTTCCTCAACCAGATCGCCGAGCTGATCGCGACCACCGTCAACACCATCAGCGTCAACACCAAGACGGAGGTGCTGCTCCAGCAGTCGCAGGAGCTCACGGAGCAGCTCAAGGAGCGCTCGGCCGAGCTGGAACACCGTCAGAAGGAGCTCCAGGGCTCCAACCTGGAGCTGGAGGAGAAGGCCGAGCTGCTCGCCCGGCAGAACCGCGACATCGAGGTGAAGAACACCGAGATCGAGGAGGCCCGGCAGGTCCTGGAGGAGCGGGCCGAACAGCTCGCCGTCTCCATGCGGTACAAGTCCGAGTTCCTGGCGAACATGTCGCACGAGCTGCGCACCCCGCTCAACTCGCTGCTGATCCTGGCCAAGTTGCTCGCGGACAACGCCGAGACCAATCTGACGCCGAAGCAGGTCGAGTTCGCGGAGACCATCCACGGCGCCGGTTCGGACCTGCTCCAGCTGATCAACGACATCCTCGACCTGTCCAAGGTCGAGGCGGGCAAGATGGACGTGTCGCCGACGCGGATCGCGCTCGTGCAGCTCGTCGACTACGTGGAGGCCACCTTCCGGCCGCTCACGGCGGAGAAGGGGCTCGACTTCTCGGTGCGGGTCTCGCCCGAGCTGCCGGCCACGCTCCACACCGACGAGCAGCGGCTGCTCCAGGTGCTGCGCAACCTCCTCTCCAACGCGGTGAAGTTCACCGACTCGGGCGCGGTGGAGCTGGTGATCCGGCCGGCGAACGCGGACGTGCCGCAGTCGATCCGCGAGCAGCTCCTGGAGGCCGGTTCGCTGCGCGATCCGGAGGCCGATCTCATCGCGTTCTCGGTCACGGACACCGGGATCGGGATCGCGGCGAGCAAGATGCGGGTCATCTTCGAGGCGTTCAAGCAGGCCGACGGGACGACCAGCCGGAAGTACGGCGGTACGGGTCTCGGGCTCTCGATCAGCCGGGAGATCGCGCGGCTGCTCGGCGGCGAGATCTTCGCGGCGAGCGAGCCGGGCCGGGGTTCGACGTTCACGCTCTATCTGCCGCTGAGCCCGACGGAGCTGCCGTCGCACGGGTACGGGCAGGGGGCGGCGGACGCCGAGGATCCGCAGCAGGGTGCCGGGGAGGGGGCGGCCGGGGCCGTCCACGCCTTCCCGCACTTCCCGCCGCCGCCCGTACGGACCGAGGCGCGGTCGGGGGCCGGGGCGCTGTTCCGGCACCGGCGGAAGGCCGCAGCGGAGGCGACCGGGGCGCGGACCGCGGTGCCGGGGCAGTTCGGTCAGCCGGGCGCCGTGGACCGGGGGGAGCCGGAGGCGGAGGTCGTGCCGCGTCGTACCTTCGGCTTCTCGGGCGAGAAGGTGCTCATCGTGGACGACGACATCCGTAACGTCTTCGCGCTCACGAGCGTCCTGGAGCAGCACGGGCTCGCGGTGCTGTACGCGGAGAACGGGCGCGAGGGCATCGAAGTCCTGGAGCAGCACGACGACGTGACGGTCGTCCTGATGGACATCATGATGCCGGAGATGGACGGGTACGCGACGACGACCGCGATCCGGCGGATGCCGCAGTTCGCCGGGCTGCCGATCATCGCTCTGACGGCGAAGGCCATGAAGGGCGACCGGGAGAAGGCGATCGAGTCGGGTGCGTCGGACTATGTGACGAAGCCGGTCGACCCCGACCACCTGCTGTCCGTCATGGAGCAGTGGATGCGGGGGGAGTGACTCCGTGCCGGGGGTCCGCGCGGAGTGCCGCGCGGGCCCCCGGGGCTCCGCTGACGGACTGTCGCCACCGGGGTGTGAGAGGGCGGGATACGGGGAACCTTCTGGTCTCCCACCGCGTTTCTGCTACGTGCACAGTGACATCGCGGTGACAGGGTGTGGCGACGGGCGGGGTGCGGCTACGATGACCGGCACAAGGACGGACGGCGCTAGGGAGTCGTCTTCTGGGGCGGCGCCCGGTGCTTCCCCCGGTTACGGGAGCCGGGGAGAGCCGTTGCCGGGACGAGGAGGACGGGGCATGGTGCAGAAGGCCAAGATCCTCCTGGTCGATGACCGGCCGGAGAATCTGCTGGCGCTGGAGGCCATTCTCTCCGCGCTCGATCAGACGCTGGTGCGGGCATCGTCCGGGGAGGAAGCGCTCAAGGCGCTGCTGACGGACGACTTCGCGGTCATCCTGCTGGACGTGCAGATGCCGGGCATGGACGGTTTCGAGACGGCCGCGCACATCAAGCGGCGCGAGCGGACCCGGGACATCCCGATCATCTTCCTCACCGCCATCAACCACGGCCCCCACCACACCTTCCGGGGGTACGCGGCCGGGGCGGTCGACTACATCTCGAAGCCCTTCGACCCGTGGGTGCTGCGCGCCAAGGTCTCGGTCTTCGTCGAGCTCTACATGAAGAACTGCAAGCTGCGCGAGCAGGCCGCCCTGCTGCGGCTGCAGTTGGAGGGCGGCGCCGAGGGCGGTCACGGCAAGGAGTCCGCCGGGCTGCTCGCCGAGCTCTCCGCGCGTCTCGCCGCCGTCGAGGAGCAGGCTGAGGCGCTGTCGAAGCAGCTCGACGACGACTCCGCCGACGCGGCGGCCGTCGCGACCGCCGCGCACCTGGAGCGCAAGCTCACGGGCCTGCGGCGCGCCCTGGACGCCCTGGAGCCGGGTACGGGCGCCGCGCCGACGCTGCCCGCCCAGACCTGACGTACCGTCACGCGGAGTGGGGCGCCGTGACCCGGCGTCAGCTCCGCGCCCCGGCACGGTTGACACGATCGAGTGAGCCGGACACCCGTCCGCTTACCGGCGGGTGAGAGCGGACAGCCCGTCCCCTCACCGGTAACCTCAGCATCATGGCTTCACGTACGTCCGGCAAGGGTTCTCAGGGCACGGCGGGCGCCGCAAAGCCGCGCGCCGGCCGGACGGCGGCCGCCGCGAAGAAGGCGGCGCCAGCGAAGTCTCCTGCCAAGCCGCCCGCCAAACCCGCCGCGAAGAAGGCGACGGCCAAGAAGGCCGCGCCCGCCAAGCGCGCGCCCGCGCGGAAGACCGCCGCGAAGAAGGCCGCGCCCCGCCCGGCACCGTCCCCCACCGGGGGCGTCTACCGGCTCGCCCGCGGAGTCTGGCTGGGCATCGCCCACGCGGTGGGGGCGATGTTCCGGGGGATAGGGCGTGGCGCCAAGGGCCTCGACCCCGCCCACCGCAAGGACGGGCTCGCGCTGCTGCTGCTCGGCGTCGCGCTGATCGTCGCCGCGGGCACCTGGTCGAATCTGCGGGGCCCGGTCGGCGACCTCGTCGAGATGCTCGTCACCGGGGCCTTCGGCCGGCTCGACCTGCTCGTCCCGCTGCTTCTCGGCGTCATCGCCGTGCGGCTGATCCTCTATCCGGAGAAGCCCGAGGCCAACGGCCGGATCAGCATCGGCCTCTCCGCCCTCGTCATCGGCGTCCTCGGCCAGGTCCACATCGCCTGCGGTTCACCGGGCCGCGGCGACGGCACCGAGGCCATGCAGGACGCCGGCGGCCTCATCGGCTGGGCCGCGTCCCAGCCCCTCGTCTTCATGATGGGCGAGGTCCTCGCCGTACCGATGCTGGTCCTGCTCACGATCTTCGGCCTGCTCGTCGTCACCGCCACCCCCGTCAACGCCATCCCGCAGCGCCTGCGCGCCCTCGGCGCCCGGCTCGGCATCGTCGAACCCGCCGACGACCCGGCGGAGTCCGAGGGGTACTCCGAGGGGCACGAGGGGTACGACGAGGATTGGCGCGAGGCCGCGCCGCGGACCGCCCGTCCCGCCCGGCGCCGGGCGACCGGCCCGGCGGAGCCGTACGACGTGGACCGGGCCGAGGCCGAGCTCCTGGACCGGCGCGCCGGCCGGGCCCCGCGCAGCTCCGCGCCCGACCCCTTCGACCACGGCCTCGACCCGGTGGACGTCGCCGCGGCCGCGGCCGCCGCCCTCGACGGCGCCGTGCTCAACGGCATGCCGCCCTCCCCGATCGTGGCCGATCTGACCAGGGACGTCACCGCCGAGCGCGACGCCGCCCTGGCCGCCTCCGCCGAGACCTCCGGGTCCGTCGCCCCGGCCGCGCCCGTACCCCCGGCGCGCGGTGGCGAGGAGCGGCCCGGAGGCGTACCCGACCTGACGAAGCCCGCGCCCGAGCCGACCGATCTGCCGCCGCGGGCCGAGCAGCTCCAGCTCTCCGGCGACATCACGTACTCGCTGCCGTCGATGGACCTGCTGGAGCGCGGCGGGCCGGGCAAGACGCGCAGCGCCGCCAACGACCTCGTCGTGGAGTCGCTCTCCAACGTCTTCTCGGAGTTCAAGGTCGACGCGGCCGTCACCGGCTTCACCCGCGGTCCGACGGTCACGCGGTACGAGGTCGAGCTCGGCCCCGCCGTGAAGGTCGAGAAGATCACGGCCCTGACCAAGAACATCGCGTACGCCGTGGCCTCGCCGGACGTCCGGATCATCTCGCCGATCCCCGGCAAGTCCGCCGTCGGCATCGAGATCCCGAACAGCGACCGCGAGATGGTCAACCTCGGGGACGTGCTGCGGCTCGCGGACGCGGCGGGCGACGACCACCCGATGCTGGTGGCGCTCGGCAAGGACGTCGAGGGCGGCTACGTGATGGCCAACCTGGCGAAGATGCCGCACATCCTGGTCGCCGGTGCCACCGGCTCCGGCAAGTCCTCCTGCATCAACTGCCTCATCACCTCGGTGATGATAAGAGCGACCCCCGAGGACGTCCGGATGGTGCTCGTCGACCCCAAGCGGGTCGAGCTCACCGCCTACGAGGGCATCCCGCACCTGATCACCCCGATCATCACCAACCCCAAGCGGGCCGCCGAGGCCCTGCAGTGGGTGGTGAAGGAGATGGACCTCCGCTACGACGACCTGGCAGCCTTCGGTTTCCGGCACATCGACGACTTCAACCAGGCCATCCGGGACGGGAAGATCAAGCTGCCCGAGGGCAGCCAGCGGGAGCTCAACCCCTACCCGTACCTCCTGGTGATCGTCGACGAGCTCGCGGACCTGATGATGGTCGCGCCGCGGGACGTCGAGGACTCGATCGTCCGCATCACCCAGTTGGCCCGCGCCGCCGGCATCCACCTCGTCCTCGCCACCCAGCGGCCGTCCGTGGACGTCGTCACCGGTCTGATCAAGGCGAACGTGCCCTCGCGGCTCGCCTTCGCCACCTCCTCGCTCGCCGACAGCCGGGTCATCCTGGACCAGCCGGGTGCCGAGAAGCTGATCGGCAAGGGCGACGGGCTGTTCCTGCCGATGGGCGCGAACAAGCCGACGCGTATGCAGGGCGCCTTCGTCACCGAGCACGAGGTCGCGGCCGTCGTGCAGCACTGCAAGGACCAGATGACGCCCGTCTTCCGGGAGGACGTCACCGTCGGCACCCGGCAGAAGAAGGAGATCGACGAGGACATCGGCGACGACCTCGACCTGCTGTGCCAGGCCGCCGAGCTGGTCGTCTCGACGCAGTTCGGCTCCACGTCGATGCTCCAGCGCAAGCTGCGCGTCGGCTTCGCGAAGGCCGGCCGGCTGATGGACCTGATGGAGTCGCGGAACATCGTCGGACCGAGCGAGGGCTCCAAGGCGCGTGACGTCCTGGTGAAACCCGACGAGCTGGACGGGGTGCTCGCGGTCATCCGGGGGGAGTCGGGGGCGTAGGGCGGAGGGGACCGGGTACGCGGTAGGCGTCGGCGTACCCGATCGAGACCGGGCCGAGACTCACTCGTAAGGGAACGGGGGCAACCGTTTCCCCTGGCCGTACGTCAAGTTGGACGGTGGGACAGATGGATGTCCCAGCCTCATGGCGTACAAACAGCACCCGCCCGGTTGCCCCACCCTTTCGTACCACCCATAGACTGAACGTCCAGCAGGTGGCTACACGCTCGAAAGGCGCTCTCGTGTCCATCGGCAACTCCCCCGAAGACGACCGGACGTTCCCGGCAGACGACCGGGACTCGATCGGTCGCGCTCTCCAGCAGGCCCGAATCGCCGCCGGTCTCACCGTCGAAGAGGTCAGTGCCTCCACCCGTGTCCGGATCCCGATCGTGCACGCGATCGAGGAGGACGACTTCTCGCGCTGCGGCGGCGACGTCTACGCCCGCGGGCACATCCGCACCCTCGCGCGCGCCGTCGGCATCGATCCGGCCGATCTGATCGAGCAGTACGACGCCGACCACGGCGGCCGTCCCGCGCCGACCCCCGCCGCCCCGCTCTTCGAGGCGGAACGTATCCGCCCCGAGCCGCGGCGGCCCAACTGGACCGCCGCGATGGTCGCGGCGATCGTCGCCGTCGTGGGCTTCGTCGGCTTCACGATGTTCGACGGCAACGAGGCCCCCAAGGGCACCACGACCGCCGACGGCGGTCCGGCCCCGGCGCCGGAGAAGGCGACGTCCGCCGCCAAGCCGAAGCCGGTCAAGCCCGCCCCGAAGCCCAGCGAGAGCGCGATCGCCGCGGTCCCGCAGGACAAGGTCACGGTCAAGCTCACCGCCGTCGACGGCAAGAGCTGGATCTCGGCCAAGGCCGAGGACGGGAAGCTGCTCTTCGACGGCCTCCTCCTGGAGGGCGAGTCCAAGACCTTCCAGGACGACGCGCGCGTCGACCTGGTCCTCGGCAACGCCGGTGCCATCGAGCTCTACGTGAACGGCAAGAAGGTCGAAGAGAAGTTCGAATCCGGTCAGGTCGAGCGGCTCAGCTACACCAAGGGCGACCCCGAGGCCGGATGATCCGCCCGGGGCCGTCGGACCCCGTGATGTGACCTCTGTCGCGCAGGTGAACCCTGCGCGACGGGGGAACGGCCGGGACGAAGTAGTCTTGAGCCCATGCCCGAACGCCGTACCGTCGCCCTTGTCACTCTTGGCTGCGCCCGTAACGAGGTGGACTCGGAGGAGCTCGCAGGCCGCTTGGCAGCGGACGGCTGGGAGCTCGTCGAGAACGCCGAGGACGCGGACGTAGCCGTCGTCAACACCTGCGGATTCGTCGAAGCCGCCAAGAAGGACTCCGTCGACGCCCTCCTCGAAGCCAATGATCTGAAGGATCACGGCAAGACCCAGGCCGTCGTCGCCGTCGGCTGCATGGCCGAGCGCTACGGCAAGGAGCTCGCCGAGGCCCTCCCGGAGGCCGACGGCGTCCTGGGCTTCGACGACTACGCCGACATCTCCAACCGCCTCCAGACCATCCTCAACGGTGGCAGTGTCGAGGCCCACACCCCGCGTGACCGGCGCAAGCTGCTGCCGCTGTCGCCCGTGGAGCGCCAGGAGGCCGCCGCGGCCGTGGCCCTGCCCGGACACGGTGACGCCGCCGAGGCGCCCGTCGACGCACCGGCCGACCTCCCCGAAGGCCTCGCGCCCGCCTCCGGGCCGCGCGCGCCGCTCCGCCGCCGCCTGGACACCAGCCCGGTCGCCTCGGTGAAGCTGGCCTCCGGCTGCGACCGCCGCTGCTCCTTCTGCGCCATCCCGTCCTTCCGCGGCTCCTTCGTCTCGCGCCGTCCCTCGGACGTGCTGAACGAGACGCGCTGGCTCGCCGAGCAGGGCGTGAAGGAGGTCATGCTGGTCTCCGAGAACAACACCTCGTACGGCAAGGACCTCGGCGACATCCGGCTCCTGGAGAGCCTGCTGCCCGAGCTGGCCGCCGTCGACGGCATCGAGCGCGTCCGGGTCAGCTACCTCCAGCCCGCCGAGATGCGCCCCGGCCTCATCGACGTCCTCACCTCGACCGAGAAGGTCGCGCCCTACTTCGACCTGTCCTTCCAGCACAGCGCCCCGGACGTGCTGCGGGCCATGCGCCGCTTCGGCGACACCGACCGCTTCCTGGAGCTCCTGGAGACCATCCGGTCCAAGGCCCCGACGGCCGGTGCGCGCTCCAACTTCATCGTCGGCTTCCCCGGCGAGACCGAGGCGGACTTCGCCGAGCTGGAACGCTTCGTCACCCACGCGCGGCTCGACGCCGTCGGCGTCTTCGGCTACTCCGACGAGGACGGCACCGAGGCCGCCACGTACGAGCACAAGCTCGACCAGGACGTCGTCGACGAGCGCCTCGCCCACCTCTCCCGGCTCGCCGAGGAGCTCACCGCGCAGCGCGCGGAGGAGCGGATCGGAGAGACCCTGGAAGTACTCGTCGAAGCCGTCGACGAGGAGGACGGCTGGATCGGCCGCGCCGCACACCAGGCGCCCGAGACCGACGGCCAGGTGGTCCTCACCACGGCCGACGGTACGAGCCCCGACCTGACTCCGGGCCGTATGGTCAGGGCGAAGGTCGTCGGCACGGAGGGCGTCGACCTGGTGGCCGAGTGTCTTTTCGAGGAGGCAGCCAGATGACCGGAGTCCCGGCATCCGCGACGGGCGGGACCGGCAGGCCGGCGCCCCGCGGAAAGCTGGGCACTGCGGCCGTCAATCAGGCCAGCCTGTGGAACATCGCCAACATCCTCACCATGATCCGGCTCGTTCTCGTGCCGGCCTTCGTGGTGCTGCTGTTCCAGGACGGCGGTCACGACCCCGTCTGGCGCGCCTGGGCGTGGGCGGCGTTCGCGGTGGCCATGATCACGGACGTCTTCGACGGACACCTGGCCCGTGCGTACAACCTCGTCACCGACTTCGGGAAGATCGCCGACCCGATCGCCGACAAGGCGATCATGGCCGCCGGTCTCATCAGCCTCTCCCTGCTGGGTGACCTGCCCTGGTGGGTGACCGGGGTCATTCTCGCCCGCGAGCTGGGGATCACCCTGATGCGGTTCTGGGTGATCCGGCACGGGATCATCCCGGCGAGCCGCGGCGGCAAGATGAAGACGCTCGCGCAGGGCACGGCGGTCGGCATGTACGTCCTCGTGCTCACCGGTCCGCTGGCCACCTTGCGCTTCTGGGTGATGGCGGTGGCCGTCGTGCTGACGGTCGTCACCGGTCTGGACTACGTCCGCCAGGCGATCCTCCTGCGCCGCGAAGGCCTCGCGGAGGAGCGGGCGGCCGCGCGGTCGGAGGCGGCGACGCGATGACCGAGGCCGCCCGGGTGCTGGCGCTGCTCGCGAAGTGTGGTCACACACTGGCCGCCGCGGAGTCGCTCACGGGTGGTCTGGTGGCCGCGGAGCTCACGGGTGTGCCAGGGGCATCGGCCGTCTTCCGGGGATCGGTCACGGCCTACGCCACGGACCTCAAGCACGAGCTCCTCGGCGTCGACAGGGCCCTCCTCGCGGAGCGCGGAGCGGTGGACCCGGAGGTCGCGCTGCAGATGGCGGCCGGTGTGCGGGCCCGGCTCGGCGCCGACTGGGGGATCTCCACGACCGGGGTCGCGGGGCCCGAACCGCAGGACGGTCAGGCCGTCGGAACCGTCTACGTGGCGGTCGCGGGGCCGGCCGGAGCGGGCGCCGGGGCCGGGAAAGTGGTCTCGTTGAGGTTGAACGGCGGCCGCGCGGAAATCCGTAGAGAGAGTGTACGGAGCGTGTTGGCACTGCTCGATGAGGAACTCTCGGGAAATGCGCGGGCACAGGATACGGAACACAACGGGGGGAATTGATGTTTGCAGCCCTGAGTGAACACGACATCGCTCCCCGCACGGCCGCAGCGCGAGGCGGTACGGTGGGGCGAGAAGGATGCGGCTACGCGGTCCGAGGAGGGAGCCACCGATGATTCTGCTCCGTCGCCTGTTGGGTGACGTGCTGCGTCGGCAGCGCCAGCGCCAAGGCCGTACTCTGCGCGAAGTCTCCTCGTCCGCCCGAGTCTCGCTCGGCTATCTCTCCGAGGTGGAGCGGGGGCAGAAGGAGGCTTCCTCCGAGCTGCTCTCCGCGATCTGCGACGCGCTGGACGTACGGATGTCCGAGCTCATGCGTGAAGTGAGCGACGAGCTGTCACTGGCCGAACTGGCCGAGTCGGCAGCGGCGAGCGAACCGGTGCCGACGCCGGTACGCCCGATGCTCAATTCGGTGTCGGTGACGTCGGTGGCCGGTGTGTCCACCGGGCGGGTGACCATCAAGGCGCCCGCGGAAGCGGTAGACGTCGTCGCTGCCTGAACCGAAGTGGGGTCAAGCCCCGGTCGGTGCCCTGTCGGGGCACTGGCCGGGGCTTTTCTCCTTTTTGCGGAGATGTGCCGAGAGAGGCCGAGATTTGTCTGAGATGCCGGGTTCCGGTGTCGCGTGCCATGGTGGGGGGACGTACGACTGGTCGGCACGCGCCGGGTTTGCCTCCGGTGCGCCCTCCCGCTGGGTGATCCTGCCGGTCTAGCGTCGACCGGAGGAGGCGGCCATGGTACGGCGACGTGTTCCGCCGGCGACGCTCGCGCTGGTCGCGGTCGGGCTGGTGGCCGGGGGGCTCTGGTGGTGGGCGGTGCTGCGGCTGCTGCTCGTTCCGGGGGACGCCGGGACCGTCGAGGGGGCGGTGGCCGCGGGCGGCTGGGGACTGAGCCTGCTGCCGGTGCACGTGGCCGCCTCGGTACGGCGGCACGGTGTCGGCGGTCGGACGCCGGGTGCCGGTGGTCGGACGCCCGGTGCCGGTGGGCAGTGGGCGGGTGTCGGTGGACAGCAGGCTGGTGTCGGTGGGGCCGGGGTTACCAAGGCATCGCGACGCCGCCGTTGGGGCGGAGGATCTGGCCCGTCGTGAACGAGGAGGCGTCGGAGGCGAGGTGGAGGACCGCGTGCGCGATGTCCTCGGCCTCGCCGACCCGGCCGAGCGGTGAGTGACGGACCATCGCGGCCTCCGCCGGCTGCTGGGCGGCCGGCTCGTGGCGATCCGTCATGGGGGTGCGGATCCAGCCCGGCGCGACCGCGTTCACCCGGATGCCGTACGGGCCGGCCTCCACCGCCAGGGTCTTCGTCAGCTGGACGACGGCCGCCTTGGTGACGCTGTAGCAGAGCAGGCCCGGGCTCGCGGTGTCCATCGCGCCCGAGGCCATCGTGACGATCGAACCGGCGGTGCCGGAGGCGATCATCGAGCGGGCCGCCTCCTGGCAGGCGTACAGGACTCCCTTGAAGTTCACGGCGAGGACGCGGTCGAGGTCCTCGTCGCGGGTCTCCAGGACGGTGCTCGTGTGCATGATCCCGGCGACGGCCGCCATGACGTGGAGGGGGCCCGCGGAGCGGACGGCGGCGGCCAGTGCTGCCCGGTCGGTGACGTCCAGGGCGTGCGCGTGCGCGGTTCCTCCCTCGGCGGTGACGAGGGCCGCCGTCTCTTTGAGGCCGTGCTCGTCGCGGTCCGCGCAGTGCACGGCCGCGCCCGCCTGGGCGAGGAGCAGCGCGGTGGCGCGGCCGATGCCGCTCGCGGCGCCCGTGACGAACGCGGTGCGGCCGGTGAGGTCGTACGCCGAGAGGGTCATGTCCGGACCGTACGACCGGATCTGACGAATCGTCAATTGGTGGGGCCCTGTTGACACTCCGGGCACCAGTACGTGATCCGGTCGCCGAGTTCGGCCTTTCGGATCCGGGCGCCGCAGCGCAGACAGGGCAGGCCCTCGCGGCCGTAGACGTGGAGCGGGGTGCCGGGGCGGCGCGTGGTGGTGGTGCGCCGGTCGGGGCGGTCCTTGTTCGCCTCCAGGAGGCGGTGGGCGGTGGCCACCAGGCGCGCCGGGACGTCGGGGGCGAGCGCGCCCACCGGGAGCCACGGGGTGACGGCGGCCAGGAACGCCAGCTCCGACTTGTACACGTTGCCGATGCCGGCCAGATTGCGCTGGTCGAGCAGCGCCTCGCCGAGCTGGCGGTCCGGGTCGGCGAGGAGGCGTCGTACGGCCTCTTCCGGGTCCCAGTCCGGGCCCAGGAGGTCCGGGCCGAGGTGGCCGACCGCGCGGGCCTCCTCGGCGGTGCGGATCAGTTCCAGGACCGGGAGCCGGTAGCCGTACGCGGTGGACTCGGTGTTCCCGAGGATCGCCCGGATCTGGTGCTCGGGGCCGCCGTGCGGGCGCTCCCCGGTGGCGTACACCCGCCAGGCGCCGTCCATCCGCAGATGGGAGTGGAGCGTGAGGCCGCCCTCGATCCGGGCGAGGAGGTGCTTGCCGCGCGGGGTGACGTCGAGGAGCGTGCGGCCGGTGAGGTCGGCGGTCGCGAACCGGGGCACGCGCAGGTCCGCGCGGGTCAGGACCCGCCCGGCCAGTGCGGTGTGCAGGCGCTGGGCGACCTGCCAGACGGTGTCTCCTTCGGGCACGGTTCCATGATGCCGGGTGGGGTGCACCGGGGCTTTGGTGGTGTGGGGCTTCGGTGCTTCGGTGGTGCGGGATTGTGGGTCGGGGGTCGGGGATCGGGGGTCGGGGGCGGGGCGGTCAGGCGCGGAGGCGGAGGCCTCTCGGGGTGGCGAGGAATCCCGCCGCCTCCAAGGGGCGGGCGAGGGGGGAGGTCAGCGCCGTGGCGCCGTTGATCCGCTCCACCGTGACCGTGCCCAGCGAACCCGCCCGCGCCGACGCGGCCAGGGCCTCGGCCGCCGCCGTCAGGGCGGGGTCGTCCGGCTCGGCCGGCCACGAGAGGAGCGTCTTGCCGCCCCGCTCCATGTAGAGCGTCAGCTCGCCGTCGACGAGGACCACCATCGCCCCCGCCTTGCGGCCGGGCTTGTGTCCGGCGCCGGTCGGCGGCTCGGGCCAGGACAGGGCCGCCCCGTACGCGTTCGCCGGGTCGGCCGCCGCGAGGACCAGGGCGCGCGGGCCGGCCGCGGCCTCCGCGCCCCGGTCGCGGGCCGTCGCCGCCGCCCGCAGCCGGTCCACGGCCCCGTCCATCGCGAACTGGGCCGCGCCGAGGCCCTCCACCACATAGCCGCGCCTGGCCTGACCGCTGTCCTCGAAGGCGGACAGGATGCGGTACGTGGCCGAGAAACCGCCCTCCACGCCCTCCGCCGCCACCGCGCCCCGGGTGACCACGCCGTGCCGGTCCAGGAGGGTGCGGGCGAGGGCGTGTGCCCGGTGGGTCGGCTCCGGCTCGGCCGGCGGGAGCAGCGCCCAGCGGCCGGAGACCGTCGGCGGGCCCGTGCGCGAGGCCGGGCGGGCCGCGGCGCCCAGCGTGCCGTACCGCCCGCGCGGGACCGTCCGGCGCGCGCGGTGGGCGGTCGCCCCGGCCGTCCGGCCCGAACCGAGGAGCGAGCGCAGCGGGGCGAGGGTGTCGTTGGTGAGCCGGCCCGACCAGGCCAGGTCCCAGAGCGCGTCGGCGAGCTGCGGGTCGGTCGCGTCCGGGTGGGTGGTGGCCCGGACCTGGTCGGCGATCTGCCGGAAGAACAGCCCGTACCCGCCGGAGAGGATGGTGAGCACCGACTCGTGCAGTGCGGACAGCTCCAGCGGGTGCGGCGGCGGGAGGAGCAGCGGCGCCGCGTCCGCGAGGTAGAGGGAGATCCAGCCGTCCTTGCCGGGCAGGGATCCGGCACCGGCCCACACCACCTCGCCGGTGGTGGTCAGCTCGTCGAGCAGTGCCGGGGAGTAGTCCCGGACGCGGGACGGCAGGATCAGCTTCTCCAGCGCGGACGCGGGTACGGGCGCGCCCTGGAGCTGCTCGATCGCGCGGGCGAGGCCGTCGATGCCGCGCAGGCTGCTGCCGCCGATGTGCTGCCACTGGGGCAGGAAGGTCGCGAGCGCCGCCGGGGGCACCGGCTCCAGCTCGTGGCGCAGCGCCGCGAGGGAACGGCGCCGCAGGCGGCGCAGCACGGCCGCGTCGCACCACTCCTGGCCGATGCCGGAGGGATGGAACTCGCCCTGCACGACCCGCCCGGCGGCGGCGAGCCGCTGGAGCGCGCCGTCCGTGACGGCGGCGCCGAGGCCGAAGCGGGCGGCGGCCTGCGAGGAGGTGAAGGGGCCGTGCGTGCGGGCGAAGCGGGCGAGGAGGTCGCCCAGCGGGTCCTTGACCGGTTCGGTGAAGGCCTCGGGCACACCGACCGGCAGGGCCGTGCCCAGGGCGTCACGGAGCCGTCCCGCGTCCTCGATCGCCGCCCAGTGGTCACCGCCGCCGATCCTGACCCGGATCGCGCGCCGGGCGTGGGCGAGGTCGGGCGCCCAGCCCGGCTCCGCGCCGCGCTCGCCGAGCTCGGCGTCCGTGAGCGGGCCGAGGACCCGCAGCAGGTCGGCGACGCCCTCCACGTCCTTGATCCGCCGGTCCTCGGTGAGCCACTGGAGCTCCCGCTCCAGCTCGGTGAGGACCTCCGGGTCGAGGAGCTCGCGCAGCTCGGCCTGGCCGAGCAGCTCCGCGAGGAGGCGGGAGTCCAGCGAGAGCGCGGCCGCCCGCCGCTCGGCGAGCGGGGAGTCCCCCTCGTACAGGAACTGCGCCACGTAGCCGAAGAGGAGCGAGCGGGCGAAGGGGGACGGCTCGGGGGTGGTGACCTCGACGAGCCGGACCCGGCGGGCCTCGATGTCGCCCATCAGCTCGGTCAGACCGGGGACGTCGAAGACGTCCTGGAGGCACTCGCGGACGGCCTCCAGGACGATCGGGAAGGAGCCGAACTCGCTCGCCACCTGGAGGAGCTGGGCCGCCCGCTGCCGCTGCTGCCAGAGCGGGGTGCGCTTGCCCGGGTTCCGCTTCGGCAGCAGCAGGGCGCGCGCGGCGCACTCGCGGAAGCGGGAGGCGAACAGCGCGGAGCCGCCCACCTGGTCGGTGACGATCTGCGCGATCTCGCCCTTGTCGAAGAGGGCGTCGGCCGCGCCGACGGGTGCCTTGTCGGCGTCGTACGCCGTGTCGAGATGCCGGCCCGGATCGACCGGTTCGTGGTCGAGGAGGTCCAGACCCATGTCCAGGCCCATCAGGTCCGCGTCCGGGAGACGCAGCACGATGCCGTCGTCCGCGTGCATCACCTGCGCGTCCATGCCGTACCGCTCGGCGAGCCGGGCGCCGAGCGCCAGCGCCCACGGGGCGTGCACCTGCGCGCCGAACGGGGAGTGGATGACGACCCGCCAGTCCCCGAGCTCGTCCCGGAACCGCTCGACCAGGATCGTCCGGTCGTCCGGCACGTGCCCGCAGGCCTCGCGCTGCTCCGAGACGTACGCGAGGACGTTGTCCGCGGCCCAGGCGTCCAGGCCCGCGGCGATCAGCCGCAGCCGCGCGTCCTCCGGCCCGAGGGCGCCGAGCTCCCGGAGGAACGCGCCCACCGCGCGTCCCAGTTCGAGCGGGCGGCCCAGCTGGTCGCCCTTCCAGAACGGCAGCCGGCCCGGGACGCCGGGCGCGGGGGAGACGAGCACCCGGTCCCGGGTGATGTCCTCGATCCGCCAGGACGTGGTGCCCAGGGTGAAGACGTCGCCGACCCGCGACTCGTACACCATCTCCTCGTCGAGCTCTCCGACCCGGCCCCCGCCCTTCTTCGGGTCCGAGCCCACGAGGAACACGCCGAACAGGCCGCGGTCGGGGATCGTGCCGCCCGAGGTGACGGCGAGCCGCTGCGCGCCCGGCCGGCCGGTGATCGTCCCGGCGACCCGGTCCCAGACCACGCGCGGGCGGAGCTCGGCGAAGGCGTCCGAGGGGTAGCGGCCGGCGAGCATGTCGAGCACGCCCGTGAACGCCGACTCCGGAAGCGAGGAGAAGGGCGCGGCCCGGCGCACCACGGCGAGCAGCTCGTCCACCTGCCAGGTGTCGAGCGCGACCATCGCGACCAGCTGCTGCGCCAGCACGTCCAGCGGATTGGCCGGGATCCGCATCGACTCGATCGCACCCGACCGCATCCGCTCCGTGACCACGGCCGCCTGCACCAGGTCGCCCCGGTACTTGGGGAAGACCACGCCCGTGGAGACCGCGCCGACCTGGTGCCCCGCGCGTCCCACGCGCTGGAGCCCGGAGGCGACCGAGGGCGGCGACTCGACCTGCACGACCAGGTCGACCGCGCCCATGTCGATGCCCAGCTCCAGGCTGGAGGTGGCCACCACGGCGGGCAGCCGGCCGGCCTTCAGGTCCTCCTCCACCTGGGCGCGCTGCTCCTTCGACACCGAGCCGTGGTGGGCCCGGGCGAGCAGCGGCGGGGCACCCTGCGCCGCCCCGGACTGGGCCATGACCTCGGCCGGGGGAGCCCCCTCGGGGAGGGGCTCGCCCGTCGCCCGCTCGTACGCGATCTCGTTGAGCCGGTTGCACAGCCGCTCGGCCAGTCGCCGCGAGTTCGCGAAGACGATCGTCGAGCGGTGGGACTGGACGAGGTCGGCGATCCGCTCCTCGACGTGCGGCCAGATCGACGGCTTGTCGCCGCCGTCCTTGCCCTCGGAGGCGGGGGAGCCCCCGAGCTCGCCCATGTCCTCGACGGGGACGACGACGGAGAGGTCGAACTCCTTCCCCGACGGCGGCTGCACGATCTCCACCGCACGGCCGGGGGACAGGTAGCGGGCCACCTCGTCCACCGGGCGGACCGTGGCCGACAGGCCGATCCGGCGCGCGGGGCGCGGCAGCAGCTCGTCGAGCCGCTCCAGGGAGAGCGCCAGGTGCGCGCCCCGCTTGGTGCCCGCGACCGCGTGGACCTCGTCCAGGATGACCGTCTCCACGCCCGACAGGGCCTCCCGGGCGGCGGAGGTCAGCATCAGGAACAGCGACTCGGGGGTGGTGATCAGGATGTCCGGCGGCCGGGTCGCGAGGCTCCGGCGCTCCGCGGGCGGGGTGTCGCCGGAGCGGATGCCGACCCGGATGTCCGGCTCGGGCAGCCCGAGCCGGACCGACTCCTGCCGGATGCCGGTCAGCGGGGAGCGCAGATTCCGCTCGACGTCCACGGCGAGGGCCTTCAGCGGCGACACGTACAGCACGCGGCAGCGCTTCTTCGCCTCGGCCGGCGGAGGCGAAGACGCCAGGCGGTCCAGGGAGGCGAGGAACGAGGCCAGTGTCTTGCCCGAGCCCGTCGGGGCGACGACGAGCACGTCGGAGCCCTCGCCGATGGCCTTCCAGGCGCCCTCCTGCGCCGCCGTGGGCGCGGTGAAGGCCCCGGTGAACCAACCACGGGTCGCGGGGGAGAACGAGTCGAGCGCGGACCTGACCATGTCCCCCATCGTGCACCCGCCCACTGACAACCGCCCGGACCTGGGGAAACCCGATGGCAGCGGCGGGGGCCGGCGAAGGCGGCACGACGAGCACCTGACGCAGAATGGAGGCATGGCGAGCGGGGAGCGTGCACGGTACTGGCAGTACTCCGAGCTGCCCGGGGTCGACCTGCTGCACGCCCACTACATCCACAAGGCCTTCGCCCGGCACACCCACGAGACCTTCGTCTTCGCCGCGATCACCGAGGGCGTCGAGGCCTTCCACTACCGCGACGAACTGGTCCACGCCGGGCCCGGGCAGATCGCCCTGGTCAACCCCGACACCTCGCACACCGGGCACGCGGGCGTGCCCGAGGGCTGGACCTACCGCACGATCTACCCGGACGCCGGGCTCGTCCGGTCGATCGCCGCCGACACCCTCGCGCTGCGCGGCTCGGTCGTCTTCACCTCGCCCGTCATCGACGACCCGTACGCCGCACAGCTCGTCGTCGGCGTCCACCGGGCCGCGGAGGAGGGCAACGCGCTCGCCGCGGACAGCCTGCTCCGACTCGTCACGGCACGGATGCTGCGCAGTCACGGCGGGCTGATCACCCCGCTCCCGCCCCGCTCCGCCGGCGCGCGGAACGCGGCACGCGCGCGTGCCGTCCTGGAGGAGCGGATGGCCGACCCGCCGACCCTCGAACAGCTCGCCACCGAGCTCGGCACGAGCCCCTTCGCCCTCCTGCGGGCCTTCCGGGACGCGTACGGGATGCCGCCGCACACCTGGCTCACCGACGCGCGCGTGCGGCGGGCGAGGCGCCTGCTCGACGCGGGGACGCCCCCGGCGGACGCGGCCGTCGCCGTCGGCTTCACGGACCAGCCGCACCTCAACCGGCACTTCACGCGGAGTGTCGGGGTGCCGCCGGGCGCCTATCAGCGCGCGCGGGGCGTACGCGGTGTCTCCGGTGGCGCGAGCGGCAGCCCGGGCGGCGTTGCGGGCGGCGGCGCGGGTGAGGGCTTGGGCGGTGGTCCGGGCGGCGGTCCGGGCGGCGGCGCGGGTGAGGGCTTGGGCGGCGGTCCGGACGGCGGTCCGGGCGGTGGCGCGGGCCGGGGCGCAAGAACGTACAAGACCGCGCAGCCGCCGCGTCCGTAACCTCTCTGACGTGGCAGAACAGACAGCACCTCCCGTCATACGGAACGACGGCGCGCGGGCGAAGCCCGACGCGGCCGTCGTCCGCGACGCCCTCGGCGTCGGCGTCGCCGTCGGACTCTCCGGCTTCGCCTTCGGCGTGACCTCGGCCGGCGCCGGCCTCGGCCTCCTGCAGACCTGCGTGCTCAGCCTGCTCGTCTTCACGGGCGCCTCGCAGTTCGCGCTCGTCGGCGCGCTCGCCGCGGGCGGCAACCCCTTCACGGCCGCCGCCGGGGCCTTCTTCCTGGGCACGCGCAACGCCTTCTACGGGCTGCGCCTCTCGCAGCTCCTCGCCCTGCCGAAAGCCGTCAGGCCGTTCGCCGCGCACTGGGTGATCGACGAGACCACGGCGGTCGCGCTCGCCCAGCCGTCCCGGCGGGCCGCGCGCCTCGGCTTCACCCTCACCGGGCTCACGCTGTACGTCCTGTGGAACCTGACCACGTTCCTCGGGGCCCTCGGCGCCGAGGCGCTCGGCGACACCGCCGCCTGGGGCCTGGACGCCGCCGGACCCGCCGTCTTCCTGGCCCTGCTCGCCCCGATGCTGAAGTCGGCGACCGAGCGGGCCACCGCCGGCATCGCCGTCCTGCTCGGCCTCGGCCTGCTCCCCGTCCTCCCGGCCGGCGTCCCGGTCCTCGCGGCGGCGCTCGCCGCGCCCCTGGTGCTGTGGTTCCAGGGCCGCCGTGTCTCCCCGGCCGGACGGGAGGAACGCCCCCGATGAACGCCATGAACGCCATGAGCGCCATCGACGCGGTGGACTCGATGAACGCGCTGGACTCGATGAACGCGGTGAACTCAGTGAACTCAGTGAACTCGACGAACGTGTGGATCGCGATCGGCCTGACCGCCGTCGGGTGCTACCTGGTCAAGCTCCTCGGCCTGCTCGTCCCCGCGGGTGCGCTGGAACGACCGCTCGTCCAGCGACTCGCGGCCCTGCTCCCCGTCGCCCTGCTGGCCGCGCTCACCGCGCAGCAGACGTTCGCCACGGGCTCCTCCCTCGTCCTGGACGCCCGGGCCGCCGGACTCGCGGCCGCCGCCGTCGCGCTCGTCCTGCGCGCCCCCTTCCTGGTCGTCGTGGGCGTGGCGGTCGCCGTCACGGCGGGGGCACGGGCCCTGGGCTGGTGAAGCCCCGGGCCCGTACGGAACCCGCTCAGTGCGCCACCGGGACCCCCAGCGACGGGGTCTCGGGGACGCCCAGCCGGTCCGCGTCCCGCTCCGGGCGGAGGAACAGGGCCGTCAGGGCGCCCGCCACCGCGAGCAGACCGGCCGTGAACAGCCAGCCGTTCTCGTACCCCTGGGCCGCCGTCGCTCCCGCGTCGACGATGCCGCCGAGGACCAGCGGCGCCAGGACCCCGCCCAGGGCGAAGACGCACACCACGGCGCCGAGCACGACCCCGCGCTGCGCGGGCGGGGTGATCCGGGCGACCGCCGTCTGGCTCACGGTCATCATCGGCAGCGCGAGGGCCATCGGGCCGAACATCATCGGCACCCGCAGCCAGTCCGCCCCCGCCGTCGCGAAGACCGTCACCGCGGCGGCGGAGAGCAGGAGCAGCACGCCCGCGCCCGCGCCCGCGGGGAGGCGGCCGGGCCGGCCGCGACGGGCCGCGCGCTGCGCGACCAGACCGTGGACCAGCAGGACGACCCCGTTGGCGACGGCTCCCGCGCCCACCATCAGACCGGCACGGTGCGCGTCCCAGCCGAGGACCGTCTCCAGGTAGTCCGGCAGCCACGTCAGCTTCGAGCTCATCAGCCAGTACGCGGCGAACGACCCCACGCTCGCGGTCAGGAACGTGCCGCTCAGCAGGATCCTGCGGAGCGGCACCTCCGCCGCCGGGGCCCCCGCCCCGTCGGCGCGCCGCGCGGCCGGGCCGACCGGCGGCGCGAGCGGCCCCTCGGAGCCGTACCGGCGCCACACGACCGCCCAGACCAGGCCGATCACACCGACCGTGCCGAAGGCCCAGCGCCAGCCCCACCCCGAGATCACCGCGGACAGGACGGGCGCGGCGACCGCGACCCCGGCGGCCGCGCCCACCATCAGGACGGCCGTCGGGAGGTTCCGGTCCCGCTGCCCGAACCAGCCGTGCAGATGGTGGACCGCGACCGGGGCCGCCGGGCCCTCCGCCGCGCCGAGCAGCACGCGCGTGAGGACCAGCGTCCCGAACCCGGCGGCGGCCCACACCATCGGCAGCTGGGCCGCCGACCACAGCAGGGCCATCCCGAACAGCAGGACCGAGGTCCGCACCTTCTTCGTCAGGACCGACACGGCGAGCGCCGAGACCGAGAAGAGCGCGAAGAACGCCGCCTGCGCCGCCCCGAACTCCTGCCGGGAGATGCCGAACTCGCGCATGATGTCCGGCCCGGCGAGCCCGAGGACGGCCTTGTCGGCGAAGTTGACCAGCATGAATCCGAGCAGCAGCCAGGTCGTCCCCCAGGGGCTGCCCTGCGCGGCCCCGGCCCGTGCCGTCCCGCCCTTCGCCGACCCGGCCGTTCGCGCGGTCCCGCTCATCCGCAGCACAGGTCCTCGTCCGCGACCACACCCACGCTGATCGCGCCGGTGGCCCGCTCGCGCCCGGCGGCCGAACGGGTCAGCTCCGTCGTCACGTCCGTGCCCTCGGCCACCGCCGCCGACTCCGCCGCCGCCCAATGGAACACCCCGCGCGCCATCGTCGACGTCTCGCGGCCGGCCCGCGTCCCGTACACACGGGCCCGGATCCGGGCCACCTCGACGTCCTCGGGGGCCGCGAGCGCCGCCGTCTCCGCCAAGTGCGAGGCCAGCCGCAGGTCGCCCTCGTCCAGGAGCCGGACCGCGCGCTCGGCGAGGGCGAGCGCCCCGCCCGCCGCGTCGGCCAGCTCGGCGGCTACCGCCGCCTCCGGGGCCGGCTTGAGGTGCGCCGGGTTCTGGTCGTACCAGCCGCCCCACAGCCGCCACAGGTTCCGCACGACGAACTCCGGCTCGTCGTAGGCGGGGTGGAGGTACGGCTTCGCGAGGAGCTCCTCGGGGACCTTCACGCCGTGGATGACCGCGTCGAGCCGCAGCCCCGCGTTCATCAGGTCACGGGTCTGCGAGCAGAGCGATTCGAGGAGGGTCGCCGTGTCGTCCAGAGCCTGGGCCACCCGGTCCGCGCCGACGATCGGGATGCCGTGGCCGGGCAGCAGCACCTCGGCGCCCAGCTCGCCCATGGCGCGCAGCGCCCGCGCCCACTCCTCCGGGTAGCGCTGCACCTTCTGGGGGTTGCCGGCGTTGGGGGAGTTCCAGATGAAGAGATCACCCGTGCAGAGGGTTTTGAGCTCCGGCACCCACACATAGGTGTGGTCGTCCGTCTCCCCGCGCGCGTGGATCAGCTCGAACGTCAACTCGCCGTGACGGACGGTCAACCGGTCCCGGTACGTCGTGTCCGGGTAGCGGTACTCCGTCGGCCAGTCGAGGCCCGGCACGCCGAACTGGCGCCGGTTGATCCAGGAGTTGTAGCCCGAGGTCTCCACGTACCGGTCGAAGCGGGCGGCGACCGCCTCGTGGGCGATCACCTCGGGCCGTACGGGCTCGGCGTCGAAGGGCGCGACCCCGAAGACGTGGTCGACATGGCCGTGCGTGTAGACGACGGCCCGGACCGGGTCCGGGCTGAAGGTGCGCACCGCCGTGTGCAGCAGCCCGGCGGTGCGGAGGTCGCCGGAGTCGACCAGGACGAGGCCCGCGCCCGAGTCGAAGACGGCCACGTTGGCGAAGGCCGGAAAGAAACCGATCCGGTCGCGGACCGGGATCAGCTCCTCCGACGTGAACGCGCCCGTGAGGTGGGGCAGCAGGCTCTCCTCGCCCCGCCAGACGCGATCGGCGTAGTCGATATACGTACGAGAGTTGTGCTCGGTCATACCAGCGGCTCCTTCGGTGCGGTACGGCGGAACGCCTGGGCACCGAGTTTCGGCCTGTCATGAGCGCCGCGACATCCTGCGGCGTCACAGCTTTCCCCGCTGTGTACTGTGACCCGTCACAGTCGGCCTGCCTGTCATGAGCGAGTCGGCCCGCCGGGAGCGAGGAGGATTGGTCGTGCCGGAGATCTCCGAGGGGGCCCGCGCGCTGGCCCTGCGCTGCGAGGCCCGGGTCAACGAACTGGCCCGCAGGATGACCAGGGACTCCTTCGCGCGGCTGCCCGGCTACGACCGCCTCCCCGACGAGATGAAGGACGTCGAGATCGCGGCGACCGTCCGCCACGGCGTACGCCTCTTCCTCCGCCGCGCCCTCACGCCGGAGGCCGGGGAGCGCGGCGCCATGCGGCTGTTCCGCGAGCGGGCCGCGCAGCGCGCCGAGGAGGGCATGCCGCTCCACCTCCTGCTCCGCAGTCACGCGCTCGGCATGTACGTGCTGTGGCAGGCGCTGCGCGAGGTCGCCCGGCCCGGCGACGAGGCCGCCCTCGTCGAGCTCGCCGACCTGCTCCTGGAGTCCCAGCAGGGCATCGTCGGCGCCGTCGCCGAGACCTACCTCGACGAGCGCTCCGCCCTGGAGACCGAGCGGCGGGCCCAGCGCCGCTCGCTGCTCCGCGGCCTCCTCGACGGCACGCTGCCCCCGGCGCTGCTCGCACAGGCGCCCTTCGGGATCGACGGACCGTGCCTCGTCCTCGCCGTCGGCGTCGACGGCGCGGGCGTCCCCGCCCCCGCCCCCGCCCCCGCGGCCGGTCCCGGGGAGGGGGACGTGGCGGCCCGCAGACGGCTGCGTCGCGTCCAGACCGCCCTGGACCACTGCTTCGGCGTGGAGGTGCCCGCCCTCCTCGACATCGGTACGGAGCCGGGACGGGCGATCGTCCCCGGTGCCCCCGAACCGCCGGAGGACCTGGCAGGGCGGCTCTCCCGGGCCGCGGGAACCACGCTGAGGGTCGCCGTCGTGCCCGCCGAGGGCCCCGGGGAGGTGCCGGAGGCCGCCCGTACCGCCGGGGAGGTCCTGCGGGTCGCCGCCGGGTGCGGACTGCCGCCCGGGCTGCACCGGCTCGACGACGTGCTCCTGGAGTACCACCTGTCCCGGCCCGGGGAGAGCGGCCGGCGGATCGCGGCGCTCCTCGACCCCGTCGCCGACCGGCCGGAGCTCCTCGACACCCTCCGCGCGCACCTGGCCCACGGGCAGGACCGGCGCGCCACGGCCACCGCGCTCGGGACGCACCCCAACACCGTCGACAACCGGCTCGCCCGGATCGCCGAGCGGACCGGCATCGACCTGGCGACGCCGAGGGGCACGGCGACGGCCCTCGCGGCCCTGCTGCTGCGCGAGGTGCCGGAGGGATAGGTGCCGGAGGGGCGTACGGCTGAGGGATGGACGTCCGAGGGACGGACGCTGGAGGGACAGGTGCTGGAGGGACAGCCCCCCCCGCCCGGGGAGGGCCTCGTCAGTCGACGGTGCGGCCGTGCGCGCGGAGGGTGCGCAGCGCCTCCACCGTGACGATCGGGCGCCACTCCAGGGCCGATCCGGGGGCCCAGGCCCGCCAGCGGATCGGCCAGCCGCCGTCCTCCTCCTGGTCGGCCGCGAGCCGGTCCAGTGACCGGGCCATCTCCTCGTCCGTGAACCAGCCGGCCGCCAGCGAGTGCGGCACGCGCGCGTAGTCGTGCGGGAAGTGGTGCTCGCCGGGCGCGTACCCGTCCGGGACCGGGTACTCCTCCTGCCGGTCCGGTTCCAGGACGGCGAGCCGCTGCTCGCGCACCAGCCTCCCCAGCCGGTCGGCCGCCGCCTCCGCGCGCGGCCGGTCCGGGGCCCCGTCCAGGAAGGCGACGGCGGCCTGGATCTCGTATGGATGGGACTTCTCCAGCGACTCCACGGCGGCCCAGCAGTACTCGGTGGCCCGGAACAGCCACGCGTGCCACACCTGGTTGCGGTGGAGCAGCCCGACCACCGGGCCGGTCGTGAGCAGCGCGCTCGGCGGGGCGTCGACGACCGGGACGAAGGGCGCCGAGGGGTAGCCCCGCTGGGACGGGTGGATCGCCGGGAGCGCCCCCTCGTGCGTCGAGATGTCGGTGAGGTAGCGGCAGATCCGCTCCACGCGCATCCCGCCGCAGCGGCCGATCGAGTCGAGGACCCGGAGCGCCTGCGCGGTGTGGAGGGGCTGGCTGACCGGTCCGCGCAGATCGGGTTCGAGTGCGTGACCGTAGCCGCCGTCCGCGTTCAGGTACGACGAGAGGGCCGTCTCGACCTGGTCCGCGCCACCGCGCAGGAAGTGGTAGGCGAACCGGTGCTGTTCGAGGACGCGGGCCGTCAGCCAGACGAAGCGCTCGGCACGGGCCAGGGGACTGGAGGGCGGCGAGGAGAGGGGTTTTTCGGCCATGCTCCGACCGTAGGGCGGAAAGTCGCGGTGACAAGGCTTCCGGAGCGGGCTGCACTCTTGGGAGCGGGATACTGGCGTCATGCGGTTGACGATTTTCTGGGAGCGGATGGCGGACCACTTCGGTGCGTCCTACGCGGATTCCTTCGCACGTGACCATGTGATGACGGAGCTCGGCGGGCGGACGGTGCGGGACGCCCTGGACGCCGGCTGGGAGGCCAAGGACGTGTGGCGGGCGGTCTGCGCGGCCGTCGACGTACCGGCCGACAAGCGGTGAGTGGCCGGTAGACGGCGGGGTGGCGGCAGGGATGTGCGGGGTCCTGGGTGGAATGTCCGTGCGGTGCGCGAGACTGGCGGGGTGGCCCCGACTGACGACACCGAAAAGACAGCCCAGACCGAGCCGACACCCCCGACCGAGTCGACCGAGCCGACCCGGGTCGAGCTGACCGAACGGGCCGAGCCGGCCGACCGGGCCGAGCCGACCGCTCCACCGGTGGCTCCGCAGCAGGCCGTGCGCATGCCCCGCTGGCTGCCTCGCGCGCTCGTCCTCGCCCTGGCGCTCTACGCCTGTTTCCTGCTGGGCAGCTGGGCCTTCCACCAGCTCGTCGGACTTCTCGTCAACATCCTGCTCGCGTTCTTCCTCGCCCTCGCCATCGAGCCGGCGGTCGGGCGCATGGCGGCGCGCGGGATGCGGCGAGGTCTCGCCACCTTCCTCGTCTTCCTCGGTGTCCTGATCTTCAGCGTCGGCTTCGTCGTGCTCCTCGGCTCGATGCTCGCCGGGCAGATCGTGGACATGGTCGAGAACTTCCCCAAGTACCTCGACTCGCTGATCAACTGGATCAATCAGAGCTTCCACACGGACCTGTCCAGAGTCGAGGTCCAGGACAGCGTCCTGAGCTCCGACTGGCTGCAGAAGTACGTGCAGAACAGTGCGTCCGGCGTGCTCGACATCTCCGCCACCGTCCTCGGCGGCCTGTTCCGGCTCCTGACGATCTTCCTGTTCTCGTTCTACTTCGCGGCCGACGGGCCCCGGCTGCGGCGCGCGCTCTGCTCCGTCCTGCCGCCCGCCCGGCAGACCGAGGTGCTGCGGGCCTGGGAGATCGCGGTCGACAAGACCGGCGGCTACCTCTACTCGCGCGGCCTGATGGCCCTCGTCTCCGGCGTCGCCCACTTCGTCCTCTTCGAGATCCTGGGCGTGCCGTACGCGCCGGCGCTCGCTGTCTGGGTCGGCCTGGTGTCGCAGTTCATCCCGACCATCGGCACGTATCTGGCCGGCGCCCTGCCGATGCTGATCGCCTTCACCGTCAACCCCTGGTACGCGCTGTGGGTGCTCGGCTTCGTCGTGATCTACCAGCAGTTCGAGAACTACGTGCTCCAGCCGAAGCTCACTTCGAAGACGGTGGACATCCATCCGGCCGTGGCCTTCGGCTCGGTGATCGCGGGCACGGCGCTGCTCGGCGCCGTCGGCGCGCTGATCGCGATTCCGGCCGTGGCCACGCTGCAGGCCTTCCTCGGCGCCTACGTGAAGCGGTACGACGTGACGGACGACCCGCGCGTCCACGGCCACCGGAGATACGGCGAGGCGGTGGTGGCGCGGCTGCAGAAGGCCCTGACCCACAAGAAGGAAGCCTCTTCGGAGGAGTCCTGACCCATGGACGAGGCGCGCCGCCGGCTCAGAGGTACGACGGGCGGGTGACCCGGTGCCGGAAGGCGTGCCAGGTCCAGGCCTGGACGGCCACGAGCAGCGGGGTGACGACGAGGAGGGCGGGGACGAGCAGGGCCAGCGTGGTGGGGGAAGCCGCCTTCTCGGTCAGCGGCAGGGCCGTTCCCGCCCAGAGCGGCAGCCCGCCGAGGAGGACGCCGGTGAGGGCGAAGGACTGCCACGGGCGCCCCGCGCGACCGACGAGCCTGCGGGCCCGCTCGTACGGGAGTCCCGTGAGCCGGAGCGTGGCGAATCCCAGCCCGTGCGCGGCGAACAGGGCGGCCACCGCCAGGGCGGTGAGCACGGCCGTCCCGCCGGTGGCCGGCGCGTAGGGCCGTCCGGTGAGCAGGGCCACGAGCAGCCAGCCCCAGGAGAGGGCGACCGTCCAGCTGCCGCACGTCACGGCGGTGTCGCAGCCGGCGCGCCAGCGCGGCCCCGGGCCCCGGCCGCGCGACCAGAGCCCCAGGTCCCGGACGATCCAGCCGGTCAGGAGGGCGACGAGCACCGGGGCCTGGCCGCTCAGGAGCTCCCCTTCGAGTGCGGGGAAGCAGCCGACGAGGACGCCCGCGGTGGCGACCAGCCAGACCTCGTTGCCGAGGAAGAAGGGCGCGAAGGAGGCGAGGACGAGGCGCCGCTCGCGGTCCCCGCGGCCGAGCCAGGGCATGAGCATGCCGGAGCCGACGTCCGCTCCGGCGAGCACGAACCAGCCCGCGGCGAAGAAGGCGAGCAGGACGATGGCCAGGGTCTCCACGGGGGCTCCTCGGGTCGGCGGCAGGGGGCGGGACGGTGGGGGCGGCGGGGGCTCAGTAGCGGGGGGCGGGCAGCGCGTCCGCGGGGTCGGACGGAGGTGGGCCGTGCCCCTCCTGAGGGCCGTCCGGGTCCGGGTCGTCCGGGTCCGGGCCGTCCGGGTCCGGGCCGTCCGCGTCCGGGCCGTCCCGTCCCGGCCGCTCGTCGTGGCCGAGTCCGGACTCCACGGGACCGCGGCGGGCGTGCCGGGCGAGGAGCCAGGCGTTGAGGACGACGAGCAGGACGAAGACCGTGGCGAAGACGGTGAGGGAGAGCCGCATGGTGCCGGGGGAGAGATCCGAGACGGCGTCCTCCGTCTTCAGCAGCCCGTAGACGACCCAGGGCTGCCGACCGGACTCCCGGAAGACCCAGCCGCCGATCATCGCGAGATACGGCAACGGCACGGCGGCCATCAGGACGAGATGCCACAACCGGAACCGGAAGACGACCTTCTTGAAGCAGGCCAGGATCACCCCGGCGAAGCACAGGTACATCATCAGGCCGAAGCTGATCAGCATCACCAGACCGCCGCCCCGGGTCCACGCCTCCGAAGGCACGTAGTCGCCGGGCCCGAACCGGGCCGACAGCTCCGCCTGGAGCCGCGCGATCTCCGCCGCCTTTCCGCTGAAGACGGCCGACTTCATCGGCTGGAAGGTGGTGAGGGTGGCGAACTGGATCCCGCCGAAGACCGCGGCGGCCATCAGCGCGGGCGCGGACACGAACACCCCGATCCGCAGACTGCGCCCGAAGAACTCCCACTCGGGGCTGCGCCGGAAGAGGTGGTACGCGCTCACCCCGGCCATGAAGAACCCGGCGGTGAGCAGCGCCCCGGCGAGGACGTGCCCGAAGGCGAGGAGCGCCGAGGGGTTCGTCAGGACCGCGACCGGGTCGTCCAGGACGAGCTCGCCGCCCTCGGAGGAGTACCCCACGGGGTGGTTCAGGAAGCCGTTGGAGACGAGGATCCAGTACGCCGACAGGTAGGCGGTGAGGGCGACGATCCAGATGGCGGCCAGGTGGGCCCAGCGGTTGAGCCGGTGCCAGCCGAATATCCACAGGCCGAGGAAGGTCGACTCGACGAAGAAGGCCACGATGGTCTCCACCGCGAGCGAGGCACCGAGGATGTTGCCCGCCTCGTGCGTGAGCCCGCTCCAGGCCATGCCGAACTGGAACTCCATCACCAGACCGGTGACGATCCCGACCGCGTAGTTGATCACGTACAGCTGGCCCCAGAAGCGCACCATCCGGGCGTCCTGCGGCTTGCCGCTGATCGTGGCCCGGGTCTGGAGCGCGGCCACGACGGTGACGAGCCCCAGGGTGAGGGCGACGAAGAGGAAGTGGCCGCCGGCGGTGAGGGCGAACTGCAGCCGCGCGAGATCGAGTACGTCCTGATTCACCCCGTCAGTGTCGGCGTACGGTCAAAGGCTTCGCGTCGGCCCGGGGAGGACACCTGGGGGCACCTGACGTACCCCACCGGTTGTGCCGGCCCACGCGCGCGTACCCCGGGAGTTGTGGCTCCCGGACCCGTCCCCTAAGGGTCAGGCCAGCCAGCCGGGGGTGATCATTCCCGACTCGTACGCCAGGATGACCAGCTGCGCCCGGTCGCGTACGGCCAGCTTGGTCATGATCCGGCTGACGTGGGTCTTGGCGGTGGCGGGGGAGAGGACGAGCCGGCCGGCGATCTCGTCGTTGGAGAGGCCCGCGCCCACCAGGCCGAGCACCTCGCGCTCCCGTTCGGTGAGGGCGTTGAGCCGGGGGCTCGGGTCCGGCTGCCGCCCGGCGCCGCCGGCGCGGTCGGCGAACTCGGCGATGAGACGGCGGGTCACGGCGGGGGCGATCAGGGCGTCGCCGCGCGCGACCACCCGTACGGCGTGCAGGAGTTCCATCGGCTCGGTGTCCTTGACCAGGAAACCCGACGCGCCGCCGCGCAGCGCCCCGTACACGTGGTCGTCGGCGTCGAACGTGGTCAGGACGACCACGCGGATGCCTTCGAGCCGCTCGTCGGAGGTGATGCGCCGGGTGGCCTCAAGGCCGTCGAGAACCGGCATGCGGATGTCCATCAGGACGACGTCCGGGCGGAGTTCACGGGCGAGGGCGATGGCCTGCTCACCGTCCCCGGCCTCGCCGACGACCTCGATGTCGTCCTCGTCGGACAGGATCGACCGGAAACCTGCCCGGACCAGGGTCTGGTCGTCGGCGAGCACGACACGGATCATCGGGGGTCCCCTTCGGGCGAGGGCGAGGGTGCTGTGGGTTCTGTAGGTGTGGGGGACTCGGCGTGTGCTGTCGGCGGGGCGAGCGGGAGCCTGGCGTCGACGAGGAAGCCGCCGTCGGCGTTCCCGGCGGTGAGGTCGCCGCCGAGCGCGCGGGCCCGTTCCGCCATGCCCCGGATGCCGCTGCCCGGGCGCCCTCCCTCGGGCTTGCCCCCGCCGTCGTCCGCGATCCGCAGCCGCAGCACGCGCGTGCCCGCGTGCGTACGCGTGCCGGTGCCGGTGCCGGTGCCGGTGCTCGCGTCTGCGGTGGCGTCCCAGTCCAGGGCGATCCGTACGGTGTGCGCCCCCGCGTGCCGGGTGACGTTCGTCAGCGACTCCTGCACGATCCGGTACGCGGCGAGGTCGACCGGCGGCGGCAGCGGTACGGGCGTGCCCGTGACGCTCGTACGGACGTCGAGTCCCGCGCTCCGGGCCCGTTCGGCGAGGTCCCCGAGGAGGGCGAGGCCGGAGGCCGGGGAGGTCGGCGTGGCCTCGTCGGCCCGGCGCAGCACGCCGAGCGTGGCCCGCAGCTCGCGCAGCGCGTCCTTGCTGGTGGACTTCACCGCCTCCAGGGCCTCGGCGGCCGTGGCGAGTCCGGCCTCGGGGGCCGGGTTCTTGCTCAGCCGGTGCAGTGCGGCGCCGGACTGGACGTTGATCAGCGAGACGCTGTGGCCGAGGATGTCGTGCAGTTCCCGGGCGATCCGCAGCCGCTCCTCGGTGGCGCTCTGCCGGGCCCGGGCCTCCTGTTCCCGCTCGGCGGCGAGCGCGCGCTGCTCGACCTCGTGCAGATAGGCGAGCCGGGTGCGCTGGGCGCGGCCCACGGCGACGAGGCTGATCAGCCAGCCGGCCAGCATGGCGAGCGACGTGTCGTCGATCTGCCGGTGGCCGGGCTGCTGCCGGATCTCGCCGAGGCCGACCGCGAGCAGGGTGACGGCGGCGAGCGCGACGGCGGCGGCGAACCGGCCCTCGGCGGCGGTCGTGTAGAGCGCGAGCGCGAAGGCGATCATGAGGGGGCCGTCCTGGGCGGACAGCGGGTAGTAGACGGCGCAGGCGAGCAGCGTGACGACGGCGACGGCGACCGGTTGCCGCCGCCGGAAGAAGAGGGCCCCGCAGCCGATCAGGACGAGCGCCCAGCCGAGCACCGTGCGGAGCGCCGGTTCGCTCGCGTACCGCGCGGAGACGAGCGTCCAGAGCACCACGACGGCCAGGACGGCACAGGCGACGAGGGCGTCGACGGTCCGCGGCGGCAGACGGCCTCCTGGGCGGTCGCGGAGGGGCAGGGGCATGCGTCGAAGGATAGGCGGCGGGCGGTCGTGGGGCCTGTGATCGCCCCTCCTCGCCGGCTCCGACCCACGTGGGTGAGTGCTGAGTTGTATAGTCAAAAAAGTGAGTAACGTGGTGGGGGAAGGCGGAGGCTTCATGTCGGACGGCACGTTTCTGCGGTACGTCGCCCTGGGTGACAGCCAGACCGAAGGGGTCGGCGACGGCGACGACACCGTCGGCCTGCGCGGCTGGGCGGACCGGCTCGCCGAGCTGCTCGCCCGCGACGCCCCGGACGTGCGGTACGCCAACCTCGCCGTACGCGGCCGCCTCGCCGGCCAGGTGCGCGCCGAGCAGCTGGCTCCGGCGCTCGCGCTGCGGCCGGACCTGGCCACGGTCGTCGCCGGGGTCAACGACCTGCTGCGGCCCCGCTTCGACGCGGACGCGACGGCCGGGCACCTGGAGGCGATGTTCGCCGAACTCACCGGCCAGGGTGCCCGGGTCGCGACCCTCACGTTCCCCGACGTCGGCCGGCTGATCCCGGCGGCCCGCCCGGTCGGATCCCGGGTGCGGGACCTCAACGAGCGCATCCGGGAGGCTGCGCACCGGCACGGCGTCACGGTCGTCGAGACCTCGCACCACCCGGTCGTCACCGACCCCCGGCTGTGGAGCGCCGACCGGCTGCACGCCGGTCCGCTCGGCCACGCGCGGATCGCCGCCGCGGTCGCCCAGGCCCTCGACCTGCCCGGCAGCGACGACTCCTGGACCCGCCCGCTGTCCGCGCCGCCGCTCCCCGCGCGCACGGGCCTGCGTGCGGTGGGCGCCGAACTGCGCTGGGCCGGGGCCTTCCTCGGGCCCTGGCTGGGCCGTCGCCTCCGCGGCCGCTCGTCGGGCGACGGCCGCCGGGCCAAGCGTCCCGAGCTGTCGCCGGTGACCGTGGTCCGAGACCGGTCGTTGCCGGTGGAGGGTGGCCGTCAGTAGGTTCGGGCCGGTGAGGGACGAACCTACTGACGACCGAGGGGCTCGCCCGCGCGAGCTCGCCCGGGCGGTCACCGAGCGGTTCGGGCTCGACGCCGACGGGTACCGGCACGGGCCGTGCACGGCCGAGCGCGGGGCGGATCACAGCGCCGAGCACAGCGCCGAGCACAGCGCCGAGCGCGGCGCCGACGGCGCCGACGGCGACGTCGGTGACATGTGGACGCTGGTGTGGACCGACGGGCCGACGGTCGAGCAGGTGCTGCGGGAGCTCGGACCGGAAGGGGACGGGGAGGGGCCGCGCTGTCGGCGCCTGCTCTCGGAGGGGACCGTCGCCCTCGGCGCCGTACGCCTGGCCATGGGGGGTGCGCCCGGTGTCCGGCCGGGGATCACCCCGGAGGCCGTGGAGCGGCTCTGGTACGACGTGCCGTTCCCGGGCCCCGCCACCGACCGGGAGCGGGCGCTGGTCTACGCGGTGGTCTACGAGGCCCACGACAACGCGCGCGGCAACCGTGTCGGCGACGGCCGGATCTGTGACCTGGTGGCCGCGGCGGGCCTCGCGTGGTTCCTGGAACGCATGCGGGTCCCGCTCGCCCCCGCGGAAATCCTCACGGCGCGGTACGCCGCTGCCCACGGCCACCTGGCCTGGAAGTACCGGCTGACGCCGATGGCCGTGCCGGCGCTCCTCGCGGCGGTCCGCGCGGACCGCCGCGCCTCGCCCGAGCTGCTCACCGCGGCTCTCACCCTCGCGTCCGGGCCGGACGGCGGCGCGGACGAAGCCACCGTGACCGAGCTGCGAGGGCGCCTCGGTCCCCGGTGGCCGTGATCCCGCCCGCCGCGCGTGGCACGCTTGACACTGAAATCGAACATCCATTCTGATGGAGGTCCGGCCTGGGGAATCGTGGGCTTGTCGGCGAGTTGTCCACAGGTCGGAGCGGACGTCGGGGCCCATTGTCAGTGGCAGGGGTTAGCGTCTTTCACATGAAGCGATCGACTCAAGCAAACCGGGTGGAACCCATGGCAGGAACCGACCGCGAGAAGGCGCTCGACGCCGCACTCGCACAGATTGAACGCCAATTCGGCAAGGGCGCCGTGATGCGCATGGGTGACCGCGTCCAGGAGCCGATCGAGGTGATCTCCACCGGATCGACCGCGCTCGACATCGCGCTCGGTGTCGGCGGCCTTCCTCGCGGCCGTGTCGTGGAGGTCTACGGACCGGAGTCCTCCGGTAAGACGACCCTCACCCTGCACGCCGTGGCCAACGCCCAGAAGGCCGGCGGCCAGGTCGCGTTCGTGGACGCCGAGCACGCCCTCGACCCCGAGTACGCCAAGAAGCTCGGCGTCGACATCGACAACCTCATCCTGTCCCAGCCGGACAGCGGTGAGCAGGCCCTTGAGATCGTCGACATGCTGGTCCGCTCCGGCGCGCTCGACCTGATCGTCATCGACTCCGTCGCCGCGCTCGTCCCGCGTGCGGAGATCGAGGGCGAGATGGGCGACTCGCACGTCGGTCTGCAGGCCCGTCTGATGAGCCAGGCGCTCCGGAAGATCACCGGCGCGCTCAACCAGTCCAAGACCACCGCGATCTTCATCAACCAGCTCCGCGAGAAGATCGGTGTGATGTTCGGCTCGCCGGAGACCACGACCGGTGGCCGCGCCCTGAAGTTCTACGCCTCGGTGCGCCTCGACATCCGTCGCATCGAGACCCTCAAGGACGGCACGGACGCGGTCGGCAACCGCACCCGCGTCAAGGTCGTCAAGAACAAGGTCGCGCCCCCCTTCAAGCAGGCCGAGTTCGACATCCTCTACGGCCAGGGCATCAGCCGCGAGGGCGGCCTGATCGACATGGGCGTGGAGCACGGCTTCGTGCGCAAGGCCGGTGCTTGGTACACGTACGAGGGCGACCAGCTCGGCCAGGGCAAGGAGAACGCCCGTAACTTCCTGAAGGACAACCCCGACCTCGCCGACGAGATCGAGAAGAAGATCAAGGAGAAGCTGGGCGTCGGCGTCAAGCCCGAGGCTCCGACGGCCGAGCCCGGTGCGGACGCGGCGAGCAGCGCCGACGCGGCCGGCGCGGACGACGCCGCCAAGACCGTCCCGGCACCCGCGACCAAGACCGCGAAGGCGACCAAGGCCACCGCGGCCAAGAGCTGAACCGGTGACCGGTCGCACCGAATGGCCGGGTGACGGCCCCGACTCGTCGAGGGCCGAGAAGGAGCCGTCACCCCAGGATCCGGCTGAGCGGGCGCGCGCGATCTGCCTGCGCCTGCTCACCGGGACCCCCCGCACGCGCAAGCAGCTGGCCGACGTCCTGCGCAAGCGGGAGATCCCCGACGACGTGGCGGAAGAGGTCCTCTCCCGCTTCGAGGACGTCGGGCTCATCGACGACGCCGCCTTCGCGGGGGCCTGGGTCGAGTCCCGCCACCACGGCAGGGGCCTCGCCCGCCGGGCCCTCGCCCGCGAGCTGCGCACCAAGGGCGTCGAGCCGACTCTCATCCAGGAAGCGGTGGAGCAGCTCGACTCCGAGCAGGAGGAGGTCAGGGCGCGCGAGCTCGTCGACCGCAAACTGAGCGCCACCCGCGGCCTTGAGAGAGACCGGCGCCTGCGGCGCCTCGCCGGGATGCTCGCCCGCAAGGGGTACCCCGAGGGCATGGCCCTCCGCGTCGTCCGCCAGGCGCTGGAGGCCGAGGGCGAGGACACGGACGGGCTGGACGAGTCCTTCTGACCCCGGGGGGGGGAGAGAGAAGGACTCGTCCGTCCCGGTCAGCCGGCAGGCGTCGGGAGCAGGACCGGGAGGCCCGCTGCCTTCCAGGCCTGGAAGCCGCCGATGAGGTCGGTCGCGCGGTGCAGGCCCAGGCGGCGGAGCGACTCGACCGCGAGGGAGGAGGCGTAGCCCTCGTTGCAGAGCACGACCACCCGCAGGTCGTGGCTGTCCGCCTCCGGCGCGCGGTGGCTGCCCAGCGGGTCGAGCCGCCACTCCAGCTCGTTGCGCTCCACGACCAGCGCACCCGGGATCAGCCCGTCCCGTTGCCGCAGGGCCGCGTAGCGGGTGTCCACCAGCAGCGCGTCACCCGCCTCGTACGCCTCGTGGGCGGCGCGGGGATCGATCCGGTCGATGCCCGCCCGGACCCGTTCGAGCAGTTCGTCGATGCCCACGCGCTCCTCGGCCACGCGCTCCTCGCCCACGCGCTCCGGGGCCAGGTGCTCGATGCCCACGCGTTCCTCGCTCACTGCCAGTCCTCCGGACGCTCGACCTGCTCCAGGCGGAGTACCGCGCCCGCCCGGCTGAACCGCCGGATCAGGGGGAGCGGCGGGTAGTACGCGTGCACCGACACCGCGTGGGTGTCCGGCGACTCGTTGAGCACCTCGTGCACATGGTGGCGGCCGAAGGCCCGGCCGTCGCCCTCGGACAGTCGGCGGGAGCGGTCGAGGCCGTCGGCCAGCTCCAGGGTCTTCCAGCCGCTCGCCGGCAGCCGGACCGCGAGGGCGTTCTCGGTCAGCGACCCCCGCGCGGTGGCGAAGGCGCCCAGCGACTCGGCGTGGTCGTGCCAGCCGGTGCCCGTGCCGGGCGGCCAGCCGATGAGCCAGGCCTCGCTGCCGCCGGGGCCGTCGAGCCGTACCCACGTACGCCCCTCGGGGTCGAGGGGCAGGGAGTCGACCAGTTCGCGGTCGGCGGCCGTGCGGCGGACGAAGTCGAGGAGTTCGGCCGCCGTCGGGGCGGTGGAGGGCGGTGTGGAGACGACGGGGGAGGGTGTGGGGACGCGCTGGGGCACGGGTGACCGTCCTGAGGTTCGCGAGGAGCGCGCGACGGCACCGGGCACACGGACGGACGTCAGTGGCGGGGCGCGCGCGGGGAAGGGGGCGAAGTCAGCAGGACGGACGACACATGCAGCCCGCGTAGCGGACGAGGTCCAGATGGACCCTCCGCCACAGGCGCACATCGGTGTCGGTCACGCTCCGGAGTACACCATGCGCGCCCGCGCGGAATCAATGCATGTCCACCGTGTGGTCGCTGTCGGTGGACACATCGGTGGGCACATCGGGGGACAGGCCGGTGGACACGGCGGCGGGGACCACGGCGGCCGCGCCGGACGGTGGGGCGGCCGGCGCGTCGTCGGTGGCGGACCCGCCGCGGGCCGCGTCGGCCGCCGCGTACAGCTCCTCGGGGCGGACCCCGGAGAAGGAGGCGACGAGGTGCCCGTCGGGCCGGACGAGCAGGACGGCGTGGGCCGGAGCACCCGGATACGCCTCGGTCACCAGCACCTCGGCCTTGGCGGGGAGGGCCCGCACGGCCTCTTCGAGGCGGGGCATCACGCCGGCGCTCCGCCAGTGGCGGCGGTCCCAGACGCCGGTCCCGGGGGCGACGAGGAGGACCAGGAGCCGGCCCTGACCGAGCCGGTCCCGGAGCCGTACGGTCGTGCCGTCCGGAGCGGTCACCCGGACGTCCTCGACCGGGGCGCCCGTCGGCGTGCCCACCGGGGTCTGCCCCTCGGCGCTCTGATGCGCGAGGGGGGAGTGCGGATACGCGGGGGGCGCGCCGAGCGGGCCGCGCCCCAGGTGGCCGTCGGTCAGCAGGGCGTCGTGGCTGCGCGCGGCCCCGAGGAGGTACGTCCGCAGGCCACCGCCGCCGCGCAGCGCCGGCAGCGACTGGTCCGCCGCGCGGAGCCGGGAGGCGATGGCCGTCCGCCGCTCGCTCTGGTAGCTGTCGAGCAGCCGCTCCGAGGCGCCGTGGTGCCAGGTGTGGGCGAGTTTCCAGGCGAGGTTGTCCACGTCCCGGAGCCCCTCGTCGAGGCCCTGGGTGCCGACCGCGCCGAGCAGATGGGCCGCGTCCCCGGCGAGCAGCACCCGGTCGACCCGCCAGCGCCGGGCGAGCCGGTGGTGCAGGGTGTGGACGCCGGTGTCGATGAGCTCGTACGGCGGCGTCACCCCGTCGCACCAGCCGGCCAGGGTCTCGCGGATGCGGGTGACCAGCGCGTCCGGGGTGACCAGCTCGCCGCGCGGCGGGAGCAGCCAGTCGATCCGCCACACCCCGTCGGGCAGCGGGCGGGCGGTGATCTCCTCGCCGACGCCCCGCCACGGGGGCTGACGGTGCAGCAGGGCCTCGCCGGGCCAGGGGAGTTCGGTGCGCAGGGCGGCGACCGCGTGCCGCTCCACCGCCGTACGGCCGGGGAAGCGGATGCCGAGCAGCTTGCGCACGGTGGACCGGGCCCCGTCGCAGCCGACGAGGTGGCTGCCGCGCCACCACGTGCCCTCCGGGCCCCGGGTGTGGGCGACGACCCCGTCCCGGTCCTGCTCGATCGTGTCGAGCCGGGCCTCGGTGACGAGCCGGACGAGCTTCTGACGGGCGATCGCGTCGCGCAGCCCGCGCGCCAGGGCGTGCTGCGGGATGTGCAGCGGGGCGGCCGGAGCGGAGGGGGCGTCGGGGTCCTCCGACCACTCCTCCGTACCGCTGAGTCCCAGGTCGAGCGTGGTGTGGCGGACCAGCTGGCGGCGGCGCATGCTGCGCCAGCCGACCCAGCGGACGCCCTCGTCACGGAGGGTGGTGCAGCCGAGGCGTTCGACCATGGCGGCGGTGTCGGCGCGCAGGACGGCGCTCCGCGCGGGGCGTGGTTCCTCCGTGCCGGTGCCCTCGTCGAGGACGACGCTGGGCACACCCTGCGCGGCGAGCGCGAGGGAGAGCGCGAGGCCTACCGGCCCAGCGCCCACGATGATCACCGGGTCCACGGCGCGGCTCCTGAAGGCCGGACGGTCATGAGGGCAGCACAGCTGAGTGTGGCACGAGCCCGGTGGTTGATCACAGACCGTATGCAACCCACTGAGGGTGCTTGCGTCAAGCGACGGGGTGGGCGCGGTGCGCCTGACCTGAAGTCAGTGCCGCTCCGGCCCACCCCTGTTGTCCTGCGGATCCTGTCGGGGTCAGGCGCCGCTGACGGCGTCCGTCTTCACCTCGGCGGCTCCCGCCTGGGCCGGAAGGGCCACCGAGGTGGACTTCTTGCCCCGCCGCATGCGCCTCTCCAAGCGGCCGGCGAGGTGGGTGAGGAGCGCGTTGATGACGATGTAGATCAGCGCGATGACCGTGAAGGTGGCGATCGTGTTGGCGCCGTAGTTGGCCGTGATCTGCCGGTTCTGGCTGAGCAGCTCGGCGAAGCCGAGCATGGCGCCGCCGAGGGCGGTGTCCTTGACGATGACGACGAGCTGGCTGACGAGCGCGGGGAGCATGACGGTGACCGCCTGCGGCAGCAGGACGTACAGCATGGTCTGGCTCTTGCGCATGCCGAGCGCCTCGGCCGCGTCGCCCTGGCCCCGGGGCAGCGAGAGGACGCCGGCCCGGACGACCTCGGCGATCACCGAGGCGTTGTAGAGCACCAGGCCGGTGACGACCGCGTACAGCGGGCGGAAGTCGGAGCTGATGGTCGTGAACTCGCGGTACAGGGCGGCCGCGAACATCATCAGGAGCAGTACCGGGATGGCGCGGAAGAACTCCACGACCGTGCCGGCGGGCACGCGCACCCAGCGGTGGTCGGAGAGCCGGCCGATGCCGAGGAGGGCGCCGAGCGGCAGCGCGATCACGATCGAGAGCGCGGCGGCCTTCAGCGTCTCCACCAGACCGGGCAGCAGATACGTCGTCCAGACCCGGGAGTCGGTGACGAACGGCGTCCACTTCTCGGCCGCCAGCTGGTTCTTGTCGGCCATGGCGGACAGGACCCACCAGGCCACCAGGGCGAGGACGGCGAGGAAGACGATCGTGTAGACGACGTTCCGCCGCTTGGCGCGGGGCCCGGGAGTGTCGTACAGGACGGAACTCATCGCTTCACCGCCAGACGCTTGGCCGCCCAGCCCAGGAGCAGGCCGGTGGGGAGGGTGAGGAGGATGAAGCCGAAAGCGAAGACCGCGAAGACGGCGAAGAGCGCGTCGGCCTCGTTCTCGACCATCTCCTTCATCAGGAGGGCCGCCTCGGCGGCGCTGATGGCCGAGGCCACCGTGGTGTTCTTGGTGAGGGCGATGAGGACGTTCGCGAGCGGGGTCACCACCGCACGGAAGGCCTGCGGGAACACCACCAGGGTGAGGACCTGGGTGAAGCTCAGGCCCAGGGCGCGGGCGGCTTCCGCCTGGCCCGGCGGGACGGTGTTGATGCCCGAGCGCAGCGCCTCGCAGACGAAGGTGCCGGTGTACGCGACGAGTCCGAGCACCGCGAGGCGGAAGCCGATGTCCTCGGAGCGCCCGCCGCCGAGCGTGACGCCGAGCGTCTGGTTGAGGACGAACGAGCACGCCACGAGGACCACGGTCAGCGGGGTGTTGCGGACGAGGTTGACGTACGCGGTGGCGAAGGCGCGCATGATGGGGACCGGGCTGACCCGCATGCCGACCAGGGCGGTGCCCCAGAGCAGTGAGCCGATCGCCGAGTAGAGGGCGAGCTTCGCCGTCACCCAGAAGGCGCCGAGCAGGTCGTACTGCCCGGAATCAAGAAAGTCGAACACGATGCCCGCGCTCTCCCCTGGTGGTCGGTCGGTGTGAAGGCCGGTGCGTGGGCAGCGGCCGGTGCCGGTGCGACGGCCACCCCGGTGCGGGGGCGGCCGTCACGGCCGGTGCGGGTCAGGTCAGTTCTCGACCTTGGGCGCGGGCTCGTACTTGTAGCCGGACGGGCCGAAGTGCTCCTTGACGAGCTTCTCCCAGGTGCCGTCGGAGACCATCTTCTCGAGCGCCTTGTTGATCTTGCCGCGCAGCTCGTCGTCGCCCTTCTTGACGCCGATGCCGTACTTCTCGTCGCTCATCCGGAGGCCGGCGAGCTTGAACTTGCCCGCGTGCTCCTTCTGCGAGGCGTAGCCCGCGAGGATGGAGTCGTCGGTGGTCAGGGCGTCAACGGCCTTGTTCTCCAGGCCGGTCAGGCACTCGGAGTAGCCGCCGAGCTGCTGGAGGTCGGCCTTCGGGGCGAGCTTGTCCTTGACGTTCTGCGCGGAGGTCGAGCCGGTGACCGAGCAGAGCTTCTTGGCGTTGAGGTCCTCGACCTTGGTGATCGAGCTGTCGTCGGCGCGCACGAGCAGGTCCTGGTGGGCCAGGAAGTACGGACCGGCGAAGTCGACCTCCTTCTTGCGCTTGTCGTTGATCGAGTAGCTGGCGACGACGAACTTGACGTCACCGTTCTTGATCAGGTTCTCGCGCTCGGCGCTCGGCGCCTGCTTGAAGTTGATCTTGTCCTCGGCGTAGCCGAGCTCCTTGGCGACGTAGCGGGCGACGTCGACGTCGAAGCCGGCGTACTTGCCGTCCGGGGTCTTCAGGCCGAGGCCCGGCTGGTCGAACTTGATGCCGACGTTGATCTTGTCGCCGTTGCTGCCGGAGTCGGAGCCGGACCCACAGGCGGTGGCGGTCAGCGCGAGGACGACGGCGGCCGCGGCGGCGGCGGAGGCGGTGCGAAGCTTCATGGTGGAACGTCCCTTGAGTAGGCGTGAGTTGGGAAGAATAGATCCGAACTCGCTCAGTGGTGAAGGATCTTGGAGAGGAAGTCCTTGGCCCGGTCGCTGCGCGGGTTGCTGAAGAACTCCTCGGGCGACGCCTGCTCGACGATGCGTCCGTCCGCCATGAAGACGACCCGGTTGGCCGCGGAACGGGCGAAGCCCATCTCGTGGGTGACGACGACCATCGTCATTCCCTCCTGGGCCAGTTGCTGCATGACCTCGAGGACCTCGTTGATCATCTCGGGGTCGAGAGCGGAGGTCGGCTCGTCGAACAGCATGACCTTCGGGCCCATCGCGAGCGCGCGGGCGATCGCCACGCGCTGCTGCTGGCCACCGGAGAGCTGTGCGGGGTACTTGTCCGCCTGGGTGCCCACCCCGACCCGGTCGAGCAGGGTACGGGCCTTGGCCTCGGCGTCCTTCTTCTCCGTCTTCCGGACCTTGATCTGGCCCAGCATCACGTTCTCGAGCACCGTCTTGTGCGCGAAGAGGTTGAACGACTGGAAGACCATGCCGACATCGGAACGCAGCCGGGCGAGCTCCTTGCCCTCCGCGGGCAGCGGCTTGCCGTCGATGGTGATGGTGCCGGAGTCGATGCTCTCCAGCCGGTTGATCGTTCGGCACAGCGTCGACTTGCCGGACCCCGAAGGCCCGATGACGACCACGACTTCGCCGCGGGTGATCGTCAGGTCGATGTCCTGGAGAACGTGCAGCGCGCCGAAGTGCTTGTTGACCTCGGACAGGACGACCAGCTCGTCCGCGCTGCGCGGGGCGTCCTCGGGACCCTTGGACACTGACACTCCGCTCATGGGCCTCTTGCTCCGTCCTGCTCGGTTGGGGAGGACACTAGAGACCCGATGTGACGACCGTCATCACATCTGAGCGGAAATTGAGGATAACGATCCGGTCGCAAACGGACACAGTGCGTGAAGCCGACGCCCCGGGCGTACCGGGTGGATAACAGAAACGTCGGCGTAACAGGGGGAGACTTGACTGTGATGCCGATGATCGGCGTTCATGCCCTGGTACCACCTGGTACACAGAGAGCCGCCGCCGAGACGCGAACGAAAGATCGTCGCGAACGAGGACCGGCGCGCACGAAGATCGTCGCGAACGGGCACCGGCGCGAACGAAGATCACGGAGGAGGTACGCATGCGACTGCTGCTCGTGGAGGACGACGACCACGTCGCCGCCGCCCTCTCCGCCATCCTGGCCCGGCACGGCTTCGCCGTCACCCACGCCCGCAACGGCGAGGAGGCGCTCCAGGCCGTCCTGCCCACCGCGCAGGGCGAGCGGCCCTCGTACGGGGTGATCCTGCTCGACCTCGGCCTCCCCGACCAGGACGGCTACCAGGTCTGCGGCCGCATCCGGAAGCTCACCGCCACCCCGGTGATCATGGTGACGGCCCGCGGCGACGTACGCTCCCGGATCCACGGCCTCAATCTCGGCGCCGACGACTACGTCGTCAAGCCCTACGACACCGGCGAACTCCTCGCCCGCATCCACGCCGTCAGCCGGCGCAACGCCGGAACCGAGGAGACGACGCCCGGCGCCACCGGAGCCGCCGACGGCACCCTGCTGCGGCTCGGCTCCGTCACCATCGAGCTGCCCACGCGACGGGTCAGCGTCGAGGGCGAGGCCGTCGCCCTGACCCGCAAGGAGTTCGACCTGCTCGCGCTCCTCGCCCAGCGCCCCGGGGTCGTCTTCCGCCGCGAGCAGATCATCAGCGAGGTCTGGCGCACCAGTTGGGAGGGGACCGGCCGCACGCTGGAGGTGCACGTCGCGTCCCTGCGCTCCAAGCTGCGGATGCCCGCCCTGATCGAGACCGTGCGGGGCGTCGGCTACCGCCTGGTCGCCCCCGCCGCGTAACCCCCGGCCGGCCCACCCGTGCGCACCCGACTCCTCCCGCTGCTCATCATCCTGATGGCCGGCGTCCTGCTCGCCCTCGGCTTCCCGCTCGCCGCCAGCCTCGCCGCGTCCGAACAGCAGCGGGTCGTCGTCGACCGGCTCGACGACGCCGCGCGCTTCGCCGCCCTCGCCCAGTTCGTCAGCGAGATCAACCCCGGCACCGACGAGCGGCGCACCACCCTCAACGGCGAACTCGCCAGCTACCACGACGTGTACGACATCCGGGCCGGCATCTTCTACCGCGACAACCGTGCCATGGCCGCCGCCCCCGAGGACTGGGTCGTCCCGTACGACGGCGAGGGCCGCCGCGCCTTCCAGGAGGCGCTGCTCGGGCGCCGCAGCCACAACCCGCCCCAGGTCTGGCCCTGGCAGGGCGACGCACGGCTCACCATCGCCTCCCCGGTCGTCCGGGACGGGGACGTCGTCGCCGTCGTCGTCACCGACTCGCCCACCGGGCAGCTCCGCTCCCGCATCCTGCGCGGCTGGCTGCTGATCTTCGCGGGTGAGGCGGCGGCGATGCTGGTCGCCATCGGCGCCGCCTTCCGGCTCACCGGCTGGGTCCTTCGGCCGGTCCGCGTCCTCGACTCCGTCACCCACGACATCGCCACCGGACGGATGAACTCCCGGGTCGCCGCGACCGGCGGTCCGCCCGAACTGCGGCGCCTGGCGCTCTCGTTCAACGAGATGGCCGACAACGTCGAGGACGCGCTCGAACAGCAGCGGGCCTTCGTCGCCGACGCCTCCCACCAGTTGCGCAACCCCCTGGCCGCGCTGCTGCTGCGGATCGAGCTGCTCGCGATGGAGCTCCCCGAGGGGAACGAGGAGATCGCCTCCGTCCGGACCGAGGGCAAGCGCCTCTCGCAGGTCCTCGACGACCTCCTCGACCTGGCGCTCGCCGAGCACATGGCGGCCGAGCTGCGGCTCACCGACGTGGGCGCGCTGGCGGCGGAGCGGGTCGCGTCCTGGCGGCCGGTCGCCGACGACAAGGGCGTCCTGCTGACCGGGGAGTGCGGGGCGGTCACGGGATGGGCGGACCCGGTGGCCCTCTCCAGTGCCCTCGACGCGGTGATCGACAACGCGTTGAAGTTCACCCCGGCGGGGGAGGAGGTCATGGTCTCCGTCTCGGTGCCCCCGGGCGGGGCGGGCGTCGACGTCGTCGTGGCCGACCAGGGGCCCGGCCTCACCGAGGACGAGCTCGGCCGGGTCGGTGACCGCTTCTGGCGCTCCGGCCGGCACCAGAACATCAAGGGATCGGGCCTCGGCCTCTCCATCACCCGCGTCCTGCTGACGGCGGGCGGCGGCGGCATCGCGTTCGCCCCGAACGAGCCGCACGGCCTGCGGGTCACCGTCACCGTCCCCCGGCACGCTCCGGCGCAGCGGTACGGGCGGGGCCCGGCGCTCTCACCGGAGCAGCGGTAGCCGTTCCCGGGCCGAGGGTCAGGGCTTCACCGAGCGGTAGTAGCGGCGGGCGCCCTCGTGGAGGGGCAGCGGCTCCGTGTAGACGGCCGTCCGCAGGTCCACCAGCTGGGCCGGGTGGACCTGGCCGCCGATCTCGTCACGGCTCCTGATCACCGTACGGGTGAAGCCCTCGACCAGGTCGGGATCGGCCTCGGCGGTCGTGACCAGGAGGTTCGCCACGGCCAGCGTCTCGACCGGCTGGCCGTTCTGCGCCGACGTGTACGCGTCGGCCGGGATCACCGCCGACCGGTAGTGCCGGGTCGAGTCGCCGACATCGTGCAGCCGGTCGACGAGGGTGGCGTCCAGCGGGATCAGCCGGACCTCGAAGCGCTCGGACAGCTTCTGCACGGCCTCGGTGGGCAGCCCGCCCGACCAGAAGAAGGCGTCGAGGTCGCCGTCCTCCAGGTGCCCCGGCATGGTGTTGATGCCCGCCGAGACCGCCTCGACGTCGCGTACGGGCGTGAGGCCGGCCGCCGCGAGGACCCGGTCGGCGATCAGCCGCACACCGGACCCGTCCTGGCCGACCCCGACCCGCAGCCCGCGCAGGTCCCGCACGGTCCGGATCGTCGAGCCCTTGCGCACCACCAGCTGGACGTAGTCGTCGTACAGCCGGGCGCAGCCGCGCAGCCGCTCGAAGCCCGGCTTGCGCTCGCGCTGGTACTGGGCGACCGCGTCGGCCGTCGCGACGGTGAAGTCCGCCTCGCCCGAGGCCACGCGGGCCAGGTTCTGCTGGGAGCCCTCGCTGTCCGTGAGCCGTATCGACACCTCGGGCAGGTCCTCGGCGAGGGCCTGCTTGAGGAGCATTCCGTACCGCTGGTAGACGCCGGTGGGGACGCCCGTACTGAACGTGACCGAGCCGCTCGGGACGGGTGAGCCGAAGGGAACCAGCCACCACACGAGCACCCCGCACACCACGAGCAGCGCGGCCGAGAGCGCCGCCAGGCGGCGGCGGGCGGCACGGGAGAGCGAGGCGAACATGGGGGCGATCCTGCCAGCTCACCGTCGTCGCTGACCAGGGACGGCCGGTGTGAGGCATTCGCGCGGGGCCGGCGAGGGCCCCCGCGCGAAGCCGGATCGGCCTCCGGCCGGTGTCAGTAGGCGAAGCCCGACTTGCCGGTCTTCGTCGTCGTGACGTGGGTGATGCCGCTGCCCGGCGGGAGGGCGACGGTGGTGCCCGTGCCCGTGGTCGCGGTGGTGGAGCCGTCGCCCAGCTGGGCGGCCGCGTTGGCGCCCCAGCCGATCACCGAGCCGTCGTCCAGCGCGGCCAGGGTGAAGTCGGCGCCGCCCGCGATGTCCTGCACGCCCTTGAGGCTGTCCAGGACGACCGGGGTGGTGCGGTTGGCGTTCGTGCCGTCGCCGAGCTGCCGGTCGGTGTTCTTGCCCCAGCCGGCGACGCTGCCGTCGTCGAGGACGGCGAAGGAGGACGCCGAGGTGGCGAAGATCCGGGCCACCGCGTCCAGGTAGGCGACGTCGACGGGCTTGGGCGCGTCGGCGACGGCGTCGTTGCCGAGCTGGCCCTCGGCGTTCTTGCCCCAGGCCTTGATCGTGTTGTCGGCGGTCAGCGCGAGGACGTGGTCGCAGCCCACCGCGATGGCTTCGACGTTCTCGACGTCCGGGACCTTCTGCGGGGTCTCGCGGTTGGCGGTGCTGCCGGTGCCGAGCCGCCCGTTGGCGAAGGCGCCCCAGGTCCAGACCGTGCCGTCCTGACGCAGCGCGACGCTGAAGTCGCAGCCCGCGCCGACGTCCTTGACCTTGTCGAGGCTCTGCACGGGGATCGGCGTCTTGTACGGGTTGGTGGTGTCCTGGCCGGTGCCCAGCTGCTTCGAGGCGTTGCTGCCCCAGGCGAGGACCCGGCCGCCCTTGACGGCGAGGGCGTGGTTGAGGCCCGCCGAGACCTCGCTCACGCCGGAGAGCCCGGCGACGGTCGCGGGGAAGGACTGGGCGACGAGGGTGCCGTTGCCGAGCTGGCCGGTGGCGTTGTTGCCCCAGCTCTTCACGGTGCCGTCCTTGAGGAGGGCGACGGCGAAGCCGTTGGCGGCCGCGGCGGCGCCGCCACCGCCCCCGGAGAGCTCGCGGACGTCGTCGCGGGTGATGCCGGTGACGGCGGCGGGGGTCTGCTGGGCGAGGACGCTGCCGTTGCCGAGCTGGCCCTGGGCGTTCTCGCCCCAGCCGCGCACCCAGGGGTCGGTGCCGGCGGCGGCGTGGGCGGAGAGGCAGGGGGCGGCGAGGGCGGTGGCCGCTGTGACGGCGGCGAGCAGGGTGAGGCGCTTGCTGTGGTGCATGGGGACCTTTCGGGTCAGTAGGCGTAGCTCGACTTGCCGGTGGGGGGAGTCGAGACGCGGGTCGCGCCGCTGCCTGCGGGCAGTGCGGTGACCGGGGTGGGGGAGTCGGTGGTGGTGGCGTCGCCGAGCTGGCCGGCCGCGTTCTCGCCCCAGGCGAGGACGGAGCCGTCGGAGCGGGCGGCGACGGTGTGCCCCCAGCCGCCGGCCATGTCGGTGACCTCGTCCAGACCGGGTACGGGGACCGGGGTGGTGCGGGAGGTGGTGGAGCCGTCGCCGAGCTGGCCGCGGCCGTTCCAGCCCCAGGCACGGACCGAGCCGTCGTCGAGCACGGCGAAGCTGTGGAAGCCGCAGCCGTAGATCCGGGCCACGCCGTCGAGATGGTGCACCTCGACCGGTGAGGGCGCGGCCTCTTGGCTGTCGTTGCCCAGTTGGCCGTTGATGTTGTAGCCCCAGGCCCGTACGGTGCCGTCGGCGAGCCGGGCGAGCACGTGGTTGCAGCCGGTCGCGATCTCGACGACGTCCGTGAGGCCGGGGACTCGTTTCGGGGTGTTCCGGTCGGTGGTGTCGCCGAGGCCGAGCTGCCCGCTGTGGGCACGGCCCCAGGTCCAGACGGTGCCGTCCTCCCGGAGGGCGACGGCGTGCTGGCAGCCGGCGGCGACGTCCGTCACCTTGTTCAGGCTCTGGACCCGCACGGGTCGGGTGGCCGAGGTCGTGCCGCCGTCGCCGAGCTGGCCGTAGGTGTTGTCGCCCCAGGCGAGGACCCGCCCGCCGCGGACGGCGTAGCCGGTCTGGAAGCCGGCGGCGACCTCGGTGGCTCCGGAGAGTCCGGCCACGGCGGCGGGGAACGGCCGGCTCACGGTGGTGCCGTCGCCGAGCTGGCCCGCGAGGTTCCCGCCCCAGGACTGGACCGTGCCGTCGGTGAGGAGTGCCACGGCGAAGGCGTTGGCGGTGTTGTTCCCCCCGCCGGACAGTTCGCGCACGGAGGCGCGGGCGAGTCCCTGGACGGCTGCCGGGGTCTGCTGGTCGGCCGTGGTGCCGTTGCCGAGCTGTCCGCCCGCGTTCGCGCCCCAGGCCCGCACCCATGGATCCCGGGGCTCGGCGTGGGCGGGGGAGACGGCGAGGGCGAGGAGCGCGAGGGTGGCGGCGGTGACACCGCGTACGTACGCGTACGTCATCGGAGCACGCCCCGCTCAGTACGCGTACGTCGTGTTGCCGCCCAGGGAGACGGCCACCGCCTTGATCGCCGAGCCCTGGTTGAGGATCTTCACCGACTCGTACCGCGAGACCGTCGTGCCGTTGCCGAGCTGGCCCTCGCCGTTGTGGCCCCAGGTGAAGACGTCGTCCGCGGTGACCGCGACGCCGTGCCGGGCGCCGGCCGCGAGGTGCTGGACCCCTTCCAGGCGCGGGATCTCGACGGGGGCCGTGCGGTTGGTGCGGGAGACGTTGGCGTCGAAGGCCTCGTCGGACTCCAGGAGCTGGCCGTACTGGTTGTTGCCCCAGCCCCAGACGTGGCTGTCGCTCGTCTTCACGTAGTTGTGGTGGGCGCCCGCCTCGATGTCGGATACGCCCTCGATCCAGTCGACGTCGACGGGGAGGGTGGAGGACTTGGTGGAGGAGTTGCCGAGCTGGCCGTAGAGGTTGTAACCCCAGGACTTGACCGTGTCGTCGGCGGTCAGCGCGAGGGCGTGGTGGCAGCCGGCGTCGACCTCCACGATGTTCTCCAGACCCAGCACCTGCCGGGGTACGGAGCTGGTGGCGCGGTTGCCGGTGCCGAGCTGGCCGTGGATGCCGCGGCCCCAGGCGTACACCTTGCCGTTCTCCAGGAGGGCGAGGCTGAAGTCGCAGCCGGCCGAGATCTGCTTGACCTTGGGCATGCCCTGGACGCGGTCGGGGACGGTGCGGCTGTCTCCGGTGCGGTTGTTGCCGAGCTGGCCGTAGGCGTTGTCGCCCCAGGAGTAGACCTGGCCGGAGGAGTCGAGGGCGAGGGCGTGCTTCCCGCCGGCCGCGATGTCCTTGATGTTGTCGAGGCGGGGGACGGTGGTGGGCACGGTCTGGTTGGCGTTGCCTCCGTTGCCGAGCTGGCCCGAGGAGTTGTGGCCCCAGGACTTGACCGTCCTGTCCGTACGGGCCAGGACGAACGAGTCGGACGAGGAGGTGCCGCCCGCCGAGACCTGGTCGACGTCGCCGCGGAAGAGGCTGGTGACGGAGGACGGGCTGAGGCTGTCGCTCAGGGTGCCGTTGCCGAGCTGGCCGGTGCGGCCCGCGCCCCAGCTCAGTACCGTCGGATTCCCCTCGTTGGCGGTCGCGGCCGGGGCCGGGGCCGGTACGGCGGTGAGGGCGGCGGCGGCTGTGAGGACGGCCGCGGCGAGCGGCCGGCCGCGCAGTGCGGCGGGGACGGACAGCGGGCCGCGCAGACGTGTGCGCGAGGTGGTGCGTCGTGAACGGGACATGGCTCTGCTCTCCTTCGACGGGGACATACGGGAGCGCGGCGTCCGGCGGGTGCCGTGCGCGTCCGCAGGGGTGGGCGGAGGCGTACGGGGGCCGGGCGCGGGTCATGCGAACACGGGGTGCCGGGCCCTTGGACATGGGACGCCCAGGGCCGCTGCGACGGCCGGGACGGGCCGTCGGGCACATGAGCAGACTGTCCGAGAATGATCACCACAGCGAGCCGGAACCGCTGAAACACCCGTCTGACGGACGCCCGTTCGGGGTGGCGTTCCGGGGGCGCACTCGCCCCCGGCGCGTGCCGCCGGAGGCGTGCCGGCGGGTGCCCCTGGCGGGCCGCCGAACGGCGGCGGCCGGGGGAGTGAGGGGCCCGGCCGCGTACGGCCGCCCGCCCTCTCGCGTACGCCCCGGATTCCCTACGAACGGGTGGACCGGCGGCCCCGGGCGGCGGCCCGTGAGCTCCCCGCCGTCACCCCGTCCGAGGGGCTCCCCGTGCGCTCCGCCGAAGCGGTGAGCGGGCCCGGAGGAGCACGCCGCGCCGTGTGTCCTGCCGTGGCGCCGGGGCCCCGCCGGTTAGCGTCGGAAGGCGCTCGGTGATCTTGAGGACAGTCCCCTGTCCGCCCCTGGCGTCCCCTTCCGAGCGCATCAACTCACCCCTGTCCCAAGGGAGTTCCCATGTCCAGCATGAAGGCATCGCCGCGTCGTGCGACGTTGAGTGCCGCCCTTCTCGCCGCCACCCTCGCCCTCTCCCTGGCGCCTGCCCTGGTCCCCGCCCTGGCCTCGGTCGCGTACGGCGCGGAGTGCGAGCCGGAGGACCAGGCCTGCAAGGACCAGGAGGCCAACGCCGCGGAGGCGAAGGAGATCGACGAGCAGCAGAAGAAGACCCAGGAGGCGGCCGGCCAGGCCGACAAGGACATCAAGAAGATCGGCGGCGACCTGGAGAAGTGCCCGCCCGGTTCCAGCTCCTGCATGGAGAAGCTGGCCGGCAAGGGGGGCCGCGAGGAGGACGGCTTCAAGGACATGAACACCACCATCACCACGAACAAGCCGGAGCCCGCCGACAACGCGGCCCAGGCCGTCGAGTCCACCTGCACCGCCTTCCCCGCCTCCCTCCCGCAGGGGTCGAGCGACCCGGGACAGTCCCCCTTCCCGGCCTCTCAGCTCTGCTCGCTGCTCGGCTCCTGATTCCTCCCCGCCTCCCCCCCCGAAGTGCCCTCGAAAGGGGTTCCTCGTCATGTCTCCGCGCCGTCCCCGCGCCCGCCTGTCCGCCCTCGCCCTCGGGCTCGGACTCACCGCTCCCCTCGCGCTCCTCGCCCCGCCCGCCGCCGCCGGGGAGACCCCCGGCGAGATCCCCGCCGCCCCCGTCGCCCGCGCCGTCACCGCCGACGGCCGCCCGGCGAGGATCGCCGACGTCCTGGAGTACTGCGGGACGAAGCGCACGGCCTGCTCGTTCACGATCGACCCCAAGCGCGACCGCGAGTACGCCTCCGCCGTCAAGTCCCTCGGCAACGCCGTCGTCAACTGCACCAAGAGCGACATGGGCGTCGACCGGACCGTGACCCTGCGGACCAGCAGCACCGACAACATCGGCGGAGAGATCTCCGGGAAGATCACCGCCGAGGGCACGGTCACCGCCTCCGGCGAGGTCACCACCAACCTCTCCAACGACATCACCAGCGAGAACAAGACACCCAATCTCAAGGACGGTCCGACCTCGACGAACGGCACCAAGACGACCGTCGCGGGCGGCGGCAAGCTGGCCGGCTCGCTGAGCGCCAAACTCGCCTTCGAGGCCGCCTTCAAGGCCACCTACTCCAAGTCCTGGACGATCGAGAACACCGAGGCGACGGTCTACAAGACCACCGTCAAGCCGTACGACATGCTCGTCTTCGGTGCCAGCGCCTCCATGCGGCGCGTGGTCGGCGACCTCGTCACCGACACGGGGAAGAAGATCCTCAACGTGAGCGTGGACAGCCCCTCCATGGTCAACAGCAGCACCTTCGTCGCGCAGACGTACGCCGTCCCCGACAACCTCTGCGGCCGCAAGCGCCCCGCCGGTGACACCGCCTCCGACACCGACAACGCGGACTCCGGAACGGGCGGCGGGCTCCGGCACGCCGCTCGCGAGGTGCCGGCCACGCGGGCGATCCCCCGGGGCGCCGACCCGAAGCGCGAAGTCGTCCTGCCGTTCCACGGTTCCTGAACCCGGAGGAGTCCCCCGCCATGAAGCGCTCACACGCCGCACTCTCCGTCCTCGGCGCCGCCGGTCTGCTGCTCCCCGTCGCTCCTCCCTCCCTCGCCGCCCCCGCCGAGCGGTCCGCCCCCGCCGCGCAGGCCGTCCCCGTCCTCAACGGCGACTTCGCCGATCCCGGCATGAGCGGCGACGGTCCGACCACCGTCGGCATCGCCTTCTGGACCGGCCTCAACCAGCGCTACTCGCCCACCGCTTCCGGCCGCACCGACGGCTCCCACGGCGTCGCCCTCCAGAAGGACGGCAACTCCCTCCAGCAGCGGCTGCGCGGGGTCCGTGCGGGGTCCAAGGTCACCGTCACCTACGAGGACAGCCCCGCCGTCTCCAAGGAGTGCACCGGCGAACAGGTCGTCAACGGCCAGCCGTACGCGGTCACGGCCTCCGGCGGCCCGGTCCGCGAGGTCACCACTGCGGGGGACCCCGACCGCGTGAAGGGCACACCCGGCACCGGCCGATGGACCGGCCGCAGCTACGAGTTCACCGCCGGGGAGAACGAGCCGCTGCTCACCTTCACGAGCCGGGTCACCGACTCCCGTACGCACGTGACCTGTTCACCGATGATCGCCCGCATCCGGGCGGTCGAGGTCCCGACCGCCGTCGACAAGACCGTCGACAAGACGGCGCTCGGCACCTCCGAGGCGTACAAGGGCAACGAACGGGAGAGCACCCTCCACAACGCGGCCGCCGCCTGCAACGGGGAGAACGCCTGCACCTTCCGGCCGGACACCCGCACTTCCTTCCGGTACTACGACCGGGCGCGGGTCGTCGGCGAGGCCTTCGTCAACTGCACCCGCAACACGCTGGAGCACTCCCGCGTCCTCTCCTTCTCGGAGCGCGGGCACGACAGCATCGCCCAGACCTACGCCGCCGCCGGCCTGCCGCTCAACGACGTGGCGAAACTGCCCACTTCGGGCGTGCGGGAGGTGGACGAGAAGCGCGCCAAGGAGCGGCCCATGGCCACCCAGTTCGCCCTCGCCTACGAGAAGACCTGGCAGCGGCCGTGGCAGTGGTTCAGCAGCGACGAGCGGACCGTCGTGGAGAGGATCCAGCCCGGCGAGGTCAGCTGGGTCGAACTCCAGCCGAGCCGCGAGCGGGTCGAGGGCTGGTTCCTCAGCAAGAAGGACGACTACCGGCTGCACGCCGTGATCGACGCCCCCTCCCGCGCCGTCCCCGACCGGCTGCTCCAGCGCACCGGGCCCATGTCCGAGGCGGAGAAGCAGCGTTGTGCCGCCGCCCGGCCCATGACCACCACGCCGGTGGGCGCGGACGCGCCCGCGAGCACCAGCGACAAGGGCCTCCTCAGGACCTCGGCGCCGACGGCCCCCGGGGCGCGGTCGGCGATCCGGAGCATGCCGCTGCGGTGATGCGGCAACCCCGTGACGGGTTCCGTGGCATCGCCGTGCCCGGTGCTACGGAACCCCGAACCCTCCGCGTCGGTGAGCGCCGAGACGGGGACATTCCGGCCGTAGGGTCCCCAGGACTGCTCCGTACGCCACGGACCAGCACCGGACGGCCGGGAGGGACACCCCGTGGAATTCGGCGTCAATCTGCCCAACTACGGGCCCGAGGCCACCCCCGACGCCCTCGCCGACTGGGCGCTGCGGGTCGAGGCGCTGGGCTTCCACTACGCCATGGTCTCCGACCACGTGGCGCTCACCCCGGACGTGCAGCACCTCTTCCCCGCCCCGTTCTACGACCCCTTCGCGACCCTCGCCTGGCTCGCCGGGGTCACCAGGACCGTCGGACTCGGCACGACGGTGACGATCCTCCCGTACCGGCACCCCGTCCACACCGCCCGCGTCGCCGCCAACATCGACCGGTTCAGCAACGGCCGCCTGGTCTTCGGGGCGGCGGCGGGCTGGGCAGCCCGGGAGTTCGCCGTCCTCGACGTCCCCTACCGCGAGCGCGGCGCCATCAGCGACGAGTACCTCGCGGCCATCAAGGCCTGCTGGGCCGACGAGGTCGCCTCCTTCGAGGGCGCCCACGTCTCCTTCCGCGAGGTCCACACCGGACCCCTGCCCGTCCAGCGCCCCGGCCCGCCCGTCTGGGTCGGCGGGCACAGCCGCGGCGCGCTCCGCCGGGCCGTCCGCCTCGGCGACGCCTGGCACCCGACCTCCGTCTCCGGCGACTGGCTCCTCGGGGTCGGCCTGCCCGCGCTCCGCCAGGTCGCCGAGGAGCAGGAGCTGCCGGTCCCCGACCTCTGCCCCCGGATCAAACTCCGCGTCACGGACCGGCCGTTGGGCCCCGGCCGCCTCCTCGGAGAGGGCACGCGGGACCAGATCGCCGACGACCTCGGGCTCCTCCAGGACCTGGGCGCGCGGGCCGTCGTCCTCGACCCCACCTACCCGGGCGACCGGCGGGAGCCCGGCCGCACCGCGCGCGACCTCGACGTGCTGGAGACGCTGGTGAAGGAGGTCATCGACGTGGAGGCCGGCTGCGTACGATGACCGCGAAGCGGGAGGGGCACGGGAGGGGGCACGGGACGTGGCCGATCCGGATCTGCGGAAGCTGCGGGTGCTGAGGGAACTCAGCGAACGCGGCACGGTCAGCGCGGCCGCCCGGGCACTCCACCTCACCCCGCAGGCCGTCTCGCAGCAGATCAGCGCCCTCGGACGGGAGTTGGGCGTCCCCCTCACCGAACCGTCCGGGCGCAGACTGCGGCTCACCGGGGAGGCACGGATCGTCCTCCGGCACGCCGACGCCGTCTTCACCCAGGTCGAGCGGATGCGCGCGGAGCTCGCCGCGCACCGCGGCGGCGAGCGCGGCGACGTGGCGGTGGCCGGCTTCTCCACCACCCTCTCGGCGCTGATCCTGCCCGCCGTGGCCAGGCTGCGGGAGACCCGGCCGCTGCTGCGCACCTCCCTGGCCGAGGTCGACCCGCCGGAGAGCTTCTCCCTCCTGCACCGCGGGGAGACCGACGTCGTCATCTCCGCCGACACCGCGCTGCACCCCGGCACGGCGGGCGAGGACGGCCGCTTCGACGCGCGCTTCCACCGGGTCGCACTCTGCGAGGACCCCTTCGACATCGCCCTGCCCGAGGGGCACCGGCTCCTCGGCACCCCCCGCCTCGTCCTCGCCGACCTCGCCCAGGAGACGTGGATCTTCGCCACGACGGGGATGTGCCACGACATCGGCGTCGCCGCCTGCACGGCGGCCGGGTTCACCCCGCGGGCCTCGCACGCCATCGGCGACTGGGACGCCACGCTCGCGGCGGTCCGGCTCGGCCTGGGGGTCGCGCTGGTTCCCCGGACGGCGCGGCCGGCGCCGCGGCCCGAGGTGACGGTGCGCGCGTTCAGCGAGGGGGCGCCGTCCCGTACGGTCTTCGCGGCCGTACGGGAGGGCAGCCAGACCTCGCCCGAGATCGCCGCCGTCCTGGACGCGCTGCGCACGGTGGCCAGGGCGGCCGTCGCCGACTGAACCGCGTCCCCCGCTCCCCGATGCGCCACGGTTCGTGGACGGTACCGTCCACCAGCCGTTGCTGGACCCGCCCGGACGCCGGCGCGAGGCTCGTTCCCGTACGGCGGAGAGCTCCGCGCATCCCTTCCGGAGAGCTCCGTGCGCCCCTTCTCCAGAGCGGGAACACCCATGTCCAGAGCCACCTGCGCGCGGCTGGCCGCGCTGAGTCTCGTCTGGGGCTCCGTCTTCCTGTGGATCAAGATCGCGGGATACGGATTCTCCCCCGTCCAGATGGTGCTGATCCGGCTCGCGCTCGGCGCCGCCGTGATCCTCGCCCTCGGGTACGCGAAGGGCCTCAGGCTGCCCAAGTCGCCAGCCGTCTGGGGGCACTTGACCGTCGCCGCGCTGCTCGGCAACGCCGTGCCGTGGACCCTGTACGCCCAGGGGGAGATCGCCGGCTCCAGCAGCGTCGCCGCCGTGGTCAACGGCAGCGCGCCGATCTGGACCCTGGCGGCGGCCCTGCTGCTCGGTCAGGAGAAGCGGGTCTCCGGCGTCAGGGCGGGCGGCGTGCTCCTCGGCCTCGGCGGCACGGCACTCATCGCGTCACCGTGGAACGCGGCCTCCACCGGGACCGGTTGGAGCCTCCTCTGCTTCGCCCTCGGCTCGATCAGCTTCGGCGCCGGCTTCGCGTACATGGGCAAGTTCCTTGTGGGCAAAGGCATTCCACCGCTCGTGCTGGCGGGCGGACAGCTCGGCGCGGCCACCGTCCTGCTGCTCGCGGCCTTCCCCTTCCTGGGCCTCCGGGCCGTCACGTGGCGCACCGACTCGGTGATCTCCGTGCTCGTCCTCGGCGTGGTCTGCACCGGCTTCGCCGCGCTGCTCAACTTCGAACTGATCATCAAGGACGGGCCGGCGGTCGCCTCCACCGTCACGTACCTCATGACCGCCGTGGCCGTCGTCCTGGGCGCCGTCGTGCTGCGCGAACCCCTCGGCTGGACGGTGTGGCTCGGGGCGGTCGCGGTGCTCGCCGCCACCGGTCTGCTCCGCCGCCGCCCGCAACATGCCGTTCATTCAACGGGCGGTGGCCCGGTGGTAGCGTCGAAATCGGAAACGCCCGGAATGTATGGGGGAGTTACGCGTGCCTTTCGTGGTCGAACTCGTTTTCCGTGGAAGTGAGACGGACCGGTCGAGTTCCGGAGAGGCGCACCGGGCGTACTGGAGGAGAATGGCCGCCCGCGGCGTTCTCCTCGCGGGCGGCCCGTGGCAGGACGGCACCGGGGAGCTCCTCGTCTGCGAGGCCCGCGACCGCCGGACGCTCTTACGGATCCTCCACGCCGACCCGTACGCGCGGGCCCAGGTCGTCCGGGAGCTGCGGATACGGGAGTGGAACGCGGTGCTGGGGCACGCGGCGCTCGCCGGCCCCGAGCGCGCCGCTCCGGCGCCCGTCCCGGCGCTGACCGCCCACGAGCGGCGCATCGTCACGATGATGCTCGACGGTCTCACCAACAAACAGATCGCCGCGTACTTCACGGTGTCGACCCGGGCCGTGGAGCTGCACATCACCCGCATCTACCGCAAGCTCGGCATCCGCCGGCGCCCCCAACTGGCGTCCGCCATCGACCGGTTCGCGTCCTCCCCGGCCTGAGGCGCGGCCGGGACGGTCTGAGGCGCGGGCGGGGACGGTCTGGGGCGCGGGCGGAGGGGCGGACGGCGGCGACCGGGGCGGACGGGAGGGGCCGCCCTGCCGGATCAGGACTCCAAGTACCGCAGCACGGCCAGGATCCGGCGGCTGTAGCCGTCGGCCCTGCGCAGCTCCAGCTTGTCGAAGACGGCGTTCAGGTACTTCTCCACCGCGCTGAGGGAGAGGTGCAGCTGCCGCGCGATGGCGGCGTTCGTGTACCCCTGCGCCAGCACGTCGAGGACCTCGCGCTCGCGCGGGGTCAGCCGGGCCAGCGGATCGCCGCGGGTGCTGCGGACGACCAGCTGCCGTACGACCTCCGGGTCGATCGCCGCCCCGCCCTCGTGGACCCGCTCCAGCGCGTCGAGGAACTCCTCGACCTGCGCCACCCGGTCCTTCAGCAGATAGCCGACCCGCTCCGCCCCGGCGGCCAGCAGCCGGGCGGCGTAGCTCCGCTCCACGTGCTGCGAGAGGACGAGGACACCCGTCTCCGGCCACCGCTCACGGATCTCCACGGCGGCCCGCAGCCCCTCGTCGGTGTGCGTCGGAGGCATCCGGATGTCGACGACCGCGACGTCCGGGCGCAGCGCCCCGACCTCCGCGACCAGGGTCACGGCGTCGCCGAGCGCGGCCACGACCTCGTGGCCCTCCTCGGTGAGCAGGCGGACGAGCCCCTCTCGCAGCAGGGTCGAGTCCTCGGCCAGGATCACGCGCACGGCAGCTCCGCGACAAGAGTGGTGGGTCCCCCGAGGGGGCTGTCGACACGCAGGTCGCCGTCGAGCGCGGCGACCCGGCTCCGCAGGCCGGTCAGCCCGCTGCCGGCCGGATCGGCGCCGCCCCGCCCGTCGTCCTCGATCCGCAGCGTGAGCAGCGGTCCTTCGGGCGGGCCGCCGAGCGAGACGTCGACGGAGACGGCGGAGGCCGAGGCGTGCTTGGCGGCGTTCGTGACGGCCTCGGAGACCACGAAATAGGCGGCCGTCTCCACGGGCCGGGGCAGCGGCCCGGCGACGTCGAACCGGATGCGCAGCGGGACGGAGCACCGCTGCGCCACCCCGCCCAGCGCCTCTTCGAGGCCCAGGCTGTCCAGCGCGGAGGGGTACACCCGCCAGGCCACGTCCCGCAGTTCGGCCAGCACGTCCCCGGCCTCGCCGTGCGCCTGGAGGAGCAGCGCCTCCGCCTGCTCGGGATCGCGGTCCCGGCTCCGGCGCGCCCGGCCGAGCAGCATGGCGAGCGCCACGAGCCGCTGCTGCACGCCGTCGTGGAGATCGCGCTCGATGCGGCGGCGCTCGGCGTCCACGGCCTGCACGACGGCCGCCCGGCTGACGGCCAGTTCGTCGATCCGGCGCCGCAGCAGCTCGCTCTCGGAGGGCCCGAAGCACTCGCGGGCGAGCCGGGCGTCCAGGGCGGTCAGCGCGTACAGGCCCTGGACGTCGAGGAAGAGCAGGACGCCGCCGAGGAGCAGCTGTGCGAGCAGCTCGCCCCAGCCGAGCGTGCCGCGCACGACGCCCCCGACGAGCAGCCCCGCCAGGACGGCGCCGAAGCCGAGGAGCCCGACGACGACCCCGAACACAACCCCCGTCCAGGAGCGGACCGCGAGATAGCGCAGGAGCCGCCGGTCGGAGACGGTGTACGGGCCGGGGAAACGGTCCCCGAAAAAGGCGGAACGACGGCTCCGCTCCAGCGCCGCGAGCCGCCGCGCGCCGGCCGTCAGGACCTCACGGGCGCGGGGCCGGGTGCGGGGCCACAGCAGGAATGGCCCGAGGACGACCCCGGAGACCAGGAAGAACAGGACGCCGAGCAGGGCGGTCGGACAGCCGAGGAGGGAGCCGGCGAGACGGCGGGCCGGTCCGGACACCGGGTCTCCTCGCTCGTCTCCTCGCTCGTCACCTCGCACGGTCTCCGAGGCTAGTCCCGGCCCCGGGGCCGTACAAGATCGCCCGGAGGGTGCGGGCGCCCGCTCGCCCGTCACGAGGTGCGGCGGTGCTGGGCGGTGCGCCCGCGGCCCCGGAGCCGTACGGCCAGGTACGCGGCCATGGCCACGAGCGCCAGCGCCAGGACGACCTTGGACAGCACGCCCACGTATCCCTCGACCAGGTCCCAGCGGTCCCCGAGCCAGTAACCGGCCATCACGAGCACGCTGTTCCAGACGAGGCTGCCGACCGTCGTGAGGAGGAGGAAGACGGGCAGCGGCATCCGCTCGACGCCGGCCGGCACGGAGATCAGACTGCGGAAGATCGGCACCATCCGTCCCAGGAGCACCGCCTTGGTGCCGTGCCGCGCGAACCACTCCTCGGTGCGCTCCAGATCGGAGACCTTCACCAGGGGCAGCCGCGCCCAGAGCGCGTGCATGCGCTGCCGACCGAACAGCGAACCGATCCAGTAGAGGGCCAGGGCCCCGACCACCGAGCCCAGGGTCGTCCAGAACAGCGCGGAGGGCAGACTGATCACCCCCTGCCCGGCTGCGAAGCCGGTCAGCGGCAGGATCACCTCGCTGGGCAGCGGCGGGAACAGGTTCTCCAGCGCGATGGCGAGCCCCGCTCCGGGCCCGCCCATCGTGTCGACGAGCCCGGCGGCCCACCCGGCGACACCGCCGGCGGGTTCCTGGGCGGCCTGGGCCAGAAGCAGCTGGTGGGTGAGCGGCATGTCGGGGTCTCCAAGTCGCGGGGGAGGCGCCGGGGCGAGCTCCCCGGCACAACTCCAACCTAGAAATCCCAGCTCAGCGCCGGTATGAGGGTTCCCGCCCGGCTTCCTGCGGAAAACCGCAGGGTGGGGTCAGCCCGGGAGCGGCGGGTCCGTCGGCCGGAACGGCCCGTCGAGCGCCGCCCACTGGAGCAGCATGATGGTCTTGGCGTCGGCGATCCGGCCGTCGCGGACCATGGCGAGCGCCTCCGCGAAGGGGAGCTCCACGGTCGTGATGTCCTCGCCCTCGGCGGCGATTCCGCCACCTCCGCCGGAGAAGTCCGCCGTGTCGTAGGGGGCGGCGAAGAAGTGCAGCCGCTCGGTGACCGAGCCGGGACTCATGTAGACGTCGAAGACGTGCTCGGCGGCCCCGATGGCGTGCCCGGTCTCCTCGGCGGCCTCCCGCCGGATCGCCTCCTCCGGCCGCTCGCCGTCCAGCAGTCCCGCGGCGGTTTCGAGGAGCATGCCGTCGGGGTGCCCGTTGACGTAGGCGGGCAGGCGGAACTGACGGGTCAGCAGCACCGTACGGCGCTGGGTGTTGTGGAGCAGGACGGTCGCGCCGTCGCCGCGGTCGTGGGTCTCGCGCTGCTCGCGGCTCCAGTGCCCGTCGCTGTGCCGGTAGTCGAAGGTGGTCTTGCGCAGCACGTACCAGTCGCAGGAGAGCACCTCCACGTCCAGGATCCGCACGCGCGGATTGCCGGTGAGGTCACGGCCCTGCCGGTCGAGGCCGGTGCGGCCCCGGCGGTCGGGGGTGTCGATGCCGGCGGTCATCGGGCGGAGTCCGGGACGGCGGGCGGTACGGAGTCCGGGGCGGCGGGCTTTACGGAGTCCGGGACGGCGGGCGGTACGGAGTCCGGGACGGCGGGCTTTACGGAGGTCGGGACGACGGCCGGGACGGCGGCGAGGGAGCCGTAGACGTCCTTGCCCTGCGCGCGGGCCCGGTCGACCATCATGTCCGCTCCCTCCGAGGGGCCGCCGATCCGCAGGACCGCGTCGCAGCGGGTGAGCAGCCGTTCGGCGACCGGGTGGAAGACCTCCTGGAAGAGCGCGTCGCCGGGGCGGGCGCCGCCGGCGGCCTCCAGGAGCGGGAGGGCGAGGGCCTCGCCGGTGACGGGCAGGTGCCCGGCGCGGAAGAGGACGAGCGCGGCCTCGTTCATCGCCCGGACGTGGGCTTCGAGCTTGCGCGGGTCGTCACCGGTGCCCGAGCGGTAGGGGCCGGCGACCAGGATCATCAGCGGGCGGGAAACGGTGGTCACGAGCGGAATCACTCCTCACTGCACGTACCGGCACCGGTACGGGACGGGTACGGGACGGGTGTGCTGCGCGGTGTCAGGCCAGACGGACGTCGACGCCCGCGTCCCGCAGCGCGTCCAGCGTCTGGGGGCCACCGGGGTGCGTGGTCGCGTCCTCGGCGGCCCGGTCGGTGACGAAGTGGTGCGCCGCGCCGAGCGGGGCGACCCGGCTGAAGGCCCGTACGCCGAGCTTGGTGGCGTCCGCCACCGCGACCGTGCGCGTGGCCCGGGCGAGCCCGGTCTGCTTCACGGCCGCGTCGTCCAGGGAGAACTCCGACCAGCCGTGCTCGGCGTGCACCCCGCCGATGGACATCACGAAGCAGTCGAAAGCCAGCGACTCCAGGGTCCGCAGGGCGAGCGGGCCGACGAGGGAACGCTCGCCGGGACGGGAGCGGCCGCCGACGACCAGGAGGTCGATCCCGGGCCTGTCGGCCAGGACCACGGCCGCCTGGATGCTCAGCACGGCGACCGTCAGCGGGCCTCGCTCCGCCAGGTGCCCGGCGACGTGCACGGTCGTCGTCCCCGCGTCCAGGAGGACCCGCGAGCCCGGCTCCACCAGCGCCGCCGCGGCCGCGCCCAGGCGGTCCTTGGTGGCGGCCTGCCACGGCTCCCGCGCCGAGAAGCCGGCCTGTTCCTCGCGTACGCGGGTGGCGACGGCGCCGCCGTGCACGCGGCGCACGAGGCCCTGACGCTCCAGCGCGTCGAGGTCCCGGCGGACGGTCATTTCGGATACGCCCAGTCGATGGGAGAGCTCCGACACGGAAACCCGGTCGGAGCCCTGCACCAATCGCAGGGTCAGGTCCAGACGATTGGCGACACCCATGACTCAGTTCTACCACGATGATGTGCGAACGAACACGTCTCTGTGTGAACGGCTCGGTGAGGACCAGGCGAGAACCAGGCGGGAACCAGCGGGGGGCACTCCCCGGACCGCCTACCCTTGTCCCAATGACCAGTAGCAGCGACCGGAGTCCCGCAGTGAGCGTTGAAGGATCCAAGACCTACGAGATTCGTACCTACGGGTGCCAGATGAACGTGCACGACTCCGAGCGGCTCTCCGGTCTGCTGGAAGAGGCGGGCTACGTCAAGGCCCCCGGCGGATCCGACGGCGATGCCGACGTCGTGGTCTTCAACACCTGCGCGGTGCGCGAGAACGCCGACAACAAGCTGTACGGCAACCTCGGCCGGCTCGCCCCGATGAAGACCACGCGCCCCGGCATGCAGATCGCCGTCGGCGGCTGCCTCGCCCAGAAGGACCGCGAGACCATCGTCAAGAAGGCCCCCTGGGTCGACGTGGTCTTCGGCACGCACAACATCGGCAAGCTGCCGGTGCTCCTGGAGCGCGCCCGCATCCAGGAGGAGGCGCAGATCGAGATCGCCGAATCCCTCGAGGCCTTCCCCTCCACGCTGCCGACCCGGCGCGAGTCCGCCTACGCGGCCTGGGTGTCGATCTCCGTCGGCTGCAACAACACCTGCACCTTCTGCATCGTCCCGGCGCTGCGCGGCAAGGAGGAGGACCGCCGTCCCGGCGACATCCTCGCCGAGATCGAGGCCCTGGTCGCCGAGGGCGTCTCCGAGATCACCCTGCTCGGCCAGAACGTCAACGCGTACGGATCGGACCTGGGCGACCGCGAGGCCTTCTCCAAGCTGCTGCGGGCCTGCGGGCAGATCGAGGGCCTGGAGCGGGTCCGCTTCACCTCCCCGCACCCCCGCGACTTCACCGACGACGTGATCGCGGCCATGGCCGAGACCCCGAACGTGATGCCCCAGCTGCACATGCCGATGCAGTCCGGCTCGGACGCGATCCTCAAGGCGATGCGCCGCTCGTACCGGCAGGAGCGTTTCCTCGGGATCATCGAGAAGGTCCGCGCGGCCATCCCGCACGCCGCCATCTCCACCGACATCATCGTGGGCTTCCCCGGCGAGACCGAGGAGGACTTCGAGCAGACGATGCACGCGGTCCGGGAGGCCCGCTTCGCGAACGCCTTCACCTTCCAGTACTCCAAGCGCCCCGGCACCCCGGCCGCCGAGATGGACGGCCAGATCCCCAAGGACGTCGTGCAGGAGCGCTACATGCGCCTCGTCGCGCTCCAGGAGGAGATCTCCTGGGAGGAGAACAAGAAGCAGGTCGGCCGCACCCTGGAGGTCATGGTCGCCGAGGGCGAGGGCCGCAAGGACGGCGCCACGCACCGCCTCTCCGGCCGCGCGCCCGACAACCGGCTCGTCCACTTCACCAAGCCGGAGCAGGACGTCCGGCCCGGCGACGTCGTGATCGTCGAGATCACCTACGCCGCCCCGCACCACCTGCTCGCCGAGGGTCCGACGACGTCGGTACGCCGCACCCGCGCGGGCGACGCCTGGGAGAAGCGCACCACGGCGGCCGCCGCCAAGCCGGCGGGCGTGCTGCTCGGCCTCCCGAAGATCGGCGTCCCGGAGCCCCTCCCGGCAGCGGACGCGCCGGCCTGCGGGAGCCACTGACACCCGGGGGCGGTGACCCGGGCGCGGGCCCGGGGCGGTGACGAGGGCGCGGGCACGGCCGCGCAGTAGGGTGCGGATCATGCTTGTCGCCGCAGCCGTCTGCCCCTGCCCGCCGCTCCTCCTGCCCGAGGTCGCGACCGGCGCCGCCCCCGAGCTGGACGCCGCGCGCACCGCCTGCGCCGACGCCGTCGGACTGCTCGCCGCCGCGCGCCCCGACCGGCTGTATGTCGTCGGTCCCGCCGACGCGGCCGCCGCCGGCGTCTTCCCGGCCGGTTCGACGGGTTCCTTCGCCGGCTTCGGGGTCGACCTCTCCGTACGGCTCGGTGACGGGCCCGCGGCCGACCGCCCCCTGCCCGCGAGCCTCGCCGTCGGCGCCTGGCTGCTCGGCCGCGCCGACTGGGCCGACGCGCCCGTCGAGGGCCGGGGCGTGGACGAACGGGAAGCGGCCGGGACCTGCGCCGCCGTCGGCCGTGAGCTCGCCGCCTCCGCCGGGCGGGTCGCGCTCCTCGTGATGGGCGACGGCAGCGCCTGCCGGACCGTCAAGGCGCCCGGCTACCTGGACGAGCGGGCGGCCGGTTTCGACGCCGAGGCCGCCCGTGCCCTGGGCGCGGCCGACGTGGCCGCGCTGCTCGCGCTGGACGAGGAGCTCGCGTACGAGCTGAAGGCGGCCGGCCGCGCGCCCTGGCAGGTCCTGGCGGGCGCGGCCGAGGGTGCCGGGCTCGAAGGCCGCCTCCTCCACGAGGACGCCCCGTACGGCGTGGAGTACGTCGTCGCCGCCTGGTCCTGACGAAGTCGCGGCGGACCGGCGGCAGCACGACACGAGAACGGCGGACGGGGGGGGGGGGGGGGGGGGGCGGGGGCGGCCCCCGGGGGGGGGGGGGGGGGGGGGGGGGGTGGGGCGGGGGGGGGGGGGGGCGGGGGGGGGGGGGGGGGGGGGGGGGGTGCGGGGTTAGGTGGGGCGGGCGCCGGGCCGCGCGCCCTGGCGGGTCCGGGCGGGCGCGGCCGCGGGTGCCGGGCTCGACGGCCGCCTCCTCCACGCGGCCGCCCCGTCCGCCGTGCGGAGGGACTGTCGTGTGCGGGTGACGCCGGTCGTCAGGCGGCCGGCGGCGGGGTCGCGCCGCCGCTCCCGGGCGTGCCGTCGTCCTTGTGGCCGATCCGGTCCAGGGCGTCCTTGGCCTTGCCCGTACCGGACTGGATCTTGTCGCTGTACTTGCCCTTGGTCTTCTCGTCGACCAGCTTCGCGGCCTTGTCGAGGCCGTCGTCGATCTTCCCCCCGTGCTGCTGCGCGAGGTCGGCCACCTTGTCCTTGGCCGGGGCGAGCTTGGCCTTCAGCGAATCCAGGAGACCCATCGGGGCACCTTCCCTCCGCGGACCCGCGCGGGGTCCGTTCTCCGTGTCCTGCCCCCAGGACCCCGGGGGCCTACTTGCGGGCGCCTTCGCCTGCCTCGTTGTCCGCGGCGGCCTCGGCCGACTGCTGCTTCGGGATCTCCACGACCTCGGAGGCGACCGCTCCGGCCGCCGGCTCGTCCGTGTCGACGCCGTGCGCGTCGTCCGCCGGCTCGGTTCCGGCCGTGACCTCCACGACGTCGGCGGCAGCGGACCCGGCCTCGACCCCGGCGTCCGTCTCCACCGCGACCTCGGCCTCGGCGCGGGTCTCCGCCGCCTCGGCCTCTGTCACGCCGTCCACCGACGTCCCGACGGTCCCGGTCTCCTCCGACGAGGCCTCGACCACATCCTTCTTCTTACGGCGAAACACTGCAAAAACGCCCATATTCACTCCATAGCGTACTCGGATGGGAGGGGCTCGGCGGTGATCGACGGCCGGAACCTCGCAACAGGCAACGAAGCCGGATGGGGCTCGTCACGTAGCTCGTTCGGGGAGGGGCCGTGAGGTTTGCGAGACTGGTGCGGTGAGAAGCGCAGCTCCCGCCCCGCGGGTCATCGCCGTCGTCGGCCCCACCGCGGCCGGAAAGTCCGATTTGGGTGTCTTTCTGGCCCAGCAGCTCGGCGGCGAGGTCGTCAACGCCGACTCGATGCAGCTCTACCGGGGGATGGACATCGGGACCGCCAAACTGACGATGGAGGAACGGGACGGCGTCCCGCACCACCTCCTCGACATCTGGGACGTGACCGAGGCCGCCAGCGTCGCCGAGTACCAGCGCCTCGCCCGCGCCGAGATCGACCGACTGCTCGCCGCGGGCCGCACCCCGGTCCTCGTCGGCGGTTCCGGCCTGTACGTACGGGGGGCCGTCGACGCCCTGGAGTTCCCCGGCACCGACCCCGCCGTCCGGGCCCGGCTGGAAGCCGAACTGGAAGAGCGCGGCTCCGGCGTCCTGCACGCCCGGCTCGCCGAGGCCGACCCCGAGGCCGCCCGCGCGATCCTGCCCAGCAACGGACGCCGCATCGTCCGCGCCCTCGAAGTCATCGAGATCACGGGCAAGCCCTTCACCGCCAACCTGCCCGGCCCCGACTCCGTCTACGACACCGTCCAGATCGGCGTCGACGTGGCCCGCCCCGAACTGGACGAGCGGATCGCCGCGCGCGTGGACCGGATGTGGGAGGCAGGCCTCGTCGACGAGGTGCGCACCCTGGAGGCCCAGGGCCTGCGCGAGGGCCGCACCGCCGCCCGCGCCCTCGGCTACCAGCAGGTGCTCGCCGCGCTCGCGGGGGAGTGCACCGAGGACGAGGCGCGCGCGGAAACCGTGCGCGCCACCAAGCGCTTCGCCCGCCGCCAGGACTCCTGGTTCCGCCGCGACCCGCGCGTCCACTGGCTCAGCGGAGCCGCCGATCACCGCGGGGAACTCCCGCGGGAGGCGCTGTCGTTGGTCGAACGAGCGGTTACAGCCTGATCACGTGATGGCATCGGGACGCCCTGCCCGTCAGTTCGGCGGTCAGGAGCGTGCCATCATCGAGAATCGATCGACCAAGTGGAGTCCGAGTGGGGAGGGCGCGTGGCGATGGAGGCCGGCCCTCGCGACAGAGAACACCAGGAAGCGGTCCTTGGCGACCCGACGGGCGAAGCCCCGGTCGGGGCCCCGGGCCTGACACCGGACGGTCCTGACGACGCGGAAGGCACCGCTGTCGAGGTGCACGCCGACGAGGTCGAGGTCGAGCTCAGACCGCAGCGCCGCCTGCGGATCTGGCAGCTCGCCCCGATCGTCGGCCTCGCCGCCGTCGGCTCCCTGATGTTCGCCTTCCCGCTCGCCTTCGGCTCCGGTGACGGCGGCGCCGTCCTCGCCATGCTCGGACTGCTGATCAGCTCCTGTGCGGCGGGCTGGGGCATGATGGCCGCCCGCAAGGTCGGCTACACCTGGCCCGGGCTTCCGCAGCGCGGCTCGGGCGAGCGCCCCGACTGGCGCGTCCTCGGCCTGTACGTGGCGACGATCGGCGTCCTGGTCGCCCTGGCCGTCTGGCGCGTCGCCCGCCTCCGCTGAGCCCTCCGGACGTCCCGCGGCGGACGGCCGCGCCGCCTGTCGGACCCGCCCCGTACAGTTGATCTCGTGACCAGCACGCAGACCTCGCCGCTCCCCTTCCTCAAGGGCCACGGCACCGAGAACGACTTCGTGATCGTCCCCGACGCGGACAACGCCGTCGAGCTGAGCCCGGACGCCGTCGCCCGGCTCTGCGACCGGCGCGCCGGCATCGGCGGGGACGGACTGCTGCACGTCGTGCGCAGCGCCGCCCACCCCGAGGCCCGGCACCTGGCCGACGAGGCCGAGTGGTTCATGGACTACCGGAACGCCGACGGCTCGGTCGCCGAGATGTGCGGCAACGGGGTCCGGGTCTTCGCCCGCTACCTGGAGCACGCCGGGCACGTCACCGCGGGCGAGGTGGCCGTCGCCACCCGAGGCGGGGTCAAGCGCGTCCACCTCGACAAGGACGGTTCCGTCACCGTCTCCATGGGCCGCGCGGTCCTGGCCGACGCCGGGGTCACCGTCACCGTCGACGGCCGCAGCTGGCCCGCGCGGAACGTGAACATGGGCAATCCGCACGCGGTCGCCTTCGTCGAGGACCTCGGCCACGCGGGCAACCTCTTCACCGAGCCGCCCTACGAGCCCGCCGCGGTCTACCCGGACGGGGTGAACATCGAGTTCGTCGCCGACCGCGGCCCCCGGCACGTCGCCATGCGGGTCCACGAGCGCGGCGCCGCCGAGACCCGCTCCTGCGGCACGGGCGCGTGCGCCGTCGCCGTCGCCACGGCCCGCCGCGACGGCGCCGACCCCGCCGCGAGCGGAGCCCCCGTCACGTACACCGTCGACGTCCTCGGCGGGACCCTCGTCATCACCGAGCACCCCGACGGCGAGATCGAGATGACCGGCCCCGCCGTCATCGTCGCCGAGGGCACCATCGACCCGGCATGGCTGTCGGTCCCCGGCGCATAGCTTTCCGGCGCGCAGATTTCCGGAGCTCAGGTCTTCGGCGGGTCCGCTCCGTTCCCACCGGAACCCTGGGAATCGAAACAGTCAACGACTGATTTGTCGCTCGAATGGGTGATCCGATTCACGCTGAGCGAGAGCGTGACTGCGCCACGTGGTGGGGTCGGTAGCATCAAGCACCGGCCCCCCGGGCACGCCTGGCCCGCCCACCGCCGGTCGACGTTGCCGGAGGTGCCCCATGAGCGCAGAGGCCACCAACCCTGTGAGCGCGGCGGACGCCGCCGTCACCGACACGACCGCCCGCAGACGCGGACGCGCCCGGATCGACCTGCGCCGCCTCGGCCGCGCCGCCCTGCTCGGCGCCACCGCCGGACCGGCGCCCCGTGACCGGCTGCCCGACGCCATCAGCCACGTCGCCGAGGCGCACCGGGCCCACCACCCCGAGGCCGACCTCGCGGTCCTGCGCCGGGCCTACGTCCTCGCCGAGTCCTCGCACCGCGGCCAGTTCCGCAAGAGCGGCGAGCCGTACATCACGCACCCGCTCGCGGTCACGCTCATCCTCGCCGAACTGGGCGCGGAGACCACCACCCTGACCGCCTCGCTCCTCCACGACACCGTCGAGGACACCGAGGTGACGCTCGACCAGGTGCGGAGGGAGTTCGGGGCCGAGGTCGCCTACCTCGTCGACGGCGTCACCAAGGTGGAGAAGATCGACTACGGCGCCGCCGCCGAGCCCGAGACCTTCCGCAAGATGCTCGTCGCCACCGGCGACGACGTCCGGGTCATGTCGATCAAACTCGCCGACCGCCTCCACAACATGCGCACCCTCGGCGTGATGCGGCCCGAGAAACAGGCCAGGATCGCGAAGGTCACCCGGGACTTCCTCATCCCGCTCGCCGAACGGCTCGGGGTCCAGGCCCTCAAGACCGAGCTGGAGGACCTCGTCTTCGCGATCCTCCACCCCGAGGAGTACGAGAACACCCGCGCGCTCATCGCCGACAACTCCCACGCGGGGGACGCCCTGGACGCCGTGGCCGAGCAGGTCGGCGCCGTCCTCCGCGAGGCCGGCATCGGCGCCGAGGTCCTCGTCCGGCCCCGGCACTTCGTCTCCGTGCACCGCGTCCGCCTCAAGCGCGGCGAGCTGCGCGGCTGCGACTTCGGACGGCTCCTCGTCCTCGTCGCCGAGGACGCCGACTGCTACGGGGTCCTCGGCGAGCTCCACACCTGCTTCACCCCGGTGATCTCCGAGTTCAAGGACTTCATCGCGGCCCCCAAGTTCAACCTGTACCAGTCCCTGCACACCGCGATCGCCGCCCCCGACGGGGCCGTGGCCGAGATCCTCATCAGGACCCACCGGATGCACACGGTCGCCGAGGCCGGAGTCGTCGCCCTCGGCAATCCGTACGCGGGCCAGGAGCCGTACGCCGGCCGGACAGCGCCCACGGGACCGTCCGCCCCCGCGCCCACCTCCGACCCGCAGCCCGAGGACGGCGAGCGCGTCGACCCCACCCGCCCCGGATGGCTCTCCCGGCTCCTCGACTGGCAGCAGTCGGCCCCCGACCCCGACACCTTCTGGAGCTCGCTCCGCGCCCACCTCGCCGAGGACGACGAGATCACCGTCTTCCGCGCCGACGGCGGCACCCCCGGCACGATCAGCCTGCCCGCCGGAGCCAGCTGCGTCGACGCCGCCTACGCGCAGCACGGCGAGGCCGCCCACGGCTGTCTGGGCGCGCGGGTCAACGGCCGCCTCGCCCCCCTGAGCACCGTCCTCGGCGACGGGGACACCGTCCAGCTGCTGCTCGCCCAGGACACCGTGACCGGGCCCGGAGCCGGAGCCGGGGCCGGCCCCGGAGCCGCCGGGTCCGGTCCCTCTCCCGAGTGGCTCGACCACGCCCGTACCGCCGCCGCCCGGATCGCGATCACCGCCTGGCTCCGGGCCCACCCCGAGGCGGCCGCGGCCCCCGCCGACGCGGGCCCCCGGCCCCAGATCAACGTCACCGCCGACCGGCACTCCGGCGCCGAGCTCCACGCCGACCTGGACGGCGAGCCGCCCGCCGCCGTCCGCCCCGCCGGCTGCTGCACACCCGTACCGCCCGACGAGATCACCGGATTCCGCGTCCGCGGCGGCTCCGTCACCGTCCACCGGACCGGCTGCGCGGCCGTCGAGACCATGCGCGGAGTGGGCCGCGCGCCCGTCACCGTCCGCTGGGGCGACACCGCCCAGTGCAGGGTCACCCTCGTCGCCGAATCCTTCGGCCGGCCGCGCCTCCTCGCCGACCTCACCGAGGCCATCGCCACCGCCGGGGCCGCCGTCGTCTCCGCGACCGTCGAGCCGCCCAGCGAACAACGGGTCCGCCACACGTACACCCTCCACCTCCCCGACGCGGCCGGACTCCCCGCCCTGATGCGGGCCATGCGGGACGTCCCGGGGGTGTACGACGTGCACCGCGCCCGCCGCCGGAGCACGGCGGAGCCGCGCGAGGCGTGACGTGACCTCCTTCGGGTGGCGGGCGAGCGCGCCGCCCGGAGGAGCGGGGAAACCCCTGGTAGCCGTAGGGCCAGTCCTCCGGAAAGGCCTGGCCCATGCCGCTCGTCCGAAACCCCCTGCCGCGCGCCCGGTGGCTGCGCGCAGCCGTCCTCGTCGCCGCCTCGACCGGGCTCGTCGCCGCCGCGCTGCCCGCCCCGGCGCCGCTCGGCATCGGCGACCCGCTCTTCCCGCACCTCGGCAACCCCGGCTACGACGTCCTCGCGTACGACCTCGACCTCACCTATCCGGGGGTCAACACGAAGCCGCTCGCCGCCGTGACCCGGATCGACGCCCTCGCCACCGAGGACCTGGAGCGGCTCAACCTCGACTTCACCCACGGGACCGTCTCCGCCGTCACCGTCGACGACCTGCCGGCCTCGTACACGAGCAGCGGCGAGGACCTGATCGTCACCCCCGCCGTGCCGATCGACGCCGGCGAGCCGATCGAGATCACCGTCACCCACACCAGCGACCCCACCGGCCCCGCCGACACCGGCGGCTGGGTCCGGACCGGCGACGGCCTCGCCATGGCCAACCAGGCGGACGCCGCCCACCGCGTCTTCCCGTCCAACGACCACCCCGCCGACAAGGCCTTCTTCACCTTCCGGATCACCGCCCCCAGCGCCCTCACCGTCGTCGCCAACGGCCTGCCCACCGGCCGCGACGACCACGGCGCCACCACCACCTGGACGTACCGCACCCGCCACCCCATGGCCACCGAGCTCGCCCAGGTCTCCATCGGCAGCTCCACCGTCGTGCACCGCACCGGCCCCCGAGACCTGCCCGTACGGGACGTGGTGCGGACCGCCGACCGGAAGCTGATGGAACCCTGGCTGCGCAAGACCCCCGGCCACCTGGAGTGGATGGAGCGGCAGGTCGGCCCGTACCCCTTCGAGACGTACGGTGTGCTCATCGCCGACGCCGACACGGGGTTCGAGCTGGAGACGCAGACCCTCTCCCTCTTCGAGCGCGGAATCTTCACGGAGCCCGGCTACCCGGAGTGGTACGTCGACTCGATCATGGTGCACGAGCTGGCCCACCAGTGGTTCGGCGACAGCGTCTCGCCCCGCACCTGGTCCGACCTCTGGCTCAACGAAGGACACGCGAGCTGGTACGAGGCGCTGTACGCGGAGGAGAAGGCCGGCAAGCCGCTGGAGCGTCGGATGAAGGCGGCCTACGCGGCCTCCGACGCGTGGCGGGCGGACGGCGGCCCGCCCGCCGCGCCCGAGCCGCCCTCGCCCGACCACAAGATCAGCCTCTTCCGGCCCGTCGTCTACGACGGCAGCGCCCTCGTCCTCTACGCGCTCCGCCAGGAGATCGGCACCGAGGCCTTCCGGCGCCTGGAGCGCCGCTGGGTCGCCGACCACCGGGACTCCACCGCCACCACCGCCGACTTCACGGCCCTGGCCGGCGAGATCGCGGGACGGGACCTCACCGCCTTCTTCCGCGACTGGCTGTACGCGGCGAAGACCCCGCCCATGCCCGGCCACCCCGACTGGCGCTCGCAACCCGTCGGGACCGGCAGGACCGCGCCGAAACCGGGGTGACGGGCCCGGCCGGGCCGTGCCACCATCGTCAGGTCGGCGACGCGGCCGGAACCGGGAATCTTCCGGTGCCGTCACGCGTTGCGACGAATACAGACTCAGTTGCGTCGCTGTCAGGCGACGTCATTCGACGTTAGGACCCAATGACCTCCTCTTCTTCCCCTTCCCAGGACGAGCAGCGCTTCGCGGAGACGAGCCGTACCGAGAGCCTTCGGGCCGATGCCCTGATGGAAGAGGACGTCGCCTGGAGCCACGAGATCGACGGAGAGCGGGACGGCGAGCAGTTCGACCGCTCCGAGCGCGCGGCCCTGCGCCGCGTCGCCGGCCTCTCCACCGAACTCGAGGACGTCACCGAGGTCGAGTACCGCCAGCTGCGCCTGGAGCGCGTCGTGCTGGTCGGCGTATGGACCTCGGGGACCGTGCAGGACGCGGAGAACTCCCTGGCGGAGCTCGCGGCCCTCGCCGAGACGGCGGGCGCCTTGGTGCTCGACGGCGTGATCCAGCGCCGTGACAAGCCGGACCCGGCGACCTTCATCGGCTCCGGCAAGGCGCGCGAACTGCGCGACATCGTGGTCGAGACCGGCGCCGACACCGTCGTCTGCGACGGCGAGCTCAGCCCCGGCCAGCTCATCGCCCTCGAAGACGTCGTCAAGGTGAAGGTGGTCGACCGGACCGCCCTGATCCTCGACATCTTCGCCCAGCACGCCAAGTCCCGAGAGGGCAAGGCGCAGGTCGCGCTCGCGCAGATGCAGTACATGCTGCCGCGACTGCGAGGCTGGGGTCAGTCGCTGTCCCGTCAGATGGGCGGCGGCGGCGGTGGCGGCATGGCCACCCGCGGTCCCGGTGAGACCAAGATCGAGACCGACCGGCGCCGCATCCGCGAGAAGATGGCGAAGATGCGCCGGGAGATCGCGGAGATGAAGACCGGCCGCGACATCAAGCGCCAGGAGCGCCGTCGCAACAAGGTCCCGTCGGTCGCCATCGCCGGATACACCAACGCGGGCAAGTCCTCCCTGCTCAACCGCCTCACCGGCGCGGGCGTACTCGTGGAGAACGCCCTGTTCGCCACCCTCGACCCGACCGTGCGCCGGGCCGAGACGCCCACCGGCCGGGTCTACACCCTGGCCGACACCGTCGGATTCGTCCGGCACCTGCCGCACCACCTGGTCGAGGCGTTCCGCTCCACCATGGAGGAGGTCGGGGACTCCGACCTCATCCTGCACGTGGTGGACGGTTCCCACCCGGCGCCGGAGGAGCAGCTGGCCGCCGTGCGCGAGGTCTTCCGGGACGTCGGCGCGGTGAACGTCAAGGAGATCGTCGTCGTCAACAAGGCGGACGCGGCGGACCCCGTGGTCCTCCAGCGTCTGCTGCGGATGGAGAAGCACTCCATCGCCGTCTCGGCCCGCTCGGGCCAGGGCATCGAGCAGCTGCTCGCGCTCATCGACGCCGAACTGCCGCGCCCCGAGGTCGAGCTGGAGGCCCTCGTGCCGTACACGCAGGGCGGTCTCGTCTCGCGGGTGCACGCCGAGGGCGAGGTGGAGTCCGAGGAGCACACCCCGGAGGGCACCCTGCTCAAGGCCCGGGTGCACGAGGAGCTGGCGGCGATGCTCGCGCCGTACGTTCCCGCCGCGCACTGAGCCACGGCAACCGCTGAGGGCGCTGCCCCTTCCCCGTACGGGAGGGGGCAGCGCCCTCGGTCGTGCTGCGGTGGGCGCGGTCCCGGGTGGTGCCGCAGCGCCGTGTGGTGCCCTGCGGCGCCGCGCGCTCGCTCAGGTCAGCGGGCGAACTTCTTGCTGACCATCTCGTGGGCCGCCTTGGCGCCCTTGCCCAGCTGCGGTCCGGCGAGCCAGCCGTTGCTGCCGGCCGGGCCGATCGAGGTGTTCGACACCAGCGCCGTCTTCCCGTTCGGCAGTACACGGAACCAGCCGCCGCCCGAGGAACCGGCCGTCATCGTGCAGCCGATCCGGTACATCGTCGGCGTGGCCGGGGCCGTGGTGAGCCGCGTCGGGCGGTCGAGGCACTTGTGCATGATCAGCCCGTTGTACGGCGGAGCCTGCGGGTAGCCCCAGGCGCCCATCGTCCCCGCCTGCGCGGCCGTCGGCGCGGAGAAGTCGACCGGCAGCGCGGCGCCGACGGTCTCCTCCAGCGACTTGCCGCCCCGCTCGGGCTGCACGTGCAGCACGGCGTAGTCGTACGGCCAGGCCTGGTTCGTGCCGCCGCGCTGGATCCAGTCACCCGAGGTCACGGCCCAGTCGGCCCAGTACTGCCCGTAGGGCGCGATCTCGTGCGGCTGAGCGTTGTTCAACGCGGAGGCCGACTTGCCGAGATCGTTGTAGGCCGGCACGAAGGTGATGTTGCGGTACCAGCCGCCCTGCTTGCCCGCGTGGACGCAGTGCCCGGCCGTCCAGACCATGTTGGACTTCCCGGGCCGCCGCGGGTCCTTCACGATGGTGCCGGAGCAGACCATGTGGCCCTCGGGCGCGTCGAAGAAGATCTTCCCGACCGGGGCCGCGTTGCGGTGGTACGGCGTCTTCTCGCGCTGCGCCTTGACGGGCCGGGGCGTCGGATCGGTGCCGCCCGTGCCGGCCTGCGCGGTGATCGTCTGCTCCGGGCTCTTCGCCGACTGCATGCGCGTCGGGTCCCAGAGGCCGTCGATCACCGGGTTGACGAAGTCCTCGGCCTCACGGAGCCAGGTCGCCCGATCCCAGTTCTTCCACTCGCCGTCCTTCCACTTGTCCAGGTCCACGCCGTGCTTCTTGAGCTTGTCGGCGAGGTCCTCGGCGAGGTCGCCACCGGCGTCGTCGCCGGCGGGAGCGGAGCTGCTCGCCCCCGCGGCCGGCTTGTCGGCGGCCGGGGTCTCGGTGGGGCCGCAGGCCGTGGCGGTCAGCGCGAGCGCCGCCGCCAGACCGAGGACGGCGGGTATGTGTCGTACAGAACGCATGACGTGAATTCCCCCTGTGGTGTGGTGCGTGTCCGGGACCGGCCGTGGGCTGCATGTCGGACACAGGTGGTATGCCGGACATGAGCCGTCGGCCGGGCATGGGTGGAGGCGGGACCCCAGGGGCCCCGCCTCCGTGCCGCGCCTACTGCCCGGCGTACTTCTTGCTGACCTCGTCGAAGATGGCCTTGGCCTCCGGTCCGAAGCGCGGACCCGCGAGCCAGCCGGCCGTCGACGGGCCGATCGAGGTGTTCGACACCAGCGCCGGCTTGCCGTCACTGCCCTGGGCCACCCAGCCACCGCCGGACGAACCACCGGTCATCGTGCAGCCGATCCGGTACATCGTCGGCTGCTCCGCCTTCAGCGACAGCCGGCCCGGCTTGTCCTGGCACTGGAACATCTTCTGGCCGTCGAACGGCGGCGCAGCCGGGTAACCGGTCGCCGTCAGGCTCGCGATCTTCGGCACGGCCGGCGCGTTGAACTCCACCGGAAGCGCCGAACCGACGGTCTCCTCGAGCGACTTGCCCGAGGCGCCCTTCTCCGGGGTCACCTGGATGACCGCGAAGTCGTAGGGGGCACCGGCGCCGCCCGTGGACGCGCCCTCGGCGATCCACTGGTCGGAGGTCTTGACCCAGTCCGCCCACCACACGCCGTACGGCGCGATCTGCTCCCGCGTCGCCTTCTCCAGGTCGGAGGTCGGCAGCGCGCTGTCGTTGTACGAGGGCACGAAGGCGATGTTGCGGTACCAGCCGCCCTGGTTGCCCTTGTGCACGCAGTGCCCGGCCGTCCAGACCAGGTTGGACTTGCCCGGGTGGGCCGGGTCCTTCACGACGGTGGCCGAGCAGACCATCGAGCCCTCGGGACCGTCGAAGAAGACCTTCCCCGCCTCGGCCGCGTTGCCGTGGTACTTCGGGGCGACGGCCTTCGCCTTCACCGCGGCCGGGGTCGGGTCGGTGACACCCTCGTCACCCGAGATGTCCTCCTCCTCGACCGGCTTGTCGGGGCGCTCGGCCTCCCGCATCCGGTCCGGGTCCCACAGGTCCTCGATGATCGGGTTGACGAAGTCCTTGGCCTCACGGAGCCACTTGTCGCGGTCCCAGTTCTTCCACTCGCCGTCGCGCCACTTGTCGAGGTCGATCCCGTGTTCCTTCAGACGCTCCTTCAGGTCCTCCGGAATCTTGATCTTGTCGGCCGGGTTCAGGCTCGCGGGCGCGCTGGGCTTGTCTCCCGCGTTCTCCTCGCTCGGCCCGCAAGCCGTCGCGGTGAGCGTCAGCGCCGCGACGGCGGAAGCCGCCATCAGCAGCGGACGAATCGATCGCATCTCGTGATCCCCCTGGAACTACATCAACGTGTGCATGGGCGAACGGCGGCCGCGTCCTCGCGGACGGCGACCGACGGCCCCCAACTATGCCGGTGCCGGAGGGGACGGTACCCGGCCCGCCGCCGGTTCCGGATGCCGTTCAGCCGTTGCCGTGCCGTGATCCGGGACACGCCAACTTCTTGTCACCCGGCCCGTGATCCCCGGCAGTTCCCGTCGTTGGTACGTACGGGGGACACAACGGCGGCGCTCAGGACGGCCCTTGCGGCGGCTCCGCTCCGCCCACATGTGCAACGCAACCGTTACAGCGGGAGGACACCGAGCCGTGGCCGTGACCGAATCAGCTCCTGCCGGCGCACCGGCCGCGCGGGTGCGGAACCCGGCGGACGACGCGCCGGACCACAGGGGCGCGTACGAGGGGATCCTGCGCCGCCAGTCGCAGCGCGAGTCCGCCGCCCGCACCTACGCCCGCTCCCTGCCGATCGTCCCCGTGCGGGCCCGCGGGCTGACCATCGAGGGCGCCGACGGCCGCCGCTACCTGGACTGCCTCTCCGGCGCCGGGACGCTGGCCCTCGGCCACAACCACCCCGTCGTCCTGGAAGCGATCCGGAAGGTCCTCGACTCGGGCGCACCGCTCCACGTCCTCGACCTCGCCACCCCCCTCAAGGACGCCTTCACCTCCGAGCTGTTCGCCACCCTGCCGGGCGGACTCGCGGACAACGCACGGATCCAGTTCTGCGGACCGGCCGGCACGGACGCCGTCGAAGCGGCCCTCAAACTCGTCCGCACCGCCACCGGCCGCGACGGACTCCTCGCCTTCACCGGCGCGTACCACGGCATGACCGCCGGAGCCCTCTCCGCCTCCGGCGGGGCGACCGACGTCCGCGTGACCCGGCTGCCCTACCCGCAGCACTACCGCTGCCCCTTCGGCGTCGGCGGCGACCGCGGCGCCGAACTCTCCGCCCGCTGGACCGAGACCCTCCTCGACGACCCCAAGAGCGGTGTCCCCACCCCCGCCGGAATGATCGTCGAGGCCGTCCAGGGCGAAGGCGGGGTCATTCCCGCCCCCGACGACTGGATGCGCCGGATGCGCCGGATCACCGCCGACCGCTCCGTCCCGCTCGTCGTCGACGAGGTCCAGACCGGCGTCGGCCGCACCGGCGCCTTCTGGGCCGTCGAGCACAGCGGTGTCGTGCCCGACGTGATGGTCCTCTCCAAGGCCATCGGCGGCTCCCTCCCGCTCGCCGTCATCGTCTACAGGTCCGAGCTCGACGCCTGGGAACCCGGCGCCCACGCGGGCACGTTCCGCGGCAACCAGCTCGCCATGGCCGCCGGAACGGCCACCCTCGCGTACGTCCGCGAGAACAGGCTCGCCGAACGGGCCGGCATCCTCGGCGCCCGTATCCTCGGCCGACTCCAGGGCCTCGCCGCCGCCCACCCCTGCGTCGGCGACGTCCGCGGCCGGGGCCTGATGATCGGCGTCGAACTCGTCGACCCCGACGCGGCCGGCCCGGCCGACCCCGTCCCGCCCGCCGCCCCCGCCCTGGCCCTCGCCGTCCAGCAGGAGTGCCTCGCCCGCGGACTCATCGTCGAACTCGGCGGCCGCCACTCCGCGGTGGTCCGGCTCCTGCCCCCGCTCACCCTCACCGACGAGCAGGCCACCGCGGTCCTCGACCGCTTCGCCGACGCCCTGGCCGCGGCCGAGCGGGCCCACACCCCCACGACGGGTGCCCCCCGGACCACCCCCGGACCGTCCCACTGACCCCGGACCGCCCCCGGCCCCACCCCAAGGAAGCCCCCGTGAACGCCACCCCCACCTCCCCGGCGACCGAGACCGCAGCGCCCCCCGCCGTCGAGGAACCCACCGTCCCGCGCCAGCACGCCGGACCGTACGACCCACGGCCGACCCGCCCCGCCCCCGGGGCCGGCGCGCCCGACCCGCTGGACGACCCCGACCCGCAGCGCGCCGCCGACGTGGCGACCATCGAGAACCTGCTCCGCTGCTGGATCCGGGAGAAGAACCTGCCCGCCCCCGACTCCGCCACCCTGCGCGTCCCCCTCGACGCCAGCGGCACCGCCCTCCTCGTCCCCGTCCGCTACTGGTCGGCCACCGGCTGGCACCGCTTCGGCGCCCCCTCCCTCGAAGGCCTCCCGGCCTCCGCGCCGACCGCCGACGCCGTCACCGTCGCCGCCCTGCTCAGCCGCGAGACCGGCCGCCCCGAGGGCACCGAACTCGTCGGCCGGGTCGCCGACTCGGCCCGGCGCACCGCCGACTTCCTCACCGAGCGGCGCCACAGCCCCCACCCCCACCCGGACGCCGACCTCTTCCTCGCCGCCGAACAGGCCCTGCTGCTCGGCCACCCCCTCCACCCCACCCCCAAGAGCCGCGAAGGACTCTCCGAGGCCGAGGCACGGCTCTACTCACCCGAACTCCACGGCTCCTTCCCCCTCCACTGGATCGCCGTCGACCCCACCCTCCTGGCCTCCGACTCCGCCTGGACCGAACAAGGCCGCCACGTCACGGCGGAACAGCTCGCCGCCGGCCTCGCCGAAGGACTCAGCGCCCCCGCCGGCACCGCCCCGCTGCCCCTGCACCCCTGGCAGGCCCGCGAGCTCCTGCACCGCTCCGACGTCCGCGAGCTCCTCGACGCCGGCCTCCTCCACGACCTCGGCCCGCACGGCAGCCCCTGGCACCCCACCTCCTCCGTCCGCACCGTCCACCGCCCCGGCGCCCGGGCGATGCTCAAGCTCTCCCTCGGCCTGCGCATCACCAACTCCCGGCGCGAGAACCTCCGCAAGGAACTCCACCGCGGCGTCGAGGTCCACCGCCTCCTGCGCACCGGCCTCGTCGACGAGTGGCAGGCGGCCCACCCCGGCTTCGACATCGTCCGCGACCCCGCCTGGCTCGCCGTGGACACCCCGGACGGCACCCCCGTCCCCGGACTCGACGTCATGATCCGCCACAACCCCTTCGGGTCGGGCGACGACGCCGTCTGCATCGCCTCCCTCACCACCCCCCGCCCCTGGCCCGGAGCCGCCACCATGCGCTCCCGGCTCGCCGATGTCATCGGCCGGCTCTCCACCCGCACCGGCCGCACCACCACGGCCGTCGCCGCCGAGTGGTTCCTCCGCTACCTCGACCAGGTCGTCCGCCCGGTCCTGTGGCTCGACGGACACGCCGGCATCGCCCTGGAGGCCCACCAGCAGAACACCCTGGTGCTCCTGGACCCGGACGGCTGGCCCGTCGGCGGCCGCTACCGCGACAACCAGGGCTACTACTTCCGCGAGTCCCACCGCGCCGAACTGGAGGCCCGACTCCCCGGCATCGGCGCCCACAGCGACACCTTCGTCTCCGACCAGGTCACCGACGAACGCTTCGCCTACTACCTCGGCATCAACAACGTCCTCGGCCTGATCGGCGCCTTCGGCGCCCAGCACCTCGCCGACGAGCGCGTCCTGCTCGCCGCCTTCCGCAGCTTCCTCACCTCCGCCACGAGCCTGGGCTCCCCCCTTCCGCACCGGCTCCTGGAGGCCGCGACCCTGCGCAGCAAGGCCAACCTCCTCACCCGCCTGCACGGCCTCGACGAGCTCGTCGGGCCGGTCGACACCCAGTCCGTCTACGTCACCGTCACCAACCCCCTCCGCACCTGAACCCGCCGCCGGAGCACCCCACGCCCGAGCGCACCGCCGAGAGGAGAGCGACACCGTGCCACCCACCCGACCCCCGGTGGACCCACCCGGGGACGACACCCTCGACCTGAGGGTCGACGACCTCGTCGCCCTCCTCGCCGCCGGAGACCCGTCACCCGCCCCGGGCGGCGACCCCTCCGGCGGAGACCTGCTCGACTCCGTCGCCGACTGGGACGCGACCCCCACCCGCTTCGGCGCCTTCCAGCTCGTACCCGTACGCCTCGACCGTGACCTGCCGCTCCTCACCCGGTGGATGAACGACCCCGCGGTCGCCGCCTTCTGGGAGCTCGCGGGGCCCGAGACCGTGACCGCCGAGCACCTCCGCGCCCAGTTCCAGGGCGACGGCCGGAGCGTCCCCTGCCTCGGCGTGCTCGACGACGTGCCCATGAGCTACTTCGAGATCTACCGGGCCGACCTCGACCCGCTCGCCCGGCACTACCCGGCCCGCCCCCACGACACCGGCATCCATCTCCTCGTCGGAGGCGTGAGCGATCGTGGCCGCGGCGTCGGCACCGCCCTCCTGCACGCCGTCGCCGAACTCGTCCTCGACCACCGTCCCCGATGCACCCGGGTCGTCGCCGAACCCGACATCCGCAACACCCCCTCCGTCTCGGCCTTCCTCGGCGCCGGCTTCCGCTACGCGGCGGAAGTCGACCTCCCCGACAAACGAGCCGCGCTCATGATCCGTGACCGCGCCCTGCGTCACGCTCTGTGAACACCCCTCTGACGTACATACACCGCTCGACCCACAGCGGTTCCCACCCCGAGGAGTCCTCGTGTCGACGTCCCCTGCACCCCACGACTCCGCACAGCCCGTTACGCCCCTCGCGACCGCGACGGCACCCGAGCTGCTCGCACCCCCCGAGCTGACTCCCGCCGCCTGGACCCGCGTCTCCTCCCGCCTCCTCGCCAAGGCCCTCGCCGAGTTCGCCTACGAGGAGATCGTCGAACCCGTCCCGGCCGACGGCGGCGAGCCCGACCGCCACGCGCTCCGGCTCGACGACGGCACCACGCTCACCTTCCGCGCCCGGCGAGGCGCCTACGGCGGCTGGCGGGTCGCCGCCGACTCCATCACCCACGAGGGCCGGCCCATGACCGACCCCTTCGACTTCCTGGTCCGCGCCCGGAACCTCCTCCGCCTCGACGGCGCCACCCTCGGCCACCTCATCCGCGAGCTCTCCGCCACCCTCGCCGCCGACGCCCGCCTCGACCACACGGCCCTCACCGCCGACCGGCTCGCCGAGCTCTCCTACGCCGAACTCGAAGGCCACCAGACCGGCCACCCCTGGCTCGTCCTCAACAAGGGCCGCATCGGCTTCGCCGCCTCGGACGCCGCCCGCTGGGCCCCCGAGGCCCGCCGCGCCACCCGACTGCCGTGGATCGCCGTCAGCAACCGCATCGCCGCCTACCGCGGCATCGCCGGACTCGAAACCCCCGACCGCCTCTACACCCAGGAACTGGACCCCGAGGTCCACGCCGCCTTCCGCGCCGAACTCACCGCCCGCGGTCACGAACCCGACGGCTACCTCCTCCTGCCCGTCCACCCCTGGCAGTGGGACGAGGTCCTGCTCCCGCTCTACGCCCCCGCCGTCGCCGCCGGCACCGTCGTCCCGCTCTCCGCCGACGGCGACCTCCGCCTGCCGCAGCAGTCCGTCCGCACCTTCCTCAACACCAGCCGCCCCGACCGGCACACCGTCAAACTCCCGCTGTCGGTGCTCAACACCCTCGTCTGGCGCGGACTCCCCACCGAACGGACCCTCGCCGCCCCCGCGGTGACCGCCTGGGTCCACGGGCTGCGCGACGCCGATCCGTTCCTGCGCGACGAGTGCGGAGTGATCCTCCTCGGCGAGGTCGCGTCGGTCACCGTGGAGCACCCCCTCTACGACCGGCTGCCCGAAGTGCCCTACCAGTACAAGGAACTCCTCGGCGCGATCTGGCGAGAGCCGCTCCGGCTGCCCCCCGGCGAGCGCGCCCGGACCCTCGCCTCGCTGCTCCACACCGACCCGAACGGCCGGGCCTTCGTCGCGGAGCTCGTCGAGCGGTCCGGACTCGCTCCCGACGTCTGGCTCCGGCACCTCTTCGGCGCCCTCCTGCCCCCGCTGCTGCACTTCCTCTACCGGTACGGCACCGTCTTCTCACCCCACGGCGAGAACGCGATCGTCGTCTGCGACGGCCAGGACGTCCCCGTACGTCTGGCGATCAAGGACTTCGTCGACGACGTGAACATCAGCGCCCAGCCGCTCCCCGAGCACGACACGATGCCGGACGACGTCCGCGCGGTGCTCCTCACCGAGGAACCCGACTTCCTCACCCAGTTCATCCATTCGGGGCTCTTCGTCGGTGTCTTCCGCTATCTGGCGCCGCTCTGCGAGGAACAACTCGCCGTCCCCGAGACGGAATTCTGGTCCCTCGTCCGCGCGGAGATCCTGCGCCACCAGGCACGCTTCCCCGAGCTGAAGGAACGGTTCGAGCAGTTCGACCTCCTCACGCCCCGGATCGAGCGGCTCTGCCTCAACCGCAACCGTCTGCACCTGGACGGCTACCGCGACCGGCCCGAGCGCCCGCACGCGGCCGTCCACGGGACCGTCCCCAACCCGCTCGCGTGAGGCGCGCGCGTGCCCTGGCTGTCAGTGCCGCCCCGTAGGCTGGAAGCGCTATGACGAAGCCATCCCTCCCCGATCTCCTCCACGCCGCCGTCTCCGCCGTCGGCGGCACGGAGCGCCCCGGCCAGGTCGCCATGGCCGAGGCCGTGGCCGAGGCCATCGACGACAATTCCCACCTCCTCGTCCAGGCCGGAACCGGCACGGGCAAGTCGCTCGGCTATCTCGTGCCGGCGCTGGCCCAGGGGGAGCGGGTCGTGGTCGCCACCGCCACCCTGGCGCTCCAGCGCCAGCTCGTCGAGCGCGACCTCCCCCGGACGGTCGACGCGCTGCATCCGCAGCTGCGCCGCCGCCCGCAGTTCGCCATGCTCAAGGGCCGGTCGAACTACCTCTGCCTGCACCGGCTCCACGAGGGCGTCCCGCAGGACGAGGAGGACGGCCTCTTCGACCCCTTCGAGGCGGCCGCGCCCTCCAGCAAGCTGGGCCAGGACCTGCTGCGGCTGCGCGACTGGTCCGACGAGACGGAGACCGGCGACCGGGACGACCTGACCCCCGGCGTCTCCGACAAGGCCTGGGCCCAGGTCTCGGTCTCCTCCCGGGAGTGCCTGGGCGCGAGCAAGTGCGCGTACGGGGCGGAGTGCTTCGCCGAGGCGGCCCGCGAGCGCGCCAAGCTCGCCGACGTCGTCGTCACCAACCACGCGCTGCTCGCCATCGACGCGATCGAGGGCGCCCCCGTGCTCCCGCAGCACGAGGTGCTGATCGTCGACGAGGCCCACGAGCTGGTCAACCGGGTCACGGGCGTCGCCACCGGCGAGCTCACGCCCGGCCAGGTCAACCGCGCCGTGCGCCGGTCTGCGAAGCTGGTCGACGAGAAGGTCGCCGACCAGCTGCAGACCGCCGCCGAGGGCTTCGAGCGGGTCATGGAGCTCGCCCTGCCGGGCCGCCTGGAGACGGTCCCCGAGGACCTGGCGTACGCGCTGATGGCGCTGCGCGACGCGGCCCGCGCCGTGATCACGGCCCTGGGCTCCACCCGGGACCGTTCCGTGCAGGACGAGGACGCCGTCCGCAAGCAGGCCATGGCTTCGGTGGAGACCGTCCATGGTGTCGCGGAGCGGATCACTCAGGGCTCGGAGTGGGACGTCGTCTGGTACGAGCGGCACGACCGCTTCGGTGCCTCGCTGCGGGTCGCGCCGCTGAGCGTCTCGGGCCTGCTGCGGGAGAAGCTCTTCACGGAGCGGTCCGTGGTGCTGGCCTCGGCCACGCTCAAGCTCGGCGGCGACTTCAACGGGGTCGGGGCCTCGCTCGGCCTCGCGCCCGAGGGCACCACGGGGGACGACCTGCCGGTCTGGAAGGGCCTCGACGTCGGCTCCCCGTTCGACTACCCGAAGCAGGGGATCCTGTACGTCGCCAAGCACCTGTCCCGCCCCGCGCGGGACGGCGAGCGGGGCGACATGCTCGACGAGCTCGCCGAGCTGATGGAGGCGGCCGGCGGCCGCACGCTGGGCCTCTTCTCCTCGATGCGGGCGGCTCAGCAGGCGGCGGAGGAGCTGCGGAGCCGGAACCCGGAGCTGCCGATCCTGCTCCAGGGCGAGGACACCCTCGGTGAGCTGATCAAGAACTTCGCCGCGGATCCGAAGACCTGCCTCTTCGGCACGCTCTCGCTCTGGCAGGGCGTGGACGTTCCGGGCGCCAGCTGCCAGCTGGTGGTCATGGACAAGATCCCGTTCCCACGGCCGGACGACCCGCTGATGAGCGCGCGCCAGAAGGCGGTCGAAGAGGCCGGTGGCAACGGCTTCATGGCCGTCGCGGCCACGCACGCGGCCCTGCTGATGGCTCAGGGCGCCGGCCGGCTCGTGCGGGCGACGGGCGACCGGGGTGTCGTCGCGGTGCTCGACCCCCGGCTGGCCACGGCGCGGTACGGCAGCTATCTCAAGGCCTCGCTGCCCGACTTCTGGTACACCACGGACCGCAATCAGGTACGGAAGTCCCTGGCGTCGATCGACGCGGCGTCGAAGGCGGCCGCGAGCGACTGATCGCCCTGCCGCGTGTCTCGGCACACGGCAGGGCCCCGGGACCGGCGCAGTGGGTCCCGGGGCCCGGTCAGAGCCGGCGAGGTGTGTCAGACCCGCCGGAGCACCGCCACGACCTTGCCGAGGATGGTGGCCTCGTCGCCGGGGATGGGCTGGTACGCCGCGTTGTGCGGGAGGAGCCAGACGTGGCCGTCCTCGCGCTTGAAGCGCTTGACCGTGGCCTCGCCGTCGAGCATGGCGGCGACGATGTCGCCGTTCTCCGCGACGGGCTGGCGGCGGACGGTGACCCAGTCGCCGTCACAGATGGCGGCCTCGATCATCGAGTCGCCGACGACCTTCAGGACGAACAGCTCGCCGTCGCCGACCAACTGCCGGGGGAGCGGGAAGACGTCCTCGACGGACTCCTCGGCCAGGATGGGGCCACCGGCCGCGATCCGGCCGACCAGAGGGACGTACGACGCGGCGGGCTTGCCCGTGGTGTCCGTCGGCTGCGTGCTCGGCTGGTCCGAGCCGCGCACCTCGTACGCCCGGGGGCGGTGCGGGTCACGGCGGAGGAAGCCCTTGCGCTCCAGCGCCATGAGCTGGTGAGCCACCGACGACGTGCTGGACAGTCCCACGGCCTGGCCGATCTCGCGCATCGACGGCGGGTAGCCGCGCCGCTGGACCGAGTCGCGGATGACCTCGATGACACGGCGCTGCCGGTCGGTGAGGCCCGAGCTGTCGGCCCTGATGCCTGGAGGTCGCCCGGGAAGGGCGCGGGCGGGTCGCCCGGGCTCCTCGCCGTTCATGGCTGAGTCATTCATGGCATGCACCGGCTCGAGTCGGCCCTGGGAGCGGTCCTGGGCGGTGATGGTGGCACTGTCTGCGGTGGTGGTCACGTCGTCGGCCCCTCTCGAATTTGTCTCCCTGGCTGGCACAACGGTAGTGGCTTTCGAAAGGTTGCGCCAAACACACGTTCGAGTGAAAATTCGCAGATTGCCTTACGCGTGTACGTGTGGGGGTGTATGAGTACCGTCACTCCGCAGCACCCCCCGAACCCAATTCGGTCATTACGGTAGCCTTCGCCGCTGGGTCGCGGACATCCGGTGTGCCTGCCCAGTGTCGCACCCGGGAACGCGGAACCGCGGGAGCCCGCGGTCCGCGACACGCGGAGGCGGTCGAATCGCCCCTAACCCAAGATCTAGTGGTTGTATGGCATCGGCCACCCAGGGGTAGTGGTCCCCGGTCTGCCGGGGCCGCTCGCATCACCTATGCTGGAGGTCGCTTCGCAGGGCCTTGACGGGCCTGGCGAAGCTCATCAGTCGTGCCGTGAGGGAGGGTCGGAAGCCATGCACTGCCCCTTCTGCAGGCACCCCGACAGCCGTGTCGTCGACAGTCGCACCACCGACGACGGGACGTCGATCCGACGCCGTCGCCAGTGCCCCGACTGCTCCCGCCGCTTCACCACGGTGGAGACGTGCTCGCTCATGGTCGTGAAGCGGTCCGGTGTCACCGAACCCTTCAGTCGCACCAAGGTCATCTCCGGCGTGCGCAAGGCGTGTCAGGGACGACCGGTCACCGAGGACGCCCTCGCCAAGCTCGGCCAGCGGGTCGAGGAGGCGGTGCGCGCCACCGGGAGCGCCGAGCTGACCACCCATGACGTGGGTCTGGCCATCCTCGGCCCGTTGCAGGAGCTCGACCTCGTCGCGTACCTGCGCTTCGCGTCCGTGTACAAGGCCTTCGACAGCCTCGAAGACTTCGAGACCGCCATCGTGGAACTCCGCGAGCGGTCTCCCGCTGAGAACTGTGGGACCGGCGCGACCCCCGAGGTCCCCGTTCCCGCCACCGCCGCCGACTGATCGGCGGTCCGGGCCGACCACGGCCCGGCGATCGGCCGCCGAGCGGCCCGACAGACGTGCCCCGGGTGACCTGTTCTGGTCCTCGTGGCAGCAGTACCGAAAGACGTACAGAAGACGGTGCCCTGGGACTTTCTGGGTGCCAAAGTGTGTTTTGCCCGTATATGGGAGGCGGCATGACAGAGACGGCGAGCGGCCCGGCACGTGGTTCCCGCGCTAAGGGAGCCAAGTCGGCGAGCAAGGGCCTGCGTATCGAGCGCATCCACACCACCCCTGGCGTGCATCCGTACGACGAGGTGACCTGGGAGCGTCGTGACGTCGTCATGACCAACTGGCGCGACGGCTCGATCAACTTCGAGCAGCGTGGCGTCGAGTTCCCCGACTTCTGGTCGGTGAACGCGGTCAACATCGTCACCAGCAAGTACTTCCGGGGGGCCGTCGGCACCCCGCAGCGCGAGACCGGTCTCAAGCAGCTCATCGACCGGATCGTGAAGACGTACACGAAGGCCGGCGAGGACTACGGCTACTTCGTTTCGCCGGCCGACGCCGAGATCTTCGAGCACGAGCTGGCCTACGCCCTCCTGCACCAGATCTTCAGCTTCAACTCGCCGGTCTGGTTCAACGTCGGCACCCCGCAGCCCCAGCAGGTCTCCGCCTGCTTCATCCTGTCCGTCGACGACTCCATGGAGTCCATCCTCGACTGGTACAAGGAAGAGGGCATGATCTTCAAGGGCGGCTCCGGCGCCGGCCTGAACCTCTCCCGCATCCGCTCCTCCAAGGAGCTGCTCTCCTCCGGCGGCAACGCCTCCGGCCCGGTCTCCTTCATGCGCGGCGCCGACGCCTCCGCGGGAACGATCAAGTCGGGCGGTGCGACCCGTCGCGCGGCCAAGATGGTCATCCTCGACGTCGACCACCCGGACATCGAGAACTTCATCGAGACCAAGGTCAAGGAGGAGGAGAAGATCCGCGCCCTCCGTGACGCGGGCTTCGACATGGACCTGGGCGGCGACGACATCACGTCCGTCCAGTACCAGAACGCCAACAACTCCGTCCGCGTGAACGACACGTTCATGAAGGCCGTCGAGTCCGGTGGCAAGTTCGGTCTCACCTCCCGCATGACGGGTGAGGTCATCGAGGAGGTCGACGCCAAGTCGCTCTTCCGCAAGATGGCCGAGGCCGCCTGGGCCTGCGCCGACCCGGGCATCCAGTACGACGACACGATCAACCACTGGCACACCTGCCCCGAGTCCGGCCGCATCAACGGCTCGAACCCGTGCAGCGAGTACATGCACCTGGACAACACGTCCTGCAACCTCGCCTCGCTGAACCTCATGAAGTTCCTCAAGGACGACGGCAAGGGCCACCAGTCCTTCGACGTCGAGCGCTTCGCCAAGGTCGTCGAGCTCGTCATCACCGCGATGGACATCTCCATCTGCTTCGCCGACTTCCCCACGGAGAAGATCGGCGAGAACACCCGCGCCTTCCGCCAGCTCGGCATCGGCTACGCCAACCTCGGCGCCCTGCTGATGGCGACCGGCCACGCGTACGACTCCGACGGCGGCCGCGCCCTCGCCGGTGCCATCTCCTCCCTGATGACCGGCACCTCGTACAAGCGCTCCGCCGAGCTCGCCGCGGTCGTCGGCGCGTACGACGGCTACGCCCGCAACGCCGAGCCGCACCAGCGCGTCATGCAGCAGCACGCCGACGAGAACACCAAGGCCGTCCGCTTCGACGACCTCGACTCGCCGATCTGGGCCGCCGCGACGGAGGCCTGGCAGGACGTCGTCCGCCTCGGTGCCAAGAACGGCTTCCGCAACGCGCAGGCCTCGGTCATCGCCCCGACCGGCACCATCGGTCTCGCGATGTCCTGCGACACCACCGGCCTCGAGCCCGACCTCGCCCTGGTCAAGTTCAAGAAGCTCGTCGGCGGCGGCTCGATGCAGATCGTCAACGGCACCGTCCCGCAGGCCCTGCGCCGCCTGGGCTACCAGGAGGAGCAGATCGAGGCGATCGTCGCCCACATCGCCGAGCACGGCAATGTGATCGACGCCCCCGGCCTGAAGACCGAGCACTACGAGGTCTTCGACTGCGCCATGGGCGAGCGTTCCATCTCCGCGATGGGCCACGTCCGCATGATGGCCGCCATCCAGCCGTGGATCTCGGGCGCCCTCTCCAAGACCGTGAACCTGCCGGAGACGGCGACGGTCGAGGACGTCGAGGAGGTCTACTTCGAGGCCTGGAAGATGGGCGTCAAGGCGCTCGCGATCTACCGCGACAACTGCAAGGTCGGCCAGCCCCTCTCCGCCAAGAAGAAGGAGAAGGAGGAGGAGAAGGTCGAGGTCACCGCGAAGTCCGAGGCGACGATCCGCGAGGCCGTCGAGAAGGTCGTCGAGTACCGCCCGGTCCGCAAGCGTCTGCCCAAGGGCCGCCCGGGGATCACCACCTCCTTCACCGTGGGTGGCGCCGAGGGTTACATGACCGCCAACTCCTACCCGGACGACGGTCTCGGCGAGGTCTTCCTGAAGATGTCCAAGCAGGGTTCGACCCTCGCCGGCATGATGGACGCCTTCTCCATCGCCGTCTCCGTCGGTCTGCAGTACGGCGTTCCGCTGGAGACCTACGTCTCGAAGTTCACCAACATGCGCTTCGAGCCGGCCGGCATGACGGACGACCCGGACGTGCGGATGGCGCAGTCGATCGTCGACTACATCTTCCGCCGCCTGGCGCTCGACTTCCTGCCCTTCGAGACCCGCTCCGCCCTCGGCATCCACTCCGCCGAGGAGCGTCAGCGCCACCTCGACACCGGCTCGTACGAGCAGGCCGAGGAGGACGAGGTCGACGTCGAGGCGCTGGCCCAGTCCGCGCCCCGCGCCCAGGAACTGAAGGCCGTCACGGCCCCGGTCCCGGCCCCGCAGGCCGAGGTCCCGGCGCCGAAGCAGGCGCACACCTCGGCGGAGCTCGTCGAGATGCAGCTCGGCATCAGCGCCGACGCCCCGCTCTGCTTCTCCTGCGGTACGAAGATGCAGCGCGCCGGCTCCTGCTACATCTGCGAGGGCTGCGGCTCCACCAGCGGCTGCAGCTGACACGAGCGCAAGCGCGTCCGGCGCGGCGGTGAGCAGCTGCCGCCCGGGGCGCTGAGCCGCACGTGAGAGAGGGTGTCGACCATCGGTCGGCACCCTCTTTCGCGCGCCCACCGGACCACTTTCGCGCGCCCGTCGGACCTCAGACCGGCGTGGAACCGAGGACGGTGGCGAAGGCTCGGGGGTCGGCGTCGAAGCCGCGGCTGAGGGAGCGGTACGACCAGCCGTCCGCGCCGTCCCGGGTGAACTCCACGACCGTCGCCGACAGGGCGCCCGGCACGTCCGCGAAGTCGTGCGCCAGAAGGTCGGTGTACCCCTCGCGGACCCGTATGCCGGTGTTCTCTATGTCGCCGAAGGTGAGCCTGCCGCCGCCCTGCTGCACGGTCACGCCCACCACCACGCGCGCGTACCGGGGCGCGAGCCGGTCGAGCTCCAGCGTCATCGCCTCGTCGTAGCCGAAGCCCTGGCCCGTACGGCTGTCACGGTGGAGCGTGATCGTGCCGTCGGGGGAGCGGCTGCCGAAGTGCACCAGGTAGGCCGGGGCACCGTGCGGCTCGTCGGCCGTGAAGACGCCGGCGACGAGATCCAGGTCGTGGGCCGGCGCGCCGCTCGGGGCCGGGTCCCACTTGAGCGTCACCTCGACCCTCGCCACGCCCTTGCTGAGTCCGCTCACGGTGCTTCCCCTCTCCCCGCACGCCCCCGCGTACGTCTCGCCTCGACCGTCGTCCCGCCTCCGCGTCAAAAGCCCGTGGTTGCGGGGTGATTGCTCATGGTGTCATGGGGCTACGACAGTGGACCCGACGGTTGAGGGGGAGAGCGGTTTGTGGAGTGGTGACGAGCTGGATCTCGACGCATATCTGGCTCGAATCGGCTACGACATCGGCCGGGACGGGGAACTCTCCACGGATCTCCGGACGTTGACCGCTGTACACCGGGCGCACGTCCGGTCCATTCCGTTCGAGAACCTCGACGTGGCCCTCGGCCGGCAGGTCCCCCTGGACCTGGAGAGCCTCCAGGCCAAGCTCGTCCGCCGCCGCCGGGGCGGCTACTGCTACGAACAGAACTCGCTCCTCGCGGCGGCCCTGGAGCGGATCGGCTTCCGGGTGGCCGGGCGCGGCGCCCGCAACCGCACGCGGGGTGCGGCGCTGCTGCCCGTCACCCACGCCCTGCTGGTCGTCGAGGCGGAGGGCGAACAGTGGCTCGCCGACGCGGGGTTCGGATGGCAGGGGCCCCTGGAGCCCGTTCCCCTGCGGGACGGCGCGCGCGTGGAGCAGGGCGGCTGGATCTTCGGGATCGGGGCCGAGGACGAGGGCATCCACGTACTGCGCTCCCTGTGCCCGCAGGGTTGGACCGATCTGTACGCGTTCGCTCCGCAGACCCTGTACCCGGGCGACTTCACCGTCATGAACCACTTCAGCTCCAGCCATCCGGAGTCGCGTTTCCTCGGCCAGGTCGTGGCGCAGCGGCCCGGGGCCGAGGTGCGCAGGGCGCTGGTCCGCGAGACGCTGACGACCGTGCGGACGGACGGCGTCGCCGAGGAACGGATCTTGGCCGTCGGCGAGTTGGCGGCGACGCTGGCGGACGACTTCGGGATCGAGGTCGACGACGAGGAGCGCGCGGGTCTGGAGCGGTTGCACCCGGTGGGTGTCTGACGCGCACTGCCGGGGCGCTCCTCGGGCCCGTACGATGGCGCGGTGCTGGTCAAGTGGATTCGCTGCACCGTCGTGGACCGTCGTGGGTTCGAGCGGGGACAGCGGAAATGGGCGGGGCTGCTCGGTGAGCCGGGATTCCGGGGCCAGGGCGGCGGGTGGAGCCGGGCTCGGCCGGACGTCGCCCATGTCTTCGCGTTCTGGGAGAGCCGGGCGTTCTACGACTCGTTCATGGCGCGGTCGCACGACCGTCTGGCGGCCTCGCAGGTGGGCTCGTACAAGGACATCCAGGTCAAGCTGTTCGACCACCGCTTCGATGTGAAGACGGGGTTCGAGCCGAAGTTCGGCGACGCCGACGTGGCGCGGGTGGCGCACTGCCGTGTCCACGAGGACCGTGCCGAGCACTTCGCGCTCATGCAGGAGAAGGTGTGGAACCCGGCGATGGCCGGGTCCCCCGGCATGCTGCGGGGCCTGTTCGGCGAGGCGCCGGGCAACGAGTTCATGGTGCTGTCGATGTGGCGGTCCGCCGCGGAGCACGGCAAGTACCGGGTGGAGCGCGTCGAGCGGCTCGGTCTGCGCGCGAAGACCGATGCCGACGTGGCGGCGCTGAGCGGCGACGTCGTGCAGCTCGAAGCGGCCTGGACGGTCTGACCGTCCGAGGGCCTTCTACCCCGGATGGGCTCCGAGTGCCCCCTCGGCCGAGCCTGTCCGGGGGAGTCGATCTAGGGTCGGGGTATGGCACGACCGCGGCGCATCGTTCTCGTACGGCACGGAGAGTCCGAGGGCAATGCCGATGACACGGTGTACGAACGCGAGCCCGATCACGCGCTCCGGCTCACCGAGACCGGGTGGCGGCAGGCGGAGGAGACGGGGGAGGGGCTGCGGGAGCTGTTCGGGGACGAACAGGTCAGCGTCTACGTGTCGCCGTACCGCCGCACCCATGAGACCCTCCGGGCCTTCAGGCTGCCCCGGGAGCAGATGAGGGTGCGGGAGGAGCCGCGGCTGCGGGAGCAGGACTGGGGCAACTGGCAGGAGCGGGAGGACGTGCGCCTGCAGAAGGCGTACCGGGACGCGTACGGGCACTTCTTCTACCGCTTCGCCCAGGGCGAGTCCGGGGCGGACGTCTACGACCGGGTCGGGGCCTTCCTGGAGAGCCTCTACCGCAGCTTCGAGGCCCCCGACCATCCGCCGAACGTCCTTCTCGTCACCCATGGACTGACCATGCGGCTGTTCTGCATGCGCTGGTTCCACTGGACGGTCGCGGACTTCGAGTCGCTGTCGAACCCCGGGAACGCCGAGACCCGCACGCTCCTGCTGGGCGAGGACGGGAGGTACCGGCTGGACAGGCCGTTCGCACGCTGGCGCACCCCGGAACCGTACGGGCACACCGGATAGAGTGGCTGAGCGATGACCGCTGACTCCTCACTCGACCGGCGCTTCGACCGCGCCCTGGCCAGCCTGCGCGGGCTGTCCGTGGGAGACGCCCTGGGCTCCCAGTTCTTCGTACCCGCCCACTACCCCCTGCTGAAGCGGCGCGAGCTGCCGCCCGGCCCCTGGCAGTGGACCGACGACACCGAGATGGCCTGCTCCGTCCTCGCCGTCCTCGTCGGCCACGACCGCATCGACCAGGACGCCCTCGCCCTGTCCTTCGCGCACCACCATGACTTCGACCGGGGCTACGGCCCGGCGGTCAACCGGATGCTCCGGCTCGTCAGGGAGGGCGCGGACTGGCGGGAGCTGTCCGCCGCGCTCTTCAACGGGCAGGGGTCCTGGGGCAACGGCGCCGCGATGCGGATCGCCCCGCTCGGTGCCTGGTACGCGGACGATCCGGAGCAGGCGACGCACCAGGCCGAGATCTCCGCGTACACGACGCACCAGCACCGTGAGGCCGTGGTGGGCGCGATGGCCGTGGCGGCCGCCGCCGCCCTCGCCGCCGATCCGGCCGGACCGCCCACGCCCGAGGCGCTGCTCGACGGGGTCGTCGCCCTGGTGCCGCGCAGCGCGGTGGGGGCGGGCCTGCGCCGGGCGCGCGACATGCTCGACTACGGGGACGCGGGCACGGTCGCCGCGGTGCTCGGCAGCGGCCGGCGGACCAGCGCGCACGACACGGTGCCCTTCGCCCTCTGGTCGGCGGCGCGGGCGCTGGGCGACTTCGAGCGGATGTTCTGGACGACCGCCCAGGTCGGCGGCGACGTCGACACGACCTGCGCCATCGCCGGCGGCGTCGTGGCCTCCGCGGTGCACGGGGCTCCGCCTGCCGAGTGGCTGCGGCAGACCGAGGACCTTCCGGGCTGGGTCCCGGACGGGACGGCTGCCTGAAGCGTGTGATGTCCCCCGGGCCTGTGGAGCGGCCCGGGGGACATCGGCGTACTTCAGGGGCGTACGTGCCTGTTCAGACAGCAGGCGGCGGGCGGCAGGTGGTGGGCGGCAGGTGGTGGGCAGCGGCGTGGGCTCAGGCCGCCGGGCCGGCCGCCTCCGCCCGGCCGCTGAGCGCTTCCAGGTCGCTCTTGCGGACCCGGATCACCAGGACCGCCGTGACCAGCGCGATCAGCACCATCCCGACGGCGGCGGTGAAGGCCGAGGCGATGCCCGAGGTCAGCACCTCATGGCCCCAGGGGGCGGGCAGCTCGTGCGTCTTCGCGAACTCCGCCTGCTGTTCGGGCGTCGCGTTCGCGAGGAAGTCCGGCGCCTGCTTCTCGCCCTCCTCGCGGCTCGCCGTGCCGAAGACCGTGACCAGGATGGACAGGCCGAGCGAACCGCCGACCTGCTGAGTGGCGTTGAGCAGGCCCGACGCGGCTCCCGCCTCGTGCTGGGCCACCCCGGAGACGGCCGTGAGCGTGAGCGTCACGAAGTTGAGCCCCATGCCGAAACCGAACAGGACCATGGGGCCGAGGACGGAGCCGAAGTAGGTGCTGTCCGAGCTGATGAACGTCAGCCAGAACAGGCCGATCCCGGTGAACGCCGAACCGGCCACCATGAACGGCTTGGGGCCGAGGACCGGCAGCAGTCGCTGTGCGAGCCCCGCGCCGGTGCCGATGGCGACCGTCACCGGCAGGAAGGCGAGGCCGGACTGGATCGGGCTGTACCCGAGGACGTTCTGGACCCACAGGACGATGAAGAAGAACATGCCGAACATGGCGGCCGACAGGCTGAGCATGATGACGTACGTGCCCGAGCGGTTGCGCTCGGCGAACATCCTGAGCGGGGTGATCGGCTCCTTGGCGCGCGACTCCACGAGGCCGAAGGCCACGAGCAGGACCACCGCCGCGACGAAGGAACCGACGGTCAGCGAGTCCTTCCAGCCCTTCTCGGACGCGCGGATGAACCCGTAGACCAGCGCCGCCATGCCGAGCGTCGAGGTCATGGCGCCGGCGATGTCGAACCGGCCCGGGTGACGCTCGGACTCCTCGATGTAGCGCGGGGCGAGGAAGGCGATCAGCAGACCGATCGGCACGTTGACGAAGAGGACCCAGCGCCAGTCGAGCCATTCGGTGAGCATGCCTCCCGCGAGCAGCCCGATCGCGCCACCGCCGGCGGACACGGCGGCGAACACGCCGAACGCGCGGTTGCGCTCGGGCCCTTCGGGGAACGTCGTGGTGATCAGCGCGAGCGAGGTCGGCGAGGCGATGGCGCCGCCGACGCCCTGGAGGGCGCGCGCCGCGAGCAGCTGCCACGGCTCCTGGGCGAAGCCGCCGAGCAGGGAGGCGAGGGTGAAGACGAGGATGCCGGCCATGAAGACCCGGCGGCGCCCCAGTATGTCTCCCGCGCGTCCGCCGAGGAGCAGCAGCCCGCCGAAGGTGAGCGTGTAGGCGCTGAGCACCCACGAGAGGTCGGTGGTCGAGAAGGACAGCGCGTCCTGGATGTGCGGCAGCGCGATGTTCACGATGGTGGCGTCGAGGACGACCATGAGCTGGCAGGCGGCGATGACGGCCAGGGCGATGCCCCGCCGGCCTCCGGCGCGTGCAGGTCCGTTCTTGGTCTGTGTGTCCACCGGAGAAGTTGTCACTATGGATCCCCCACGGAAGAATTAGTGAACGCACCCGTTCACTGTTCCCCACGGTAGTGAGTCCCCCTCAGTGAACGCAACCGTTCACTGAGCACTGCCGCCGCCTCGATTCGTCCCCGCCCCACCCCTGGCCCCGCCCCGATCGACTTGCTCAACGGAGAGATCCTGATGGTTACTTCGCGCTCCACGGCCGCCGCCCGGCCGGAGGGGGCATCCCCGCGACGCCGCGGCCCCGTACTGGAACGGGCCATTCTGGAGGCCACGCTCGAACAGCTGGGCAGCGTCGGCTGGAACGGTCTGACGATGGAGGGTGTCGCGGTCGGCGCGCAGACGGGCAAAGCTGCGGTGTACCGGCGCTGGCCGTCGAAGGAAGATCTCGTCGCGGACGCCCTCCAGGCCGGACTGCCGACGCTCGACGAGGCTCCGGACCGGGGGAGTGTCCGTGAGGACCTGTACGCGCTGTGCCTCCGGGTGCGGGACGTGATGTTCTCCAAGCCCGGCCACGCCCTTCGTGCGGTCCTTCACGAATGCGACGCGGAATCCGCGGGGAGGTTCCATGATCTGATCGTCGCGGGGGTGACCGAACCCTCGACGCGGCTCTTCAAGGACGTGCTGCGGCGGGGAATCGAGCGCGGTGACGTGCGGGCCGACGCGATCGACGACCTGGTGCTCGACGTGGTTCCCGCGATGATGATGTACCGCTCCAAGGTGTGCGGGAGCGAATGGACCGACCGCGAGATCGCCGACATGATCGACCGGGTGATGGTGCCGCTGCTCCGGGTCGGGGCGGTCTGAGGCCGGGCCGGAGTCGGGCCGGAGTCGGGCCGACGTCGGCTTGATGGCGGTCCGAGGGGGATCCGGGTATCGCGGGCGGCGCCGGGCGGCGTAACCTGGCTGGCGCCATGCCGTACGAACCTCCCACCCACACTGTCGAGCGATCGCTCCGAGCGACCACCGGCGCCAGGATCGTCGCCGGAGTCGACGAGGTCGGGCGCGGGGCGTGGGCCGGTCCCGTCACGGTGTGCGCAGCCGTCACCGGACTGCGCCGGCCGCCCACCGGACTCACCGACTCCAAGCTGCTCACCCCCAAGCGCCGTACCGCGCTGGCCGCGGAGCTGGAGCAGTGGGTCACGGCGTACGCGCTCGGTGACGCCTCCCCGCAGGAGATCGACGAACTCGGCATGACCGCGGCGCTCCGGCTCGCGGCGGTCCGGGCCCTCGAAGGGCTTCCCGTCCGGCCGGACGCGGTGATCCTCGACGGCAAGCACGACTACCTCGGCAGCCCCTGGCAGGTCCGTACGGTGATCAAGGGCGACCAGTCCTGCGTCGCCGTGGCCGCCGCCTCCGTCATCGCCAAGGTCCGCCGGGACGGCGTCATGGCGGAGCTCGGGACCGAGGCCGAGGGGTGTGCGGCCTTCGGGTTCGCGGCGAACGCGGGCTACCCTTCGCCGGTCCACAAGGCCGCGCTGGAGGAGCTGGGGCCCACCCCGTACCACCGTCTCTCCTGGTCGTACCTGGACGCGTTGCCCCAGTGGCGCCACCTCAAAAAGGTCCGCCTCTCCGCGGAGGCGGCCGCGCTGGAAAGCGGGGGCCAACTCGGCTTCGACTTCTGAACTTCCGGCTGCCGAGCCCTTCTCCAGGGCCTCCCGAGCAGCCGGGGCGCACCTGTGTGCCCACCCGCCGATGCCCCGCGCAGCGGCGTTTGATAGACATCCACCCATGCCTCTCACCCCCGAGGAGCCTCAGATTCACGAGAGCGCCCAGGGTCCCCGCGCCACCGCGGCCGCCGGCCGTCCCGCGTCGACCCCCCGTCCCGTACCCGGCCCGCGTTCCGCGGCCTCCCCGCGTCCCGGACATCCGGGTCCCGGCCCGGCCAGGCCCGCGCCGCCGGCCCCGCGTCCGCACCCCGGTGCCGCGCAGTCCCCGGCCACCGGCCCGGAGAATCGTTCCGACCAGCGGTCCACTCCGCAGCTCCAGGTGATCCCGGCCTCGGCCGACGGTGCCCTGGACGCCGCCGAAGAGGCCCTGGACCTGCTCCTGGAGAGCGGCCGCGCGCCCGGCGACGTCCTGGTGCTGACCACCGGTGACCAGCACCCGTGGGCGGCGCACGAGCTGTCCTTCGGCGACACCGCCTACTGGGCGCAGCAGGACACCGGCGACGACGTGTTCTTCGCGGACGCGGCCGCCGTCGAGCGGGCCGCCGTCCGGCCCGTGGTGATCGTCGCCGTCAACGGCGGCAGCGACGAGACCGCTGCCCGTGCCCTGCCCCTGGCGATGGCCCGCGCGGGCGCGCTGCTGATCGTCTGCGGCGATCCCGAGCGCGTCGCGGCGCTCGTCGGCGCCGGCGTCTGACCGGACGTCCCGGCCGTCGAGCGGACCGCTCGCCGGCCGATCGTCTCCGGCGCTGACCGGCCGTCCCGCCTGCCTCTCCCGTTCCGCCCGTCTCTCCCGTCGGACCGCAAGCCGGGCCGGCGGGAAGGCGTTCGCTCCGGCGTCGTCTGGGCGGTCGTCAGCGGGCGGTCGTCGTCTGGGCGGGCGTCAGCGGGCGGTTGTCGTCCGGGCGGGCGTCAGCGGTCGGTCGTCGTCCGGGCGGGCGTCAGCGGTCGGTCGTCGTCCGGGCGGGCGTCAGCGGGCGGCGACCCGGCGGAGGGGTTCGGCCGCGCCGCTTGCCGTTCTCGGTGTGAGGTGGCCCAGTTCGGCCGCCTCGCTCCCGAGAGGGACCGGGTGCGAGTCGGAGCTCGGCCGACGGCCTCCCCGGCCCTCACCGAGCACCTGCCAGCCCCCTCGGGTCAGCGTGATGTACGCGCCGCAGCGGAGTCCGTGCAGCGTGCAGGCGTCCCGGAGCCCCCACATCCAGGCTCCGTCCTCCTCGGTCCAGCGCTCGTCGCCCTCGCGGCAGTACAGCAGGACCGCGGTCCGCACCGGGGCACGGCGCCGGAGGTCGTGCGGAAGGACGCGCCGCAGGTGCGCGAGGAGCGCGTTGCGGAACTCCCAGCCGTCTGCCGGCAGGGGGCGGCGGACGAACGAGGCGCTGGCGGTGAGCCGTTCCTCGTGGTCCAGGACCGCCACGACCGCCGTCGAGGGCGTGGGGGTGTGGCGCGAGTGCAGCCCGCTGACGACCTCGCGCGGATTGCCGAGCAGGGGGATTCCCGCCGCGGCCCACTCGGCCGGTTCGAGTATCCGTGAGAGGCGGCTGGCGGACTCGGACGACGACATGGTCGAGGTGGCTGTGGACGGAGCGAATCCGAGGGTCACGGTCCTCCCTTCGGATACGCGCCCGCGCTGCGGGCAAAGTCGGGTGAGGGCGCACCACGGCACGGTCCTTCAGGGCCGCTGACGGGCCGTGCGGGGCGGTTTCCCAATTCTTGCTTGGCCCGTGCGTGAGCGGCAATGAGCAATTGAGGTCACTGACGGGTATGCGACGGTATGCCTTTCATATCCCTGCCCAGTTGCCCATTGTTCACTCCCCGTTTCCCCTCCTGTTTCACCTCTGGGGCGGGAGCCTCAGCGGAAACACTCGTTCCGCCTACGGCCGCCCTCGGTCGCTCGTGCGGCGGACGAGGGGGCGACCTGCGGCGAGTGAACCGTGTGTGAGTGAAGTGTCGCTCTGGGTGAGTTGGGCGATTGTCCGTGCCATCGGGTTGCATGGGGGCATGGACAACCAGGAGCTCCGCGCCGAAGCCGATGCCATCCTCGCTGAGCTCGTCGGTGCCCCCGGGGGTCCGGCGCGGCTGCGGGAAGACCAGTGGCAGGCCGTGGCGGCCCTGGTGGAGGAGCGCCGGCGGGCCCTGGTGGTGCAGCGGACCGGCTGGGGCAAGTCGGCGGTGTACTTCGTCGCCACCGCTCTGCTGCGGCGGCGCGGCTCGGGCCCCACGGTGATCATCTCGCCGCTGCTGGCCCTGATGCGCAACCAGGTCGAGTCGGCGGCGCGGGCCGGCATCCAGGCCCGCACGATCAACTCGGCCAACCCCGAGGAGTGGGACACCATCTACGACGAGGTCGAGCGCGGCGAGACCGACGTCCTCCTCGTCAGCCCGGAGCGCCTCAACTCCGTGGACTTCCGGGAGCAGGTGCTGCCCAAGCTGGCGGCCACGACGGGTCTCCTCGTGGTCGACGAGGCGCACTGCATCTCGGACTGGGGCCACGACTTCCGGCCCGACTACCGCCGGCTGCGGGCGATGCTCGCCGAGCTCGCCCCCGGAGTGCCGGTCCTGGCCACCACAGCGACCGCCAACGCGCGCGTGACCGCGGACGTGGCCGAGCAGCTGGGCACCGGGGCCGGCGAGGCCCTCGTGCTGCGCGGCACGCTGGAGCGGGAGAGCCTGCGCCTGGGCGTCGTCCGGCTCCCGGACGCCGCGCACCGGCTGGCCTGGCTCGCCGAGCACCTGGACGAGCTGCAGGGTTCGGGGATCATCTACGCCCTCACCGTGGCCGCCGCCGAGGAGGCGACCGCCTTCCTGCGCCAGCGCGGCTTCACCGTCGCCTCCTACACGGGGCGTACGGAGAACGCCGACCGGCTGCAGGCCGAGGTCGACCTGCAGGAGAACCGGGTCAAGGCGCTGGTCGCGACCTCGGCGCTCGGCATGGGCTTCGACAAGCCCGACCTGGGCTTCGTGGTGCACCTGGGGTCGCCGTCGTCCCCCATCGCCTACTACCAGCAGGTCGGCCGTGCGGGGCGCGGCGTCGAGCACGCCGACGTCCTCCTGCTGCCGGGCAAGGAGGACGAGGCCATCTGGCGCTACTTCGCCGACACCGCCTTCCCGCCCGAGGCCCTGGTCCGGCAGACCCTCTCGGCCCTCGCCGACGCGGGACGGCCGCTGTCCGTACCGGCTCTGGAGGCGGCGGTGGACCTTCGCCGGACCCGGCTGGAGACCATGCTGAAGGTCCTCGACGTGGACGGGGCCGTCAAGCGGGTGAAGGGCGGGTGGAGCTCCACCGGTCAGCAGTGGACCTACGACTCCGAGCGGTACGCGTGGGTCGCCCGGCAGCGGGCGGCCGAGCAGCAGGCCATGCGCGACTACGTGAGCACCACGGGGTGCCGGATGGAGTTCCTGCGCCGGCAGCTGGACGACGAAGGGGCCGTGCCGTGCGGCCGCTGCGACAACTGCGCGGGGCCCTGGGCGGATTCCTCCGTCTCCGCGGAGACGCTGACCGGAGCGGCGAAGGAACTGGACCGCCCGGGCGTGGAGGTCGAGCCGCGCCGGATGTGGCCGACGGGCATGCCCGCACTGGGCGTCAACCTCAAGGGGCGCATCCCCGCCGGAGAGCAGTGCGCCACCGGCCGCGCCCTGGGGCGGCTCTCGGACATCGGCTGGGGCAACCGGCTGCGCCCGCTGCTGGCCGAGAACGCACCCGACGGGCCGGTCCCCGACGACGTCCTGAAGGCCGCGGTGGCCGTCCTCGCCGACTGGGCGCGCTCGCCGGGCGGCTGGGCGCCGAACGTCCCGGACGCCTCCGCCCGGCCGGTGGGCGTCGTCGCCGTACCGTCCCTGACCCGCCCGCAGCTCGTCGGCTCCCTCGCCCAGGGGATCGCGACCATCGGCCGCCTCCCCTTCCTCGGCACCCTGACGTACGCCGGGCCGGACGGCGCGCACGCGGCACGCCGCAGCAACTCCGCCCAGCGCCTCAGGGCGCTCTCCGGTGCCTTCGCGGTCCCGGAGGACCTGGCGGGCGCGCTGGCGGGAACCCCCGGCCCCGTCCTGCTCGTGGACGACTGCACCGACTCCGGCTGGACCCTCGCGGTCGCCGCCCGCCTGCTCCGCCAGGCCGGTGCCGAACAGGTGCTCCCGCTGGTCCTCGCCGCCGCGGGCTGACCGCAGGACCCCTCACGCGCCGTCAAACGGTCACGAGCATAGGGGTTTCGGAGCCGTCGTGACGTCGGCCCTGTGGACAACTCCACGGGGCCGCGAGTGTCGCGTTCCGGTAGTTATCCACAGGGGTTTCGTGATTCGGGAGATCACGAGACCGTCGTGACCATGAACGCGAATCACCACGAATCCAGCGGACCCTCCCGTACCCAGCGGATCACCCTGCGCAGCCCGGCGGAGCTGGCCGACGCCCTGCCCTTCATGCTGGGCTTCCACCCCACCGACTCCGTCGTCCTGGTCGCCCTCCACGGCGAGCGCGGCCGCTTCGGCGGCCGGGTCAGGCTCGGCATCCCGCGCTCACCCCGAGAATGGGCGTCCACCGCCGACCACCTCGCCGAATGCCTCGTCGAGAGCGGCGACCGGAACGGCGACCGGCCGGACGGGATCGTCGTCTTCCTGTGCCAGGACCCGGAGCCCGGCGAGACCGGCAGCAGGGTCATGGAGCGGCTGCGCCCCTTCGCGCAGCGACTCCGCACCGCCTGCGGCGCCCTCGACATCCCCGTCTACGAAGCCCTCTGCATCTCCGACGGGCTCTACTTCTCCTACTGCTGTCCCAACGAACGGTGCTGCCCGCCCGGCGGCACACCCATGGGCCTCACCGGCACCTCGGTGACGGCGGCGACCGCCGCCTACGCCGGAGTGCGGGTACGCGGCACGCTGCGGGACATGGAGGCCCGGCTCAAGCCGTACGGCACGCCCGGCGACGAGACGCAGCGCGCCGCCCTCGACGCGGCCGCCGCCTCGATCGTGCCCCGGATCCTCGAAGGGCCACCTGGCCAGGGGCGGGGGGAAGTGCGCGAGGCGACGCTGCGCACCGCCCGCGAGATCCTCCGGCGGTTCGCCGACCCGGCGGCCCGCACGCAGGCCTCCGGCGGGGTCGCGGCGGCCGACGCGGCCGACGACGCCCTGATCGGGACGGAGGAGGCGGCCGCGCTCATCCTGGGCCTCCAGGACCGGGACACCCGGGACCGCGTCGCCGAATGGATGGAGGGCTGGGAGGGCACCGCCGCCCTGCGGCTCTGGCGCGTCCTGGCCCGCCGCTGCGTCATCCCCTACCAGGAGCACGCCGCCGCGCCGCTCGCCCTCGTGGGCTGGACGGCCTGGTCCACCGGCGACGAACCGACCGCCCGGGTCGCCCTGGGACTCGCCCTCGACGCCGACCCCGAATACGTCTTCGCCCGCCTCCTGCACCAGGCCTGCAACGAGGGGTTGGACCCCGAGTCACTGCGCTCCTGCCTGAGGAGCGAGCGGGACTCCCGGGCCGCGGCGGAACAGGCCGCACCCACGCCCTCCCGGCGGGTCAGGACCCGGACCGCCGCCCGTCCCCAGGGCGCCCGGCAGAGCCTCAGGAAGCCCGGACGGCAGACCGGCGGGGACCGAGGGGCACCCGCCGGGGTCCGGCCGAGCGGCCCGGCCACGGGCAGGCCGCGGAGCGGAGCCCCGCGCCAGGGCGGGCAGCGCGGCAGCAGGAGCGGTCGATGAGGACCGTGACCCGGCCGCCCGCGCGCGCGTTCACCACTCCGGCGGAGTCGGACGCACCGTACCGCCCACGCCCCGCCGGCCGCCCGGACCGCACAGAGAGCACCCCATACCCGCCATGGCCCTCAGCCCCGTACCGGCCCCCGGACGCCCCGCAGGACACCCGAAGGGACCCGCACACGGACACCCGTCCGGCGTGGGAACCGCGCCCCCACGGGCGGCGCGGCCGGGTGAACTGCCCTCGGTGCACGGCGCGCTCCTCTGCGTCGCCCTGCCCGCCTTCGCCGTCTGCGCCGAGCACGGCCAGCTCACGGGAGACGGACTCGAGGGCGTGTACGCGGCGGGACGACGGCTCCTGTCCCGCTGCGTCCTGCGGGTGGCGGGGCGCGAACCCGTCGCGCTCCAAGGCCGGATGGCGGCCGCCGACCGGGCCGTCTTCCTCGGTGTCCTGCGCGTCCCCGGGGACGTGGGACCCGATCCCGGGCTCTCCGTCGAGCGCTCGCGAGGCGCCGACGGAACCGAGCGCATCACCCTGCGCAACGCGACCGCCCGCTCCCTCCGCCTCCCCGTGGAAATCGCTCTGGGCACCGATCTCGCGGACCTGGGCGCGGTGGCGTCCGGCAGGACGGGACCCGAGCTCGCCCCGAGCGTCCACGGCACCGGACTGCGCTGGACCGCCGGAGACGGACGATCCGTCGCCGTCACCGCGGACCCGCCGCCCATGGACTCCCTGGCGGCGGCCGGCGTCCTGCGCTGGGAGGCCGAGCTGGCGCCCGGAGCGCCGTTCACGATCCGGCTGCGGGTACGCGGCGACCGGGCGGCCGGGGCCGCCCCTTCCTCGGGAGGCGGCGGAGGGCGACCCGGCGGGCACCTCATCGCCGAGGCGCGGGCCGAGGGCGACGACCCGCGGCCGGGGGAGCTGCTCCGCGGCTCCGTCGAGGACCTGCGCGCCCTGCTCCAGCGGGACCCCAACCACCCCGCCGACGTCCATCTCGCGGCCGGGGTCCCCTGGCGCTGCGGACCGGTCACCGCCGAGGCCCTCTGGGCGGCCCGCATGGTCCTGCCCCTCGGGACCCGGCTGGCCGCGACCACGCTCCGTGCCCTGGGCCGCGCCCAACTCCAGGGAACCGGGCCCGAGTCCGGACGGGTCCCCGGACCCCTCAGAGACGCGGGCCCGCACCTCCCGCCCCGCTGCACGGGCATCGAGGCCACCCTCGCCTTTCCCGTCGTGCTCGCGGAGGCCCGTCGCTGGGGGCTGCCCGCCGCGGACCTGGAGGAGCTGCTTCCCGTGGCGGAGCGATGCCTCGGCTGGCTGCGCCGCACGGTCGGCGACACCGGCTTCGTACCCGACCCGGGGCCCGCCGGGCCCTGGCGGGCGGAGACCCAGGCCCACGCGCACCGTGCCGCGCTGCTGGGCGCCGACCTGCTCGACGCCTGCGGGCGGCCCGGGGGAGACGCCCTGCGCGACGGGGCACGAGCACTGCGCGAGCGGTTCCGGCGCGACTTCTGGCTCGACGACCGGGCAGGGGGCCGGCCCGCCGTCGCCCGCGCACCGGACGGCCGGACCTGGTCCCAGCTGGGCGGCTGGGCCGCGCACCTGCTCGACACCGGACTCCTGGGCGGTGGCCGGTACGCGCAGGGACTGCTCGACAGGGCGGAGACCGAGCAGGTGGCCAGACTGCTCGCCACGCCGGCCCTGGACTCCGGCTGGGGCCTGCGGGGGCTGGGAACGAAGGAGCCCGGCCACAACCCCTTCGGCCACCGGGCCGGCGCGGTCCGGGTGCACGAGACGGCCGTCGCCGTGGCCGGCCTCGCCGCCGCAGGGCACGAGAAGGAGGCCGCCGCCCTGCTCCGCGGGCTGCTCGACGCCGCCGAGGCCTTCGCCCACCGGCTGCCCGAGATGTACGCGGGGGAGCAGCGGACGGCGGGAGGGCGTCCGGTGCCGCACCCGGCCGCGTGCAGGCCGGCGGCCGTCGCGGCCGCAGGAGCGGTCCAGGCGCTCGTCGCCCTCGCCGGGATCCGCCCCGACGCGCCGGGGCGCTCCGTGTCGGTGCACCCGATGCCCTCGGCCCCGCTGGGCGCGATCCGGCTCTCGGGACTCGTGGTGGCGGGCGAGCCGTTCGCCGTACGGGTCGGCAGGCTCGGTCTCGGTATGGTCGAGGAGGCCGCAGAGGGCCTTCAACTGGGGGTGTGACGGGATGCCGGGCGCAGACACGACGGAAGCTTCACGGCGCGGCGAAGAAGTCGTCGCCGATCCTTCCGCGAGGCGTGTTTATCGTCAGGGAGACGACTATGATCGCGGCATGTCTCCCTACGACCCGTCGGCCTTTCCGCCTTTCGCTGTCACCGTCGATCTGGTCGTGCTCACCGTGCGGAGCCATGCGCTCTGCACTCTGATCGTGAGGAGAGGGGAACCGCCGTTCCAGGGGCGCTGGGCGCTCCCCGGCGGATTCGTCCGCGAGGGCGAGGACCTCGGCGCCGCGGCCGCGCGTGAGCTGGTCGAGGAGACCGGACTCCGCGCCCACGACCCGGGCGACCCGCCGCCCGTGCCGGGCAACGGCGCACACCTGGAGCAGCTGGCCACGTACGGGGCTCCCGACCGCGACCCGCGGATGCGGGTGGTCAGCGTCGCGCACTTGGCTCTGGCCCCGGACCTTCCCGCGCCCCGGGCGGGCGGAGACGCGAACAGCGCCCGCTGGGCCCCGGTCGAGGAACTGCTCGGCGAGGACGGGCCCGCCGGAGCGGGAGCGGAGCCGCTCGCCTTCGACCACGCCCAGATCCTCGCCGACGGGGTGGAGCGAGCCCGCTCCAAGATCGAGTACTCCTCCCTGGCCACGGCCTTCTGTCCGCCCGAATTCACGGTCGGAGAGCTGCGGCGCGTCTACGAGGCCGTCTGGGGCGTCGCCCTCGACCCGCGCAACTTCCACCGCAAGGTGACCGGCACGCCCGGCTTCCTGGTCCCCGCCGGCGGCACCACGACCCGTCAGGGAGGCCGCCCCGCCCAGCTCTTCAGGGCAGGTGGAGCCACTCTCCTCAACCCGCCGATGCTTCGCCCCGAGGTCTGACCGACCCGGCCGTCCGGCGCCCCAGGGCGCCAACCCTGCGCCGAAAGTCCGAAATGTAGCGTTATCTTGCTGCGGTAGCGCCGCCCTGCCGCGGAGCGGTGTCACCTACCGCGAGAGAAGCGATGCTCCAGGCAATCGGACTGACCAGCACCCCCCGCCACGATCGCCCGCCCGCCGTGGACGATCTGACCTTCGACGCGCGGCCGGGTGCCGTGACCGCGCTCCTCGGCCCCCCGGGCTCCGGCAAGACCGCCACGCTCCGCCTCATGCTCGACCTCGATCCCGGCCGAGGGGTCACCTACTTCCGCGGCCGGCCGCTGCACGGCGTCGCCCACCCGCCGCGCGAGGTCGGCGTGTTCCTCGGCGACGTCCCCGGGCACCCCGCCCGCACGCTCCGCGGGCAGCTGCGGATGCTCTGCGCCGCTTCCGGAACTCCCGTCGCGCGGGCCGGGGACGTGCTGCGCTCCGTCGGCCTCGCGGGCCTCGAAGGGCGGCGGATCGGCACCCTGCCGCTCGGTGCCGAACGCCGACTCGGTCTGGCGTGCGCCCTGTTGGGAGCCCCGCACGCCCTGCTGCTCGACGAGCCGGGGGCCGGTCTCTCCGGCGCCGACAGCGTGTGGGTGTACGAACTCCTGCGCGCGCACGCGGCCGGCGGGGGGACGGTGCTCTACACCACGGCGGACCCCAAGGACGCGGCCCGCAACGCCGACCGGGTCGTCACGCTCGACGGCGGCCGCGTCGTCGCCGACCAGGACGCCACCGAGTTCGCGCGCACCCGCCTGCGTCCCCGTGTCGCCGTCCGCACCCCCCACGTCGCGCGACTGGCCGCCGCCGTGACCCAGGAGGCCAGGGCCGCCCGTCGGCCGGTCGAGGTGGTCGCGGAGGACGGCAACCGGCTGTCGGTCTACGGGAGTGACTGCGCCGCCGTCGGCGACACCGCGTTCCGGCACGGCGTGGTGATCCACCGGCTCGCCGACGAGACCGGCGACACGGCATCCGCGCCCCGCGCACCGGAGGGCGCCGATCCCGGGCGTGACGCGCCCGGGCCGGACTCCCCCCGGCGCCGCCTCCCGCCCTCACGGGACGCCGACCGGGCGCCCGGCGGCACCACGCCCGGCGGCACCGCGTCCGCCGTCACCGCGTCCGCCGTCACCGCGTCCGCCGTCACCGCGTCCGGCGGCACCGGGCGCGGCGACTCGGCCGAGGGGCGGACCTCCGCCCGGAGGCCGGCCCGCTCGCCTTCGCGCCCGCTGCGGTACGAGCTCCGCCGGCTCGTCGGCGTGCCGAGCACCCCGCTCGTCGTGGCGGTGGTCCTGCTCGTCTCCGTGACGCTCGCCCTGCTCCTCGGGCGCGGGGGTTCGACCGCGTTGCCCGTCGTCCTCGCCGGGTGGCCCGCGATCTCCCCCCTGCCGCCCGCCGCCCTCGGGGCCGGTCTCGTCGGCGCCTTCTCCTTCGGCGAGGAGTACCGCTACCCCGCGCTCACCGCCGGCCGCGGCGCCGTGCCCCGGCGGCTCGGCCTGCTGCTCGCCAAGCTCGTCGTGGCGGCGGCCGTGGCCCTCGGTCTCGGGGCGCTCGTCGTGGCGGCGAATCTGGGGGCCCTGCGACTCGTCTACGGCGTCGAGTTGATTCCCGTACCGGACAACTGGCCGTCCCTCTGCGCGAGTTGGCTGGGGCTGCTCGTCGGATGCGCCTGGGCGGGGGTGCTCGGCGCCGGAGTGTTCCGGGCCGCCGCCGCCGGTGTGGCCGCGGTCCTCGCCGTACCCGTCGCCTTCGTTCCGCTGCTGCAGCAGGTGCTCACCGGCCCGTCGGTGCGTTCGGCCGCCGGGCTGCCGGCGCGGTTGCGCGAGATCGCCGGCCCCCAGTGGTCCCCGGCCGTGGACCGGTGGTTGACGGGGGCGCTGAGAGTGGTCGGACAGCCCGCGGGGGTGGCCCTCTCGCTCGTGTTGACCGGCCTGCTCTGCGCCTATGTGTTCACCGGGCTTCGGAGGAGGGCCAGTTGGTGATCACTTGCAGATCGAATGGTTCCGCTTTTCGGACAACTCTCTTAAAAATTGCCCCCTATGTCCGAATAATCGTCAATTGTGTAGCGGGTGCCGATCACCCTTTCGTGTGCTTTTCACCAAAGACCTCAAGGGTCACGGAGGCAACGCCGACAAAGGATGCGTGAGTACCCTTGCGCACACCATGATGACCGCCGCCCGTTCCGTCGAGTCAGGCCTCGGCGCCCCGGGCGATCTCGACCGCTACCCCTACGCGGAGGCGCCCGGCGCCGGCCGCGTGGGCCCGCCCTCCTGGGAGGGCGTGGACACCGACCTGGGCCGTGTCGGCCGCCGCAGTGCCGGCAACCGGGGCCGGGGGCTCCACGGCCAGCTCGTCCAGCAGCTCGGTCAGATGATCGTCTCCGGCGACCTCGGAGCCGATCGCCCCCTCGTCCCCGAGGAGATCGGCCAGCGGTTCGAGGTCTCACGCACCGTCGTGCGCGAGTCGCTGCGCGTGCTGGAGGCCAAGGGCCTCGTCAGCGCCCGTCCCAACGTCGGCACCCGCGTGCGGCCCGTCAGCGACTGGAACCTCCTCGACCCCGACATCATCGAGTGGCGCGCCTTCGGCCCACAGCGCGACGACCAGCGCCGCGAGCTGAACGAGCTGCGCTGGACCATCGAGCCCCTGGCCGCCCGCCTCGCCGCCGGACACGGCCGCGAGGACGTCCAGCAGCGCCTCGCCGACATGGTCGAGATCATGGGGCACGCGTACGCGCAGGGTGACGCGATCACGTTCTCCCGCGCGGACACCGAGTTCCACTCCCTGCTCATCCAGCTCGCCGGGAACCGCATGCTGGAGCACCTCTCCGGCATCGTCGGCTCCGCGCTCCAGGTCTCCGGCGGTCCCGCCACGGGCTGTGACCGGCCGAGCGAGGCGTGCCTCGGCCACCACGCCCGGATCGTCGACGCGCTGGCCGCGGGCGACGCGCAGGCCGCCGAGGCCGCCATGCGTCAGCTGCTGACCGTTCACCCCGAGGTGGAGCGCGTCGTTCCCGCCCCCCGCGAACACTGACCGCGGGCCGTGGCCGGGAGCGCGGACGCGCACGCATCACGTGCCGCCGGGTCCGAGCGCGGTCCGGGGAGCCCGTCAGGGATTCCCCGGATGGCGCCAGGGTTCCGGCGGCGCGAATGTGCCATGATCTACCGCTTCGGCCGTTTCGCCGCGAATGAGGTGTGACTCGGGCCACGAAGATTGGGCGTAACACTCCTCCGAGCCGTGCGATGACCTAAGAGGTGACAGCCGAGGAAGGAATACAGCAGCCGTTGCAGGCGCTGTGCAGTTCCCCGGCCCAACCCGCGCCGTCGGCACATTTCCCGCCGACGGTCGTCGGCTCCGGCCCTATCCAGGGCGGGGCCGGAAGCCGTTTCCATCGTTCCGAGAGGTTGTTCGTGTCGGCCAGCACATCCCGTACGCTCCCGCCGGAGATCGCCGAGTCCGAGTCTGTGATGGCGCTCATCGAGCGGGGAAAGGCTGATGGGCAGATCGCCGGCGATGACGTGCGTCGGGCCTTCGAAGCCGACCAGATTCCGCCAACCCAGTGGAAGAATGTTCTGCGCAGCCTCAATCAGATCCTCGAGGAAGAGGGTGTGACGCTGATGGTCAGTGCAGCGGAGTCGCCGAAGCGCGCCCGCAAGAGCGTCGCTGCGAAGAGCCCGGCCAAGCGCACCGCCACCAAGACCGTCACCGCCAGGACGACCGTGACGAAGACCACGGTCTCGTCCGCCACGGCTTCCGCGGCGGACGGTGACGATCTGGTCGACGAGGCCGGATCGCCTGCCAAGAAGGCGGCCGCGAAGAAGACCGTCGCCAAGAAGGCGGTGGCCAAGAAGACCGTCGCCAAGAAGACGGCGGCCAAGAAGTCCACGTCCAAGAAGGACGGCGACGAGCTCGCCGAGGGCGAGGAGCTCCTTGAGGACGCCGCGCCCGGCAAGGGCGAAGAGGAAGAGACCGAGGGCGAGAGCAAGGGCTTCGTCCTGTCCGACGAGGACGAGGACGACGCTCCGGCGCAGCAGGTCGCCGTCGCCGGTGCCACGGCCGACCCGGTCAAGGACTACCTCAAGCAGATCGGCAAGGTCCCGCTGCTCAACGCCGAGCAGGAGGTCGAGCTCGCCAAGCGCATCGAGGCCGGTCTGTTCGCCGAGGACAAGCTGGCGAACTCGGACAAGCTCGCTCCGAAGCTCAAGCGCGAGCTGGAGATCATCGCCGAGGACGGCCGCCGGGCCAAGAACCACCTCCTGGAGGCCAACCTCCGTCTGGTGGTCTCCCTGGCCAAGCGCTACACCGGCCGCGGCATGCTCTTCCTGGACCTGATCCAGGAGGGCAACCTGGGTCTGATCCGCGCGGTCGAGAAGTTCGACTACACCAAGGGCTACAAGTTCTCCACGTACGCCACCTGGTGGATCCGTCAGGCGATCACCCGCGCCATGGCCGACCAGGCCCGCACCATCCGTATCCCGGTGCACATGGTCGAGGTCATCAACAAGCTCGCGCGTGTGCAGCGCCAGATGCTCCAGGACCTGGGCCGTGAGCCCACCCCGGAGGAGCTGGCCAAGGAACTCGACATGACCCCGGAGAAGGTCATCGAGGTCCAGAAGTACGGCCGCGAGCCGATCTCCCTCCACACCCCGCTGGGTGAGGACGGTGACAGCGAGTTCGGTGACCTCATCGAGGACTCCGAGGCGGTCGTGCCGGCCGACGCGGTGAGCTTCACGCTCCTCCAGGAGCAGCTGCACTCCGTGCTCGACACCCTCTCCGAGCGTGAGGCGGGCGTCGTCTCGATGCGCTTCGGCCTCACCGACGGCCAGCCGAAGACGCTGGACGAGATCGGCAAGGTCTACGGCGTGACGCGCGAGCGGATCCGTCAGATCGAGTCGAAGACGATGTCGAAGCTGCGTCACCCGTCGCGTTCGCAGGTCCTGCGCGACTACCTCGACTGATCCTTCCGAGGCACAGAGCGACACGCGAAGGGCCCGGTTCCCCGAAAGGGCGGAACCGGGCCCTTCGCGTGTGCGCGGGTGCAGGGGACGGACGCGTGCTGGACGCTGGGTGAACCGACATCACCGGAGAGTCAGGAGGCTCCATGCGTGGTCCCTTCACCCGCGCCTTGACGGGTGCCCTGGGCCTGATCACGGCGGCGGTGGGGCAGCTCGCCACCGCCGCCCCCGCAGCCGCCGACAGCGTCGTCGTGGGCGGCCGGCAGGCCCTGATCGCGGACGCGCCCTGGGTCGTGGCGCTGTCCAGTCGTGACCGGTTCGGGGGTACCCGGGCGGGGCAGTTCTGCGGGGGCGTGGTCGTCGCGCCGACCAAGGTGCTCACGGCGGCCCACTGCCTGGGCCGAGAGGTCCTCGGCGGCGAGCCGTGGGAGGTGCGCGACTTCGTGGTCATCGCCGGCCGTGCCGCGCTGCGCGGGCAGGGCGGGCAGGAGGTCGCGATCTCGGAGACCTGGATCAATCCCGACTACGACCCGACGACGAACTCGGGCGATCTCGCCGTGCTGACGCTGGCGAGCGCGCTGCCGCAGTCGTACGTGATCGGCGTCGCCCGCGCGGGCGACGCGGCGTACACGGCCGGTACGGAGGCGGACGTCTACGGCTGGGGTGACACGACCGGCAACGGGACCTACGCCTCCACGCTGCGGACGGCTCGCGTCCAGGTGCTGCCTGACGCCTCGTGCCGGCGGGCTTACCCGGGCGGTTTGGGCGTCGCGTACCGCAGCGAGACGATGCTGTGCGCGGGCGACCCGCAGGGCGGCACGGACGCGTGCCAGGGCGACAGCGGGGGACCGCTGGTGGCCAAGGGGCTTCTCGTCGGCCTGGTGTCGTGGGGGAGCGGCTGTGGGCAGGCGGAGAACCCGGGTGTCTACACGAGGGTCTCGGCGGTGCTGCCGGCGCGGATCTGACGCGCCCCGGCGGGGCGCGCGCCGGTACGACGGGTACGAGAACGGGCGGCCACCCCCCTTGACTGCGGGGTGGCCGCCCGTCGTCCGGTCAGCGACAGCTACCGGCTCTGGGCTCGTCGGGTGTGCGAGGCGTCAGTGCTCGTCGCCCGTCGTGCGGGCCGGCACGTCCGTGAGCCGGTCCGTCTCATCCTGTATCTCAGCGGCGATCTTCTTGAGTTCCGGCTCGAACTTGCGGCCGTGGTGGGCGCAGAAGAGCAAGTCACCTCCGCTGGTCAGGACGACACGCAGGTATGCCTGGGCGCCGCAGCGGTCGCAACGGTCAGCGGCCGTCAGGGGGCTCGCGGGGGTCAGAACAGTAGTCACGTCGCCTCTTCTCTAGCTCGACGAGCTGTCGTACCAGGGTCAACATCCAACCAGGCCGGAAACGTTCCCGCTCGTGGCTTTTCCTCGAAACTTTTTCCCAAGGTGGCTGTCTGCTGCCGGTTGGCGGCGAATGAGCCGTATTGCTTCGCTCTACGGATTTCGCGTTGCTTGTCTCGGTGCATCCTCCCGGCGTGGTTGCCGGTTGTTGATGAGGACGTGCCCGGAGCCTAAATGGTTCATGCCTGGAAGGGAACGTGATGTTCGCGTCACCCCTTCGAGGGATCGAACATCCATACGACTCTGGACTAGCATGAGGAACCGGGGAGGGTGGCGTGACAACGGCTCTACCAGGCATCGGTACCCTCTGACCGGTGAACGACGCCGGGCCTTACCCCACCGGGCCAGTTTTCAAATTCAGCGAGGAGCGAACCGCGTGACCGCCGAAACGTCCGTGCCTTCCAGTGCGCTGCTGACAGCAGACCGTGACGGTTCCAACTACACCGCGCGGCACCTGCTCGTACTCGAAGGGCTCGAAGCGGTCCGCAAGCGCCCCGGTATGTACATCGGGTCCACCGACAGCCGCGGCCTGATGCACTGCATCTGGGAGATCATCGACAACTCGGTCGACGAGGCCCTCGGCGGCTACTGCGACCACATCGACGTCATCCTCCACGACGACGGCTCCGTCGAGGTCCGCGACAACGGCCGCGGCATCCCGGTCGACGTCGAGCCGAAGACCGGGCTCTCCGGCGTCGAGGTCGTCATGACCAAGCTGCACGCCGGCGGAAAGTTCGGCGGTGGCTCGTACGCCGCCTCCGGCGGTCTGCACGGCGTCGGCGCGTCCGTGGTCAACGCCCTGTCGGCCCGTCTCGACGTCGAGGTCGACCGGAACAGCTCCACGCACACGATCAGCTTCCGCCGCGGTGTCCCCGGCATCTTCACGGAGCAGGGCCCCGACAGCCCCTTCGACCCGGGCAACGGCCTGCGGAAGGGCAAGCGCGTCCCCAAGACCCGCACGGGCACGCGCGTCCGCTACTGGGCGGACCGGCAGATCTTCCTCAAGGACGCCAAGCTCTCGCTGGAGACGCTGCACCAGCGCGCCCGGCAGACCGCCTTCCTGGTGCCCGGCCTCACGATCGTCGTCCGCGACGAGCGGGACCTGGCCGGGATCGGCAAGAGCGAGGAGACCTTCCGCTTCGACGGAGGCATCAGCGAGTTCTGCGAGTACCTCGCGCAGGACAAGGCCGTCTGCGACATCCAGCGCCTCACCGGCACGGGCACCTTCAAGGAGACCGTCCCGGTCCTCGACGAGCGCGGGCACATGACCCCGACCGAGGTCACCCGTGAGCTCGCCGTCGACGTCGCCCTGCGCTGGGGCACCGGCTACGACAGCACGGTCAAGTCCTTCGTCAACATCATCGCCACCCCCAAGGGCGGCACCCACGTCTCCGGCTTCGAGCAGGCCATCACCAAGACGGTGAACGAAGTGCTCCGCTCGGCCAAGATGCTGCGCGTCGCCGAGGACGACATCGTCAAGGACGACGCCCTGGAGGGGCTCACGGCCGTCGTGACGGTCCGCCTCGCCGAGCCGCAGTTCGAGGGCCAGACGAAGGAGGTCCTGGGGACCTCCGCCGCCCGCCGGATCGTGGCGAACGTGGTCGCCAAGGAGCTCAAGGAGTTCCTGACCTCGACCAAGCGCGACGCCAAGGCGCAGGCCCGCGCCGTCCTGGACAAGGCCGTCGCCGCCGCCAGGACCCGGATCGCCGCCCGCCAGCACAAGGACGCGCAGCGCAGGAAGACCGCGCTCGAGTCCTCCTCGCTGCCGGCCAAGCTCGCCGACTGCCGCAGCGACGACGTGGAGCGCAGCGAGCTCTTCATCGTCGAGGGCGACTCGGCCCTCGGCACGGCCAAGCTCGCGCGCAACAGCGAGTTCCAGGCCCTGCTGCCGATCCGGGGCAAGATCCTCAACGTCCAGAAGTCCTCGGTCTCGGACATGCTCAAGAACGCCGAGTGCGGGGCGATCATCCAGGTGATAGGAGCGGGCTCGGGCCGCACCTTCGACATCGACGCCGCCCGCTACGGAAAGATCGTCCTGCTGGTCGACGCCGATGTCGACGGCGCGCACATCCGCTGCCTGCTGCTGACGCTCTTCCAGCGCTACATGCGGCCGATGGTCGAGGCCGGACGCGTCTTCGCCGCCGTGCCCCCGCTGCACCGGATCGAGCTCGTCCAGCCCAAGAAGGGCCAGGACAAGTACGTCTACACGTACTCGGACAACGAGCTGCGCCAGACCCTGCTGGAGTTCCAGCGGAAGGGGGTCCGCTACAAGGACTCCATCCAGCGCTACAAGGGTCTGGGCGAGATGGACGCCGACCAGCTCGCGGAGACCACGATGGACCCGCGCCACCGCACCCTGCGCCGGATCAACATCGGGGACCTGGACTCGGCGGAGCAGGTCTTCGACCTCCTCATGGGCAACGACGTGGCGCCCCGCAAGGAGTTCATCACCAGCTCGGCGGCGACCCTCGACCGCTCGCGCATCGACGCCTGACCGGCGCCAAGGGCAAGGGCCGCCGACAGACCGGGCCGTGCGGTACGCATATCAGCACGGCCCGGTCAGGCCACAGGGGAGAACTGTCACCTGATGGGGTGAAGTGAGGGAGGAGAAGAGTCCGGGATCTTCCCGCTCTGTCCATCCTTGGGCACGCGACCGAAACGGTTCGCTGACAAGGAGAGTTGGCCGGTGGAGCAGTACGACACGGCAGTGCCGCGACAGCGCGATCCCAGCGCGGCGGAGATCTACCTGGAGGTCCAGCGGAGCCCCGCGTTCCAGGAAGTGCGCCGCCGCTACCGCCGGTTCGTCTTCCCGGCCGCCCTCGCGTTCCTGCTCTGGTACCTCGCGTACGTCGTCGCGGCGACCGCGGCCCCCGGGCTCATGGCCCGGCCGGTCGCCGGCGCGGTGAACGTGGCGATGATCGCGGGGCTCGGACAGTTCCTCACCACCTTCCTGCTGACCTGGGCGTACGCGCGCCACGCGCGGCTGCGCCGGGACCGGGCGGCCCTGGAACTGCGCTGGGACACGCAGGAGATGACCCGAGGGGCGGCGCAGCGGTGAGCGGCAACCACCAGACCCTGGCGCTCGTGCTCTTCAGCGTCTTCATCGCCGTCACGTTGGGGATCACCACCTGGGTGAGCCGCAACCGGCACGGATCGGCGGAGGAGTTCTACGCCGGAGGCAGGCTGTTCTCGCCTCTGGAGAACGGTTTCGCCATCGCCGGCGACTACATGTCCGCGGCCTCCTTCCTCGGCATCTCCGGGCTGATCGCGCTCTACGGCTACGACGGCATGCTGTACTCCGTCGGCTTCCTCGTCGCCTGGCTCGTCGTCCTCCTGCTGGTCGCGGAACTCGTCCGCAACTGCGGGCGGTTCACGCTCGCGGACGTCGTCGCCGCGCGGATGTCCGAGCGGCCGGTGCGGATCGCCGCCGGAACGTCCTCCGTGGCCGTCTCCGTGCTCTATCTGGTGGCGCAGATGGTCGGCGCCGGAAGCCTGGTCGCGCTGCTGCTCGGCGGCACCAGCGAGGCGGCCCGCTCCTGGACCGTGATCGGCGTGGGGGCGCTGATGGTGATCTACGTGTCGCTCGGCGGCATGCGGGCCACCACCTGGATCCAGATCGTCAAGGCGGTCCTGCTCATGGCGGGCACGATCGCGCTCACCGTCCTCGTCCTGCTCCGCTTCCACGGCGACGTGAACAGCCTGCTCTCGACCGCGGCCGACCGCAGCGGCCACGGGCGGGGCTTCCTCGCCCCCGGCCTGCGTTACGGCGGGGACTGGACCGCGCGCCTCGACTTCATCAGCCTCGGCATCGCCCTGGTCCTGGGCACCGCCGGCCTGCCGCACATCCTGTCGCGCTTCTACACCGTGCCCACTGCCCGGGCCGCCCGCCGTTCCGTCGTCTGGTCCATCGGCCTCATCGGCAGCTTCTACCTGATGACCATCGTGCTCGGCTTCGGCGCGGCCGCCCTGATCGGGCCCGCCGAGGTCCGCGCCTCCAGCGCGTCGGGGAACACCGCCATCCCGCTGCTCGCGCTCGACCTCGGCGGCGGCGCGGGCTCCACCGGCGGCACCGTGCTCTTCGCCGTCGTCGCCGCCGTCGCCTTCGCGACCATCCTCGCCGTCGTCGCCGGGATCACGCTCGCCTCCTCGGCCTCCGTCGCCCACGACCTGTACAGCTCGCTGCGGCGCCGGCACGCGAAGCGGCAGTACAGCGAGGTGACCGTGGCGCGGTTCGCGGCCGCCGGGATCGGCGCCGCCGCGATCGGCCTCGGGCTGCTCGCCCGCGACCTCAACGTGGCCTTCCTCGTCGGCCTCGCCTTCGCGGTCGCCGCCTCCGCCAACCTGCCCGTGCTGCTCTACTCGCTGTTCTGGCGGAGGTTCACCACCCGGGGCGCGGTCTGGTCGGTGTACGGCGGGCTGGTCCCCGCCGTGCTGCTCGTCCTGCTGTCGCCGGTCGTCTCGGGCAGCCCGGAGGCGCTGTTCCCCGGTGTCGACTTCCACGTCTTCCCGCTGCAGAACCCCGGCGTGGTCTCCATCCCGCTCGGATTCCTCGCGGGCTGGATCGGTACGGTCACCTCGGCCGAGCCGTCCGACGCGGCGCGGCACGCCGAGACCGAGGTCCGGGCGCTGACCGGGGCCGGGGCGGTCTGAGGCGCAAGGGCCCCTTCAGGCGCCCTGCGGGCCCCTCCGTGCCCCCTGTCGGGCCCCTTTCCTGGCGAGCCCCCTACGGGGGCCTCAGGCGGCGGGCGGTGAGGACGCCCAGGCGTACCGGTGCTCGGGGCGGCCCGTCTCGCCGTACCGGAGGGAGAGGCTCACCCGGCCGGTGCGTTCGAGGAGCTTGAGGTAGCGCTGCGCGGTCTGGCGGCTCACGCCGGCCCGCTCGGCGATCTCCTGCGCGGAGAGCGGTCCGCCGGCGGCGAGCAGGACCTGCCGGACCAGCTCGGCCGTGGTGGGGGAGTGCCCCTTCGGCAGGTCGGGGGCGACCGTGCCCGCCGCCAGGACGCCGAAGATCCGGTCCACCTCGGACTGTTCCGCCTCGCCCCCGCCGCCCAGGGCGCGCCGCAGCGCCGCGTACGCCTCCAGCTTGGTCCGCAGCCCGGCGAAGTTGAACGGCTTGACCAGGTACTGGAGGGCGCCGTGGCGCATCGCCGCCTGCACGGTGGCCACGTCCCGGGCGGCCGTCACCATGATCACGTCGCACTGGTGGCCGCGCGCGCGGAGCTCTCGTACGGCGGCCAGACCGTTCTCGTCCGGCAGGTAGTGGTCCAGGAGGATCAGGTCCACCGGATGCTCGGCCAGGGCCGTCAGTGCCTCGGCGGTCGAGTGGGCTATGGCCGAGACGCGGAAGCCGGGGACCTTGGCGACGTACGCGGCGTTGATCCGCGCCACCAGCACGTCGTCGTCCACCACGAGCACGTCGATCATCGCGCCTCCCCTGCGGGCTCGGGGGAGAGGGCGGTTCCGCCGGGCTCCGGCTCCGTCAGGGCGTCCGGGAGGACGACGGTGAACTCCGCGCCCCCGCCCGGGCCCCCGGCCACGCGGGCCGTGCCGCCCCTGCGCTCGGCCAGCCGGCGGACGAACGCGAGCCCGAGCCCGCGCCTGCCGTGGGACGGCGGCTCCTTCGTCGACCAGCCCTCGGTGAAGATCAGCTCACGGCGCTCCTCGGGGACGCCGGGGCCGCTGTCCGTGACCCGCAGCACGACCGTACGGCCCTCCGTGCGGAACGCGACCTCGATCCCGGCGCCGGGCGTGCCCGCGACGGCGTCCAGGGCGTTGTCGACCAGATTGCCGACGACCGTGACCAGCTCGCGGGGGTCGACGAGCCGGTCGGGCAGCAGGGACTCCGGGGAGATCCGCAGCGACACACCGCGCTCGGCGGCGACGGTCGCCTTGCCGACCAGGAGCGCGGCGAGCAGCGGGTCGTGGACCTTCTCCGTGACCTGCTCGGCGGTGGCCCGGTGCACTCCGACGACCTCGGTGACGAACTCGACCGCCTCCTCGTGCATGTCCAGCTCCAGGAGACCGAGCAGGGTGTGCAGCCGGTTGGCGTGCTCGTGGTCCTGGGCGCGGAGGGCGTCGATCAGGCCCCGCGTCGAGTCCAGCTCGCGTCCGAGCCGCTCCAGCTCGGTGCGGTCGCGCAGGGTCGCGACGGCGCCGCCGTCGTCCGTGGGCATCCGGTTGGCGATCAGCACCCGGTGGCCCTGGACGGTGACGAGGTCCTCGCCCGTGACCCGGCCCGTGAGGACGTCGGCGGTACGGCCCTTCCCGAGGACCTCGTCCACGGGCCGGCCCGCCGCCTCGGGGCCGAGCCCGAGGAGCCGCTGCGCCTCGTCGTTGACGAGCCGTACGGAGCCGGTGCGGTCGATGGCCACGACACCCTCCCGGATGCCGTGCAGCATGGCCTCGCGCTCGGCGAGCAGCGCGGAGATGTCGGAGAAGGCCAGGTCGTGAGTCTGCCGCTGGAGCCGGCGGGAGATCAGGTACGCGGCGAGGGCCCCGGCCGCGAGCGCCCCGCCCGCGTACGCGAGGAGGCCCGGGATCGCGGCGAGGAGCCGGTCGCGGACGCTGTCGTACTCGATGCCGACGGAGACCGCGCCGACGATCCGGCCGTCCGCGTCGCGCAGCGGCGCCTTGCCGCGCGCCGAGCGGCCGAGCGTCCCGCTGTCGATCTCCATCACCTCGCGCCCGGCGAGGACGGCGCTCGGGTCGGTGGAGACGCGCCGGCCGATCTGGGCGGGGTCGGTGTGCGACCAGCGCACCCCTCGGGTGTCCATGACCACCACGTACTCGGCGCCCGTGGACACCCGGATCCGCTCGGCCTCCGTCTGCACCGGGCCCCGCGCGGAGGGCGGGGTGCCGGTGAGGTCGGCGGCGAGCCCGGGGGAGGCGGTGGTCTCGGCGATGGCCAGGGCCCGCCGCATGGCCTGGTCGTCGAGCTGGGCGCTCAGCGGGGCGAGGAAGAGACCGGTGGCGAGGACGGTCACACCGGTCGCGATGGCCAGCTGCATCAGCAGGACCTGCGCGAACACCCGCCGGGGCCACCCGAACCGCCGACGGCGCGCGAGGGGCCGCGCGGGGCTGGTCTGTGCGGGGCTCATGCCAGAAAAGGTAAGCGGCCGGGACCCGGGACCGGAAATACGGGGCCGCACGGGGGCCCGGGGCACCGCCACCTCCGGGCCGGCGCCGGACGATCCCGCCTATCCTGGGGCTTTCCCACGGCCGTGGGAAGGAACCCGCGACCGGAGGCACGACCCTTGACCACGCAGCAGATCCCCGTCGTCGTCCTCGCCGGGTTTCTCGGGGCCGGGAAGACCACGCTCCTCAACCATCTGCTGCGCAGCGCCCGGGGCACCCGGATCGGGGTCATGGTCAACGACTTCGGGGACATCGGCATCGACGCGATGACCGTCGCGGGGCAGGTGGGCTCCACCGTCTCCCTCGGCAACGGCTGCCTGTGCTGCGCGGTCGACGCGAGCGAGCTCGACGAGTACCTGGAGGTCCTGACCCGGCCCGAGTCCCGGCTCGACGTGATCGTCATCGAGGCCAGCGGGCTCGCCGAGCCGCAGGAACTGGTCCGTATGGTCCTCGCCAGCGAGAACGAGCGGATCGTCTACGGCGGGCTCGTCCAGGTCGTCGACGCGGCCGAGTTCCGGGCCACCCGGCAGCGGCACCCCGAGACCGACCGGCACCTCACGATCGCCGACCTCGTCGTCGTGAACAAGGCGGACCGGGTCTCCGCGGACGAGCTGTCCGCCGTCCGCGAGACGGTGGGCGAGCTCGCCGGGAAGGCCGTCGTGGTCGACGCCTCGCACGGACGGGTCGATCCGGAGCTGCTCTTCGACCGGGTCGTGCCCGAGGACGAGATCGAGGGCCAGATGTCCATCGAGGACATCCTGTACGGCCCCGAGGACGAGGCCCACGCCCACCCGCACGCGGCGTACGAGACGGTCTCCCTGACCGCGCCGACCCCGCTCCACCCGCGCCGGCTCATGGCCTTCCTGGACGGGCGGCCCGAAGGCCTGTACCGGATCAAGGGCTTCGTCGACCTCGGCGCCGCCGACCCCGTCAACCGCTACACGGTGCACGCCGTCGGCCGTTTCCTGCGCTTCTACCCCGAGCCGTGGCCCGCGGGGGAGGAGCGGCTCACCCAGCTCGTCCTGATCGGCTCCGGCATCGACGCCGCCGGCCTGCGCAAGGAGCTCGCCGGATGCGAGCAGAACGGCCCGCAGGACGCCCCCGACGAGCACAGCATGTGGGGCGTCCTGCGGTACGTACGACAGGCGGACGAGGAACCGGACGAGAGCTAGGCTCCCGCTCCCGTCCGGTTCCTCCTCGGCTTCCTCGTCCGGCTTCCCGTCCGGCTTCCCGTCCGGCTTTCCGTCCGGCTTTCCGTCCGACGGAGCGCTAGCTCGCCGGGCCCGCCAGCACCTCGACCGGCTGGGGCAGCGGGACGCCCGAGCCGTCACGGCGCGGGTCCACCTCCGGCAGCGGCACCGGGGTCCCGTTCTTCTGCGCGGCCCGCGCCGGAGTGGCGCCCGCCCAGGCCAGGATCAGGACGTCCTCGCCCTTCAGGAACCGCTGGCAGCGCACACCGCCCGTCGCGCGGCCCTTGCGCGGGTACTGGTCGAAGGGGGTCAGCTTCGCCGACGTACCCGCCGAGGCGTCCAGCGTGCCGGTGGAGCCCGCGACGGTGAAGACCACGGCGTCCACCGCCGGGTCCACGGCCGTGAACGAGAGCACCTCGGCGCCCTGGGTCAGCTTGACGCCCGCCATGCCGCCGGCCGGCCGGCCCTGGGGCCGTACCTGCGCGGCCGGGTAGCGCAGCAGCTGGGCGTCGGAGGTGATGAAGACCAGGTCCTCCTCGCCCGTCCGCAGCTCGGTCCCGCCGACGATCCGGTCGCCGTCCTTGAGGGTGATGACCTCCAGCTCGTCCTTGTTCGCCGGGTAGTCCGGCACCACGCGCTTCACCACGCCCTGCAGCGTGCCGAGCGCGAGACCCGGCGAGGACTCGTCGAGCGTGGTCAGGCAGACCACCGACTCGTCCGCCTCCAGGGACAGGAACTCCGAGAGCTGGGCGCCGCCCGCGAGGCTGGGGGCGGCCGCGGTGTCCGGGAGCTGCGGCAGGTCGATCACCGCGACCCGCAGCAGCCGGCCGGACGAGGTCACCGCGCCGACGTCACCGCGCTGGGTGGCGGCCACCGCCGACACGATCAGGTCGTGCTTGGTGCGCGGCGCGTCCGGGTCGGCCGGCGGCAGCTCCGCCGTCGCCGTACGGGCCAGCAGACCCGTCGAGGAGAGCAGCACCCGGCACGGGTCGTCCGCGACCTCCAGGGGGACGGACGCGACGGGCGCGCCCGCCGATTCGAGCAGGACGGTCCGCCGGTCGGTGGCGAACTTCTTGCCGACCGCGGCCAGTTCCGCCGAGACCAGCTTCCGCAGCTCCGCGTCGGAGTCCAGGATGCCGGTCAGCTCGTCGATCTCGCCGTTGAGCCGGTCGCGCTCGGTCTCCAGCTCGATGCGGTCGAACTTGGTGAGGCGGCGCAGCGGGGTGTCCAGGATGTACTGCGTCTGGATCTCGCTCAGGGAGAAGCGCTCCTTCAGGCGCTCCTTGGCCTGGGCGGAGTTGTCGCTCTCCCGGATGAGCCGGATGACCTCGTCGATGTCGAGGAGCGCGACGAGCAGGCCCTCCACCAGGTGCAGCCGGTCGCGCTTCTTGGTCCGGCGGAACTCGGAGCGGCGCCGGACGACCTCGAAGCGGTGGTCGAGGTAGACCTCCAGGAGCTCCTTGAGGCCGAGCGTGAGCGGCTGACCGTCCACCAGCGCCACGTTGTTGATGCCGAAGGACTCCTCCATCGGCGTCAGCTTGTAGAGCTGCTCCAGGACCGCCTCCGGCACGAAGCCGTTCTTGATCTCGATGACGAGACGCAGGCCGTGGTTGCGGTCCGTGAGGTCCTTGACGTCGGCGATGCCCTGGAGCTTCTTGGAGCCGACGAGGTCCTTGATCTTGGAGATGACCTTCTCGGGGCCGACCGTGAAGGGCAGCTCGGTCACGACGATGCCCTTGCGGCGCGCCGTCACGTTGTCCACGGTGGCCGTGGCGCGGATCTTGAACGTGCCGCGGCCGTTCTCGTACGCGTCCTTGATGCCGGACAGGCCGACGATCCGGCCGCCGGTCGGCAGGTCGGGGCCGGGCACGAAGCGCATCAGCGTCTCGAGGTCGGCGCCCGGGTGGCGGATCAGATGGCGGGCCGCCGCGATCACCTCGCCGAGGTTGTGCGGCGGCATGTTCGTCGCCATGCCGACCGCGATCCCGGACGCGCCGTTGACCAGCAGGTTCGGATAGGCGGCGGGCAGTGCCACCGGCTCCTGCTCCTGGCCGTCGTAGTTCGGCGTGAAGTCGACCGTGTCCTCGTCGATGGACTCGGTCATCATCAGCGCGGCCGGAGCCATCCGCGACTCCGTGTACCGCATGGCGGCGGGCGGGTCGTCGTTGCCGAGGGAGCCGAAGTTGCCGTGGCCGTCGACGAGGGGCAGCCGCATGGAGAAGGGCTGCGCCATGCGGACCATGGCGTCGTAGATGGACGCGTCGCCGTGCGGGTGGAGCTTGCCCATCACCTCGCCGACGACGCGGGCGCACTTCACGAACCCGCGGTCGGGCCGGAGCCCCATCTCGCCCATCTGGTAGACGATGCGGCGCTGGACGGGCTTCATGCCGTCGCGGGCGTCGGGGAGAGCGCGCGAGTAGATCACCGAGTACGCGTACTCGAGGAAGGAGCCCTGCATCTCGTCGACGACGTCGATGTCGAGGATCCTCTCCTCGTACGCGTCGTCCGGCGGCGGTGTCTTCGTGCTGCGGCGGGCCATCGCGGCTGCGGCTCCTTCACCAACAAGGTTGATCTGACGCGGACCATTGTGGACCGTGCCACCGACAACGCCGACCGCGACCCGGAAGAGGGACATCTGGAAGGGGCGGGAACTTCGCCAGGTGTCGGCGCGCTTGCATACAGTGGCAGGACTTTTTCACATCGCGATCGAAGGGACGTACATGCCCATGGGTCACACGGCCACGGCCGAGGCCGGCTCCGGCGGCCTGACAGCGACCGAGCACCGGTTGGCGAACGGCCTGCGCGTGGTGCTCTCGGAGGACCACCTGACCCCGGTCGCCGCGGTCTGCCTCTGGTACGACGTCGGTTCGCGCCACGAGGTCGAGGGCCGCACGGGCCTCGCCCACCTCTTCGAGCACCTGATGTTCCAGGGCTCGAAGCAGGTCCAGGGGAACGGGCACTTCGAGCTGGTGCAGGGCGCGGGCGGCTCGCTCAACGGCACGACGAGCTTCGAGCGCACCAACTACTTCGAGACCATGCCCACCCACCAGCTGGAGCTCGCGCTCTGGCTGGAGGCCGACCGCATGGGCTCGCTGCTCGCCGCCCTGGACGACGAGTCCATGGAGAACCAGCGGGACGTCGTCAAGAACGAGCGCCGCCAGCGGTACGACAACGTGCCGTACGGCACGGCCTTCGAGAAGCTGACCGCGCTGGCCTACCCGGAGGGCCACCCGTACCACCACACGCCGATCGGCTCCATGGCCGACCTGGACGCGGCGACGCTGGAGGACGCGCGGGCCTTCTTCCGCACGTACTACGCGCCGAACAACGCGGTGCTTTCGGTCGTCGGCGACATCGACCCGGAGCAGACCCTCGCCTGGGTCGAGAAGTACTTCGGCTCGATCCCCTCCCACGACGGCAAGCTGCCCCCGCGTGACGGCTCGCTGCCCGACGTCATGGGCGGGGAGCAGCGCGTGGTCCTCGTCGAGGAGGTCCCGGCCCGCGCGCTCATGGCCGCCTACCGGCTGCCGCACGACGGCACGCGCGAGTGCGACGCCGCCGACCTGGCCCTGACGGTCCTCGGCGGCGGCGAGTCCTCCCGCCTGCACAACCGCCTGGTCCGCCGGGACCGGACGGCCGTCGCCGCCGGCTTCGGCCTGCTGCGGCTCGCCGGGGCCCCCTCGCTGGGCTGGCTGGACGTCAAGACCTCCGGCGGCGTCGAGGTCCCGCAGATCGAGGCGGCCGTCGACGAGGAGCTCGCCCGGTTCGCCGCCGAGGGCCCCACGGCCGAGGAGATGGAGCGCGCGCAGGCCCAGTTGGAGCGCGAGTGGCTCGACCGGCTCGGCACCGTCGCGGGCCGCGCCGACGAACTGTGCCGGTTCGCCGTGCTGTTCGGCGACCCGCAGCTCGCCCTCACCGCCGTCGACCGGGTCCTCGACATCACCGCGGAGGAGGTGCAGGCGGCCGCCAAGGCCCGGCTGCGCCCCGACAACCGCGCGGTGCTCGTCTACGAGCCGGTGGCCACCGAACAGAGCGAGAGCGACAGCGACGAGGAAGAGGGAGCGGACCAGTGACCGACGCTGCCGTGTCTTTGACGAGCATGGACTTCCACCCGCAGCCCGAGCCGGGCGTCGCCCGGCCCTGGGCCTTCCCGGCCCCGGACCGCGGCTCCCTGGCCAACGGTCTGACGGTGCTGACCAGCCACCGCCCCGGCCAGCAGGTCGTGGCCGTGGAGATCTTCCTGCCGGCCCCGCTGGACGCCGAGCCGGCCGGTCTCGACGGCGTCGCCACGATCATGGCCCGCGCGCTCTCCGAGGGCACGGACCAGCGTGGCGCCGAGGAGTTCGCGGCCGAGCTGGAGCGCTGCGGCGCCACGCTCGACGCGCACGCGGACCACCCGGGCGTACGGGTCTCCCTGGAGGTGCCGGTCTCCCGGCTGCCCAAGGCGCTCGGGCTGCTCTCCGAGGCGCTGATCGCCCCGGCCTTCCTGGACACCGAGATCGAGCGCCTCGTGCGCAACCGCCTCGACGAGATCCCGCACGAGACGGCCAACCCGAGCCGCCGCGCCGCCAAGCAGCTCTCCAAGGAGCTCTTCCCGGCCGCGGCCCGGATGTCCCGGCCGCGTCAGGGCACGGAGGAGACGGTCGCCGCGATCGACGCCGCCGCGGTCCGCGCCTTCTACGAGGCGTACGTCCGCCCCGGCACGGCCACCGCCGTGGTGGTGGGCGACCTGACGGGCGTCGACCTGGAGAAGGTCCTCGCCGAGACGCTGGGCGCCTGGACGGGCGAGCCGGCCGAGGCGCTGCCGATGCCGCCGATCACCGCCGACGACACCGGACGGGTCGTCATCGTCGACCGTCCGGGCGCGGTCCAGACCCAGTTGCTGATCGGCCGGATCGGTCCGGACCGCCACGACAGCGTCTGGGCGGCCCAGGTCCTCGGCACGTACTGCCTCGGCGGCACGCTGACCTCGCGGCTCGACCGGGTCCTGCGCGAGGAGAAGGGCTACACGTACGGCGTGCGGGCCTTCGGCCAGGTGCTCCGCTCGGACGCCGAGGGGAACGGCGCCTCGATGCTCGCCATCAGCGGCTCGGTGGACACCCCCAACACCGGCCCGGCACTTGACGACCTGTGGAAGGTGCTCCGGACCCTCGCGGCGGAGGGCCTCACCGACGCCGAGCGCGAGACGGCCGTGCAGAACCTGGTGGGCGTGGCGCCGCTCAAGTACGAGACGGCCGCCTCGGTCGCCGCGACGCTCGCCGACCAGGTCGAGCAGCACCTCCCGGACGGCTACCAGGCCCAGTTGTACGCGCGGCTCGCCGAGACGGGCACGGTCGAGGCGACCGCCGCCGTGGTCAACGCCTTCCCGGTGGACCGGCTCGTCACCGTGCTCGTGGGCGACGCGACGGAGATCGCGGAGCCGGTGCGTGCGCTCGGCATCGGTGAAGTCACCGTCGTGACCGGCTGATCGCCCGCGCCGATCACCGGCGGAAGGCCTCGACGTCCCGCTTTCGTCGAGGCCTTCCGCTTTGTCCGGATTGGGAGCAAGGGTGACCGTCTGCCCTGTGGCATGTCTTACAAACAGGCGTGTCTGTTTGGTGATTGAAAGATGATCCGCATAGCGTCGGTCCGGCTGTTCGTCAGTGCACGTGCCGCAGTCGCGGCAGCGGACAGTCATCGCCGAGTCCCCGTCAGGCGCGAGCCTGGGGAGCCGGGGACCCACACAGTCCCTGGGGTGAATCGGGCGCCTTCGCCATGTGCGGAGGGGCTCGTAGGAGACCTTCCTGCTCCGAACCCGTCAGCTAACCCGGTAGGCGAGAAGGAAGGAAAGGATCAGCCCCTACATGGCGTTCACCCGTGCCACCGGGAAGCATCGTGGTCCGAGCCGGATGGCACGCCGCAGCGTGGGCATCGCCGGCGTAGCGACGCTCGCCACCACCGGCGTCATCGGAACCTTCGCCTCCCCGGCGCTCGCCGCCGACACGGACAACCGCTCCGTCGAGGACACCGGCCTCACGCAGGTGATCACCGAGGACTCGCTCGCGGACCGGATCGACGCCCAGGCCGCCGCCCAGGAGCAGGAGGCCTTCGAGGCCATCGCCAAGGCGAAGGCCCAGGCCGAGGCTCGTGCCGAGGCGAAGCGCAAGGCCGAGGCCCGCGCCAAGGAGGTCCGCGAGGACCGCGAGCGCGCCGCCCGCGAGGCCGAGCGCCGCCGCCTCAACTCCTTCCAGCTCCCCGTGGCCGGCTCGTACGTGACCACCGGGTACAAGACCGGCGGCTCGCTCTGGTCCTCCGGCAGCCACTCCGGCATCGACTTCCACGCCTCCTACGGCAGCTCGGTCGTCTCCGTCGGCTCCGGCACCGTCGTCGAGGCCGGCTGGGGCGGCGCGTACGGCAACAACATCGTCATCCAGATGAACGACGGCACGTACACCCAGTACGGTCACCTCTCGTCCATCGGGGTCTACGTCGGCCAGACCGTCGAGCCGGGCCAGCAGATAGGCGTCTCGGGCTCGTCCGGCAACTCGACCGGCCCGCACCTCCACTTCGAGGCGCGGACGAGCTCCGAGTACGGCTCCGACCTGAACCCCATCTCGTACCTCCGCGCCCGCGGCGTCAGCCTCTGACACCCGGCGGATCGCGTCGCAAAAGCCCCGGCTCGTACTGAGCCGGGGCTTTTCGCTGCCCGAAACATATCGCCGGATTCCATGGGGCCATCGGAAATTCCGGCCTGCTGCAATAGAGTCGCAGGACACTTGCGGAACAGACGCAGAACAGGCGTCGCTCGAATTGTCTCTCGCGGATCAAGGCGGAGGTCGGACATGCGCGTTCCCGCGCAATCGGTATGCACGGCGATCCGGGACGACATCGTCTCCGGTGTCTTCGAGCGGGGCGCGCGGCTGACCGAGGAGCAGCTCGCGCGACGCTACGGGGTCTCCCGCGTCCCGGTCCGCGAGGCCCTGCGCACCCTGGAGTCCGAGGGCTTCGTCGTCACCCGCCGCCACGCCGGCGCCCATGTCGCCGAGCCCACGGAGCAGGAGGCGGCCGATCTGCTCGACATGCGGGCCCTGCTCGAACCCCTGGGCGCCGCCCGCGCCGCGCAGCGCCGCACCGAGGCGCACCTGAAGGTGTTGCGCGGCCTGGTCAGACTGGGTCAGGAGCGGGCCAGGCGCGGCCAGGGCGAGGACCTGCGCTCACTCGGCGGCTGGTTCCACGAGACGCTCGCGCAGGCCTCGGGCAGTCCGGCCCTGACGGCGCTGCTCACCCAGCTGCGGCACAAGATCGCCTGGATGTACGCGGTCGACCAGCCCGCCCACGCCGTGGAGGCCTGGTCCGAGCACGGCGCCATCGTGGACGCGGTCGCGCGGGGCGACGCCGAGCGGGCCAGGGCGCTGACCGCGCTGCACGCGGAGCGCTCGCTGGGGCTGCACCGGCTCAAAAAGCCGGAGCGCGGGCGCGTGAGGGTTTCGCAACATGTCGTCAACACGGCGAGCGGCCGGAATTAACATGCGCACCGTATACAAAGAAGAGAAATTCGCTGGAGCCGAATTGTGCTGCCTGAAAACATCGGCATCGGAAGGCTCCAGAGGATTCCGGAAGGTTCCGTGAGTTTCCGTAAGTTTCGGAAAAGCGAAAACCGCGGCTGCCGGAATTCCGGCGGCCGCGGTCTCGTCGTACGGGAAAGGCGGGGTCAGACGGTCTCGGGGAGCTCGTCGAGCCCCTCGGCGACCAGCTTCGCGAGACGGTCCAGCGCGGCCTCGGCGCCGTCGGCGTCCGAAGCGAGGGTGATCTCCTCGCCGCCCTGCGCGCCCAGGCCGAGCACCGCGAGCATCGAGGCGGCGTTCACGGGGTTGCCGTCGGACTTGGCGATCGTCACCGGAACGCCGGAAGCCGTGGCGGCACGGACGAAGATGGACGCGGGGCGGGCGTGGAGGCCCTCGGCCCAGCCGACGTTGACGCGGCGCTCAGCCATGGTGTTGCCCTTCAAGTCTCAAGCGGGTTGTCTAGACCAGTCTCTCACGGGACGCGCGGTGCTCGTGCCGACCTTCGGCCCGGATCGGACCGCCTTTCGGTCCTCCCCACCTTGCACGGCACGCCCCTGCCGCGCGACCGGTGCCGGTGTCGTACACCGGCCGTAGGCTGGCCCCATGCAGAGCGCGTCGGAGCAGTCGGAAGCGGCGGATCGACCGGCATCACCGGAGCACGCCTATCCCGATCACTGGGAGGCCGACGTGGTGCTCCGGGACGGCGGCACCGCGCGCATCAGGCCCATCACCGCCGATGACGCCGACCGGCTGGTCAGCTTCTACGAGCAGGTGTCGGACGAGTCGAAGTACTACCGCTTCTTCGCGCCCTACCCCCGGCTCTCCGCCAAGGACGTCCACCGGTTCACCCATCACGACTTCGTCGACCGGGTGGGCCTCGCCGCGACCGTGGGCGGGGAGTTCATCGCCACCGTCCGCTACGACCGCATCGACGACCGGGGCATGCCCGCCTCGGGACCGGCCGACGAGGCCGAGGTCGCCTTCCTCGTCCAGGACGCGCACCAGGGGCGCGGAGTCGCCTCCGCCCTCCTCGAACACATCGCGGCGGTCGCGCGCGAGCGGGACATCCGGCGCTTCGCCGCGGAGGTGCTCCCCGCCAACAACAAGATGATCAAGGTCTTCACCGACGCGGGCTACACCCAGAAGCGGAGCTTCGAGGACGGCTCCGTACGGCTCCACCTCGACCTCGAACCGACCGTCCGCTCCCTCGCCGTCCAGCGCGCGCGGGAGCAGCGGGCGGAGGCGCGATCAGTCCAGCGGCTCCTCACCCCCCGGTCCGTCGTCGTCGTCGGCGCCGGGCGCGCACCCGGCGGCGTCGGCCGGACCGTCCTCCGCAACCTCCTCGGCGCCGGTTTCACCGGCCGCGTCCACGCGGTGAACGCCGCGCTCACCGACGGGCCCGCCGAGCTCGACGGCATTCCCGCCCACCCCTCCGTCGGCGCCATCGGCGAACCGGTGGACCTGGCGATCGTCGCGGTCCCCGCCGAGCGGGTGCCGGAGGTCGTCGCCGACTGCGGCGAGCACGGGGTGCGGGGCCTCGTCGTCCTCTCCGCCGGGTACGCGGAGAGCGGCCCGGCCGGCCGGGAGCGGCAGCGCCAGCTCGTACGGCAGGCCCGCTCGTACGGGATGCGGATCATCGGGCCCAACGCCTTCGGGATCATCAACACCTCCGAGGACGTCCGGCTCAACGCCTCGCTCGCCCCCCACATGCCGGCCGCCGGGCGGATCGGGCTCTTCACCCAGTCCGGCGCGATCGGGATCGCGCTCCTCGCCGGGCTCCACCGGCACGGCGCGGGGCTCTCCTCCTTCATCTCGGCCGGCAACCGCGCCGACGTCTCCGGCAACGACTTCCTCCAGCACTGGTACGACGACCCGGGGACGGACGTCGTCCTCCTCTATCTGGAGTCGATCGGCAATCCCCGGAAGTTCACCCGGCTGGCCCGCCGCACCGCCGCGGTCAAACCCGTCGTGGTCGTCAAGGGCGCCCGGCACAGCGGCAGCGCGCCGCCCGGCCACCGGGTGCCCGTCACCCGCATCCCGCACGCCACGGTCTCCGCGCTGCTGCGCCAGGCCGGGGTGATCCGCGTCGACACGGTCACCGAACTCGTGGACGCCGGACTGCTCCTCGCCGCCCAGCCGCTGCCGGCCGGGCCCAGGGTCGCGATCCTCGGCAACTCCGAGTCGCTCGGCCTCCTCACGTACGACGCGTGCCTGACCGAGGGGCTGCGTCCGCTGCGGCCGCTCGACCTGACGACCGCGGCGGGCCCGACGGACTTCCGGGACGCGCTGGCGGCGGCGCTCGCGGACGAGACGTCCGACGCGGTCGTGGTGACCGCGATCCCGTGGGTCGGGGAGAACGGTGCCACCGAGTCCGGCGACGGGGAGGTCCTCGCGGCCTCCCTGCGCGAGGCCGTCGCGTCCGTCCCCGCCCCGGCGAAGCCCGTCGTCGTCGTCCACGTCGAGATGGGCGGCCTCGCGGAGGCCCTCGCGGTCGCGACGAGCACCCGGCCGGCGCCGACGAGCACCCGGCCGGCGCCGACGGGGAGCCGTACGGTGTCGACTCCGGCCCGTCCGGCGGCGGACGGAGCGGTGACCGGAGCGGCGGACGGCGCGCCCAACGCCCGCACGACCGGCCCGGCGACCGGCACGGCGACCGGCGATGCCGGAACCGACAGGGCCACGCCGGCCCCGGTGCATGCCGCGCCCGTCCAACAGGCCACCGAGGGGGCCGCCCCCGGCTCCGCCGACCCGACCGCCCCCGGCTCCGCCGTCCCCCCGGCCACCGACCCGCAGGCGACCATTCCCGCCTATCCCGCCGCCGAGCGGGCCGTGCGGGCGTTGGCCGAGGCCGTGCGGTACGGGCAGTGGCGGCGGCAGGCCGCCGAGCCCGGGCGCGTGCCCGAGTACGAGGACATCGACGAGGGCGGGGCCGCCGCGCTCATCGAGCGCGTGCTCGGCGCCGGCGGCGACGCGGACGCGCGGGGTGTGACCCTCGACACCGCGGACGCGGGGGAGCTGCTCTCGCGGTACGGGATCACCGTCCTGCCCACGCTCCCCGCACCCACCCCCGACGAGGCCGTCGCCGCCGCCCGCCGCCTCGGCTACCCCGTCGCGCTCAAGACGACCGCGCCCCACCTGCGCCACCGCCCCGACCTCGGCGGCGTCCGGCTGGACCTGGCCACCGAGGAGCAGCTCCGTACCGCCTACGCCGAGGTGACCGAGGTCCTCGGCAAGCCCGAGGAGCTCCAGCCCGTCGTCCAGGCGATGGTGCCCCGGGGCGTCGACACCCTGGTCCGCTCCGCCATCGACCCCGCCGTCGGAGCCGTCCTCTCCTTCGGGCTCTCCGGCGCGGCCTCCGAGCTCCTCGGCGACACGGCCCACCGGCTGGTCCCGGCCACCGACCGGGACGTCGCCGAGCTCGTCCGTTCGATCCGCACCGCTCCGCTGCTCTTCGGCTGGCGTGGATCCGCCCCCGTCGACACCCCCGCCCTGGAGGAACTCCTCCTCAGGGTCTCCCGGCTCGTCGACGACCACCCGGAGGTGGTGGCGGTCTCCCTGGAGCCGGTCGTCGTGGCCCCGGGCGGACTCTCCGTCCTCGGGGCCACCGTCCGGCTGGCCCCGCCCCCGCCCCGGACGGACCTCGGCCCGCGCCGCCTGCCGAGTTACTGAGGATCTGAGGGGGCCCAGGGCCCCGTAGGATGGAGTCCATGGCGAAGAGCGGTACGACGACCCAGGGGCTGCGCGCGGCGATCGAGCGCAGCGGCTACTACCCGGCCCTCGTGGCCGAGGCGGTGGAGGCCGCCGTCGGCGGCGAGGCCGTGGCGTCGTACGTGGTGCACCAGGAGACCACCTTCGACGCGAACGAGGTCCGGCGCCACGTCACCGTCCTCGTCCTGACGCCGCACCGCTTCATCGTGAGCCACACCGACGAGCAGGCCGCCGACACCAGCTCCCCGACGCCGTACGCCACGACGTCCACCGAGTCCGTGAAGCTCGACCGGATCTCCTCGGTCGTCGTCAGCCGTGTCGTCGCCAACCCCGAGTCGTACACCCCGGGCACGCTGCCCCGCGAGGTCGTGCTCACCATCGGCTGGGGCGCCGTCTCCCGCATCGACCTGGAGCCCGCCGCCTGCGGCGACCCCAACTGCGACGCCGACCACGGCTACACGGGCAACGCCACCGCCGACGACCTCAGTCTGCGGGTGAGCGACGCCGGCGACGGCCCGGACACCGTCCGGCAGACCCTCGCCTTCGCCCAGGCGCTCTCCGAAGCCATCGCGGCCACCGCCGCGACCACTCGCTGATGGTCCAGCCCACCGCCGTCGCCCACGGCTGGCCCGACGATCCGGTCCCGCTGTCCCCGGACACCGCGCCGGTGCCCGAGTACACCTTCGGCTCCCTCGGCGACCTGCTCCCGACGCTCGTCGCGGCGCAGGGCGTCCCCGGCTTCGCCCCGAGGATCGCCGAGCTGGCCCCGGCCGACCGGAACTGCGTCTTCCTGATCGACGGACTCGGCTGGGAGCAGATCGCGGCCCATCCGGACGAGGCCCCCTACCTGACCTCGCTCCTCGGGTCCTCGCGCGGCGGCACGGGCCGCCCGGTCACCGCCGGCTTCCCCGCCACCACCGCGACCTCGCTCGCCTCGGTCGGCACCGGCCGCTACCCCGGCACGCACGGGCTGCCCGGCTACACCGTGCGCAACCCCGACACCGGCCAGCTGATGAACCAGCTGCGCTGGCGGCCGTGGACCGAGCCGCGCGTCTGGCAGCCGTACCCCACCGTCTTCCAGCTGGCGCACGAGGCCGGGATCCACACCGCGCAGGTGTCCTCCCCGATCTTCGAGCAGACCCCGCTCACGCAGGTCGCGCTCAGCGGCGGAACGTTTCACGGGCGGCTCTCCGGCGAGGAGCGCATGGACTTCGCGGCCGAGCAGCTCGCCGCCGGCGACCGCTCGCTCGTCTACACGTACTACAGCGAACTCGACGGCGCGGGACACCGCTTCGGCATCGACTCCGACGCCTGGCGCGGACAGCTCATGTTCGTCGACCGGCTCGTGCAGCGCCTCGCCGAGCAGCTGCCGCCCCGCTCCGCGCTGTACGTCACGGCCGACCACGGCATGGTCGACATCCCCTTCGACGAGCAGCACCGCATCGACTTCGACGAGGACTGGGAGCTGCGCGCGGGCGTGGCCCTGCTCGGCGGCGAGGGCCGTGCCCGCCATGTGTACGCCGTGCCCGGCGCGGAGGCGGACGTCCTCACCTGCTGGCGCGAGGTGATCGGCGAGCAGTTCTGGGTGGCGAGCCGGGACGAGGCCATCGCCCTCGGCTGGTTCGGCGACGAGATCGACGAGCGGGTGTACGGCAGGATCGGCGACGTGGTCGCCGCGGCCCACGACGACGTCGCGATCACCGCGTCCGTCAACGAGCCCCACGAGTCGGCGATGGTCGGCATGCACGGGTCCATGACCCCCGCGGAGCAGCTCGTCCCGCTGCTCGAAGTCCGTTCCTGACCCCCCGACGCCCCCACTTTCCCCCCACGACCCGAAAGGTCCCCGGCCTGTCATGCCCGAGCTGGTCTTCTTCTCCGGAACCATGGACTGCGGGAAGAGCACCCTGGCCCTCCAGATCGCCCACAACCGGGACGCGCGCGGGCTCCAGGGCGTGATCTTCACCCGTGACGACCGGGCGGGCGAGGGCAAGCTGTCCTCGCGGCTCGGCCTGGTGACGGAGGCGGTCGAGGCTCCGCAGGGCATGGACCTGTACGCGTACCTCGTCGCCCAACTGTCCCAGGGCGGCAAGGCGGACTACGTCATCGTGGACGAGGCGCAGTTCCTCGCGCCCGAGCAGATCGACCAGCTCGCCCGTATCGTCGACGACCTCGGCCTGGACGTCTTCGCCTTCGGCATCACCACCGACTTCCGGACCAAGCTCTTCCCCGGCTCCCAGCGCCTGATCGAGCTCGCGGACCGCTTGGAGCAGCTCCAGGTCGAGGCGCTCTGCTGGTGCGGGGCCAGGGCGACGCACAACGCCCGTACGGTGGGCGGCCAGATGGTCGTCGAGGGTGCCCAGGTGGTGGTCGGGGACGTGAACCGACCGGCGGGGGAGGTCGGTTACGAGGTCCTCTGCCGTCGCCACCACCGCCGTCTCATGACCTCGGCCACGGCCCACGCGGGCGCCCTCTCGCCGGACGTCCTCCCCGTCAACAACGCCTGACCGGCGCATCACCCACGCGGTTCGAGGGACAGCGACGTCTGCTCGGACAGCGCGCGGAGGAAGTCGGGCGCGTCGAAGATCGCACCGGCCGAGGCGACGCCGACCGTCCTGATCCGTCCCGTGAGGACGCGGTGGACCGCTTCCACCGCGAGCGGCGCGCTGAAGGCGTAGATGTCCTGGCCGCTCGCCGTGGCGCGCCGCTCCTCGTCGCCGGAGCGCACGACGACGTCGACGACGAAGGTCTGGTCCGAGCGCCCGCTCGCGTCGACCGCGGTGGGTGCCGGCGTCTCCGGAGCCACCACGTCCTTGGCCGCCTCCACGTTCATGTACGTGCGCACCTCGGGGATGGCGAGGTGGCTCGGGACGGTGACGACGTCGGCCATGGTGAACTCGCCGATGACGGACCGGACGCCCGTCGGGTCGGGGAAGGACCACTTCAGCGTCGGCGGGGCGTCGTCGCGGTACTGCATCCGGCCTTCGCTGAACACGACGCGCCGGCCCTCCCTGCGCTCCCGGGAGACGGTGCCCGCGCTGCGGGTTCCGGCGGTGGGGTGCCAGCTGCTCAGCGCGTACGCGACGTGCGCCTCGTCGGCCGAGGTCCAGTCGCCCATCGCCGCGGTGACCAGCAGGTCGCCGAGGCCGCCGAAGAAGGCCATCGCCGGGATCACGACCGTGCCGGCTTCGGCGGCGCGGTCCGCGAACTGGGCGAACGTGTCGGCGTTGGCCTCCAGCTCGGCGGCCACGTCCACGTACGGGATCCCGGCGCGCAGCGCCGCCTCGATCACCGGGGCCGCGGTCGAGGCGAAGGGCCCGGCGACGTTGATCACGGCGTCCGTGCCGGCCAGGGCGCGGTCCAGCGAGGCCGGGTCGTCGACCGTGGCCGGCCGGACGGCGAGGCCCGGGTGGGAGGCGGCGAGCGCCGCCAGCTTGTCCGCGTCGCGTCCGGTCAGGACCGGGGCGAACCCCCGGTTCAGCAACTCCGCCACCACGAAACGACCGGTGTGCCCGTAGGCACCGAACACCGCTACCGTCTGACCCGCTGTCATCGACTTCTCCTACCGCTCTCGTGCCGCTCTCGTTTGTTCAACTGTGAACATCTTGCACGGCGGAGATCCGCGAAGGTGAGTGTCTGGAACGACATGGTGCGTACAATTTCGGACATGAAGACAGTCGCGTTGGCCGTCACCGACGGAATGCTGCACTTCGAACTCTCCGTGGCCTACGAGGTCTTCGGCTCCGACCTGACCCACCTGGTCGACCCCTGGTACGCATTCACCGTCCACGGGCCGAGCGCCGTGCGGGTCGGCAGGTTCCACCTGGAGCCCGACCACGGACTCGACCGGCTGCCTTACGCCGACACGGTGATCGTCCCCGGCTGGGCCGACGTCGACGTGGACCCGCCCGCCGAGCTCGTCGACGCCGTGCGCGCGGCCCACGAGGCGGGCGCACGGGTGGCCTCCCTCTGCACCGGCGCGTTCGTCCTGGCCGCCGCCGGGCTGCTCGACGGCCGGCGCGCGACCACGCACTGGGGACACACCCAGGCCCTGGCCGACCGCTACCCCCGCGTCGAGGTCGACCCGGACGTGCTCTACGTGGACAACGGCAGCGTGCTCACCTCCGCAGGCAAGGCCGCGGCGATGGACCTGTGCCTGCATCTGGTCCGCCTCGACCACGGCTCGGCGGTCGCCAACACGGTCGCCCGCCGCCTGGTCGTACCCCCGCACCGGGCAGGCGGCCAGGCCCAGTTCGTCACCGCCCCGGTGCCCGCCCAGGAAGACCACCCGCTCACCGCGCTGCTCCCCTGGGTCGTCGCACGGCTCGACCGCCCGCTGACCGTGGAGGACCTGGCCCGCCGGGCGCGGATGAGCTCCCGGAACCTGGGCCGCCACTTCAGGGCGGCGACCGGCACCACCCCGTTGCAGTGGCTGCTGACCCAACGCATCCGCCGCGCCCAGGAGTTGCTGGAGGCCACCGACGACAGCGTCGACGCCATCGCGACGGCCACCGGCATGGGCACCGCCACGACGCTGCGCCGGCACTTCAACCGCACGGTCGGCGTGCCCCCGGACACGTACCGGCGCACCTTCCGGGCGCGGTCGCGCTCCGAAGTGCCAGGGCCTGTCCAGCGGATCAGGGTCGGACAGGCACTGGCCCTCGACTCCGTTACGCCTCCGGGGCGGCGGTAGGCGGTCGGAGTGAGCGGGTCAGGTGGTCGAGGGCGGCGGCGCTGACGGGGGCCGCGCCCGTGAGGCTGCCGACCAGCGCCTGGGCGAGCACCGTCGCCGTACCGATCCGGGTGTCCTCGCGCTCGTCACCGGTGGCCTTGCCGATCACGGCGTCGCGCACGGCCCGTGAGATGTCGTCGCCCGCGAAGAGTTCGGGGAACGACAGCGCCATCATGCACACGCCCACATTGGCGGAGAGGATCGACTGCCCCGCCAGTTCGGGGGTCATGCGCAGCCGTCCGGCGTCCCGGCAGCGCTCCACCGCCGTCAGCAGGATGGCCTGCGCCTCCTTGATCGCCTGCGGCTTGGCGTCGCCCGTCGGCGTGAACATCAGCCGGTACAGGTACGGGTTGCGGAGCGCGAACGCCACGTGGCTGTCCCAGGCCGTCCGCAGGTCCGCGACGGGATCGTCCGTCAGCGGATTGCGCCTCTTGGCGGCGAGGAAGCGCTCGAAGCCGATGTCGGCGACCGCCGTGAGCAGCCCCTGCTTGTCGCCGAACTGGCGATAGATCTCGGGCATGCCGACCTTCGCCCGGTCGCAGATGGCCCGGGTCGAGATCGCCAGGGCGTCCTTGGTGGCGAGCAGTTCCTCGGTGGCTTCCAGGATGCGCTCTCGTGCCGTCGACATGGCCCCCACGATAACAGCGCTAACAGAACGGCGTTATCGATGATTACGAAATGTGTTAGCGTGAAGAACGTCCGGGGGGTGGCCGCCTCCGCGACGACGTCGCCCGTTCGCCATGAGAGAGCTGGTAATCCCCGATGAACCGTTCGACGTTCCTCCGCGTCGCCACCGGCGCCGTCGCAGCCGCGGTGGGCGTGGCCCTCCTCGCCGCCTGCGGCGGCACGGGCACCGCCGACGGCGCGAAGGCCTCGGCCACGTCCGACGCCGCCGAGGCCTCGGCCACGTCCGACGCCGCCGAGGCCTCGGCCTCGTCCGACGGTGCCGAGGCCGCGCCCGACGCCGCGAAGGCCGCGTTCACCGCCACGCACGTCGGCGGGCCGACCACGGTCCTGGAGGTCGGCGGCCTGCGCATCCTGCTCGACCCGACCTTCGACGCGCCGAAGAAGTACAAGAGCGGCCTGGAGAAGACGCAGGCCCCGGCGGTCGGCACCGACGGGATCGGCACGATCGACGCCGTCCTGCTCTCGCACGACCAGCACGACGACAACCTCGACGACACGGGCCGCGAGCTGCTCAGGACCGTGCCCGTCGTGCTCTCCACGCCCGGCGCGCGGAAGCGCCTCGGCGACCACGTCACCGGCATGAAGGCCTGGGCCACCCACGAGCTGAAGACCTCCGGCGGCACCGTCACGGTCACCGCGGTGCCCGCCCTCCACGGGCCGGACGGAGTGGACCGCGGCGCGGACGGCGAGGTCACCGGCTTCGTCCTCAGCGGCAAGGGCGTCCCCACCACGTACATCTCCGGCGACAACGCCTCGGTGAAGGTGGCCAAGGAGGTCGGAGACCGCGTCAGGAAGGAGATCGGCCCCATCGACACGGCCGTCCTCTTCGCCGGTGCCGCCCGCACGCCCGCGATCCTCGACAACGCGCCGCTGACCCTCACCTCGAAGAACGCGGCCCTGGTGGCGAAGGACCTCGACCCCCGCAAGGTCGTCCCGGTCCACACCGACAGCTGGAACATCTACTCCGAGGACCTGACGTCCCTGGTGAAGGCCTTCCGGGAGCAGGGCGTCGACGGGAAGCTCGTCGACCTCGCGCCCGACGGCGCCACGAAGGACCTGTCGTAGGCGCTCGGCGCTCCCTCGTCCCGTAGCGGACAACGAACCGAAAGGAACCACCATGACCGCGTCCACCACCCTGCGCGAGGTGATCGGCCTGCCCCAGGAGCTCCCGCGCCTGGGCGAGTCCACCCTGATCATGATCGACTTCCAGAACACCTACCGCACCGGCGTCATGCTGCTCGAAGGTGCCGAGGAGGCCGTGGCCGCCGGCGCGCGCCTGCTCGCGGCCGCCCGCGCCGCCGGCACGCCCGTCGTGCACGTCGTGAACGACGGCGGCGAGGGCACCCCGTACGACATCCGCGCCGAGATCGGCTCGATCAGTGCCGAAGTCGCCCCGATCGAGGGGGAGAAGGTGGTCGTCAAGCAGGTGCCGAACGCCTTCCACGCCACGGACCTGGAGCAGACCCTCAAGGACCTCGGCGTCGGCGCCGGCGGCGACCTCGTCATCGCCGGATTCATGACGCACATGTGCGTGCTCTTCACCGCACAGGGCGCCTTCAACCTCGGCTACCGCCCGACCGTGGTCGCCGAGGCCACCGCCACCCGTCCCCTGCCGGCGCCGGACGGCACCGTCGTCGCGTCGGACGCGCTCCAGGTCGCGAGCCTGACGACGGTCTCCGACCTGTTCGGCACCGTCGCCCGCACGGTCGACGAGCTCGTGGCCTCGAACGGCTGAACCACCCACCCTCGCGGCACCGGGTGTTCACCCGGGGTGTACCGGAACACCGCCTGATGATCGGTTACGGGTCGCCCGCCTCGGCGGTAATGGCGGTCGGCCCGTGACGACTTCCCCTCCGGGCGTTCCCCGCTCCGTGCGCCCCCTGGAGGACGTGTGCCCCCCGCCGCCGAGACCGTGCTCGACGAGGTCGACGGCGAGGAGGGGGCCGGCGGGGGCCGGCGCCGACCGGGCTTCCGGTCGGTTCTCCGGTCGGCAGCCCGGTCGGCACTTCGGTCGGTTCTTCGACCGGAGGGCCGGCTCGCCCCGGCCGCCGCCGCCCCGCTCGCCGCCTCCCTGTTCTCCGCCGCGCTCCTCTGCCTCGCGACCGCGCTGTCCCGCACGTACCCCTTCGGGCCCGTGACCAGGAACATCGTCGATCTCGGCCAGCAGTACCTGCCGTACCACGCCTACTGGCGGGCCCTCCTCCTCGGGGAGACGCACGGCGACGCCTTCCTCAACTGGAACTCCGGCTTCGGCTCCAACTTCCTCGGCGACATCGGCACGTACCTGAGCAGCCCCTTCGATCTGCTCGTCGTCCTCTTCCCCGCGGACCGGATCGAACTCGCCCTCTACGTCGTCACCGCCGCCAAGATCAGCGCCGCGGGAGCCGCGGCGGCGCTGCTGCTCCTGCGACTGCGCCCCGGCCCCTGGCCCGTCGCCGCCGTGCTCGGCACCGCGTACGCCCTCTCCGGCTGGACCCTCAACCTCGGCGCCACCGTCCCGATGTGGCTCGACGGGCTCGTCGCCTTCCCGCTGCTCTGCCTGGTCGGCGAGTGGGCCCGCACCGGCCGCCGTCCCGTCCTCGGTCCCGTCGTCGTCGCCCTGGCCTGGATCGCCAACTTCTACACCGCCTACATGGCCACCCTCGGCGCGGCCGTCTTCCTGGCTGTCCGGCTCCTCACCGCCGAGGAGAGCGCGACCGCCCGGCAGCGGATCGCGGGAGCGCTCCGCGCCGCCCGGGGCGTGCTCATCGGCATCGGGCTCGCCGCGCCGCTCGTCGTGATCGTCTTCCTCGCCACCAAGGTCGCCGACCCGACCCCCGTGACCACCTTCGCGCCCGCCCCCTGGACGGACCTCCTCGCCCGGTTCCTGCCCGCCACCGCGAGCGTCGCGAGCCCCGCGCTCTTCATCGGTACTCCCGCCCTCGCCCTCGCCCTGACGCTGCCGTTCAACGGGGCCGTCGCCCCGCGCGTCCGGGCCGGGTGGACGGCGGCGGTCGTCCTGGTGACGCTCTCCCTCCAGTGGGAGCCCACCCATCTGCTCTGGCACGCGGGAGCCTCGCCCAACGGCGCTCCGTACCGTCAGGTCTTCGTCCTGTGCGGGCTGTTGCTCATCGCCGCCTGGTTCTCGGTCGCCCAGGGCGTGCCCCGGCCGAGCGCGCTCCTCGCGGGCGGCACCCTGCTCGGCGCCCTGGCCTGGGCCGCCCGGGGGAGCGTCGACATCGACGACTGGACCTTCCCCGCCTTCCTCGCCGCCGCGGCCCTGGCGCTCGTCGCCGCCCTGCTCGCCCGGGAGGGCGTCCGGCGGACCGCTCTCCGTGCCCTGCCCGTCCTGGCCGTGGTCCTCCTCGTCGCCGCCCAGGCCGGCGAGACGGTCGTCACCGGGAAGCGGATCGACGAGCAGCAGCGGAGCGAGGTCGCCTGGTCGCCCCGGATCGGCCCCTGGCACGCCTCCGCCGCCCGCGAGGCGGCCCGCGCCGACGCCTGGCCCCGGTACCGTACGGACCCCGGCGAGGTGCCCGGCGGCAACGACGTCCTGCTCGTCGGCGGCCAAGGGGCCGAGGTCTACAGCAGTCTCACCGCCGACGTGACCTCCTCCACCCTCTCCGCGCTGGGCTTCGGTTCCTACGCCAAGGGCCGGCACCCGGTCACCCTCGACAACCCCGTGACCGACGTCCTCTTCTCCATCGGCACCCGGATCCGCTCGGAGCCGACGGAGCCGGTACGCCAGGACGCGCGGCCCCGCGCCGAGGTCACCGCCGTCACCACCCCCGTACCGCCCCTGGTGACCGTCCGCCCGCGCGAGGCACGCGCCCCGCGTCCCGGGGACTCCGCCTTCGTCCGGCAGGAACTCCTCCTCGGATCCTCGGTGTACGAGCTGCCGCGCGACACGCGCCGCACCGGACGCACCCTCACCGCCAGCTGCCCGGCGGGCTCCGACGTCTGGTTCTGGGCCCCCGAGTACAAGGGCTCGGCGACCCTGGCGGGGGAGACCGCCGTCGACTTCGAGGGCAAGCCGCCCTCCGTACGCGCCCCCATGCGGGCCCTCGGGACCGTGCCCGACTCCGGCGAGGTGCGGATCGACCTGCTGCCCGAGGCCGCGATCCGGCTGCCCCGGCAACCCGTCGGCTGCCTCGTCCGGGCCCGGCTCGACTCCGCCGTACGACACCTCACCGCCACCGGCGCCACCCGCGTGAACGCCGGCGGCCACGGCGTCACGGCCGAACTGCCCCCGGGCAGCACGGGCGTCGCCGTGCTCGCCGCGCCCCGGATCTCCGGCTGGCGCTGCGCCGCGGGCGACGCGGAAGCCGCGCCCGCCCGCGCGTACCAGGGCCTCGTCGCCGTTCCCCTCGACGGGCGGGCGACCACGGTCGGCTGCTCCTTCCGGCCACCGGGACTCCGCCTCGGCGGCGCCGCCGGAGCGGCCGCGCTCCTGGCCCTGGCCGCGACGGCGCTCCTGCACCGGCGGTCCCGCCGCGTCCGGCCCTGACGGGGGTTTCCACCGGGGACGACAAGAGTTCACCCGGAGTGCACCCGTGGCTCGTTCAGCCGGAAAAGTGGACGGCTACTGTGCCCGCCGTACCGGCGTTTGATTGTTCGATTCAGTATGGGGATTCCGAGTGCCAAAACTGTCCGTCGTCGTCCCGTTCCACAATGTCGGGCCCTATGCTCCCGACACCCTGCGCAGTCTCGCGAACAACGCGAACCCGGAATTCGAGTTCCTGCTGATCGACGACTGCTCGACGGACGACACCCCGGAAATCCTCGACCGCTGGCGCGACCGCCTCCCGAACGCCACCGTCATTCGCCACGAGACGAATCTCGGCGTCGCCCAGGCGCGCAACACCGGAATCGACGCGGCGCGCGGCGACTACCTCACCTTCCTGGACGGCGACGACTGGTACGCCCCCGGGCACCTGAGCGCCGCCGTCGCCGGAATCTCCCGCCTGGACTGCGATTTCGCCCGTACCGACCACGTCCTGGCGGAGGGCCGGAAGCGACAGATCCGCTACGCCCCCGCCAAGGTCCGCGACGCGGTGATGGACCCCAGGGACGGCATCTCGCCCGCCAGCATGGTGACGATGGTCGACTATCCCTTCGTTCCCTTCGGCATTTACAGCGGACGGCTCTTCGAGAACGGCGCCTCGCGTTTCGAGACCTCTCTCAGAACAGCGGAGGACCGCCTCTGGATCTGGCGTCTCCACCTCAAAGCCAGCACGTTCGCCGCGCTTTCCCTGCACGGTGTCTTCTACCGGCGGGGCGTCACCACCTCGCTCACCCAGATCACCGACAACCGGCAGCTGGACTTCATCCCCTCGTACGATCTCCTGCTCGACGACGTCTCCCGGGACGCCGAGGCGGACCGATTCCTCCCGAAGGCCGTCCGCACCTACTGCGCGATGATCGCCTTCCACATGGGCAAGGTCGGGAAGTACGAGCCCGAGGTCGCCGCACAGCTGCGCGACGACGTCGGCGACGCCCTGCGCCGCATGCCGCAGCAGGTGCTCGACGAGACCCTGACCACCATGGACATCCCGCGCAGCACCCTCCTCCGGAGCCTGCGCGAACCCGGAAGGACCGCCTGACCCATGGCTCCCGACACGACCTCCGCCATGGCCTCCGGCACGGCCCCCGACCCCCGCCGCGTACAGATCTTCCAGGTCTCCACGCTCTACGGCGCGGCCACCCTCGCGGCCGCGCTGGACGCCGGACAGTTCGGCCCCCGCGAGGACGCCCGCCGCCTCCTGCTGATCTCGCACAACGCCGAGATCCCGGAGACCGCGCTGCGCCTGGAGACGATGACCGGCTACGAGCGGATCGCCGCCCGCTTCGACGGCACGCTCGACTGGAACGAGACGATCCACCCGTACCACCCCGCCGCCTGGGCACCCCGGCCCGAGGAGACCCCGCTCTGGCAGCGCGTCCTGCGGACCGCCTGGGGCCTCGGCAGCGCCCGGGTCGAGCTGATCGTCGAATCGATCCAGGTCAACCCCGCCAAGGCGCTCGCCGCCGCCTTCCCCGAGAGCTCGGTCGACGTCTACGCGGACGGCCTCATGAGCTACGGCCCGACCCGCTCCGACCTCGCCCAGTCGATCGCCATCCGCATCCGCCGGGTCCTCCACCTCGACCTGGTGCCGGGGCTGCGGCCGCTGCTCCTGAGCGAGTACGGGGTCGAGCCCGAGCTCGTCCCCGACAGCGCCTTCCGCGCGGTGCTCGCCGAGATCGCCGAAGCCTCCCGCGCCGACGAGCGCGCCGACGAGCGCGCCGACGAGCGCGCCCACGAGCGCGCGGACGCGGACGGGAACGGGGCGCCGGACACCGACTCGCCGATCGCGCGGGCCGTCGCCGCCGAGCCGACGGCCCTCCTGCTCGGCCAGTACCTCGCCGCCCTCAACCTCCTCACCGCCGAGGAGGAAGAGGAGCTGCACGTACGGATGCTCCGCGGAGCCGCCGCGGCCGGACACGGTTCAGTGGTCTTCAAGCCGCACCCGACCGCGCCCGTCCGCTACTCCCAGGCCCTCCACGAGGAGGCGGCGGAGCTCGGCGTACGGCTGACGGTCCTCGACGGCCCGCTGCTCGCCGAGACCTTCTACGAGCGGTGCCGGCCGCGGCTCGTCGTCGGCTGCTTCTCCACGGCGATGCTCACCGCCGCCGTCTACTACGGCATCCCGATCGCCCGCGTGGGCACGGTCGAGGTCCTCGAACGCCTCACCCCCTTCGAGAACAGCAACCGGATCCCGCTCACCGTCGTCGACCACCTGGTCGCGGACCTGGAGGGCGGAGAGGAGCCCGCGGTCCCCGGCGCGGCCCCGGACTCGCTCGCGCCCCTGGTACGGGCCGTCGGCTACTGCATGCGGCACAAGAGCCACCCGGGGCTCCGGGAGGAGGCCACCCGTTTCCTGGCCGAGCACCACGCGGAGCCCGGCATCGCGCACCACTTCGACGCCCAGCGGCTCACCCAGCTCGGCCTGCCGGGCGCGGGGGAGGCCACCGCCCCGGAGTCGGCCGCCACCGGCACGTCCCGGTTCCGCCGCGGCCTCGCCCGGGCCCGCCGGTCCTGACCCGCACCCCCGAAGGGACGAGTGGTCGACATCCCCGAGGGGATCAGCGGTCGACGGACCTGACGAGCGTGAACACCGCGCCCTCCGGGTCCGTCACCAGCGCGTGCCGTCCCGCCGTGCCCTCCCTCGGCGGCCTCAGCACCTGACCGCCGAGCTCCGCGACGAGCCGGGCGGCCGCGTCCGTGTCGTCGACCTCGAAGTACGTCATCCAGTGCGCGCCCCGGTCCCGGGGCAGCGCGTTCCCGACGCCGTGCAGCGAGGCCACCGGGCGTCCGTCCAGGTGGAGCGTGGCGAAGTCGAAGTCGGCGGAGACGACCGGCTCCACCTCGTACCCGAAGATCGACCGGTAGAACTTGCCGACCGAGGACGTCTCGTACGTGAGGAGCTCGTTCCACACCGGGGTCCCCGGCGGCCCGGCGGCCACCGTGCCGTGGTGCGCCTCCGCCTGCCAGATGCCGAAGACCGCGCCGACCGGGTCGGAGCAGATCGCCAGGCGGCCGGCCTCACCCGCGTCCAGCGGGCCGACCGCGACCGTGCCGCCGCAGCAGCGGATCGTCTCGGAGGTCTCGTCGGCGTCGTCGGTGGCCAGATAGGTGGTCCAGGCGATGGGCAGGTGCCGGTCGGGCGGCAGCTGGCCGATGCCCGCGACCTCCTTGCCGTCGAGCAGGGCCCGGACGTACGGGCCGAGGTGCTGCGGGCCGGGCACGAACTCCCAGCCGAAGAGCGCGTTGTAGAACTCCTGGGTCCCGTCAAGCCCGTGCACCATCAGGCTCACCCAGCAGGGTGTGCCGGGTGTGCGCCGAGTCGCCTCGGTCATCGTCACTCTCTCCTCGGACCATCGTCGTGGCCGTGTCGCGTGCCTCATGGCCGATGGTCGCACCGACGGGCGGGCGGCGCGTCCCGGCCGCACCGCCTTCCGGGGGGCGCGTTGTCGCGGGAGGGCGCCTGGTTGTTCCTCCGCGGCCGCGCCGGCTGCGCGAGGATGGCACCCATGAACCCCATCATCTCCGCAAGCGAACTTTTGAGCGAGTCGGCAGGGGCGCGGCCGCCGGTGCTCCTCGACGTCCGCTGGACGCTCGCCGGACCGCCCGGACGGCCCGCGTACGAGGCCGGTCACCTCCCCGGCGCGGTCTACGTCGACCTGGACGCGGACCTCGCGGGACCGGCCGGGAGCGGCGGTCGGCACCCGCTGCCCGACGTGACGGCCTTCGGGGCCGCGATGCGCCGGGCGGGTGTCTCGGCGGGGCGGCCCGTCGTCGTCTACGACGGCGGTCTCGGCTGGGGCGCCGCCCGCGCCTGGTGGCTGCTCCGCTGGGCGGGCCACCCGGACGTGCGGGTCCTGGACGGCGGCCTCGCGGCCTGGACGGGAGAGCTCTCCGAGAAGACCCCCGAGCCGGATCCCGGCGACTTCCGGCCGGAGCCGGGCGCGCTGGGGCTGCTCGACGCCGACGGGGCGGCGGAGCTGGCCCGCGCCGGGCTGCTCCTGGACGCCCGGGCGGCGGAGCGCTACCGGGGCGACGTGGAGCCGATCGACCGGGTCGGCGGGCACATCCCGGGCGCGGTCTCGGCCCCGACGACGGAGAACGTGGACGCGGACGGCCGGTTCCTGGGCGCCGACGCCCTGCGCGACCGCTTCACCGCCCTGGGCGCGGACGGGGACACCCCGGTCGCGGTCTACTGCGGCTCCGGCGTCTCCGGCGCCCACGAGGTCCTGGCCCTGGAGATCGCGGGCATCCCCGCCGCGCTCTACGCCGGCTCCTGGTCGGAGTGGTCCGGGGACCCCGCCCGCCCGGTGGCCACGGGACCGGACCCGCAGTAGATCCCGCGCACGGTTCGGCGGCTCCCGCGGCCGTGCGGACGCGAAAGGCCCGCGCCGGCGATCTGCCCGGCGCGGGCCTTCCCGTACCGGCGCGGACGCCGGTCACTCCTGTGCGGATCCTGTGCGGATCACTTTTGTGCGGGTCGTTCCCGTGCGGATCACTCCCGTGCGGGTCACGTCCCGCACGGTCACTCCTGCTTCTTGCGCCGGGTGCCGAAGACGATCTCGTCCCAGCTGGGCACGGCGGCGCGGCGGCCGGGGCGGACGCCGTCGGCCTCGGCCTGGCGGTCGGTGGTGCCGGTGAGACGGTCGCGGTGGCCGGAGACGGCGCGCGGCATGAGGACGTCGGCGTACGCGGAGCCCGCTCCTGCCGAGGCGGCCGGGGCCGGCGGCTCCTCCGCCTCCGGATCCTCCGAGGGCTCCGTGTCCGGAGGCTCGGGCACGATCATGTCGCCGCGGAAGCTCGGGACGGCTTCCAGGAGGCTCGTCAGCGAGTCCCGCTCCTCCTCCGGCTCGGGTGCCGGGGCGGGCCGCTCCAGCCGGTCGAGCTGGCGGTCGAGCGCCCGGTCGAGGGGCCTGTCCCGGGGCAGCCGGGCGATGCGCGGCACGAAGGGGAAGCTGGGCTCCGGCGCGGCGGCGATCGTGTCGTCCGTCTCGCCGATCAGCGCCCGCGCCTCGTCGTCCACGGCCTGGACGAGCCGCCTGGGCGGGTCGTACGTCCAGCTGGCCGTGTGGACCTCGCCCGCGACGCGGTAGACGAGCAGCACCTCCCAGGTGCCGTCGTCGCGCCGCCACGAGTCCCACTGCACGGTGTCCTTGTCGGCGCCGCGCAGCAGCAGCCGCTCCTGCACCGCCTCGCCGAGCTGCGGGCCGCTGTTCTCCCCGGGCCTGCGGACCGGGGTCTTGCGGGCCCGCTCCGCCATGAACGCGCGCTCCGCGAGGACGGGGCCCTCGAAGCGGCGTACGCGGTCGACGGGGATGCCGGCGAGCTGGGCGACCTCCTCAGCGGAGGCACCGGCTCGTATCCGTGCCTGGATGTCGCGGGGGCGGAGGTGGCTCTCCACCTCGATCTCGATCTGGCCGAGGCGCGCGCGGTCGTTGCGCACGGCGGCGCGGAGCCGCTCGTCGATCGGAAGTGTGTACTCCGTGCTGTCAGCAGCCTTCAGCACCAGTCGTGTGCCGTCGTTGGAGACGGCCACGACACGCAGTTCGGGCATGGGGACCTCCCGGGTGGTGCCTGCCGACGTCACGTGCGTCGCTGCTTCCGCTAGTCGAGTGTGGCCTGCCCGGGTGCAGCCTGCCACTACCTTGCCGAGTTGCCCGGCGTGTCGGGCATGGACCCTGGGGCGCCGTTATGGCACGGTTACCTGTTCGCCACTCAGAGTGACTGACGGTCACGCTGTGCAGCGGGTCTCCGTGCGGTGCGCGACGCCGCCGGTTCGAGTGCCGCGTTCGGCCCCCTCCCCGATCCCGGGCACCCGTGAAGGCGTCCGGACCCAGGGTTCGCCAATGTACTCCATTCGGGCCACTTGGGTGGACCGGCGCGCCACCCAACTTCTCGGGCGGTACGGGAGTTGAGTCTCCGCGATCTTCCCCCATACGTGTCCCTCTTCACAGAACCAGCAGAAGCGGAACTATTCACTTCGCCCATTTGTCCCTTCTGGGTGCAAGGCGAACGGATGAGCCATCAGGGGTTGGAGATGCGTCACAGGCCGGAGACCGACACGGACGAACCGGAGAATCCGGAGAAGACGGAGGTGGGACAGGGGGAAAGGGCCCCGAGGAGAAGGATCGACCTGAGCGTGGCCCAGGTCTCGGGCAGTGCCCTGGCCGCGGTCATCGCCGCCAAGCTCGCCTCCACCCTCGGCGTGTACGGCACGATCGTCGGCGCCGGAGTGATCAGCGTCATCGCCACCTGCGGCGGACCGCTCTTCCAGCACCTGTTCAAGCGCACGGGCGAGCAGGTGCGCGACGCGACCGCCGCCGCCAAGCCCAAGGCCCGGCAGGTGCCCTTCCCGGCCGCGCGTCCCGCGGGGGACGGGGACCGGCACACCATGATGCTCGGCACGGTCGCGCGCCCCGGGGCGTACGCCCTCCCGTACGAGGATCAGACCGGCGAGCAGACAGGCGAGCGGACCGGCGCGCACACCGGCGAGCAGGCCGGTGAGGAGCTCGACGAGGAGTTCGGCGCGGCGACCACGCACGGCACCCGCGTCCGCGGCTGGAAGCGCCCGGCGATCGCCGCGGCCCTGGTCTTCGGCGTCACCATGGGCGGCATCACCGCCTACGAGCTGGTCTCCGGCCAGGACTTCAGCGGCACCCAGGGGACCACCACCTTCGGCTCCGTCGTGCGCGGCGGCGGGAACTCCGGACAGGACGCACCGAACCGGGACGAGAACCCCGCGCCGACGCCCTCCGGATCCGCGGGCGACACCGGACAGCGGGAGGACGGTGACGGCACCCCCGCGACGGGCGCCACGCCGGACCCGGGCGACCCGGGCACCGGCGGTACCGGCACCGCGACCCCGGACCCGGACGCGACGTCCTCCGGCTCCACCGACGGCGGGTCGGCGCCCGATCCGACGCCGACCGGCCCCGCGACCGATCCGGCACAGCCGACCGACCCGACGGAGCCGGCCGAGCCGACGGAGCCCACGGCTCCGCCGACGACGGCCCCGCCGACCGGGGCCCCGACCACCGGGGCCGCCGATCCGGCGGCCCCGCCGGCCTCGTCGGCGCCGGCCCCGGGCACCGGCGGCTGACCGTCAGTCGCCCAGGACGCGGCGCAGGTAGTCGTTGGCGAAGAGCCGGTCCGGGTCCAGCCGGTCGCGCAGCGCCGTGAACTCGGCGAAGCGCGGGTAGACCTCGGAGAAGTAGGCGGCGTCACGGGTGTGGACCTTGCCCCAGTGGGGGCGCCCCCCGTGCGCCGTCATGATGCGCTCCACCGCGGTGAAGTACGCGCGGTGGGGCGTTCCCTTGTAGAGGTGGACTGCGATGTAGGCGGTCTCCCGCCCGGAGGCCGTGGACAGCGCGATGTCGTCCGCCGGGGCGGTGCGCACCTCCACCGGGAAGCTCACCTTGAGCGGCGAGCGCTCGACCATCGCCTTGACCTCGCGCAGCGCGGCGACCGCCGCCTCGCGCGGCAGCGCGTACTCCATCTCCAGGAAGCGCACCCGGCGCGGCGAGGTGAAGACCTTGTACGGGATGTCGGTGTACGTACGGGCCGACAGGGCCCGACTGGAGACCTTGGCGATCGAGGGGATGACCGGCGGGACCGCGCGGCCCAGCGAGCAGGCCACCTGGAACAGCCCGTTGGAGAGGAGCTCGTCCTCGATCCAGCCGCCGACCTTCCCGGGCGGGGCGGCGGGGCCCGCGCTGCGGTTGTTGCGCTTGGTGTTGCAGTTGTCCGTGTGGGGGAACCAGTAGAACTCGAAGTGCTCGTTCTCCGCGTGCAGCGCGTCGAACTCCGAGGCGACCCGGTCGAATGTCATCGGCTCCTCGCGCGCGGTGAGCAGGAAGACCGGCTCCACCGCGAAGGTGATCGCCGTGACCACACCGAGGGCGCCGAGCCCGATCCGGGCGGCCGCGAAGACCTCCGGATTCTCCTTCTCCGAGCACGTCAGCAGCTGCCCGTCCGCCGTGACCAGCTCCAGCTCGCGGATCTGCGCCGCTATCGAGGCGGAGTCGCGGCCCGTGCCGTGCGTGCCCGTGGAGGTGGCCCCGGCGACCGTCTGCTCCATGATGTCGCCCATGTTCGTGAGCGACAGGCCCTCGCGGGCCAGCGCCACGTTGAGCCGCTTGAGCGGAGTGCCCGACTCGACCGTGACGGTCATCGCGTCGCGGTCGATCCGCCGGATCCCGGTGAGGAGCCCCGGCCTGATCAGTACGCCGTCGGTGGCCGCGATCGAGGTGAAGGAGTGGCCGGTACCGACCGTCTTCACCCGCAGGCCGTCCTCGGCCGCCTTGCGCACCACCTCGGCGAGCTCCTCTGCCGAGGCCGGGCTCACCTCCCGTACCGGACGGGAGGTGACGTTCCCCGCCCAGTTACGCCACGGGCTGCTCGCCGTCCTGGTGCTCCCCGACCCCGCTGCTGTCGTCGTCCCGCTCACGCTTCCCCTCCCGGTCCGGAGCCGGCCTGCGCAGCCGGCGGTGTCCGAGGAGACCCACCGCGACCGCGAGCGCACCCGAGACGACGGGCACCACGTACCCCGCCTCGGCCCCGGACGCGTCGACCACCCAGCCGGCGGCCGAGGAGCCGAGCGCCACGCCGATCGCGAGCCCGGTACCCGTCCAGGTCATGCCCTCGGTCAGCTTGGTGCGCGGTACGTGCGCTTCGACGAGGGCCATCGTGGTCACCATCGTCGGTGCGATGGACAGACCCGCGACAAAGAGCGCCACGGCCAGCAACGGCAAGTTCCCGGCCAGTAGGAGGGGGATCATACTCACGGCCATCGCGCAGATGCCCAGGAGCCAGCGGCGGGACGGCTGGCCCTTGAGGTGCAGGAGCCCGAAGACGGCGCCGGCGAGACAGGAGCCCAGCGCGTAGACGGCCAGGACGAGGCTCGCGGCCGCCTTGTGCCCCTGCTCCTCGGCGAAGGCCACGGTCACCACGTCCACCGAGCCGAAGATGGCTCCGGTGGCGACGAAGGCGAGCGCCAGGACCTGGAGGCCGGGGGAGCGGAGCGCGGACACGCTCTTCTCGCCGCTCGCGCGGGGGTGCGGCACGGGCTCCGTCGCGCGCTGCGAGGTCAGCCAGAAGACGCCGATGGCCAGGAACACCCCGGCGAACAGCGGGCCGGCCTCCGGGAACCAGGTCGTCGACAGACCGATGGAGATGATCGGCCCGAAGATGAAGCACACCTCGTCGACGATCGACTCCCACGAGTACGCGGTGTGCAGGCGCCGCTCGTCGCCCCGGTAGATCTCCGCCCAGCGGGACCGGGTCATCGCCCCGATGCTCGGCACGCAGCCGATCACGGCGGTGAAGACGAAGAGCGTCCAGTCCGGGGCCTCCTGCTGGACGCAGAGGAGGAGCCCGGCGGCACCGGCGAGCGATATCAGCGTCACCGGGCGGAGCACCTTGCGCTGCCCGTGCCGGTCGACCAGCCGCGAGACCAGGGGGCCGAGGACCGCGGCGGACATCGCGAGCGTCGCCGAGAGCGCGCCGGCGAGGCCGTACCTGCCGGTGACCTGGGAAATCATGGTGACGACGCCGATGCCCATCATGGACAGCGGCATGCGGCCGAGGAGACCGGCGACGGAGAACGAGGTCGTGCCGGGCGCTGCGAAGATCGCGCGGTAGGGGCTGGGCAAGAGGCTCTCCGGATCTCCGTGCTTCGGAGCGGGCTCCGCGCGACGACTCAACACGTGTAATTAACAGCTAAAGCCTACGGTGTTGAAGTCGATCGGTCATCCCCCTTTTTTTGGACGAGCACCGTGATTTCGGACGTGTACCCCCGTGCGGAGGCCGTCGGTCGGGGCGCGCCCTCCCGCGTCGGAGGCGGGTGGGAAGATCGGTGCCATGTCCGATCAGCACGATCCCGCCCCGTACGACGCCCTGCTGCTGCTCTCGTTCGGCGGCCCCGAGGGCCCGGACGACGTGGTCCCGTTCCTGGAGAACGTGACGCGCGGCCGAGGCATTCCGAAGGAACGGCTCAAGGAAGTGGGGCAGCACTACTTCCTCTTCGGCGGCGTCAGCCCGATCAACGACCAGAACCGCGCGCTGCTCGACGCGCTGCGGACGGACTTCACGGAGGCCGGCCTCGGCCTCCCGGTCTACTGGGGAAACCGGAACTGGGCGCCGTACCTCACCGACACCCTCCGCGAGATGATCACCGACGGCCGGCGCCACATCGCCGTCCTCACCACCAGCGCGTACGCCTCCTACTCCGGCTGCCGCCAGTACCGCGAGAACCTCGCCGACGCGCTGGCCGCCCTGGAGGCGGAGGGGCTCCCGCTGCCGCGCGTGGACAAGCTCCGGCACTACTTCAACCACCCCGGCTTCGTCGAGCCCATGGTCGAGGGCGTCCTCGCCTCCCTCGCCGAGCTCGACGCGTCCGTGCGCGACGGGGCCCACCTCGCCTTCACCACCCACTCCATCCCCGACTCCGCCGCCGACAGCTCCGGCCCGGTCTCGGAGCACGGCGAGGGCGGCGCCTACGTCCGGCAGCACCTCGACGTGGCACGGGTGATCGTCGAGGCGGTCCGCGAGGCGACCGGCGTCGCCCACCCCTGGAAGCTCGTCTACCAGTCCCGCAGCGGCGCCCCGCACATCCCGTGGCTGGAACCCGACATCTGCGACCACCTGGAGGAGCTGCACGGCGCCGGGGCGCCCGCGGCCGTCATGGTCCCGATCGGCTTCGTCTCCGACCACATGGAGGTCCTCTACGACCTCGACACGGAGGCCACGGCCAAGGCGGCCGAGCTCGGCCTGCCCGTCCGGCGCTCGGCGACCGTCGGGTCCGACCCGCGCTTCGCCGCGGCCGTCCGCGACCTCGTCCTGGAGCGGGCGGCGGGCGAGCGGGGCACCCGGGTGGAGCGGTGCGCCCTGGGCGCGCTCGGGGCCTCCCACGACCTGTGTCCGATCGGCTGCTGCCCGGCAAGGGCGGAGCGGCCGGCGGCGGCCGGTGCCGACAGCCCGTACGCGTAAGGAGCCCCCGTGACCGACCAGAACGGTGTGACCGGTGTGAACGACGTGACTGACGTGAACGGTGTGACCGATGTGAGCGACCCGCTGCTCGCCGAACTGCTCGCCCTCGGCCTGGAGGCCGCGCGGCGGGCCGGAGCGCTGCTGCGCGACGGCCGGCCCGACGACCTGGTCGTGGCGAAGACCAAGTCGAGCCCCATCGACGTGGTCACCGAGATGGACATCGCCGCCGAGAAGCTGATCACCGGCTTCCTCGCCGAGCGCCGCCCGCAGGACGGCTTCCTCGGCGAGGAAGGCGCGTCGAGCCCCGGGACGAGCGGGATCCGCTGGGTCATCGACCCGCTCGACGGCACGGTGAACTACCTCTACGGCCTGCCCACCTGGGCGGTCTCGATCGCCGCCGAGCGGGACGGCGAGACCGTGGTCGGCGTCGTCGAGGCGCCGATGCGCGGCGAGACCTACCGGGCGGTCCTCGGCGGCGGCGCGTACGCGGGCGAGCGGCGGCTCGCCGCCCGGCCCTCGCCCGAGCTCGACCAGGCCCTGGTGGGCACCGGGTTCGGATACGTCCAGTCCCGCCGCGCCCACCAGGCCGACGTCGCCCAGCGCGTGATCCCGCGCGTCCGCGACATCCGGCGCGGCGGTTCGGCCGCGATCGACCTGTGCGACGTCGCGGCCGGCCGCCTCGACGCGTACTACGAGCGCGGCCTCAACCCCTGGGACCTCGCCGCGGGGGCGCTCATCGCCCGCGAGGCGGGCGCCCTGACGGGTGGCCGCCCGGGGGAGCCGGAGTCGGGCGAGCTGACCCTGGCGGCCTCCCCGGGCGTCTTCGCGCCCCTCCAGGAGCTCCTGGAGGAGCTCGGAGCCTGGCACGACTAGGAGAGGCACGGTTTCCCGATCCTCCGGGAGACGGCACGAGCGAGGGCCCCGGAGCCAGAACGGCTCCGGGGCCCTCGACGTGTGTGCGAGCCGGTCAGTAGCCCGGCGCGGCGACCTCCACGCCGTGCTCCGCGGCCAGGCGGTGCAGGTCGTCCAGCTCTGCCTGCTCGACGTCCGCGAGGAAGTCGTCGCCCGTCTCACGAGCACGCGTGAGGTCGGTCTGCGCGGCCCTGATCCGGTGCAGCAGTCCTGCGGTGAAAGCGTCCATCGTGCGCCCCCTCGTCGTGGGTCCGGTGGCACGGGGGTGTGCCGAGGGTGGGTGGATCACACACTGTTGCCTCTGGGGGACAGAAGGCGATAGGTGGCGCGCCACATACAGGGCGTGATCACGGGGTGTGCAGTCGTCCTCCCCACCCCCTTCCTCACAGAAACCTCAACTGGCCCGTGAATCAGGTGAATTCTTCGCGGGCCACCCCCGGAGGAGTCACGCGCCCCGCCGCACGCCCCCACCGCACCACCCCCGCGCCCCGGGCCCGCACACCCGTCTTACAGCCGGTTTACGCGCGTTAGGGGCAGGATGGACACGCACAGTCAGTGCTCAGGTTTCAGCCGGTCCGCCTTCGGATCGCGGCTCAAGGGAAGGACTACGACGTGCGTGTACTCGTCGTCGAGGACGAGCAGCTGCTCGCCGATGCGGTGGCCACCGGACTGCGCCGGGAGGCCATGGCCGTCGACGTCGTGTACGACGGCGCCGCGGCCCTGGAGCGCATCGGGGTGAACGACTACGACGTCGTCGTCCTCGACCGCGACCTCCCGCTCGTCCACGGCGACGACGTCTGCCGCAAGATCGTCGAGCTCGGCATGCCCACGCGCGTGCTGATGCTCACCGCGTCCGGAGACGTCAGCGACCGCGTCGAGGGCCTGGAGCTCGGCGCGGACGACTACCTCCCCAAGCCCTTCGCCTTCACCGAGCTCACCGCACGCGTGCGGGCCCTGGGCCGGCGCACCACGGTGCCGCTCCCGCCCGTCCTGGAGCGCGCCGGCATCAAGCTCGACCCGAACCGCCGCGAGGTCTTCCGCGAGGGCAAGGAGGTCCAGCTCGCGCCGAAGGAGTTCGCCGTCCTGGAGGTCCTCATGCGCAGCGAGGGCGCCGTCGTCTCGGCCGAGCAGCTCCTGGAGAAGGCCTGGGACGAGAACACCGACCCGTTCACCAACGTCGTGCGCGTCACCGTCATGACCCTGCGCCGCAAGCTCGGCGAGCCCCCGGTCATCGTCACCGTGCCCGGCTCCGGGTACCGGATCTGACCCGATGCCCACGACCTCCGCGCCCCACCCCCAGGCGCCACCGAAACCGACGTGGGACCCCAGGGACCCCGTCCGGCCGCTGCTGCGGCCGACCATCCGGATACGGCTCACGCTGCTGTACGGCGGCATGTTCCTGATCGCCGGCATCCTGCTGCTGTCGATCATCTACCTCTTCACCGCGCAGACCCTGAGCGAGAGCGCGGCCGAACTGCCGTTCAAGATCGTCAAGGGTGAGGTGCTGCCCACCACCTCCTGGTGCCGGCTGCCCAACGCGGGTACCGGTGAGCAGTTCAACGACGCCGTGTCGGTCTGTCTGCGGCACCAGAGCGACATGGCCCTGGAAGACCTCCTGCGCCGCTCGCTCTTCGCCCTGCTCGGCCTGAGCATCATCGCCTTCGCCTTCGGCTACGCCATGGCGGGACGGGTGCTCTCCCCGCTCGGCCGGATCACCCGTACCGCCCGCCAGGTGGCCGGTTCCGACCTGGCCCGCCGGATCGAGCTGGACGGCCCCGACGACGAGCTCAAGGAGCTCGCCGACACCTTCGACGAGATGCTGGAGCGCCTGGAGCGGGCCTTCACCGCCCAGCAGCGCTTCGTCGCGAACGCCTCGCACGAGCTGCGGACCCCGCTCGCGATCAACCGCACGCTCCTGGAGGTCCACCTCTCGGACCCCGGGGCCCCTGTGGAGCTCCAGCAGCTCGGCAAGACCCTGCTCGCCACCAACGAGCGCAGCGAGCAGCTCGTGGAGGGCCTGCTGCTGCTCGCCCGGAGCGACAACCAGATCATCGAGCGCAAGGCCGTCGACCTCGCCGAGGTCGCCTCCCGGGCGATCGACCAGACGCACGCCGAGGCCCTGGCCAAGGGCGTGGAGATCCGGGGCGAGCGCGCACCCGCGGTCGTCCAGGGCAACGGCGTCCTGCTGGAGCGGATCGCCCTGAACCTGCTCCAGAACGCCGTGCGGTACAACGTGCCGGAAGGAGGCTGGGTGGAGGTCACCACGGAGACCGAGCACGGCCAGGCGGTCCTGGTCGTCTCGAACACGGGACCGGTGGTCCCCGCGTATGAGATCGACAACCTTTTCGAGCCGTTCCGGCGGCTCCGGCAGGAGCGCACCGGCAGCGACAAGGGGGTCGGTCTCGGCCTGTCGATCGCGCGGTCCGTGGCCCGCGCCCACGGCGGCCGTATCATCGCGGAGCCCCGCGAGGGCGGCGGTCTCGTGATGCGTGTCACTCTGCCGATCTGACACACTGCACAAGCCGACCGGTTCCGTTCGCTTTGCGCGGAATTCTCTGGCCCCGATTCTGAGACGCTCATGTGTGATCGATCACAGGAGAGGGTGTCCGGACCTCCACTCTCCGTGACCGAGAAATCCCTCGGAAAACCAGGAAAAGTCCGGGTTTCCGGGGCCCGGAATGACGGGAAGTACACGGGGTGGCGCCTGTGAAGGGTGCCCGGAGGACCGTGTACGGTCCGGTTCGCCACCCGAAGCCGACCACTCGTGAGAGGGCGCGACGGGTGTCGATTGAGTAACAGACCTTGATGTGAGGCAAAATCTCCGCCTCAGGTCGGGCACAAGTCCGACCTCTCACGCGTTACGTGCGCTGGAGACACCGCAACTACCCAGAGGGGGAGAGCGACATGGCAACGGATTACGACACCCCACGCAAGACCGACGACGACGTCGACTCGGACAGCCTTGAAGAACTGAAGGCCCGCCGGAACGACAAGTCGACCTCGACGGTCGACGTCGACGAGTTCGAGGCCGCAGAAGGCCTGGAACTGCCCGGGGCCGACCTCTCGAACGAGGAGCTGGCCGTCCGGGTCCTGCCCAAGCAGGCCGACGAGTTCACGTGCATGAGCTGCTTCCTCGTGCACCACCGCAGCCAGCTGGCACGAGAGAAGAACGGCCAGCCGATCTGCCGCGACTGCGACTGAGACCGCTCGGCCGTGGCAGGCGAGACACCGTCCCGGAAGCGGCGTCTCCGGCTCCCTGGGAGCTCGGAGACGTACAAGGGCGGCACGAGCTCGGCAGAGGGTGCCCAGGAGGCCCCCGACGCCGTGCCGGCCGTCCCCCTGCCCTCCCTCGGCGTACGTGACGACGAGCGGGGCCCTTCGGCCTCGCTCGAAGCGGTCGTCGCGGACATCGAGGCGGCAACCGGTTCGCGCGTCGAGCCGGGCGCCGGTCACGGCGCCGGGCCGGACGCGGCACGGCTCCCCGCGGAGCAGCGCGAGGGCCGGGGCGAGGCGCGCCACGGACGGCTGGACGCCGTCAGGCGGCTGGCCAACCCCGCGCGGGCCCAGCTCGACAAGATCAAGATCGACAGCGACCGGATCGACGCCGTCCGGCGCGGCGTCACGCGCAGCGTCAAGGACGGCGTGAAGCGTGGCGGTGACAGCGCCAAGGCTGGCATCGGCCATCTGGCCGACCGGCTGATCGACCTCGCCCCGCGGATCCCGGTCCGCGACCTGGCGACCCTCCGCAGACAGTTCCCCGGGCTCGGCCCCGAGCAGCTCGCCGACAAGCTCGTCACGGGCGCGGCGAACGCGAGCTCGACCGTCGGCGCGGGCGTCGGCGCCGCCGCCATGCTTCCCGTACCCCCGGCCATGCCGGCCGAACTGGCGGCCGAGATCACCGGCGTCGCCGCCGTCGAACTCAAACTCATCGCCGAACTGCACGAGGTGTACGGACTGCGCCCGCCGGGCCGCCTCGCCCAGCGCTCGACGGCCTATCTGACCTCCTGGACCGAGGAGCGGGGCATCGACCCCACCAAGCCCACCACGGTCAACGCGGCGCTCGGCGGGCAGCTCAAGCGCGAGCTGCGCCAGCAGATCACCAAACGCCTCGTGCGGAACCTGCCGAACCTCATGCCCTTCATGGTCGGCGCCGCCGTCGGCGCGGTCATGAACCGGCGCGACACCAGGAAGCTCGCCGCGCACATCCGCAAGGACCTCCGCGCCCGCCAGATCCCCTGGGACGCCCTCCCGGAGCTGCCCCCACTGGAGCAGCCCGAGAATCCCAAGGAGCTCGGCTTCCCCAAGGAGCTCGGCTTCTAGGACCTGCCCGGCGGATCATGGCCGGATGAGCCCCGGCCGCCCTCTCCGGGCCGGACGAGAACCCGGCCCGGGGCGTCCTGCCGATCGGGCCGGATCGGGCGTCCTGCCGATCGGGCGTCCTGCCGGTCAGGCCGGACCGGGCCCCGGACCGGACCCCGGGCCCGACCGCCGGATCAGGCCTCGGCGCGTACGGAATCCAGGGCCGCCACCAGGGCCTCCGGCTCACGGCTGGACAGGTACACGTACGGCGTCGGGTCCGCCGGGTCCGTGACCTCGACCCGTACCGCCCGCGGCACGTAGCTGCGCATCAGCATGAAGGCGCGCGGATCGGCCTTGTAGGTGCGCCAGGCGCGCGCCTCCTCCACGTCCAGTACCTCGGCCGCCCCGAGCGCCGAGACCGGGATCCGCGCGTCGCCCGCCACCAGCGAACCGGCCACCACCCGGACCCGGGCGGAGCCGTACGAGGAGACCGCCGCACCGGCGAGCACCGCCGCCACGATCAGACCGCCCAGCATCGGGACCGTACCCATCGGGAACATGATCAGGCCGCCGGAGAGACCGAGCAGACCCGCGATCAGCCACCACGAGCGGGGCGCCGTCAGCCGCTCGTCGAAGCGTGGCGCGGCCGGCGCCGAGGCCGTCACCGGCGACGACGCGACGGGCGTCTCGGCGGGCGACTCGGCGGACGGCGCGGGCGAAGGCTCGGAGGAGGGGGCGGGGGACGGCACGGAAGGCTGCATGCGTCCAAGCTTGGCACGGCGCGACCCGCGCCCGGCCGCGCGGGTAAGGTCTGCGCCTGTGACTGCAACATCTGCCGCCCTCACCCCGCCGGCCGACGCCATACCGCCGGTACGCCACCCCGACGCCCCGGCCCCCGGCGAGCTGCTCGGTGCGCACTACGAGTACTGCTTCGGGTGCGGCGGCGGGCAGCCCCACGGCCTGCACCTGGAGGCGCGGGCGGGCGAGGGCGTGACCGTCACCGCCGAGTTCACCGTGACCCCCGACCACCAGGGCGCCCCCGGCCTCGCGCACGGCGGCGTCCTCGCCACCGCGCTCGACGAGACCCTCGGCTCCCTGAACTGGCTGCTGCGGGTCATCGCCGTGACCGGCAGACTGGAGACGGACTTCGCCCGGCCCGTCCCGGTCGGCACCGTGCTCCACCTGGAGGCCGCGGTCACCGCCGTACACGGCCGCAAGATCTTCTCGACCGCCGTCGGCCGGATCGGCGGGCCCGAGGGCCCCGTCGCCGTCCGTGCCGAGGCACTCTTCATAGAGGTCAAGGTCGACCACTTCATCGACAACGGACGGCCGGAGGAGATCCAGGCCGCCATGTCCGACCCCGACCAGGTCCGGCGCGCCCGCGCCTTCGAGGTGAACCCCTGATGCGCAACCCTGTCGACGTACTGATCCGGCGAGTGGACCCGGAGGTGCCGATCCCCGCCTACGGGCACCCCGGCGACGCCGGCGCCGATCTCGTGACCACCGAGGCCGCCGTCCTCGCCCCCGGGGAGCGCGCCGTGCTGCCCACCGGGGTCTCCATCGCGCTGCCCGACGGGTACGCGGCCTTCGTGCATCCGCGCTCCGGCCTGGCCGCCCGCTGCGGAGTCGCACTCGTGAATGCCCCGGGGACGGTAGATGCCGGGTACCGTGGAGAGATCAAAGTGATCGTGGTCAATCTCGACCCGCGCGAAAGCGTGCGGTTCGAGCGGTTCGACCGGATTGCCCAACTGGTCGTCCAGCAGGTCGAGAAGGTGCGCTTCCACGAGGTGGCGGAGCTTCCCGGCTCGGCGCGGGCCGAGGGGGGCTTCGGGTCCACCGGCGGCCATGCCGCCGTGGACGGCTCAACGGGTGGGAATCGATACGCTTCGGTCGTATCCGACCGGGAAGGACAGTGACGTGTTCGGACGTCGCAAGAAGAGCGGTGCCGCTGAGGACGCAGCGGGCGAGGCCGAGCAGGTCGTCGACGAGGTCGGCACCGACGGTTCGGCCGACGCGCCGCGTCGGGTGAACCTTCCGCCGGCGCCCCGGCCCGACGGACCGTGGGACATCTCCGAGGTCACCACCCCGGAGGACGGCCGTGTCGACCTCGGGGGCGTCTTCGTCCCCGGAGTCGAGGGCATGGAGCTGCGGGTCGAGGTGGCGGGCGACGCGATCGTCGCGGCCACCGTCGTGCTGCGCGACAGCGCCGTGCAGCTGCAGGCCTTCGCCGCCCCGAAGAACGAGGGCATCTGGGGCGAGGTCCGTGACGAGATCGCCACGGGCATCGTCCAGCAGGGCGGAGTCATCGACGAGGTCGAGGGCCCCCTCGGCTGGGAGCTGCGGGCCCAGGTGCCCGTGCAGCTGCCGGACGGCAACCGCGGCGTACAGCTCGTGCGCTTCGTGGGTGTCGACGGGCCCCGCTGGTTCCTGCGCGGAGTGATCTCCGGGCAGGGCGCGGTGCAGCCTGAGGCGGCCGGGCTCCTGGAGCAGATCGTGCGGGACACCGTGGTCGTCCGCGGTGAGGGCCCGATGGCCCCGCGCGACCCGATCGTCCTCAAGCTGCCGAACGACGCGCAGATGGTGCCGGACGGTGTCCAGCAGGAGGAGCAGGCGAACTCGCGCTTCTCCGGCGGCATGGGCCAGCTCCAGCGCGGCCCGGAGGTCTCCGAGATCCGCTGAGCCGCGCTCGAGCATCGAGAAACGAGCGGTGGGCCGCTTCCCGTACGAGAGGTACGGGAAGCGGCCCACCGGCCTTTCTGCCCTTTCGTACGTGCTCCGGTGCCCCCTCGTCCGCGCCCGGGCTCTGGCCCTGGGGCCCGGCGGCGGACCATACTGGCGGGCGCACATGTTCGAGGAGGGGGAGCACACGGTGAGTGAGAGCAGCACGCGGTCCGGAACGGCCGTCGCCGAGGACCCGGCGGGTCTGCCGATGGTCCGGGTCGAGGACCTCCGGCGCTCGTACGGCACGGGCGAGGCCGCCGTCCACGCCCTCCGCGGGGTCTCCTTCGACATCCCGCGCGGCGAGCTCGTGGCCCTGAAGGGGCGCTCGGGCTCCGGCAAGACGACCCTGCTGAACCTCGTGGGCGGCCTCGACAGCGCCGACGGGGGCCGGATCGTCATCGACGGCACCGACCTCTCCACGCTCGGTGAGAACGGGCTCCTGGAGCTGCGCCGGGACCGGATCGGCTTCATCTTCCAGTCCTTCGGGCTCCTCCCGATCCTCTCCGCCGCCGAGAACGTGGGCGTACCCCTCCGGCTGCGCAACACCGACCCGAAGGAGCGCGAGGAGCGGGTCGCGCTGATGCTCTCGCTCGTGGGCCTCGCCGACCACGCGGCCCAGCGGCCGGGCGAGCTGTCCGGCGGCCAGCAGCAGCGGGTCGCGATCGCCCGCGCCCTCGCCAACAAGCCGGCCCTGCTGATCGCCGACGAGCCGACGGGCCAGCTGGACGCGGAGACCGGGCTCGCCGTCATGGAGCTGCTGCGCGCGGTGGTGCGCAGCGAGGGCTGCACGGCCCTGGTCGCCACGCACGACCCCCAGCTCCTGGGCCTGGCGGACCGGGTCCTGGAACTCAGCGACGGCGAGATCATGGAGCACTGAGCGCCCGGGCGGACGCACACAGAGCCCGGGCGGACGCACGGAGAGCCCGGGTGGTCGGTTCGCGGCCGTCCGGACATCAGAATCACGTCAATACCGCACGGGGGTCTCCGTCCGCGTGCGGAATGTCCGATTGGCTGGACGTATGGTCGTGCCATGGGACGCGGCAAGCTTCGGATCTACCTCGGCGCTGCGCCGGGCGTCGGCAAGACGTACGCGATGCTCTCCGAGGGACACCGTCGGATCGAGCGCGGTACGGACTGCGTCGTGGCCTTCGTGGAGCACCACGGACGGCCGCGTACGGAGGTGATGCTGCACGGCCTGGAGCAGGTCCCGCGCCGGACCCTGGACTACCGGGGCACGAGCTTCACCGAGATGGACGTCGACGCGGTCCTGGCCAGGAAGCCGGCCGTCGCGCTCGTCGACGAGCTCGCCCACACGAACGTCCCCGGCTCCCGGAACCCCAAGCGCTGGCAGGACGTCGCCGAGCTCCTCGCGGCCGGCATCGACGTCGTGTCCACGGTCAACATCCAGCATCTGGAGTCGCTGGGCGACGTCGTCGAGTCGATCACCGGCGTACGGCAGAGGGAGACCGTCCCCGACGAGGTCGTCCGCCGCGCCGACCAGATCGAACTGGTCGACATGTCGCCCCAGGCCCTGCGCCGCCGCATGGCCCACGGCAACATCTACACGTCCGACAAGGTCGACGCGGCCCTCTCCAACTACTTCCGCCCCGGCAACCTCACCGCCCTCCGCGAGCTCGCGCTGCTCTGGACGGCCGACCGGGTCGACGAGTACCTCCAGCAGTACCGGGGCGAGCACAACATCCGCTCCACCTGGCAGGCCCGGGAGCGCATCGTCGTGGGCCTCACCGGCGGCCCCGAGGGCCGCACACTCATACGCAGGGCCACCCGGCTGGCCGAGAAGGGCGCGGGCGGCGAGGTCCTCGCCGTCTACATCGCCCGCAGCGACGGCCTCACCGCCGCCTCGCCCAAGGAGCTGGCCGTCCAGCGGACCCTCGTCGAGGACCTCGGCGGAACGTTCCACCACGTCATCGGCGACGACGTCCCCTCCGCGCTCCTGGAGTTCGCCCGCGGGGTCAACGCGACCCAGATCGTCCTCGGCTCCAGTCGCCGCCGCACCTGGCAGTACGTGTTCGGCCCCGGCGTCGGCCAGACCGTGGCCCGTGACTCCGGCACCGACCTCGACGTCCACATCGTCACCCACGGCGAGGTCGCCAAGGGGCGGGGGCTGCCCGTCGCGCGCGGGGCGCGGCTCGGACGGTCCCGGATCCTCGGCGGCTGGCTGGTCGGCGTCGCGGGGCCCGTCTGCCTGGCCCTGCTCCTCACGCACGTCGACGCCGACCTCGGCCTCGCCAACGACATGCTGCTCTTCCTCGCGCTGACCGTCGCCGCCGCGATGCTCGGCGGATTCCTGCCCGCGCTCGCCTCGGCCGCCGCCGGCTCCCTCCTCCTGAACTGGTTCTTCACCCCGCCCGTCCACCGGATCACCATCGCCGACCCCAAGAACATCGTCGCCCTCGCCGTCTTCCTCGGCGTGGCGATGGCGGTCGCCTCCGTGGTGGACCTGGCCGCCCGGCGCACCCACCAGGCGGCCCGGCTCCGCGCCGAGTCCGAGGTGCTGTCGTACCTCGCCGGCAGTGTGCTGCGCGGCGAGACGAGCCTCGACGCCCTCCTCGAACGGGTTCGCGAGACCTTCTCGATGGAGTCGGTGACCCTCCTCGAACGGGCGGACGGGATCGAGCCGTGGACCCGGGCGGCGAGCGTGGGCCCCCAGCCGGTCGCACGGCCGGAGGACGCCGACGTGGACATGCCGGTCGGCGACCATCTGGCCCTGGCGCTGACCGGCCGGGTCCTGCCCGCCGAGGACCGGCGCGTCCTCGGCGCCTTCGCGGCCCAGGCCGCCGTCGTCCTCGACCGGCAGCGGCTCGTCGGAGAGGCGGAGCAGGCCAGGAAGCAGGCCGAGGGCAACAAGATCCGTACGTCCCTGCTCGCCGCCGTCAGCCACGACCTGCGCACCCCGCTCGCGAGCATCAAGGCCTCCGTCAGCTCCCTCCGCTCCGACGACGTCGACTGGTCCGAGGAGGACCGCGCCGAACTCCTCGAAGGCATCGAGGCGGGCGCCGACCGCCTCGACCACCTCGTCGGCAACCTCCTCGACATGTCCCGCCTCCAGACCGGCACCGTCACGCCGCTGATCCGGGCCGTGGACCTCGACGAGGTCGTCCCGATGGCCCTCGGGGGAGTGCCCGACGGCAGCGCCGAACTCGACATCCCCGAGACGCTGCCGATGGTCGAGGTCGACAAGGGCCTCCTGGAGCGGGCCGTCGCCAACATCGTCGAGAACGCCGTGAAGTACAGCCCCGGCGGGGAACCCGTCTCGGTCGCCGCCAGCACCCTGGGAGAACGCGTCGAACTGCGCGTCGTGGACCGCGGCCCCGGAGTGCCCGACGAGAGCAAGGACGGGATCTTCGAACCGTTCCAGCGCTTCGGCGACGCCCCTCGCGGCGCCGGAGTCGGTCTCGGCCTCGCGGTCGCCCGCGGCTTCGTCGAGGCCATGGGCGGGACCCTCTCCGCCGAGGACACCCCGGGCGGCGGCCTGACCATGGTGCTCACCCTCAGGGCCGTGCGGGGCGGGCCCCCGGAACAGGTCGTGGAGCTTCCGGCGCATGCCGTGAGCTGAGCCCCGCGGCGGCTCCCGTCCCGCGACCGCCGCCGCGCAGGGCCCGCTCTCGTACCGCTTCCGCCGGTCCTCCCACCGCTACCGACTCCTCCCGCCCAGCCCCACCGCCCCCACCCAAGCCGCCCGCAACGGGCACCGAAGAAGGTAGGTCCCCCTCCATGACCCGGGTCCTCGTGGTCGACGACGAGCCGCAGATCGTCCGCGCCCTGGTGATCAACCTCAAGGCGCGGAAGTACGAGGTCGACGCCGCACCCGACGGCGCCACCGCCCTCCGGCTGGCCGCCGAGCGCCACCCCGACGTCGTCGTCCTCGACCTCGGCCTGCCCGACATGGACGGCGTCGAGGTCATCAAGGGCCTGCGCGGCTGGACGAGGGTGCCGATCCTCGTCCTCTCCGCCCGCCAGACCTCCGACGAGAAGGTCGAGGCGCTCGACGCCGGAGCCGACGACTACGTCACCAAGCCCTTCGGCATGGACGAGCTGCTCGCGCGGCTGCGCGCGGCCGTACGCCGCGCCGAGCCGGTCGGCGGTGCCGAGGACGGCGTCGTGATCGTCGAGACCGAGGGCTTCACCGTCGACCTGGCGGCGAAGAAGGTCCACCGCGACGGCCGGGACGTCCGGCTCACCCCCACCGAGTGGCACCTCCTGGAGGTCCTCGTCCGCAACGGCGGGCGGCTCGTCAGCCAGAAGCAGCTGCTCCAGGAGGTCTGGGGCCCCTCGTACGGCACGGAGACCAACTACCTCCGCGTGTACATGGCGCAGCTGCGGCGCAAGCTGGAGGCCGACCCCTCGCACCCCCGCCATTTCGTCACCGAACCGGGCATGGGGTACCGCTTCGAACGGTGAAGCGGGAGTCGTGTGTGCGGCCGGTCCTGGTGACGGTGGAGGCCGGTACGCTTTCTGTATGAGTGCTGCACCGCGTACAGAGAAGCCGGCCGGTAGGTTCCGCCGGATGCTCGACCGGCTCTCCTCCACCCCGGAGGACCTGGAGTCGGTGGAGCTCCAGGAGGACGCCGAGGCCACGGGGTGCACGCGCATCTGTGACTGCTCCGACCGCCAGATAGTCAAGGTGACTGGTACCTTGCGCACGGTCACGCTGCGTCCCCGCGCCGGTGTGCCCGCGCTGGAGGCCGAGCTCTTCGACGGCACGGCACCCCTGGACGTCGTCTGGCTGGGCCGCCGCTCCATCGTGGGCATCGAACCGGGCCGCAAGCTGATCGCCTCCGGCCGGATCTCCATGAGCCACGGCCGGCGGGTCCTCTTCAACCCCAAATACGAGCTCCGACCGCTCGGACAGGAGTAGCCGGTGACGTCCCTCGACAAGCCGACGACGGATCAGGACGCCCAGGCCCCACAGGACGCCCAGGCCTCGAAGGAGGTCACCGAGGCCGCGCTGTTCGAGGCCTTCGGCGGCCTGCGGGGCATGATCGAGACGGTCGTGCCGGGCCTGCTCTTCGTCACGATCTTCACGATCAACAAGGACCTGCGCAGCTCGGCGATCGCCGCGCTCGCGATCTCGCTGGTCCTGGTCGCCGTCCGGCTGATCCGCCGCGACACCGTCAAGCACGCCTTCAGCGGCGTCTTCGGTGTCGCCTTCGGTGTCGTCTTCGCGATGATGACGGGCAACGCCAAGGACTTCTACCTGCCGGGCATGCTGTACACCCTCGGCCTCGCCCTGGCGTACCTCGTCACCACGGTCGCGGGCGTCCCGCTGATCGGCCTGATCCTCGGCCCGGTGTTCAAGGAGAACCTCTCCTGGCGCACCCGCAACCCCGGCCGCAAGAAGGCGTACGCGAAGGCCAGCCTGGCCTGGGGCTTCATCCTGCTCGCCAAGTGCGCGATCCTCTTCCCCATGTACTGGTGGGCCGACACGACCAAGTTCGGCTGGGTCCTGGTCGCCCTGAAGATCCCGCCGTTCCTGCTCGCGGTCTACCTCACCTGGATGTTCCTCGCGAAGGCGCCGCCGCCGATCGACGTCTTCGCCGAGATGGAGGCCGAGGAGCGCGCCGAGAAGGCCCGCAAGGAAGCGGCGCGGAGCCGGCCGGAGGCCTGAGCGGCACCGGTGCACGACGGAGAAGGGCCCGGAACCTGGTGACAGGTTCCGGGCCCTTCTCCGTGCACGGACGTACGAGACGTCTTCCCGATCCCGACCGGGGTCAGGACTCGGTGGTCTCGCGGCGGACCTGCAACAGGTCCTCCAGCTGCTCCTCGCGGGCCTGCGCGGCCACGAACAGCAGCTCGTCGCCGGCTTCCAGGGTCTCCTCCGCGCTCGGCGTGAGCACCCGCGAACCGCGGATGATCGTCACCAGCGAGGTGTCCTCGGGCCAGGCCACGTCCCCGACCGAGGTGCCGGCGACCGCCGACTCCGGCGGGAGCGTCAGCTCGACCAGGTTCGCGTCGCCGTGGCTGAAGCGGAGCAGCCGGACGAGGTCGCCGACGCTCACCGCCTCCTCGACCAGGGCCGACATGAGACGCGGCGTCGACACGGCGACGTCCACACCCCAGGCCTCGTTGAACAGCCACTCGTTCTTCGGGTTGTTCACGCGGGCGACGACCCGCGGCACGCCGTACTCGGTCTTGGCGAGCAGCGAGACGACGAGGTTCACCTTGTCGTCGCCGGTCGCCGCGATCACCACGTTGCAGCGCTGGAGCGCCGCCTCGTCGAGGGACGTGATCTCACAGGCGTCGGCGAGCAGCCACTCCGCCTGCGGCACCCGCTCCACCGAGATGGCGGTCGGCGCCTTGTCGATCAGCAGGACCTCGTGCCCGTTCTCCAGGAGCTCGCCCGCGATGGAACGGCCCACCGCACCCGCGCCCGCAATAGCGACACGCATCAGTGACCGCCCTCCTCAGGACCCTCGGCGAAGGCCTCCTCGACCTTCGCGATCTCGTCCGTACGCATCATCACGTGCACCAGGTCACCTTCCTGGAGCACCGTCTGGGAGGTCGGCAGAATCGCTTCGCCCAGTCGGGTGAGGAAGGCGACGCGGACGCCGGTCTCCTCCTGGAGGCGGCTCACCTTGTGGCCGATCCAGGCGGGGGAGGTGTGCACCTCCGCGAGCTGCACGCCGCCGCTCGGGTCACGCCACAGCGGCTCCGCGCCGGAGGGCAGCAGCCGTCGCAGCATCTGGTCGGCGGTCCAGCGGACCGTCGCGACCGTCGGGATCCCGAGGCGCTGGTAGACCTCGGCGCGACGCGGGTCGTAGATCCGCGCCGCCACGTTCTCGATGCCGAACATCTCGCGCGCGACCCGCGCCGCGATGATGTTCGAGTTGTCGCCGCTGCTCACCGCGGCGAAGGCACCGGCGTCCTCGATCCCGGCCTCACGCAGCGTGTCCTGGTCGAAGCCCACGCCCGTGACGCGCCGTCCGCCGAAACCCGACCCCAGACGACGGAAAGCCGTCGGGTCCTGGTCGACGACCGCGACGGTGTGCCCCTGCTGTTCGAGGGTCTGCGCGAGAGCGGCTCCCACTCGCCCGCAGCCCATGATGACGATGTGCACGTCCCCTTACCCCGCACTCCTGATCACCCTGCTGACCTGCGAAAACACCCTGCCCACAACTTTCCTCGCCCGATCCGCCCGGGCCGCGGCGGGCAACGCCCTGCCGGGTTGCCCGGTCCGAGCTTATGCGGCAACGCTGGCGGGGACCGCATCCGAGGTGGTACTCAGGGAGATTCGGTGCTGATCGGGGGTGCCGGTGAGCATGGCGGATTTCGAACGCTTACGATCCTCTCCGTGTCCAAACTGACCGACGTGCCCAAACGGATCCTGATCGGGCGGGCCCTGCGCAGCGACAAGCTCGGGGAAACCCTTCTCCCGAAGCGGATCGCCCTCCCCGTCTTCGCCTCCGACCCGCTGTCCTCGGTGGCGTACGCGCCAGGTGAGGTGCTGCTCGTCCTCTCCGTCGCGGGACTGTCGGCCTACCACTTCAGCCCGTGGATCGCGCTCGCGGTCGTCGTCCTGATGTTCACGGTCGTCGCCTCGTACCGCCAGAACGTGCACGCGTACCCGAGCGGCGGCGGCGACTACGAGGTCGCCACCACCAACCTCGGGCCGAAGGCCGGACTCACCGTCGCGAGCGCCCTGCTCGTCGACTACGTCCTGACCGTGGCCGTCTCGATCGCCTCGGGCATCGAGAACCTCGGCTCCGCGATCCCCTTCGTGGTCGAGCACAAGGTGGCCTGCGCGGTCGCGGTCATCATCCTGCTCACCGTGATGAACCTGCGCGGGGTGAAGGAGTCGGGCAGCCTCTTCGCCATCCCGACGTACGTCTTCGTCGCCGGCGTCTTCATCATGATCGCCTGGGGCGCGTACAAGGGGATCGTCCTCGACGAGACCATGAAGGCCCCCACCGCAGACTTCGAGATCAAGCCCGAGCACGCGGGACTGGCCGGCTTCGCGCTGGTCTTCCTGCTGCTCCGCGCCTTCTCCTCGGGCTGTGCCGCGCTCACCGGCGTCGAGGCGATCTCCAACGGCGTCCCGGCCTTCCGGAAGCCGAAGTCGAAGAACGCCGCCACGACGCTCGCCCTCATGGGCGGCCTGGCCGTCACCATGTTCTGCGGCATCATCTTCCTGGCCATGGCCACCGACGTCCGGATGGCCGAGAACCCCGCCGAAGACCTGTTGCTCAACGGCACGCCGGTCGGTGAGACCTACGTCCAGGACCCGGTCATCTCGCAGGTCGCGGCCGCCGTCTTCGGCGACGGAACGTTCTTCTTCGTCGTCCTCGCCGCCGCCACCGCGCTCGTCCTCTTCCTGGCCGCCAACACCGCGTACAACGGCTTCCCGCTCCTCGGCTCGATCCTCGCCCAGGACCGGTACCTGCCGCGCCAGCTGCACACCCGCGGCGACCGCCTCACCTTCTCCAACGGCATCGTGCTCCTCGCGGGCGCCGCCGCGCTCCTCGTCTGGGTCTACGGGGCCGACTCGACCAAGCTGATCCAGCTCTACATCGTCGGCGTCTTCGTCTCCTTCACGCTGAGCCAGATCGGCATGGTCCGGCACTGGAACCGGCACCTGAGGACGGAGAAGGACCCGGCCAAGCGCCGCCACATGATCCGCTCCCGCGCGATCAACGCGTTCGGTGCCTTCTTCACCGGCCTCGTCCTCGTCGTCGTCCTCGCCACCAAGTTCACCCACGGCGCGTGGGTCGCCCTGCTCGGCATGGTGATCTTCTACGGGACGATGACCGCGATCCGCAGGCACTACGACTCCGTCTCCGCGGAGATCGCCGCCGCGGAGGAACGGCCCGACGAGTACGTCCGCCCCTCCCGGGTCCGCTCCATCGTCCTCGTCTCCAAGCTCCACAAGCCCACCCTCCGCGCGCTCGCCTACGCCAAGCTCATGCACGCGAACGAGCTGGAGGCGCTGACCGTCAACGTCGACCCGGTCGAGACGAAGGCGCTCAGGGAGGAGTGGGAGCGGCGCGGCATCAACGTCCCGCTCAAGATCCTCGACTCGCCGTACCGCGAGATCACCCGCCCGGTGATCGAGTACGTGAAGAGCATCCGCCGCGAGAGCCCGCGCGACGCCGTCTCCGTCTACATCCCCGAGTACGTCGTCGGCCACTGGTACGAGCACCTGCTCCACAACCAGTCCGCACTCCGCCTCAAGGGCAGGCTGCTCTTCACCCCGGGCGTCATGGTGACCTCCGTCCCGTACCAGCTCCAGTCCTCCGAGGTCGCGAAGAAGCGGGCCCGGAAGCGCCAGGAGTGGAACGCGCCGGGCTCGGTCCGCCGGGGCCCGGTGGAGAAGCGCCAGAAGGAACCGACGGCAAAGAACGGCCAGAACGGCCAGAACGGCTAGAACGGCTGGAGCAGCCGGAGCAGCTGGAAACGACCGTCTCGAAAAGAACAACTAGACTGGTGGGCTGCCGTGCAAACGGCAGCCCACCTTCTTCTTCCTCTGGAGTCCCCGGTCATGCAGAACACCCCTGTTACGTCGCTGGTCGGGGCGGAGTACGAGGTAGAGGTCGGCCCGGTGGCCCACGGCGGCCACTGCATCGCCCGCACCGAGGAGGGCCGCGTCCTCTTCGTCCGCCACGCGCTGCCCGGCGAGAAGGTCGTCGCCCGCGTCACCGAGGGCGAGGAGACCTCCCGCTTCCTCCGCGCCGACGCGATCACCATCCTCGACCCCTCCAAGGACCGCGTCGAGGCCCCCTGCCCCTTCGCGGGCCCCGGCAAGTGCGGCGGCTGCGACTGGCAGCACGCCAAGCCCGGCGCCCAGCGCCGGCTCAAGGGCGAGGTCATCGCCGAGCAGCTCCTGCGGCTCGCCGGGCTCACCCCGGAGGAGGTCGGCTGGGACGGCACCGTCATGCCGGCCGAGGGCGACAAGCTGCCGCCGGGCGAGGTCCCGCAGTGGCGCACGCGCGTCCAGTACGCGATCGACGCCGAGGGCCACGCGGGCCTGCGCAAGCACCGCTCGCACGAGGTCGAGATCATCGACCACTGCATGATCGCCGCCGAGGGCGTCTCGGAGCTCGGCATCGAGAAGCGCACCTGGGAGGGCATGGCGTCCGTCGAGGCCATCGCCGCCTCGGGCTCGAACGACCGCCAGGTCATCCTGACCCCGAAGCCCGGCGGCCGTCTCCCCCTGGTCGAACTGGACAAGCCGGTCTCCGTCCTCCGTGTCGACGAGAAGGACGGCGGAGTCCACCGCGTCCACGGCCGTGCCTTCGTCCGCGAGCGGGCCGACGAGCGCACCTACCGCGTCGGCAACGGCGGCTTCTGGCAGGTCCACCCGCAGGCCGCCCAGACCCTCATGCTCGCCGTCATGCAGGGCCTCACCCCCCGCAAGGGCGACTCCGCCCTCGACCTCTACTGCGGCGTCGGCCTCTTCGCGGGCGCCATCGCCGACCGCGTCGGCGAGCGGGGCGCGGTCCTCGGCATCGAGTCGGGCAAGCGCGCGGTCGAGGACGCCCGCCACAACCTGGAGGGCTTCCCCCGCGTCCGCATCGAACAGGGCAAGGTCGAGTCGGTCCTCCCGCGCACGGGCATCACGGACGTCGACCTCATCGTCCTGGACCCCCCGCGCGCAGGCGCCGGCAAGCAGACGGTCAACCACCTCGCGGGCCTCGGCGCCCGCCGCATCGCCTACGTCGCCTGCGACCCGGCCGCCCTGGCCCGCGACATCTCCTACTTCGCCGCCCGCGGCTACCGCGTCCGCACCCTCCGCGCCTTCGACCTGTTCCCGATGACGCACCACGTGGAGTGCGTGGCGATCCTTGAGCCGGTGAAGAAGGACGCCTGACCTGCTGTTTCTCCGAGTGTGCGTTATGGGCGTTACGTGCGTTAGGTGCGATATCTTGACGCATGTTCGACGCACGAACGGCACGGTTTCTGATGGGTCGCTATGCATAATTGGTGACCGTCGGCGGAGCTCTCAGGTATGTCACGGTGGGCATCTTGAAGTGGATGGGGCACTGGCTGTCGAGCTGTTGCCCGCCCCTGCCCCATCCGCCTCTCGGTAGTGACGTCCCGTGACACTAGGGCCTCTCTTGCGGATCGCTGGCAGAGAGATCGCAGGACCTGTTGGTGGCGACGGAACTGTTGCCCGCGGCGATGCGCCTGTGAGCTACGACCTTGCTGTGTGGGACGGCGACCGTCCATTCGACAACCGTGCTGCGAGCTCGATGTGCGACGAGCTCTACGAGCGCTACCTGGAGTCGGACGACGTCGACGTGCCTCCGGCGCCGTGCATTGGGGCGTACGTGGAAGCTCTCATCGCGCGATACCCGGACGACGTCGACCGCAGTGTCGTGTGGGCGTCGCCCCCCCGGTCATCGATGAGGCCTCGGGTTCGATGGTGTACCTGCTCATGTCCTACAGCAAAGCTGAGGAAGTATCCGAGTACCCCGCTGCACTGGCCCGCGAGCACGGACTCGTCTGCTTCGACCCGCAGGGAGAATGCCTCCGGCCGTGAGCTGCCTGCTCTTCAGCGGGCGGACCAAAGAAAGATGCCCGCGATGAGGAGAACGGCGCGGTAGACCGTGGCGGTCTTCTCGTAGCAGGTGGCCAGGCCGCGCCATTGCTGCCCTAGGCCCGCGACTAGGTCGAACTAGCCGCCGAGAAACGCCGCTTCTTCCGCAGACGCCAGCGCCAGCCGCACATCGTTCGCGGCTACCTCGGTGGCCCGCGCGTCCTCCACACCCTGGACGAGAACCCCATGAGTTTCTGATCAATAACAGTCCTACTGGGATTCCTCGGAACCTTCCTCGCTCGCTCCAGCGATCTTGCCGCCGACGAATACCACGCCCAGCCCGAGGGCGGCTGCACCGGCGGCTGCCACCACCTTCATCCCCGCCCCCAGGAACTGCTTGCTCTCACTGTCTTTCTCGTATGCCTGCCGCACGTTTCGGTCGAGGCGGTCGTGGAGGGCTTCCCGCTGTGCCCAGCTGAGGTCGTCCCGACCGAGGTCGGCCCGCAGGGCGTCCCGCTGGTCCTGCGAAGCCTGGTAGAAGTGGTTCTGACTGTTCTCGTTGGCTGCGAGAGTGGACTTGTGGGCCTCTGTGACCGCATCGATGTCGGCCTTGCCCAGGTCCTTGAAGGCGGGGAACTGCTCGATGAGCTTGAGCCGCACCTCGGTGGCCATCTCGGGCATCGCTGCCGCGAACTTGAGCACCTTGTCCTTGGATAGGTTCCGCCAGTTCGGGATACCCAACTTCCGCTTGACCGCTGCTTCGTTCACGTCGCCCATTCCCTGACTCCGTTCGTCGTCCCGGATAGTAGCGGTGCCCACCGACAGGACCCTCTTCCGCGTCCTCGGCCTGCTCGCCATGACCCTGTGAGCCGCATTCGGGGGTCAGGTGCACCCACTGCGTGTCAGTCAACGGCACTGCCCGACCAACGATCGCATGGTCGGGACGGCACGACCGCAGGAATCAGCTCATCTCTGAAGGCCGGTCAAGGTCGAGCACCGGGGCCGGCCTCAGGTCGAACTCGCAGATCTCCACCCCGACAAACAAGACGTGATCCCGGTCCAATCGGAGCCACACACGAGGTTCCTCGTCGTCGAGAATGCTCCAGGCACTGTCGGCACACGGGCCTTGCCGGCCGCGCTCTGAGCGGCAGCCTGCGGCGAGATCCCATTGAGGTTGACCTTGATCATTCCCGAGGTCACGCCGTGCTTGTCCAGGGAGACCGTGGGCGAGGCCTTCGTCAGGTTCACAGTGGCGGGCTTGGTCATGCGGCCCTTTCGGGGAAGGTCCGGGGAGCCGGGGTGGGCGACGACCATGCAGGTGGGGTGTGAGGCACCGCGGAGAACGGGTTGTTGACGGCCTGACATGAGGATGGGCCCGTTGGCTGGGGCGGCCGTTACCGTGGGGGCTGTTTGGGGAGTCCAGGCCGGAGCGGAGCGCGGTGAGTCGTGGGCGGTCTTACGGAGGCGAAGCTGAGGGCGCTGGCCGGGGAGCGTTCGTTCGAGCGTGGACTCGCTTATGCCGACGAAGTGTCCGGGGTCGAGTTCGGTGACGGCTGGATCAGGGCGTCGGTACGCGGCACCGAGCGGTACGAGGTGGAGCTGCTTCTGGGCGTGCGCAGAAAGCCCGCGGGCACGTGCGATTGCCCGTACGGCCAGGAGGGCCACTTCTGCAAGCACCTGGTCGCGCTCGGTCTGACGGTGATCGCCCAGGAAGCCGACCTGCCTCGCCGGCGGAAGGCTGCCCGGGACAGGACCCGAGGCCTCGACGCCTGGCTGACCGGCATGTCACGGGACGATCTGCTTGCTCTTGTACGGGAAGAGATGGCCGAGGACCGGAGCCTGCGGAGACGTCTGGAACTGCGGGCCGCGAGCGCCAGCGGCGACGTGGTCGGGATCCGTTCCCGTATCCGCGAGTTGCTCGACAGCGGCCCTTTCGCCCGGTACGGCTACGTCGAGTACGCCGACGTTCACGCCTACGCCGACCAGGCCGCACAGGCGGTCAGTGCGATCCGGTCACTGACGGCCTCCGGCCAGGCAGCCGACTCGATCGCTCTGGCCCGGGAGGCGATCGGGATGCTGGTCGCTGTGGTCGAAAGCGTCGATGACTCCGACGGCCGGTTCGGGGAGATCGGCGTCGGCCTGGCCGACGCCCACCATGACGCCTGCCGCGCGGCCCGCCCCGACCCGGAGGAACTCGCCCACTGGCTCGTGAGGCACGCGCTCGACGACGCGGCCGACCTGACGGACATCGACCCGCTCGACTACGAGGACCTGCTCGGCGGGCAGGGGATGGCCGCCTTGCGCCGGTACGTGACGGAAGCATGGACGGCGAACCGCACCGGCTGGGCCGAGAAACACCTCATGCAGCGTCTCGCGAAGTCGGGACGGGACATCGACACGGTGATCGCCGTGCACGCCGCCGACCTTGCACCGAACGGTCACACCCATCTGCTCATCGCCCGCGAACTCGACACCGCCGGCCGCACCGTCGAAGCCCTGGAATGGGCTGAGCGCGGCATCCGGGAGACCGAGGACCTCGCCACCGTCGACACCGCCTTGATCGACCACCTCGCCGACCGCTACACCCGGACCGGTCGGCCCGCCGACGCGGTCACCCTGCGCCGGGACCACTTCGCGGCCCGCCGCACCCTGCTCGCCTACCAGCAGCTGCGTGCCGAGGCCATTGCCGCCGCATGCTGGCCGACCGAGCGCGAGCGCGCACTGGCCCATCTCCGCGTCGATGCCGAACGCGTGGACACGCGCGGTGGCCGGGTCCTGGTCGACATCCTGCTTGACGACGGGGACGTGGATGCCGCCTGGCGGGCAGCCGGCGAGTACGGCGCCCACGACGGCCAGTGGCTCACCCTCGCGGACCAGTCCCGCCCGATCCGCCCCGAGGATGCCCTCGTCGTCTACCTCCGCCTGGTCACTCGCCTCACCCACGAGACCGGCAACCGCGCCTATGAACAGCTCGTCAGCCTGCTCCTGGGTATCCGCGACTGTCACCGCCGCCTCGGCACACCGGACGACTTCACCGCCTACATCACCGACCTGCGCGTCGCCCAGAAGCGGAAGCGGAACCTGATGCGGCTGATGGACGACCACGGCCTGTCAGGCTCGTGACGACCACCGTCGCGCCTGTGGGCGCCTTCGAGGAAGCCGGTACAGGACGATAGAAGACCTGCATAGACTGCCTTCCGGTCCGGGTAGGTCCACCGCGCGGAATCGCGGGGTGCGGACCGCAAGGGGGAGGCGTGACACCGTGGAACCACTGAGGGACGACGACCCGAAGGAGATCGGGGGTTTCGCCCTCGTGTGCCGGATCGGCTCCGGCGGCATGGGCCAGGTGTTCCTGGGCGAGTCCGCGGCCGGCCACCAGGCCGCGGTGAAGGTCATCAAGCCCTCCGTGCTCGACGAGGACACCCGGGCGCGTTTTCTGTCCGAGGTGGAGAGCCTGCGCACCGTCTACGGGCCTTTCGTCGCGGCCTTCGTCGGCGCCGACGCGAAAGCCGATCAGCCGTGGCTCGCGGTCGAGTACGTCCCCGGACCCGATCTGCGCACCCTGGTCGCCGGTCAGGGGCCCCTGCCGCTCGCCGAGACCGCCAGCCTCGGAGCACTGCTGGCCGAGGGCCTCGGCACGGTCCACGAGGCAGGGCTGCTCCACCGCGACCTGAAGCCGCAGAACATCCTGCTCTCCCCCTACGGCCCCAAGGTGATCGACTTCGGTCTCGCCGTGCTCGCGGAACGCCGCACCGCCCTGACGGCCACCGGCTTCGTCGTCGGCAGCGTGCTCTGCATGCCTCCGGAGCAGGCCCGGGGCGAGCAAAAGCTGGACCGGTCCGCCGACGTGTACGCGCTGGGCGCGGTGCTGCTTTTCGCCGCGACCGGGCACTACCCGTACGAGGGGCCGACGTGGCAGGCCGTCGCCCTGAGGATCGAGGACCCGGCGACCCCTCCCGATCTGACGGACGCCCCACCCGAACTCGTGCCGCTGATCACGGACATGCTGGCACTGGATCCGGATACCAGGCCGGCACTGCCCGAAGTCACCGAGAGGCTGGTGCGCGTCATCCGTGCACAGGGTCTGACCGCCCTCCAGGCCAAGCGCCGCCTCTCAGCTCTGACGCCCGAGATCAGCGTGCCCCAGCTTCCCGCGCCGGCCCCCGAACCTTCGGCGGGAGCCGACGCACCCGCCTACACACCCGCCGTCATCGACCAGGCGGCGGCCGAGGACGACGAGCAGGCGGGCCCGGCTGGTTCCGCAGGGGCCGGGCAGCACGCCTCGGAGGGAGAGCCCGGTGCGGATGATTCGGACGACGGCGCATCCGCCCTCCCGGAGTCCTCGCCCGCGCAGGCGGAAACCCGCCCGCGCCCGCGAGGCGGGACGACCGCTGTCCGGCCCTCCGCGCCCTTGAGGATCGCCGAGCGGATTCGTGCCGGCTACGCCCGCGAGGCCCGCTTCTGAGCAGGCGCGGCCCCCGTGCCCGATCTCGTACGTCCCGCTTCCTCCCCGTGACAGACTTGCGGAGGCGAGAGCGACGACACACGCAAGACGAAGGGGCCGTGAGTGACCGACCAGGGGGCGACGCCGGAGGGAACCCGGTTCCCGCCGGGCGCGCAGATCCTCGTACGGGACGAGGAGTGGCTGGTCCGCAACACCACCACGACCGATCACGACGGGGAGAGGATCGAGGCGGTCGGCGTCTCCGAGTTCGTGCGGGACGAGGAGGCCGTCTTCTTCAGCGGCATCGACACGGTGGAACTCCTGGACCCGGAGAAGACCGTCCTCGTACCCGACACCTCCTCGTACTTCCGGCGCAGCCGCCTGTTCCTCGAAGCCGTCCTGCGCAAGACGCCGCTGCCCCAGTCGGAGCGGGGCCTCGCCCTCGCCGACCGCTTCCTCCTGGACCCGCTCGTCTACCAGCAGCGCCCGGCCGAACTCGCCCTGTCCATGCGCAACCTTCGCCCCCGGGTCCTCATCGCCGACGTCGTCGGTCTCGGCAAGACCCTGGAGATCGGCCTGACCCTTGCCGAGCTCATCCGGCGAGGCCGCGGCGAGCGCATCCTGGTCGTGACCCCGCAGAGCATCCTGGAGCAGTTCCAGCACGAGCTGTGGACGCGTTTCTCCATCCCGCTCGTACGGCTCGACTCGCTCGGCGTCCAGCGTGTCCAGCGCGAGCTTCCGGCCGGGCGGAACCCGTTCACGCACTACAAGCGCGTGATCATCTCCGTGGACACCCTCAAGAACATCGGCCAGTACCGGCACCACCTGGAGCGGATCCGCTGGGACGCCGTCGTCATCGACGAGTCCCACAACCTGATCAACCCCGGCAGCCAGCGCCGCGCCCTCGCCGAGATCCTCGCCCCGCGCACGGACGCCCTGCTGCTCGCCAGCGCCACCCCGCACAACGGCGACAAGCGGTCCTTCGCCGACCTGATCTCCCTGCTCGACCCGGCCGCCATCGCCGACCGCGACCACTACGACCCGGCGGAGGACCTCGGCCACCTCTTCATCCGGCGCACCAAGATCAGCCCCGAGGTCCGGGACGAGATGGGTACCGAGTGGCCGGACCGGGGTCCCACCGTCTCCCTCCATTGCGTGGCCACCGAGGCGGAGGAGCGGGTCTTCGCCGAACTGGCCGAGCACTGGATCCCCGCCCCGCCGACGAGCACGGAGTTCGGCACCGCCGGTCAGGACCCCGTCTCGGTCGCCGTCGAGCCGGTCTTCGCCTACAACCTGCTCAAGACGTTCCTGTCCTCGCACGTCGCCCTGGGCGAGACGGTCGCGAACCGCATCTCCTCCCTCACGGACCGGGTCCGCAAGGCCGAGGAGAAGGGGCTCCGGCCCGACCCCGCCATCGCCACCGAGCAGGCTGCCCTCGCCCGGCTCCAGGAGATCGTCTCCGGCATGGGCGACGGCACCGCGCCCGGCGACTCCGCCAAGCTCGACGCGCTCGTCGCCCAGCTCAAGGAGATCGGTGTCGGCCCCCGGTCCACCACGCGGGCCGTGGTCTTCTCCGAACGCGTCCGCACACTGACCTGGCTCGCCGAGGTCGTCCCCGCCCGCCTGGGCTTCCCGGTCGGGGCGGACGGCACGTCGAAGGCCGTGGCCGTGATGCACGGCGGCCTCAGCGACGAGGAGCAGGGCAAGGTCCTTGAGGCGTTCGGCCTCGCCGACACCCCCGTCCGGCTGCTGTTCACCGGAGACGTGGCCTCCGAGGGCGTCAACCTGCACCGCCAGTGCCACCACCTCGTCCACTACGACATCCCGTGGTCCCTGATCCGCATCGAGCAGCGCAACGGCCGTATCGACCGGTACGGGCAGAAGTACGAGCCACGGTTCCACGCGCTGATCCTCACCTCGGCCGTCCCCGGCGCCAAGGACGACCGCACGGTCGCCGAGAAGCTGCTCCTCCGGGAGGAGGAGGCGCACAAGCTGGACGGCACGGCCGAGGCCGTCTCCGGTCTCTACCGCGCCGAGGAGGAAGAGCGCCGGCTCATCAAGGAACTGGTCAGGGGCGGCACGGTCGAGGAGTTCCTGGAGTCCTCCCCCGCCGAGGACACGGCCCTCGCCGACCTGTTCGGCCAGGTGGACACGATCACCGAGCAGGAGCTGCCCGCCCGCGCCGAGCTGATCTCTCTCTTCGACGGCGACACCGCCGACTTCGTCGCCACCGCCCTCGACGAGGTGTACGAGGAGCGCGCCGAGGACCAGATCGCCCTGTCGTCCGGCACCGACGCCCAGGGCGGGGCCTACTTCTCCCTCTCCCCGGCCCTGGCACCCGACCTGCTCCACCGCCTCAAGGCCCTGCCGCCCTCCTACCTCAGGGAACAGCACGTCGCCGAACGGATGCTGGTCACCTTCGACCGGGCCCTCGCGCAGCGCAAGCTCACCGAGGCCAGGGACAGCAGCACCACCATGTGGCCGGACGTCTCCTTTCTGACGGACATCCATCCGGTGGTCGAGTGGCTGACGGACAAGGTCCTGGTCGAGTTCGGCCGGCAGGAGGCCCCGGTCATCACCACGCCCCACGTCGACGGCCCGGTCTTCCTCGTCCAGGGCATCCACTCCAACGCTCTCGGCCGCCCGACCGTGGTCCGCTGGATGGCCGTGACCGGTCTCCGCCCCGACGGCACCGGGACGCCCGAGGTACGACCCATGGCCGACGCGCTGCGCGACGCGAAGGTCGGCCCGAGGCTCGCCCGCACCGGAGGCCCGCGGGACCCGGCCCTGCTCCAGACCCTCGTCCCGGCCGCCGTCGCCGCCGCCCGCCACCACCTGGACGCGGGCAGGGCCGCGTGGGAGGAGCAGATCAGCGGGCCGCTGGCCGCCTACCGCGACCACGTCGCCCGGTGGCGTGCCGACTCCCTGCTGCCCGGCGTCACCGGCCGCCGCGAGCGCCTCGTCGAGGAGACCGCCGACGAACTGGCCCGGCTCCTCGACCAACTCCACACCACCGGCCGCCCGCTGCTGCGGGTCCTCGCCGTCCTCGACCGCCCCGGCGCCCCCGACGCCTCCGGAGCCGAGGCGGTCGCACCCGCGGCCGACGCCCAGGAGCCGGCCCCCGCATCCGACGCCGCCCACCCGTCCGACGCCCAGGCGGAGAACTGACGTGACGTACGACTCGCTGGTCAACCACGGCGACTACCTCTCGCCGCACTACCTCGCGGAGGTCCTCCCCAAGGACCTCAAGGCGAAGGACGGCCTTCTCACCCGCTGGGCGGCCTTCGAGGAGACCGAGCGCCGCCGCCACGCCGACGCCGTCGCCGACGCCGCCCGCCAGGGCATCGGCCCCGACTCCGTACCGCCGCGCGTCCGCACCCCCCGCGAGGGCCTGCGCGCCCTGTACGGCTCCTACTTCGCGGGCCGCGCCGCGCTCGCCGAGGACGCGGCGGCGCTCGCCGCGCCCAACGCGCTCGTACCCGAAGGGTGGCGGAAGCGCTACACCGAGAGTCACCTCGACACCCTGCGCGCCCTCGGCTACGCCGACGCCCACGAGCAGACCGTGACCGTCCACCGCGCCGACCGCGAGTACGCCGTCCAGGTGCTCCACGCCGAACCCGGCCTGTACGCGGTCGCCTGCGGCTGGACCACCGAACCCGACGCCGCCCTCGACCCGGACGGCGCCGGCCGTCTGCTCCACCCGGTGGAGACGGAGACGTCGGCGCCGGACCTGCTGGACGCGAAGGCCCTCACCGACTTCCTCTTCACCTGCGACGCACCTCCGCGCCACGTCCTGCTGCTCGTCGGCGGCGTCGTCGTCCTCGCCGACCGCCTCGCCTGGCCCGAGGGCCGCTATCTGTCCGCCGACCTCGACGCTGCCCTGCACCGCCGCGACGACCGCCACGGCGGCGAACTCGACATCCTGGCTGCGCTGTTCGGCGCCGACGCGCTGCGCGTCCCCGCCGAGGGCGGCACCGCCCCGCTCGCCGCCTTCCTCGACCGGTCCTCCAAGCACGCCGTCGGCGTCTCGACCGAACTCCGCGAAGGCCTGCGCCTGAGCGTCGAGTGGATCGCCAACGAGGTCCTGGACCGCCTGCGCGAACCGGAGAACGGCGTCGCCCCCGCCGACCTGGACGACCCGGCCCGCCTCGCCAAGGAACTCAGCCGCGAGTCGCTGCGCTACCTGTACCGCATCCTGTTCCTCTTGTATGCCGAGGCCAGCCCCGCCCTCGGCATCCTGCCCTCCGACTACCCCGAGTACGAGCAGGGCTACGGCCTCCAGCGCCTCGGCGACCTCGTCCTGCGCGACCTCGTCGGCGAGCGCTCCCGGAAGGGCTTCCACCTGTACGAGTCGCTCGACCTGCTCTTCGAGAAGGTCGAGAAGGGCCACCGCCGCTACGGCACCGAGCCCGAGGACCTCGCGGCGGAGGCGGCGGCCCGGGAGGCGACGGAGGCCGAGAACGAGGCGGCGAGGCTGCTCGCCGACGGCGAGATCACCCAGGCCGAGTACACCGAGCGGGTCCGCGAGGCCGACCGCGCCCGCCGCGCCGCCGCCCGCAGCACGAGCGCGGGCCTGCGCTTCGAGGCCCTGCGCTCCGAGCTGTTCACCAAGGAGGCCGTCCGTCTCATCTCGGACGACCAGATCGAGAACCCGGAATACAGGGGCGGAGAAGCAGAGAAGCGCCGCCCCTTCCTGGACACCCGGCTGCGCAACGAGACCCTGCACAAGGTGCTGCGCCGCCTGATGCTCACCAAGGGCAGGGGGCGCGAGCGCGGCGGCTTCATCTCGTACGCCCAGCTCGGCATCAACCAGCTCGGCGCGGTGTACGAGGGCCTGATGTCGTACACCGGCTTCATCGCCGAGGAGGAGCTGTACGAGGTCGCCAAGGGCGGCGACCCGTCGGGCGGCAGCTGGATGGTCCCGGAATCCCGTGTCCGCACCGGGGATTACGACGACGCCCTCTTCGTCAAGCGGACGAACGAGGAGACGGGCCGCCTGGAGCGGGTGCCCCACCCCAAGGGTTCGTTCGTCTACCGCCTGGCCGGCCGCGACCGCCAGACCTCCGCCTCCTACTACACCCCGAAGTCCCTCACCGAGGTCACGGTCGAGCTGGCCCTCAGGCACCGCCTCGACCAGGACGGCACCACCCCGGCGAAGGAACTCCTGGAGTGGAAGATCTGCGAACCCGCCCTCGGCTCGGGCGCGTTCCTCAACGAGGCCATCGACCAGGTGGCCGCCGAGTACCTGAGGCGCCGGGAACGCGAGCTGGGCCGCCGGATCGACCCCGAACTGCGGCAGGTCGAGCTCCAGAAGGCCAAGGCGTACATCGCCCTGCACAACGCCTACGGCGTGGACCTCAACGCCACGGCGGTGGAACTCGCCGAGGTTTCCCTCTGGCTCAACTCCATGCACCCCGGCATGCGGGCCCCCTGGTTCGGCCTCCATCTGCGGCGCGGCAACTCACTCATCGGCGCGGGCCGCAAGGTCTACCAGGCGGACGTCCTGCCGGGCGGTGGATGGCTGGCCAAGAAGAACACCCTCCCGCCGAAGGACCTGCCGTTCCGGGACGGGCCGCTGCCCGACGGCGCGGTGCACCAGTTCCTGCTGCCCGCGATCGGCTGGGGCGCGGTCGCCGGAGAGCCGGAGGCCAAGAAGCTCGCCGAAGACGAGGCCAAGGCGCTGGGCCAGTGGCGCAAGGGCGTCCAGAAGGCCCCGAAGGGACCGAAGCCGTTCCAGGAGCGCGGCGACGAGACCGCCGAGGCCCGGCAGAAGCGCTACGACCGCTGGCGCAAGGCGGCCGACAAGACCGAGCTGGGCCGCCTCCAGGGCGTGGCCCGGCGCGCCGAGTTCCTGTGGTCCCTGGTCGCGACCCGCCTCGAACTCTCCGAACGGGCGGTGTCCCGCCGCGTCGACGTGTGGGGCGCGGACTGGCTGGAGCAGTCGGCAGAGGCGGAGGACAAGCAGAGGGTCCTCGACGACCTGACCCGGCACGGGACACCGTACTGGCGGCTGAAGACCGTCATGGACGCCTGGTGCGCGCTGTGGTTCTGGCCGCTGGACAAGACCGGCGAACTCGACGGTACGGACCCGGTGTACGGCACGGGCGGCTCGCTCGTCGACGAGTCGTCGGTCCCGGGGCTGCTGGGCGGTGGGACGGTGGAGCCTGGCGCCCCGGTCGCGTCGGCAACGCCGGTGGAGCCGCCGTCCTGCCCCGCGCCCGGGGACCAGCTGTGGCGGACGGCCGGCCTGTTCGACGACCCGGACGGGGAGCAGGAGGAGCTGGGCGCGGACCTGGACGCTGGCGCGTCCAAGCGGAGCGCCCCGGCCGCCCGCAAGGCGGTCAACCGCGCGCCGGAGCGCACGACGGTCCCGCTCCAGAGCCTCGGTGACTGGCTGGACTTCCTGGAGAGCCTGCTGGGCAGGGTCGACATGCCCGAGCAGTCGCTGCTCTCGGGCATCGAGAACCTCAGCCCCGACGAGGCGCTGGAACTCCTTGCCGACGTGGAGGACCGCCTGGAGGGCTTCCTCGGCATGCGCCCGGCGACGCAGCTGCCGTTCCGCTATCCGTGGCTGAACACGGTCGAGGACATCGCGGGCACGACGGAGAAGGACATAAAGGCGGAGGACGGCCACGGCTTCTTCCACTGGGAGCTGCACTTCGCGCATGTGTTCCGGGGGGCGGGGGGCGGGTTCGACCTTCAGGTGGGGAATCCGCCGTGGGTGCGGCCGAAGTGGGAGGAGAACCCGATCCTGGCCGAGTACGAGCCGTGGTTCATGCTCACCGAGAAGCCCACGAAGGTGGAACGCACCCGGCGACGCGACGAACTGCTGGAGTCGCCGCGCGCCCGCTCCTATCTGCTCGCTGAATTGGCGTCGACCAGCGGCATGAGCGAGATGCTTGGCGCAGGACCGGTGTATCCCCTGCTTGCGGGCACTCAGCCAGACCTGTACCGGGCGTTCATGTGCCAAACGTGGCAGCACATGGCCCACGACGGCTCCGTAGGCCTGGTCCATCCGGGCTCGCACTTCAGCGGTGACAGGGAAGGGCGCCTGCGTGAGGCCGCGTACACCCGGTTGCGGGTGCATGGAGACTTCGTAAATCAGGGCAACCGCTTCTTCCCGCCTCCTGTCGGCCACGCCAGTCACTTCGGCGTGCATATCTACGGTCGGGAAGGCGAGATTGGCTTTGACCATCTGTCCTGGCTCGTCTCGGTAGACGCCCTGCGCCTGTCGGCTGAGGACGACGGAACCGCCCCGGACCCCGGAATCAAGTACGGTGCGAGCTGGGATGAACGTCCGCACCGTAAACGGATCATCCGCGTGGACGAAGAACTGCTTGCCCGATGGCAGAAGCTCACCGGTGACGAGGCGCAACCCGTACGCCAGGCCCGGCTGCTGTCGCCAGTGAGTACGGCGGAGGCGCAGGCGATCGAGGCGCTGGCGGACTACTCGCTGCGCCTCGCGGAGTACGAGCCACAGATCAGCAGCGGTTACCACGAGAGCGGTGCCAAGGCGGCCGACCTCATCGACTACAACAAGCCCGATGGGGCTGGTGTGGTCCGCCGGCCGGCCGACTGGGCAGAGGTGATCCTCAAGGGCCCGCAGATCGGTCTGGCCAACCCCATGTTCAAGCAGCCGAGCCAAGGCGCCGGCGAGGTCCTGGGCCTCAACCCCATGACCCTCGCGGACGACGCCGTGCCGGAGTCCGAATACATGTACGTGGCGAAGCCCGAGGTGTACCGGGCGGCGCAGGACGTGTGGAGCGACGGCAGGACGCTGGAACAACTCAGGCAGTCCGAGCGTGAAGTGAGGCGGGCGAGGAGCGCGGCTTCGAGGCGCTTCGAGATGGGGGTCTCGGAGGTCACCAAGGAGCAGGTAGAGGCGGAGCTGCTGCTGCGGTTGCGGCGGCCGTATACGGAGTTCTATCGGGTGGCGTGGCGGCGCCAGATCGCGCCGGATACGGAGCGGGCGCTGTATGCCGTGCTCCTGCCCCCCGGACCCGCTCATGTTGACCAGATTCAGAGCATGAGCATTGCGGCCCCGGCGCTCATGAGCCTCACAGGAGGCTTCTGGTCTGCCCTACCCATCGACTATTTCCTACGCACCACCGGGCGGGGAGACCTTCGCGTTGCGGGTGCCAAGATGATGCCCGCACCCTTCGTCGGACATCCTCTTGCCTCGGCCCTGCTCCTGCGTACCCTCCGCCTCAACTGCCTCACCAGTGCGTATGCAGATCTCTGGGAGGAGCTGTACGACGCCAGCTGGCCAGCCTACGAGCCGTGGGCATGCGACTGGCCGGAGCTGCAACCACTTCACACAGTCGGTCCGGTGTGGACGCGGAACACCCCTCTGCGCACCGAGCGGGCACGGCGGGCAGCCCTTGTGGAGATCGACGCTCTCGTCGCGGTCTGGCTCGGCGTGAGCGCCGACGCCCTCGTCGCCATGTACAAGGCCCGGTTCCCGATCATGCAGGACTTCGACGCCGTGACCTGGTTCGACTCCCGGGAGCGCAAGATCGCAGGGAAACGCCACACCTACGGCTTCGGCCAGACCAAGGAGCACTACGAGCACTTCCTCGCCTACCAGAAGAAGGAGCGGCCCGAGCCCCCCGAGGGCTACACCGCGCCCTTCTACAAGGCGAACCGTGAAGAGGAGATGCGTGCGGCGCACGCGTACTTCTCCGCGCGGCTCCAGGAGGCCGTCGGCAAGGGGAAGTGGACGCCTCCCACGGTGTGAACGACAGCGCCCCGCGCCGGACTCGTCCGGCGCGGGGCGCTGTCGTGAAGGTCAGCTCTGGGCGGCGTACGTGACGAAGTCGTCCCACGCGGCGGGGGAGAGGGCGAGTTCGGGGCTCCGCTGGTCCTTGGAGTCCCGGACGTGGATCGCCTGGGTTCCCTTTGCCACCTCTACGCAGCTGTCACCCTGCGAGCCGCTGTAACTGCTCTTGAACCAGGCCAGTTCGGACGTGCTCATAGCGCTCCTCGCAATCGCTTGAGCAGGCCCAGTGAATCCTCGGGCGTCAGGGCCTGCGAGCGCAGTTTCGCATACCGCTGCTGGAGGAGGCTGATCTCCTTGCGGTTGGAGATCAGTCGTCCGTTCTGCTGCCCCTCGGAGTACGCGAACCAGTGGTTGTCCGGTGTCTCAGCCAGTTGCACAGGGCCGTCCATGCCCGCATGGGACAGGCTCCGCGTAGGCATCACCTGAAACTCCACGTTCCAGTTCCGCTCGATCAACCCCACCAAGTGGTGCAGCAGTTCCCGCGTCACCGCCTCCCCGCCCGTCCACCGCTCCAGCACCGCCTGCTCCACGATGAAGCTGAACGCCGTCGGCGGCTTCCGCGTGACCGCCAGCAGTTCCTGCCTCGCCAGCCGTGCTGCGATCCGCTGTTCCAGCTCCTCCGGGTCCGGCAACGGGGGCACGTCCAGCGAGACCGCCCGTGCGTACGCCTCCGTCTGCAACAGGCCCGGGACCACCCGGCATTCGTACGTGTACAGACTGATCGCCGTCGCCTCCAGCCGCGCCCACTGCCGGAACCAGCTCGCAAGCCCCGCCTGCCTCGACAGGTGCGGCGCCGCCTTCCGCAGCGCGCCCGTGCCGCCGAGTACCGGTTCCGCGCGCTCCACGAAGTCGCGGTCCGGCATGCGCCGGCCCTGTTCGACCGAGGCGACCGTGTGCTTGGAGTAGCCGATCAGGGCGCCGAACTCCTCGCGGCTCAGGCCCGTGTGCTCGCGTAAGGCCTGGACGACCGCGCCGAAGGTGCGCAGACTGTCCGACGCCCCCGGTTCCGCGCCGCCCGCCGCCGCCCCCGTACCGCCGTCCGTGCTCTCGTAGGCCACCGCCGGACACCTCCCGTGCCACCCGCCGCCGTACCGCTTCGACCCCGGTCATCGTCACGTACGGTCACGCGTACTGTCCACCGAACGTGCGCGTACGCTGACCCGGCGTACGCGCGGCGGCCCTGGTGAACTCACCTCACCCAGCGGCACCTTGGGCCTATGACAGCACCGTCCACCCCCACCGCCCACGCGGCACCCGTCACCGTACGTGTGTTCACCCAGCGTTTCAGCTCCACCCCGCGAGGCGCCCGGCTCGCCCGCCGGCTCGCGCTGCACCAGCTCGACACCTGGGGCGTGCCGCACGGCAGCCCGGCGTCCGACACCGCCGCCCTGCTCGTCGCCGAACTCGCCGCCAACGCCGTCACGCACGGCCGCGTCCCCGGCCGGGACTTCGAGCTCGCCGTCAAGCTCCTCGGCCGGACCTTGCGTGTCGAGGTCTCCGACACCCGGGGCGAGCGGCGTCCCCCCGGCCCGGGAACGTCCCGCCCCGTACCCCGGCCGCTCTCCGAGGACGGCCGGGGCCTGCTCCTTATCGAGGCGCTCGCCGACCGGTGGGACGTCCTCGACCGCGTCCCCGTCGGCAAGACCGTCGTCGCCGAGCTGGACCTGACACACTGACCGCCGCCGGCCGGACAACCTGGGCAGGCATCGGGCGGTCGCGCTGACAGCCCCCGGCACCGTATATAGGCTGAGCCGAACTCATAGCCCATTGCGCGCGCAATAGGTTATGAGCCAAGCAGCGGGCGACGGAGGGCGACAGGCGGCATGGCGGAAGCCGAGGGCGACGGGCACGGCCGGGGCGCCGAAGGGAGCCGATCGTCGGACCCCCGGGGCTACGCCGTGGCCGAGGACGTCGACCAGCCGGACTCGCTCCTCCTGCCACTGGGCTCGCCGCTCGAAATCGGCTCCGACGGCCGTCCGACCGGTGTCGAGCTGGAACTCCCCGCCGACGAGGAGGACAAGGAGCAGGGCGAGTACCGGGACGTGGACGGGATCTCTGCCCCGTTCCGGCCGGAGGACATCAGGATCCAGACCGAGACGACCACGCCGGAACTGCTGCTGTCCCGTCTGGAGCAGGGCATGCTCGACCTGGCGCCGGACTTCCAGCGTCGCTCCGGCATCTGGAGCGACCGCGCGCAGAGTCGGCTGATCGAGTCGCTGCTCCTCCGCATCCCGATCTCCAACTTCCACATGGCGTACGGCGACGAGGACACATGGGCCGTCGTGGACGGCGTCCAGCGGCTCACCGCCATCGCCCGGTTCATGAAGCCCGAGCTCACCGACCTGGGACCGTTGACCCTCCGGGGCGTGGACTACCTCTGGCAGCTCGACGGCAGTACCTACCAGGACCTCAGCGGACGGATGAAGCTGCGCCTGCGGGAGACCCAGCTCACCGTCCACATCATGCAGCAGGGCACCCCGGAGGCGGTCAAGTACAACGTCTTCTCCCGGATCAACACCGGCGGTGTGCCGCTGAAGCCGCAGGAGCTGCGGCACGCGCTGGTGAGCGGGCCGGTCCGGACCTTCCTCGCCGACCTGGCCGAGGACCCGGCCTTCGGCGAGGCCACCCGGTGGAGCGTGTCCGACGAACGGATGGCCGACCGGGAGATGGTGCTGCGCTTCCTCGCCTTCCGTCTGACCAACCCGGCCGCGCACACCGAGAAGGACTTCGACAAGTTCCTCATCGACTCCATGTACCAGATCAACACCATCGGCGAGGAGCGGCGGGCGCAGCTGGCGCGGGAGTTCCGGATGGCGATGCGGTGCGCGCGGGATCTGTTCGGTGAGCACGCCTTCCGCAAGTGGCGAGGCGGAAAGCGCAGCTCTCCCGCCGTCAACAAGGCCCTCTTCGAGACGATCTCCGTCCATCTTGCGCTTCTTGATGATCACGAGCGGAGACGGCTGGTAGCGTCGCGGACGAAGGTGCACGACCGCTTCTTCGAGCTCATGGACGACTGGGACTTCGACCGGTCGATCTCCGTGGGCACCGGGGACCCGGCGAAGATCCGCACCCGATTCCAGGAAGTGGCACGACTGTTCCGAGGGGTGGCCGAACAGTGATCGACCGATTGACGCTGCACAATTACAAGGCGTTCCAGCACGCGGAGATCCCCCTCGGCCCGCTGACCCTCCTCACCGGCCTCAACTCGTCCGGCAAGAGCAGCGTCCTCCAGTCCCTCGCACTGCTCCGCCAGTCGTACGAGTCCGGTGATCTGGCGTTCTCCTCGCTTCTGCCGCAAGCACGTCAGGCCGGGCTCCGCACGAGCGTCGCCAACCAGGGCTTCCTGCTCAACGGCGAACTCGTCGGCCTGGGAACCGGAGAGGACGTCCTCCACGAGGACTTCACGGAGGAGGAACCCCGGATCAGCCTCGCTGTGGACGAGGGGCCCTATCACTACGGGTGGACCACCGAGTACGAGGCCGAGCAGAACCTTCTGCCCCTGCTCGACGTCGACCTTCCCGACATCTCCGAGGGCGGACGGGAGCGGCCGACCGGGCCGGCGGCCGTGATCCCGGCGTTCTTCACCGCCCCCTTCCAGTACCTGCACGCCGACCGGATCTCGCCCGCCGAGTTCTACCCGCGCGACCACCAGGTGGCCATCGGCCGGGGCTTCCTCGGCGTACATGGCGAGCACACGGTCAACTTCCTGCGCCACCACCGCGAGGACACGGTTCCCGCCGGCCCGCTGCGCCACCCGAAAGCCGCGTCCGATGATCTGATCGACCAGACCGCTGCCTGGATGGGCGACCTGTGCCCGGGTGTGGACATCCAGGCCGACGCGATCAAGGGCGCGGACGTCGTGAGCCTCTCGTACGGATTTCGAGGCACTGCCGGAGCCACCAAACGCCGCCGTCCCAGCAACGTCGGCTTCGGCCTCACGTACGTCCTGCCCATCGTCGTGGCCTGCCTGAGCGCCCGCCCCGGTTCTCTGATCCTGCTGGAGAACCCGGAGGCGCACCTGCACCCTCAGGGCCAGACGCAGATGGCCACGCTCGCCGCCTCGGCCGCGGCGCAGGGCGCCCAGGTGATCATGGAGACGCACAGCGACCACGTCATCAACGGGGTGCGCCTCGCCGTCAAGCAGGGGCGGCTCGCGCCTGGTCAGGCGGTGTTCCACTACTTCCGGGGCGACGGCACCGGTGTGAACTTCGTCAGTCCCCGCGTCGACGAGGACGGCATGCTCGACCAGTGGCCCTCGGGCTTCTTCGACGAGCTGGAGAACACGCTCGACCAGCTCATCGGCTGATCACCGGCCGACCCCGCCGGGGAGGGCGGGGCACGGCGCACACATCGTCGCGGAGGGGGATACGTGCCGCAGCTGTTCCTGAACGAGAAGTCCTGTGAGACGACGGCCGACCCGGAACGGGTCAACCACGCCATGACCGACATGGTCCGGGCGGTGCTGGCCGTGGCGAGGGAGGACAGGGCGGGGACCCTGCTCGTCTCCCGGTTACCGATCAACGCCTGGAATCTGGCCCAGGGCCACGCGATCCAGAAGTGGATCGGCTCGCCGGGCACCCACGACCTCTGGAAGCGGCTGGCCATCCTCCAGTCCAAGTGGCCCCTCCGGGAGGCCTTCCCCGAGGGGGAGACCTACTCCGACGTCGAGTACCGGCACGACGGGGACGCCGTAGAAGGACTCGGGGCGGCGCACCTCACCGGGGGTCTCGGTATCTCGCTGCCGGTGGAGCCCCGCTGGGACGCCGACCGGTTCACGCTCGTCCGGGAGGAACTGCTCGACGGCGAGGGCGAGGACGGTGATTTCGCGCGCACCGAGGTCGAGGTGGGGCACGCCGCCCGACGGGAGCACGTCGCCACCCACCTTGCGTGGATCCAGCGAGGCGCGAACACCGCTCGTCAGGAGACCGTCAAGAGCCTGCGGTCCGGCACGGAGCTGTGGGAGCGGTGTCCGGAGCTCTTTCCCCTGCTCCAGTTCACGTCCCTCGCCGAGCAGCATTTCGCCGAACTGCCCGAGGCATGGGTACGGCCGGTGGGCGAGCGGCTCGGGGAACTCCAGGACGCGGTCAGCGACTGGGACCCTGAGCAGCAGCCCATCGCGCCCCAGTGGCGCTCCTACGTCCGCACCGAGTTCGAGACGCGCCGGAAACTGTGCTGGTTCCCCGACACCGACGGCGAGAACCAGCTCTTCGACTGGCACTGCGACTTCCTGCCCAAGCCGGGCCGGATGCACTTCCGCCTGGTCCATGAGGAGCGCACCCTGCGCATCGCGTACGTGGGGCGGAAGCTGGGCGTGTGAGCCGGAGCCGACTCCGCCCCAGCGCCCCGTTACCGTAGGGCGGTGACCGGGCGCCCTCGGCCCACCAGCACCATCCGCACCAAGGAGGAACCGCGCGTGCGTCCCACCCTCGCCGCCGACCAGGTACGGGCCAGTCTGAGCCAGTACCTCGCGACGACGTACGCGCTGGCCGACGAGTCCACCCGCCGCGCCCTGGAGGGCTTCCTCGGCGACGCCGAGGACGGCATCTTCCGCGGCCCCTACCTCCGAGTCCGCACGCCGTTCAGGACCGCCGCGGGCGAGGACTGGAAGCGGCACCTGGCCTGGCACCCCGACCTCACCCCGTACCGCCACCAGGAGCGCGCCTGGGAGCGGCTGTCCACCCTGCACGGCCCGGCGCGGCCCACGCTCGTCACCACCGGAACCGGATCGGGCAAGACCGAGTCGTTCCTGGTCCCGGTCCTCGACCACTGCCTCCGGGAGCGCGAGGCCGGCCGGGAGGGCGTCAAGGCGATCCTGCTCTACCCCATGAACGCCCTCGCCACCGACCAGGCCCACCGGATCGGCAAGCGCCTCGACGATCCGAAGGACACCCGGCTGCGTGACGCCGGCGTGCGGGCCGCGCTCTACATCGGCGACAAGCCGTCCCAGGAGTTCAAGCAGGCCAACCCCGCGATCGCCGTCGACCGGGACGAGATCCGCCGCACCAGGCCCGACATCCTGATCACCAACTACAAGATGCTCGACCTGCTCCTCCAGCGGCCCGAGGACCAGCGGCTGTGGCAGGACTCCCCGCTCGCGTACGTCGTGCTCGACGAGTTCCACACCTACGACGGCGCCCAGGGCACGGACGTCGCCATGCTGCTGCGCCGCCTCGGATCGGTCACCGGCCTGGCCGAACCCGGCCGGCCCCTGGGACCGGTCTGCCCCGTCGCCACCTCCGCCACCCTCGGCGAGAGCGGTCCCGACGACAGCGGTTCCGCGGCGGCCAGGCGGGGCGAGGCCGGGCGGCCCGGCATGCTGGAGGTCGCCGAGCAGGTCTTCGGCGTGCCGTTCCCGCCCGACGCGGTCGTCGGCGAGGACCGGCGCTCCACGACGGACTTCACCGGCGAGAGCGACTTCTCCCTGCCGTTCCCCTCGCCCCAGGAGGTCGACGCCCTCGGCGACCCCACCCGCGACCCGGGCGTCATGGACGCCCTCATCGCGGCCTTCACCGGCCTGAGCGGACCCACACCCGAGGAACTCGGAGCCGTCCTGCGCCGGCACCGGCTCACCTCCGCCGTCCTGGAGATCCTCGACGGCACCCCCAGAACCCTCGCCGAGATCACCGAGGTGCTGCCCCGCTACGCCTACCACTGGGGCATGGCCGTACAGCAGCGGCCGGGCCTCGCCGCCCGCGCACTCGCCCGCTACCTCGCCCTCCTGTCGTACGCCCGCGACCCGGAGCACCCCGGGCGGCCCCTGCTGTCCGTCGAGATCCACCACTGGGTCCGCTCGGTCTCCCGTGTGCTGCGCGGCATCGGCGCCGCCCGCGCCGAGTTCCGCTGGGACGACGAACGGGTGACCTCCGGCGGCGCGCTGGCCCGCGCGGGCCGGACCACCGGTGCCACCCCGTCGCCGTACGACGGGGAGGGCCCGTCCGTGCCGCTCGACGCCGCCGGGCCGGCTCCCGCCCCGGCCGACGACAGCGCGCCGCCGCCGGCCCAGGTCTTCCTGCCCGCCGTGTTCTGCCGCGAATGCGGACGCTCCGGCTGGGCCGCGTACTCGCCGGAGGTCGACCCCGCCCACCTCGACCTGAACGCCACGAAGATCCGCCGGGCCTCCGTCGGCCGCGACAAGCGCCGGGTGCGCAACATGATCGCCGCGACCCCCCGGGAGGTGCACGAGGCCGCCTTCGCCGCCGGCCCGGACCGCCGGCGCGGCGGACCCGCCGTGATGGTCCTGGAAGGCATGGGAGGACGGCTCCGGCCGCTGGCACCCGAGACCGACTTCACCGCCGCCGAGGACGGCGAGGGAACGAGCAGGCCCAAGCCCCTGCACAACGCCGCCTTCGTCCACGCCGACCTCGACGGTGACCGGGCGGCCGAACGCGACCAGTGCCCGGCCTGCCGCACCTTCAACTCCATCCGCTACCTCGGCACCGGCCTCGCCGCACTCGCCGCTGCCGCCGTCACTCAGCTCTTCACCGGCGGCGAACTGGACAAGAACCTGGGAGAGGACAAGACCCTCCTCTTCAACGACTCCGTCCAGGACGCCGCCCACCGCGCCGGATACGTCGCCAGCCGCTCGTACACCTTCTCCCTGCGCGCCCTGCTCGCCAGCCGCATCGGCGAGGACGAACCGGTCACCCTGAACGACCTCGCCGCCGACCTCATCGCGGACGTCGTCGACAGCAAGGCCGTGCAGGCCGCCGTCATCCCGCCGGACCTCCACCTCGTCCGGGGTGTGGACACACTGCTCTCCGGACGCAGTCGCGGGTCCCGCGCCACCTGGGAACTGATCGCGCAGCGGCTGGCCTTCGCCACCGTCATGGAGTTCGGCCTCCGCTCCCGGCAGGGCCGCACCCTGGAACTCACCCGCACCGTCGCCGCCGACGTGCCCCTCCAGGACCCGGACGCCGTGGCCGACCTCGTACGGGAGATCCTCCTCACCACCCCCGGAGAGATCGCGCTGCCCGACGGCTCGGCGCCCGGACCCGACCGGTACACCGGCTTCGTCCGTGGGCTGTTGGAGCGGATGCGGATCCGCGGAGCCGTCCGGCACGCCTGGCTGGACCCCTGGCTGGACCAGGGCGGCGTGCGCCGGTGGGCCATCTGGGGCGGGCGGGAGACCGGGATGCCGGCCTTCCCTCGCGGGGTCTCCGCCCCCGCCTTCCTGCTCGGCACCCCCAAACAGGGCAGCGAGGACTTCGACGTCCTCACCGGTCGACTCGGCTGGTACCAGGACTGGGCCGTACGCTCCCTCGGACTGCGCCCCGAGGCGGCCGGCGTCTTCCTGACCCGGCTGCTGCCCGCGCTCGCCGACACGGGCGTCGTCTCCGCACGCACGGCACTCGACGGCGCCACCCGCGTCTACGGACTCCAGCCCGGCCACATCCAGGTCCGCGCCCTCGCCGACGACACGCTGCCCGACGCCACCGCGCACTGCCCCCGGTGCTTCTGGGAACAGACCATCCACCCCGACCTCGCCGACCAGTGGCACGGGCAGCCGTGCCCCCGCTACCGGTGCGGCGGCACCCTCGGCACCGGACGCGACCTCGACAGCGGACTGCGGCAGCGGGACTTCACGGACGACTTCTACCGCCGTATGTACCGCGAGGCCGGCGTCTTCACCATCAACACCGCCGAGCACACCGGAACCCTCAGCCGCGCCAAACGGGAGGCGGTGGAGAAGGCGTTCCGCGAGGGCACCCGCGTCCACTACGCCAACCCGCAGGTGCTGTCCTGCACCCCCACCCTCGAACTCGGCATCGACATCGGCGACCTGTCGGCCGTCGTCCTCGCCTCGCTGCCGAAGGGACCGGCCAACTACATCCAGCGGGTGGGCCGTGCGGGGCGCTCCACCGGCAACGCCTACCTGCTCACCATGGTCGACCGCGGCCCCCGCGACCGCTACTACCTCGAAGAACCCCGGCTCATGATCGCCGGAGAGGTCCTGCCCCCCGGCTGCTACCTGTCCGCCGCCGAGATCCTGCGCCGCCAGTACCTGGCCCACCTCCTCGACCTCGCCGGCGCCGGACGGCTGACCGCTCCCGACGGGACGCCCCTGCGGCCCCTGCCCGGACGCGCCACCGAACTCTTCGGTGCCTCGGCGTGGCAGGCCGAGTTCGCCGAAGCCGCGCTCGCCGCCGGCGCACGGCTCGTGCAGGGTTTCCTGGACCTGTTCCCTCCCTACGACGAGAGCCGAGGCACCGGAGTCAGCCCCCAGGCCCGCGCCGCCCTCGTCACCTACGCGACCGACCCCGGCGAGGACGGACTGGGCGCCGCCCTCGACACCGCGTGCAGACGCTGGGAGGACCGCCGCGCCGAACTCCAGCGCCGGACCGAGGCCATCGACCGGGCCCACGGGCTGCTCGTCGCCGGCGACCCCGACCACGAGCGGCAGGGACGTGAGCTGCGGGCCGAGCGCCGGGACGTGGCGCGCGTGTCCCGGGAGATCAGCCGCACCACCGCCCACGGGGCCCTGGTCGACCTCGGCCTGCTGCCGAACTACAGCCTGATCGACTCGACCACCGAGCTGGAGGCCACGCTCACCTGGACGGAGAAGGCCGCCGACGAGGCCCGCACCAACCACAGCAAGACCCTGCGCCACAGCCGCCCCGCCCGCCTCGCCCTCTCCGAGTTCGCCCCGGGCAACCACTACTACGTCCAGGGATACAAGCACCGCGTCACCGGCCTCGACATCGGCAGCCCCGGACGCCCGGCCTGGCTCTGGTGGCGCGTCTGCCCCGACTGCGGCCACGTCCGCACCCACCGCGCCGAACAGGACGCCTCCCCGTGCCCCCGCTGCCGGTCCGCGGCCATCGGCGACATCGGCTGCCTGCACAAGGTCCTCGTACCGCGCCGCGTCACCTCCCGCGACGAACGCGACGACGTCCGCGTACGCGACGACAGTGACGAGCGCGAGAGACGGCACTACACCGTCGTCCCGGCCGTCGACATCGACGCGCACGACATCGAACAGGCCTGGAAGCACGAACACGCCACCTTCGGATGGGAGTTCACCCGCCAGGCGCGGATCCGGCACATCAACGTCGGAGCCACCCGGGTCGACGGCGGCACCGACTCGACTTTCGCCGGGCAGGAGGTCCGCCTCAACCCGTTCTGGGTCTGCGACGCGTGCGGCTTCGCCGACCCGGACGGCGGCCCCGCCGCCCACGACGCCTCCGACGCGACGGCCCATGCCCGGTACCACCGGCCCTGGTGCCCCCGGCGACGAGCAGCAGCCGACGTCGCACGGCGAGGAGAACGGGTGCTGCTCGCCCACGAGCTGCGCACCGACGCCCTGCGCATCCTCATCCCCGCCGTCACCGCCCACACCAAGGAACGGCTCGCGTCCTTCAAGGCGCTGCTGCTGGCCGGAATCGCCCGCAGCTACGGCGGCGACCCCGACCACCTGGCGGTCGTCACCGACTCCATGCCCGAGGAAGGTGGCGAGAGCCCGCTCCGCCGCCACTTCCTCGTCCTGTACGACACGCTGCCCGGTGGCACCGGATACCTGCACCGCCTCGCCGGCCGCGACGGTCTGCGGGGCGTCCTGGAGGACGCACGGCAGGTGATCGAGACCTGTGTGTGCGCGGGCCAGGGGCGGCCCGCCTGCCATCGCTGTCTGCTCCGCCACGTCACCGACGGCGAGTACGAGCTCGTGAGCCGCGAGCACGCCCTCGACATGCTCGGCGAGCTGTTCGGCCGCACGGCGGACCGCTGGAGCACCGAACCGGTCGCCACCACCCGGGACATCACCCTCGTGCACCAGGTGGAGAGCGAACTGGAGGCCCTCTTCCGGCGCGGGCTGCTGGAATGGGCCGACCGCGTGGACGACGTCAGCGTCCGCACCGCGCTCACCGCCGACGGCACCAGGGACACCAGCCTGCGCTTCACCGCGCCCGACGGGACCGTCCGCGGCTGGGAGATGGAGACCCAGACCCCGCTCGGTTTCACCCGGCCGGACGTGGTCTTCCGTAGCAATGACGACGACCGCAGGGTGGCCGTCTACCTCGACGGCTACCGCTACCACGCGAGCCCCGTTCACCTCACCGCCGAGGAGGACGCCGCGAAGCGCACCCGGCTGCGCGCCGACGGGTGGCAGGTCTTCCAGCTCACCTGGGACGACGTACAGGCCTGGACGGGACGTTCCGGCCCGCAGGCCGACCCGGTGTGGAAGCCGTACCCGAACACCGCGCAGAAGACCGCCATGGACGTGCACCGGCGCATGCACGCGGGCGACACCCGAGACCTGACACGCCTGGTGTGGGCCAACCCGGTCGAGACGCTGATCGGATACCTCACCGACCCCGACCCGGAGGCCTGGCGGCGCCGTGTCCAGAGCGCCCTCGCCGGCTTCGCTGCCGTCTCGGCGACCAGCCGGGCGCTGGCCGACGGCGCGGAGACCGGGCGCAGGATCAGCGAGGCGCTGCACGGGCGACGGCTGGCAGGAGGGCAGGGAGCGGTCCAGGTCATGGCGACCCGGGACGCCTCGGGCTGCCCGCTCACCATCGCGCTCGATCTGCGCAGGGGGCAGAGCGGAGCGGTCTGGACGGCTCTGACCGTCCTCGACGACAGCCCCGACACGGTCGCGTCCGACGAGACCGCCCATCGCAGGCGCTGGCAGGCGTGGCTCTACTGGAGCAACCTGATCCAGTTCCTCGACGCGGGGGAGGGGGACGGGGTCCAGCTCACGACCGGCATGCTGCCCGGATTCGACCCGGCCGAACTGGCGGTCACCGGCGGAGCCGGATGGCTCACCTCCCAGCGGCGCGCGCACACGCCGGCACCGGAGGCCCCCGGGCCGTCGGTGGACCGACAGGGGCCTGCGGCCGCCGCGCTCGTCCGTGATCCCGGCTGGGATGAGGTCATCGAGTTCCTCGTTGAGGATCCGGGGCTCGACGCGCTCGCCGGCGCGCTCGCCGACCGGGGCGTTCCCGCTCCCGAGGCCGGCTACGAGCTCGGAGTGGCCGCCTGGCCCGCCGAACTCGCCTGGCCCGCCCGGCGCGTGGGCGTCGTCCTCGCCCACCGCCCGGACCCGGGGAGCAGCCGGGACATCGATGCGGAACAACGGGACGCGGCCTACCGCGACGCGGGCTGGCAGGTTCGCACCGCGACGGAATGGGACGCCGACGAACTCGCCACGCTGGCGCGAGGCGACGCGGACGGAACCACGAACGACCACGGGGAGAACGAGCGATGACGGTCACCAGCACGCCGCGGACAGGCGTGACCCTGCGCCTGCTCGACAAGGCGGACAAGGAGATCGTCAAGCTGGACCGCGCGGTCCTCGGGGCGTTCTACAAGTTCCAGCACGACTTCCGCCGTAATCCCGACGCCGGCGGGTTCCACCTCAAGCAGCTGGAGGGCCACGACCGCCTCTGGTCGGCGCGCGTCAACCGGGAGTGGCGGGCGCTGATGATCCGCCTCGGCGGTGACGACTGGCTGCTCGTCTCGGTCAAGCACCGCGGGCATGTCCACAAGAACCTGGACCGGTTCAACTACGGCATCAACCACATCACCGGCGCCATCGAGTACGTCGACCTCCAGGTCGTCGAGGAGAGCCTGCTGCGCCGCGGCCTCACACCGCCCGCCGAGCCCGCGCCCGTGTCGGCGCCGCCCTCCGCTCCCGCCCTCGAACCGGTCGGATCGCAGCCGCCGGAGGAGCCGCTCTTCGGCGCCTACACCGACCGGCAGCTCGCGGACCTCGGTGTCACCGAGCCCCTCATCCCCATCGTCCGGAAGCTCACCACGGACGACGAACTGCTCGGCCTCGCCGAGTACGCGCCCCGCCACACCGGGGAGGTCCTCCTCCGGCTGCGTGACGGCGTCCCGTACGAAGAGGTGATGGAGCAGGTGACCGCGCCCGTCGCGGTGGCCGAGCCCGAGCGGAACCTCGACGCCGACGACTGGCAGGCGGCCGTCGACCGCTCCCAGACCGTGGTGATCACCGATGACGAATCCCTGCAGAGCATCCTGGAGGAGGGCGACTTCGGCCGCTGGAAGATCTTCCTCCACCCCACCCAGGAGAAACTGGTCCGACGGCGGTACTCCGGCCCCGCCCGGGTCGGCGGCGGGCCGGGAACCGGCAAGACGATCGTCGCCCTCCACCGCGTCTGCCACCTGGTGGGCCAACTTCCCCCCGGCCACACCAAGCCCGTCCTCCTCACCACCTTCAACCGGAACCTCGCCGCGGACCTGCGGGCCCGGCTGCTCTCCCTCGGCGGCCCCGACGTCCTGGCGCGCGTCGACATCGCCCACGTCGACCAGCTCGCCACTCGCATCGTCAGCGAGGCCGACCCGGGTAACGCGAAGCGGCGGATCGACGACACGTCGGCCCTCCGCGAGTGGCGGGAACTGCTGGTGGAGACCGGGGAGACCCGCTGGAACGCCGAGTTCCTCAGCGACGAGTGGAACCAGGTCATCCTCGGCCAGGCCGTGTCCACCCGGAGCGACTACTTCCAGACCCGCCGCGCGGGGCGGGGCCGCAGCGTCACCCGCGCCGAACGGGCCGGCATCTGGCAGCTGGCCGAGCGCTTCACCCAGCGGCTCGAGACCAAGGGCCTGGAGACCCACCGGCAGGTCGCCGAGCGGGCCGCGCGCCTGGAGATGGCCCGCAAGGCCCGCATCGACCGTCGCGCCGAGGAGCGCGAGGAGCGGGGCGGCCTGCACAACCTCCACGTCGAGGCCGGCTCCGGTGCCTGGCTGCGCTACCGGTACCGGCACATCGTGGTCGACGAAGCACAGGACCTCAGCGCCGCCCACTGGAAGATGCTGCGCGCCATGGTGCCGTCCGAGCCCGACGACCTCTTCCTCGTCGGCGACACCCACCAGCGGATCTACGACAACCAGGTCACCCTCGGCAGCCTCGGCGTCCACATCCGCGGCAGGTCCTCCCGGCTGACCCTCAGCTACCGCACGACCCGGGAGATCCTCCGCGACGCCATCCGGGTCCTGGGCGACGCCGACTACGACGACCTCGACGGTGACACCGACACTCTCGCCGGCTACCGCTCGGTCCTCCACGGCACGGAACCCTCGCTCCGCGGCGCACGGAGCTGGGACGAGGAGATGGACCTCGTCGTCGAGCAGTTGCGGGCCTGGCACGACGTGCCCCGGGAGGCCATGGCGATCTGCGTTCCGACCAACGACATGGTCACCCAGCTCGCCGACCGCCTCGCCCGAAGCGGGATCACACCTTCGGAGATCACCCAGGACGGGCCGCGGGGCGACCAGGGCGTCCACATCGGCACCATGTACCGCTTCAAGGGACTGGAGTACCGCTGCCTGATCATCGCCGGAGCGGCCGAGGGGCTTGTACCCCGGGCCTCTGTCGACGCGTGGGAGCACACGGATCCGAGCCGCCACCGGCGAGAACTGCACCGCGCCCGGTCGCTGCTCTTCGTCGCGGCGACCCGCGCCCGGGACGCGCTCGCCATCACCTGGCACGGCGAGCCGAGTCGCTTCCTCGCACCTCTTCTCCCACCGAGGTGAGCGGAAGCCCCACTTCCCTGCTTCAGGGGTTGGGCAGGGCGGCGGCGTCGAAGCGGCGCATCAGGGACGGCTGACCGCGGTGGTTCGCGCACGGGGCGCCGCCCGGTCCTCGAAGGCACCGCTGGTTCCCTCGCGGGAGTGGATCTCGCGCAGGCCGGTGAGCAGGGCGATCGCGATGGCGTCTGGGTCGGCCTTCTTCTCTACGATCGCCGGTCGACGTCCTGCTGTGCCGCTCGACGTGCTGCGCGAGCTCGCCACCGAGTCGAAGAGGGGCCCTGACGGCAGGCCACCGGTCCCCACTACGCGGCGCCGGCCGTGACCCCCGGGTGTGAGATGACTCGGTGCGGGCCACCGACGCGGATTCCGGTAAGTACCCCGCCGCCACTCGCCTGACGAGGAGCAGACTGACGGCCCCACGCGTTCACCGTGGGGCCGCCCGAGCCTGCCGGGAAAGGCGTCAGACGGCTGGGTCGTGATCCACGAGCTTCAGGAGCTTGAGCAACCCGCCCGTAGCGGCCAGAGCCGCGGCATCCTCAGCAGGCGCGTCCACCGCCCAGTGGGCAAGGTCGTTGCGGTAGTCCCGCACGGTGGCCAGCCGCCGACTGATGTCCTGCTGCTCGAAGGGCCACCGCAGCTTGTTCCAGCAGTGGGCGTCCTCCACCAGGAAGACGTACTGGCCGAGGCTGAGATGCTGACCGCGCTCCATCGTCCTGCGGATCTCCCTCGGCAGCTCGTCGGTGGAAAAGTGCCTGATCAGGCGGCGCAGCCGCCGTTCCAGCTCCTCCAAGAGAATGAACGGCTCGATGCGCTGCTTCAGCTGCCCTGCGAGGTCGGTCGAGGTCAGAATCCCGATCACCGCGTTCTCGCCATCCACGATGATTGTGAAGCCACTCTGCTGGATGCGGTCCATCCGGTCGAAAAGAGCATGTTCCACCCGAGCGGTCTCGGGATGCGGATCCAGGGCGTTGGCCACCGTGGCAGTCCTGCCGCCCAGCTGCGTCCTTGCGATTCCCTCCCAGGTGATGACCCCACGCAGCACGTTGTTGTGGTCCACGACCGGAAGCTGGGAGAAGTCGCTCTCGATCATCGGGGTGATCGCCTGGCTCAGCGCATCGCCCATCCGGACCGTCACAACCTCCCGAACGAACGGAAGGTTGCCGATCCGCCAGGTCAGGTCACGGTCACGCGGGCCATCGGCTTTCGAATGCGCCTCCTGCTCGTCCCCTCGGACCTGATCATGGAGGCCTTCGCCAAGGCCGGTGGACCCTGCCGCGGACACGGTGACGAGGCCGTCCAACTGCACGTCGTTGAAGTGAGGATCCACCCGGAGGCCGAGCTCCGCGAGGTTCTGGTCCACCAAGTCGATGACGTCGGAGGTTCGCCGCTTCCACCCCCACAAGCCGATCAGGTCACGGGCGGTCAACTGCCTGGTGCCGCTGTCCCGGACATCGCTCACCAAGTCCTCCGGGCTGTTGGGCGGCTCGCCGTCACCCACGTAGCCCGGGTCCGTACCCGTCTCTGCAAGAGCCTGCACGCGTACTGCGGCGTCGCGCCGACGCAACTCGCTGACCGTGAGGAATGCCCCCATGCTGTCCCGCAGATCACCCCGAATGGCAGCTCGTTCCAGGACCGGGCGGACCCAGTCCATTCTCCGCACGTGTCGGAAGCCCGGCGGCGCCGCGGCCCGGTATTCGTACGGTCCGGTCAGCAGGCCCAAGGCCACGACTGACAGATGCTTGCGCGGCATGACGACGTAGTCGCCGATCTCCATCGCGATGAAGCGCCAGAGCTGGCGCTTCCAGTTGTCGATGGTGCCAACCGACTCCCCCGGGTACGCCTTGGCCAGCAAATCACCGATGTCGTCGGATGAAGAGCAGTCGCTGAGGTCGCCGAGCTCCTCCCAGCCCACGATCGCCAGTCCCTCGGAGAGCGCGGCCTGCTCCCGTTCCCCTGACTGTCCGCCCCGTACCGTCCAGGCCCGCACCATGCCCGCCCCCTCGTCAACCATCCAGATGCGCACCCGAGTGTTCCGGGTCAGCGGACTCGGTACAAGCGAGATCACAGTCCAGACGTCCCCACATGAGCCTTACCGAGAGGCTTCCAAGCCGGCCGGGGCATCGCCGACGGGCGATGCCCCCAGGGGAGTTCGACACACGAGGCGCACTGCGAGATTCCGCGAGGGACGCGGGCTCCGTACGTGTGTCCCGCTCCGAGCCCTCATCGGCACTTTGGCCGGACGGCTACAGCCGCATTAGACCTTGGTGACGATGACGCTACCGCCACAGAGGGTGACGAGGTCCTCTGAGGTGGAGGTGAGGATAGTGACCGGCCCTGGGGCGGCCAGGGCCGTGGCGGCGAGCATGACGTCGATGGTGTGCCTGGGGCCGGCGGCCGGTCTGGGAGACCTCAGCGGATGCTGCGGCGTGCGTCGAGAGTCGCCCGTAGCGCCCGTAATGCACATTGACCTTGAGTCCGATTTGCGTCGCGTGAGTCTCTGACCTGCGATTTTCTTCCATGTGTTTTCCGTTGACCTGTTCCCGATGACGCACCACGTGGAGTGCGTGGCGATCCTGGAGCCGGTGAAGAAGGACGCATGCCTGCGGTTTTACGGGTGCGCGGTATGTGCGGCGGGGAGGTGTCGCCACCGCGTCCCGGTCTTCCGGTGGGCAAGCACGTGAAGCTCCTGGCAGACATGGGTGATCCTGGTCGAGGACCCGTCTGCCAGGAGCTTCGTCGTTGCGCTGGGGGAGAGGCGTCGTGCTCAGGAGGGCGTCGTGCCGGTCGTGGGCTTTCGGGGGCGGTCGTCGGGGAGGGAGTGGGGGAGGCCGAAGGCCGGGTAGACGCTGGTGTCGCGGAACCAGGTGATCGCGGTGATCGCGTCCCGGTCCATGGTGAGCACGATGAGTCCGTAGGGGCGGACGATCGCCGCGGGCGGAGTCGGCAGGTAGCAGGCGAGCGCGGGCTGGCCGTTGGCGCGTACGGGAATGGCGCGCAGCGGCACCCCACGGGCCTGCTCGCGGTCGGCGAGGAAGGCGCGGATCGACTCGCGGCCGTGGTACTGCTGCGGCTCGGGCGGCATCGTCAGCCAGGCGTCCTCGGAGAGCAGGGCGACCACGGCGTCGGTGTCGCCGGCCTCCAGGGCGGTGGCGAACAGGCCGGCCAGTTCCCGCTCGCGGGCCGAGCCCGTGCCAGGCTGCCGTCCGGGCTCGGCTCGGTGCTCGCGCAGCACGGCCCGGCCGCGTTGAAGCATGCCCTTGACCGCGGTGGCGCCGGCGCCGAGGATCCCGGCGGCCTCTGCGACAGAGAAGCCGAGGGCGTCACAGATGACGACGGCGGCGCGCTGCCGTGGTGTCAGGTGCTGGAGCGCGGTGACGAAGGCCAGGCCGACCGACTCGCGCAGCTCGTAGCGCGCTTCGGGGCTCGGCCGCCGGTCCGGGAAGGCGTCGAGCACGTCGTCCAGGAGGTGGTCGGGGTAGGGCTGGAGCCAGACCGGCTCGCCGAACCGGGTCGGTTCGGGCAGTGCGGACGCGGTGGTCACGGCGGCCGGTCGGGGGCGGCGGGAGGTGGCGCGCAGGGCGTTGAGGCTGCGGTTGGTGGCGATCCGGTACAGCCAGCCGCGCACGGACGAGCGTCCCTCGAAGCCGGCCAGGCCGAGCCAGGCGGCCAGGAGGGTTTCCTGCACCAGGTCCTCGGCGTCGGAAACCGAGCCGGTGATGCGGTAGCAGTGCAGCTGGAGTTCCCTGCGGTACGGCTCGGTGAGGCGGCGGAACGCCTCGGCGTCGCCCGCGAGCGCCAGTTGCAGGTCGGGGTCGGTCGTCATGCTCGGCTCCTCGGTTCTGCGGCTCGATCGGGTGCGTTCTTCCGCCGCCGTCTGTTACGACACCGCGCGGGACCGGATCGGAACGCGGCCCGGGACCGGATCGGAACGCGTCCGGGGGGCGGATCGGAACGCGGCCCCGGACCGGACGGATCTCGGGTCGCGTTCCGATCCGTACGCCGCTGGTGTCAGTACCGGATGACAGCACATCCCCGACCGGAAGGTCTCCGCATGTCGCCCGACAACGCGAGCCCCGCCTGGGTGCTCCGGCTCACCGCCGGAGCCGCCCTGCTGGTGGGTCTCGACGCCACCGTGGTGTCCACCGCGCTCCCCGTGCTCCGCACCGATCTCCATGCCTCCTCGGAGGAGCTGGAGTGGATGGTGAACGCGTACGTCCTCTCCTTCGCGGTCCTGCTGATGACCGCCGCCGCGCTGGGGGAACGCTTCGGCCGCAGACGGCTGTTCACCCTCGGCCTCGGCCTGTTCGGCGCCGCCTCCGTGGCGTGCGCGCTCGCACCGGGAGCCGGCTCGCTGATCGCCGCGCGGGCCGTGCAGGGTGCCGGTGCCGCGGCGGTGATGCCCCTGGCCCTCACCCTGCTCACCGCGGCGGTGGGACCGGCCGGCAGGGCCCGTGCCCTGGGGTCGTTCACGGCCGTCGTCGGCGTCTCCGTCCCCGCCGGGCCCCTGCTCGGCGGCGCTGTGTGCGAGGGACTCTCGTGGCGCTGGATCTTCTGGATCAACGTGCCCGCCGTGGCGGTCCTCGCCGTACTGATCCTCCGTCACATCCCGGCCACGCGCGGGCCGGCCGTCCGGCTCGACCTTCCCGGGCTCGGCCTGTCCGCGGCCGGCGTGTTCACGCTGGTCTGGGCACTGATCCAGGGCAACGCGCTCGGCTGGACCTCCGCCCGGACACTCGGCGCCCTCGCCCTCGGCGCGCTGCTCCTCGCCGGCTTCGTCCGCTGGGAGGCACGCACCGCACACCCCATGCTGCCCCTCGGCCTGTTCCGCTCCCGGTCCTTCACCGCGGGCAACGTGGCGATCTTCCTGCTCTGGGCCTCCACCTTCGGCTCCGTCTACTTCATGGCCCAGTACCTCCAGACCGCGCTCGACGCCGATCCCCTGGAGGCCGGGCTCCGCCTGGCCCCGTGGGGCGCCATGACCGCGGTGGTGCCACGACTCGCCGGCATCCTGGTGGCCCGGTACGGGGAGCGGCCGGTCCTGGGTCTCGGCATGGTCCTGCACGGTGCGGCCATGCTGCAGATCGCCGCCGCGGCCCGGCCGGGACTCCCGTACGGTCAGCTCGTTCCCGCCCTGGTCCTGTCCGGGACCGGGGTGGCGCTGGCCATCCCCGCGACACAGAGCGCCGTCATGGGCGGCGTCGCGCCTCAGCACCTCGGCAGGGCGTCCGGCGCCTTCAGCTCCCTGCGCCAGCTGGGCGGGGCGTTCGGCGTGGCCCTGCTCGTCGCGGCCTTCACCGCCTCCGGCGGATACGACTCCGCCCGCAGCTTCACCGACGGCTTCTCCGCCGCCCTCGCCGTCAGCGCGGCCATGGCCGGCCTCGCCGCCGCCACCGCCCTCGTCATCCCCGGCCGGGCCCGCACGCGGCCCGTACCGGACGAGACGATCCCCGCCCCCACCACCACACGTGTCTGACCTCCCGTATCCCCCCCGTATCCCCACCAGGAATGGACGAACTGATGGACACCGCACAGCTGCGAGACGCCTACCGCACCCTGCTCGACGCCGCCGCGGCCGTGGCCGACTCGCCCGCCCCCCTCGACCCGCCGCCCGGCGAATGGAACGCGGACCAGATCCTGGCGCACGTCTCCCTCGTCACCGCCACCACCCTTGCCACCGTCTCCGCGGTCACCGCCGGAGCGAACACCACCTACGACAACCGCATCGCGCAGGACACCTGGACCATCGAGCGCGTCATCCGGCTCACCGGCGGCGGCTCGGGCCTCCGGGACCGTATCCACGTCCAGGCGGACGCCCTGTGCACCCTCGCCGGGGCGACGCTGAGCAAGCCCGAACTCGACACCCAGGTCCCCACGCTGCTCCTCTCCCACGACACCGCCCTCGTCGATCAACCCGTACGGCTCATGGACCTGATCTCCGGCCTCACCGAAGGGGAACTGCCCGGCCACACCCGACAAATCCTGGCCCTGCTGCCGACAGACACCCAGGACGAACCCGCACGCTGACGTCCTGCCGCGGCCGGTCGTCACTGCCGTGACACCCGGGCTTCGGGATGCCCAGGCCGAGGACCTGGGCATTCCTCACGGGCCCCGCGTCGCCTTCGGCAACTGGTCTGACCCAAGGGTGAGATGAGTCCGTCGGATAGTGTGGAGGCCTTTGCTCGATCACCTCCGTGATCTCTGCTGTTTCTTTCGAAAGGCCTTCATGTCCATTCCTTCGCTGGACCACTCCGCAGGCGAATCCGCGGTCGTCTCCCGCCTCCGTGCCGCGGGGTGCGTCTTCGCCGAGGACGAGGCGCGGATGATCATGTCCGCGGCCGGTGACGCCGCGGAGCTCGAGGCGATGGTCGAGCGTCGCATCGTCGGTCTGCCGCTGGAGCACGTCGTCGGCTACGCCGAATTCTGCGGCCTGCGGATCGAGGTCGACGCCGAGGTCTTCGTGCCCCGGAGGCGTACGGAGGCGCTCGTCCGGCAGGCGGCGGAGCTCGCTCCGGAGCGTGCGGTCGTCGTCGACCTGTGCTGCGGCTCCGGCGCGCTGGGGGTCGCGCTCGCCGCCGCCCTGGGCGAGGCCGAGCTGTACGCCGCGGACGTCGACCCGGCGGCCGTCCGGTGCGCCCGGCGCAATGTCACTCCGGCCGGGGGCGAGGTCTTCGAGGGCGACCTCTTCGCGGCGCTGCCCGCCGGGCTGAAGGGCCGCGTGGACGTCCTGCTGTCCAACGTCCCGTACGTCCCCACGGTGGAGATCGAGCTGCTGCCGGCCGAGGCCCGCGACCACGAGGCGCGCGTGGCGCTCGACGGGGGCGCGGACGGTCTCGAGGTCCTGCGGCGCGTCGTCGCCGAGGCGGCGGAGTGGCTGGCTCCGGGGGGCGTCCTGCTGTTCGAGACGAGCGAGCGGCAGGCCGACGAGGCCGTGGCCGCGGTCACGCGGGCCGGCCTGCTCGCACGGGTCGCCACCGACGACGACCTGGACGCCACCGTGATCATCGCGAGCCTGCCCGACACCGCCTGAGCGACAAGGGAAAGAGGTCATTCATGGAGAGCAACCCTTCTCCTCGTACTCCTCACGATGCTCGTACTCCTCGTACCCCCCGTGCTCCTCGCGAGCCGCAGCTTCTCGCCATCAGCGACCTGCACGTCGCCCACGAGGAGAACAAGCGGATCGTCGAAGAGCTCCGTCCGTCGTCGGACGGCGACTGGCTGATCGTGGCCGGTGACGTCGGGGAGCTGAGCGAGGACATCACCTGGGCGCTGCGGACGCTCAGCGAGAGGTTCGCCCGAGTGATCTGGAGCCCCGGCAACCACGAGCTGTGGACGCCGAAGGAGGACCCGGTCCAGCTGCGGGGCGTCGAGCGGTACGAGTACCTGGTGGACGTCTGCCGCGGCCTGGGCGTGCTCACCCCGGAGGATCCGTACGCGCTGTGGGAGGGCGACGGCGGCCCGGTCCGTATCGCGCCCCTCTTCCTCCTGTACGACTACACCTTCCGCACGCCGACGGCCGCGAACAAGGAGGAGTCGCTGGAGCAGGCCTACGAGGCGGGGGTGGTGTGCACCGACGAGTTCTTCCTGCACCCCGACCCGTACGCGGGCCGCGAGGACTGGTGCGCGGCGCGGGTGGCCCTCACCGAGCGGCGCCTCGCGGAGTGCGACCCCGACGTCCCGCTCGTCCTGGTCAACCACTGGCCCCTGCTCCGCGAACCCACCCGGATCCTGCGCTACCCGGAGTTCGCCCAGTGGTGCGGGACGGAACGCACGGCGGACTGGCACCGCCGGTTCAACACCGCCGTGGCCGTCTACGGGCACCTCCACATCCCCCGGACCACCGTGCACGACGGCGTGCGCTTCGAGGAGGTGTCGGTCGGCTACCCGAGGGAGTGGAAGCGTCCGGGCCACCCCCGGAACGTGCCGCGCCCGGTCCTCGTGCCGCAGAGTGCCCCCTGAACACCTGCTGAACACCCCCTTCCCTTCCCGTCAGCCGCCACAGTCACCCGATTCACCCTCTTGTGGCCCTACCGGAGATAGATAAAATGTCACACACCATATAAGGGAGTCCCTCATGGCCCACGAGCATGCCCCGGCACAGCCTGCCCAGAGCGGGCACCGTGCCCACCCCTGGCACGGCATCATGGTCGCCACCGCCCTCCCGCTGCGCGACGACCGGTCCGTCGACTACGACGCGTACGCCGAGCACGTGGCCTGGCTGATCGCCAACGGCTGCGACGGGGTCGTCCCGAACGGTTCCCTCGGTGAGTACCAGACCCTGACCGACGACGAGCGCGCCCAGGTCGTCCGTACCGCGGTCGAAGCCGCGGGTGACGGGGCGCGGGTCATGCCCGGGGTCTCCGCGTACGGGAGCGCCGAGGCGCGCCGCTGGACCGAGCAGGCCGCCGAGGCGGGGGCCGGTTCGGTGCTGCTCCTGCCGCCGAATGCCTACCGGGCCGACGAGCGGGCCGTACGCGCCCACTACGCCGAGGTCGCCGCCGTCGGCCTGCCCGTCGTCGCGTACAACAACCCGCTCGACACCAAGGTCGACCTCACGCCCGACGTGCTGGCGCGCCTGCACGGCGACGGCAGCATCGTCGCCGTCAAGGAGTTCAGCGGTGACGTCCGCAGGGCGTACGAGATCGCCGAACTCGCCCCGGAGCTCGACCTCCTGATCGGCGCCGACGACGTCCTCCTGGAGCTGGCCCTCGCCGGCGCGGTCGGCTGGGTCGCCGGATATCCGAACGCCCTGCCCCGCAGCTGCGCCACGCTCTACCGGGCCGCCGTCGCCGGTGATCTCGGCGTCGCGCTCCCTCTCTACAAGGCCCTCCACCCGCTCCTGCGCTGGGACTCCAAGGTCGAGTTCGTCCAGGCGATCAAGCTCTCCATGGACCTCGCCGGACGCCACGGGGGAGCCACCCGCCCGCCCCGCCCGCCGCTGACGCCCGAGCAGGACGCCGTCGTGCGCGCCGCGACCGAGAAGGCGCTCGCCGAGGGACACGCGTGAGCGCGTAGCGGGAGCCTCCGTCGGCTCCGTAGCAGGAACCTCCATCCGTCCGTACGTCTGAAGGGGACCCATGCGTACGCGTCATGTCTTCCATGCCGTCGACTCGCACACCGAGGGCATGCCCACGCGTGTGATCACCGGTGGTGTCGGGGTCATTCCCGGTGCCACGATGGCCGAGCGCCGGCTGCACTTCATCGAGCACCTGGACCATCTCCGTACGCTCCTGATGTTCGAGCCGCGCGGGCATGCGGCGATGAGCGGTGCGATTCTTCAGCCGCCCACCCGGCCCGACGCGGATTACGGCGTGCTGTACATCGAGGTGTCCGGGCTGCTTCCGATGTGCGGTCACGGCACCATCGGTGTCGCGACCGTGCTCGTCGAGACGGGGATGGTGCCGGTCGTCGAGCCCGTCACCACCGTCCGCCTCGACACGCCTGCCGGGCTCGTCAGCGTCGACGTCCGCGTCGAGGACGGGCGGGCGTGTTCCGTCACCTTCACCAACGTTCCCGCGTTCTCCGTCGCGCTCGACCTCAAGACGGAGGTGCCGGGGCTCGGCACCGTCACGTACGACCTCGCCTACGGCGGCAACTTCTACGCGTTCGTCGAACTCGACTCCCTGGGCCTGCCGTTCGACCGCGACCACAAGGAGGAGCTGCTCGCGGCCGGACTCGCCGTCATGGACTCGATCAACGCGGGCCCCGACCGGCCCGTCCACCCCCTCGACCCGGCCTTCGCCGGCGTGAAGCACGTCTACCTGGAGGCGCCCGGCTCGGACGCCACCCGCTCGCGGCACGCCATGGCCATCCACCCGGGCTGGTTCGACCGCTCCCCGTGCGGCACCGGCACCTCGGCGCGCATGGCCCAGCTGCACGCCCGCGGCGAGCTCCCGCTCGACACCGACTTCGTCAACGAATCCTTCATCGGTACGGAGTTCACCGGCCGGCTCGTCGGCGAGACGGAGGTCGGCGGCCTGCCCGCCGTCGTCCCGACCGTCACCGGCCGCGCCTGGATCACCGGCACCGCGCAGTACTTCCTCGACCCCGACGATCCCTTCCCCGCCGGGTTCCTCCTCTGAGACGCGCCAGAGAAACGTGACATTGTACGATGCTCCTCCGTGACTTCTCGGAGGACGCACGATGGGTGACCTGAAACAGTACGGCCTCGTGAGAGCGCACGAGCGGCTCCGCGACCAGGTCGGGCACGCCCTCCGGGCCGCCCTGATCGCCGGCGAACTCCGCCCGGGGCAGGTCTACTCGGCCCCCGGACTCGCCGCCGACCTCGGCGTCTCCGCGACACCGGTCCGTGAGGCGATGCTCGACCTGGCCCGGGAGGGCCTGGTCGAGCCCGTGCGCAACAAGGGCTTCCGCATCACCGAGGTCAGCGAACGGGACCTCGACCAGTTCACCGAACTGCGGACCCTCATCGAGGTCCCCACCATCGGCCACGTCACCCGGAAGGCCACCCCGGAGCAGCTGGAGGAACTCCGGCCGGTCGCCCAGGAGATCGTGTCCCGCGCCAGGGAACACGACCTCATCGGCTACCTGGAGGCCGACCGCCGCTTCCATCTCGCGCTGCTCGCGCTCTCCGGCAACGAGCGCCTGGTCGAGACCGTGGGCGAGCTGCGCAAGCGCTCCCGCCTCTACGGCCTGACCGGCCTGGACGAGGCGGGGAAGCTGGTCTCCTCCGCCGAGGAACACCTCGAACTCCTCGACCTGATGGTCGCCGGTGACGCGGGCGGCGCCGAGGACTGCATGCGCCGACACCTCGGCCATGTGCGCTCCCTCTGGGCCGACGCCCGCGACGAACCGGTCGGGCGGGCAGCGGTCTCGTAGGCGCCGGAAGCCTCAACTCGGTTGATTCTTCCGGGATTCCGTACACCTGGACAGGGCGCGGGCCGTCTATATGCTGACGCCATGCTTTCCGCCGCCTCGACGCCCGCGAACGCCTCCTCGGCCTCGGCTTCGGCCCCGTCTTCCGCCTCGGCCTCGTCCGCGTCCGCGTCCGCCTCCGTCCCCGCTCCCGGCACCGCCGCGCGGCTGTCCAGCGTCGCGTCGTCGCCGGTACGGGAGATCCTGGCGCTCACCGCGCGCCCCGAGGTGATCTCCTTCGCGGGAGGACTGCCCGCCCCCGAGCTGTTCGACGTCGCGGGGATCCGAGCGGCGTACGACCGTGTCCTGGCCGAAAACCCGCAGCGGGCGCTCCAGTACTCGACCACCGAGGGCGACCCGGAACTGCGCACCGCGATCGCCGGCCGGCTCGCCGCGCGCGACCTGCCCACGGACCCGGACGACCTGCTGATCACCACGGGCTCGCAGCAGGCCCTCACGCTCCTCACCACGGCCCTCGTCGAACCGGGCGATGTGGTGCTCGTCGAGGACCCCTGTTACCTCGCGGCCCTCCAGACCTTCGCCTTCGCCGGTGCCCGCGTCGTCCCCGTGCCCACCGACGACCAGGGCGTCATCCCCGCCGCGCTGGAGGAGATCGCGGCGCGCGAGAAGGCCACCCTCCTCTATCTCGTCCCCACCTTCCAGAACCCCACGGGCCGCACGCTCCCGGCCGAGCGCCGTGCCGCCGTCGCCGGCGCCGCCGCGCGGCACGGGTTCTGGATCGTCGAGGACGATCCGTACGGCGAACTCCGCTACGACGGCGAGCGCGTTCCCTGGATCGCCGCCGACCCCGCGGCCGCCGACCGGACCGTCCTCCTCGGCTCCTTCTCCAAGGTGATGGCACCCGGGCTCCGGCTCGGCTACCTGCGCGCTCCGGCCGGGCTGCGCCGCGCGTGCGTGATCACGAAGCAGGCCGCCGACCTGCACACCTCCTCCATCGACCAGGCCGCGGCCGCGCGCTATCTGCGCGACAGCGACCTCGACGCGCACGTCGCGGGGGTGCGGGCCGCGTACCAGGAGCGCAGGGACGCCATGCTCGAAGGCCTGCCTGCCGCGCTGCCCGAGGGCAGCCGCTGGAACCGGCCCGAAGGCGGCATGTTCATCTGGGTCACCCTCCCCGAGGGCCACGACGCGACGGCACTCCTCAAGACCGCCGTCGGCCACGAGGTGGCGTACGTTCCCGGGGCGCCGTTCTTCTGCGGGGAGCCGGACCCGCGCGCGATGCGGCTGTCGTTCACCACGCACTCGGCCGAGGAGATCAGGGAAGGCCTGCGCAGACTGGCCAAGACCTTCGCCTGAGGCCGCGGCTGACGGGTCGAGGGGCCGGTCGTCGGCCCCTTCCGCTCGCCGTCCCGCCATGACCTCGTGTCGTTGTTGGGCCGAACGGGTGAGGAGCGGGAGGATGGGCCCATGAGTAGGTACGAGAGGTACGACGTCACCGACGAGCAGTGGGAGGGCCTCGCCCAGGTCGTGCCCCTGCGCGGCCGTGACGAATGGCCGTCCAGGGTCGACCACCGCACGATCCCCGAGCAGTACGAGTCCGCAGAGCAGCGCCGCATGATCGTGCTGCGGGTCCAGGTGTTCGCCGACGCCCGTGAGGTCGCCGAGTACCTCATCGCCCAGATCCCGGTGCTCCTCGATCTGACGAGCGCCGACACCGATGTCGCCAAGCGCATCCTCGACTTCAGCAGCGGCGTCGTCTTCGGCCTCGGCAGCGGGATGCACCGCGTCGACCGGAACGTTTTCCTCCTTGCCCCGGCCGGTACGGAGGTCGAGGGTGCGGAGGGCGAGGACGGGGAGGAGGTCGTGGGCGGCCGGACCGCCGGTGTCCCCCGTTCGTAGGAAGGTCATCTGGACGTAACGGTTCGTCAGAGAGCGGGCTGCGTACGGTCCGGGCATGGACCTCACCGGCGGCAGCACGCTCGCCCGCACCCCACGCGCCCACCCCTCCGACGCGCTTCCCTCCGGCGCCCTTGCCGGGCGATCGGGGGTCGTTCCTTCGGGGGCTGTTCCTTCCGGAGCTGTTCCTTCGGGGGGCGTTCCCAGGGGCGGGGGCGGGCGGGGCGTCGCCCGGCCGGTCGTCACCGAGCTGCGCCTGTCCGCGTTCGCCGGGCACCGCGGTGCCGTCCACGCGCTCGGGCCCGTCACCCTCTTCGCCGGGCCCAGCGGAAGCGGCAAGTCCACCACGCTCCGGGCGTACGAGGCCCTGGCCCGGCTCGGCGCCGGCGACTCCCTCGACGAGGTGTTCCCCGACGCGGCCGACTGCGTTCCCGAGCGCGCCCGGCCCGACGCCCAGGGCCGACGCGGCTTCCGGATCGGGTGCACGGTCGACGGGCCGGCCGGCCCGGTCCACCTCGACCTCGCCGTCCAGGCCGAGCCCCGGCTCCGGATCGTCGGCGAGCGGCTCACCGGACGGGGCCGCACCCTCCTCGCCACCGCGCTGCGCGACCCGGGCCGCAGCACCGTCCAGGCCGAGTGGCACACGGCCGGCGCCACCCCCGTCACGCGGGCACCCCTCCCCGACGACCTGCTCGGTACGGCCCTGCTGCCGCTGCGGGTCGCGGGCAAGACCCCCGGACAGCTGGAGGTCCTGGCCGCCGCCGAGCAACTGGTCATCGGGCTGCGATCCGCCTTCCCCTGCGACCCCCGGCCCGAGGGGATGCGGGCTCCCGTCCTCCCCGGCGAAGGGCGGCTGCGGCGCGACTGCGCCAACCTCGCCGAGGTCCTGCACCGCACCCACACGGACTGCCCGCGCAGACACCACCGCCTCGCGGCCGTGGCGGGCGCCGGCTGCGCGGGGCCCGTCACGGGGCTCGGCGTGCAGCAGCTCCGGGACGGCACCGTCCGCGCCGTCCTCGAACGGGGCGGTCGGCCCGCGACGCCGCTCGGCCGCCTCGGCGACGGTGAACTGCGCTACCTCGCGCTGGCGCTCACCCTGCTCACGGGCCCCGGCGTGCTCGCGATGGACCGGATTGCCGAGGTGCCCGACGCCATGCAGAGCCTGACCCTGCTCGCCGACGGCCTGGACCGGGGGCTCGACGGGCGCCAGGTGCGCGAACTGCTCGGCCTCGCCGTGGGCATCGCCGCCGACGGGCACATCCGGGTCGCGGGGGCGGTCGGGGAGCAAGGGGCGGGGGAGGCGCATCGGGTGCCCGGGGTGACGGTGGTAGACCTGGGCGTATGACGGAGAACGAGACGGCGGGCGGCGAGATGTCGGGCGGCGAGACGGTGGGCGGCGAGACGGTGGGTGAGGGCGTGGCGGGCGGGGACGTGGTGCGCGGCGACGTGGTGCGCGGTGACGTGGTGCGCGGTGACGCGGCAGGGCTTGACGTGGCGGCGCTGCAGCGCAGGCTGGCCGCGTTCGCGGCCGCCCGTGACTGGCAGCCGTTCCACACGCCCAAGAACCTGGCGGCGGCGCTCAGCGTGGAGGCGTCCGAACTCCTGGAGATCTTCCAGTGGTTGACCCCTGAGCAGGCGGAACGGGTGATGGACGACCCCGAGTCGGCGCATCGCGTGGCGGACGAGGTGGCCGACGTGCTCGCCTATCTGCTCCAGTTCTGCGAGGTGCTCGGGGTCGACCCCCTGGTGGCGCTCGCGGCGAAGATCGACAGGAATGAGGTCCGATTTCCCGTCCGGCGGCGGGGTGGAGGGGATGACGGCGGGGCCGCGACAGGAGATCGTCACTCTTCGGAGTGATCGACTTTTCCTCGTCGAGCCTACTGTCCACAGATTTCCGAATTCCCCTGGTGTTGGGGCTCAGGCGGCCTCACTCTGGGTAGTGGAATGAGTGGGCGGTAAGTCGTACGAACGGGGGCGGCGTTGATGGAAGCAGAGCGGCTCATCGCGGCCGGGCGGCACGCGCTGGCGGGGAGTGGGACAGCACAGGACATCGTGGCGGAGGCCTGGCAGGCGCAGGCGCTCGCCCAGGCGATAGGAAGTCATCTCGCGCTCTGCGGGCCGCTGGAACTGCGCGGCGAGGCGCGGGGGTTGAGCGAGATCGGGGAGTACCCGGCGTGGGGGTCCGGTGGGCCGCGTGCGGCGCAGTTGACCGAGGTGGGCGATCCGGTCGTGGCGTTGACGGCGCTCGGGGCGCTGCTCGGGGACGTGGGGATCGCGCTCGTCGGGGTGGCCTGCGCCACCGACGAGGAGGGGCTCTACTGGCAGTGCATCGAGGCCATCGACGCGGTCGACGAGTCGAACGACCGGGTGGGCGGGATGCTGCGGAGGCTGGAGGTGCGGGACCGTGAGCGGACCCGTCCGCCCGACCCGGCCCGAGGCCGGGCGGGCCCCGGGCCGGGTCCGGCGTGAACGGCGGACGGCGATCGGCCGGGGGCTGTGCGGCGGCCGCGGTGGCTCTAGAAGAGGGGGCGCGCGTCGCCGGGGGCAGGGCGGCCGTCGGCGGCCGGACGGCCGTCGGGCTCGTGGCCGGCGCCCTCGCGGTGCTCGCTTCCGTGACCGCGCTGATCGCTGCGGTACTGATCGGCGTCAGGGTGTTCCGGTCCGGGCCGGTCCGTGCCGGGCGGGGTGGGCTCCGGGTCCAGGCGGTCGGCCGAGGACTGGATGTCGGCGTCGAGCTGGGAGAGGTCGGCGGAGAGCGCTGCCATCAGCTCCTCCATCTGCTGGAGCAGGCCCTTGGGCGCGCCGGCGGCCTTCTGCTCGGGCACGGACGGCGGCGCGGACTGCTCGGGCACGGCCCGCTCCGGCGCGGCTTCCTGGGACATGGCGGCCTCCTCGGCCCGGCCCCCGCCGCCGTGGCGGGGACACGAGAGAGAGCGACGCACCGGCAGCGGCCGCCGGCACGCGGGCCGGGCGGTCCGGCTCCGCCCGAGCCAACGACGGGTCCCGGGCCACGGTCACTGGCCGGGGTGGACGCGGCCCGCCACGGGGCCGGATATTCACCCGACCGTGCCGGAGCCGCCCGCGAGCTGACGGAGAGGTTGACACGCACCCCACGGTGCAGGATGGAGGCATGGATCTTCGCATCTTCACCGAACCCCAGCAGGGGGCCGACTACGACACCCTCCTCACGGTGGCCCGGGCCACCGAGGAGCTCGGATTCGACGCCTTCTTCCGCTCGGACCACTACCTCAGCATGGGCTCGTCCGACGGGCTTCCCGGACCGACGGACGCCTGGATCACCCTGGCCGGGCTGGCCAGGGAGACGAAGCGGATCCGCCTCGGGACCCTGATGACGGCCGGTACGTTCCGGCTTCCCGGAGTCCTCGCCATCCAGGTCGCCCAGGTCGACCGGATGTCCGGAGGCCGGGTCGAACTGGGGCTCGGCGCGGGCTGGTTCGAGGAGGAGCACAAGGCCTACGGCATTCCGTTCCCGAAGGAGAAGTTCGGCCGGCTGGAGGAGCAGCTGGCGATCGTCACCGGTCTGTGGGAGACCGAGCTCGGCAAGACCTTCTCCTACGAGGGGGAGTACTACCGGCTCACCGACTCGCCGGCCCTGCCGAAGCCCGCGCAGGACAGGATCCCGGTGCTGATCGGCGGGCACGGCGCGAGCCGCACCCCCAGGCTGGCCGCGCGGTACGCGGACGAGTTCAACATCCCGTTCGCCTCGCTGGAGGACAGCGAGCGGCAGTTCGGCCGGGTCCGGGCGGCGGCGGAGGCGGTGGGGCGGCCGGCCGGCGACCTCGTGTACTCCAACGCGCTGGTCGTGTGCGTCGGCAAGGACGACGCGGAGGTGGCCCGTCGGGCCGCCGCCATCGGGCGGGACGTGGACGAGCTCAAGGCGAACGGTCTCGCGGGCTCGCCCGCCGAGGTCGTCGACAAGCTCGGTCGGTACGCGGCCATCGGCTCCTCCCGGGTGTACCTGCAGGTCCTCGACCTCGACGACCTGGACCACCTGGAGCTGATCTCCGCGCGCGTCCAGTCGCAGCTGGGCTGAGCGGGGTGAGCCGATGACACCGGTCCGTACGTTCGCCGAGGCCCTCGTCGAGGGCGCGCTCGTCCTCGACGGCGGGCTGTCCAACCAGCTGGAGGCGCAGGGCTGCGACCTCTCGGACGGGCTCTGGTCCGCGCGGCTCCTCGCCGACGGCCCCGAGCAGATCGAGGCGGCGCACGCGGCGTACGTACGGGCCGGTGCCCGGGTGATCACCACCGCCGCCTACCAGGCCACCTTCGAGGGCTTCGCCCGGCGGGGCGTGAGCCGGGCGGAGACGGCGCGGCTCCTCGCCCGGAGCGTGGAGCTCGCCCGGGCGGCGGCGGAGCGTGTGAGGGAGGAGGTGTGGGTGGCTGCGTCCGTCGGGCCGTACGGGGCGATGCTTGCGGACGGGAGTGAGTACCGGGGGCGGTACGGGCTGTCCGTGCGGGAGCTGGAGCGGTTCCACCGGCCCCGGATCGAGGTGCTCGCCGCGGCCGGGCCCGATGTCCTGGCCCTGGAGACCGTGCCCGACGCGGACGAGGCGGAGGCGCTGCTGCGGGCGGTCGAGGGGTGCGGGGTGCCGGTGTGGCTCTCGTACACGGTCGAGGGCGGGCGGACCCGGGCGGGGCAGGAGCTGGCGGAGGCCTTCGCGGTCGCCGCCGGGAACGACCAGGTCGTGGCGGTCGGGATCAACTGCTGCGACCCGGCAGGGGTGGGGTCCGCCGTGGAGCTCGCCGTCGCCGTGACCGGGAAGCCGGCCGTGGTCTACCCGAACAGCGGGGAGCGGTGGGACGCCGGGGCCCGGGGCTGGCGCGGCGACGTCACCTTCGACCCGTCGGTCGCCGTCGCATGGGCGGGAGCCGGTGCCCGGCTGATCGGTGGCTGCTGCCGTGTCGGACCGGCAGCGATCACCGCTCTGGCCAGGGAGCTGACGCCCGGGAGCTGACGCGGGTGCGCGGAAAATGCCTGGTCGGGCGGGCAAGGGCCGCTCATACTCGGGCATGTGTTCCTGACAATCAGCACCATCGGCAACCCGGAGCGACCCGCGACCGATCTCGGTTTTCTGCTGCACAAGCATCCCGAGCGGGCGCAGGCGTTCTCGACCTCGCACGGCACCGCGCACGTCCTCTACCCCGAGGCGAGCACCGAGCGGTGCACCGCGGCACTCCTCCTGGAGGTGGATCCCGTGGCGCTGGTGCGCCGCGGCAAGGGCAAGGGCAAGGGCAAGGGCCGGGGCGGCGCCCCCGACTCCGCGCTCGCGCAGTACGTGAACGACCGGCCCTACGCGGCGTCCTCGCTGCTGGCCGTGGCACTCGCCAAGGTCTTCAAGACCGCGCTGCACGGTGTGTGCCAGGCGATGCCCGAGCGGGCCGCCGCTCCGCTGCCCCTGCGGATCGAGGTCCCCGCGCTCCCCGCCAGGGGCGGCGCCGACCTCGTCCGCGCGCTGTTCGGGCCGCTGGGCTGGGCCACGGTGGAGGCCGAACCGATCGTGCTGGACGGGGAGTTCCCCGAGTGGGGCGACTCCCGATACGTGCGGCTCGTACTCGAAGGCGAGCTGCGGCTCGCCGACGCGCTCAACCAGCTGTACGTGCTGCTGCCCGTCCTCGACGACGCCAAGCACTACTGGGTCGCGCCCGACGAGGTCGACAAGCTGCTGCGCGCCGGGGACGGCTGGCTCGCCGGGCACCCGGAGCGGAAGCTGATCACCGCGCGCTATCTCTCGCGCCGCTGGGGCCTGACCCGTGAGGCGACGGAGCGGCTCGAACTGGTGCGGCTCGCCGAGGCCGAGGGCCTCGACGTCGAGGACGTCGACAACGCCGTCGACGAGTCCAGCGACACGGAGGAGCGGCCCGTGCCGCTCGCCGAGCAGCGCAGGGAGGCGATCCTCGCCGCCCTGCACACGGCCGGAGCGGCCCGCGTGCTCGACCTGGGCTGCGGGCAGGGCCAGTTGGTGCAGGCACTGCTCAAGGACGTGCGCTTCACGGAGATCGTGGGCGTCGACGTGTCCGTGCGGGCGCTGACCGTCGCCGCGCGGCGGCTGCGGCTCGACCGGATGGGGGAGCGGCAGGCCGCCCGGGTCACGCTGCTCCAGGGCTCGCTCGCGTACACCGACAAGCGGCTCGCCGGCTACGACGCGGCCGTGCTCAGCGAGGTGATCGAGCACCTGGACCTGCCGAGGCTGCCGGCGCTCGCTTACGCGGTGTTCGGCGCGTCCCGGCCCCGTACGGTGCTCGTGACCACGCCGAACGTCGAGTACAACGTCCGCTGGGAGTCGCTGCCGGCCGGACACGTCCGGCACGGCGACCACCGCTTCGAATGGACCCGGGAGGAGTTCCGGGGCTGGGCGGCCGGAGTCGCCGGACAGTACGGGTACGGCGTCGAGTTCGCCCCTGTCGGACCGGACGACCCCGAGGTCGGCCCGCCCACGCAGATGGCCGTCTTCACCCGTACCGAGATCACGGCCGAGACCACGGCCGAGACCACGCCCGAGACCCAGGCCGAGCCCACGACCGAGACCACGCCCGACGAGACCTTGAAGGAGGTCACGGCATGACCCGCACCCTGCCCGTCACCGACCTGTCCCTCGTGGTGCTCGTCGGTGCCACCGGCTCCGGCAAGTCCACCTTCGCCCGGCGCCACTTCAAGCCGACCGAGATCGTCTCCTCCGACTTCTGCCGGGGGCTCGTCGCCGACGACGAGAACGACCAGTCCGCGAGCAAGGACGCCTTCGACGTCCTCCACTACATCGTCGGCAAGCGGCTGGCGGCCGGGCGGCTGACCGTCGTCGACGCCACCAACGTGCAGCAGGAGGCCCGGCGCCAGCTCGTCCAGCTCGCCAGGTCGCACGACGTGCTGCCGATCGCGATCGTCCTCGACCTGCCGGAGGACGTCTGCCGCAGCCGGAACGCCGGCCGACCCGACCGCGCGGACATGCCCGCGCACGTCATCCAGCGCCACCGCCGCGAGCTGCGCCGTTCGCTGCGCGGACTGGAGCGCGAGGGCTTCCGCAAGGTCCACGTCCTGCGCTCCGTCGAGGAGGTGGACGAGGCCGGGATCCTGCTGGAGCGCCGCTTCAACGACCTGCGTCACCTCACGGGACCCTTCGACATCATCGGTGACATCCACGGCTGCCGGTCCGAGCTCGACACCCTGCTCGCCACGCTGGGATACGTGGACGGACACCACCCCGAGGGGCGCACGGCCGTCTTCGTCGGCGACCTCGTCGACCGGGGCCCCGACTCGCCGGGCGTCCTGCGGCGCGTCATGGCCATGGTCGCCGCGGGCGACGCCCTCTGCGTCCCCGGCAACCACGAGAACAAGCTCGGCCGCTGGCTGAAGGGCCGGAAGGTCCAGGAGACCCACGGGCTCGCCGAGACGATCGAGCAGCTGGCGGGCGAGAGCGAGGAGTTCAGGGCCGAGGTCGCGCAGTTCATCGACGGGCTCGTCAGCCACTACGTCCTCGACGGCGGCGCCCTCGTCGTCTGCCACGCCGGGCTGCCGGAGAAGTACCACGGCCGCACCTCCGGCCGGGTGCGTTCGCACGCGCTGTACGGGGACACCACAGGGGAGACCGACGAGTTCGGGCTGCCGGTGCGCTACCCGTGGGCGGAGGACTACCGGGGCCGGGCCGCCGTCGTGTACGGCCACACGCCCGTACCGAACACCTCCTGGATCAACAACACCATCTGCCTCGACACCGGGGCCGTGTTCGGCGGGAAGATGACCGCGCTGCGCTGGCCGGAGCGCGAACTCGTCGACGTACCCGCCGAGCGGGTCTGGTACGAGCCGGCCCGGCCGCTCGTGACCGAGGCGCCCGGCGGGCACGAGGGGCGACCCCTGGACCTGGCCGACGTGCACGGGCGGCGGATCGTGGAGACCCGGCAGCTCGGGAACCTCGCCGTGCGCGAGGAGAACGCGGCGGCGGCCCTGGAGGTCATGAGCCGGTTCGCCGTCGACCCCCGGCTGCTGACCTACCTGCCGCCGACCATGGCCCCGACCGCCACCTCGCGCGCCGAGGGGTATCTGGAGCACCCGGCCGAGGCCTTCGCCCAGTACCGGGCGGACGGCGTCGAGCGGGTCGTGTGCGAGGAGAAGCACATGGGCTCCCGGGCCGTGGCCCTGGTCTGCCGCGACGAGGAGGCGGCCCGCGAGCGCTTCGGCGTCACCGGTGTGACGGGCGCCCTGCACACCCGTACCGGACGGCCCTTCTTCGACGACCAGGCCGTCACCGAGCAGGTCCTCGACCGGCTGCGGACCGCGATCGGCGCCGCCGGGCTCTGGGACGAGCTGGGCACGGACTGGCTGCTGCTCGACGGGGAGCTCATGCCGTGGTCGCTCAAGTCGGCCGGGCTGCTGCGCTCGCAGTACGCGGCGGTCGGCGCCGCCTCCGGCGCCGTCCTGCCCGGGGCGGTCGACGCCCTGGAGCGGGCGGTGGCGCGCGGGGTCGAGGGGCTCGACGGGCTCCTCGCCAAACAGCGGGAGCGGCAGGTGGACGCGGCCGCGTTCACCGAGGCGTACCGCAGGTACTGCTGGCCGACCGAGGGCCTGGAGGGCGTGCGGTTCGCGCCCTTCCAGCTCCTCGCGGCGCGCGGGCGTTCGCTCGCCGCCGTGCCGCACGACGAGCAGCTGGCCTGGCTCGACCGGCTGGTGGAGCACGACCCGACGGGGCTGCTCCAGGTCACCCGCAGGCTCGTCGTCGACACCGGCGACGAGGCCTCGGTCCGCGCGGGCACCGACTGGTGGCTGGAGCTGACCGGAGCCGGCGGCGAGGGCATGGTCGTCAAGCCGCTGGCGGCGCTCGTCCGTGACGCCAAGGGGCGGCTCGGGCAGCCGGGCGTGAAGGTGCGCGGCCGGGAGTACCTGCGGATCATCTACGGTCCCGAGTACACCCGGCCGGAGAACCTGGAGCGGCTGCGGCAGCGGTTCCTCGGCCACAAGCGGTCGCTGGCGCTGCGCGAGTACGCCCTCGGCCTGGAGGCGCTCGACCGGCTCGCGGACGGCGAACCGCTCTGGCGGGTCCACGAGGCCGTCTTCGCGGTCCTCGCCCTGGAGTCGGAGCCGGTCGACCCGAGGCTCTGAGCAGGGAGGCGTGAGGCTCTGGTCCGGGAGGCGTGACGCTCTCCGAGCCGGGAGGCGTGGTGCTCTGGGCCGAGGGGCGTGACGCTCTCCGAGCCCGGCGGAGTGAGGCTCTGGTCCGGGAGTGATCCGAGAGGCGTGACGCTTCGGTCGCTGGGGCTTCCACGGGAGTTCAGCGGTGCTTCAGCACGGCTTCCGTGGCGGTTCCGTGATTCTTTCGTGCTGCTCCGACGGGGGGCGCAGGGGTGCCGGGAACGGCGCTCCCCTGCGCCCCCCGTGCTCGTTGACGCCGCCGTTCCGCACCTCTAGCGTTCTTCACCCCACGAGGTGACACAGTGTCAACAATGTGGCGGGACATGCCACATGAGGTGCGAACACACACGCGAAGGGCGCCGGTCGATCACCGGTGGGCGGTCTCCCCGAGGGGAGGCGGACGGTACGGGGGTGAACGGGTGATGAGTCTCTTCGGGCAGGACCGTTCCTTCCTGCACGCCCTCCCGGCGGCCGACCGCCGCTCCCTCATCGCCGAGGGCGCCCGCCGCGCCTACGAACCCGGGGAGGTGATGATCCGCGAACACGACACCAGCGCCTACGTCCTCGCGCTGCTCTCCGGCTGGTCCGTCGTCTCCGTCGGCACCGAGCGCGGCTCCCGGCTCATCCTCGCCCTGCGCGGCGCCGGCGAGGTCGTCGGCGACCTCGCCGCCGTCGACCTGCGCCCGCGCAGCGCCACCGTCACCGCGCTCGGCGCGGTCGAGGCGGTGGCCGTCTCCGGCGACCGCTTCCGGCGCTTCCTCGCCGCCCGGCCGCACGCCACCTCGCTGATCATGCGCCAGCTCGCCACCCGGCTGCGCAGCGCCGACGTCGAACGCCGCGCGCTCGCCTCCGAGACCGTGCTCCAGCGCCTCGCGGCCCGCCTCGTCGAACTGGCGGAGCGCGCGGGCCGGCCGGCCGACGCCGGGACCGTACTGGAGCTCCCGCTGCCCCAGCACGACCTGGCCGCGGCCATCGGAGCCACTCGGGAGGCCGTGGCCAAGGCACTGCGGCTGCTGCGGGAACAGGACGTCGTCCGCACCGCGAACCGCACCGTCATCGTCATCGACATGCGGGTCCTCGTGCTGCTCGCCGAGGGGCGTGCGCGCCCCCGCGCGGAACAGGCGGACGAATCTCCGCCGGATGTGTAAACGGCTACATCGCCGGTCGCGGAACGCGGCCAGTCTGGACACGCACCACCACGGCACCAACGGCACCACGGCATCCGACAGGGAGTCCGAGTGAGCAGTGCGGGAGTGAACGGGGCGCACGGGGAGGCGGTTTCGCGCCGCGAAGCCGCCTCGGGCGGGATCCACCGGTTCGTCGTCTTCGGCGACATCTGCGGGTCCGGCACCCTGGACATGGCCGAGAAGCAGCTGCACCGCACGGCGATGTACGCGGCGTTCGACGAGGCGTACGCCTCCGTCGGCGTCGAGCCCGGCACCTTCCACCAGGAGGACCGGGGGGACGGCGTCCTCGCCGCGCTGCGCCCCGACATGCCGCCGAGGCTCATGGTCGGACGGTGGATCGACACCCTGTACGAGAGCCTCCGCGCCCAGAACACGGGCCGGAGCCGGCGGCTGCGCCTGCGGATCGGCATGAACGCGGGACTCGTGGTCCAGGACCGGCACGGGCTCGTCGGGCGGGCGGTGGACCTCGCCGCGCGGCTCTGCGACAGCCCCACGGCCAAGCGGATCATGGCGGAGACCCCCGACGTCGACCTGCTCGTCGTGGTCTCCGACTGGCTGTACGGGAACGTGGTCGCCGAGGGCGGGCGGTACGTGGAGCCGGACCACTACCGGCGGGCCCGGATCCGGTCCAAGGAGACCGACGAGGCCGCCTGGTTCCACGTCCCGCGCCGGACCGCGCCGCCGCTGATCGGGCCCGAGGGGGAGCTCCCGCAGGAGGGGGCGGACGAGGGGGCGGACAACGGCGCGGACGGGGGCGCGGGCGCGAACGGGGGCGCCTCCGGGGGACGGCGGGTGCCCGGGGTGGATTCAGGGACCGGCGTTGGGCCGTCGCGGGGGGACGGCCCAACGCCCCGAACCGGCGGGGGGAACCGCACGTACCACGTCGGGGGCGACCTGCTCGACGTCCACGGCAACACGATCCACGGCGGGTTCACCGGAATCCGCAAGGACGCGGGGGCGGGTGAGCGGGAGTGAGCGACCACGACGACGGCGCGTCCGCGAACGACGCCCAGGACGCGGGCCGCGGCGCCGACGACCGGGGTGGGGACCGAGGCGGAGACCGAGGTGGGGACCGAGGCGCGGACAGGGGTGGGGAGAGGGGCGGAGACCGGGGATCGGGCCGGGGGTCGGACCGAGGATCCGAGCGGGGCTCGGAACGGGGGTCCGAGCGGGGGCCGGACCGCGGTGCGGGACGGGGGGACCGGGACGGCGACCGGGCGGGCGGGGCCGACCGGGGGGAGGGGCCGGGGGACCAGCCGCGCGAGCCGAACGTCTTCGCGTCCGCCGACCGGGGCCCCCTCGGCGGCGAGGGCGACACCGGCGGCGCCGCCACGGCACGGCGCGCCGTCCGGACCTGGGCGAGCGCGGCGGGCGACCGCCACACCAACATCCAGGGCGACGGCACCGTCTTCGAGGGCAACCAGTTCTTCTCCCTGTACGCCTCCGAGGAGTCCGCGCGCTTCGTCCGGGGCCCCGTCCCGCCCGAGGCGCTCGACCACCTCGGCCGGGTGTACTGCGAGACCGCCGACTACGCGCGCATGAAGCGGCAGCTCCGCGAGCGCCGGGTCCTCGTCCTCTGCGGCGAGCCCGGCAGCGGTCGCAAGGCCACCGCGCTCGCCCTCCTCGACGAGCTCGCCGAAGGCCAGATCTTCCGGCTCGACCCGCGCCACGGCGTCGACGAGATCACGGACGAGGCCCTCCAGGACAGCGGCGGCCACCTCCTGGAGCTGCTCACCGAGGACGTCAGGACCGAGAGCGAACCGCGGCACTCCCGCTCGGGCCCCGGCGGCGACGGCCCCACCTCCGCGCGCCGCCCCGCCACCCGCCTGTCCGAGCTGCACCTGGACCGCTTCGGAGAGCTGCTGCGCGGCCGTGACGCGTACGGGGTCGTCCTCGTCGAGAACGGCGAGCTCGCCGACCGGATGCTCCGCGGACGGTACGGGATGTACTGCGCGCCGCCGCCCGCCGACGAGGTCCTCCGGCGCCACCTCCGCGACCTGCTGCGCGCCGAGCCCGCCGAGGCCCTCGACGCCGCGCAGGCGCTCGCCGTCCGCCCCGACATCGTCACGGCCCTCGGCCTGGAGGAGCTGCGGCCGCGCGAGGCCGCGCGGCTCGCGGACCACCTCGCCCGTCACTGGCGGGGCGAGGTGACCGACGAGCAACTCCGCGCCGACTGCGCCGCCTTCGTGACGGCGCAGGCCCGCGAATGGTTCGCGGGCGCGGACCGCCCCGGCACGCTGCCCGAGGCGCTCCCCGCCCTGAGCGCGGGAGCGTTCCGTATCGCCGTCGCCGTCTTCGACGGCTCCGCCTACAGCCTCGCGGCCGAGGCCTCCGAACTCCTCGCCTGGGAGCTCGCCGTCACCCTCGACCCCGAACACGCCCCGGGAAGGCGACTGTTCGGCACGCACGCCGAGCACCGGCCGGTGCGGGCCCGGGCCGTCCTTGAGGACGGCGAACTGGACCTGGGCCCGGCGAAGGTGCCGGTGCGGGCCGTCCGTTTCCAGGGGGAGGCCCTGGCCGGCGCCGTGCTCGGCGAGATCTGGCACGGCTACCACAACGTCCGCGGTCCGGTGGCGCGCTGGCTGCGCGCCTTGTGCGACGACCCGCGCGCCGAGGTGTGGGTGCGGGCCTCCGTCGCGGCCGGCGTGCTCTGCTCCTGGGACTGGATCCACGGATTCCGTGAGCTGATCGTGCCCCTCGCCGTGACGGACGCGCCCGTGGCCCGGCTCGCCGCCGCGACCGCGCTCGCCGAGTCCGCCCGTGACCCCCGCATCCGGCCGGCCGTCGCCGCCGTGCTCAAGGACTGGGCGGTCTCCGCGGACTCCGGGCTCGTCGGGACCGCGCTGCTGGCCCACGGTTACGTGCTCGCCGCCGGGGACGTGCCCGGCTCGCTCGACGCGCTGGCCCGGGTCGTCCGGGTCCACGAGGCGTCCGACGCCGACGTGCTCGGGGCCGCGGCCTTCAGCGCGGCCCGGCTGCTCGCCTCCGGCGAACCCGAGCCCGTGCTGCGGCGCTTCGGCCACTGGCTCGACGACGGCCGGCTCAACCTCGCCAACCTGGTCCACCTCGCCGTCATCCGCGCGCTGAGCACCCGGACCACCCACCTCTGGGGCCTGCGGGACGTGCCCGAGCTCGACCCGCACGCGGCCCGCCCGCTGCTCGTCGCCCTGCTCGCCACCCACCCCGCGCTCGCCCCCGACCTCGCCCGGCTGCTGCGGCACACGCTCGCCACGGCACGCTCCGGCGAGGTGGCCCTGGAGGCCCTCGGGAGCCTGCTCCGGCGGGCCGCGAAGGACGAGGAGGCGCTCGGCCACGTCTGCCGCTTCCTGCCGCTGCTCGCCGTGGACCGCCGCGACCGCGACCGCCTCAGGGGCCTGCTGAACGAACTGGTCCGGGACCGTGACAGGCCCCTGGGCAGAGGCGCGGCGCGCCGCATGTGGGACGCCGTGACGGAAGGAGCGAACCGATGACCGGGCCCGAGCAGAACAGGGGTGCGCGGCCGGACGGGCAGGCGCGGTGGGACGAGCGGATGCCGGAGGGACGGGGCGCGGACCGGCGCGCGCCGGACGGCCGGGCACGGCAGCGGTACGACGACGGGCCCGGGCGCGCGCGGGACGACAGGGACCGGCAGCAGCGCGACGAGCGGGAACGGCAGCGGTACGACGGGCCGGGCGAGGCGCGGTACGGGGACCGGGACCGGGATCGGGACCGGGGCAGGAATCGGGACGGGGGCCCGGACAGGGACCGGGGCAGGGACCGGGAACGGGAACGCGGGTCGGACCGCGAACAGGGGCAGGAGGGCGCGCGGGTGCCGGAGGGTCAGGAGTGGGAAGAGGGGCGGGACGGGGGACGGGACGAGGCGCGCGGAGAGATGCGGGGTGAGGGGCGCGTACGGGAGCAGTGGAGCCCCGAGGCCTCCGGAAGGCCGCGCGGGCCGCTCCTCGGCGAGTACGCACCCCCGTACCGCCGCCGGAGCGGCCGGGTCGCCGCGGTGCTCCTCTACCGCAACGGCGGACACCGCGTGGTCTGGCCGGATCGCTACGAGGACGTCAACAAGCCGCTGCTCGGCTCCCCCTACACCGTGTTCGAGGTCCAACTCGGCCGCAACGTCACGGAGTTCCGGCTCCAGCTGCCCGCCTCCGGGGACGGCGTCTTCTTCGAGGCCGTCGCCAGGGTCCAGTGGGTGGTGACCGATCCGCACCTCGTCGTCCAGGAACAGGTCGAGGACGTCGCCGAGTTGCTGCACGACGAGCTGCTCGACAGGCTCCGCCGGCTGTCCCGCAGGTTCCGGATCACCGAGGCGCAGCGCGTGGACGAGGCCGTCCAGGACGAGCTGGGCGCCGGACGCCTCGTCCTCGGCCGGGACATCGGGCTCAAGACCCGGGTCCATGTCTTCATCGACCTCGACGACTCGGTGAAGGCCGAGGTCTACCGTCGGGACCGGGTCGGCGTGACCATGGAGGCCGACGCGCGCGAGGCCGAGGCGGAGCGCCGCAAGGACGCCGCCGACCGGGCCCTGATCGCCGAACGGGCCCGTGAGATGGAGGTCCTGTTCCGGCGCGGCGACCTGGCCCAGATCGCCCACCACATGGCGATGAACCCGGACAAGCAGTGGGACATGCGCATGCAGCTCCAGCGGGAGCGGCGCGAGGGCCAGGAGGACTACCTGGCCGTCTTCAACCGACTCCTGGACACCGGCGTCCTGGAACGGCACGACATCGGTGAGCAGATGTACCAGGTCCTGATGTACCTGCGGACGCAGACCAGCAACGTCGTCGGCGGCATCACCGACCACGTGCTCAACCCGGCGGGCGGACCGGGGGGTTCACGGTCGCGGCGCGCCCTGGAAGAGGGCGCTCCGGAGCCGGTCCGACCGGACTGGGGCGACGAGTACGGGGACGGCAGGGAGACCCGGGGGAGCAGGGAGACCCGAGGGAGCCGGGAGACCTGGGAGACCCGAGGGAGCGGGGAGAGCAGGGAGAGCGGGGGCAGCCGCGAGCACGGAGAGCGCGGAGACCACGGAGGCGACGGAGAGCGCGGCGAGCACGGCGAGCGTGGCGATGCCCCGCACGACCGGCGGGTGTACGAGCCGACCCACGTCGAGTCGGGCTCCGACCGTGAGCGCGACCGTGAGCGCGAGCGCGAACGGGAGCGGGACAGGGGCGGGTACGCCTACGGCGACGGGGACCGCGAGCGGGGGCCGCGCCGCCGGGGCGGCGACCGGGACCGGTACGAGGGTGACGCCCCGTACGACCGCTTCGACCGTGACGATCCGTACGACCTGGAGGGCACCGACCGGCGGCGGACCTCCGGGAGCGCGCGCCCGGGCCGGCACAGCGAGGAATTCGACGACTGGGAGGAGGAGTGACGACCCCGGACCCGCAGGGAAGCGCCGCCCCGGCCCCCGCCGCCCCGGTGGCGCCCGAAGAGCTGCGGTTCATGGCCGAGCGGCTGCTCTCCACCGTCCGCGAGGACATAGGGCGGGCCGACACCAAGGCCGCGATCCTGCTGTCCGGCGCCCTCGCCTTCCTCGCGGTCGTGTTCTCCGGGGACCGCGCCCTGGTGCCCAGGGCCGGAATCGGCCTGGGCCTCCTCCTGGTGGCGGGCGCGCTGTGGACCGCCGGCGTCCTGATGCTCGTGTCGGTGGTCCTGCCCCGCACCCGGATAGGAGCGGACCGCACGCTCCTGCGCGACCTCGCGACGGGGCCGTCCGAAGGCGAACTGCGCGAGCGGCTGGCCCCGCCCGGCGCGGACGCCACCGGCTGGCTCCTCGAACAGGCCAGCGTGCACGGACTCGTGCTCGCGGCGAAGTACCGGTGGCTGCGCCTGGGCGTGTGCGCGCTCGCGCTCGGCGCCCTCCTGGCCCTCCTCAGCGAACTGTGGTGAGAGTGACGATGCAGTGGACGAACAAGGGGAGCGCCCTGCTCCTCGCCGGTGCGCTGGTCGCGCTCACCGGCCCGCTCGCGGCGGCCGGTACCCCCGGCCACCCCCGCGCCCCCCGGGCGCCGGCCGCAGCCGCCCAACCCGCGGCCGGGTCCGTGGCCGAAGCCGCCGCCGAGCCCGCCGATGGACCGGACCCGATCGACTTCGCCGTCGTCGTCGACCAGTCGGCCAGCCTGGCCGACAAGGACCTGGCGCGCGAGACGGAGGCGGCGGGGCTGCTCAGCCAGGGCGAGATATCGGAGCGTTCCCGGGCGGCCGTCATCGGCTTCGGCAGCTCGGAGAAGGCCGGCCAGTCGCCCGTGCGCGAGGTCTGCGATCTCACCGTCGCCGACGCGGCGGGCCGCGAGCGGCTCAGCCGCTGCGTCCAGCTCCTCAACAAGCGCGACGCGGCACGGATGGGACCGGGCACCGACTTCCCGGCGGCCATCCGCCAGGCCGTCACCCGCCTCACCCCGAAGACTCAGAAGACTCAGAAGAGCACGCCCGGTGGCGCGGCCGCGAAGGCACCTGCCACCCCCAAGGTCGTCTTCCTGCTCACCGACGGCAAACTCGACGTCTCCGACAGCCCCGAGTACGGCGCGGACCCCGCCAACCGCCAGTCCAACGGCGAGCGGCGGCTCACCGAGGAACTCGCCCGCGCCCGGGCGGCCGGCGTCCAGATCTGGCCCCTCGGCTTCGGCACCGGGATCGACCGGGCCGCCCTCACGGCCATGGCCGAGGGCGGCTTCCGCGGCGCCTGCTCCGACGTGCCGGGCTCCGTCCCCCACATGCGGGTCGTCGGCAGCTCCGCCGACCTCGACAAGGCGCTCCAGGAGACCTTCGCCGCGGCCCGCTGCGCGCGGATCGCGCACGGCACCGCAGGGAAGCCGCCCGCCGACCTGACGGTCGTCATCCCGCCCATCGCCACCGACGGCTCCCTCACGGTCTCCAAGCACGACCCGAAGGTTCGGGTCACCTACTACGACCCGGCGGGCCGCAAGGTTCCCACCCGGGGCGAGTTCGACGGCTCCACCTTCGAGGTCGGCGGACAGGACGGGCCGGTCGAGGCGCTGCGCGTCAAGAACCCGCTGCCGGGCCGCTGGCGCGTGCACATCGAGGCACCGGAGGGGCACGGCGACCGCGAGGTCGCCGTCCGGGCCATCTGGCAGGGCGTGCTCCGCTCCGACGTCACCCTCGACCCGGCCTCCCCGCGCGCCGGCGAGGAGGTCACCGTGTCGGTGCGGATGCAGACCCGGCGGGGCGTCACCGTCACCGATCCCCGCCAGCTCGCGGATCTCACGGTCGCGGCCGAACTGCGCGGCGCGGGCTTCGCCCCCGTCACGTTCCGGCTCGCCGACGACGGGCGGGCCCCCGACCGCAGGGCGGGCGACGTCCGTTTCACCGGCACGCTCACCGTGCCCGCCGGCGCCACCGGCGACCTGGAGCTCACCACCCGCATGTCGGCGCCCGGCGTCACCTCCGACCGTCGGCCGCTGCACGCCCGCGTCACCCAGGGCACACCGCTCCTCACCGCCGGGCTCGTCCTCGACCGGGCCACCGTGCACCCCGGGAGCACCGTCCGCGGCACCCTCGACGTCACCAACAACGACGCGGGACCGCGCAGCCTGCGGCTCGCCGTGGAGAACCTGACACCCGGCGCCGAGCTCTCCGTCTCCCCGGCGACGGTCACCGCCCCGCCGGGCGGGAGCACGCGCGTCCCCATCACCGTGACCGTCGGCGGCGGCACGCCCCTCGGCGAACTGGGCGGCCGGATCGCGGCCGTGGACCCCGGCGACGGCGACCTCGTCCTCGACGACGGCTTCCTCGACGTCCTGGTCGTGGCCCCGCCGACCTGGTGGGACCGCTGGTGGAAGGCCGTCGTCGGCGGGGCCGCGGGCCTCGTCCTCATCGCCGGCTTCGTCATCGCGCAGATCCTGGCCCGGCGCCATCGTCGCGACCTCACCGGCGTCACGCTCGAACTCCGCGAGCACGGCCGTGTCCTCGACACGCTCACCGTCGGCCGGGGCCAGGGCGCCCGCGGGTCCTTCCCCTTCGCGGTCGACGACATGGGCGGCGCTCCGCCCACCCTCCGCCGGGCCCGCGAGGGCGCCTCGTCCGGCGCCCACGTCCTGCGCCGCACCGGCACCGGCCAACTGCTGCTGCGTCCCCGGGGCGGTGCGCAGGTCCCCCTGAGGCCGGGCGAGCCGACCGGCCTCGACGCGTACGAACTCGTCGTACGGGGCGGGGGAACGGCCCGCGGCGGCCGGTCGGGCCGCGCCCGCACGGGCTCCGGCACCGGCGGCTACGGCTCCGGAGACGGCTCCGGTGCCGGATACGGCTCCGGCACCGGTGGCGGTTTCGGTACGGACGACGACTTCGACTTCGACACGGGCGGCGGCTCCGGCTTCCGCACGGGCGACGGAGCCGACTCCCGGACGGGAACCGACTCCCGTACCGGAACCGGATCCCGTACGGGCGAAGGCGCCGGGTCCCGTACACGTACGGACCGGGAAGGCCGGATTCCCCGGCCGCGCCGGTTCGGACGGCCCGGGCGATCCGGGCGATCCGGGCGGTCCGGCCGGTCCGACGGCGCCACGGACCACCCCACGACCACCGGAACAGGCAGCGGAACCGACACCGGAACCGGCAGCGGTACCGGATTCAGTACGGGCACGGGCGGGACGACCGCCGGGGACCCGGACCTCTTCTGAACGGGCCCCCAAAGGAGACGACATGAAGATCTATCAGCCCATGCTCTTCGTCGGGCTCGGCGGCACCGGCGGACGCATCGGCACCGAGCTGGAGCGCAGCCTCCGCCGGGAGCTCTGCGGACCCGACGGTACCGACCTCGTCGACGGCGGCCGCCGGATGCCCTTCCAGCTGCCCGACTGCCTCCAGTTCGTCTACGCCGACTTCAGCGAGGCGGAACTGCTGAAGGCACCGCAGTTCAAGGCGAAGGGTGCCGAGGGCGCCGCCTTCGCCCGTACGTCCCGGATGGTCCGGGACCTGCTGCCCACCGATTTCGACTCCTCGCCCGAGGTCACGGAGATGCTGCGCGTCTCCGTCCCGGGGGAGACCCGGTCCTGGCTGCCGCCGCGGATCCGGCAGCCGCGCGTCGCCCCCCTCAACAGCGGTGCGGGGCAGCTGCCGACCGTCGGCCGCGCCGCGCTCTTCGCGACCCTGCGCTCCGGGCTCGAACCGGTCCTGCGCCAGCTCCGCGAGGCGATCGGGGCCATCGGCCAGTCGGCCGGCGACCTCCAGCGGGTCGGCGGCGGCCAGATCCGGGGCTGTGACGTCTTCGTCGCCTTCTCCGTCGCGGGCGGCACCGGCGCCGGCATCTTCTACGACTTCATCCACCTCATCGGGCACGAGTTCCGCAACGCCAAGGTGCCCGGGGTGAAGATCTACCCGCTCGTCGTCATGCCGTCCGCCTTCCCGCCCGAGGCGGGCGGCGGACGCGAGGCCGAACTCAACGCCGCCCGCGCCCTCGTGGACCTCTCGCGGCTCGTCGACGACCAGAACATGCCCGACTCCGACGACTCCGTCGGCGACGTCGAACAGCGCGGCCGGCTGAGCATCACGTACCCGCGAGAGGGGGTCGTCGCCCTGCGTCCCGCGACCATGCAGACCGCCTTCCTCTTCTCCAAGCCGTCGGTCATCGGCAGCGAGGACCTGCGCCGCTCCATCACCGCCATGGTGATGTCGCTCATCGGCACCGAACTCAGCGAGTCCAACGGCGGGGTGGCCCAGGCCGACGACGACTACCAGTCCTTCGCGGAACGGTTCGTCAACAAGGCCGTCGAGCGCTCGACGCCGGCCCGTTCCGGCATCGGCTACCGGGGCATGTCCACCAGCCTCGCCGCCTCCCTCACCGTCCCCGTCGACGACCTCGCCGAGATCGTCGCCGCCCGGCTCCTCGCCCAGGCCGTGCGCGGCATGGAGGAACGGGCCCGGCGGCCCGCCCGGGACGGCTCGGAGCAGGTCCGCGACCTCTTCGTCCGCTCCGGCATCGGCCGGCTCTGGAACCGCGAGGTGCCGGACGTCCCCGGACCCGAGCAACTCCCCAGGGGGCGACGGGACATCGCCCAGGAACTGCAGTACCGGCTCGGGTCCATGGAGGACGCCCTGCGCCGACTCGACACCAACCTCACCCGCGAGATCCCGCGCCTCACCGAGGACTTCAGGCCGGGCTCCGGCGCCCGCGAACTCCTCGGCCTCATCGGCCCGTTCCAGCTCGAAGCCGTACTGGGCGGCCTGCCCGGCCACCCCGAGCGGGTCGCCAGGGTGGGCTTCAAGGGGATGCTGGACAACCGGCGCAACGAGCCCGAACGGCCTTCCCACGTCCAGAGCGCCGCCCCGCCGATCCCCCGCATCAAGGGGAGCATGGGCGGCGTCGTACCCGCCCGGTGGAACGACCCCGACGTCCAAGAGGCGCTCGCCGCGCAGCAGGCCTGGTACCAGTGGCGCGCCCGGAGCCTCTGGCACCGCGGCTGGCAGGCCGGCGAGGCCCAGTGGCGCCCGCCGCTGGCCCGGATCTCCAACGAGCTGAGCGAGCTCACCAAGGTGCTCCGCGCCCACGAGCAGGACGAGGCACGGGGATTCGCCGAGCGCCGCCGCGAGCTCTACCGCGACGACCGTGCCGGCATCGCCTACCTCCTGCCCCCGCAGAACACCCTGCGCGCCTTCTACGACGACGTCGTCGACCGGCTCGCCCAGAGCGAGGGCCTCCCCGAGAGCACCGACGCCGCGACCCTCCTCGACCGGCTGATCCGGCCCGACGACTGGCGCAACGCCCTCGACGCGGTGCGCCGCGCGCCGGGGGCGCCGGTCAAGGAGATCAAGCAGGTCCTCGAACGCCGGGTCAAGAAGCTCTTCGGCGAGGCCAACGAGGCCCAGTTCGCCCGCCCCCTGCTGCCCTCCATGGAGCTGCTGCTGCGGGCCGCCGCGGGCGACGAGGGCGCCGAGTCGAAGGTCGACCCGCGCTGGCTCGACCAGTTCCGCGCCCGGCTCGCCGGACTGCTCCCCGTCGGCTTCGTCCCGGACGGCAGCGGCCCGATGAAGATCCTCATCGTGCACCCGGCCAGCGAGTCCGACGGCCGCGCCGCGGGCTTCCTCCGGCAGGCGCTCAACCTGCCCGCGAAGGCCGACCAGGAGTACCGGGCCGTCGACACCGAATCCCTCACCGTCGTCCTCTTCCGCAGCGGCATGAACCTCACCGACATCTCCGAGGTCCGCAACGTCCTCAGCCTCTGGTCCGAAGCCCGCGACTCGGCCGGAGAGGACGACTTCCTGCACTGGCGGCAGCGGCTCGGCTACCAGGACGACTGGCTCGTCGCCACCGAGCAGGACCGCCAGCGGATCCTTCAGCGGCTGCTCTGCGCGATGTGGAACGGCAACATCGCCGTCGACGGCCCGCCGGACTCGCCCGACCTCGTCCGGATCCGGCTCCAGGAAGGCGAGTCCGCGACCATGTCGCTGCGCCTGGAGGCCTTCGACGGCTCGCTCTCCAGCTGGGCGGGGATGCTGCGCGCGTACGAGCGCTGGGCGCTCCTCGACGAGGGCCAGATCATCGAGGTGTTCTGCGAACGCCTCATGAAGACCCTGCCCAAGGGCCTCACGCAGGTGCCGCAGCCGCCGTCCCGGCTCTTCACCCACTTCGTGGAGGAGGTCGCCCCGCGTCAGCTCGTCCTGCTCGACCGACTGGAGGCCGAGTACCGGGAGTACGGCGACACGGACGTCGAATGGATGACCCCGCTGCGGCAGTTCTGGGAGGTCACCTTCCCGGGGGCCCTGGACATGCGCTTCCCGCCCTCGGCCCGCCCGACCCGCTCCACCCTGCGCGCCCTCTTCGACCGCCACGGGCCGGGGCGGGCGGGGCGGAGGGCTGCGGGGCAGGGGCAGGGGCAGGGGCAGGGCTACGTTCCGGCTCAGGCTCAGGCGCAGGCTCAGGTTCCGGTTCAGGGGCACGGTCAGGGCTACGGCCAGAGCCAGAGCCAGAGCCAGAACTACGGCCACGGCCAGAGCCAGAACTACGGTCAGGGCCGGCCGCCCGGTAGTACCGACCCTCGGGAGAACTACGGGTACGGGGGGAACGGGTCCGCGCAGGCCCCCGGGCCGGAGGCGGGACAGCACGGACCGCATGGACCGCATGGACAGCACGGACCGCATGGACAGCACGGACAGCCCCAGGGGTCCCTGTACGAGGAGGGCTGGGACTCCGAGCCCGAGCCCGATCCCGAGTCCGAGTTCGAGTCCGGCGGGTACCCCTGGGACCGGGAGGAGGAGCAGTGAACCACCGCGTCCTCCCCGAGCGACCCCTCCCGGGCCATGCGGTCTGCCTCGACCTGCGGGCGGGCGGGCCGGACGACCTCGACGCCGCCGTCCGCGCGGCGCTGGACGTCCCGCAACCCGGTGGCGAACGCCGGTTCCTCGTCGTCGACGAGGCCGCCGGGATCGTCGGCCACCAGCTCCTCTACGAGCGCCTCTCCTCCTACGGCCCCGCCCAGATCGTCTGTCTCGCCGTCGGCACCCGGGGTGACCGGACGCTGCGCCGCACCCTGACGCTGCGCCCGCCCGCCGCCGGAGTCCTGTGGCTGTTCGACACCACGGGCGACACCACGGGCGACATCACGGGCGGCTCCACGGGCGGCTCCACAGGTGACGCCGTGGTCGACGACGTCCTGCGCCCGCTCGTCGAGGTACTGGCCACCCCGGAGGTCTTCGACGCCGTCCTCGGCTCGCTCGGGGACGTGGTGCACGGCGTGGCCGTACCCGCCGTGCGGATCCTGGAGCACGACCTCACCGACGAGGCCCGCGCGCGGGCCTGGCGGCAGGCCGTCGAGGGGCTGACCGGCCCCGAGGTCCCGGCCGGGGCCGCCTCCCCCGAAGGGGTGCCGGGCGCGCTCGCCCTGCTCCTCGGCGAGGGCGTGCCGCGCTCCCTCTCCGGCCACGACTGGCTCCCCGCCGGCGGCCGGGCGGGGGCCCGGCTCGCCGCCTGCCAGGAGGCCCTCGACGACGCCGTCGACGGCTACGACCGGGTGCGGGGCGCGGCGGGGCTCCTCACCGGGGCGGGCCGCGCCGTCGACCTGCCGGGGGACATCGAGCGGCTCACGGAGGAGCTGGCCCGGCTCCGTACGGCCGTCGCGGACGCGTTCGGCGCCGCGGGCGCCACCCGGCTCACGGCCGAACACCGCGGGCTGCTCCGTGACCGAGGGGTCGAACTCCCGGAGCTGCCGCGGGAGATCACGCGGGCGGGGATCGTCCCGGCCCTGCGGGACCACACGTACGACCTGATCGGCCAGGGCCTGCCGCTGCGTTCCGTGGCGGCCAGGCTCTCCGGGCTCGCGGCGCGCACCGCCCCGGCCGGCAGCGCCTCCCGGCTCGCGCGGCTCGACGCGCTCTGCGGTCCGGAGCGGCTGCGGCGGCTCGGGGGACGGTATCCGTTCACCGCCGGCGGCTCGCGGCCCGTGGCCTTCGCCCTGACCGGCCTCCTCGCGCTGCTCGCCGGGGTGTGGCCGGTGCTCGGCTGGGTCCTCGGCCCGGCCGTCGGCGCGCTGGCCGCCGGGCTCGCCCATCTGATGCTGCGGCGCAGGCCCAACCGCTCGCCCGACGGGCGGATCGACGGCGGCGGTGCCACGGGCGCGGCGCCCCGGCTCGCGGGTGGCGTCCTCGGCGGCCTCGTCGGGGCGGGCCTCGGCCAGTTCCTGGCCCCGCCGGTCTGGGTGGGGGCCGTGGCCCTGGCCGTGTCCTTCGTGGCCGTGGTCCTGCTCGCGCTCCGCGACTGGACCCGGGCCGTGGACGACTGGTGGGCGCGGGCGGACCCGGAGGAGGCCGGCCGGATCCTGCGGGAGATCCACGCCCTGGTCGTGACGACCGCCGTGCACGACTGGCTCTTCGCCGAGGTACGGCACCACTGCGCGGCCGGAGCCGGTGCCGTGGCCCGGCTGCTGCGCGGTCTCGCGGAGACCGCCGACGCGTACGGCGGCGCGCGGTCGCCCGACGCGTCGCCGGAGTGGGGGCAGGAGTGGGAAGCGGGCCGGGAGTCGGAGTGGGGGCCGGACCAGGACTCCTGGGCGGACGAACCGTCGGCACCCGCGCCGGGCCCGGGCCCGTCCGGCGGCACCGACACCGCTGCGGACGCCTGGAGTTGGGACGACTGGGGGGACGGCGGGGAGGACGACGGCTGGTCGGACATGAACGAGGAGCCGCCCGTACGGGAGCCGGCCGCGCACTCCGCCGTCCCGCCGTCGTCCCCGCGCCCGTCACCACGGCCCGCGCCCGCCCCGGCGGGCTCCGTCGGCGTGCCGGGCGCCTTCTCCGCCGGGCCGGCCCCGGTCTGGCTGGAGCGGCGGTACGGGGACGGGGGCCCGGCACTCGTCGACACGCTCGTCGGGGACCTGGTCGCCGGTACCGTCCTCCTCCTCGACGGCTGCTGGGCGGGTATCGAACGCGACCCCGGCGGCACGGAGCACCTGGCACAGGGGCAGCGGCTGACGGAGCTCCTCGACGAGACGCGGATCCGCCTGGAGCGCGATGCGGCGGCCTCGCCGCCGCCCCCGTACGACGGCCTCCGCGATCTCGGCACGCTCACCTCGCTCGGCGCCCTCGCCGACCGCTCCGAACGGCCCGACGCGGCCCGGCTCACCGGGGTCGCCCCGGACGCGGTGGCCCGGCTGCTGCTCGCCGAGGACGACCCCGGCGCCACGGTCGCGCTCTGCGGGCCCGAACACCTGAGGCTGCTCTCCCACGACCCGCTCGCCGCCCGGCAGGTCCGCTTCGTGCCCGAGGCGATGCGGCGCGGGGCGGCGGGGGACGACATCTGGCGGGGCACCGCCGAGGACGTGGTGTGGACCGGTGCCGGACGGCACGCGGGCATCCTCCGTCTCGTACCGCTGCGCGCGGACGTCGTGCACACCGTCCGCGCCGAGGAGGCGGGAGAACCGTGACAGACCCGAACCACCCGATCGACCCGCACGACCCGAGCGACCTGGACGACCCGAACCACCCGAGCGACCTGAACCACCCGCACGATCCGAGCGACCTGAACCACCCGGACGAGCCCGGCCCGGGCAACGCGCGGAACCCGCTGAACCACCCGATCGATCCGTACCATCCGGACCACCTGAGGGAGCCCATGAGCCCCCCGCACCCGTACTACGAGGAACTGGAGTTCCTCACCCACCACGAGGAGCCGGTCCGCTTCACCGTCCGGTACGGCGACGAGCGCCGGCTGCCCGCCAGGCCCGGCCTCCTCGCACGCCGCGCCGTTCTGGGCGCCGGATGGCCGGTCCTCCAGTTCCGGCTGCCCGCGTCCGCGCAGGCCGACCCCCACGCGTACGGCCTCCTGGAGCGCGAGGTGGAGGCCGCCGTCGCCCTGGAACGGCGGTACGGGACCGCGAAGTTCGGGGCCGTCTTCGCCAGGATCGTCGGCTTCGACCTGACCGCGTCCGAGCCCTTCGTGCTGTACCGGGTGCCCCGCGGCCGGCCGCTCACCGAGTGGGCGGGCCGCCTCGGCCCCGAGGAGCAGGAGCGGATCATCGGCCAACTCGCCCTGTCCGTACGGCTCCTGGAAAAGATCGGGCTCGTGCACCGGGCCGTCGCGCCGGACACCGTGCGGTGGGACGGCGCCCACGTGCGGCTCAGCGAGCCGTTCGCCGCGCGGCGCGCGGGGGAGACGCGCGAGCCGTTCGGCGGCGCGCCCTGGGCCTCGCCCGAGCAGCGCGAGGGGCTCGGCGCGGCCGACCCGCGCGACGACCTGTGGTCCGTCGCCCAGCTCGGCTACTACCTCCTCTCCGGCCGCCCCGCCCGGGGTGAGGGCCCACCCGGCGACCTCGGCGACTACCGCCGGCTCGCCGCCCTGGCCCAGAGCGGCCTCTTCTCCCCGCGAGCGGCCGACCGGCCGCGTCCCGCCGAGCTCATGCGGCTCCTGAACGTGCGCGATCCGCTCGCAGGCGCCGCCGGTGCGGCCGACCCGCTCGCCCCGTGGCGTGCCCAGTACGACCAGCGACTCGCCCGGAAACGGGTCGCGGTCGAGAACGACGGGCTGTCCGACGCGGCGCCGTACGCGGAGCCGTACAGCGAGTCGTACACGGACCCCTACACGGACCCGTACGCCGGCCCGGTGACGGATTCCGCCACGGATCCGCGCTCCCCGCGCACCACCTTCATCGACCGGATCTTCGGAGCGGGGGACGGATCCCTCCGCCCCGCCGCCTCGGCGTCGCCCCTCGAACCGCCGCCGGCCCCGCCCTCGCGGAGCCGGATGTGCCCGCACTGCCTGCTCCCCGTCGAGTACGACGAACGCCTGCTCGTCACCATCGACGCCAAGGGCAACCGGATCCCGCTCGACCTCACCACGGAACGGCGCCCCGCCCACATCGCCGACGCCCTGCGCAAGGCCTACCACCTGTGCCCGCACACGGTGGAGGGCGACGAGGAGCACGAACTCCCCGTGCCCTACCTCACCAACGGCGAGCCGCTCTCCGTCGCCCTCGTCGGCAGCTCCTCCGTCGGCAAGACCCACCTCCTCGCCGCGATGCTGGGCGAGATCGAACTCGGCGGCCTCGCGCCGTACGGGCTGCGGAGCCGTCCGCTCAACCCCGAGGCGCACCGCACCTATCTGCGCGAGCGCGTGCAGAACCTCCAGCAGGGACGGCAGTTGGGCCGTACCGGACAGCAGACCTTCGCCCGCTTCGCCGACGGGCTGCTCGTCTCCGCGGGCGGCGGGACGCCCCGGCCCGTCGTCTTCTTCGACCTCGCGGGCGAGGACCTCGCGCAGGACGGGGAAGTGGCCCGCTTCCTCATGGGCGTCGACGCCTTCGTCTTCGTCCTTGACCCGCTGCGCGCGCTCCGGCTCGGCTCCCTCGACCCCGTACGGGAACAGAGCGGGCTGCGCCGCCGCGACCTCGGCGACGAGGCCTTCGCCACCGTCCTCGACCGGATCCCGAGGGGGCGCGGCGGCCTCGTCGCGGCGCCGGCCGCGCTCGCCGTCAACAAGAGCGACCTCGTCCGCTTCGATCCGACCGTCGACCGGTGGCTCGGCCGGGCCCTGCCCGGCCGCTTCGGCCCCGCCGAGGCGCGGGACGAGAGCCGGGACGCGTACGCCTTCCTCGCCCACCACGCCAGCGCCGCCTGGCTCAAGCCCTTCGACGACTGCGCGAACTGCTCCCTGCACTTCGTCGCCGCGACCGGCGGTCAGGCGCGCGGCGACCACTTCCCGCACGGGGTCCGGCCGCGCCGGGTCCTGGCACCACTGCTGTCCCTGTTCGCCATGTGCGGGCTGCTGCCCGGGGCGGAGCCTACGGAGGGAATCGTCCGATGACACGGTCGGAGAACGAGGTCGACCAGATCGTCTTCCGCTGGGACAGCGAGAACGCCTCGGGCAGCACGGGATTCGGCCCGGTGGCCTGGTCCGGGCCCCGGGACGAGACGGAGGCCCTCTTCCGGATCTCCGGTCCCGTGCTGCGGGCCGGCGGGGAGGAGACGCGGCCTGCCCTGATCCGCCTTGAGGGCCGTCCGGGCGTGATGCTGATCCGGCGCACCCCGTTCACGGACACCGACGGCGGGACGTCCGTCCTCTGTCACGCGCTCGTCGGCTCTCCCGCGCTGCTCGACCCCTCGTTGTGCCTCGGCCTCCAGGCCTGGGACTGGGAGGGCGCCGCCGCCCTGAACGCCGCCGAGGTGCGCGGACGGCTCCCGGTGGTGCGGGAGGAGGTCCTCGTACCGGCGACGGGCCGCGGGCAGGGCGAGCTCGACGAGACGCTGCCGTACGTGGCGGGAGAACTCACCGGAACGGTGGCGGAGTTGCTGCGGCACCCCGACGGCACGTTCACCGTCCTCGACGCGCGGGGCGACACCGCCGGACCCGTGCTGTGGGGGCTGCACAGCATGTTCGGCGAGCTCATCGGCCGCGGTTGGACCTTCGCGAGCCACGACACCGTCGAACTGCCCTCCCTGCGCTTCGTGTTCGTGAGCCGCTGGTCGGGTGCGTCGAGTCCCAACACGGGGCGGCACCGCTTCGACCCGAGCGAGCGGTCCGGCGACCGCGCGGAGGAGACGGCGGCCCGGCTCGTCCGCCACCACCTGCGGGGCGTCGCGGAGGGCGACGGACGCGAGTGGGCGGTCGGCCGCGCCCTCCACGAGGCGGCCTCCGCCCGCCGGGCCCCGCTCCTCGACACGGCGGCCCGCGCCGTGGACATCCTCGACGCCCGCACCCGCCGCCACGGCCCGCCCCGGGAGCCGCGCTTCCCGCCGACGGGGGACGCACGGTACGGGCCCGCGTCGCCGGAGCCGCGCTACCGGGGCGCGACGCCGGAGCAGGAGCCGAGGTACGGGGGTGAGCCTGAGCGGCGACGCGCGGCCGAGCCGGAGCCGGGGTACGGACCCGAGCGGCGACGCGGGGCCGAGCCGGAGCCGGGGTACGGACCGGAGCGGCGACGCGGGGCCGAGCCGGAACCGGGGTACGGACCCGAGCGGCGACGCGGGGCCGAGCCTGAGCCGGGGTACGGGCCGGAGCCGGGGTACGGGGCCGCGCCCGAGCCGAGACACCCGGCGGCACCGGAGCCGGGGTACCCGGCCGTGTCGCCGGAGCCGCGGCGCTCGCCGACGTCCCGGGACCCCGGCCGCACGCCGGACGGCGCCGACCCACGCCGTCCTTCGGCCGCCCCGGACGCCGGCCGGCCCCCCGTGTCCCCCATATCCCGCGTATCCCCGTCTCCTGACGCGGGGCGTCCCCCGTCCTCCCCTGAGCCGTGGGACGGCCGCCAGGACCCGCCCTTCCCCGACCGCCCCCTCCAGGACCCGTCCCGGCACCCGGCGGCGCCGTACCCGGACACCGACGACACGGCCCACGGCGAGGCCCCCGGCGGGGCCGATCCCTGGGCCTCCGGGACCTCACCGCGCCGGCCCGACCGCGACCGCGATCGCGATCGCGACCCCGAACCTGGTTCCGGCCCCGAGTCCGACCTCGCCCCCGCCCCCGACCCCGCCCCCGCCCCCAAGCCGGATCCCGTACCCCTCCGCCCCCACCCCGCCCCGGACCCGGCGTACGACCCGTACCCCCGTCCCGTCCTCCCCTCCGTCCGTGCCCAGTGGAGCGGTCCGGCCGGCGGTGGCCGGAGCGGGTGGATCAGGAAGCTGCGGGGCGGGGAGCGGGAGGTCGAGACCGGGCTCGTCCACCGGCTGCCGACCGCGGGCGACGTGGAAGAGGCGCGCGGCCTCGTCGAGCGGGCGGGCAGCCGCGAGCTGCTCGACGCCCTGCGCCGACCCCAGATGTACGTCGTCGTCACCCTCCTCCTCGGGGAGATCGCCCGGCGCCTGCCGTCCTGGGGACATCCGGCGCGCCGCGAGCTGTGCGAGGTGGTCATCGGCCGGGAGCTCTGGGCGACAGCGTCGCCCGGCGCCGAGGACGACCGTTCCGAGCCGCCCGAGGAACAGCGCGCGTCCAACGCGGCCGAGCTGCACCGCTGGGCCGTCCGCCCCCTCCTCGGGGGCGGGGACGCCCCGGTCGGCACGGTCGCCGCGCTGCTCTCCCGACTCCGTACGAGCCCGGTGCCGTCGGCCCGCGAGGCCTTCTGGCAGATCGTCGACGGCGACCGCCCGGGCCTGCCCGACGCGGTCTGGCTCACCCTCCTCAAGGAGGCGTCCGGCACCCGGCGCACCCCGCAGCCCCACCAGGCCCCGTCACCCCACCAAGCCCCGCGGCCGCATCACACCGCACCACCCCACCAAGCATCGCCACGCCACCAGTCCCCACCACCCCACCAGTCCCCGCAGCCCGGCGAGCCGTCGCCCCGCCCCGTCGCCTTCGCGCAGCCGGACGGCGAGCCCGTCAACGGCTACACCCGCCGCTTCCTGCTCCGCACCGCCGCCTTCCTCGGAGTCCTCATCGCCCTGATCCTCATCGCCTCCGCACTGAAGTGACACGCCCTGAACCGCGGGCCCGAAGGCCCGAAAGACGGGCCCAGGCCGCCCGGCTCCGTCAGGATGGGCCCATGGGATTCCATGTCGATTCCGAGACCGGGCGGCTGCGCCGCGTCATCCTCCACCGCCCCGATCTGGAGCTGAAGAGGCTCACGCCGTCCAACAAGGACGCCCTCCTCTTCGACGACGTGCTCTGGGTGCGCAGGGCCCGCCAGGAGCACGACGGCTTCGCCGACGTGCTGCGGGACCGCGGGGTCGAGGTGCATCTCTTCGGCGACCTGCTGCGGGAGGCCCTGGAGGTGCCGGCCGCCCGCGCGCTGGTCCTGGACCGGGTCTTCGACGAGAAGGAGTACGGGCCGCTGGCCGCCGACCACCTGCGCGCCGCGTTCGACTCGCTGGACGCCGGGTCGCTCGGCGAGGCGCTCGTCGGCGGCATGACGAAGCGGGAGTTCCTGGCGGCGCACCGGGAGCCGACGTCGGTGCGGTTCCACGCGCTCGACCTGGACGACTTCGTCCTCGGTCCGCTGCCGAACCACATCTTCACCCGGGACACCTCGGCCTGGATCTACGACGGCGTCTCGATCAACGCGATGCGCTGGCCGGCCCGGCAGCGCGAGACCGTGCACTTCGAGGCGATCTACGGGCACCACCCGCTCTTCAAGGGACCGGAGGCGGGCTCCTTCCACCACTGGTCGGAGGGGCAGCGCGACTACCCGTCGACGATCGAGGGCGGGGACGTCCTGGTCATCGGCAACGGCGCCGTGCTCATCGGGATGAGCGAGCGCACGACGCCACAGGCGGTGGAGATGCTGGCCCGGGGCCTGTTCGCGGCCGGTTCGGCGCGCATGATCGTCGCGCTCGACATGCCGAAGCGGCGCGCGTTCATGCACCTGGACACGGTGATGACGATGGTCGACCAGGACACGTTCACCCAGTACGCGGGGCTCGGCATGCTCCGCTCGTACACGATCGAACCCGGCGACGCGGGGCAGTCCCTGCGGGTGACCGACCATCCGCCGGAGCAGATGCACAGCGCCATCGCCGCGGCCCTGGGACTCCAGGACATCCGGGTCCTGACGGCGACGCAGGACGTGCACGCGGCGGAGCGCGAGCAGTGGGACGACGGGTGCAACGTGCTCGCCGTGGAGCCGGGGGTGGTCGTGGCGTACGAGCGGAACGTCACGACGAACACGCATCTGCGCAAGCAGGGCATCGAGGTGATCGAGATCCCGGGGAGCGAGCTGGGCCGGGGGAGGGGCGGCCCGCGCTGCATGAGCTGCCCGGTGGAGCGCGACGCGACCTGAGCGCCGCCACTCCAGGAGAGCGCCACCCCGCGAGGGCGCCACTCCGCGAAAGGGCCACTCCACGAGAGCGCCACCCTGCCCAAGCGGCACCCCGCGAGGGGGCTGTATAGAAATGCTGATGTTCGTATAGACTTCCAGGGTCCGCGACCGCCGTCCCCTCGACCCGTACCCCCAGGAGCGCGTCCCATGGCCACAGACCTCATCGGCCGCCACTTCCTCAAGGAGCTGGACTTCACCGCCGAGGAGTTCCGCGGCCTGATCGCGCTCTCCGCCGAGCTCAAGGCCGCGAAGAAGGCGGGCGCCGAGGTCCAGCGGCTGCGCGGCCGGAACATCGCGCTCATCTTCGAGAAGACCTCCACGCGCACCCGCTGCGCCTTCGAGGTCGCCGCCGCGGACCAGGGCGCCTCCACCACCTACCTGGATCCCTCGGGCTCCCAGATGGGTCACAAGGAGTCGGTCAAGGACACCGCCCGCGTCCTCGGCCGGATGTTCGACGGCATCGAGTACCGGGGCGACAGCCAGGCCGCCGTCGAGGAGCTCGCCGCCTTCGCCGGGGTCCCCGTCTTCAACGGCCTCACCGACGACTGGCACCCCACCCAGATGCTCGCCGACGTGCTCACCATGACCGAGCACACCGACAAGCCGCTCGACGGGATCGCCTTCGCCTACCTCGGCGACGCCCGCTTCAACATGGGCAACTCCTACCTGGTCACCGGGGCCCTGCTCGGCATGGACGTGCGGATCGTCGCCCCGGAGGCGTACTGGCCGGCCGAGGGGATCGTCGCCGCGGCCCGCAAGCTCGCCGAGGCGAGCGGTGCCACGATCACCCTCACCGAGTCCGTGGCGGACGGGGTCCGGGGCGCCGACTTCGTGGCCACCGACGTCTGGGTGTCGATGGGCGAGCCCAAGGAGGTCTGGGACGAGCGGATCGCCGCCCTCTCCCCGTACTCCGTGACCATGGACGTGCTGCGGGCCACCGGGAACCCGGACGTGAAGTTCCTGCACTGCCTGCCCGCCTTCCACGACCTGGGCACGGCCGTCGGCCGTGACATCCACGCCCGGCACGGACTGACCGAGCTGGAGGTCTCCGACGAGGTCTTCGAGTCGGCGCACTCCGTCGTCTTCGACGAGGCCGAGAACCGGATGCACACGATCAAGGCGGTCCTGGTCGCCACGATGGCGGGCACCGCCGGGGAGTCGCAGGCATAGCTTTACGCCCTCTTGGGCGAATATGCGTGGTGCGGCTTACGCTCGCATCCTTCAGGGGGGTTCGGGCATACATGCCCGGACCCCCCTCACGCGTGCACCACCAGAGATGAGAGAACCCCCGCATGCCCTCGCGGATCAAGTCCCCGCAGCAGCTCATCGCCGAGTCCGGCGCCGACCTCGAAGGCCACGGCCTCCAGCGCACCATGGGCCTCTTCCAGCTCGTGTGCTTCGGCATCGGCGCGATCGTCGGCACCGGCATCTTCGTCGGACTCTCCGACAGCGTCGCGGAGGCGGGCCCGGCCGTCGTGATCTCCTTCGTGCTCGCCGCGGTCACCTGCGTCTTCACCGCCTTCTCCTTCGCGGAGCTGGGCAGCGCGATCCCCGTCTCGGGCTCCTCGTACTCCTTCGCCTACGCGAGCCTCGGCGAGCGGACCGCCTTCCTCGTCGGCTGGTGCCTGCTCCTGGAGTACGGCGTCTCCGTCTCGGCGGTCGCGGTCGGCTGGAGCCAGTACCTCAACGAGCTCCTCGACAGCCTGACCGGCCTGCGACTGCCCGTCGCGCTCTCCGCGGGACCCGGCGACGGCGGCGTGGTCAACCTGCCCGCCGTGGTCGTCATCCTGCTCGCCGCCACCCTGCTCGTCCGGGGGGTCAGGGAGAGCGCCCGGGCGACCGCCGCCATGGCCGTCCTCAAGATCGGCATCCTGGTCGTCTTCTGCGTGATCGGCTTCTCCGTCTTCGAGGACGGGAACCTCTCGCCGTTCACGAACGGCGCCGGCGGCATCACCGCGGGTGCCTCGGTGGCCTTCTTCTCGTACATCGGCTTCGACGCGATCACCACGGCCGGGGAAGAGGTGAAGAACCCGCGCCGGAACATCCCGATCGCGATCCTCGTCTGCATCGGGCTCGTCACCCTGCTCTACTGCTCCGTCGCGCTCGCCGCGATCGGGGCCCTCGGCGCCGACGCCGTCGCCGACCAGCCCGCCGCGCTCTCGCTCGTCGTCGACGAGGTCACCGGCTCCTCGGTCGGCGGCGGGGTCGTCGCCTTCGGCGCGGTCGTCGCCATCGCGTCCGTCGTCCTCGCGGTGATGTACGGGCAGACCCGCATCCTGATGTCGATGTCCCGCGACGGTCTGGTGCCCCGGGTCTTCGAGCGGGTCTCGCCGCGGTCCGCGACTCCGGTGGCCAACACCTGGATCGTCGCCGGCGTCTTCGCCGTCCCGGCCGCCTTCGCCTCGCTCGACGTGGTCGTCAACCTGACGACGATCGGCACGCTCGCCGTCATGGTGGCCGTCAATCTCGCGGTGATCGTGCTGCGTCGCCGCGATCCCGCGCTGCGGCGGTCCTTCCGGGTGCCGCTCTACCCGCTGAGCCCGGTGCTCGGCATCGGCTTCTGTCTCTACCTGATCTGGGGCACGGGCTGGACGACGTGGGTGCAGTTCGCCGTCTTCCTGGTCGTCGGAACGCTGGTGTACGCGCTGTACGGGCGCCGCCACTCGCGGCTCGGCGACGCAGATCCGGTCGTTCGGGGTGCGTGACCGTCCCTGACCTGCTCTGACCTGACCTGACCTGACCTGCCCTGGCCGGCCCTGACCGTCCCCGTCGCTCAGGGCTCCTGGTGGCGACGCTGCGCGGGGATCCCCGGGAGCGTGAACCACACGGCCTTGCCGTGCGCGGTCGGGCGGTGGCCGCAGTCGCTGCTGAGCGCGCGGATCAGGAGGAGGCCGCGGCCGTGCTCCTGCCAGGGGTCGACCTCGACGCCGGGGTCGGGGCAGACGAGCTCGCCCGGGCGGGCCGGCTCGGAGTCGTGGACCTCGATCTGACAGCCGCCGGGCGCGGCGAGCAGCTCGACGACCAGCTCGATCGGGCCCCGTCCCGCGGTGTGCTCGACGGCGTTGGCGACGAGCTCGGCGGTGAGCAGCTCGGCCGTGTCCCCGTCGGGGAGGTCGGCGGCGCCGGGGTCGATGTCGTGGAGCGCGGTACGGATCAGGGCGCGGGCGATCGGCACGGCGGCGGTCGTGTGCGGCAGCCGGATGCGCCAGGAGGCGGCGGGTCCGGCGCCGGTGGGACCGATGTCGATGGGGCCGATATCGGCGGGTCCGGTGGGGCCGGTGACTTCGGGCATGGGGGGCAGGGCTCCCTTCACCGAGGGGGCGGCGGGTGGGCGAGTGGTGCGGGGGCATCCCGAGACGTCCTGGTTTCAACCTTACGAGGTGCAAAATCCGGTTCCCAGGGCACCCCTCCCCGGCCGCCAGGGACTTCGGTCACCTCTTTCCCGGGACCTTGTGGTGTCCGGACTCATACCCCCTTTATCGCGTACTCGTGACGACAGTCACAGTACGGTGATACCCTCCGAACGGAGGAAGGAGGCCGTTCCGGATGAGCCCCTTTACCGGATCCGCGACCCGCACCGAACGCTGGCGGCACCTGCGCCTGGACCTCGACGAGGGCGTCGCCACCGTGACCCTCGCCCGCCCCGCGAAGCTCAACGCCCTCACCTTCGGCGCCTATGCCGACCTGCGGGACCTGCTCGCCGAGCTCTCCCGCGAGCGGACCGTCCGCGCCCTCGTCCTCGGCGGCGAGGGCCGGGGCTTCTGCTCCGGGGGCGACGTCGACGAGATCATCGGCGCCACCCTCTCCCTCGACACCGCGCGGCTCCTCGACTTCAACCGGATGACGGGCCAGGTCGTCCGGGCGCTCCGCGAGTGCCCCTTCCCGGTCGTCGCCGCGCTCCACGGCGTCGCCGCGGGCGCCGGGGCCGTCCTCGCCCTCGCCGCCGACTTCCGGATCGCCGACCCCACCACCCGCTTCGCCTTCCTCTTCACCCGGGTCGGACTCTCCGGCGGCGACATGGGCGCGGCCTACCTGCTGCCCCGGGTCGTCGGGCTCGGCCACGCCACCCGGCTCCTCATGCTCGGCGAACCCGTCCTGGCCGCCGAGGCCGAGCGCATCGGCCTGCTCAGCGAGCTGACCGAGGAGGGCGCCGCCGACACCCGCGCCGCCGCCCTCGCCCGCCGTCTCGCGGACGGCCCCGCGCTCGCCCTCGCCCAGACCAAGGCCCTGCTCTCCGCCGAGCTGGACATGCCGCTCGCGGCCTCGATCGAGCTGGACGCGGCGACCCAGGCCCTCCTGATGCACGGCGAGGACTACGCCGAGTTCCACGCCGCCTTCACCGAGAAGCGCCCCCCGAAATGGCAGGGCCGCTAGCCATGGCCGCCCCGGACCCGGCAGTCCCCCCGGACCCGGCAGTCCCCCCGGACCCGGCCGTACCCACGACACCGGCGGACCCGGCCGTCCCCCCGACCGCCGGGACGCCCTCGCGGATCGCGCGGATCGCCGTCGTCGGCGGCGGCCCCGGCGGCCTCTACGCCGCGGCCCTCCTCAAACGGCTCGACCCCGCCCGCGAGGTCACCGTCTGGGAGCGGAACGCACCCTCCGACACCTTCGGCTTCGGCGTCGTCCTCTCCGACGAGACCCTCGGCGGCATCCGGGACGCCGACCCCGCCGTGTACGAGGCGCTCCGCCGCGAGCTCGTCCGCTGGGACGACATCGACGTCGTCCACCGGGGCCACCGCACGACCTCCACAGGCCACGGCTTCGCCGCCCTCGGCCGCCGCCGCCTCCTTGAGCTCCTGCACGCCCGGTGCGCCGAGCTCGGCGTACGGCTCCGCTTCCGCACCGAGGCCCCGCCCGCCGACGAGCTCGCCGCCGGCCACGACCTGGTCGTCGCCGCCGACGGCGTCCACAGCCGCACCCGCGAGGCCCATGCCGGGCACTTCCGCCCCACCCTCACCACCCACCGCTGCCGCTACATCTGGCTCGCCGCGGACTTCGCCTTCGACGCCTTCCGCTTCGAGATCGCCGAGACCGAGCACGGCGTGATGCAGCTCCACGCCTACCCCTTCTCCGCGGGCTCTTCCACCGTCATCGTCGAGATGCGCGAGGAGGTCTGGCGGGCCGCCGGCTTCCACGAACTCGACGAGGCCGAGTCCACCGCCCGCTGCGCCAAGATCTTCGCCGAGGCGCTCGGCGGCCGGGAGCTGCGCTCCCACCGCTCCGCCTGGACCGCGTTCCGTACCGTCGTCAACGAGCGCTGGTCGTACCGCAACACCGTCCTCATCGGCGACGCCGCCCACACCGCGCACTTCTCCATCGGCTCCGGCACCAAGCTGGCCGTCGAGGACGCCCTCGCCCTCGCCACCGCCATCGGCGAACACCCCACCCTGGCCGAGGCGTTGACGGCGTACGAGGTGGAGCGCCGCCCCGTCGTCGCCTCCACCCAGCGCGCGGCCGCCGCCAGCCTCCGCTGGTTCGAGGAGCTCGCCGGCCATGTCGACCGCCCGCCCCGCCGCTTCGCCTTCGACCTCCTCACCCGCAGCCGCCGCGTCACCCACGCCAACCTGCGGCTGCGCGACCCGGCCTTCACCGACACGGTCGAACGCGACTTCGGCTGCCCGCCCGGCACCCCGCCCATGTTCACCCCCTTCCGCCTGCGCGGACTGACCCTGCGCAACCGGATCGTCGTCTCGCCCATGGACCTGTACGTCGCCGAGGACGGCGTCCCCGGCGACTTCCACCTCGTCCACCTCGGCGCCAGGGCCCTCGGCGGCGCCGGACTCGTCATGACCGAGATGGTGTGCGTGAGCCCCGAGGGTCGCATCACCCCCGGCTGCACCGGCCTGTGGACCGACGAGCAGGCCGAGGCCTGGGCCCGGATCGCCGCCTTCGTCCACGCACAGGCACCCGGCACGGCGCTCGGCGTGCAGCTCGGCCACTCCGGCCGCAAGGGCTCCACCCGGCGCATGTGGGAGGGCATCGACCAGCCGCTGCCCGAGGGTAACTGGCCGCTCGTCGCCGCCTCGCCCCTTCCGTACAGGTCCGGCGTCAACCAGACCCCGCACGCCCTCGACCGCGCCGGACTCGCCGCCGTGCGCGAGGAGTTCACGGCCGCCGCCCGACGCGCCGCCCGCTGCGGCTTCGACCTGCTCGAACTGCACGCCGCACACGGGTACTTGCTCTCCGGTTTCCTCTCCCCGCTCACCAACCACCGCACCGACGCGTACGGCGGCACCCTCGACGGCCGGCTGCGCTTCCCCCTCGAAGTCTTCGACGCCGTACGGGAGGTGTGGCCCGAGGGCCGCCCCATGACCGTGCGCGTCTCGGCGACCGACTGGGCCGCCGGCGGCACGAGCACCGAGGACGCCCTCGCGGTCGCCCGCGCCTTCGCCGCTCACGGCGCCGACGCGATCGACGTCTCCACCGGCCAGGTCGTCCCCGACGAGCGCCCCGAGTACGGCCGCTCGTACCAGACCCCGTACGCCGACCGGATCCGCAACACGGTCGGCGTCCCCGTCATCGCGGTCGGCGCGATCTCCTCCTGGGACGACGTCAACTCCCTGCTCCTCGCGGGCCGTGCGGACCTCTGCGCCCTCGCCCGACCCCACCTCTACGACCCGCACTGGACCCTCCACGCGGCGGCCGACCAGGGCTACGAGGGCCCGGCCGCCCCCTGGCCGGCCCCGTACCGCGCGGGCAGCCGCCCGCCCCCGACGGGCCGCCGCGAGTAGACCCGCCCGGTCGACCGTGGACGCTCGCGTATGCCGGTGCGACGCGGAACCATGTTCTCCGCGTCGTCCCCCCACTTGAATGGGGACATGACACAGAACACGGGTGGAAGAGGTGCCGGGGCCGTCCTCGGCGCGGCGACGGTGGCGACCGGACTGGTCGCGGGGGTGGTGTTCGCGTACGTCTGCTCGGTGATGCCGGCGCTGGCACGCAGCGACGACCGGGTCTTCTTCGAGGTGATGCGGAACATCAACGACGTGATCCAGAACCCGGTGTTCTTCACCGCGTTCTTCGGGGCGCCGATCCTCGCGGCGGTGGCCGCCTGGCAGCACCGGGCCACCCGGGCGCGGGTCTGGACGCTCGCCGGGTTCGTCCTCTGCGCGGCGGTCTTCCTGGTCACCACGGCCGCGAACGTGCCCCTCAACGCCGCCCTCGCGGCCGCCCACGACCCGGCCGCCGCCCGTGCCGCCTTCGAAGACCCCTGGGTGGCGTGGAACCTGGTCCGCACGATCCTGGCGGTGGCGGGACTCGTCTGCCTGATCCGGGCGATGGCGGTACGGGGCACGGCCCGGGACCAGGCCCGGGACCAAGGCCCAGGACCAGGCCCGGGACTAAGGGGTGTCCCCGGCGACGAACGGCCGCACGAACTCCGCGCCCCGCTCCCACAGCAGTTCGTGCAGGGCCGCGAAGACCTCCGCCGAGCGCCGGCCCGGCCAGTCGTCGGGCAGCAGCTCCGCCGGCAGCACCGGGTCCGCGTACGGCAGGCGCCGCCAGGAGTCCAGGACGAGCAGATACGCCCGATAGGCGTCCTCCGGGCCGCCCGGCGCAGACCGCCAGGCCCGCAGGACCGGCTCGTGGGCCGCGAGGAACTCCTCGTGCAGCCCCGCGATCGCCGGCAGGTCCCACCAGCGGGCCACCGCCTCGGCCGTCGCCGCGTACCCCAGGTGCTCGCCCCGGAAGAGGTCCACGTACGTCGAGAGCTCCAGCCGCTCCAGGGCGTTCCGCGTCTCCTCGTACAGCCGGGCCGGCGCGATCCAGACACCCGGCGCCGCCGAGCCGAAGCCCAGCCGGCCGAGCCGGGAGCGCAGCAGGTGCCGCTTGTGCCGCTCGGCCTCGGGCACCGAGAAGACGGCCAGGACCCAGCCGTCCGACAGCTTCGGCTCCGAACGGGCGTAGATCCGGCGGTCGCCGTCGTCGAGAAGCCGCCGGGCGTCCTCCGAAAGGGCGTATCCGGCGGCGCCGTCCGCCGTCCGGCGCGGCAGCAGCAGCCCGCGCCGCTTCAGCCGCGACACCGAGGAGCGCACCGAGGGCGCGTCCACGCCGAGCCCGCCGAGGAGCCGGATCAGCGCGGCCACCGGCATGGGGGACTCGTCGGGCCCCCGGCCGTACGCGCCGTAGAGGGAGACGATGAGGGATCGGGGAGTGTGCTGCTCGGCCACGGTGATCACTTTAGGGGGTGGTCCTGACATGCCCGGTCCCGGATCAGACCGGGTCGCGCAGCCGGAAGCGCTGGAGCTTGCCCGTCGCCGTGCGCGGCAGCGCGTCGAGGAAGACGATCTCGCGGGGCGACTTGTACGGGGCGAGGCGGGCGCGGACGAAGGCCCGCAGCGCGGCCGCCGTCACGGAGTCGCGCGGCACTCCGTCCCGTACGACCGCGTACGCCACGACGACCTGCCCGCGGAGCTCGTCGGGGCGGCCCACGACCGCCGTCTCGACCACGTCGGGGTGGCCGAGGAGCACCTCCTCGACCTGGGGTCCGGCGATGTTGTACCCGGCCGAGATGATCATGTCGTCGGCCCGTGAGACATAGCGGAACCAGCCGTCGGGCCGGCGGACGTACGTGTCGCCCGTGACGTTCCAGCCGTCCCGTACGTACTCCGCCTGGCGCGGGTCGGCCAGATAGCGGCAGCCCACCGGGCCGCGCACGGCGAGCAGCCCCTCCTCGCCGTCCGGGACCTCCCGCCCCTCCCGGTCCACGATCCTGGCCTGCCAGCCGGGCACGGGGCGGCCCGTGGTGCCGGGGCGGATGTCGCCGTCGGCGGCGGACAGGAAGATGTGCAGGAGCTCGGTCGCGCCGATGCCGTTGATCAGGCGCAGGCCCGTGCTGCCGTACCAGGCCGTCCAGGTCGCCTCCGGCAGGTTCTCGCCGGCGGAGACGCAGCGCCGCAGCGAGCCGACGTCGGGGGCGCCGCCGCCGGTCAGCTCGTCGAGCATGACGCGGTAGGCGGTCGGGGCGGTGAAGAGCACCGAGACCCGGTGCCGCTCGATCGCCGCGAGCAGCTGCTTGGGGCCCGCCTGTTCGAGCAGGACCGCGCTCGCCCCGGCCCGCAGGGGGAAGACGACGAGCCCGCCGAGGCCGAAGGTGAAGGCGAGCGGCGGCGAGCCGGCGAAGACGTCGTCGGGCAGCGGGCGCAGGACGTGCGCGGAGAAGGTGTCGGCGACGGCGAGGACGTCCCGGTGGAAGTGGACGCAGCCCTTCGGCTGCCCGGTCGTGCCGGAGGTGAAGGCGATGAGCGCCACGTCGTCGGCGGCGGTCGCCACCGCCTCGTACCGGCCGGGGTGGCGGGCGGTGAGGGCGAGGAGGTCGTCGGGGCCGTCCCCGCCGAAGGCGGTGACGCGGAGGCCGGGGATCCGGGCGGCGAGGAGCTCGTCGAGGGAGTGGGCGTCGCAGAGCGCGTGGGTGCAGCGCGCGGCGTCGGCCATCACGGCCAGCTCGGGGGCGCGCTGCTGGGCCAGGACGGTGACGGCGACGGCGCCGGCCTTCATCACGGCGAGCCAGCAGGCGGCGAGCCAGGGGGTGGTCGGGCCGCGCAGGAGCACCCGGTTGCCGGGCCGGACCCGCAGGTCGGTGGTGAGGACGTGGGCGATGCGGTCGACGCGGTCGAGGAGCTCGCCGTAGCTCCAGACCCCGCCCTCGCCGTCGTGGAAGGCGGGCCGGTCCGTGCCGAATCGTTCCACCGTACGGTCGAGGAGTTCCGCCCCGCAGTTGAGCCGGTCGGGGTAGGTGAGCTCCGGCAGCTCGAAGAGGAGCTGCGGCCATCGCTCCGGCGGTGGCAGCCGGTCGCGGGCGAAGGTGTCGAGGTGGGCCGAGGGTGTCAGCTCCATGAGTCCGTCCCCCTGTCGTGGTGGGGTCGCTCAACGCCCCATGAGCGTATCGTGTTGGTGACGACAGTCAACGGTTCGCGACAAGGGCGCCGGATGGCGCAGCGACAAGGGCGCCGGAGGGCGTCGGAGAGGGCCCACATGCCCGCATTCTCGCTCGATCCGGCACAGATCACCTGGTGTGCGGAGCTCCGCGTCCTCGCCGCCGACCGTCTCGCGCCGCTCGCCGCGAAGGGCGAGCCCGGCCGCGTCAACCGCCCCCTCGTCGCCGCCCTCGGCGAACTCGGCCTCCTCGCCCGCCTCTTCGACGCCGGCGCCCTCGACCTCTGCCTCCTGCGCGAATCCCTCGCCCAGACCTGCACCGAGGCCGAGACCGCCCTCGCCCTCCAGGGCCTCGGCACCCACCCGGTCGCCGCCTTCGGCACCCCGGCGCAGCGCGCCCGCTGGCTGCCCGAGGCCACCGCCGGACGGGCCGTCGCCGCCTTCGCGCTCTCCGAGCCCGGCGCGGGCTCCGACGCCGCCGCGCTCGCCCTCGACGCCGTCCCCGACGGGCGCGGCGGCTGGCGCCTGCACGGCGAGAAACGCTGGATCTCCAACGCTCCCGAGGCCGACTTCGCCACCGTCTTCGCCCGCACCACCCGCGGCGCGGGCGCCCGCGGCGTCACCGCCTTCCTCGTCCCCGCCGACCGCCCCGGACTCGGCGGGGAGCATTTCGACATGCTCTCCCCGCACGCCCTCGGCACCCTCACCTTCGACGGCGTCCCCGTCGGCCCCGAGGACCTCCTCGGCGCACCGGACCAGGGCTTCCGGGTCGCCATGAACACCCTCAACCTCTTCCGGCCCAGCGTCGGGGCCTTCGCCGTCGGCATGGCCCAGGCCGCCCTCGACGCCGCCGTCGCCCACACCGCCGCCCGCCCCGCCTTCGGCGGCGTCCTCGCCGACCTCCAGGCCGTCTCCCACCGGATCGCCGAGATGGCCACCCGCACGGAGGCCGCCCGCCTCCTCGTCTACGCGGCGGCCACCGCGTACGACAGCGGCGACCCGGACGTGCCCCGGCGCTCCGCCATGGCGAAACTCCTCGCCACCGAGACCGCGCAGTACGTCGTCGACGCCGCCGTCCAGGTGCACGGCGCCGCCGCCCTGCAACGCGGCCACCTCCTGGAACACCTCTACCGCGAGGTGCGCGCACCCCGCATCTACGAGGGCGCCAGCGAGGTCCAACGCGCCATCATCGCCAAGGAGTTGTACGCGGCCCAGGCCGCCGGCCCCGCCCGGACCATCCGACAGGAGGTGGGCTCCGCATGAGCCTCCACCGCCACAACCCGGCCGAACTCGCCCCGCCCACCGGCTTCTCCCACGCCGTCACCGCCACCGGCACCCGCCTGGTCTTCCTCGCCGGACAGACCGCGCTCGACGCGGCGGGAGCAGTCGTCGGGGACACCCTCCCCGAGCAGTTCACCACCGCCCTCGGCAATCTCCTCACCGCCCTGCGCCACGCCGGCGGCACCCCCGCCGACCTCGCCCGCGTCACCGTCTACACCACCGACGTCGACGACTACCGCGCCCACGCCCACGAACTGGGTCGGATCTGGCGCCGGTTGGCGGGCCGCGACTATCCGGCGATGGCCGTGATCGGAGTCGTACGCCTCTGGGACGCACAGGCGCGCGTGGAGCTGGACGGCTTCGCGGTCCTCGACGAGCCCGCCCACGCCTGACCCGACGGGGCCGCTATTGATCAACTGGTCGCCCGAGCGGGCCGGGCTTAATGTCGAAAGGTGGACTGACCGGCCCACGGCCCCTCCGGTGAGGGAGCGATGCGCCATGAGAAGTCATGAGTAGCCATGACCAGTGACCCGAAGCCGACGACCTCGACCGCGACCTCCCCGCGCAAGGGCAAAGGGGACGGCAAGGGCATCGCCCTCTTCGTGATCGCGTCCTGTCAGCTGATGGTGGTCCTCGACATCACCATCGTGAACATCGCCCTGCCCGACATCCAGCAGTCCCTGGACTTCTCGACCACCAGCCTGTCCTGGGTCGTGAACGCCTACACGCTGACCTTCGGCGGACTGCTGCTCCTCGGCGGACGCGCGGGCGACATCCTCGGCCGCCGCAGGACCTTCATCTTCGGTGTCCTGCTCTTCGGATTCGCCTCCCTGCTCGCGGGCTTCGCCCAGAGCGACTGGCAACTCCTCGCGGCCCGCGCGCTCCAGGGTGTCGGCGGCGCGATCGCCTCGCCGACCTCCCTCTCGCTGATCTCCACGACCTTCGAAGAAGGCCCCGAACGCAACCGCGCCTTCGGCGTGTTCGCGGGCGTGTCGGCAGGCGGCGGCGCCATCGGCCTGCTCGCCGGCGGCATCCTCGTCGAATGGCTCGACTGGCGCTGGATCTTCTTCGTGAACGTGCCGATCGCCCTCATGATCGCCTTCCTGACACCCCGGCACGTCAAGGAGTCCGCGCGCCAGCCCGGCCACTTCGACGTGACCGGCGCGCTCACCTCGACCCTCGGCATGGTGGCGCTGGTCTACGGATTCATCCGCGCCGCACAGGAAGGCTGGCGCGATCCGTTCACGATCGCCTCCTTCGTCGCCGCGGTCGTCCTGCTCGTCACCTTCGTCCTGGTGGAACGCCGCTCCCGGCAGCCGATCACCCCGCTGCACATGTTCGCCGACCGCAACCGCGCGGGCACCTACGGCATCATGCTCTGCCTCGCGGCCGCGATCTTCGGGATGTTCTTCTTCCTCACGCTCTTCGTGCAGACCGTCCTGGACTTCAGCCCGCTCCAAGCAGGTCTCGCCTTCCTCCCGGTGAGCGCCGTCATCGCGGTCGCCGCCGGCATCACCTCGCAACTCCTGCCCAAGTTCGGCCCGAAGCCCTTCATGGTGGTGGGGTCGCTCTGTCTGGCGGTCGGCCTCTCCTGGCTCACCTTCACCAACATCGACTCGACGTACCTGGGTTCGATCCTCGGTCCGATGCTGGTCTTCAGCTTCGGCATGGGCTTCATGTTCGTCTCGCTGACCCTGATGGCCCTCTCCAACGTCAGGGCCCAGGACACCGGAGCCGCCTCCGGCCTGCTCAACGCGACCCAGCAGGTGGGCGGTTCGCTGGGCCTCTCGATCCTGGTCACGGTCTTCGGCACGGTCAGCCGCAACGAGGCGGACACGCAGGTCCCGGCCTTCCTCGCCCAGGCGGGACCGCTGGAGAAGGCCCGCTTCGCCGAGACCGGCCAACTGCCCCCGCCCTGGAGCGACGAGGTCCTCACCGCCGGAGTCTCGGCCGGCTTCATCGTGGCGGCGGTCTTCGCGGTCCTCGCCTTCGTGATCGCCCTCGTCGCCATCCAGGTCCGCCCCTCGGACCTCGAACGCCTCAAGGGCGGCGTGGTCCCGGGCGCCTGACCGGAGCCGATGCCCGGGCCCGTGAGACGGCCCGGGCCTTCTCGCGCCTACGGGCCCGGTGCGAACCCGGCGCGTTTGTAGGTGCGCATCAGCAGGGCGACCTCCGCCGACGCGACGCCGTCGAGTGCGCCGAAGACGCGGGCGGCGAAGTCGTGCAGATCCGCCGTGGAGCGGTGACTGGAGTAGCCGAGGAGTGCGGTCGTCCCGGTCGTGACGACGAGGTGGCGGACGGCGGGCTCCTCGGCCAGGCGGCGGATCGCGGCGTCGAGGCGGGCGTGGCTGACGGCCAGCCGGAACCGCGCCTCGACGGGGTAGCCGAGCACCGCGGGCTCCGCGTGCAGCCTTAGGTGGAGGACGTGGGAGGCCATCAGGCGGCTCAGCCGGCGGCGTGCGGTGGTCTCGCCGACCCGGAGCTCGCGGGCCAGCCGGGTGGTGGACATCCGGGCGTCACGGTGGAGGAGCGCGACCAGGCGACGGTCGAGCTCGTCCACCACCGGAGGCTCGGGCAGGCGCCGGCCCTCGATGGCGTGGCGTCGTACGTCGGTGGGCTCGTCGTCGTACGGCGCCCAGTCACTGGCCGTGAGGAGCAGCCGCAGGACCACCGAGGAGTGGATGTCGAGGACACCGTCGAGCCTGCCGATCCCCGCGTCGACGAGGGTGAGCAGGGCGTCGTGGTCGGGCACGTTCAGCTCGGCGAACACGTCGAGCGCGCCGGTGGCGACCTCGACGGACCGTGTCTCGGGCCGCCGGGAGAGGGCCAGCGCGGTCTCGTGCACGCGGCCGGGGGCGCAGCGCACGGCCACCTCGGCGGTGACGCCCTCGCCGAGGTACTCGGGGATGAGGGCCGCCGTGAACCCCACCGCCCCGGTCGCGGTCATCCGGTCGAGTCGCCGCGCGGCGGTCCGCTCGTGCACCCCGGCCGTGGCGGCCACCTCGGAGAACGGCGCGCGGGGATCGCGGTGGAGCGCCCGGAGCACGGCGTGGTCCAGGGCGTCGAGCGAGCCGGGCAGTGGGGGCTCGGCCGTCGTCATCGAGGAATCTCCTGGGGGTGCGCGGGGTGGGCGGCGGGGTGTGTGACGGGCGTGTGGCCGGACCCTACGGTGCGGCCGGGGGAGAGGTCCCGGGGCGGGGCCCGGGGTGGGTCGCGGGCGTGTCGGAGGAGGGCCGTCGGGGGCGGGTCCCTGCCTGGATCCGCCGATCAGACCCGGCTGAATGACGCCTTCACCCGATTGTGAGGCGCACTCTTGCCCGATTGCCTGTCCGCTGGCGACATTGTGGTGCGGATTTCGCCACGTGGCCGACCGAAGACCGGCCGCCGCCGGGCGCCCCCGCCCCTCCCCACCCCGCTCTCCCGCACCCCGCTCTCCCACACCCCGGCACCTCCCCGCCCAGGCCCCCGGGCCCCTTCCCCGAACAGGTGGTACGTATGACGGACACCGACACCCTGCGGACGCCACCGGCGTCGCGGGCCGCCGTCCGCGCGACCCCCGGCGCCGCGGTGATCGCCTCCGTCGCGCTGGTCGAGCTGTCCAGCGGCATCACCCAGGGCTTCCTCTCCCCGCTGCTGAAGGGGCTCACGGACACCCTCCACGTCACCGCCGCCGAGCTGAACTGGATCAGCATCGCCAACCTGCTCGCGTCCGTCGCGTTCACCCCGGTGCTGTCCCGCATGGGCGATCTCTACGGCCACCGGCGCGTCCTTCGCTGGAACCTCGCGATCGTGCTGCTCGGCTCCGTCCTGGTGGGCCTGAGCCGCTCCTTCGAGGTGCTGCTCGTCGGCCAGGTCCTCCAGGGCGCGTTCGCGGGCTTCTTCCCGCTGCTCGTCGGCGTCCTCCGCAACCGCGGCAAGGACGGCGACGGGGAGTCCCGGCGCGGCATCAGCTACATGGTCGCCGCGCTCGTCGCCGGCATCGCGGTCGGTCTGATCGCCAGCGGCTTCGTCGCCCGTACCGTCGACAGCCCCACCGCCGCCCTGTGGGTGCCCACCGCCGCCGTCGGCCTCGCCCTCGCCGTCACCTGGCCGCTGCTGCCCGAGTCCGCGGCACGCCCCGGCGGACGGATCGACTGGGCCGGCGGAATCCTCCTGTGCGTGGGCCTCGTCGCGATCATGCTCGGCCTCGGCATGGGCGGACTGCCCGACTGGGAATGGACCTCGGCACGTACCCTCGGCTGCCTCGTCGGCGGCACGCTCGTCACCGCCCTGTGGGTCCTCGTCGAGCTGCGTACCGCCGAGCCGATGATCGACGTCCGGATGTTCCGGCACCGCAACGTCGTCACCGTCTCCCTCGTGACCGTGACCTTCACCGTCCCGATGATCGGCCTCCAGGTCGCCAACCCCGTCTTCATGGGCACCGGCCCCGCCGAGTACGGCTACGGCCTGGGCCTCGACCCCTTCGCCATCGGCCTCGCGATGCTGCCCAACCTCCTCGCCATCGCGGCGGGGGCCCTGGCCGCGCCCGCCGTCGCCGCCGCGATCTCCGACCGGCTCACCCTGTGCGCCGGCTCCCTCCTCATGGCCGCCGGCTACGTCGCCTCCCTGACCTGGCACGGCTCGATGCCGCTGTTCCTCACCGGCACCGCCGTCGCCGGGCTCGGCATCGGCTTCCTCCAGCACTCCACCCGTACCCTCGCCGTCGAGTCCGTGCCCCACGACCGGACCTCGGTCGGCTCCGGGATCAACGAACTCCTCATCAACGTCGGCGGGTCCGCCGGCGCCGCGATCGTCCTCACCGTCTTCGCCGCCCGCACGCCGGCCGGCGAGACCCTGCCCGAACTCGGCGCCTACACCACCTCCTGGACGATCTGCGCGGTCGTCTCCCTGGCCGGCGCCGCGATCTCCCTGCTCTACCGCACCGTGAAGGACCGCGAGGACCGCTCATGACCACCACCGCACCCGCACCCCTCGACCTGCTGCGCGCCCGCGCCCGCGACGTCGTGAGACGACGCCAGGACGAGGTCCTCGCCCTCAGCCACCAGCTGCACGCCGACCCCGAACTCGCCTACGAGGAACACCGCTCCGCCCGCCGGATCACCGATCTCGTCGAAGCCGCGGGCTTCGACGTCACCCGTGGCGTGTGCGACCTGCCGACCGCGTTCACCGCCACCGCCGGCAGCGGCGACCTCGTCATCGGGATCTGCGCCGAGTACGACGCGCTGCCCGGGATCGGCCACGCCTGCGGCCACAACGTCAATGGCGCCGCCTCCGTCACCGCCGCCCTGGCGCTCGCGCCGCTCGCCGACGAGCTCGGCATCACCGTCAAGCTGCTGGGGACCCCGGCGGAGGAGTCCGGCGGCGGCAAGGTCGACATGCTGCGCGGCGGCGTGTTCGACGACGTCGCCGCCGCGATGATGGTGCACGCCGCGCCCTCGGACTCCGTCGGCATGAGCTCGCTCGCCATCAGCAGCTGGAAGGTCGGCTACACGGGCCGCTCCGCGCACGCCGCGGCGATGCCCGAGCGCGGCGTCAACGCCGCCGACGCGATGATGATCGCGCAGGTCGCCATCGCCGCGTACCGCCAGCAGATGCGGCCCGGAGCCGTCGTCTCCGGCTTCGTCACCTCCGGCGGCGAGGCCGCCAACGTCATCCCGGCGCACACCGCCGCCGACTACGACTGCCGCGCCGGGACCAGCGAGGAACTCCGCGAGCTCCAGGCCCGCGTCCGCGCCTGCTTCGAGGCCGGCGCCCTCGCCACCGGCGCCGAACTCGCCCTGGAGGCCGTCGGCAACGACTACGCCGACCTCCGCCAGGACCTGGCCATGGGCCGCAGCTACCTCGCCGCCGCCCGCGCGCTGGGCCGGGACGTCCGGGCCGAGGACCCGTCCCTCCGGGGCGGCTCCACCGACATGGGCAACGTCTCGCACCACGTCCCGACCATCCACCCGCTGATCGGCTACGACAGCGGCGACACGATCATGCACAACCCCGAGTTCACCCGGTACGGCACGACCCCCCAGGCCGACCGCGCCGTCCTCGACGGAGGCCTCGCCATGGCCTGGACCGCCCTCGACCTCGCCACCACCCCCGCACACCGCCGGTCCCTCCTCGACCGCCTCACGACCCGACCCCCCTACCGGGACCCGGCCGCACCGACGGCCTCCTGACAAGGCCACCTGACACAGCCTCCTGACACGGCCACCTGACACGGCATCCGGGCACGCGAAAGGCCCTCAGGCTCCGTACGGAGCCTGAGGGCCTTTCGCGTGCCCGGATGTCAGATGTCCCGGAAGATCTCGATCTGTGCGCCAACCGAGTTGAGGCGCTCCGCCAGCTCCTCGTAACCGCGGTTGATGACGTACACGTTCCGCAGGACCGACGTGCCCTCGGCCGCCATCATCGCCAGGAGGACGACGACCGCGGGCCGCAGGGCCGGCGGGCACATCATCTCGGCGGCGCGCCAGCGGGTGGGGCCCTCGACCAGGACGCGGTGGGGGTCGAGGAGCTGGAGGCGGCCGCCGAGGCGGTTGAGGTCGGTGAGGTAGATGGCGCGGTTGTCGTAGACCCAGTCGTGGATGAGGGTCTTGCCCTGCGCCGTGGCGGCGATGGCCGCGAAGAAGGGGACGTTGTCGATGTTCAGGCCCGGGAAGGGCATCGGGTGGATCTTGTCGATCGGCGCCTCCAGCTTGGAGGGGCGGACCGTCAGGTCGACGAGGCGGGTGCGGCCGTTGTCGGCGGCGTACTCGGCCGAGCGGTCGTGGTCGAGGCCCATCTCCTCCAGGACCGCGAGTTCGATCTCCATGAACTCGATCGGGACCCGGCGGATCGTCAGCTCCGACTCGGTGACGACGGCCGCCGCGAGCAGGCTCATCGCCTCGACCGGGTCCTCGGAGGGGGAGTAGTCGACGTCGACGTCGATCTGCGGCACGCCGTGCACGGTCAGGGTGGTGGTGCCGATGCCGTCGACGCGGACGCCCAGCGCCTCCAGGAAGAAGCACAGGTCCTGGACCATGTAGTTGGAGGAGGCGTTGCGGATGACCGTGACGCCGTCGTGGCGGGCCGCGGCGAGGAGCGCGTTCTCGGTCACGGTGTCGCCGCGCTCGGTCAGGACGATCGGGCGGTCGGGGGAGACCGAGCGTTCGACCTGGGCGTGGTAGATCCCCTCGGTGGCCGTGATGTCCAGGCCGAAGCGGCGCAGCGCGATCATGTGCGGCTCGATCGTGCGCGTACCGAGGTCGCAGCCGCCGGCGTACGGCAGCTTGAAGCGGTCCATGCGGTGCAGCAGCGGGCCGAGGAACATGATGATCGAGCGGGTGCGGATCGCGGCCTCGGCGTCGATGGACTCCATGTCCAGCTCGGCGGGCGGCACGATCTCCAGGTCCACCCCGTCGTTGATCCAGCGGGTGCGCACCCCGATGGAGTTGAGGACCTCCAGGAGCCGGAAGACCTCCTCGATGCGGGCGACCCGGCGCAGGACCGTGCGGCCCTTGTTGAGGAGCGACGCGCAGAGCAGCGCGACACAGGCGTTCTTGCTCGTCTTGACGTCGATGGCTCCGGAGAGCCGGCGGCGCCCGACGACGCGGAGGTGCATGGGACCCGCGTAACCCAGGGCCACGATCTCGCTGTCGAGGGCCTCGCCGATCCGGGCGATCATCTCAAGGCTGATGTTCTGGTTGCCGCGCTCGATCCGGTTGACGGCGCTCTGGCTCGTGGCCAGCGCCTCGGCAAGCTGCGTCTGTGTCCAGCCACGGTGCTGACGGGCGTCACGGATGAGCTTGCCGATGCGTACGAGGTAGTCGTCTGCCATGGCGTCACGTTATCTCAGATATGAGATGACGATCTCCATTGGGGTGGGCCGTCAGGGTGACAGGGTGTGCGCGGTCGGGTGACGCGGTTCGTACAGGGCGAGTTCGGTGCCGCTCGGCAGCCGGACGGCCGCGAGCAGGCCCCAGGGCTGCTCGGTGATGGGGCGTGAGATCGTGGCGCCCCGCTCGTCCAGGGTCGTCAGGGTGCGGGTGAGGTCGTCGCACATGAGGTAGACCTCGTGCTTCGGCTCGCCCTCCGTGGGGTGCACGGCGATCTCGGCGGGCGGCAGCTTGAAGATGAGCCACCCCCGGCCGGCGTCCACGTGGTCGAAGCCGAGGACGTCCTTGAGGAACGCGCGGTCGGCCTCCGCGTCCCGGGTGTAGAGAATCACGTGCGCGCCGCTGAACATGGTTCGATCCTCGACCCGTCGGACGCCCCCGGCCATCCGTGCGCGGCCATCGGTGTCTATCGCTGCGGCACTACTCGGCGGTAACGTGCGGGCCCGTCCACCGCTTGGGGGAGTCGCATGGGCACCGTCACGGCATTCGATCCGGTCACCGAGCACCGGAGGACCCGCGCCGCGCTGGCCGCCGCGATCCCGCGACTCGTGGGGCTGCTGGGCGACGTTCCCGACTTGGAGGCGCCCTCCGGCGTCCCGGTGTGGACCGTGGGCGACGTCGGCGCGCACCTCGCCTCCGTGTATCTCGCGTACGGCTCCGTCGTCTCCGCCGACGGGTCCGTGGAGTGGGGTGACGTCCTGCCGCCCGGCGACCTGCCCTTCGTCGAGCGGATCACGGCCATGAACGCCACCTCCGTCGGCCTCCTCGACGACGAAGGGCGCGCCCGGCTCGGCGACCTCCTCGCCGAACGGGGCGAGAGGTTCCTGCGGACCACCGAGGGCCTCGCCCCTGACACCCCCGTCACCGCTCCCTGGTACGGGTCGGAGCCGACGCTCACGGTGGCGGTCGTGACCGGCCTGATGCTCAGCGAGACCCTCGTGCACGGCCTGGACATCGCGCGCGGCGCGCGGCTCCCGTGGCCGATCGGCCCGGACGAGGCGAGCCTGGTGATCGGGCAGTCGATGCCCACGATGATGAGCCTGGCGCTGGACGCGGCGAAGGCGCGGGGCGTCCGCATCGCGTTCGACCTGGTCGTCAAGGGCGGTCCGAGGCTGGCGATCGTCGTCGACGACGGGACGATGACGGTGACCCGCGACGCCCCGCCCCGCGCGTACGACTGCCGGATCACGGTGACGCCGGCCGCGTTCCTGCTGGTCTCCTTCCGGCGCACGCCGATCTGGAAGGCGATCGTCCAGGGCCGCATGCGAGCCGGCGGCCGCAGACCGTGGCTCGCCACGCGCCTCGGCGAGCTGGTCGCCACCCCCTGACCGGGGGGTGACGCGCGCCACCGCGGATTCACGGGGCGGCCGGGCATGACCGAGCGGCGGGGATGCACTAGAGTTATCTCGACATCGAGATAACTGCTTACGGCGCACCGTGGCCGCCCGCCCGGTAAGGGTTACCTAACTTAGCCTTACCTTAGCGGATCGGCGAGGGGTCGTGGCGGCAGCATGACGGTAGTACGCGCACATTGATGAAGGAGACTGTCGTGTCGGCGAACAGCTTCGACGCCCGCAGCACGCTGCGCGTGGGCGACGAGTCGTACGAGATCTTCAAGCTGGACAAGGTCGAGGGCTCCGCGCGCCTCCCTTACAGCCTGAAGGTCCTCCTGGAGAACCTGCTCCGCACCGAGGACGGCGCGAACATCACCGCCGATCACATCCGTGCCCTCGGCGGCTGGGACTCGCAGGCTCAGCCGAGCCAGGAGATCCAGTTCACGCCCGCGCGCGTGATCATGCAGGACTTCACCGGTGTGCCCTGCGTCGTCGACCTCGCCACCATGCGCGAGGCCGTCAAGGAGCTCGGCGGCGACCCGGCGAAGGTCAACCCGCTCTCCCCGGCCGAGCTGGTCATCGACCACTCGGTCATCGCCGACAAGTTCGGCACCGCGGACGCCTTCGGCCAGAACGTCGAGCTGGAGTACGGCCGCAACAAGGAGCGCTACCAGTTCCTGCGCTGGGGCCAGACCGCCTTCGACGACTTCAAGGTCGTCCCCCCGGGCACCGGCATCGTCCACCAGGTGAACATCGAGCACCTGGCCCGTACGGTCATGGTCCGCAACGGCCAGGCGTACCCCGACACCCTCGTCGGCACCGACTCCCACACCACCATGGTCAACGGCCTCGGTGTGCTCGGCTGGGGCGTCGGCGGCATCGAGGCCGAGGCCGCGATGCTCGGCCAGCCGGTCTCCATGCTCATCCCGCGCGTCGTCGGCTTCAAGCTGACCGGCGAGCTCCCGGCCGGCACCACCGCCACCGACCTGGTCCTCACGATCACCGAGATGCTGCGCAAGCACGGCGTCGTCGGCAAGTTCGTCGAGTTCTACGGTGAGGGCGTCGCCGCGACCTCCCTCGCGAACCGCGCCACCATCGGCAACATGTCGCCGGAGTTCGGCTCCACCGCCGCGATCTTCCCGATCGACGACGAGACCCTGAAGTACCTGCGTCTGACCGGCCGCGACGCCCAGCAGGTCGCGCTCGTCGAGGCGTACGCCAAGGAGCAGGGCCTCTGGCTCGACCCGGCCGCCGAGCCCGACTTCTCCGAGAAGCTGGAGCTCGACCTCTCCACGGTCGTCCCCTCCATCGCCGGCCCGAAGCGCCCGCAGGACCGCATCGTCCTCGCGAACGCCGCCCAGCAGTTCGCGCTCGACGTGCGCAACTACGTCGACGAGGCGGACGAGGCGGGCAAGGAGTCCTTCCCGGCCTCCGACGCCCCGGCGAACCACCCGAACGGCGCCCCGTCGAAGCCCGTCCTCGTGACGGCCCCCGACGGCTCGACGTACGAGATCGACCACGGCGCCGTCACCGTCGCCGCGATCACCTCCTGCACCAACACGTCGAACCCGTACGTGATGGTCGCCGCCGCGCTCGTCGCGAAGAAGGCCGTGGAGAAGGGCCTGACCCGCAAGCCGTGGGTCAAGACCACCCTCGCCCCGGGCTCGAAGGTCGTCACCGACTACTTCGACAAGGCGGGCCTGACCCCGTACCTCGACAAGGTCGGCTTCAACCTCGTCGGCTACGGCTGCACCACCTGCATCGGCAACTCCGGCCCGCTGCCGGAGGAGGTCTCCAAGGCCGTCAACGAGCACGACCTGGCCGTGACCTCGGTGCTCTCGGGCAACCGAAACTTCGAGGGTCGCATCAACCCCGACGTCAAGATGAACTACCTGGCCTCGCCGCCGCTGGTCGTCGCGTACGCGCTCGCCGGCTCGATGAAGGTCGACGTCACCAAGGACGCCCTCGGCATCGACCAGGACGGCAAGCCCGTCTACCTGGCCGACATCTGGCCGACGGAGGCCGAGGTCAACGACGTCGTCGCCAACGCCATCGGCGAGGACATGTTCAACAAGTCCTACCAGGACGTCTTCGCGGGCGACGCCCAGTGGCAGGCGCTGCCGATCCCGACCGGCAACACCTTCGAGTGGGACACCGAGTCCACCTACGTCCGCAAGCCCCCGTACTTCGAGGGCATGACGATGGAGACCACCCCGGTCACCGACATCGTCGGCGCGCGCGTCCTGGCCAAGCTGGGCGACTCGGTCACCACCGACCACATCTCCCCGGCCGGCGCCATCAAGGCCGACACCCCGGCTGGCAAGTACCTCACCGAGCACGGTGTGGAGCGTCGTGACTTCAACTCCTACGGCTCGCGCCGAGGCAACCACGAGGTCATGATCCGCGGCACGTTCGCCAACATCCGCCTGCGCAACCAGATCGCGCCGGGCACCGAGGGCGGCTTCACCCGCGACTTCACCCAGGCGGACGCGCCGGTGTCGTTCATCTACGACGCCTCGCGCAACTACATCGAGCAGGGCACCCCGCTCGCGATCCTGGCGGGCAAGGAGTACGGCTCCGGCTCGTCCCGCGACTGGGCCGCCAAGGGCACCGCGCTCCTGGGCGTCAAGGCCGTCATCGCCGAGTCGTACGAGCGCATCCACCGCTCGAACCTCATCGGCATGGGCGTCCTGCCGCTCCAGTTCCCGGAGGGCGCGAACGCCGAGTCCCTCGGCCTGACCGGCGAGGAGGCCTTCTCCTTCACCGGCGTCGAGGAGCTCAACAACGGCACCACGCCGCGCACGGTCAAGGTCACCACCGACACCGGTGTCGAGTTCGACGCGGTCGTCCGCATCGACACCCCCGGCGAGGCGGACTACTACCGCAACGGCGGCATCATGCAGTACGTGCTCCGCAACCTGATCCGTGGCTGACCCCCGCTGATCCGGTAGCAAGCGGAAAGGGCCCCGCTCCTCGGAAGAGGAGCGGGGCCCTTTCGCTCGTTCACCCGGAGGCGGACGAAGGATCAGAACATGAGGCGGAAGCCGTTCCAGCCGGCCGTGCCGATCTTTACCTTGGTGTGGAACGGGGAGGACGCGTTACCCGTGCCCTTGTACAGCCACAGCGCACCCGAACCGTCACGGGCGGTGAGGTCCGCGATGCCGTCGTAGTTGATGTCGCCGACGGAGAGCAGGTTGTTGAAGCCGCCCCAGCCGGCGCCGATGCGGGTGCGGGTGGTGAAGGGCGCCTTGTAGTTGCCGGTGCCCTTGTACAGCCACAGCACGCCCGAACCGTCACGCGCGACGATGTCGGCCTTGCCGTCGTTGGTCAGGTCGCCCTTGCCGGTGATCTGGTTGTAGGCGTTCCAACCGGTGCCGACCTTGTAGCGCGGGGTGAGCTTGCCGGTGCCGTAGCCCAGGTAGTGCCAGAGCACGCCCGAGGTGTCCCGCGCGAACAGGTCGTCGGCGGCGCCGCCGCCGGTGTTGCTCGCCGAGAACACCTTGGTGTAGCTGCCCCAGCCGCCGCCGATGTCGGTCGGGTTGGCGTCGAACCGCATGTGGGCGAGACGGCCGTTCTCGACGAACCAGAGGGCGTCCGAGCGACCGTCGGCGTTGTGGTCCGCCTGCGTGATGAACTTGCTGTACTGCCAGCCGCTGCCGCTGCTCACGGAGGCCTTCAGGCCACCGGTGCCGTTGAGGTCGTAGCGGTAGAGCGCGCCGCTGCTGACGGCGCCGTAGAGGGAGTTCCTCGGCGTCACCGCGGCCGTGGCGGCGAGCGCGCCGGCGCGCGGCGCCGACTCCACGACGCCGGTCGCGGAGCGGTCGGGCTGCGGCGCGTCCGCCGCGACCGCGGAGGTCGTCGTGCCCACCAGGGCCGCCGTGATCGCCGCGACCGTGACACGGGTCAGAACGCCCGTACGGTTCAGGCCAGAAGATTTGGCCACGTAATACTCCAGATGCGTAGGTAACAGGCAGGTTCGCCGTGCCTCCGTCGCGAGGACGGGCGTCGGCGAGACCTCTATGATCTCGCCCTTCCTTACGGAATCTTCACCGGGCGACGGGTCTGTGACACAACTGTTTCGGTCACGGACGTATGTCCCCTTTTGCCCCCGCAGCGCACCACTCGGCACGGTTCGGTCCAGCCAATCGTGCGGCAAGGCCCCCAATATGTGGAGGTCTGATGTGCTGTCAAGGGTGTTACAGGGCCAACGGTTGGACGAAACGCCGCAGATTCGGCGCGCTTATCCCGGAGGTCTCAACTCGGGAAAGATGGTTGCTGAAACCTGCTTTCGATCTTGCTCCGGTGAAGGGAAGTGGACTATACCTGTCGGCGTCCAGCCCGTCGGAAAGCTCCGGCGAGGCCCGACGCGTGCACGACCCGGCTGCAAATGACCGCGGTGGCGGGGCCCTTCGCCTGAGGCGAGTGAGTACGGGCGACCGGTACACCGCCTGAGTCCTGAATGAAGGCGAGGACTTGAGCATGGGATCCACCTCCGCACACACCAATGAGGGCGGCCTCGGCCGTCGCGATCTGATCAAGCGTTCCGCGGCGATCGGTCTGATCTCGGTGCCGACGATGGGCTTCCTCTCCGCCTGCGCGAGCAGCGACGCCAGTGGCAACGGAAAGGTCGAGAAGGGCCAGAAGTCCGAAAAGAACCCGCTCGGGGTGAACGAGTCGGCAGGGCTTGATTTCGTCCTCTTCGACGGTGGTTTCGGGCAGGACTACGCCAAGGACGCCATCAAGATCTACGAGACGAATTATCCCAAGGCGAAGGTCAAGTTCACCCCGACTCAGAAGATCACCACCACGCTGCAGCCGCGCTTCAACGGTGGCACCCCGCCGGACCTCATCGACAACTCCGGCGCCGAGCAGATGGACATGGGTGTCCTCGTCGGCCAGAAGCAGCTGATGGACCTCACCCCGCTGCTCGACTCGCCCTCCGTCGACGACCCGAAGAAGACGGTCCGCGAGACCCTGCGTCCCGGCATCGTCGAGATGGGCCAGTTCGACGGCGACCCGGTGTGGATCATGTACTACGCCTACACGGTCTACGGCGTCTGGTACTCGCAGAAGCTGCTCGACTCCCTCGACGCCAAGTACCCCGAGACCTGGGACGAGATGCTGGCCGTCTGCGAGAAGGCCAAGAAGAAGGGCATCGCCGGCTGGACGTACGCGGGCAAGCACCCGTACTACGTCCCGTTCTCGCTGTACCCGATGATCGCCAAGGTCGGCGGCCGCGAGGTCCTGGACGCCATCGACAACCTGGAGCCGAAGGCCTGGGAGCACCCCGCGGTCAAGGCGTGTTTCGAGGCGTACTACGAGCTCGTCAGGAAGGGGTACGTCCTCAAGGGCACCCCCGGCCTCGACCACATCCAGTCGCAGACCGCCTGGACCGAGGGCAAGGCGCTGTTCATCCCGAACGGCTCCTGGGTCGAGAACGAGGCGGCGAAGACCATGCCGGCCGACTTCAACCTGGCCGTCTCCGGCCCGACCGGCCTGGACGCCTCCGACAAGTTGCCGTTCGGCACGATCTGGGCGTCCGGCGGCGAGCCCTTCATCGTCCCCGCGAAGGCGAAGAACGCCGAGGGCGGCATGGAGCAGCTGCGCATCATGCTCAGCGAGGCCTCCTCCAAGAACTTCACGCAGTCCGTGAAGTCGCTGACCGCCCTCAACGGCGGCACCGACGGCATCGAGCTGACCCCGGGCCTCAAGTCCGGCGTCGCCGCCCTGGACAAGGCCGGCCAGAACGTCGTCAACCCCCGTCTGCAGGACTGGTACGTCGCGCTGCAGAAGGAGAAGATCGGTGTCGCCGGTATCGGCGAGCTGATGGCCGGCCGCGCCACCCCGGCCGAGACGATCAAGAAGATCCAGAAGTTCGCCGACGAGGCGGCCCAGGACTCCTCGATCAAGCACTACAAGCACCAGTGAGCAGTGCCGGGGCCCCTTCCCGCCGACCGGGAGCGGGCCCCGGCCCCCTAGCGCGTGGCAGCAGCGGCGCGCCTCCGCGGGAAGATCGGGGTCGGTAGGAAATGCAACACGGCAAGTACCGTTTCATCGTGGGGTTCCTGGCGGCCCCCCTCGCGCTCTACGCGCTGTTCGTCATCTGGCCGTTCATCCAGTCCATCTACTACTCGTTCACGGACTGGACCGGGCTGAGTCCCGAATTCGGGATGGTCGGGTTCGACAACTACAGCAGAATGCTGGACGACGAGGTCTTCTGGAAATCGCTCCAGCACAGTCTGACCTTCGCGGTGGTACTGCCGCTGGTGACCGTCGGCCTCGCGCTGTTCTTCGCCTTCATGCTCAATGTCGGCGGTCGGCGCCGCAGGGGAGCGGCCATCGCGGGCGTACGCGGATCGTCGTTCTATAAGATCGTCTATTTCTTCCCGCAGGTGCTGTCGATCGCGATCGTCGCGCTGCTCTTCCAGTTCGCCTACAACCCGAACAGCGGAGCGATCAATTCCGTACTGAAGGGTGTCGGTCTCGACAGTATTCAGCCGGACTGGCTCGGCGACCCGGACCTCGCCCTCATCTGCGTGATGGTGGTTCTCGTCTGGTCCACGGTCGGATTCTTCGTGGTCCTGTTCTCGGCCGGCATGGCGTCGATCCCGCGGGACTTCTACGAGGCGGCCCTCCTCGACGGAGCGAACCGCTTCACCACCTTCTTCAAGATCACCCTGCCGCTGCTCTGGGACACCGTGCAGTCCGGGTGGATCTACATGGGCATCCTGGCGCTCGGCGCGGAGTCCTTCGCCGTCGTCCAGATCATGACCGTAGGCCCCAACGGCGGCGGGCCGGACTACTCCACCATCGTCCTTCCGCTGTACGTGTACCAGAAGGCGTTCCGGGACGGTCAGGCCGCCTACGCAACGACCATCGGTGTCGCGCTCCTCGTCGTCACGCTGGCCTTCGCGGCCGTCGTGATGAAGCTGGGCCGACGCGAGCGGCTGGAGTTCTGATGAAGACGACCGACACTGCCGTCACCGGCGTCGAGACCCCCGGCTCCCCGTCCGGCTCCGGTCCCGTGCTCACCAAGACGCCGCCGGCCGCCCCGCGCAAGACCGCCAAGGCCGAGGGCGCGGCCCTCAACGTCTTCTCGCACGGCATGCTCATCCTCTGGGCGATCATGGTCGTCATGCCGCTGCTCTGGGCGGTCATGACCTCCTTCAAGACCGACAGGGCGATCTTCACCTCGCCGTGGGCGCTGCCCGACAAGCTGCACTTCGAGAACTGGTCGCGCGCCTGGACCGAAGCGCACATGAGCGACTACTTCCTGAACACCATCCTGGTGGTCGGCGGCTCGCTCTTCGGCACGCTGCTCCTCGGCTCGATGGCGGCCTACGTGCTGGCCCGCTTCGACTTCCCGGGCAGCCGCTTCATCTACTTCCTCTTCATCGGAGGGATGAGCTTCCCGATCATCCTGGCGCTGGTGCCGCTGTTCTACGTGATGCAGAACATGGCCCTGCTCAACACCCTGCACGGCCTGATCCTCGTCTACATCGCGTACTCGCTGCCGTTCACCGTCTTCTTCCTCACCGCCTTCTTCCGCACCCTGCCGACCTCGGTGGCGGAAGCGGCCTTCGTGGACGGCGCCTCGCACACCCGGACCTTCTTCCAGGTGATGCTGCCGATGGCCAAGCCCGGTCTGATCAGCGTCGGCATCTTCAACTTCCTCGGCCAGTGGAACCAGTACCTGCTGCCGACGGTGCTCAACACCGAGCCGGAGAAGAAGGTGCTCTCGCAGGGTCTGGTCCAGCTCGCCGTCAGCCAGGGCTACAAGGGCGACTGGTCCGGCCTCTTCGCGGGTCTGGTGATGGCCATGCTGCCGGTCCTCGCCGCGTACATCATCTTCCAGCGGCAGGTGGTGGCCGGTCTGACCGCCGGCGCCGTGAAGTGATCCCCGGGCCTCTCCGGCCCTCTCCGACACCCCCGAAGGGCCCCCGGCGCCGCCGCGCCGGGGGCCCTTCGTGTGCCGTGACACCCGACGCCCCTCGCTCAAGGTCTTGACGGGGGGCAAGGCGAAAGCGTCCCCTTAGGGTTCACATGTTGGAGAAATCGGTGGGAGTGAGTGAGTCGATGGAGACTCCGGGGTCGCAGACATCTCTGCACAGGGCCAATCTCGAACGGGTCGTCCGGGCGGTGCGGATGGCCGGCTCGCTCACCCAGGCGGAGATCGCCCGGGCGACGGGCCTGTCCGCCGCCACGGTCTCCAACATCGTGCGGGAGCTGAAGGACGGCGGGACGGTCGACGTCACCCCGACCTCCGCGGGCGGCCGCAGGGCCCGCAGCGTCTCGCTCTCCGGGGACGCGGGCATCGTCATCGGCGTCGACTTCGGCCACACCCACCTGCGGGTCGCCGTCGGCAACCTCGCCCATCAGGTGCTGGCGGAGGAGGCCGAGCCGCTCGACGTGGACGCCTCCGCCGCCGAGGGCTTCGACCGGGCGGAGCAGCTGGTCACCCGGCTGATCGAGGCCACCGGGATCGGCCGCGACAAGGTCATCGGCGTCGGTCTCGGCGTACCGGGCCCCATCGACGTCTCCTCCGGCCTGCTCGGCTCGACCTCGATCCTGCCGGGCTGGAGCGGCATCAACCCGGCCGAGGAGCTCTCCCGCCGCCTCGGCGTCCCCGTGCACGTCGACAACGACGCCAACCTGGGCGCGCTCGGCGAGCTGGTCTGGGGGAGCGGGCGGGGCGTCAAGGACCTCGCGTACATCAAGGTGGCCAGCGGCGTCGGTGCCGGTCTCGTCATCGACGGGCGGGTCTACCGCGGCCCCGGCGGCACCGCCGGCGAGATCGGGCACATCACCCTCGACGAGTCGGGACCGGTCTGCCGCTGCGGCAACCGCGGCTGCCTGGAGACCTTCACCGCCGCCCGCTACGTCCTGCCGCTCCTCCAGCCCAGCCACGGCCCGGACCTGACCATGGAACGGGTCGTCCAGCTGGCCAGGGCGGGCGACCCCGGCTGCCGCCGGGTGATCGCCGATGTCGGCCGGCACATCGGCAGCGGCATCGCCAACCTCTGCAACCTCCTCAACCCCAGCCGCGTGGTGCTCGGCGGCGACCTCGCGGAGGCCGGCGAGCTGGTGCTCGCGCCCATCAGGGACTCCGTCTCGCGGTACGCGATCCCCAGCGCCGCCCGGCAGCTCTCGCTGGCCCAGGGGGCGCTCGGCGGGCGTGCGGAGGTGCTGGGCGCCCTCGCCCTCGTCCTGAGCGAGATGGGCGATTCGACCCTGTTGGAGAGCCCGCTGCCCGCGGCCGCCCCGACCTCCACGCCTGCCTTCACTTAGATAACGAAAGGCACCGTTGTCATCTCGTTAAGAATTTACTTCTTGACGACGGTGTTGCGGCCGAGTTGACTTCGTGCATCCTCGGCCGCAACGTCGCGGCCTCGTCAGGGAGGCAACCCCAATGAACGCAGTGACGCGTCGCGCCGTCATAGCCACGGCCGCGGTCTCGATGGCCCTCTCGCTCGCCGCCTGTGGCCAGGCCGGTGGCGGAGACAGCGAAGACAAGGGCAGCTCGACCAAGATCGGTCTGCTCCTTCCCGAGAACAAGACCTCGCGCTACGAGGCCCTGGACAAGCCCCAGTTCGAGAAGGCCGTCAAGGCCGCCTGCTCCGACTGCGAGATCGTGTACAACAACGCGGTCTCCGACATCGTCAAGCAGAAGCAGCAGTTCGACCAGCTGATCGCCGACGGCGTCAAGGTCATCGCCCTCGACCCGGTGGACTCGGCCAAGGCCGCGGGCTGGCTCAAGGACGCGAAGGCCAAGGGCGTCAAGGTCGTCGCGTACGACCGTGCCATCCCGGGTGCCGACGCCTACGTCAGCCACGACAACAACAAGGTCGGCGAGCTCCAGGGCCAGGCGCTCCTCGCCGCCCTCGGCTCCAAGGCCGCCACCGCCAACGTCGTGATGATCAACGGTGACGAGAAGGACCCGAACGCCGCGCTGTTCAAGAAGGGCGCCCACACCGCGCTCGACGGCAAGGTCGGCAAGGTCGCCTACGAGGCGTCCGGCGAGTGGGACCCGAAGGTCGCCGGCGAGAAGATGTCCGCCGCGATCTCCTCGGTCGGCAAGGACAAGATCGGCGCCGTCTACTCCGCCAACGACGGCATGGCCGGAGGCATCATCACCTCCCTCGAGAACGCCGGCGTCAAGAACGTCCCGGTCGGCGGCCAGGACGCCGAGGTCGCGGGCATCCAGCGCATCGTCGCCGGCTCGCAGACCTTCACGATCTACAAGTCGCCGCTCCAGCTGGCCCCCGAGGCCGCCAAGTTCGCGGTGAACCTGCTCAAGGGCAAGGAGCTCGGCGCGCAGGGCGCGACCGACGGCGTGCCCTCCACGCTCTTCCCCCCGGTCGTGGTCGACAAGGCCAACATCCAGTCCACGGTGATCGCCGACGGCATCTACAAGGCCGCCGACATCTGCACCGCGGACCTCGCCGCCAAGTGCACCGAGCTGGGCATCAAGTAACCCTCCGGGCCTCGTCCTGAGCCCGGCCGGGCCCTCACGGGCCCGGCTCCCCGGCGACGGACCCCCGTGCGTCGCGTACGACCGCCCCGTCCCCGCTTCCCGCCCGTGCGACCGGCCCCCCGGCCGGCCGCCACGTGCAAGAGGTGAAGGAGTGCGCGGCGGATACGCACCACGAACGGGTTCCGTCCCCACCCACGCCGTCCGGTTCCCGGCCGACCCAGACCCCGCTGTCGGTCCGGGAGCCGGACGTGCAAGCCCCCCTCAGATTTCGGCGCCGCCCGGGCGGCGCGCCATGCCCGCCGCCGCACCGGTGGCGAAGGAGTTGGTTCACGTGTCCCAGACGCCCGTGTTGGCGTTGCGCGGGATCTTCAAGCGGTTCGGAGCGGTTCAGGTCCTCTCCGGTGTCGATCTCGAAGTCCACGCAGGAGAGGTCGTCGCGCTCGTCGGCGACAACGGAGCGGGCAAGTCGACGCTCGTCAAGACGATCGCCGGCGTGCACCCCATCGACGAGGGCGTCATCGAGTGGGAGGGCGAGCCGGTCGAGATCAACCGCCCGCACGACTCCCAGAACCTCGGTGTCGCGACCGTCTACCAGGACCTCGCGCTCTGCGACAACCTCGACGTCGTCGCCAACCTGTTCCTCGGCCGGGAGATCAAGAAGGGCGGCGTCCTCGACGAGGTCGCCATGGAGAAGCGGGCGAAGGACCTCCTTTCGACCCTCTCCATCCGCATCCCCAGCGTCCGCATCCCCGTCGCCGCCCTCTCCGGCGGTCAGCGGCAGGTCGTCGCCATCGCGCGCGCCCTCGTCGGCAACCCCAAGATCGTGATCCTGGACGAGCCGACCGCCGCCCTCGGCGTCGAGCAGACCGCACAGGTCCTCGACCTGGTCGAGCGGCTGCGCGAGCAGGGCCTCGGCGTCATCCTCATCAGCCACAACATGGCCGACGTGAAGGCCGTCGCCGACACCGTTGCGGTGCTGCGCCTGGGCCGGAACAACGGCACCTTCCCGGTGGCCACCACCACGCACGAAGAGATCATCGCCGCGATCACGGGAGCCACGGACAACGCCGTGACCCGCCGCCAGGCGCGCAACGCGGAGGTAGCGAAGTGAGCAAGACCCCGCAGACCCCGCAGCCCGCTCAGGCCGCGAGCGACCAGGCGGCCGTGCCGGACCCCCGGACGGGCGAGCAGGCCCCGGCCGCCGCCGCGATCCCCGCCGTCGACCCCCGCCTCCTCGTCCGCCAGCAGGGCCTCAAGGGCTACGTCGACGAGTTCAAGCGCAAGATCCGCTCCGGCGAGATCGGCTCGCTGCCGGTCGTCGTCGGCCTCATCGTCATCGGCATCGTCTTCCAGGCCCTCACCGGCAACTTCATCACCTCGTACAACCTCGACCAGATCACGCTGTACGCGGTCGGCCCCGGCATCATGGCCGTCGGCATCGTCTTCGTCCTGCTGCTCGGCGAGATCGACCTCGCCGTCGGCTCCGTGGCGGGCCTCGCCGGCGCGGTCTGGGGCGTCCTCGGCACGGACATGCCGGACGGGCTCGCGATCGTCCTCGGCATCCTCTCCGGCACCCTGATCGGCGCCTTCCACGGTCTGATCTTCGCCAAGATCGGCGTGCCCGCCTTCGTCGTCACCCTCGCCGGCTTCCTCGGCTGGGCCGGCCTGCAGACCTGGGTGATGGGCGACCGGTCCACCATCCCCACGCCGATCGGCAGCTTCGTCGGCGACCTCACGAAGTACTACTTCTCCGACGTCGCCGCCGCCTACGGCCTCGCCGTGGTCGTCGTCGCCGCCTTCTACCTCGCCCAGCTGCGCGACTCGCGCCGCCGCAAGGCCGCCGAGCTCCCGCACCGCCCGCAGAGCGAGATCATCCTGCGCACCGCCGTCCTGGCGGTCCTGGTCCTCGTCGCCGCGTACGGCTTCAACCAGGAGCAGGGCCTCCCGCTCTCCCTGGTGATCTTCCTGGTGATCCTGCTGGTCACCGACTTCGTCCTGCGCCGCACCACGTACGGCCGGCAGGTCTTCGCGGTCGGCGGCGGCATCGAGGCGGCGCGCCGCGCCGGCATCAACGTCTCGTGGATCCGGATCTCGGTCTTCATGATCTCCGGCACCATGGGCGCGATCGGCGGCCTCTTCCTCGCCTCCGCCACCGGCGGCGCCGACCGCTCCCTCGGCGGCGGCAACCAGCTCATGATGTGCATCGCCGCGGCGGTCATCGGCGGCACGTCCCTCTTCGGCGGACGCGGCAAGGTCTGGTCGGCGCTCCTGGGCATCCTGGTCATCCAGTCGATCGTCCAGGGCCTCAACCAGATGAACCTGTCCTCGAACGCGATCCAGTACATGATCACCGGAGCGGTCCTGCTCATCGCCGTGATCATCGACTCGGTCTCCCGCAAGACGCAGAAGACGGCCGGCCGCGCGTAGGGTCGCCCCGCGCGTAACGCTCGCCACACCGCCCGGCGCCGCGAAACCGGCGCCGGGCACTGCTGCGTCCGGAGCAGTGCACCGCCCGTACAGATCCACGTACAGAGCCGTACAGATCCACGCACAGAGCCGTACAGATCAGCGGACCGTCCGCCATGAGGGTGACGCCTCACCCCCTGGCCCGATGCCCGCGATCCAAGACGGAACATTAGACTCGACAAATCGGCAAGCTCGACCAGCTCAAACGCAAGGAGGCACGGGTGGCTCTGCTGACCCGTATCAGGGGACCGCGAGATCTGGACCGGCTTTCCCCGGAACAGCTGGACCAGCTGGCCGACGAGATCAGGACGTTCCTCGTGGACGCCGTCTCCAAGACCGGCGGGCACCTCGGCCCCAACCTCGGTGTGGTCGAGCTGACCATCGCCCTGCACCGGGTGTTCGACTCCCCGAAGGACAAGGTCCTCTGGGACACCGGACACCAGAGCTACGTCCACAAGCTGCTCACCGGCCGCCAGGACTTCTCCAAGCTCAAGATGAAGGGCGGCCTCTCCGGCTACCCCTCGCAGGCGGAGTCCGAGCACGACGTGATCGAGAACTCGCACGCCTCGACCGTCCTCGGCTGGGCCGACGGCCTCGCCAAGGCCAACGAGGTCCTGAAGAAGGACGACCACGTCGTCGCCGTCATCGGCGACGGAGCCCTCACGGGCGGCATGGCCTGGGAGGCGCTGAACAACATCGCCGCCGCCAAGGACCGCCCGCTCGTCATCGTCGTCAACGACAACGAGCGCTCCTACGCCCCGACCATCGGCGGCCTCGCCAACCACCTGGCGACCCTGCGCACCACCGACGGCTACGAGCGCTTCCTCGCCCGCGGCAAGGACATCCTGGAGCGCACCCCGGTCGTCGGGAAGCCGCTCTACGAGACCCTGCACGGCGCCAAGAAGGGCCTCAAGGACTTCATCGCCCCGCAGGGCATGTTCGAGGACCTCGGCCTCAAGTACGTCGGCCCCATCGACGGCCACGACATCGAGGCACTGGAGTCCGCGCTGACCCGCGCCAAGCGCTTCGGCGGCCCGGTCATCGTCCACTGCCTCACCGAGAAGGGCCGCGGCTACCAGCCGGCCCTCCAGGACGAGGCCGACCGCTTCCACGCCGTCGGCAAGATCCACCCCGACACCGGTCTGCCCATCGCCTCCTCGGGCGCCGACTGGACGGGCGTCTTCGCCCAGGAGATGGTCGAGCTCGGCAAGGAGCGCGCGGACATCGTCGCGATCACCGCGGCCATGCTCCAGCCCGTCGGCCTCGACAAGTTCGCCAAGGCCTTCCCCGAGCGGGTCTTCGACGTCGGCATCGCCGAACAGCACGCCGCCGTCTCCGCGGCCGGCCTTGCCACCGGCGGACTCCACCCGGTCTTCGCCGTCTACGCGACCTTCCTCAACCGCGCCTTCGACCAGGTCCTCATGGACGTCGCCCTGCACAAGTGCGGCGTCACCTTCGTCCTGGACCGGGCCGGCGTCACCGGCACCGACGGCGCCTCCCACAACGGCATGTGGGACATGTCGATCCTCCAGGTCGTACCCGGCCTGCGGCTCGCCGCACCGCGCGACGCCGACCAGGTCCGCGCCCAGCTGCGCGAGGCCGTCGAGGTCACCGACGCCCCGACCGTCGTCCGCTTCTCCAAGGGCGCCGTCGGCCCCGCCGTACCGGCCCTGCGCCGCGTCGGCGGCATGGACGTGCTCCGCGAGCCCGGCTCCGACCGGCCGGACGTCCTCCTGGTCTCCGTGGGCGCCCTCGCGCCCATGTGCCTGGAGATCGCCGACCTCCTCGACCGGCAGGGCATCTCCACCACCGTCGTCGACCCCCGTTGGGTCAAGCCCGTCGACGAGGCCCTCGCCCCGCTCGCCGAGCGCCACCGCGTCGTCGTCACCGTCGAGGACAACAGCCGTGTCGGCGGCGTCGGCTCGGCCGTCGCCCAGGCGCTGCGCGACGCCGGAGTGGACGTGCCGCTGCGTGACTTCGGCATCCCGCCGCGCTTCCTCGACCACGCCTCGCGCGGCGAGGTCATGGCCGAGATCGGGCTGACCGCCCCGGACATCGCCCGTCAGGTCACCGGTCTGGTCTCGCGTCTGGACGGCCTCCCCCGAGCTCTCGACTCCGCTCGAGCAGGGGGGACCCCCACCGACACCAGCGCGAAGGCCGTGGAGCCCGCGCGCGACTGACGAACGACGTCACCCCGCGTCACCTTTGGGCCGGTCGGATCACTCTTCGGAGTGCCGACCGGCCCTTCCGCGTGCATTCTGACCCTAAAGCGGGCAGTTCCCTGGCATGGAGGTACGACGGTGAGTACGGACCAGCAGCCACGGGCGAACTCCGGAATCTTCCGGACCAAATCGGTCGAGCAGTCGATCCGCGACACGGAGGAACCCGAGCACGCGCTCCGGAAATCCCTGTCGGCATGGGATCTGACCGTCTTCGGCGTCGGCGTCATCATCGGCACCGGCATCTTCGTCCTCACCGGCAAGGTCGCCAAGGAGAACGCGGGACCGGCCACGGCCCTCGCCTTCGTGGCGGCCGGCATCGTGTGCGCCCTCGCCGCCCTCTGCTACGCCGAGTTCGCCTCGACGGTGCCGGTGGCGGGATCGGCGTACACCTTCGCGTACGCCTCGATCGGCGAGCTGCCCGCCTGGATCATCGGCTGGGACCTCGTCCTGGAGTTCGCCCTCGGTACGGCGGTGGTCGCCGTCGGCTGGTCGGGGTACGTCCGCTCGCTGATGGACAACATCGGCTGGCACCTGCCGGCCTCGCTCGAAGGCCCGGACGTGGCGGGCGGAACCTTCGACATCCTGGCGTTCCTGCTGGTCCTGGTGCTGACCGTGGTCCTCGTCCTGGGCATGAAGCTCTCCGCCCGGATCACCGCGGTCGTCGTGGCCATCAAGGTCACCGTGGTGATGATCGTGATCATCGCCGGCCTGTTCTTCATCGTCGGCGACAACTACAAGCCGTTCATCCCGCCGGCCGTCACCCCGGAGGGCGGCGGCTCCAACTGGGACTCCCCGCTCCTCACGGTCCTCTTCGGCTACGAGCCGACCAACTTCGGCGTGATGGGCATCTTCACCGCCGCCTCGGTCGTCTTCTTCGCCTTCATCGGCTTCGACGTGGTCGCCACCGCCGCCGAGGAGACCAAGCTGCCGCAGCGGGACATGCCCCGGGGCATCCTCGGCTCCCTCCTCATCTGCACCGTGCTGTACGTGGCCGTGGCCCTCGTCGTCACCGGCATGCAGCACTACACCGAGCTGTCGGTGAGCGCCCCGCTCGCCGACGCCTTCAAAGCCGCCGGGCATCCCTTCTACGCCGGCGTGATCAGCTTCGGCGCCGCCGTCGGCCTCACCACGGTCTGTCTGATCCTGCTCCTCGGCCAGACCCGCGTCTTCTTCGCGATGAGCCGCGACGGCCTGCTGCCGCGCTTCTTCTCGGTCACGCACCCGAAGTTCCGGACCCCGTACCGCCCGACGATCCTGCTCGGTGTGATCATCTCCATCGTCGCCGGCTTCACCAGCATCAACGAGCTCGCGACCCTGGTGAACATCGGCACGCTCTTCGCCTTCGTCGTCGTCGCCGTCGGCGTCATGGTGCTCCGCCGCACCCGCCCCGACCTGCCGCGCTCCTTCCGCACTCCCTGGGTGCCGGTGCTGCCGATCATCTCCATCGCCGCCTCGTTCTGGCTGATGCTCAACCTGCCGGGCGAGACCTGGTTCCGCTTCGCGGTGTGGATGGTGATCGGCATCGTCGTGTACTTCCTGTACGGGCGCAAGCACAGCCGGTTGGGTCAGCAGGGCCGGGAAGCGCGGTACTGAGCGGGCAAGGCACCGGGCGGGCAGAGGCGTTCGGGCGGGCGACTACAGTCGGTTCGTACCCGAACTCCCCCGACGACCGGAGCGCTGGATCCCCCCATGGCGAATCGATCCCAGGCCCCCACAGCCTCTGCCCACGGTTCCACTTCCGCCCCTCTCCTCCAGGGCAGCTGGCTGACGAGAGGGGAGGAGGGACGGTTCAGCGCGTACCTGCCCCGGGCGGGTGAGGTGATGCGCTGGACCGAGGAGCCCGAGGGCGGCTGGAGCGGGCCGGTCTCGCTCGGCGGCGACGGGCTGACGCCCTTCCTCGCGGTCGGCCAGGGCGCCGACCGCTACGTCCACCTCGTCGGGCTGCGGCCCACGGCCGGGGACGAGGAGCACGTCGAGCTGGTGCACAGCATCCAGTTCCAGACGGGCCGTCCGGCCGTGGCGTGGCGCTCCATCGGACACTCGAACGGCAAGGGACCGTGGACGGGCAACCCGGCCGTCGCGGTGGACGCCCAGGGCCGCGCGTACGCCTTCGTACGGAACGGCGGCGGCGGGCTGAGCGTACGGGCGCAGAAGGACGCGGGCGGCTGGCACCCGTGGTGGGACCTGCACGGCTCGGGCACCGACCCGTCCCCGGTGGCGGCGGTCAACGGCCAGGGGCGCGTCGAGCTCCTCACGGCGACCGCGAAGGGCCTCCTCCGGTACGTCCAGGAGGAGTCCGGGGCCAAGCCCGTCCGGCAGGACGTGGTGCCGGCGGAGGTCGCCTTCGGCACGCTCGCGGCGGTGACGGGCCCGTCGGGGCACGTGACGGTCTACTACGGCGACAAGGACGGCGGGATCCGCGCCTGGTCCCCGGGGCGCGGTCTGGCGCCGGTGCGGCTCGCCGACGCGGTCGGTACGGGACGGCTGACCGCGACCCGCTGTCTGATCGACGGCTTCGACTGCACGGTCCTCGCCCAGCAGTCGGCGGACGGCCGGCTCGCCCTCGCCGCCTACCCGAGCGAGCAGGAGGAGTCGGGCGCCCGCTGGTCGGAGACCGGTGAGGCGCGCGGGGAGCTGACCACGGTCCTCACCCGGGGCCTCGACGGGCGCCTGGTCGCGATGGCCCTGGCCGGCGGGAAGACGCTGGTCACCACGCGCCAGAAGGCGGCGGCGGACGGCCTTCTCCTGGAGGGCTGGCGCCCCGTGGGCTGAGCCCGGTGACGGGGGCGAGCCCGCCCCCGTACCCCTCTCGCACGGGAACGGCCCCGGCACCTGGAGAAGGTGCCGGGGCCGTTCGCGTACGCCCTGAGGGGGTGAACTCCGGTGTTACGCCGGGACGCTCGCCACGCCCTGCGCCAGGAAACGCTTGCCGTTGACGCGCTCGGAGACGCCCTCACGGTCCAGGTACGGCGTGATGCCGCCCAGGTGGAAGGGCCAGCCCGCGCCCGTGATCAGGCAGAGGTCGATGTCCTGCGCCTCGGCGACGACACCCTCCTCCAGCATCAGGCCGATCTCCTGCGCCACCGCGTCCAGGACGCGGTCGCGGACCTGCTCCTCCGTCAGGACGGAGTCGCCCTGGACGAGGAGGGCGGCGACCTCGGGGTCGAGCTCCGGCTTGAAGCCGTTCTCGGGCTTGTAGACGTAGAAGCCGCGCTTGCCGGCCTCGACGACGGCCTTCAGGTTGGGGGAGACGGTGAAGCGCTCGGGGAAGGCGCGGTTCAGGGTCTCGGAGACGTGCAGACCGATCGCCGGGCCGACGAGCTCCAGGAGGACCAGCGGCGACATCGGCAGGCCGAGCGGCTCGATGGCCTTCTCGGCCGTCTCGACCGACGTGCCCTCGTCGATGACGTTCTGGATCTCGCCCATGAAGCGGGTGAGGATGCGGTTCACGACGAACGCCGGGGCGTCCTTCGTCAGGACCGCGGTCTTCTTCAGCTTCTTCGCGACACCGAACGCGGTGGCCAGGGAGGCCTCGTCCGTCTGCTCGCCGCGGACGATCTCCAGGAGCGGGAGGATCGCGACCGGGTTGAAGAAGTGGAAGCCGACCACGCGCTCCGGGTGCTGGAGCTTCGACGCCATCTCGGAGACCGACAGCGAGGAGGTGTTGGTGGCGAGGATCGCGTGCGCCGGGGCGACCGCCTCGACCTCCGCGAACACCTTCTGCTTGACGGACATCTCCTCGAACACGGCCTCGATGATGAAGTCCGCGTCGGCGAAGCCCTCGGCCTTGTCCAGGACACCGGAGACCAGGCCCTTGAGACGGTTGGCCTTGTCCTGGTTGATCCGGCCCTTGCCGAGCAGCTTCTCGATCTCGGCGTGGACGTAGCCCACGCCCTTGTCGACGCGCTCCTGGTCGATGTCGGTCAGGACGACCGGCACCTCGAGGCGGCGCAGGAAGAGCAGGGCCAGCTGGGAGGCCATCAGACCGGCGCCGACGACACCGACCTTGGTGACCGGGCGGGCCAGCGACTTGTCCGGGGCACCGGCGGGACGCTTGCCGCGCTTCTGCACCAGGTTGAAGGCGTAGATGCCGGAGCGCAGCTCGCCGCCCATGATCAGGTCCGCGAGGGCCTGGTCCTCGGCGTCGAAGCCCTTCTGCAGGTCCCCGTCCTTGGCGGCCTCGATGATGTCGAGGGCGCGGTAGGCGGCCGGGGCGGCGCCGTGCACCTTGGAGTCGGCGATGGCACGGCCCTTGGCGACGGCCTGGTCCCAGCCCTCGCCGCGGTCGATCTCGGGGCGCTCGACGGTGACGGAGCCGTTCAGGACGGAGGCCGTCCAGATCAGCGACTGCTCCAGGAAGTCCGCGCCCTCGAACAGCGCGTCGGCGATGCCGAGCTCGAAGACCTGCTTGCCCTTGAGCTGACGGTTCTGGTTCAGCGAGTTCTCGATGACGACCGAGACGGCCTTCTCGGCGCCGATCAGGTTCGGCAGGATCGCGCAGCCGCCCCAGCCGGGCACCAGGCCGAGGAAGACCTCGGGCAGCGAGAACGCCGGCAGGGCCTTCGACACGGTGCGGTAGGTGCAGTGCAGACCGACCTCGACGCCGCCGCCCATGGCCGCGCCGTTGTAGTACGCGAAGGTCGGCACGGCGAGCGCGGACAGACGCTTGAAGACGTCGTGGCCGCCCTTGCCGATGGCGAGGGCCTCGTCGTGCTTCTTCAGCAGCTCGACGCCCTTGAGGTCGGCGCCGACGGCGAAGATGAACGGCTTGCCGGTGATGCCGGCGCCGGTGATCTCACCGTTGGCGGCCTCCGCCTCGACCTGGTCGATCGCCGCGTTCAGGTTGGCGAGCGACTGCGGGCCGAAGGTGGTCGGCTTGGTGTGGTCGAAGCCGTTGTCCAGCGTGATCAGCGCGAACCGACCGGCACCGGCGGGCAGTTCGAAGTGCCGTACGTGGGCGCTCGTGACGACCTCGTCGGGGAAGAGCGCGGCGGCGCCCTTCAGAAGCTCGGCGGTGGTGCTCACTTGCCCTCCCAGTGGGGGTTTTCCCAGATGACCGTCGCGCCCATGCCGAAGCCGACGCACATGGTGTTGAGGCCGTAGCGGACCTGCGGGTTCTCCTCGAACTGGCGGGCCAGCTGCGTCATCAGACGGACGCCGGAGGAGGCGAGCGGGTGGCCGTACGCGATGGCGCCGCCGTACTGGTTGACGCGGGCGTCGTCGTCGGCGATGCCGTAGTGCTCCAGGAACGCGAGGACCTGGACCGCGAAGGCCTCGTTGACCTCGAAGAGGTCGATGTCCTCGATCGACAGACCGGCCTTGGCGAGGGCCTTCTCGGTCGCCGGGATCGGGCCGTAGCCCATGACCTCGGGCTCGACGCCGGCGAAGGCGTACGAGACGAGGCGCATCTTGACCGGGAGGTCGTGCTCGCGGGCGAAGTCCTCGGAGGCGATGATCGAGGCGGTGGCGCCGTCGTTGAGACCGGCCGCGTTGCCCGCGGTGACGTTGCCGTGGACGCGGAACGGCGTCTTCAGGTTGGCCAGCGACTCCAGGGTGGTGCCCGGGCGCATCGGCTCGTCGGCGGTGACCAGGCCCCAGCCGGTCTCGCCGGTGGAGGCGTCGGTACGGCGCACCGAGATCGGCACCAGGTCCTGCTGGATCTTGCCGTCGGCGTACGCCTTGGCGGCCTTCTCCTGCGAGCGCACGGCGTACTCGTCGGCGCGCTGCTTGGTGATGCTCGGGTAGCGGTCGTGCAGGTTCTCGGCGGTCATGCCCATGAAGAGGGCGGACTCGTCGACCAGCTTCTCGCTCACGAACCGCGGGTTCGGGTCGACGCCCTCGCCCATGGGGTGGCGGCCCATGTGCTCGACACCACCGGCGATGACGGCGTCGTACGCGCCGAAGGCGATCGAACCGGCGACCGAGGTGACGGCGGTCAGCGCGCCGGCGCACATGCGGTCGATCGAGTAGCCCGGCACCGACTGCGGCAGCCCGGCGAGGATGCCCGCCGTACGGCCGAGGGTCAGGCCCTGGTCACCGATCTGCGTGGTCGCGGCGATGGCGACCTCGTCGATCTTCGCGGGGTCGAGGCCGGGGTTGCGGCGCAGCAGCTCCCGGATGGCCTTGACGACGAGGTCGTCGGCGCGGGTCTCGTGGTAGATGCCCTTCGGGCCCGCCTTGCCGAACGGGGTGCGGACGCCGTCGACGAAGACGACATCCCTGACGCTACGAGGCACGTTGGCTCTCCTCCAGGGTGCGGGATGGCACTGCTGCGGCGACACGCCTAAGCGTGCGCTTGCTTCCCCCATGCTACTTGTGAGTAACCGGGCTGCCCAGTCCTTGGGGGGCAAGCGGTGAAGGTCACACCCCGAGGATCCCACCGGGACGCTCGCGCGCCCCCCGCGTACGCCCGTCCGATCGAACGGTCCTGCAACCCGATGGGCCCAGGGCGGCGGCCGCGTCGCGCCGCGGACACCCGCCGGCGGGCGGAGGCTGCACAGCGCCGGGGCACCGTGCCCCGGCGCTGTGCACGGAAAGGACTCCCATGGCGATCGTCACCATCGACCACGCCGTCCCCCACACGTCCACCGTCCCCGCGAACGCGGGCGACGCGGTCGAGCTCTTCGTGAGGGAACGGCGCGACACGTCCGTCGGGACGCGTACGCCGGTCCTCATGCTCCACGGCCGGAGCGTTCCGGTGCTCGCGGGCTTCGACCTCCAGCACCAGTCGTACAGCTGGGCCGAGGCGCTGGCGAAGGCCGGCTACGACGTCTTCATGATGGACCTCCAGGGGTCCGGACGCTCCCCGCGCCCCAAGATGGACGACCCCCACAACGTCAACCCGGCCCAGCAGCCCCTGCTGACGCCGCGGCCGCCGGGATTCGTTCCGGGCCCGCCGAGCTACCCGTTCCAGCTGACCAACTCGAACAGCGACCGGGACGAGCTGAACGCCGTCGTGGACTTCATCCGCGCCGAGTGCGGCGTGGAGAAGGTCGCCTTCGTCGGCTGGTCCGCCGCCGCGTTCACCATGGGCCCGTACGCGGTCAAGAACCCCACGAAGGTGTCGAGCCTGTTCCTGCTGGCGCCGATCTTCCCGCCCCTCGGCACGTCGAACGCACCGGCCGCGCTTCCGCTCCAGGGCTTCCCGACCTTCATCGGCGGGAAGACGGGGTTCGACCAGGGCTGGAAGGCCGAGGCGCCCTGCGAGGGGCAGCGCGCGCCCGGCATCGTCGACGTGGCCTGGGACGCGATCATGGCCAATGACCCGATCGGCAGCACGTGGGGACCCCCGACGGGGTTCAACCGGATCAGGAACTTCGTCAGGTGGGGGTGGAACAACACCACTGCGGCCCAGGGCGGAGTGCTCGGCGGCAGCGTCCCCGTACTGATGGTGTACGGGGAGTACGACAAGCAGGTGAACACGTCACCGCCCAACACGAACCCGGAACTCAACTTCTCCGTCCCCGCGCTCTACGACGCCGTCGCGGGTTCGCACAAGCTGATGGTCAAGCTGGCCTGCGCGGGCCATTCCGTGGTCTGGGAGATGCAGCACAAGAACGTGCACAACCTCTCGAAGCACTGGCTCAAGCACCTCAAGGTCGACGGCAAGACCCACGGCGTCTTCGACATGGACACCAACGGGGACCTCAGCCCGGTCCCGTAGGCGCCGCGCGGGATCCCGTACGACGGTGGAGCCCCCGGCCGCACGCGGCCGGGGGCTCCACCGAAGCGGGGTCACGCCGTCGCCGACAGCGCCTCCAGCAGGAGCGGGGTCACCAGTCCGACCTGCCACGGGCGGGCGCCGTGGCCCGTCAGGGCGGCGGCCACCGTTTCCGGGGTTGCCGGGGTCGGCGGCTCCCAGCAGACGCGGCGGACCGTGTCCGGGGTGATCAGGTTCTCCTGGGGGAGGTTCAGCTCCTCCGCGAGGGCCGTGACCGCCGTGCGGGCCGCCGAGAGGCGGGCCGCCGCGACCGGGTCCTTGTCCGCCCAGGCGCGCGGCGGGGGCGGGCCGGCGACCTGCTGGCCCGGCTGGGGGAGCTCGCTCTCCGGCAGGGCCCTGGCCCGGTCCACCGCGGCCTGCCACTGCTCCAGCTGACGGCGGCCCATGCGGTTGCCGAAGCCGGGCAGCGCCGTCAGCGCGGCCACGTTCACCGGCACCGCGAGCGCCGCCTCGACGATCGCGGCGTCGCTCAGCACCTTGCCGGGGGAGACGTCCCGCCGCTGGGCGACCTTGTCACGGGCCGTCCACAGCTCCCGGACGACCGCCATCTGACGGCGGCGGCGCACCTTGTGCATGCCGGAGGTGCGGCGCCACGGGTCCTTGCGGGGCGGGGCGGGCGGGGCGGAGGCGATCGCGTCGAACTCCTGGTGCGCCCACTCCAGCTTCCCCTGCCGGTCCAGCTCCTTCTCCAGCGCGTCGCGCAGGTCGACGAGGAGCTCGACGTCGAGCGCCGCGTACCGCAGCCAGGGCTCGGGCAGCGGGCGGGTGGACCAGTCGACGGCCGAGTGGCCCTTCTCCAGGGCGTAGCCGAGGACGGACTCGACCATCGCGCCGAGGCCGACGCGCGGGAAGCCCGCGAGCCGCCCCGCCAGCTCGGTGTCGAAGAGCGAGGTGGGGAGCATGCCTATGTCGCGCAGGCACGGAAGGTCCTGGGTCGCGGCGTGCAGGATCCATTCGGTCCCGGCGAGCGCCTCGCCGAGCCCCGAGAGGTCGGGGCAGCCCACGGGGTCGATGAGCGCGGTGCCCGCGCCCTCCCGGCGGAGCTGCACGAGGTAGGCGCGCTGTCCGTAGCGGTAGCCGGAGGCGCGCTCGGCGTCGACGGCCACGGGGCCGCTGCCGGCGGCGAACGCGGCGATCACCTCGGCGAGGGCGTCCTCGGTCTCGACCACCGGCGGAATCCCCTCGCGGGGCTCCAGCAACGGGATCGGAAGCCCATTCGCAGGGACATCGTCGTCCGGGGGGCCGCCCCCGGTGGTGCGCAGTGCTGTGTCTGCTGCGGTCTCTTGGGCGTCGGTCACCTGTCAAGGGTATCGGTGAACGGCAAGCGCCTGTCGACGGAACGTTCCGTCGACAGGCGCGGGCTTCTCGCGGGCCTTTCGTCAGTGGATGATGCCCGTCCGCAGGGCCACCGCGACCATGCCGGCGCGGTCGCCGGTGCCCAGCTTGCGGGCGATGCGGGCGAGGTGGCTCTTGACGGTGAGGGCGGAGAGGCCCATGGAGACGCCGATCGCCTTGTTCGACTGGCCCTCCGCGACGAGCCGGAGCACCTCGACCTCACGGCCGGAGAGCTCGCGGTAGCCGCCCGGGTGGCTCGGGGCACCCGGGGGGCGGCGGTGGCCCAGACGCGCGGCGGCGGAACCGATGGGTGCGGCTCCGGGTCGGGTCGGGTGACCGATGTTGGTACGCGTACCGGTGACGACATAGCCCTTCACGCCGCCCGCCAGGGCGTTGCGCACGGCGCCGATGTCATCGGCGGCCGAGAGGGCGAGGCCGTTGGGCCAGCCCGCGGCGCGGGTCTCGGACAGCAGGGTCAGGCCGCTGCCGTCGGGCAGGTGGACGTCGGCCACGCAGATGTCGCGCGGGTTGCCGACGCGGGGACGTGCCTCCGCGATGGACGAAGCCTCGATCACGTCGCGTACTCCGAGGGCCCACAGGTGGCGGGTCACGGTGGAGCGGACGCGCGGGTCGGCCACGACGACCATGGCCGTCGGCTTGTTCGGGCGGTAGGCGACCAGGCTTGCGGGCTGCTCGAGGAGAACGGACACCAGGCCTCCTGGGGGGAAGGATGCGGGACGGAGCCGGCTCGGGGATGAAGCCGGGGGGCGAACCCGTGCTGCTGAAGGGGTCACTGACTCCTTCGGCAGCTGGGCCCCCCTCCTTTAGGGAAAGATCACGATTTGGTGAGTAACAATTAGGGCAATTCGGACGCGTGATCGATCATCCTACGAGCGGACCCCCAAGTGGACCCCTCAGCGGGGCACTCGGGGGTCCACTCGGCGGGCCCCCGAACGGACCCCCTCCCGTCCCGCCGGAGAGGGTCCTTCCGGGGCCTCACGCCTGCTGTGGGCCCCGTCGCTGGGGCAGTGAGACGACCCCCGCGCCCGTCACCGTTCCCGTCGGCCCCGCCCCCGGTTCGGCCGGTGCGGGGGGCAGCCCCGCGATCTGGCACAGCAGATCGCACCAGGCCGCCAGGTGCGCCCCCGTGTCCGGCACACCGCCGAGCCCCTCGCGCGGCGTCCAGGAGGCCCGGATCTCGATCTGGGTCGCCGGCCTCCGGTCCGCGAGCCCGCCGAAATAGTGGGAGCCCGCCATCGTGACCGTCCCGCTCGCCTCCCCGTACGCGAGCCCGCGTGCCTCCATGGCCCCGGTAAGCCAGGACCAGCACACCTCGGGGAGCAGCGGGTCCGCCGCCATCTCCGGTTCCAGCTCCGCCCTGACGAGCGTCACCAGCCGGAACGTCCCCTTCCATGCCTCGTGGCCGTCCGGGTCGTGCAGCAGCACGAGCCGTCCGTCCGCCAGGTCGTCCTCGCCGTCGACGACGGCCGCCTCCACCGCGTACGCGTACGGGGCCAGGCGCTGCGGGGGCCTGGTCGGGTCGATCTCGATCTCGGACCGCAGTCGCGCCGATCGCAGCGCCTCCACCGCCCGCCGGAAGGCGGGTGGTACCGGATTCGTCTCCGTACTGTCCGCTGTGTCGTCCGTCCCTCTTTTGCCGTCGGAATGATCGGAAAAATGTCCCTGAGCCGCAGCCATGCGGGGAAGAGTAGGCGGAACGGGGCCTCTGTGCGGGGAGGGACACCCGGCCCGGACGAGCGGCTTCCCGCCACATGCGAAGATTCTGGGCGTGAGTGCCAACGACAGCCCGCAGGGCCAGCAGACGAAGCAGCAGTCGCGGACGCACGACTCCGCGTTCCTCAAGGCGTGCCGGCGCGAGCCCGTGCCGCACACCCCCGTCTGGTTCATGCGGCAGGCCGGGCGCTCCCTCCCCGAGTACCTGAAGGTCCGCGAGGGCATTCCCATGCTCGAGTCCTGCATGCGGCCCGAGCTGGTCACCGAGATCACGCTCCAGCCGGTGCGGCGCCACAAGGTCGACGCGGCCATCTACTTCAGCGACATCGTCGTCCCGCTCAAGGCCATCGGCCTCGACCTCGACATCAAGCCCGGCGTCGGCCCGGTCGTCGCCGACCCGATCCGCACCCGCGCCGACCTGGCCCGGCTGCGCGACCTCACGCCCGAGGACGTCCACTACGTCACCGAGGCCATCGGGATGCTCACGGCCGAGCTGGGCGACACCCCGCTCATCGGCTTCGCCGGCGCGCCTTTCACCCTCGCGAGCTACCTCGTCGAGGGCGGCCCGTCGCGCAGCCACGAGCGCACCAAGGCGATGATGTACGGCGACCCGCAGCTCTGGGCCGACCTGCTCGACCGCCTCGCCGAGATCACCTCGGCCTTCCTCAAGGTCCAGATCGAGGCCGGCGCCTCCGCCGTGCAGCTCTTCGACTCCTGGGTCGGCGCCCTGGCCCCGGCCGACTACCGCCGCTCGGTGATGCCGGCCTCCGTGAAGGTCTTCGACGCGGTCGCCGACTACGGCGTCCCGCGCATCCACTTCGGCGTCGGTACGGGCGAGCTGCTCGGCCTCATGGGCGAGGCGGGCGCGGACGTCGTCGGCGTCGACTGGCGCGTCCCGCTCGACGAGGCCGCCCGCCGCGTCGGCCCCGGCAAGGCGCTCCAGGGCAACCTGGACCCCGCCGTGCTCTTCGCCTCGCGCGAGGTCGTGGAGACGAAGGCGGACGAGGTCCTCGCCGCCGCGAAGGACCTGGAAGGCCACGTCTTCAACCTGGGCCACGGCGTCATGCCGTCGATGGACCCGGACTCCCTGACGCGTCTCGTCGACTACGTGCACACGCGGACGGCCGTCTGACCCACGGGCACGCGATGCGACGACGGCCGCCGGGGTCACCCGGCGGCCGTCGCCTTTTCCGTGTCCGTGTCCGTGTTTCTGTCCCTCAGCCCGCCGCCCGGACGGCCGCCGTCGCCTTCCGGGCCGCGATCAGGACCGGGTCCCACACCGGTGAGAACGGCGGCGCGTACCCCAGGTCCAGGGCCGTCATCGCCTCCACGGTCATCCCCGCCGTCAGCGCCACCGCCGCGATGTCGACGCGCTTGGCCGCGCCCTCCCGCCCCACGATCTGCACCCCGAGCAGCCGGCCCGTACGCCGCTCCGCCAGCATCTTCACCGTCATCGGCGCGGCCCCCGGGTAGTAGCCCGCACGGCTCGTCGACTCCACCGTCACTGTCACGAACCGCAGCCCCACCTCCCGGGCGTCCCGCTCCCGCAGGCCCGTCCGCGCGATCTCCAGGTCGCACACCTTCGACACCGCCGTGCCCACCACACCCGGGAACGTCGCGTAGTCGCCGCCGACGTTCGCCCCGATGACCTGGCCGTGCTTGTTCGCGTGCGTCCCCAGCGGCACGTACCGCTCCCGGCCCGAGACCAGGTCCAGGACCTCCACGCAGTCGCCGCCCGCCCAGATGTCCTCATGGCCGCGCACCCGCATCGCGAGGTCGGTGAGCAGCCCGCCGTGCGCGCCCAGCGGCAGGCCCGCCGCCCGGGCGAGCGAGGTCTCGGGCACCACGCCCGTCCCCAGGACCACCACGTCCGCCGGATACTCGGCGTCGGCCGTCGTCACCGCCCGTACCCGCCCGTCGGCACCGGTCAGGATCTTCGTCACCTCCGCCGAGACGACCGTCGTGATCCCCAGCCCGTCCATCGCCCGGTGCACCAGCCGGCCCATGTCCGGGTCGAGCGTCGCCATCGGCTGCTCGCCCCGGGTCAGGACCGTCACCTCGTACCCCCGGGCGAGGAGCGCCTCCGCCATCTCCACTCCGATGTAGCCGGCGCCGACCACGACGGCCCGCCGTCCCGGCGTGCGCTCCAGCGAGTCGAGCAGCGCCTGGCCGTCGTCGAGGGTCTGCACGCCGTGCACCCCGGCCGCGTCGATCCCCGGCAGCGGCGGACGCAGCGGCCGGGCCCCGGTCGCGATCACCAGCTTGTCGAAGCCCGTCCACGCCTCCGTCCCCGCGTCCAGGTCCCGGGAGAGGACCCGCCGCCCCGGCACGTCGATCGCGGTCACCTCGGTCCGCATCCGCAGGTCGATGTCCCGGGCCCGGTGCTCCTCCGGGGAACGGGCGATCAGCTCGCCCCGCGCGGCGACGTCCCCGCCGACCCAGTACGGGATGCCACAGGCCGAGTACGAGGAGAAGTGACCGCGCTCGAAGGCGACGATCTCCAGCTCCCCGGCGGACCTGAGCCTGCGCGCCTGCGACGCGGCGGACATGCCCGCCGCGTCGCCACCGATGACCACCAGTCGTTCGCTCATTCCCCTATTTTGAGGCTCGGTTCGCCTCCGGGGCGCTACAGCCGGGCTCACAGCCCCGACCGTGCTCGGGGCTGTTCCCCCGGCCGCGCCCCTTCGGCTCACTCGCCGGCCCCGGGGGTGTCGGGACGCTCGGCGGGCGTGGCCACGCCGGCGGCGTTCTGGGCCGGCAGCGGGCGGGGCTCCGGCGCGGCTTCCGGGCGTGCCGCGAGGCGTGCCGCGCGGCGCGGGCGGATCAGGTGGCGCCAGAGGAGGAAGGCGATCAGGGCGAGCGCCAGCCACGGGGCCAGGGCAGCCAGGACGAGGCCGATCCAGGCGAGCGCGCCCACCAGGGCGTTCCACCCGCCGCTCAGCGCGTCCCCGAAGCCGGGACGGCCCTCGTCCTCCTCCTTGTCGGCGCCCGGCCTCTCCTTCTCGGTGAGTTCGAGGGTGATCGTCGCCATCGTCGTCCGGTCCTTCAGCGAGGACTGCTGGGCGAGCAGCGACTCCAGGTCCGCCTGGCGGCGGCTCAGCTCGCCCTCCAGGGTCACCACGTCGGCCAGCTTCTCCGCCCGCTGCATCAGCGCCCGCACCCGCGCGACGCTCGCCCGCTGGGTGGCGATCCGGCTGTCCACGTCCACGACCTGCTCGGTGACGTCCTTGGCGTCCGCCGTGCGGGCGAGGAGCTTGCCGGTGCCCGCCAGCTCGGTGAGGACCGCGTCGTACTGCTCCTGCGGCACCCGCAGCACGACCCGCGAGGTGACGTACGTGTCGTCGAGCCGCTCCGTCGACTCGTTCTCCACCCGCCCGCCGGCGCCCGTCGCCACCCGGCGGGCCGTGACCAGGGCCTTCGCCGCGTCCTCGACCTCCACGGCGAGCGAGGCGGTACGGATGACGTGCTGCGGCTGCGCCGCCTTGCCCGGTGCCGCGGACTGCTTCTCGCTGCCCGAGTCGGCGTCGGCCGCGCCCGCCGCCTTCCCGCCCTGCGCCGCCCTCACGTCGCTCTTGCTGTCGCCGGCCGTCGTACCGCCCGCGCCGCAGCCGGTCAGGACGAGCGAGGCCGTCAGCAGCGCGGCGGCCGCCGTCGTCCGGGCCCGGGACACCGTTCGTGTTCTGTGCATGGTTTCCCCCCAGGGAATGGTGGTGAGTCGTGCCCCTTGGACGTGGGCGGCGGCCGCACGGGTTTCCGTCCGGCGGTAGCGATGCGGTCACGGTCCGGCCTCGGAAAGGGAGCGCGCGGGCGATTTGAGAGAGTGGTCCCATGAACGCGGACACCACGGGACACCACGTCGTCGTCGCCGGAGGCGGAATCGCCGGACTCGCGGCCGCCCACCGGCTCGCCACCGCCGGCCACCGGGTGACCCTCCTCGAAGAGGGCGCCCGCCTCGGCGGCAAGCTCCTCGCCGGCGAGATCGCGGGCGCGCCCGTGGACCTCGGCGCCGAGTCGCTCCTCGCCCGCCGCCCCGAGGCCGTCGCCCTCGCCCGGGCCGTCGGCCTCGGCGACCGGCTCCAGCCGCCCGCCACGACCACCGCGTCCGTCTGGTCCCGGGGCGAGCTCACCCCCATGCCCAAGGGCCATGTGATGGGCGTCCCCGGCGACGGCCGCGCGGTCGACGGGCTCCTCTCCGAGGAAGGGGTCCGCCGCATCGGCCTCGACCGCGAACTGCCCCCGACCGAGATCGGCGACGACATCGCCATCGGCGCGTACGTCGCCGAGCGCATGGGCCACGAGGTCGTCGACCGGCTCGTCGAACCCCTCCTCGGCGGGGTCTACGCCGGTGACGCCTACCGCATCTCGATGAAGGCCGCCGTCCCCGCCCTCTTCGAGGCCGCCCGCCGCCACCCCACGCTCACCGCCGCCGTCCACGCCGTCCAGCAGGCCGGAGCCGCCGCCGCCGCTGCCGACGCGGCGGGCGCCGGCACCGGACTCGGCGGCTCCGTCTTCCTCGGCGTCGAGGGCGGTGTCGGCACCCTGCCCGGCGCCGTCGCCGACGCGATCCGCGCCGCCGGCGGCGAGATCCTCACCCGCACCCCCGTCACCGCCCTGCGCCGCACCGGACCGGCCGGCTGGGAGGTCGTCGCCGGAGACCGGGTCCTGGCCGCCGACGCCGTGGTCCTCGCCACCCCCGCCGGGCCCGCCGCCGCGCTCCTCGCCGACCACGCGCCCGCCGCCTCCGCCGAGCTCGCGGAGATCGCGTACGCCTCCATGGCCCTGATCACGCTCGCCTTCCGCCGCACGGACCTGCCCGCCCCGGCCGGCACGGATCTCCCCGCCCTGCCGGGCACGGATCTCCCCGCTCTGCCGGGCTCCGGGTTCCTCGTTCCACCCGTCGACGGCCACACCATCAAGGCCTCCACCTTCTCCAGCCAGAAGTGGCGCTGGGTCGCCGACGGCGCCCCCGACCTCTTCGTCCTGCGCACCTCCGTCGGCCGCCACGGCGAGGAGGAGCAGGTCCACCGGGAGGACACCGACCTCGTCGCCGCCTCCCTCAAGGACCTCGCCGCCGCCACCGGGCTCACCGCGCGCCCCGTCGCCACCACGGTCACCCGCTGGACCGGCGGCCTGCCCCAGTACCCCGTCGGCCATCTCGCCCGGGTCGCCCGCGTCCGCGAGGCCGTCGCCGCCCTGCCCGGACTGCGGGTCGCGGGCGCCGCGTACGACGGCGTCGGCATCCCCGCGTGCATCGCCTCGGCCCACCGCGCGGCCGACGAGATCGCGGCCGGGTTCGGGGACGAGATCATCGCCACGTCGAAAAGGACCGACCCCGGTGCGGGGCACTCCTCGTGACGGGCGAGAATAGGCGTATGAGTGCGCCCGAAAAGATCCCGAACGCCGGTAAGAAGGCGAAGGACCTCAACGAGGTCATCCGCTACACCCTGTGGTCCGTGTTCAAGCTGCGCGACGTTCTGCCCGAGGACCGCGCCGGCTACGCCGACGAGGTCCAGGAGCTGTTCGACCAGCTCGCCGCCAAGGACATCACCGTCCGCGGCACGTACGACCTCTCCGGTCTGCGCGCCGACGCCGACGTCATGATCTGGTGGCACGCCGAGACGAGCGACGAGCTCCAGGCGGCGTACAATCTCTTCCGCCGCACCAAGCTGGGCCGCGCCCTGGAGCCGGTGTGGTCCAACATGGCGCTGCACCGCCCCGCCGAGTTCAACAAGTCGCACATCCCGGCCTTCCTGGCCGACGAGAACGCGCGCGACTACGTCTCGGTCTACCCCTTCGTGCGCTCCTACGACTGGTACCTGCTGCCGGACGAGGACCGTCGCCGCATGCTCGCCGACCACGGCAAGATGGCCCGCGGCTACCCCGACGTCCGCGCCAACACGGTCGCCTCCTTCTCGCTCGGCGACTACGAGTGGCTCCTCGCCTTCGAGGCCGACGAGCTGCACCGCATCGTCGACCTCATGCGCCACCTGCGTGCCTCCGAGGCCCGGATGCACGTCCGCGAAGAGGTCCCGTTCTACACCGGCCGGCGCAAGAGCGTCGCCGACCTGGTGGCGGGCCTGGCCTGACACGGCCGTACGAACCTGGTGGCGGCCCTGCTCCCGGCCGGGCGCGCCACCCCTTGACCCGGAAGATCAGACGGCGGGCGTCTTCGTTGCCCTCCCGTCCAGCGACACCGGGTCCGGCTCCGGGTGCGGCGCGCATGACGCGCGCCGCACCGGCGTCATTTCCGGGGTCCTGTCGAAGTCCGGAACCGCCCCCGTGAGCAGATAGCGCTCCAGATAGCCGTTCACGCAGGCGTTCGGCCCGCCCGCGACACCGTGCGTGCCCACGTCCCGCTCGGTCACCAGGGCCGCGCCCGACAGCCTCCGCTGAAGTTCGACCGCCCCCGCGTACGGGGTCGCCGCGTCCCGCTCCGCCGCCAGGATCAGCACCGGCGGCAGCACCCCCGGACCCGTCCGCACGTCCAGCGGGCGCTGCCGGGGCGCCTTCCAGTAGGCGCAGGGCAGGTTCGTCCAGGCGTTGTCCCAGGTCTCGAACGGGGCCCGTGCCGCCAGCCGCGTGTTGTCCCGGTCCCAGACGGCGAACTCCTCCGGCCAGGGCGCGTCGTTGCACTCCACCGCCGTGTACACCGCACGCCCGTTGCCCGCGTCGGGCCCCGGATTCTCCGGGGGCGCGGCCTGGGCGATCAGCGGCGCCGGATCGCCCTGCAGATAGGCGGCGAGGGCGCCCGCCCGCAGCGGCCAGAACCGGTCGTCGTAGCCGGTGTCCAGCATCGCCGCGTGCAGCTGGCCGGGACCGACCCGGCCGCCCGCCGGGCGCTCCGCGAGCTCGGCGCGCACCCGCTCGTACCGGCCGCTCACCTCCCGCGCGGTGCCACCGAGCCCGTACACCGCGTCGTGCTTCGCCACCCAGGTGCGGAAGTCCGCCCACCGCCGCTCGAACGCCTCGGACTGGGCGAGGTTGTTCCGGTACCAGATCCGGTCAGGCCTCGGGTCCACCGGCGCGTCGAGGACCATCCGCCGCACCCGGTGCGGGAAGAGGGTCGCGTACAGGCCGCCGATGTACGTGCCGTACGAGCTGCCCAGGTACGTGAGGCGCGGCTCGCCGAGCGCCGCCCGCACGACCTCCAGGTCCCGGGCGTTGTTGAGCGAGTGGTAGTGGCGCAGGGCCGGGCCCGTCCGGCGCGCGCAGCCCTCCGCGTACGTCTTCGCGCGCGCGATCCGCTCCCGCTTGTACACCTCGGACGGCCGGCTCGGCGCCGGGGTCGGGCCCGTCGCCCGGTCCGCCGGGTCCTGGCAGGAGACCGGCGCCGAGCGGCCCACCCCGCGCGGGGCGTAGCCCACGAGGTCGTACGCGGCGGAGATCCGCCGCCACGCCGGGAGCTCGGCGGCCAGCGGGAAGTACGTCGAGGAGGCGCCCGGGCCCCCGGGGTTGAAGAGGAGCGCGCCCTGCCGGCCGGCGGCGGGCCCCGAGGCCCGGACGCGGCTGACGGTCAGCGGGACGCGGGGACCGTCCGGGTCCGCGTAGTCGAGCGGTACGCGGACGGTGCCGCACGCGACGGACGGCGGCAGTCTCTCGGCTGCCGGGCAGGAGCCGAAGGCGATCCCCTCGGCGGCGGCCCGGCGGGCGGCGAGCACGGTGCCGCGCGCCTCGGACGGGGGAGCGTCGTGCGCGGGGGCCAGGGGCAGGGCGGTGAACAGGAGGGCGCTGAGGGCTCCGTACAGCGCGGGAGAGGGCATCGGTGCTTCCCTTCGTGACCGCGTGCGCGTGGGGCGCGCGCGGGGACGAAGAGATCGTTGGCGCGGGGCGGGGCGAAGTAAAGGAACTACGGGAGGCGTACGGGAGCGTGTTCCCGGAGTGCCGCGCGGAGCTCGGGCTCCAGGACGGCGGGGCCGCGCGTCGCGAGCGCGGTGAGCGGGTCGGCCCGGGAGAGGCCGGAGAGCAGCCGCTGCCCGGCGGGGGACGCCCAGCGGGTGTACGGGTACACCTCGATCCGGCCGATCAGCAGGCAGAGCCCGGAGGCGAGCAGCGGCAGCGTGAACCCGGCGACGACCGGGGTCCGTTCGTCGCCGGGCACGAGGAGCGCCGCCGCCCCGAGCGCGAGGGTGAGCAGGAGCGCGGCCCGCACCGCCCGCACCCCGGCCGCGACCTCGCGGCGGCCCGCGTCGGACACGGCGAGCCCCCGGTCGACGAGCCGCTGCGCGAGCGCCCGCACCGCGTCGGCGGCGGCCACCGCCGGACGGACCGCGGGGATGGGGGACTGGCCGCCGGGCCCGATGGCACCGAGTACGGCGCTCTCCCACTCGTCCCCTGAGCCGCCGTCGGCGTCCACGACCGTCGCCCAGCCGGTGTGGGCGAGCAGCAGCCGCCGCTCCCGGTGCATGGCGACGAGGGTGAGATCGGTGACCCGGAGGGGACCGCCGGCGAGGTAGGCGGCTTCGAGGACGGTGAGCTCGTCGTCGCTTCCGGCGTACGGCCCGGCAGCCGCGGGCCGGGCCGCCACGAGGGTGGCCCGGCAGAGCCGTGCGCAGGCGACACCGGCGACGACGCATGCCACGAGGAGAAGCGGAACCCAGACCATGTCCGAGTTCTACGACAGGTCGCGGGCGCCCGCCACTCGAACGGGTGATCAGCTGCTGGAGCTGGAGCACGAACTCCCGCTGGAACTGGAGCTGGAGCAGGAACTGCCGCTGGAACTCGAACAGGAACTGCCGCCCCCGCCACCGCAGCCGGACCCGCCGCCCGAGCATGAACCGGAGGAACATGAACCGGAGGAACAGGAACCGGACGAGCACGAGCCGGACGAGCACGAGCCGGAGCTTCCGCCCGAGGAGGAGCCGCCCCCGCCGCAGAAGCTGTTCTCCGCGCACCACGCGGTGGCCACACCGGCGGCGGCGTAGTCGGCGGAGAGGTGGTGCGAGGGCGCGGGACGCCTTCCGCGCCCGCGTCCCCTTCGGGGCGCGTACACCCGGGCGGCGGCGAGGAGTTGCTCCCGCAGCACGGGGTCGGGCAGGCCCCGCAGCCCGTACAGGGCCACGAGGTGACCGGCGTCGGCGAGGTGGCCGTGGGCCCGTCCGTACGCCGCGAGGGCGGCCTGCCCGGCGGAGGTGAGCCGCTTCCCGGAGATCGCCCCGCACGCGATGGCCGTGACCCCGGCGGCGAACAGGAGGGGCAGCACCTTCACGACGAACGGCACCGACATCTCCGGTGCGGTGGCCAGGTCGAGGATGGTGAGGACGACCGAGACGGGGAAGAGGAAGAAGGCCGTGAGGCCGAGTGCGAGGCACCAGGCGAGGGTGGTGCTCCGCCTCGCCGGTTCCTCGATGAGCCCGCGCCCCGCGAGCCCGTCACCGAGCTCCTGGACCGCCGGGTGCCGCATCACGGCGAGCCGCAGGTGGTGCAGGGCCCCGTGCGGGGCGGCGGCGTGCACCTGGAGCACGGCGCGCTCCACCGGGTCGTGCGCGACGGGCCGGACGACCGCGACGATGCCGGGACCGCCGATCGTGATCCGGCCGTCGGAGTGGAGGGCGGCGATGGCGGCGTCGACGACCCGGGCCGGGCCGCCGTTGAGGAAGGCCGCCTCGTACCGGTCGTGGATCGGCCCGCCGGAGCGGCCGCGCGAGCGGACGACGCGGGTGATGAGCAGGGCGACGCCGGCGGCGCCGGCGACGTAGAAGACGACGACCAGGGCGTTCACGCGGTCACCTCCGGACGAGGGCGTGGCGGGCGGCCCGGGCGAGCCGGACGGCGCGGCCGGGCGGGCGGCTGCCGGAACGGTCCTGCCACCACTCGGTGAGCCGCCGTCGGGCGGCCGGGTCCTCGGGGCGGTCGGCGAGCAGCAGGTGCTCGGCGAAGTCGAGGGCGTCACGGCGGTAGCCGCCGGTCATGGGGCGGGTCCTGGCGTACGCGAGGAACGCGGGCCGGAAGCCCTTGCCGAGGATCTCCGGAAGCTCGGGGGCGACCTTCGCGACGACCCCGGCCCGCTTGGCCGCGAGCGCCCGGCTCTGCACCCCGAGGCGCCGGCTGTCGAACCCTTCGGGCGCGGGGGTCCCGGCGACGAGCGCGGACAGCAGCGCGGCCTGAGCGAGCGCGACGCGCTGGCGGGCGCCGTCGGAGGGCTCGGGAACGGGAACGTCGTCGGCGGCGGCCCTGGGCCGGGGCAGGCCCGGCGCCACGGAGTCCATGTCCACGTCCACGTCCATGTCGCTGTCGCTGTCGCTGTCGCTGTCGACATCGACGGCCAGGGCGCTCGGCATCGGCCCGCCCGAGACGCGGGCGCCCGCGCCGATGAGCAGCGGCTGCGCCGGGGCGACGGATCCGGCGACCGGCGTTCCCGCGTTTCGGGCGCGTGCCACCGTCTCCCGGATCACCGTCAGCTCCGCGGCCAGCTCCTCCGCCGGCGGGAAGTCGTCGTCCCGCTCCAGGAGCACGCCGGGCGGAGAGACCCGCGAGGCGAGGTCCGCCAGGACGTCGAGGACGGGGCGCGGCACCGGGTGGGCGTGCGTGTCGTGCCAGACGCCGTCGCGCTCGACGCCGCCCGCCACGTGGACGTACGCGATGGCCTCCACCGGCAGCTCGGACAGGGCCTTCGCCGGGTCCTCGCCGCGGTTGACGTGGTTGGTGTGCAGGTTGGCGACGTCGATGAGGAGCCGTACCCCCGTACGCTCCACCAGCTCCGCCAGGAACTGCCCCTCCGTCAGCTCCTCCCCGGGCCAGGCGATGAGGGCCGCGATGTTCTCCAGGGCGAGCGGCACGGGCAGCGCGTCCTGCGCGATGCGGACGTTCTCGCAGAGCACGTCGAGCGCGTCCCGGGTGCGGGGCACGGGCAGCAGGTGGCCCGCTTCCAGGAGCGGCGACGCGGTGAGCGGCCCCCCGGCCCGTACGAACGCGATGTGCTCCGTGACCAGCGGCGCCCCCAGCGCCACCGCCTTCTCGCCGAGCGCCGCGAGCCGCGCCGGGTCCGGCCGGTCCGCGCCGCCGAGCCCGAGCGACACCCCGTGCGGGACGACCGTCACGCCGCGCTCCCGCAGCCGGGTCAGCGAGTCGGGCAGGTGGTCGGCGCAGATGTTCTCCGCGACCACCTCGACCCAGTCGACGCCGGTCAGCGCCTCCACCGCCTCCGCGATCTCGGGACGCCAGCCGATGCCGATGCCGAGTGCCGTCATGTCCTCCATGTCCCCCATGTCCCCCTCCTTCGGTCCTCAGTCATCCACGTGATGGCCCCGGCGGAGACGTTCGAACCCAGGGAGGGGGACGTTCAGAGCTACATTTGAGGTTCCGGCGTCCGGTGGAGGGCCCCGCCCAGGTCGAGGCGGTCGAGCAGCCCGGCGGCGGTGAACGCGGCGATCACGTCGTCGCGGCTCTCGGTGAAGTGCGCCCAGCTGTCGCAGTGGACGGGGACCACGCGGCGGGCGCCGAGGATCGTGGCGGCCTCGGCGGCCTGCGCGCTGTCGAGGACGATCGTGGCGCCGCCGAAGAGCTGGGGGAAGCGGGGTGCTCCGGCGAACAGGACGGCGGTGTCCACCGGGCCGAACCGTGCGGCGATCTCCTGGACCAGGCCGAGCGAGGCGTTGTCGCCGCTGACGTAGAAGGTGGGCAGGTCCTGCCCGGTCAGGACGAAGCCGACGACCTGGCCGGTGAACGGCTCGACCTCTTCGCGGGTGCCGGGGCCGTGCAGGGCGGGCACGGCGGTGACGGTGACGGTGCCGCCGCCGGGGCGGTCCAGCTCGACCGACTCCCAGTCGGCCAGTCCCTTGGTCCCCGCGCCCAGGCGCTGTCCGCCGCCGGTGGTGGTGAGGGTCAGCGGGACGTCCGCGAGGAGGGCGCGGCCGGACGCGTCGAGGTTGTCGGGGTGTTCGTCGTGGGAGAGCAGGACCACGTCGATCGGGCCGATCTCGGCCGGCGTGGTGGCGGAGGGCGCCGTCTTGCTCAGCAGGCCGCCGGGTACGGGGTACTCGCGGGGTGCGTCGAACGTGGGGTCGGTCAGGAAGCGCAGGCCGCCGTACTCGAAGAGTGCGGTCGGGCCTCCGAGGACGCGGACGGGGATCTGCTCGTGCTCAGCGGGCGTGCCGGTGTCAGTCATCAGAACCTCACGAATAAGTGGCGATCTATCCGTGAGGACCATAGCCCATGACTCACGGATGAAAGCAAGCCGTACCATGAGAACCATGAGTGAGACCTCGACCGCCGCATCCATGCCGCCGCCCGCGCCGGGGGCGGAGGAGTACATCGCCCTCGCCTTCGTCAACAGCGTCGTCACGCTGCCCGGCGGGCACTCCATGGACTTCCTCGGCACCCCCGAGGCCACGAACCGGTGGCTCACCGAGCACGGCCTCGCGCCGGCCGACGCCGGAGTGCAGGAGATGTGCGCGGCGCAGCTGCGCTCCCTGCGCGAACACGTCAGGTCCTTGCTGGCCGCCCGGGTCGCGGGCGTGCCCGCCCTGCCCATGGCGCTCTCCGCCGTCAACGACGCGATCGGCAAGGCCCCCACGGCCGCCCTGCTGTACTGGGACGAGCGCAACGGCCCCTACCGCGCGGCGCCCTGCCCCACCGACCAGATCCTCGGCCGCGCCCTCGCGGCGCTCGCGGCCAACGCGGCCGACCTCGTCACCGGCCCCGAGGCCGACCGACTCACCAGCTGCGGCTCCACCCCCTGCAACCGTTACCTGCTCCGCCACGGCCGCCGCCACTGGTGCTCCACCCGCTGCGGCGACCGCGCCCGCGCCGCCCGCGCCTACGCCCGCCGCACCCGTCCGCCGGAGGCGGACTGACGGGAGCGGCTCAGCAGCGTCGTCCCGTCGTGCCCCTCGGGCTCACCTGGCGCCCTGGACCGTGTGGTAGCCCGTGGTCAGCGTCCACGCGAAGAGCGTCCCCGGCCGCTCCCGCAGCGCGCGGAGGGTGACATCCGCAGGGTCGGACGCGCAGGTGCCGAGCACCGCTTCACGCCGCCCTGGGCGCGGTTCCGCGACCTTCGCCCGCACGTTGTCGCCGGGCGCGTCCCAGGACAGCTGCTCCCCGCCCTTGAGGCTTCCGACGGACGGCGGGTAGGTGTGCGGCGACGCGTGGACCTCGGTCTCGTAGTAGCGCAGGACGGCCCGTATCGAATCCTCGGACCAGACCGCGGGAGTCGTCATGGAGCGCAGGTCCCCGACGATGTCGGGTACGGGACGGTCCACGACGAAGTACAGGTGCAGTCGCAGCGTGCAGGACATGGCGGGCTGCTTCGGCGCGTTCCGGTCGAAGAGGTTCCTGGCGCCGCCCCGGGTGCACGAGTCCACCAGAGTGGTGCGCAGGGCCGGGCCCCACGGCCCGGACCTGCCGATCTCCTCGGCGCGCGCCCGCAGTTCGTGCTCGGCGCGCTGCCGCTTCCGTCGGACCTCGTCCGACGTGGCGATCTTCCTGAGCTTCCACCTGGCGGGGCCGCGGGCGAGGGCACTGGCTCCCGCCAGGAGGAAGAGGAGCAGCAGGGACGCGGACCGGTCGGCCCGCCGGCCCAAGGGTGAGGTCATGGCCTCGGTCTTCTACGGGCGGCGCAGTCGGAGGTGGGGAGCGAAGAGGGGGCTGCCCTCGGAGACGACCGTCTTTCCGGGGGCGATCTCCGTGAAACCGGCGTCGCGTACGACCGGAAGGCCGCTGTCGCCCGCCGCGAGCGCGGCCCAGTGTTCGGGTGTCGCGGTGCGCACCGCGAGCGGGAAGCCGGCCGCCTGCCAGGCCTTCCGGTCCGCGTCGTCCATCGCCCACCACAGCAGCTGCGCGCCGTGGCCGGCCTGCGCCATCGTCTTGCCCGCCGACATGTCGACCCCGGGGTTGATCCAGAGCACCACGGCCCCGTCCGGTACGGGACCGGGCGCCGCCGGGTCGTCGAGTTCGGTGCCCGACACCTGGAGCTTGGCCAGCTCCTTGGGCCAGCCGTCGAGCGGCACCGGCGGGAAGACCCGTACCTCCGCCTCCGCGCCGGCCACGGTGATCCCCGGGAGCGCTCCGGCCTTCCGCCACTCCGCGCCGCGCGCCCGGCGCACGACCTTGCGGATCCGGGCGTCCTCCCAGTCCGTCATGGCCTGCGCCCACTCGCCCTCGCCGAGGGAACGGTCGTCGGTGAGGATCTCCAGGACGGCCCGCGCGGCGGTCTCCAGGGCGTCGGTACGGGACGGGGGCGCGTCGCGCTCGATCCGTACGACCAGGGGGAGGACGAACTGGGGCTTCTCATCGCGGAGGTCGGTCTCGTGGCTGCTCACCCGGCAAGTCTGCCACTGCCGATGCGTGCGAACTGCGGGGGATTCTTGTGGGAATCAGGGCTTCCGGGCCAGGATGCCCTGCATGAAGAGTGATCTTTTCGCCGGCGAACATCTCGCCGAGGCGGCCGGCTTCCCGGGCATGACCCTGCAGAACGCGAAGTCGGTCAAGTACACCGTCAACGGCGAGATGCACGCCCGTCAGGGCTCGATGATCGCCTTCCGCGGCGATCTCCACTTCGAGCGCAAGGGCCAGGGCATCGGCGGCCTGCTCAAGCGCGCCGTCACCGGCGAGGGCCTGGCGCTGATGGCCGTCCGCGGCCAGGGCGAGGCCTGGTTCGCGCACGAGGCGCAGAACTGCTTCATCATCGAGATCGAGCAGGGCGACGCCTTCTCGGTCAACGGCCGCAACGTCCTCTGCTTCGACTCGACCCTCCACTACGAGATCAAGACGGTGAAGGGCGCCGGCGTGACCGGCGGCGGCATCTTCAACTCCGTCTTCTCCGGCTACGGGAAGGTGGCGCTGATCTGCGAGGGCAACCCCATCGTCATCCCCGTCTCCCCGCAGGCCCCCGTGTTCGTCGACACCGACGCCGTCGTCGGCTGGAGCGAGCAGCTCCGCACCTCGCTGCACCGCTCGCAGTCCCTCGGTTCGATGATCCGCGGCGGCTCGGGCGAGGCGGTGCAGCTCAAGCTGGAGGGGCAGGGCTTCGTCGTCGTCCGGCCCAGCGAGCTCACCCCGCAGAAGAACTCGTCGAGTTGAGGCTGGAGGGGGTCGGGCGGCGGTACGGCCCGCGCGGGCCGTGGGTCCTGCGCGGGGCCGTCCTCGACCTGCCCGCCCCCGCCCTCGTCCGGGTCGTCGGCACCAACGGCACCGGGAAGTCGACGCTGCTCCGTCTTGTCGCCGGGATCGACGCCCCGAGCGAGGGCCGGATCACCGGCCGCCCGCCCCGCACCGCGTACGTCCCCGAACGCTTCCCGGTGGCCCTGCCCTTCACGGCCGGCGACTACCTGGTCCACCTGGGCCGCGTCCAAGGCCTCGGCCGGGCGACGGCCCGGGCCCGGGCGGGGGAGTGGCTGGAGCGCTTCGGGGCCGCCGAGCACGCCCGTACGGAACTGGCGGAACTCTCCAAGGGCACCAGCCAGAAGGTCGCCGTCGCCCAGGCCCTCCTCGCGGACCCGGAGCTCCTCGTCCTCGACGAGGCCTGGACCGGCCTCGACACCACCGCCCGCACCGCACTGGACCGCGCCGTCCGGGAACGGGTCGCGGCGGGCGGCACGGCCGTCTTCGTCGACCACGACCCGCGCCGCCTCGCGGGGGAGGCGGACGCGGTGTACGCCGTGGAGGCCGGCGCGGTACGGGCCGTCGCGGCAGCGGCGCGGGAAGCGCCGCCTGAGCCCCGGGTCCGGATCACCGCCTCCGGCGGCAAGCCGCTCCCGGACGGCCTCCCGGGCGCCCCCGCCACCGAGTCGCCGCACTCCGACGAGCCCGACGACCCCACCGACCGCACCGGCACGCTCGTCCTGACCGTCGGCGCGGCACACTCCGACGCCCTCCTCGCGGCGCTCCTCGCCGCCTCCTGGCACATCCACCGACTCGACTCCGAAGGCGTACGGGTATGACGGCGCTCCTGCGCTACCAGTCGGGTCTGCTCCTCCGCTCGCAGCGCTGGCTCGCACCGCTCCTCCTCTACGCGGCCTTCCTCGCCGTCGGCGTCCGCGCGGGCGAGCCCGTGCTCGGCGCGCTCGGTTTTTCGGCGGCGGCCCTGGTCCCGGTGACGGCCTGGTGCGTACGGATCTGCCTCACCCAGGAACCGCCCGCCGCCCGGAACGTCGTCGCCGCGGCCGCCGGCCGGGGCCGCGCCCACCTCGCGGCGCTGCTCACCGGGACCGCCCTGCCGGGGCTCCTCGGCGTGCTCGCCGTCCTCGGTGTCACCGCGATCGGCGACCTGCGCGGGGTCGGCCCGCTCGCCGCCGCGGGCGCGGGGCTCCTCGCGACGGCGGCCTGTGTGCTGACGGGCGCCTCCGTGGGCGCCCTCACCGCCCGCCCGTTCGTCAAGGCCGCCGGCTGGTCGGTCGCGGCGCTCGTCACCGGCTCGCTCCTCGCCCTCGTGACCACGGGCTCCCCGGCGAAGCACGCGCTGACCGCCCTGGTCACCGGCTCCCGCACGACGACCGCACAGCTGCCCTGGCTCGCGTGCGCCGGAGCCGTGCTCCTCGCGGCGGCGACGGCGGCCCTCGCCTGCCGGGCCACGGCACGCCTGGAGTGAGCGGGCGCGGAGTGAGCGGGCTCGAAGGGAGCAACTCCGGAGTGAGCAACCCCCGAGTGAGCAACCCCGGAGTGAGTAACCCCCGAGTGAGCAACCCCCGAGTGAGTACGCTCGACCACATGACCGAGTCCACGTCCTACTGCGACGGCACCTCCGAGCCCGTCGGCCCGAAGCCCGAACCGGCGGCCGAGGGCCCCTTCGCCTCCTGCGTCCTGTGCCAGGAGCCGACCGAGTACCCCGAGTCGGTCAAGGGGATCACGCTCTGCCCGGTGTGTGAATGGCAGGAAGCCCAGCGCAACGCCTGCTCGGGCTAGGCGGCGTCGTGCGGCTCAGCGGCCGCCCATCAGCTCCGAGACCTTCACGAAGCGGTAGCCGCGCGCCCGGAGTTCCGGGACGATCCGGCGGATCGCCTGCTCGGTGACGGGCGCGGCGCTGCGCGTGCAGTGCATGACGACGAGCGAGCCGGGCTTCACCCCGTCGAGCACCTGCTCGGCGACGGCGTCCGCGTCCTTGGCGAAGGCGTCGCCGCTGACCACGTCCCACTGGACCGCCGTCACCCCGGCGGGGCCGAGCGCGCGCAGGGCGGCGTCGTCGTAGCAGCCGCCGGGGAAGCGGAAGTACGGGACGACGTTGACCGCTCCGGCGTCCCGGAAGGCGTCGAAGGCCCGCTGCACGTCCGCGGTCATGTCGGGGCCCGCGACGGTCGGAAGTCCGTAGCAGGGGGACGCGAAGGCGTAGTGGCTGTAGGAGTGGTTGGCGATCTCGAAGAGCGGGTCGCCGCCGATGGACTTGGCCTGGTCCGGGTACTCCTCCGCCCAGCGGCCCGTCATGAAGACGGTGGCGTCGACCTTGAGCCGGCGCAGGGTCGCGACGAGCTGCGGGTTGTCGAAGTGCTCGCCGCGCGCGGCCCGGGGGCCCTGGTCGGCGGTCATGTCGGCGTCGAAGGTGAGCGCGACGACCTTCTCGGCGCTGTTCGGCGCCCCCGCGGTCCGGCGGGAGTACACCGGGGTGAGTCCGCCGGGCCCCGGGGCCAGGGTGGGGGCCGCGGTGCGTACGCCGCCGCGTCCGGCCGCCGGCTTGGGCCCGGCCGCCGCGTCGGCCGGAGCCGAGGGGCTGTGGGGGGCGGCCGGCGCCGTCGACCCCGTCGGCCCTGTCGGCTCCTTCGCCGCGGGGGTCGGGTCGCCGCCCCCGCCGCAGCCGACGAGAGCGGCGCCCAGGAGGGCGGACGCCGCCATCTTTCGTACAGAAATGTTCACGATCGGAAGTTAACTGATCAAAGTGACTAACGCTCGCGACTCGACAGCAGCAGCACCCGAGTCCACGCGCTGAGCTGACGCACCATCGCCTGGGCGTGTGCGGCCCGGTCCCGGCGGAAGGGGAGGACGAGCAGCGCGGGGACGAAGGCAAGGGTGACGAGCAGCAGGGGCAGCGTCGCGACGAGGACGATGAGGGCGCGCTGCGCCCGGCGGAGAGTGCGCATGGGGTTCCTTCGGGAGGCGAGGAGGAGATCGACGAGCCCCCACCGTCGGCTCCGTCCGGTACGTTGCGAAAGCCGCAACTGTTGCCGATGCGGCGTCAACACCGCCGGGGGAGAGGCACGATGACCGAAGTGGCCCGTACGCAGGGCGCGCAGGGCACCTCGTCCGACGTCGAGCGGGGCGAGGTGGCCGAAGTCGCCGCACTCGGCACCGTGTTGACAGGACTGTTCAACCGCCTCGGCATCCCGCAGACCCAGTACGCCCACCGCGTCCACCTCGACAAGTCCGCCGTGTCCCGCTACCTCTCCGGCCGGCGCCTCGCCCCTCAGGAGTTCATCGACCGCCTGGTGCTGGAGGTGGAGGAGCACGTGGGCGCCCCGCTCCAGCCGGAGGCCAAGGAGGCGATCCGGGGGCAGCGGCTGGAGGCGCTGCGCGTCTGCAACCCGGCGGAATTCCAGCTGGAGAGCCTGCGGGGCGAGCTGGCCCGCTCCCGCCGCGACACGGAACGGGCCCACCGCACCATCGAGGCCCTGCACTCCCTCCTGGAACGCAAGGAGTCCGAAGTACGTCACGTCGCCGAGGACCTGACACAGCTCCGCATGGACTGGGGCGCGGAGCGGACCGCCCTCAGCCGCGCGCAGGAGGACCTCCTCGGGGAGATCACCCGGCTCCGCCAGGATCTCCAGGACGCCGAACGCCTCCGGGCGGATGCCGAGCGCCAGGGCAGGGAGCTGCGGGACCAGGTGCTGGACCTGGAGGAGGAGCTGTCGCGGCGGGGCCCGGCGACGGCCCTGGACGACGTACCGCTGGAGCTGTTCAAGCGCCGGCTGGCGGCGATGTGGGACGAGGACGACCTCCCCGAGGCGGCGCGGGACCTGACCGAGGCCGCGTGGTCGCGTCCCCTTGAGGAGGTGGCGGAGCTGCTGCGCTGGCTGCTGGAGATCGGAGCCGCCCCGGAGACGTTCGCCGCGGACGTGGCGCGGCTGAGGCCGCTGGACGACGTGCTGGCCTTCGCCCCGGAGGTCGTCCGGCTGGGACGGACCCGGACCCGGGAGTCGTGGACGGCGGCGGTCGCCTCCCGGGTCACCCAGCGCAGCGCGGCCGTCGTCTTCCAGGGCCTGCGGGACGCCGGGACCCGCTCCGACTCCGAGGCCGACCGGGTCCTCGCCGAGGCGGTGGGCCGGGTGCGGAGCGACGCCCAGGCGGTCACCCTCGTGACGGCCGCGCTGGCCGGCACCGTGAGCCCGGCCCCCCTGGCGCGGGTGGCGGAGAAGCTCGCCAACGGGAGCCGGCTCGACCGCTTCGGCCTGCGGGCCTCGGTGGGGCTCGCGAAGGCGGGACGGTACGACGTGGCCGCCCTAGTCCTCGCCGCGGCGGTCGCCGCCGGGCCCGACCTGCGACTCGGCCGGGCCGTCAGGGACCTGGACGACGCCGGGATCGACACGCTGTTCGATCTGGTGACCTGGCTGGACGACACGAAGGTCATGACCACCTTCACCGTCCGGCTGGCCCGGGCGGAGGAGACGGCGCTCCTGGGCCGGCTGTTCACCGTCATGGTCGGCCACGGCCGGCTGGAGCTCCTCGACCTGGAGTCCTCCGAGGCGCTGACGCGCGCCGTCAGGGACTGGCGCCGCTCACGTCAGCAGTAGTCGCCGCCGGCACTCGTCCACGTCGAAGTCGCCCGGTGGGTACGCCGGGTCCAGCGCCTCCAGGTGTTCGAGCAGCAGCTTGCTGATCGCCCAGTTCCGGTACCACTTGCGGTCCGCCGGGACCAGGTACCAAGGGGCCTCGTCCGTCGTGCAGCGTTCGAGGGCGATCTCGTACGCCTCCCGGTACGCCGGCCACACCGACCGCTCCTCGATGTCGCCCGGGTTGAACTTCCAGTGCTTCTCGGGGTTGTCCAGGCGCTCCAGGAGCCGGTTGCGCTGCTCCTCGTACGAAATGTGCAGGAACACCTTGACGACCGTCACGCCGTCCTCGGCGAGGGAGCTCTCGAAGCGGTTGATCTGCTCGTAGCGGCGGTCGAGCCGCTCGCGCGGGACCAGGTCGCGGACGCGTGCGATGAGGACGTCCTCGTAGTGCGAGCGGTCGAAGATGCCGATCTCGCCCGGCTGGGGGAGCGCCTTCATGATCCGCCAGAGGAACGGATGGTTCTGCTCCTCCGGCGTCGGTGCCTTGAAGGCGTGGATGCGGCAGCCGGACGGGTTGAAGAGGCCGATGACGTGCTTGACCGTGCCGCCCTTGCCGCTGGTGTCCATCCCCTGGAGGACCAGGAGCAGCCGCCGCCGGTCGCCCGCCGCGCTCGACGCGTACAGCCGTTCCTGGAGGTCCGCGAGGCGCGGCGCGAGGGCGGCGGTGGCGGCCAGGCCGGCCGCCTTGTCGGCGGGGCCGGCCGGGGTCGCCGAGGCGTCGTACGCGGTGAGGTCGAGCCGCTCGCCCTCGGGGACGCGCAGCACGTCACGCAGGGGTGCGTCCCGCCGCTTCCGCTGTTCCCGCTTCTTCCGGTCGTCCTTCTTGTCGTCCTTCTTCGCCACCGGGTGACCCTTCCGCCGCACCGCTCGTCCTTCCCCGATCCTGCGACGGAACCCGGTCGCCCGCGACCGCGCGCCGCGTGTGGTGGAAGAGGAGGTCGAGCAGGAAGGCGGCGGGCCGCGCTCGTGATGCCGCTGCCCAGGATGATGCGGGACCGGGCGGGGAAGCCGTCGTGGATCCCGTCCGCCCGCGACAGCGGTGACGTACCGGCTGGGTTCGTTTTCGGAGGGGGCGGTCGCGCTACGAGAGCGTGACGCGCGTAGCGCGACCGCCTGGTGCCCACCGCTCAGCTCAGCACCACGGACCCGTCACCGCGAACGTCGTCCCCGGCGTGTAGCAGTTCACGTACAGCGTGGAGCCGTCCGGGGAGAAGGTGACGCCCGCGAACTCGCCCCACTCCGGGGCCTCGGGCGTCCCGCCCGCTGCGGTAGCAGCTGATGTCAGAGCCTGGGCGTTGCGGGCGACCGCGTACACCTCGCCCTTCCTGCTCACCCCGTAGACGTGCTGGGCCCCGTCGCCGTCCTCGCTGACCATCAGGCCTCCGCTCGGCGTGAGACAGATGTTGTCCGGCGACTCGCCCGGCAGCTGGATGTCCGTGCTCGGGCCGAAGACGACGACGAGCATGAGGCGGCGCCGGTGCGGCTCGTACTTCCACACCTGTCCGAAGTGCGTCGCGCCGGAGCCGTCCTTGAGGCGGGCGAAGGAGGACACGAAGTACACGGCCCGCCCGCCCCAGTAACAGCCCTCCAGCTTCTGGGCGTGCGTGATGCCCTTCGGCCCGAAGTCCTGGAGCCTGATGGGCGTCTCGGCCGCCTGCGGATCCGGTACGGGGACCCACTCGACGCCCTCGAAGCGGGCGCCGGTCTCCTGGATCACGGAGAGGTCGGGTACGCCGGGCACCCGCATCGCCTCCAGGGCGCCGCCCGCGCGCAGCGAACCGGTGCCGCCGAGCGGCTTGTCCGGGAGGAAGCGGTAGAAGAGGCCGAAGGGCTGCTGGAAGGCGTCCTCCGTCTCGTACACGATGCCGCTCGACGGGTCGACGGCGATCGCCTCGTGCTGGAAGCGGCCCATCGCGGTGAGCGGGACGGCCCCGGTGCGGTGCGGGTCGGCGCCGTCGACCTCGAAGATGAAGCCGTGGTCCTTGGTGTAGCCGTTCGTCCCGGCCCTGTCCTCGGTCTCCTCGCAGGTGAGCCAGGTGTTCCAGGGGGTGGGCCCGCCGGCGCAGTTGACGGCGGTCCCGGCGATGGCGACCCGCTCGCCGAGGACGTTGTTCCGGCCGTCGAGTTCGAGGGCCGTGCACCCGCCCTTCGCGGCCGGGTCGTACGTCAGACCGGGGACGGTCGGGACACCGATCTTTCCGGTGACCCGGTTCTCGTGGTTGCGGACGAGGTGCACGCGCCCGCGACGGCCGGCGAAGGCGCCCATGCCGTCGTGGTTGCTGGGGACGGGCCCCTCGCCGGAGCGGAGCGGATCGCCCTGCCGCGAGAGGACCTTGTAGCGGAAGCCCGCCGGGAGGTCGAGGAGTCCGGCGGGGTCGGGGAGGAGGGGGCCGTAGCCGCCCCGGTTCCCGATCCCGGCGGCGGCCGCGCCGCCGGCGAACAGTTCGGAGAAGGCGCCGGTGAAGGCGATCCCGGCGACGGACGCGCCGGTGCGGGAGAGGATCTGACGTCGTGTCGAGGACATGAGGCGACAACTTCCTGTTGGCGGACAGGACAGGTGTGTGACGTGTGACCCGCATGTGTGTATCACGCACAGTGGTGACACGTGAACCATGCGGGCCACAACTGCCTCGTGTGGCGGCCGTTCTGACCCGGGGTCAGACCAGTTCGGCGGTGAGCGTGATCGTCGTGCCCGTGAGCGCCTGGCTGACCGGGCAGTTCTTCTTCGCGTCCTCCGCCAGCTCCTGGAACCGGTCGGCGTTCAGGCCGGGGACCTCGCCGCGCACGGTGAGGTGGATGCCGGTGATGCCCTGGCCCGGCTGGAAGGTGACGTCGGCCTTGGTCTCCAGGCGGGCCGGCGGCGCGTAGGCCTTGGCCAGGATGTTGGAGAAGGCCATCGAGAAGCAGGACGAGTGCGCGGCGGCGATGAGCTCCTCGGGGCTCGTCTTGCCGTTCGGCTCCTCGGTCCGGGCCGGCCAGGAGACGTCGTACGAGCCGAGGCCGGACGAGTCGAGGGTGACGACGCCGGAACCCTTGAGGAGGTCGCCCTGCCAGACGGTGTGGGCGTGACGCACGGTGGCCATGGTGGATCCCTTTCGATCGGGTACGGCCCCCAAGCTACTGCGCGACAAGCCCCTTCGCGTCGCGTGCGAGCGCGGTGAGCCGGGAGATCGCCCGGAAGTACTTCTTGCGGTAGCCGCCGTTCAGCATCTCGTCGCTGAAGAGCTTGTCGAAGGGCATTCCGGAGGCGAGGACGGGTATCTCGCGGTCGTACAGCCGGTCGGCGAGGACGACGAGCCGGAGCGCCGTCGACTGGTCGGGGACCGGCTGGACGTCGGTGAGGCAGACCGCCGCGAGGTCGTCGGTGAGCGCGCCGTACCGGCTCGGGTGCACCTTGGCCAGGTGGTCGAGGAGGTGCGGGAAGTCGTCGAGGGAGGCGCCGGGCGTCGCGTACGCGGTCTCCGTCACGACCTGGTCGGAGTGCGGGGCCGGGGCCTCGGGCAGGCCGCGGTGGCGGTAGTCCTCGCCGTCGATCCGCAGCGGCATGAAGTGCGCGGAGAGGCCCTGGATCTCGCGGAGGAAGTCGGCGGCGGCGAAGCGGCCCTCGCCGAGCTTGCCGGGGAGCGTGTTGGAGGTGGCGGCGAGCGCCACGCCCGCCTCGACGAGCTTGCCGAGGAGGCTGGAGACGAGGACGGTGTCGCCCGGGTCGTCGAGCTCGAACTCGTCGATGCAGAGGAGACGGTGCTCGCTGAGGGTCTTCACCGTCTGCTGGAAGCCGAGCGCGCCGACCAGGTTCGTCAGCTCGACGAAGGTGCCGAAAGCTTTCAGCGAGGGATCGGCGGGGGTCGCGTGCCAGAGGGAGGCCAGCAGGTGGGTCTTGCCGACGCCGTACCCGCCGTCCAGGTAGACCCCGCGCGGCCCGCTCGGGGCGGCCGGCTTCTTGGCGAACCAGCGGCGCTTCCCGGCGCCGGAGGCGTGCGCCCCGCCGAGGCCCTCGGCGAAGCCGCTCAGCGCCTTGACGGCGTCCGTCTGGCTCGGCTGGTTCGGGTCCGGGAGGTACGTGTCGAAGCGTACGGAGTCGAAGCGGGGAGGCGGCACCATCTCCGCGACGAGTCGGTCGGCGGGGACGTGGGGCTCTCGGGAGCAGAGCGAGAGCGGGGCCGCTTCGGTGGAAGCCGCTTCGGTGAGGGCGTGGGTCGACACAGTTCCCCACTGTAAGCGCCATGTCAGACTCCGAGGATGCGACGACTGCTCCCTGTGACGGACATGACAGCCCCCGAGACCGGCGCCGGGGAGGTCCCCGCAAGGCACTCCGGGCCCGGGGTGCCCACGGCGGGGGAGGCCTCGGGGACCCCCTCGAACGAGCTTTCGGTCGGCGGCCGGGAGTGGTCCCTCGACGAGCTGGCCGACGCCTACGCGTACCCGGAGGGTGACGGTGTGTGGCTGCGGGCCAACATGGTCTCGTCCCTCGACGGGGCCGGCCAGCACGACGGCCGGTCCCAGCCGCTCTCGTCCGACACGGACATGCGGATCTTCGGCACCCTGCGCGGGCTCGCCGACGTGATCGTCGTGGGCGCGGAAACGGTACGCCTGGAGGGGTACCGCCCGGCCAGGGCGCGGGAGGCCTTCGCCGCCCGCCGGGCCGCCGCCGGGCAGGGCCCCGCGCCCGTGATCGCCGTGGTCACCGCCTCCCTCGACCTCGATTTCTCCCTGCCGCTCTTCACGGAGCCGCTGGTGCGGACCCTGATCCTGACGGGGGCCGCCGCGCCCGCCGAGCGCGTACGGGCCGCCCGCGAGGCGGGCGCCGAGGTGCTGGTCGCGGGTGACGGGGCCGGGGTGGATCCCGCCCGCGCGGTCGCGGCCCTCGCGGAGCGCGGGCTGCGGCGCCAGCTGACCGAGGGCGGGCCCCGGCTGCTCGGCCAGTTCGTGGCGGCGGACGTCCTCGACGAGCTGTGTCTGACGATCTCGCCGGCGATGACGGCGGGCGATGCGCAGCGGATCGCGGGAGGCCCTTCGGTGGCGGTCCCGACACGCTTCGCGGTGGTGTCGGTGCTGGAGCAGGACGGCTTCCTCTTCACCCGCTACCGTCGGATCTGACAATCGGCGGAATTTGTCGTTCCGCTTTCCGTCCGCTGGGCACACTTATGTCGCAGACCCCGTGCGGGCACGGGGAAGGATGGTTTCCGCAGAAGGGCTCCTGAGGTGTTCACAAGCGTTCTGATGATCGAGAAGCCCCTGACGTCCGTCGACGTGGAGTTCGTCACCACGCTGCACGGCGACGAGGACGTGTCCTTCATCGTCCTTATGCAGCCGCGTGGTGACCAGGCCGATGTGTTGTTGCGGGCCATCGACGACGTCGCCATGGGCGAACTGAAGGACGCCGCCCACGAGGGCGAGGAGCCGGAGGGCAAGGCCGCCCGGGTCCCCGCCGAGCAGGCCCTGGAGTACTCGCTCCAGGCGCTGAGAAACGCCGGCTGCGAAGCGGTCGGCCAGGTCGTCGAGGACCACCCGCTCACCAAGATGAAGGCGGTGGTCGAGGAGTCGGAGGCGGACGAGGTGATCGTTCTCACCGCCCCGCACTACGTGGAGGAGTTCTTCCACCGGGACTGGGCCTCCCGGGCCCGCCACAAGGTCGGCGTACCCGTCCTGAAGCTCTTCGCCCACAGCGAGGAGTAAGGCGTACCCGGGCCGTGTCCGCGCCCCGTGCAGGGGGCGCGGGCACGGCGGACCCTCCGTGCCCCGGGCCCTCCGCCACGAGCCACTAGGCTGGTGCTTCCAGTACGACACAGCCAGACGACACAGCCGGACGACATCGTCAGGCGCACCCCCGGGGAGAGATCCGCATGGCACCCGCCATCCCTGCCGCCATGGAACGGCCGCACTTCATCGGCATCGGCGGTGCCGGAATGTCGGGCATCGCGAAGATCCTCGCCCAGCGGGGCGCCAAGGTCGCCGGCAGCGACGCCAAGGAGTCCCCGACCGCCGAGGCCCTGCGCGCCCTCGGCGCCACCGTGCACATCGGCCACGCCGCCGAGCACCTCGCCGACGACGCCTCCGCCGTCGTCGTCTCCAGCGCGATCCGCGCCGACAACCCCGAGCTGGCCCGCGCCGCCGAGCTCGGCATCCCCGTCGTGCACCGCTCCGACGCGCTCGCCTCCCTCATGGACGACCTGCGCGCGATCGCCGTCGCCGGCACGCACGGCAAGACGACCACCACCTCGATGCTGGCCGTCGCCCTCACCGAGCTGGGCCTCGACCCCTCGTACGCCATCGGCGGCGACCTCGCGGGCCCCGGCACCAACGCCCTCCACGGCTCCGGCGACGTCTTCGTCGCCGAGGCCGACGAGAGCGACCGCAGCTTCCAGAAGTACGACCCCGAGGTCGCGATCGTCCTCAACGTCGAGCTGGACCACCACGCGAACTACGCCTCCATGGACGAGATCTACGAGTCCTTCGAGGCCTTCACCGCCAAGATCCGCCCCGGCGGCACCCTCGTCGTCGGCGAGCACGCGGGCGCCCGCGAGCTGGCCCGCCGGGTCGCGGACCGCGACGGCCTGCACATCGTCACGGTCGGCGAGTCCGAGGACTCCGACGCCCGGATCCTGAAGATCGCCCCGAACGGCATGAAGAGCGAGGTCGTCGTCCTCCTCGACGGCGTCGAGCACACCTTCACCGTCTCCGTCCCCGGCCGTCACTACGCCCACAACGCCGCCGCGGCCCTCGCCGCCGGCGCCCGCGTCGGCATCGACCCGGCCGAGCTGGCCCAGGCCCTCACCGCCTACACCGGCGTCGGCCGCCGCCTCCAGCTCAAGGGCGAGGCCGCGGGCGTCCAGGTCATCGACTCGTACGCGCACCACCCCACCGAGATGACCGCCGACCTGGAGGCCATGCGGGGCGCCGCCGGTGACGCGCGCCTGCTCGTCGTCTTCCAGCCCCACCTCTTCTCCCGCACCCAGGAGCTCGGCAAGGAGATGGGCGACGCGCTGGCCCTCGCCGACGCCTCGGTCGTCCTCGACATCTACCCGGCCCGTGAGGACCCGATCCCGGGCATCACGAGCGAGCTGATCATCGCCGCCGCGCAGCGGGCCGGCGCCGACGTCACGGGCGTCCACGACAAGGCGACCGTCCCGGACGTCATCGCGGGAATGGCCAAGCCCGGCGATCTCGTTCTCACGATGGGCGCGGGCGACGTCACGGACCTCGGACCGCGGATCCTGGACCACCTGACGAGCTGATCAGAAGCAGCGGCAGCAGTAGCAGCGGAGGAGCGAGTGATGGCGTACGAGGTCGAGAAGCCGGACGAGCAGTGGCGTGCGGAGCTCACCCCGGCGGAGTACCAGGTGCTCCGCCAGGCGGGCACCGAGCCCGCCTTCCGCGGCGAGTACACGGACACGAAGACGCAGGGCGTGTACTCCTGCCGGGCCTGCGGCGCCGAGCTCTTCACGTCGAACGAGAAGTTCGAGTCGCACTGCGGCTGGCCCTCCTTCTTCGACCCCAAGGAATCGGCGGCGGTCGAGCTGATCGACGACCGCTCCCACGGCATGGTCCGCACCGAGGTCCGCTGCTCGCGCTGCGGCTCGCACCTCGGCCACGTCTTCGAGGGCGAGGGCTACCCCACCCCGACGGACCAGCGGTACTGCATCAACTCGATCTCGCTGCGGCTGGAGCCCGTGCCGGGGTCGGAGCAGGGCTGACCGGGGCGCGGCGGCGCCGACCGGAGCGAGGGGCTCAGCTCGGAGAGGGTTCCGGGGTGAGCTCCTCGCGGTCGAGGCGCGTGCCCGACTTGTAGATGGTCACGGCGCCGTCGGCGATGACGTAGCGGTACGGGCTGTTGGTCGCCTCGTACCCCTTGGCCGTCTTCTTCGCCGGCATCGCGATGCCCGCCTCGCGCTGGTCCCTGAACTCGCCGTAGTAGTACAGCTTCCCCGCCGTCGTGCTGCAGAGCGTGATCCGGTGGTCGTCCGTGCGGAACGCCTTGACCAGCGTGGCGTCCTTGCCGCTCGGCAGCGCGGACGCGATGCGCGACGGGCACGCGGGACCGGACCTGCTCGGGGCGGCCGTCGGCTTCGTGTCGGAGTCGTCAGGACCGCCGAGGCCGAGGGAGCCGGAGAGCGCGCTCTGGACGATCCCCAGCAGCACGAGTCCGCCGACCAGCGTCAGACAGCCGACCACGCAACCGTTCGACTTCTTCTTCACCGGCCGCCGGTACGGAGGCGGGGTGTAGGGCGGCGGCGTGTAGCGCGGCGGAGTCGGAGTGCGGGCGGGCGGGGTGTACGGGGGCGTCGTCGTCGCCCGGGGCGGCGGCGGGGTGTAGCCCGTACTGCTCGGCGGCGGGTAGAAGACGCCCGTCGGGCGCGCCCCGGACCCGCCGGTGGTCCCGGCGCGTGGCGTGGTCGGTGGGGTCGGCGTGGTCCGGCGGGGCGTGGGCCTCGGCGGCGTCGCCTTCTTGGGGGCGGCCTTCTTGGCGGTGCCCGGCCTGGGCGTCGTCGTCCTCGGGGGCGTGGCTTTCGTGGCCGCAGGCTTCGGGGCCGGCTTCTTCGGCGCGCTTCCGCCGCTCGCCTTCCAGCTCTTGCCGCAGCCGGCGCAGTCGAGCCGCCGCGACGGATTGGTGGCGCGGCACGTCCCGCAGATCCAGTCGCCGGACGGACGCGCGGGCGACGGGCGCTTCGGCGCCGGGCGCGAGGGAGCGGGGGACGGGGTGGGCGCCGGGGTGGGCTTCGGGCGTGACGGGGTGGGGGGCGGCGCGAGCGGTCCCTTACGCGTCGACCCGCAGATGTCGCAGGGCGTGTCCCCCGCCCCGGTGTTGCTGCCGCAGTCCTTGCACTGCCATTTCGCCGAGCCCGTCACCCCTGTCGTCCCTCCTGCCTAGTGGTCGCTGTTCGCCGGGCGTGCCATCACGTCCCGGAAGAGTTCGTCCGACCTCGGTCCGACATGGTTGACGATCCAGGCGGGCCCCTCGGGGACGCGCCCCAGTTCGGGCTCGGGTTCGGTCTCGGGTTCGGCCTTGCTCGGGGCCGCCTCCGCCGCGGTGTTCGGGGCCGTGCCCGGGGCCGTGTCCGGGTTCTCCTCGGGCGCGGCTTCGGTTACGGGCTCCGCCAGGGCCAGGGCCACGGGCCGGGACCCTGACCCGGCCCTGGAACCGGCTCCGGTTCCGGGCCCGGCTCCGGCTCCGGTCCCGGACCCCGCCTCGTCCTCCGGTCGGTCCGGTACCGAGTAGTCGTCCCAGAGCACGCGCAGGAAGCGCCGGGCCTGCTCCACCTGGCCGGGCGGTACGTCCAGGCGCACCACCGCCGGATCGGTCCCCGCCGCGCCGGCGGGGAAGCGGAACCGGAAGTCGAGCCGGTGGCTCTCCCGTTCCTTCGTCGGAGGGTGGAGCGAGGCCGAGGTGCAGTGCGACACCCGCACTTCGAGGACTCCTCCGCCGACCCAGAGGAACTCCAGGCCGTCACGTGCCAGCGAGAGGCGGAAGCCGTCCCACTCCAGACTCACAGGCTGTTCGCGATCGTCTCGATGATCTCGTCCATCTCGAACTCCTCCAGTCCCTCGCCCGCCTTGGAGGCGAAGTGCAGGGTGAGGTCCCACTCCTCGGCGATCGGGTCGGACCAGGGCGCCTCCTCCGGCGCGAAGAGCACCAGCCGCTTGGCGGACTGCTCCATGACCGAGGTCTGGCTGCGGGCGTAGCCCCACTGCTCGAACAGGTCGTCCATCGTGCGGGGGATGTGCGTCGGGTAGGTCGCCGCGTCCGCGCCGACCGTACCGAGGGCGTGCGCGGGCGCGTCCGTGAACATCACGATGACATGGCGCCTGCGGTCGAGCCCGGTCTCCCAGGGGGAGTTGATCGCGAGCGCCAGGGCCTCAAGGCCGGACTCCGGGATGTCGCCGCCGCCGCCCGCGTCGATCCCGCTCACGAACTGCTCGAACTCCTTCGCCTGGGCGGGGAGATGGAGGAAGTCGGTCTCCTCGATGGCGTCCGAGGGGTCGTCGCCGAAGTCGCGGAACGCGATGACCTTCAGCCGCAACTGGCTGATGGACTTGCCCTTCTTGGCCATCACGTCGTCGAGACGCTGGTGGAACTGGAGGGCGCTCGACTTCACCGTGCCGAGGACGGGGTGCATGCTGCCGGTCGCGTCGATGCAGAGGGCGATGTCGACGGCGTACTGCAGGTTTCCCTGGTACTGCCCGCGGGCGTCGTTCATGGGGTGGTTCTCCTTGTCAGGGGGTGGGTCGGTCGCCGCCGCGGCGGCCACCGAGGTTGATGCGGACGCGGGACGTGCCCGGCGCGGGAGCGGACGCGGGCGCGGGGCCCGGCTCCTCGGTCGCCGAGGGCGGCGGCGCGGGCGCGGGGACGACAGGGGTCGCCGGTGTGGCGGGGGTCGCCGGTGCGGCGGGCGCGGACGGTGCCGGGGTCTCCGGGGTCTCCGCGGGCTCCTTGCGGCGTCCGAACGTGGACCGGATGCGGCTCGGACGCCGCTCCTCGGGCGCGGGCGCGGGCGCGGGCGTGGGCGTGGCCGTCGGGGCCGGCCCGGCCGGCGGGGTTCCGGAGGCCGTCGTGCCCGGCCGCCGGTGCTGGAGCGTGCACACGGCCGGGTCGGCGAGCGTCGCCAGGAAGGCGGAGACGTCCGGGCGGGTACGCGGGTCGGCGGCCGTCATGCGGCGCAGCAGGTCGAGCAGTTCGTCGGAGAGCCGCGGGTCGAGCCGGAGCTCCTCGCCGGCGTTCACCGCGTCCGCCGGAGACCCGAACCGCTCGTCGTACGACGGGAGTCCGCCCGTCACGTACAGGTGCGTCATGAGCCCGAGCGCGAAGATGTCGACGGCGCAGGTGAGGTCCTTCGGGCCGGCCGAGCCGTCGCCCTGGAGGTAGCGCCGCCACTCCGGGGCGCCGTAGACGGAGTCGCCCGAGATGTCGTCCGGCTTCGGCGGGTCCCCGGAGTCGTAGGAGTCGTCGAAGTCGATCAGCCGCGCCGAGTGGAACGCGGCGCCCTCCCGCTTCTGGACCAGCACGTTCAGAGGCTTGAGGTCCCCGTGCACGGTGCCGGTCTCGTGGAGTTGCTTGAGGCTCGATCCGAGCGTCTTGAGCAGCACCGTCTTCGGTCGCGGCTCAAGGGCCTGGGGCCGTTCCAGGCTGGAGGTGTCGATCCGCTCCGTGACCTTGAAGTAGGTGCTGCGCTCGTGGAAGAAGTCGGTGGCGAGGACGAGGTTGCCCCCGCCGAGGGTGTCCGGGCGCAGCCGCTTCATGATCTTGCGGTGCCGCTGCTCGAACTCCTGGGCGACCTCGCGGCGGATCCGGACGCTCTTCGAGTCGGCGGCGTCGTCGCGCGGGCGCTTGGGTTCGAGGAACTGCTTGATGAAGTACTGTCCCCCGTCCTTCTCCGCGAAGGCCCAGATGCACTTGCCGCCGTTGGCGTTGGTGGGATCGGTGACGATGCGGTAGCCCGCGATCGTGTCGCCCTTCTTCATCGGAACTCCTCGGATGCGGGCGGCAGATAGGTCTCGTATCCGGCGCGGTAGGTCTGCCAGCTCTGGTCCTGCCAGGCGCGGACGCGGGCGTGCGTCTCCCGCGTGGCGTCCTGTCCGGCGCCCGCCTCGACGGTGGTCGGGGAGGCCGGGTCGAGGACGTCGGGACGGCCTCGCACGTGCCGCTCGGTCAGCTCGGCGAACCGCGGTTCGTAGGCACGGCGCAGCCGCGCGAAGTCGCGGTGGCCGATGGCGAGCAGGGCGAGGGAGGCGTCGTCGGCGGTGTACGCCTGCACCTCGCGGCGGAGCAGGTCGGCCCACTCGTACTCGGTGCCCGCCTCGCGCAGCGTGCGCAGGAGCAGGTACTCGAAGTCGGCGGGGGTGTGGACGTAGCCGAAGTACCCGTCCGTCGCCGCCACCAGGACGCAGGGCAGGTCGAACGAGGCGATGTACTGCGTGTCGATGACGAAGTCCCGGTCCGCGCACACCATGTTGGTCATCGGCGGGTCGGAGCGCAGCAGTTCGAGGGCGTCGCTCTCGCGCGTGTGGTCCCGGGTGAGGACGTGCAGTCCCCTGTCGGGGGTCAGGACGTACGCCCGGGAGTCGCCCGCCCACAAGGGGCGCAGCTCGACGGTGTGGCGGTCGTCCCGGATCTGGTAGTGAACGGCCGCCAGGGTGGTGGGCAGTTGGCGGCGCATGGTGCCGCCGATCTTGCTGCGGCGCTGCGGGGCCTTGGCGAGGAACCAGTCGAGGTACTGGTGCAGGGACTCCGCGCCGACCTGCTCGGTCTCCTGCGCGACCTCGTGGAACCAGCAGTCCGTCGCCAGGCGCGCGACCCTGGCGCCGACCCAGGCCCCGGTGTGCCAGGTGCCGTCCGGTCCCTCCCACACGGGGGCGGAACCCGCGCCGCCCGAGCCGTCGAACACGGCGATCACGCCCTGGTGGGTGCCCCAGTGGTGGACGACGAAGGGCTCGGCGTCCTCGCCGTGCCCGGGCACCCGCTCGGTCCACACGGAGAGCGCGTGCACCCGCGTGTCGCCCGCCGTCGTCGCCCAGACGGCGGCCTGGGGCGGCAGCGGGCGGTGATCCGGCTCCGGCGGGGCTCCCGGGGCCGTTCCCGGCACGCTTCCGGGCGTTGGTCCGGGTGTCGATCCGGGCGCTGTTCCCGGTGCTGTTCCCGGCGCCGGCGGAGCGTGGGCCGGGCCGGCCATCGGGCCGGGTCCGATCTCGTGCGGGTGCGTGGTGTGCCACGCCCCGCGCTCCTCTTCTGCCATCAACGCTCCCTGTCGGATCCGGGTCGAGGGGTGTCCCGCTTGGTGGTGCCCCGCACCCTGCTCACCCGGGGCGCCGGCCGGTCCGCGGGCGGCGGTGTGGCGGACCGTGGGGCGGACGGCTCGGCGGGCGTGGCGAGAGGCTCGCCGGCGGACTCGGCGGCGGGCCGTCCGGGGCGGCCCCGGTCCGCGCCCGGCAGCGGTTCGTCCGCGGGCGGCCCGGAGCTCGCGGCGCCGCGCGGCGCCGCGCCGTAACGCCTGCCGTCCCGGTCGCGGTCCCGATCCCGTTCCCGATCCCGGTCGCGGGCGGAGCCGTACTCCTCCGAGCGCCCCGAGCCGTACGCCCCCGGTCCCCGCGCGCCGGGCCGGGGCCGCCTCGTGTCCGCCGGGGCCCCGTCCCGCAGCACCTCGCCGCGCAGCGGCCTGCCGGGTTCGGCGGGGGCGTCCTCGGGGGCCGGTGCGAGCTCCGGGGGCCGGTCCGGGTCCGTGGCGCGGGCGAGCGAGCCGCGCAGGCGCCCGCGGCGGGCCGCGCCGTCGAAGAGCCCGTCGCCCTCGCGCAGCACCTCCTCCAGGACGGTGCGCTCCAGCTCGGCCTGCTCGAACGGCTCCCGGTCGGCGTCGCCGCGCTCCAGGACGAGGCGCATGATCTCGCGCCGGACCTCGCGCTTCTCGGCCTCGTTCTTCTCGATCCAGGTGAGCGCGGCCCGGGGGCCCTCCTTCTCCATGATCTCGGCGATCAGGCCGTCGAGGCCCTCCTCGCGGATCATGTCCAGATGGCGCCCGCGCCGCATCCCGGAGAGCCGTGTCTCCCGTACGACGTCCCGGTACTCGCGTCCGCTGGCGGTGATCTCGTCCTCGTCGACGAGGAGTTCGACCTGGACGTTCCGCAGGCGGATCGCGTCGTCACCGGTGAAGCCGGCCACGCGCGCGTTCAACGCCCGCTCCGCCTCGTGGAATTCGGCGATGTCGTAGTCCCGGGACACCTCGCGGAGCATCTGGCGGAAGTAGCCGAAGAGGGTCGCGCTCATGTCCCGGATGCCGCGCGACACGACCTGTGCCGGGTCGGCGACCCGGCACACCAGGTCGACCCGGCTGCGGAAGGAGAAGGTGTGGTCGCGGCTGAGCAGCGGGATGTCGAGGACGAGCCGGTGCTCGGTCATGTCGACCGTGAACATCCGGCTGTACGTGCCGAAGCGCGAGGACGGGATCTCCTCCCCGCTGCGAATCGTCAGGGACGGACCGCTGTCCCTGACGAGGACGAGCGCGCGGCCGGGCTCCGGCGGCCGTACCGGCTTCGTCAGCCGCCACTTGGGCAGCTCCTCACCGGACAGCACCGGGTCGTAGGTCTGCGGTTCCACGGGCTCCTCCTCTCTTCTCCGATGGGTGCTCAGGTCGTACGGGTCAGGTGCCGGTGCAGCCGGGCCGCGTTCGGCGAGGGCCGCTCGCGGTCGTGCGCCCACTTGTTCAGCCACCACACCAGCCGCTCCCGGTGCGAGCCCGGCCTGCGGGCGATGTCCTGGAGCAGTCCGCCCAGGGCGTCGAGCGTGCGGGGGCCGCCCTCGTCGGCGTACACGTCGATCCAGTCGCGCAGCGCGAGGAGCGCGGTGTCCTGCATGGGGCGGCGCGCGAGGGACCGTGCCCACAGCTCCCCGACCGCCCGCCGGTGCGCGGGCAGCCCGCTCAGCAGCAGCGGCACGCCCGGAACGCCGTCGACCAGGCCGTCGGCGACCGCCTCGTACGGGCGGGTCGTCGCGAAGAGGAAGGCGGAGAGCGACTTCACGACCATGGGGGAGAGGTCCTGCGGCTCGGACCACTCCAGGTAGGCGTCGAGGAGCGGCCCGGCCTGCCCCTGGTGGAGGAGGTGGACGCCTCCCCAGGCCACGGAGGGCAGCGTGCCCCAGTCGTCGTCCCGGTCGAGGGCGGCGTGCAGCACGGCCACGGCCCGCCCGGGCGCCGTGCGGCCGAGGAGCCCGCCCGCCGTGTTGGCGGCGGTCCCGGCGAGCCGGCGCTGCCGCGCGGAGCTTCCGCCGCGCGCCCAGCCGTGCAGCAGCGCCCACACGGCCTCGGCCGAGTCGTCGCGGCTGCCGGCGACGCCGAGCGCGGTCGCGGCGGCCTGGCGCAGCGGCCAGGACGTCCCGGCGGCCCAGGTGGTGAGGAAGCGGTGCACCGCGTAGTGGTGGTCGGCCCAGGCGAGCACCCCGGCGGCGACGGCGGCCCGGGCGCGGACCTCCAGGTCGCCGTGGTCGAGGAGCCTGCGCAGCCAGGAGAGCAGCGGCTCGCGCCATCCGTCGAGTCCGGTCCAGGCGTAGACGAGGACGACCTGCCCGAGCATCGCGTTGCGGAAGCGCACCCGGGGCGGCCCGAAGCCGTCGGCGTCGAGGCGGATCCACTGCTGCTCGTCGCCGAGCCGGTCCCTGAACCGTACGTCGGGCGGGGCGGTTTCGGGTGTCGCGAGGGCGGCCCTGAGCTTGACGGCGGCCTCGGCGACGGTCAGGTAGCCGCTGTCCTCCAGGACGGCCGCGGCGAGCGCGAACGCCACCGCCTCCGGGTTCCTGTGCCGGTCGAACCAGGTCCGCACCTGGTCGCTGGGGTCGCGCAGCGCGGCGGCCGCGACGGCCACGTCCCGACCGGCGGCGATGTCGGCGGCGAGGCGCGCGGCGTGCCGGGCGGCGGGCATCTCCCGCAGGGTGTCGACGACCCCGCCGGAGGCCAGCTCGGCGCGGAGCCGCGCACGGTCCTCCCGGGTGCCGCCGTGCCCGAGGACACGCCGTTCGAGGACGGCCAGCGGGTCGACGGGCGCGAGGGCGTGCGTGGGCACCGATTCGCCGCCGTCGCCCCGCACGGCGACGCCGAGGTCCTGGCCGCCGGTGAGGACGAGGTGGCAGCCGTGGGCCCGCAGGGCGGCCACGACGGCGTGCAGCCGCCGGGGGAGCGCGGCGAAGTCCCGTGCCCCGGCGGGCCCGTCCTCGACGAGGGCCAGGAAGCCGCTGTTCTTGACGGGCGGTTCCCAGTCGGGCGCGAGGACGGCGGCCGGGTCGAGGAGCCGGTGGCAGACCCCGCCGCCCTCGGCGCCGCTCAGGACGAGGGCCTCGGCTAGCAGATTGACCGCGGTGGCCTCGCGGCCGCTGCCGGAGGGCCCGGTGAGGACGAGGAGCCGCCGCTCGCGCAGGGTGTCGAGCGTGGAGTCGTACCCCTCCGGCGGGACGAACAGGTCGGTGTGGTCGGCCAGTTCGGCGGCGGTGAGCGGCAGGACGGAACCGCCGCCGCGGGCGGAGGCACGGCCCCCGCCCCCGCCGCTGTGGAAGCCGCCGCCGAAGCTGACGGTGTCGTTGAAGAGCGCGAGCGTGCCGATCCGGGTGCCGGAGGCGTCGGCGTTGAGGCGCCTCGCGATGAGGTCCGCGATGGCACCGGCCTTCTGCGCCTCGGAGCGCTCGGCGTCGTCGGTCGCCGTGCCCTCCTTGAGGGAACGCAGGGCGTCGGACTCGCTGACGGGACCGTCCTCCTCCACGCCGGAGGGCCGCCGCTCGCCCTCAGGTACGGCCCTGGGGGCGTCGGCGCCGGCCGGCGGGGCGGCCGGGGGATCGGAGCGGTCGCCCGTGCCGCTCGGTGGCGGCTCGGCGGTGGATTCCTCGCTCATGGCACACGGTCTTCCGGGGGTGCGGTCGGCGTCGTAGAGAGCCGTAAGAGGGCGTCGTGGAGGGACATGACAGGGAGACGTCGCAGGGAGACGTCGCCAGGGACGTTGCCGAGAGACGTCGTGCGGGCCGCCGTGCGGGCCGCCGCGGGTCGTCGTGCGGGCCGTCGCACGAGCCGTCGTGCGGAGGAAGACGCCGTCAGGAGACGTTCCAGTCGCCCTGGATCTCGACCTTCTCGTTGAACACCTGGGCGTTCTTGATCAGAGCCGCGCTGACCTGAGGCCCACCGCGGCCGTTCGCCGCGACGGCCTCGTCGACCAGCCGCCGGATGTCGCCCTCGAACTCCCGGTCCCGCAGCATGTGCGCCGCGAGCATCCGCTCCAGGTCCTCCTGGCCGGTCTCGTCGTCCGGTGCGTCGGTCACGCGCTCCAGCGCGGTCTGGGCGTCGGCGTCCCCGCGGAACCGCTCCCGGATCCGGGCGACGAGCCGGGCCCCACCGGTCCAGCCGCTGCGCCCGGCCTCCTGCCCCGTGGCCTCCAGAGCGCCCTTGACCACGAGCGCGACGCCCGCGGCCGCGATGGCCGTCAGCGGATCCATGTGCTCCCCCGATTGTTCTCCACACAGAAGTGAGGCCATTCAAGTGGCCATTGCACGAAAGGCCAGGGGTTCGGCCAACAATGACCGAAACCGCCAGCCTGGTGAGGGGACCTGTGGCCGATTCCGTACCCTGAGGGGACACGTCCACGCCACGTGAGGACGTGCTGGTGCGGCGCCCCCCTGGGACGAACCGTCAGCCGTTCGCTGTGGTAGGACTGTTCGGCATTGCAAAGAGTCGAACGGCTGGAAAGTCGGCAACGGGGGACGGGGGAAACGTGGCGGTCACGGTTCCGGACTGGGCGGACACTCTTCTCGATCTGATCGGGGTGGCGTGGCCGAACGTCGACGAGGACGCATATCGCGAGATGGCGGACGCGCTGCGGGAGTTCGCAGAGGACCTGGAGGACGACGGTCAGCTCGCGAACAACCACTTCGAGCGGTTGCTGTCGTCGAGTCAGGGCGAGTCGATGGACGCGCTCAACGAACACTGGGCGAAGGTCAAGAGCAAACACCTCAAGGACATCTCCGGGGCGGCCCGGACGGTCGCGGGCGGCCTGGACACGGCGGCCGGCGCGATCGAGGGCATGAAACTCGCCGCGGTCGTCCAGCTCGGCTACCTGGCCGCCGAGGCGGGCATCGCGATCTCCCTCATCCCGGTGACCGGTGGTCTCTCGGCGCTCATCGGCGCGGGGGCGATGCGGGCCACGCAGGAGGTGATCAAGCGGCTGATCAAGGAGTGCGTGGAGGAAGCCGTCGGGTACATCGTGGCGGCGATGACCGAGCCGGCCGTGGCCGCCCTTGAGGGCATGGCCGCCGATCTCGTGGTCCAGCTCGGCGCGGTGGCGATCGGCCTCCAGGACGGGGTCGACCTCGACCAGACGAAGGACGCCGGGCAGGACGGCTTCAAGGAAGGGGTCCAGTCCGGCAAGGAGGCCATGCACCTGGCCTCGGCCGGTGGCGGTGGCGGTGGTGGCGGGACGGGCCCGGGCAGCGGCCTGAAGAACCTGCACATCGAGCACCAGGAGCACGACCACGCCTCGACCCAGCTGAACACGGTCAGCGCGGGCATCCACGGCAAGACCGCGGGCAAGCTCACGAAGGCGAAGACCGCGCACGGCCGGACCCGGGGCCGTGACTCGATCGCCGACGCGATCGACCCGATCGCCGACAAGGCGCTCGAAGCGCTCACCAAGGCCGCGAAGAACATGGGCGACCACGTCGGCCAGACCCTCCCCAAGGCCGTCAAGCAGATCTCCGCCGACCACAAGAACACCGACGACAACCTCCGCGACCGCTTCGCCCGCCAGCGCAAGGGCGACCACGACAGCAACGGGAGCGGCGGCGGCGGCGGGGGAAACAGCGGCGGTGGGGGTGGCGGCGGCAACGGCCCGGGCGGCGGCAGCGGCAACAACCCCGGCGGCAACCGCATCTCACCGGCCCCGCCCTGGCACGGCAGCTCCGCGGGTAACATGAGGCACCACCGGACGGACCCGCTCGACGTCCGCCACCTGACGCCCGAGCAGCAGCGGGCGGCGCTCGTCCAGGAGGCCCGCGACCTGGCGAACCAGGCGCGCAAGGCCGACCCCGACAACCCGCACGACCCCAAGCACCAGATCGACCTTGCGAAGACCCACTTCCCGCCCGGCACGAACCTCCTCGACGGATCGTGTTCCGGCAGCCTCCTGCACGACGGCACCGTCACGAGCCACTCCAGCTCCACCAAGGGAGCCGGCCAGAAGGTGCCCGACCTCCACCCCGCCATGCAGTCGATCTACGACGACGTCAAGCAACAGATCGAATCCGAGGGCAGGAACCCGGGAGCGGGCCACGGCAAGTGCGCGGAGGCCAATCTGGTCTCGGACCGGCTGCGGAGTCTCGACCCCGACGGCACCTCGATCAGGTCGGCCGACGACGTACGCGAGGCCATGCGGGGATCGCAGGTCTACAGCGTGCAGATCGGGGAGCAGGTCAAACCGCACCCCCTCGGCCACGGCGCGTACAAACCGCCGTGCCGATCGTGCGAGATCGCAATGGACATGGCGGGTGTCACCGCCTACACCGGATAGGAGTTCCCGTGCCGCGAATGGAAACCCGGGAGGACGTCGACGCCTGGTTCGGGGAACACGGATGGTTCCCCGGCCGCGACGTGACCGACCAGGTACCGGCGCTGATCAATGAGGTCACCGAGCAGTACCGGGAGGCAGGGTTCCCCGTGGAGCCCTTCGAGGCCGCGACCGCGTTCCTCGCCGAACACGGCGGGCTGCGCCTGACGATCGACGCCCCCCGCGAGGAGTACCTCTACTTCACCCCGTACCTCGGCTACCGGTCGGCTCCGGCCGACGTCGCCGAGCTGAGCCGCGACCTCGGCGTGCGGCTCTTCCCGGTCGGCCTCGACAGCTCGGACTCGTCGCCGGTGCTCATCGACGAGCGGGGCAGGTTCTTCTACCTGCATCACACCGGCGCCTACTACATGGGCGCCGACACCCACGAGGCGATGATCAGCCTCGCCCACGCCCCCATGCAGGACGCGGAGGACTACTTTGTCTGACCCGGCTCCCGGCACGGCGGAGGACATCTCGGAGCCGACCCATGAAGGACGCGGAGAACTTCTATGTCTGACCTGATTCCCGGCACGGCCGCGTCGCTGCTCATGCACGGCACGATCACCAGCCACACCAACCTCACCGGTGACGGCGAGCCGCACCTCCACCCCGCCGTCCAGGAGTTCTTCGACGGGCTTCCGCCCGCCCTGCGGGAGCCGTTCATCGGGTACTGCGCGGAGTCGGCGCTCGTCTCCGACGAGCTCTTCGGCCTCGACCGGCAGCGGGCCGACGGCCGGACGATCACGCTGGACGAGGCGGCCCCGCAGTTCGAGGGCGCCGCGGTCGTCGCCCGGAAGATCCGCCCGCACGGCGACCCCGAGCACGGCACGGAGGCCGAGGTGTGCCGCTCGTGCACGGCGCTCCTCGACCGCCTCGGCATCGACGTCCTCCACGGCGAGGGGTGACGCCTCCCGTGGAGGACGTACTGACGCGGGCCGGCTGGCGACAGGGGCGCGACGCCGGGGACGCCGCGATGCTGGCGATCCTCACGACGGTGACGGTCGGCGGGGGAAGCGTCTTTCCCGCCGCCGAGCGGGCCGTCCGCGAGTTCCACGGCCTGCGCGTCCCGCCCGCCCCGGACGGCGGGCGGGAAGTCGCCGCCACCGGCTGCGTCGTCGACCCCCGCGAGGCCCGCTTCGCGAGCCCGCAGCTCGACCGGCTCGCGGCCGACCTGGGAGTACGGCTCTTCCCCCTCGGCCGTACGGACGCGGACGCGCCGCTCGCCGTCGACGAGGAAGGCCGGCTCGTCCTGCTCGGCCCCGGCGGCCCCTGGCTCCTCGGGGCGACCGTCCGCGAGGGCCTGACCGCGCTCGCGGAGGGGATCGCACCGGTACGGCTCCGCGCCCGCCGCCGCCGCTTCCCGCTGCCCGGCCGGCGCGGCGAATCCGTCGATCTGGCCGCCGCCGTACGGGCCGCCCTCGTCGCCGTCTACGTCCTGCACAGCACCGGCGTGTACGGCGCCCGGGCGCTGCGCCTGCGGGCGACGACCCTGCGCGGGATCGGCGTCGTGGCCGTGGACGAGGTGTTCCCGCTGGTCCCGGGGTCCCTGGACAGCAGCACCGAACCGCTGATCGCGGCGATGACCGGCCGTCTCGACGCCTCGGGCGTGCGCGCGGGCGGCTGCGAACTGACCCTGACGCTTCCCGTTCCGCGCGGTACGGGCGGTCCGGCGGCCACCGTGGAGTGCGCCGTGACGGTGGGCAGCCCGGCCGAGGGCCCCGTACTGACCCTGTCGGCCGGCCTGTCCGCGACCCTCGGACCCACGGCGGCCGCGCTGGACGCCTGCGCCGAGGCCTTCGCCGCCTGGTCGGGGGCCCCGCTCCACCCCTGACCGCATCCCGAGGCTGCGCCCTGCTGCTCGTCCAGGCAGCCCGTACTGCACATGGGGAACCGCCGGGCGATCACCGGGAGGAGCGTGAGCGACGCGTACGCCACGCTTTCCCTGCTCGCCGCCGACACCGGCGGTCGCGGCGAGGGGACTCTCAGGAACAGGCTGCTCGGACACGAGCAGGGCGGGACGCCCCTCGGGCCGCGAGAGCTCCGGAACACCCTCCTCGGCCTGCTGGACCTGACCGAGGCGAACCCCGGTCAGCGCACCGTCCTGATGGCGAACCACCTGCGGCAGGTCGAGCACGCCTACCCCCTCTCCGTGGCGGACTCGAACATCCGGGGGATCGCGATCCCCGCTCTGGTCGCGAGGTGGGAGGGGCTCCCGCGGGCGTCCTAGTGGACGGAGAACCCGCCGTCCACGAAGAGCGACTGCCCCGTGACGTACGCGGACGCGCCGCTCGCCAGGAAGACGGCCGCGCCGGCGAAGTCCTCGGCCAGGCCGTTGCGGCCGACCATGGTCCGGGCGGCGAGCGCGGCCACCTTCTCCGGGTCGGAGGAGAGCCGCTGGTTGAGCGGCGTCATGACGAAGCCGGGGACCAGGGTGTTGGCCGTGACGCCGTACGGGGACCAGGCCTCCGCCTGCGAGCGGGCCAGCGACTCCAGGGCGCCCTTGGACACCCCGTACGCCCCGCTCTGCACGAACGCGCGGTGCGCCTGCTGCGAGGTGATGTGGACGATCCGGCCGAAGCCGCGCTCGGCCATGCCGGGGCCGAAGCGCTGCCCGAGGAGGAACGGCGCCTCCAGGTTCACGGTCATCGTCGTGTCCCACACCTCGTCGCCCAGCTCGCCGAGCGGAGGCCGGAGGTTGATCCCGGCGGAGTTGACCAGGATGTCCGGCTCTCCGAAGACGGCCGCGGCCGCCTCCGCCCCGGCCCTGATCCCCTCGCGGGTGCTCAGGTCGGCGCTCACCCAGGCGGCGCGGCAGCCGTCGGCCGTCAGCTCGTCCACGGTCGCGGCGAGCTCGTCCTCCTTGCGCGCCAGGACCACCACGCTCGCCCCGGCCCGGGCCAGGGCCCCGGCGATGGCCCGGCCGATTCCGGAACTGCCGCCGGTGACGAGGGCGGTGCGCCCGTCGAGCGAGAACAGCTCGGAGAGATAGGCGCCGGGGGTCGTGCTCATCGTGTCGCTCCTCGTGTCGTACGGCGCCGGCCCGTCCGCGTGCGGTGGATGGCCGGTCCCCGCATCCTGGCACAGGGCCGCTCACGGCCGGGGCGGGGCCGGCCCGCCGCCGCACGCCCGCCGTCGCACGCCCGGCCCGCACGCCCGCCGCACGCCCGGCCCGCACGGTGTGTGCGGGCCGAGCGTGCGGCGTCCTTCAGGTGGCTCTACGGAGCCGGGGCCGGAGCGGGCGCCGGAGCCGGGGCGTAACCCGCCGGGCGGGTGGTGAACGTGCCCCGGCCCTGGGTGCGGCCGCGGAGGCGGGACGCGTAGCCGAAGAGTTCGGCCAGCGGCACCGTCGCCGACACCACCGCCGTACCGGAGCGGGTCGTCGAGTCCGTCACCCGGCCCCGGCGGGCCGCGAGGTCGCCGAGGACCGCGCCGACCGACTCCGCCGGGACGGTGACCGTGACCTCGGCCACCGGTTCCAGGAGCGTCATCGCGCTCGCGCGGAGCGCCTCGCGCAGCGCGAAGCGGCCCGCCGTGCGGAACGCCATCTCCGAGGAGTCCTTCGGATGCGTGGCGCCGTCCGTGAGCGTGACCCGGACACCCGTCACCGGGTGACCGCCGAGGGGGCCCTCCACGAGGGCGTCCCGGCAGCCGGCCTCGACCGCGCGGATGTACTCCTGCGGTACGCGACCACCCGTGACGGTGGAGAGGAAGACGAACTCCTCGTCCCCGACCGTCGGTTCGACGTCGATGACGACATGGGCGAACTGGCCCGCGCCGCCGTCCTGTTTGACATGGCGGTGGAGCAGACCGGTGACGCCCTTCGCCACCGTCTCCCGGTACGCGACCTGCGGACGCCCGACCGTCACCTCCAGGCCCCGGTCCCGCCGCAGCTTCTCCACCGCGACCTCCAGGTGCAGTTCGCCGAGGCCCGAGAGCACCGTCTGGCCCGTCTCCGGGTCGGACCGCACGACGAGCGACGGGTCCTCCTCGGAGAGCCGGGCGAGGGCCGTCGCGAGACGACCGGTGTCCGTGCTCCGGCGGGCCTCCACGGCGACCGAGACCACCGGGTCGGCGGTCGTCGGCGGTTCGAGGACGACCGGCGCGTCCGGGGCGCACAGCGTCGTACCCGCCCGGGCGGTCTTCGGGCCGACGACGGCGACGATGTCCCCGGCGCGCGCCGCGTCCAGCTCCGTCGCCCGGTCGGCCTGGACGCGCAGGATGCGGGAGATCCGCTCGGTGCGGCCGGTGGTGGTGTCGAGCACGGTGTCCCCCTTCGCGATCGTGCCCGCGTAGACGCGGACGTAGGTCATGCGGCCGGTGGCCGTCGCGCTCACCTTGAACGCGAGCGCCGTGAACGGCGCCGCCGGGTCCGCCGGCATCCCGCCGCGTACCGGAGGCATGTCGGACGGCGCCGGGAGGTACGCGACGACGGCGTCGAGGAGTGGTTCGACGCCCCGGTTGCGGTAGGCCGAGCCGCAGAGGACGACGACGGCCTCGCCGGTGAGGGTGAGGTCGCGGAGCGCGCCCGTCAGCGTCTCCTCGGAGAGCGCGGAGTCCGCGCAGAACTCCTCCAGGGCCGCCGGGTGCAGCTCCGCCACCGTCTCCTCCAGGCGTCGCCTGCGGTGCCGGGCCTCGTCCCGGAGCTCGTCGGGGACCGGCTCGTCCGCGTACGTGTCGGCGCCGTCGGCCCACACGTACGCCCGCATCCGGACCAGGTCCACGACGCCGGTGAAGCCGTCCTCGCGCCCGATGGGGAGCTGGACGGGGAGCGGGACGGTGCCGAGGCGCGTACGGATCGACTCCACGGCGCCGTCGAGTTCGGCGCCCGCCCGGTCCAGCTTGTTGACGAACGCGATGCGCGGGACGCCGTGCCGGTCCGCCTGCCGCCACACCGTCTCGCTCTGCGGCTCGACGCCCGCGACGGCGTCGAAGACGGCGACGGCGCCGTCGAGGACGCGCAGCGAGCGCTCGACCTCGTCGGAGAAGTCGACGTGACCCGGTGTGTCGATCAGGTTGATCCGGTGGCCGGCCCAGTCGCAGCTGACGGCCGCGGCGAAGATCGTGATGCCCCGGTCCCGCTCCTGCGGGTCGAAGTCGGTGACGGTCGTGCCGTCGTGGACCTCGCCCCGCTTGTGGGTGGCGCCGGTGAGGAAGAGGATCCGCTCGGTGACGGTGGTCTTGCCCGCGTCGACGTGGGCGAGGATGCCGAGGTTGCGGATGACGGGCGGGAGGTTCGTACGCACGGTGTCGTGCCTTTCGCTGCTGCGTGGAGACAGGGCAGCGCGATTCCCGGACGAAGGTCAGGCGAGTGACGTCGTCACGGGCGGCGATGGCGGGCGCGCAGCCGCCACCGCTCGGCCGAGGAGGCGAGGATCACGTCGTACCGGGCACGGGAGGGCGACACGGCGACGGCGCTACGGCTGCTGCTGCGCACGGTCGTCTCCCCCCTCGGTCAGGTGCCGGTCGGCGCACCGATCGGTGCGCCGAGACGTGAGTGTAGGGAGGGCAACGGGTCGCGCGACAGCGGTTTTCGCCCTCGGGCGCGATCAACCGCCTTGTTAGCCTTGCCGTTTGACCGAGAGGCGGAGACGGAAGATGACAGCGACCACGTTTCGCATCGGCGGCGACCTGAGCGTGCGGAGGCTCGGATTCGGCGCCATGCGCCTGCCGACCGGGCCGGGCGCCGCACGGGAGGCCTCCCTCCAGGTGGCCCGGCGAGCCGTCGAGCTCGGCGTCACCCTGATCGACACCGCCCACATGTACGGCTGGGGGGCCAACGAAGAGCTCCTCGCCGAAGCCCTGCACCCGTACGCCGACGGGCTGCTCGTCGCCACCAAGGTCGGCATCGTGCGAGCGGACGCGCCCGAGGGCTGGAAGCACGACGCACGGCCGGACGCCCTGCGCCGTCAGGTCGAACAGGCTCTCCGGCGGCTTCGCGTCGAGCGGATCGAGCTGCTCCAGCTGCACCGCATCGACCCGGTGACGCCCCTCGCCGAGCAGCTCGGGGCCCTGCGGGAGCTCCAGGCGGAGGGCAAGGTCGGACGGATCGGGCTGTCCGAGGTGACCGTCGCGGAACTCGACCGGGCCCGGGAGATCATCGACGTCGCGAGCGTCCAGAACCGCTACAGCCTGTTCGACCGCGCCCACGAGCCCGTACTCGCGGCCTGCGAGGCGGCGGGCATCGCGTTCCTGCCGTGGCGGCCCGTCGCGGTGGGGGCGCCCGGCGCGGCGGCGGAGCTCGCCGCCGTCGCCTCCGAACTCGACGCCACTCCCGCGCAGGTCTCCCTCGCGTGGCTCCTCGACCGCTCGCCGGTCATCCTCCCGATCCCGGGCACGGGCCGGATCGGGCACCTGGAGGAGAACGTCGCCGCGGCGGACCTCCGCCTGACGCGGGAGCAGCGGGACCGCCTCGACAAGACGGGTACGCCTGCCTAGGCGGTCCTCGGCATGGCCAAGGTGGTCCTCGGCATGGGCGAGGCGGTCCTAGGGATGGGCGAGGCGGGTCTAGGCCGTGGCCTCCGCCGGCTGGAGGAGGTCCCAGCGGTTGCCGTAGAGGTCCTCGAAGACGGCGACCGAGCCGTACGGCTCGTGCCGCGGCTGCTCCGCGAAGGTGACGCCCGCCGCCGTCATCCGGGCGTGGTCGCGGGCGAAGTCGTCGGTGTGGAGGAAGAAGCCGACGCGGCCGCCCGTCTGGTTGCCGACCGAGGCCGCCTCGGACTCGTTCTTGGCGCGGGCCAGGAGGAGGCCCGCGTTCCCGAGGCCGCCGACCCCGGCCGCTCCGCGCGGGCGGACGACGACCCAGCGACTGCCGTCGCCGCGGTCGGTGTCCTCGACGAGCTCGAAGCCGAGGGCGTCGGTGTAGAAGGCGATGGCCTCGTCGTAGTCACGGACGACGAGGGAGACGAGTGCGATGGACGGCATGGGGCAAACGTAATACGGACGGATCTACCCGCGTCAACCGCCGCGCCCGGTGCGACAATGCCCCGCATGGACGCGCAGCGGTTCGACCGGCTCGCCGCCCGGGCGCTGACGCTCGCCGAGCGGGGGAGTGAGCCGCGCCACCGGCGGATCCTCGGTCTCGCGGGCGCGCCCGGCGCCGGGAAGTCCACGCTCGCCGCGCGGCTCGTCGCCCGCCTCGACGGGCTTGCCGTGCTCGTCCCGATGGACGGCTTCCACCTCGCGCAGGCCGAGCTGGAGCGGCTCGGCCGGGCCGGCAGGAAGGGCGCGCCGGACACCTTCGACGCCGCCGGGTACACGGCGCTCCTCGCCCGGCTCCGCGCCCCCGAGCCCGGCGCCACCGTCTACGCCCCGGCCTTCGACCGCTCCCTCGAGGAGCCGATCGCCGGGGCGATACCCGTGCCGCCCCATGTCCCGCTCGTCGTCACCGAGGGCAACTACCTCCTCCTCGACGAGGGTCCCTGGTCCGCGGTCCTGCCGCTCCTCGACGAGGTCTGGTACCTGGACCTGGACGACCGCCGCCGCGTCCCCCGGCTCGTCGAGCGGCACGTCCGCTTCGGCAAGGACCGGGCCCGGGCCGAGCGCTGGGTCCACGACTCGGACGAGGCCAACGCCCGTCTGGTGGCCCGCAGTCGGGACCGCGCCGACCTGGTCGTGAGGATGAGTTAGCGGGACAGTACGATCCCCTGCCATGGTCAAGGACTCGGGGCAGGACGGCATGCAGGACGGCATACAGGGAGGCATACCGGGCGGAACGCAGGGCGCGATACGGGGTGCGGTCGAGCTGGTGTACCGGCCGACGCGTGCCGACATCCTCACGGGTGTCCTCGTGCGCGAGCGACTGCGGCGCCTCCACGTGCTGCGCTGGGGCTTCACGGTGGTGGTCGGGGGCGCGGCCCTGCTGGCGATCGCCGCCCAGGGAACCGTCACGGTGCTGACCGCCCTCGTCGCCCTCTGCGCCGTCCTGATCTGGGCGACGCCCCACCTCCAGGCCGGCCAGGTGCGGCGCACGGTCGACTGGCAGGGGGAGTTCCGGGCCTCCGTGAGCGGGTCGGGGATCACGACCGGGACCACGCACATGACGCTCCAGCACCGCTGGTCGGCCTTCCGCGGCTACCGCGAGACCCGCGACCACATGGTGCTCCTCGGCCAGGACCCGAACATCCTGCTCGTCGCGGTCCTGCCCAAGCGCGGGCTGGGCTCCCCGGACGACGCGGAGCGACTCCTCGACGTGGTGAGCCGCCACCTGACCCGCGTCTGAGCCGCGTCTGAGCCGCGCCTGACCCGCGCCTGACCCGCGTCGGAGCCCTCAGAGGGCCGCGTCCGCCGCGTCCGCCGCGTGCCGGGACGCCGCCGTCGCCAGGGCGCGGATCAGGGGGTGCGGGCGGGTGCCGTCGCCCGCGAGTTCCGGCTGGAAGAGGGTCGCCAGGAAGAAGGGGTGCGCGGGGAGTTCCGCGATGCGGATCCCGCCCTCCTCGTCGGCGCCCGTGAAGCGCAGGCCGTGGGCGCTCAGGACGTCGAGCCGGCGGCTGTCCGGGCCGTAGTCGCAGTGGTACCGCTCGGTGGTCCGCTCCGCGCCGAGGGCGCGCTCGGCGAGCGAGCCGGAGGCGACCCGGACGACGCCCTCGTGGCCGACGAGCGAGCAGGCGAGCGGCGCGATCAGCAGGTCGCCGGAGTCCGCCGCCGGGTCGTTCTCGGCGTGCGCGGCACGGGACAGGCCGCAGACGTTCCGCGCGTACTCCAGCAGGGCGTGCTGGAAGCCGCCGCACGTACCGAGGAAGGGGATGCCGTCCTCGCGGGCCGTACGGATCGCCGCCAGCGCCCCCGCCTCGCTCGCGTACGGGCTTCCCGGCAGCACCCACACCGCGTCGAAGCCCTCCACGGCGCCCGGCGCCTCCGCGTCCCCCGTCGGGATCCAGTACGCGTCGAGCGCCAGCCCGTCCCGCTCGGCGAGCGCGTCGAGGAGGACGGGGATGCGGACGTGGGACCTGACGTGCGGGGACCGGTCGCCCACCAGCGCGATGCGGGGGATGGGGGCGGGAGTGGGGTGAGGGGTGTTCGTGTTCATGACCATCATGCTGGTGTGCGGCCCGTGTTCACGTCCAACGATGATTTCTGGACCCTCCATCACGAATGCTTATGCCGTCGTGGTTAGGGTGGCCCCATGACCACCGATCAGGACTGGGAGCGCCGCGTCACCGCTCTCTGGGAGCGCCTCGACGACCACGAGCCCGCCGCCTTCCGCGACCTCGTCGCCGCCCTCGCCGCCGAGCGGCCCGCCGGGGACGCCGCCGCCCTCTTCGAGCAGGGCGCCGCCCACGACTCCACCGGCCTGCCCGAGAAGGCCGTCGACCTCTACGGGCGCGCCCTCGACGCCGGCCTCACCGGCCTGCGCCGCCGCCGGGCCGTCATCCAGCTCGCCAGCAGCCTCCGCAACCTCGGCCGGCCCGACCGCAGCGTCGAACTGCTCACCGCCGAGCGCGACATCCCCGCCGACCGGCTCGACGCCGACGAGACGGCCCTCTCCGGCGCCGTCGACGCCTTCCTCGCCCTCGCCCTCGCCGACACCGGCCGCGACCGCGAGGCCGCCTCCCTCGCCCTCGGCGCCCTCGCGCCCCTGCTGCCCCGCTACAACCGCTCGCTCGCCCACTACGCCCGCGCCCTCCTCACCGCCCCCGACGGCTCCTGACGCCCGGGTGGACCCGCACCTCCTCCGTACGTACGTCACCGTCGCCCGGCTCGCCTCCTTCTCCCGGGCGGCGCGCGAGCTGGGCTACACCCAGTCCGCCGTCTCCCAGCACATCGCCGCCCTGGAGACCGACCTCGGGCTGCCCCTCCTCACCCGGCGGCCCGTCGCCCCCACCCCCGCGGGACACCGGCTCCTCGAACACGCCGGGCCGCTGCTCCTCCGCCTCGACGCGGCCCGCGCCGACGTCGGCCGCTTCGCCGCCGCGCCCCGTACGACCCTGAGCGTCGCCGCGTCCCCGCTCGCCCTCCACCCCCGTACGCTCGCCGCCCTGCCCGCCACCGGCGTCACCCTGCGCGGCCTGCCCCGGGTGCGGGTGGCCGAGGCCGTCGCCACCGGGGAGGCCGACGCCGGCCTCGTCGACGGGATCGCCGCCCCCAGCGACCCGCTCCGGCTGCCCGACGTCGCCCCGCTCGCCGCGACCGGCGTCGCCGAGGAACCGCTCGCCGTCGTCCTGCCCGCGAGCCACCCGCTCGCCGGGCGCGCCGGGCTCCGGCTCGACGACCTCGTGGACGCCCGCTGGCTCGACGCGCCCGCCGCCGGCATCCCCCTCGACCAGCTGCGGGCCGTCCACGCCGGACCCGCGGGCCGCGGCTTCCGGACGGCCCTGCGGTACGAGGGGACCGACACCCGTACCCTCGCCGCCCTCTCCGCCGCCGGGCACGGCCTCGCGCTCCTGCCGCTCCCCGTGGCGGCCGGCGTCCCCGGCGCCACCGCCGTCCCCCTGGTCGCGCCACGGCTCGTCCACCGCACCGAACTCCTCCTCCCCGGCGCCGGTGGAACCGGATCCGGCGAACCCGCCGGACCGGCGGCCGAGTTCGCCGGACGGCTGAAGAGCTGACACATGCACTCGCTACCCTGTGCGCAACGGCGACGGAAGGCGGGCAGACGTGGGCTGGCTGCGGCGAGGACCCAAGAGGGACGACGAGGACGCACCGAGGGATCCCGAGTTCGCGTACTTCTCGGAGCGGGAGGCCGCGCTCTTCCGCGGCCGGGTCCGCACCACCTTCGCCGAGCTGGGCCTTGAGGTCTCGCTCTACGCGAACCACGTCGTCGACGACAAGGGACGCAGGTTCGGCCTCGGCAACCTCGCCGCCGTCTGCCACCAGGACCGTCGGGGCACCCGCGTCTGGCCCGAGCTGATCCACCGTCATGTCGACCTGGTCGTCCGGGCGATGGAGGGGCCGTCCGCCCTGGAGACGCTCCCGCCCGAGCAGATCCGCGCCCAGCTCTACCCCCGGATCGTCAGCGGCGACGGCATCGACGCCGGAGCCTTCGGCTATGCCAGGACCGTCGCCCCCGGGCTGTACGAGATCCTCGCCCTCGACCTGCCGGAGAGCGTCATGATGCTCACCGACGAGGCGCTCGAACGGCTCGGCGACCACGCCCAGCTCCGCGACCGGGCCCTGCGCAATCTGCGCGGCCTGCCCGTGGAGGAGCACGAGACCGTCCGGGACGCCGACGGCATGTGCTTCGAGATCATCCTCGGCGACTCCTTCTACACCGCGAGCCGCGTCCTCGACCTGGACGGCGTGGCCCGCCGCGTCACCGGCCTGCCGCTGGGCGAGCACGGCGCGCTCGTCGCCCTGCCCTTCCGCCACCAGCTCGCCTTCCACCCCATCCGGGACACCTCGATCATCCCGGCGCTCGGCGCGATGGCCTCCTTCGCCGCCTCCGGGTACGAGGACACGCCGGGCGCCATCAGCCCGTACGTCTTCTGGTGGCGCGGCGGCACGCTCACCCAGCTCAGCGAGCACGACGAGGAGCGCGGCGACCTGCGGATCGTCGTCGGCGACGACTTCCAGGAGCTCCTGGAGCGGCTCATCGCGCAGGGCCCGGACCGCCGCTGAGCGGTCGCGTCGGGGCCCCGCCGAGGGCAGGATGCTGTACGTCGACGCCGCCGCTGCCGCCGAGAAGGAGCCCCCCCATGTCCAGCATTCCCCCCGCATCCGCCGAAGAGGTCGTGCCCTTCACCGCGGACGACTACCGGGCCCGGATGACCCGCGCGGCCGACTCCGCGGCGGACGCCGGACTCGCGGGCGTGCTCGTCGCGCCCGGCCCCGACCTCGTCTACCTCACCGGCTACCAGCCGACCGCGATCACCGAACGGCTCACGGTCCTCGTGCTCGCCGCCGGGCAGGAACCGGTCCTCGTCGTCCCGACCCTGGAGGCGCCCGACGCGGAGAAGGCGACGGGGGCGGCGGCGCTCACGCTGCGCGACTGGACGGACGGCAAGGACCCGTACGCCGTCACCGCGCCGCTCCTGGACGTCGCCGGCCGGTTCGGCGTCAGCGACAACGCCTGGGCCATGCACCTGCTCGGCCTCCAGCAGGCCCTGCCCGGCACCTCGTACGTCTCCCTCACCGAGGCCCTGCCGATGCTCCGCGGCGTCAAGGACGCGCACGAGCTCGCGCGGATCGCGGCGGCGGGGGCCGCCGCCGACCAGGCGTACGGCGAGATCCTCAAGGTCCGCTTCGCCGGCCGCAAGGAGACCGACGTCGCCGCCGACCTCGCCGCGCTCCTCATGCGCTTCGGCCACTCCCAGGTCGACTTCACGGTCGTCGGCTCCGGCCCCAACGGCGCCAACCCGCACCACGAGGCGGGCGACCGGACCATCGAACGCGGCGACATGGTCGTCCTCGACTTCGGCGGCCTCAAGCACGGCTACGGCTCCGACACCACCCGCACCGTCCACGTCGGCGAACCGACCGACGAGGAGCAGCGCGTCCACGACCTCGTCCGCGAGGCCCAGCAGGCCGGCTTCGAGGCGGTCCGCCCCGGCGCGGCCTGCCAGGAGGTCGACCGCGCGGCCCGCAAGGTCATCACGGACGCCGGCTACGGCGAGTACTTCATCCACCGCACGGGCCACGGCATCGGCGTCACGACGCACGAACCCCCGTACATGATCGAGGGCGAGGAGCTCCCGATCGTCCCCGGCATGTGCTTCTCGATCGAACCGGGCGTCTACCTCCCGGGCCGCTTCGGCGTCCGCATCGAGGACATCGTCACGGCGACGGAGGACGGCGCGGGCCACCGCTTCAACAACACCCCGCACGAGATGGCGATCGTCGAGTAGGCGGCCCAAGGCTTCGGCCGGTTGCCGGCCTGCCCGGGCCGGCAACCGGCCTTTCCCGGCCGGTCGTCAGCCGTCCGTCAGGACGATCGCCGACTCGCCCGGCAGCCGCAGCACCCCGTCCGCGCCCGGGGCCTCGGTCGCGTCCCAGGACGCGAGGACCCGGTCGCGGCCGTTGGAGCCGAGGGGGATCACCGCCGGCTCCTTGCCCAGGTTGACCGCGACCCGCAGGTCGCCCCGGCGGAACACCAGCCAGCGGGACTCCTCGTCGAAGGCGACCTTCACGCCCCCCAGGTCCGGGTCCGTCAGGTCGGGCAGGGTGCGGCGGAGGGCGATGAGCTGGCGGTGCCAGGCCAACAGGCGCTTGTGAGGGTCCTGTTCGCGTTCGGTGCGGTCGAGGACCGAACGGTCGCGGGTGGCCGGGTCCTGCGGGTCGGGGACGTCGTTCTCGGACCAGCCGTGCTCCGCGAACTCCCGCCGCCTGCCCCGCCGTACGGCCTCCGCGAGCTCCGGGTCGGTGTGGTCGGTGAAGTACTGCCACGGCGTGGTCGCCCCCCACTCCTCGCCCATGAACAGCATCGGCACGGAGGGGCCGGTCAGGACGAGCGTCGCCGCGCAGGCGAGCAGCCCGGGGGAGAGGGAGGCCGAAAGGCGGTCGCCCAGGGCCCGGTTGCCGATCTGGTCGTGGGTCTGGGCGTAGCCCAGGAAGCGGTGGGCGGGGGTGCGTTCCCGGTCCACCGGGCGGCCGTGGCGGCGCCGCCGGAACGTCGAGTACGTGCCGTCGTGGAAGAAGACGTGCGTGAGCGTCTTGGCGAGCGCCGCCATCGGGGCCCGTGCGAAGTCGCCGTAGTAGCCCTGGGACTCGCCGGTCAGCGCCGTGTGCAGCGCGTGGTGGAAGTCGTCGTTCCACTGGGCGTGGACGCCGAGACCGCCGAGCGTGCGCGGGGTCGTCGTGCGCGGGTCGGCGAGGTCGGACTCGGCGACCAGGAAGTGCTGGCGGGACTGCTCCTTCGCCAACTCGTCGACCGAGGAGGAGAGTTCCTCCAGGAAGGTCAGTGCCCGGGTGTCGGCGAGCGCGTGGACCGCGTCGAGCCGCAGCCCGTCGATCCGGTAGTCCCGCAGCCACGCGAGCGCGCTCCCCAGGAAGTACGCCCGGACCTCGTCCGAGCCGGGCGCGTCCAGGTTCACCGCCGCGCCCCACGGCGTGTGGTGCGTGTCCGTGAAGTACGGCCCGAAGGACGGGAGGTGGTTGCCGGACGGGCCCAGGTGGTTGTGCACCACGTCCAGGACCACGCCCATGCCGAGGCCGTGCGCCGCGTCCACGAACCGCTTGAGCGCCTCCGGGCCCCCGTACGGCTCGTGGACCGCCCACGGTGCCACCCCGTCGTACCCCCAGCCCCGCACCCCGGGGAACGGGCACAGCGGCATCAGCTCCACATGGGTGACGCCGAGGCCCGCGAGCTCCCCGAGGCGGCCCGTCGCCGCGTCGAGCGTCCCCTCGGGGGTGAAGGTGCCGACGTGCAGCTCGTACAGGACCGCGCCGCGCAGCCGCAGCCGGGGGGACTCGTGCCGCCAGGTGTACGCGGAGTGGTCGACGACCGCGCTCAGGCCGTCGGGCCCGTCGGGCAGCCGGCGCGAGCGCGGGTCCGGCAGGACGGGCCCGCCGTCGAGGGCGAAGCCGTAGCGGTCGCCGTCCTCGGCGGGCACGACCCCGGTCCACCAGCCGTCCCGCTCGGCGTCCCTTTCCAGGGCGTGGCCGGTGCCGTTCAGCTCCAGCACCACCTCGTCACGGGCGCTCGGCGCCCACACCTCGAAGAGCACGCGCATCCCCTCGTCGACGGTTCCACCACGCAACGACTGACTACGCGGTCCATCCTGGCAGTCAGGACCCCGACGCGCCCGGCGCGTCCCACACGTAGTTGATCGCACGCTCGAAGGTCACGTAGCCCGCCCGGGCGAACGCCGCCGCCATCGGCACGTTCCCCAGGTCCGTCGCCGCCCTGATCCGGGGCACGTCCGTGGCGGCCAGGATCCGGGTGCCCTCCGCCAGGATGTCGTCGATGTAGCCGTGGCCGCGGTGGGCGGGCAGCACGCCGATGTACGCGATGGTGTGGTGGTAGTTGTTCCGCGCGGGGACGACGAAGCCGACCGGCTCGCCGGTCTCCGGCAGCTGCGCGACCTGCCACCACTCCTGCGGCGAGGCGTAGTGCGTGAACTCCTCGTCGTAGTGCAGCTCCGCCGCCTCCCGCGCCGAGAGCCCGGACGCCAGGTCGGCCTGACCGTGCCCGTCGAGGGTGCCCTCCATCACGGGCGTCATCAGCGCGACCAGGTCCTCGCGGTCCCGCACCGGCCGGAACTCCAGACGGCCCTTAGGCTCCGCGACGGGCGTGCCCGGCCGCCACTCCAGCCGGAGCCGCTCGACCAGCGGACGGGCGCCCGCGCGCTCCAGCACCGAGAAGAGGGACTCCAGGACGGACCGGGTCTCCGGGACCTCGCGCCAGTCCGCCGGCATGAACCGGCCGAACTCGGGGCGCTGCGTGCCCGCCGGGACGACCGCGGCCGTCGCGGTCTCCAGGAGCCGCAGGCCGACGTCCGCGCGCTCCTCCTCCGTCAGCTCCGGGGCGAGGTCGAAGAAGTCGAGCGCGAGCGGCTCGCCGCCCTCCTTGTTCGTCCACCAGGCGATCCGGCCGAGGAGCCGGCCGCCGCCTTCACCGTCGCTTTCGCCGTCGAGGGCCACCCACATCCACTCGGGGAGGCGGCGGCCGGTGGCGAGGTCGTCGGCGAGCTCGTGGTCCAGCGAGTACGTGAGGCGGAGGAACAGGTCCAGTTCCCCGGGTCCGGCGAGCGGACGTATGACGAGGTGCGAAGCGGCGGTGGTCGAAGAGGACGCGGTCACGTCGTGGTTCCCCCTGGGAAAATGTCCGGTACGGCGACCGCAGACCGTAGCAGCGATCTCTTCCGGCCGGTATCGAGTTCCCAGGTCGGGGGCCCTTCTGGACACTTCGGGCCCGCCGGGCCGACAATCACGGGTGTGACGACCCCCTTCGAGCTTCCGGCGAACACTCCTCGGCTGACCGACGCCGAGCGGGACCGCGCGCTGGGGCTGCTCCGTGAGGGCGCCGCCCAGGGACGCCTCTCGCACGACACCTTCGTGTACCGGATGGAGCGCGCGCTCCAGGCCCGCCGATCGGACGAGCTCGACCTGCTCGTCGCCGATCTGCGGACCGAGGGCACCTGGACCCGGCGGGTCGTCGGCGCGGTCGAGCGGATGTCGGCGTTCACGGTACGGCTCGGGCGGGCCTGGCGGGCCGAGCGGCTGCCGAAGCTGCTGCTCCCGCTGCCCGGCCCGCATCCGCTGCGGATCGGCCGCGACCCGGTCAACGGTCTGCGGCTCAGCCACGAGACCGCGTCCCGGCTGCACGCCGAGCTCTCGTCGCAGAGCGGGATGTGGGTGCTGCGCGACCTCGGCTCGACGAACGGGACGACCGTCAACGGCCGACGGGTCACCGGCGCGGTGGTCGTCCGGCCCGGGGACGTGGTCGGCTTCGGCCAGATGTCGTTCCGGCTCTCCCACGGCTGAACCGCCCGTCGCGGGACATCACCCGATCGGCGGTACGTGACGCGCCGTGCGGGCCGCCCGGTGATGGGGTGAGGAGACGCGCGCCACGTTCTCCGGCCGCGGCACCCACCGCCGATCGACAGGGGGCGCGATGAGCGACGAGCCGAACCGCGGCATACGTAACCGCGGCATACGGAACCCGGACGTGCGGAACCCGGACACGCGTAACGGGGACGTGCCGAACCCGGACGCGAGGAACGACCGCCCGGAAGAGTCCGGAGACCCCTGGACGAGGCTGCCGTCCATGGCCCCGGGCGCGGTCTCCGCCGCGATCCCGACGGTGACGCCCGGCGCGGCCCCCGTGAAGGCCGGTTCCGCCGGCCGGGTGCGGACCGTCGCCGAGCCGACGGCGGCGGGACCCGCAGCGCCCGACGGCCGTGACGGCCGTGACGGCCCTGACGGTCCCGCCGGCCCCGCCGGACCCTTCGCGCCCACCGGGCGGACCGTCGCGCCGAGCCCTCTCGACCCCGGCGCCTCCCGCGACCCGCACCCGATCCACCGGGCCCTGCGGGAGGAGTTCCCGCTCACGTACGACCCGCTGCTGCGCGCCTGGGTCCTCAGCCGGTACGCGGACGTCGCCGCCGCCCTCACCGACAGCCGCTTCACCCACGGGCACCGGCCCGGCGACCCGCCCTGCGCGCGGGCCCATGTCGACGTCGACATGGGCGAGTTGAGATCCGTCACGGAACGCACGGCGTACGTCCTCGCCCGCCGCATCGCCGAACGACCACAGGCCGACCTCGTCGCCGACTTCTGCCACTGGCTGCCCGCGGGGACCGTCGCCGCCGCCGTCGGCGTGCCCTACCGGGACATGATGCGGCTCGTGCGCGGCCGGGCGGCCGGGGCCCTCGCCGGGGAGTGCGGCGGCCAGATCGCCGTACGGGAGAAGGCCCTCGCCTCCTTCCTCGGCAACGTCCTCGCCGACCCCGACCAGGTCGCCGCCCTCCGCGACGCCCCGACCGCGCTCGTCGCCCGGGCCTGGGCCGAGTCGCTGCGCCGCGACCCGCCCGTGCAGATCGCCGTGCGCCGCACCCGCTCCGAGGTCCGGGTCAGCGGCGGCATCATCCCGGCGGGCGCCTCCGTCGCGCTGCTCGTCGGCTCCGCCGGCCGGGACCCGGAGCGCTTCCGCGAGCCCGACCGCTTCGACCCGTTCCGCGACGATCCGGGCCAGCTCACGTACGGCAGCGGATTCTGCCCCGCCGTCCTGCTCGCCGGCCTGGAGGCCGAGTACGCCCTGCGCGCGCTCTTCACGGCGATGCCCCGGCTGCGCCTCGCCGACGGCTTCCGCCCCGCCGCCCACGGCCTCATCACCCGCGCCCCGAGGAGTCTGATCGTCCGTCCCGGTGGCTGATCCCGGGCGGGGACGGGCGCGCCCCGCCCGCTGCTAGGGTGACGTGCGCTCGTCAAGGAGTGCGTTTTTAGGCACCAGATTCAACGGGGATCAACACGTGAATAAGCGTCATATCCGCGCGATTGCCGTCTTCGGCATCGCGGTCTTCGCCCTGACCGGCGCCCGTGGCTCGCACGGCGGCAGCTGTGGCGGCTCCAGCGGCTCCGGCAGTTCGAGCAGCAACCACAACAGCGACAACAACAGCACGTCCGGCGGCTCCGTGTCCGGCGGCTCCAGCAGCGCCGACAAGGCGATCCGCGACGTGACCATCGACGAGTGCAAGTACGACCAGGCGACCAAGAACCTCGTCGCCCGGATCACCGTGAAGAACGACAACTCCCTGGACTACGACTACAGCGTCACCATGAAGTTCAAGGGAGCCGCGGGCGGCGGCGTCACCCCCGCGACCGCGATCAAGACCGGTATCGCGGTCGTGGCGGGCGCCTCCCAGAGCGCCGAAGTGACCACCCCGTACATCGGAACCGGCGACGGCTCCGAGTACACCGAGTGCGAGGTCACGCGAGCCTCCCGCTTCTGAGCGACCGAGCGCTCCCGGGGCCCGGGAGCGCTCAGCCGTCCAGCCGCGCGAGAAGCGCCACCGGCCGGTCCGCGAACAGTTCCGCGAGCTTGAGTTCCGTCTCCGGGCCGCCGGTGAACTCCCGTACTCCGTCCAGCAGATCGGCCCAGCGGCCCTCCGGCAGGACCAGCTCCGTGTCCTGCCAGCCGCCCGCCTCCGCGAGGCGCAGCGAGAGCCGGGTCGCGGCCGTCACGACCGCGCCCGAGCGGGCGAAGGCCAGGCAGTGCGCGGCGGCGGGGCCGCTCGCCGCCAGCGGGGTGTACGCGCCGCCCCGGCCGAACACCTCCGGGCGCTCCCGGCGCAGCCGCAGCGCCGCCCGGACCAGGGACGTCCTGTCGTCCTCCGGGCCGATCGCGAACGGCGCCCGGTTGTCCGGGTCGACGAGTGCCCGGTACTCCCGTTCCGTGTTCTGGTACAGCTCCGGCACCCCCGGCATCGTCAGCTGGACGAGCGCCGCGCCGAGGGCGTGGGCCCGGATGTGCGGCTCCAGCGCGACGGCCGTCTCCGAGGCCGAGCGCAGCGGGATCCGGCCGGGCCCGGCCGCCGTGAACTCCGCCACCGCCCGCTCGTACGCCGCGTCCGGCTCGGTCCAGCTCGTCCGCAGACCCGCCTCCCGCACGGACTTGAGGACGGCGGGGCCCACCCGCTCCGCGTCCGGCGCGCCGAAGCCGAAGGCCGTCTGCCAGGCCGTCCACGCCAGGTGCGGATCGGGTGCGGGCACCCCCGCGACCTCCGCCAGGAGCGCCGCCCAGACCTCCGGGCACTGGGCGAGCACCGCGATCGCGGCCCGCACGTCCGCGCTGCGCTTGGTGTCGTGCGTGGACAGCACCGTCCCGGTGGCCGGCCAGTCCCGGGCGATGCGCAGGCAGTACGCGTGGAACTCGTCGGCCGACACCGCCGGCCGCCCCGCGTCCCCGCCCACCTCGTTCGCCGAGAGCAGCGGCGTGTACCGGTAGAAGGCCGTGTCCTCGACCGATTTGGCCCGCAGCGCCGAGGAGGTCTGCGCGAACCGGGCCCGGAACGCCCGGTGTTCCGGCCCGTCGCCGCGTGACCCGAGCGCCAACTCGCGTACCAGGTCGACGGCCGCCGCCTCCTCCGGCACCGCGAACGCGGCCTTCGCGCCCCGCGCCGCCGCCGGGGTCAGGACCTCCTCGCCGCCCGTCCGGTAGGTGCGGTAGACCGGCACCCGTACGAGCAGTTCGCGGATCGCGGTCCGCAGCGCCCAGGGCGCGTGGTCCCGCAGCGCCGGGTCGGCCGCGCAGATCCGGACCGCGAGCCGGGTGAGCGCGGCGGTCTCGGCGGCCAGGTCGTGCGTCACCACCTCGTACGCGGCGCGCCGCTCCGTCGCCTCCCAGGTGCCGCCCCGGTCCCCGGCGCATCCCGTGAACTCCCGGTACACGTCGGCCAGTTCGTCGGCACCCACCGGATCGGTGAAGACCCCCTCGATCCGGCGCAGCGCGTCGTACCCGGTGGTGCCGGCGACGGGCCAGTCGGCGGGCAGGGTCTCCGCTCCCGTGAGGATCTTCTCCACCACCGTCCAGCAGCGCCCGCTGGTCGCCGCCGCCAGGTCCTCCAGATACCCCTGCGGGTCGGCGAGCCCGTCCGGGTGGTCGATGCGCAGCCCCTCGACCACCCCGTCCGCCACCAGCTCCACGATCTTCGCGTGGGTCGCCGCGAACACCTCGGGGTCCTCCACCCGCACCCCGATGAGCTCCGAAATCGTGAAGAAGCGGCGGTAGTTGAGCTCGGTGCGGGCCAGCCTCCACCAGCCGAGCCGGTACCACTGGGCGTCGAGCAGCTCGTCGAGCGGCAGCCCCTCCGTGCCCGCCCGCAGCGGGAACTCCTGCCCGTCGAGGTGCAGCGCCCCGCCCGAGACCCGCAGCCGGTCCCGCACCTCGGGAAGCCGCGCGGGCAGCACCGGCAGCAGCAGCCGGCCGTCCCCGGCCGGCCAGTCGACGTCGAACCAGCGGGCGTACGGCGAGTCCGGCCCCTCGCGGAGCACCGACCGCAGCGCGTGGTTGTGCCGGGGGGAGGCCGCCATGTGGTTGGGGACCAGGTCGACGACCAGGCCGAGACCGTGCGCCCGCGCGGTCGCCGCCAGCGCCCGCAGCCCCTCCTCGCCGCCCAGCTCGGCCCGTACGGAGCGGTGGTCGGTGACGTCGTAGCCGTGCGTCGAGCCCGGCACCGCCTCCAGGACGGGCGAGAGGTGGAGGTGCGAGACCCCGAGCCCGGCGAGGTGCGGCACGGCCCGCGCGGCGGCGGCGAACGGGAACTCCGGCTGGAGCTGGAGCCGGTAGGTGGCGGTCGGGAGCGCGGAACGGGCCGGGAGGGAGGTCATGCGAACGTACGTACCCCGCGCGAGGGCTTCTGTGTCATCACCCCATGCACCCGTTCGGGTGCATCGCATTACGTTCGCGGGATGCTCCGGATGTATCGCGACACGTTCTCGCTGCTCGGGCCGGTCCTCCCGGTCGTCTCCTTCCTCGGCCGGCTGCCCACCGCCATGTGTCAGCTCGGCAGCCTGCTCCTGGTCGCCGAGACCAGCGGCTCGCTCGCCACGGCGGGGCTCGCCGGCGGCGCGCTCGCGGCCGGCCAGACCGTCGCGGGACCGGTCATCGGCCGCCTCGCCGACCGGCACGGCCAGCGCGGAGTCGTCCTCGCCGCCTCCCTCGCCAACGCGGTCGCCGTCGCCGTCCTGGTCCTCGCCGCGCTCGCCCACGCGGCCACCGGCTGGCTGATGCTCTGCGGGGTCCTCGCCGGAGCCACCGTCCCCCAGATCGGGCCGCTCGCCCGGACCCGCTCGGTGGCCCTCGCCCGCCGCTCCGGCGCGGACGACAGGACCGTCGGCGCGATGCTCTCCTTCGAGGGCACCCTCGACGAGGTGTCCTTCGTCCTCGGCCCGGCCCTGGTCGGCCTCGCCGCCGCCCTCGCCCACCCCGCCGCCGCGCTCCTCGTGGCCGCGCTGCTCCTCGTCGTCTGCGGCTCCGCCTTCGCCCTGCATCCCACAGCACGTACGGCCCTCGGCACGGTCACCCGTACGGACGCGGCCGAGCGGGCGCGGCTGCCCCGGTCCGCGTACGCGCTGCGCGGCACGATGGTCCTCCAGGGCGCCATGTTCGGCGCCTCCCAGGCCGGGATCACCGCGCTCACCGAGCAGCTCGGCGCACCCGCCCAGGCGGGGCTCGTCTACGCGGCGATGGGCGTGATGAGCGCCGCCGTCGGCCTCTCCCTCGCCGCCGTGCCCGCCCGCATCGGGCTCACCACCCGCTGGCGCGCGGCCACCGCCGGGCTCGTCGTCCTCTCCGTACCGCTGCTCTTCGTCGGCTCCCTCGGCGCGCTGTACGCGGTCGTGGTCGTCCTCGGCGCCGCGTACGCCCCGCACCTGATCACCGTCTTCGGGCTCACCGAGCGGACCGTGCCGACCGCCCGGCTCGCCGAGTCCATGGCCTTCCTCACCAGCGGGATCGTCGGCGGCCAGGCCCTCGCCCTCGCCGTCTCGGGGCGGCTCGCCGAGGGCCACGGCGCGCCCGCCGCCTTCGCGGTGGCGGTGGGCGCCGCCGTGGCCTGCGCGCTGCTCTCCTGGACGGTACGGGTGACGACTCCCGTACGGGAGGTCAGGCGGGTCGCCGCAGCACGGTCAGACTGAGCGGCGCGAGTGTCACCCGCTCGCCCCCGGCCAGCTCCGGTCCCTCCTGCGGCGGCATGCCCTCCGGGTCGGAGGTGTCCACCACCATCCGCCAGTACCGGCCGTGGCTGTCCGGCACGACGAACTCCAGCTCCTTCGCGGAGGCGTTGAACATCAGCAGGAAGGAGTCGTCGGCGATCCGCTCGCCCTGCGTCCCGGGCTCCGAGATGGCGTTGCCGTTGAGGAAGACCGTCAGCGCCTGGGCGTGCGCGGCCTGCCAGTCCCGGGACGTCATCTCCTCGCCCTCGGGCGTGAACCAGGCGATGTCGGTGAGCTCGTCGTGGGTGCCCTCCACGGGCCGCCCGTGGAAGAAGCGGCGCCGCCGGAAGACCGGATGCTCCCGCCGCAGCCGCACCATCGACCGGGTGAAGCGCAGGAGCGTGGCCTCCGCCTCGCTGTTCTCCTTGGGCCACCGCACCCAGGCAACCTCGTTGTCCTGGCAGTACGCGTTGTTGTTGCCGCCCTGCGTGCGGCCGAACTCGTCGCCGTGGCTCAGCATCGGAACGCCCTGCGAAAGCATCAGCGTGGCAAGGAAGTTGCGCATCTGGCGGGCGCGCAGCTCGGTGATCCCGACGTCCTCGGTATCGCCCTCCTCGCCGCAGTTCCACGAGCGGTTGTGGCTCTCTCCGTCCCGATTGCCCTCGCCGTTGGCCTCGTTGCGCTTCTCGTTGTACGAGACGAGGTCGCGGAGGGTGAAACCGTCGTGGCAGGTCACGAAGTTGACCGAGGCGAGCGGGCGCCGCCCGTCGTCCTGGTAGAGGTCGGACGAGCCGGTCAGCCGGGAGGCGAACTCGGCGAGCGTGCGGGGCTCGCCGCGCCACAGGTCCCGTACGCAGTCCCGGTACTTGCCGTTCCACTCGGTCCACAGCGGCGGGAAGTTGCCCACCTGGTAGCCGCCCTCGCCCACGTCCCAGGGCTCGGCGATCAGCTTCACCTGGCTCACCACGGGGTCCTGCTGCACGAGGTCGAAGAACGAGGAGAGCCGGTCCACCTCGTGGAACTGCCGGGCCAGGGTGGCCGCCAGGTCGAAGCGGAAACCGTCCACGTGCATCTCGGTCACCCAGTACCGCAGGCTGTCCATGATCAGCTGGAGGACGTGCGGGGAGCGCATGAGCAGCGAGTTCCCGGTGCCCGTCGTGTCCGTGTAGTACCGGGGGTCGTCCGCGAGCCGGTAGTACGAGGGGTTGTCCAGGCCCCGCATGGAGAGCGTCGGGCCCAGGTGGTTGCCCTCGGCGGTGTGGTTGTAGACCACGTCGAGGATGACCTCGATGCCCGCCTGGTGCAGCGCCCGGACCGCCGACTTGAACTCCAGGACCTGCTGGCCCCGGTCGCCCCAGGACGCGTAGGCGTTGTGCGGGGCGAAGAAGCCGATCGTGTTGTAGCCCCAGTAGTTCGAGAGCCCCGCGTCGACGAGCCGGTGGTCGTTCACGAACTGGTGAACGGGCATCAGTTCCAGCGCCGTGACGCCCAGTTCCTTCAGGTGACCGATCACCGCCGGGTGCGCGAGCCCCGCGTACGTCCCGCGCAGCTCCTCCGGCAGGTCCGGGTGGAGCATCGTCAGGCCCTTCACATGGGCCTCGTAGATCACGGTGTGGTGGTACTCGGTGCGCGGGCGCCGGTCGTCGCCCCAGTCGAAGTACGGATTGACGACGACCGAGGTCATCGTGTCCGGGGCGGAGTCGAGGTCGTTGCGCGCGTCCGGCCGCCCGAACGGGTAGCCGTACACCGCCTCGCCCCAGCGGACCTGCCCCGACACCGCCCGCGCATAGGGATCGAGGAGCAGCTTGGCGGCGTTGCAGCGGAGCCCGCGCTCGGGGGCGTACGGGCCGTGGACCCGGAACCCGTACCGCTGACCGGGCATCACGCCCGGCAGATAGGCGTGCCGGACGAAGGCGTCCGTCTCGCGCAGCTCCACCGCCGTCTCCGAGCCGTCGTCGTGGAGCAGACACAGCTCGATCCTGTGGGCGGCCTCCGAGAAGACCGCGAAGTTGGTTCCCGCTCCGTCATAGGTGGCGCCCAGGGGATACGCCTGTCCCGGCCAGACTTGCATGGATACGACTCTTCCTCTTCTGTCCGGGTTTAGGGGATGTTCTCCGGCCAGATCCTGCCCGAAAGAGGCGCAACCTCCTAGGACTTCGCCCCGTCCTACCGGGTGACCGCACATCAAGAGGGGGAATGAGGGGGAAGTGTGTACGAAATAGCGCGCCGCCACCTGGGGAAGGTGGTGGCCGGAGCGGCCATGGCGGTGACGGGAACCGCCGTCGCGGTCGCGATCAGCCTGCCGGGCAGCGCGGGGGCGAACGGGGCCGCGGGACCCGCCGGAACCGGCGGGACCGTGGGGGCCGCCGGCACGACGGCAGGGACGGGATCGGCCGGCGCGACCGGACAGGGGAAGGCCGGGGCCGCGGCCGCAGGCCAGGACGGGACCGGCGCGGGGGCGCAGGCGGCCGGCGCCGCGCCGCCGCCGGCGACCGTGGCTCCCGCGGCGGCCGAGGGGAAGAAGGGCGTCGGTTCCGACCCGCTCACCGACGACGAGCTCGCGCGGGCCGAGCAACTGGCGCTGACCCCGCCGGCCGCCGCCGCCCAGGAGAACGTCGAGGGAGGGCGGGGCCCGCAGCACCTGGGCACCCTGCTCGCCGACCCGCTGCCGGGGGACGGCACGCGCCGCGCCGAGGTCCGCCTCTACGACTACGCGAAGGACGAGCTCGTCACCCGGACCGTCAACCTCGGCACGGGCAAGGTCGAGAGGTCCGCGACGCAGCGCGGGGTCCAGCCCTCCGCCCACCCCGAGGAGCTGCGGGAGGCCCTGGAGCTGATCCTCGCGAGCCCGCTCGGCAAGGGCGTCAAGGAGGACTACAAGGACGCCACGGGCAAGCAGCTCACCTCCACCGAGCAGCTGTGGTTCAACGGCGACGTCTACCGCCCCTACCGTGAGGCGAACGTGCCCGCGCAGCTCGCCGACTGCGGCGAGCACCGGTGCGTCCGGCTCGTCACCAAGGTCCTCAACGGGGCCTGGATCAACACCCGGAACCTCATCGTCGACCTCTCCGCGAGGACCGTCACGCGCGTCGGCTGACCACCGCCGCGCCCGGCCCTCCCCTTCCACGACATCTCCGTACGAGGGAGTACGTTCCCATGTCCACCCAGCGAAGCCCGCGCACCCGCCGGAGAGGCGCCGTCCTGACCGCGGCCGTCCTGCTCGGCACCGCCACGGCCGCCACGGCACCCGCGACCGCCGTGCCCCGCCCGCTGTCCCCGGCACTGCCGTCCGCCACGCAGCCGTCCGCCCAGCCCCTCTGCTCGGCCGCGTACCGCATCACGCAGAAGCTCGAAGGCGGCGCCGTCTGGAACATGTGCTGGCGCTACAACACCGACGCCGGGCTCACGCTCGACGGCGTCACCTACCAGCCGCCCGGCGGCGCGCCCATCAAGGTCCTCACCAGCGCCCGGCTCGCCCAGATCCACGTGCCGTACGACGACGGCGCCGCCGAGTACGACGACCTCACCGGCGCCGGCTTCGGCTGGGGCCTGCAGAACCTCAAGCCCGCCGAGTGCCCCGGCGGCACCATCTCCACCGTCAAGGTGCCCGAGGTCGGCCAGGTCAAGGGCCTGTGCACCACGACCAGGGCGCGGGGCCACGCGTACCGCATGGCCGCCGACAGCGGCGGCCAGGTGTACCAGGTCCAGGGCAAGGACCTCCTCGTCTACACCGTGAACAAGGTCGGCTGGTACGAGTACATCTCCGAGTGGCGCTTCTCCGCAGACGGCACCATCGGTGCCAACGTCGGGGCCACCGGCAGCCTCTCGCCGGTCGACTACAACGCCACCGACGGCCGCGGCTGGCCCATCGGCAAGGGCGCCCGCGCCTACGCCACCAGCCACGCCCACAACGTCTTCTGGAAGCTCGACTTCGGCCTCGACGGCTCCACCAAGGACCGGATCGAGCAGTTCGACTCCACCGTCACCGCGCCGCCCGCCAACGGCGGCGGACCGACCGTGAAGACGAAGCGCACCGTCGTCACCAAGGAGCTCGCCGGCGACGCGAAGAACATGCGCTGGTGGCGGGTGGTCAGCGGCACCGGCAAGAACGCCGACGGCCACGCCCGCTCGTACGAGATCGTGCCCGGCCACACCAACACCCACGCCGGCCGCGGCTTCACCAAGCACGACGTGTACTTCACCCAGTCGCGGGCCTGCGAGCAGTTCGCGAGCAACAACACCGGCAACTGCGGGACCAACGCCGGTGACAGCGTGGACAAATGGGTCAACGGTGAGACTCTGACCAAACCGTCCGTGTGGGTCAACATCGGGTTCCACCACATCGCCCGGGACGAGGACCAGCAGCCGATGCCGGTCCACTGGCAGGGCTTCCAGCTGGCGCCCAGGGACGTAACCGCTATGAATCCGCTCACTCCGGCTGATCTCGCCTCCCAGAACGGGCAGCCCGATCTGGGGAGTTGAGCAAGGAGCCTGACGATCCTGCTGCACCGCCTCCCGCTCGCGGAGTACCCTTCCTTGATCGTTGTCGGAGTGGTCGAAACGGGCTTCCAGGAGCAGAAGGCGGTGCGCGGGTGAGCTCGGGAGGTCTGGAGCTGCCCCCAGGTGACGCGGGTCACGAGGGGGGCCCGACCGACGCCGCCGACCTGCCGCCCGGAGCGGTCGTCCCGCCCGGCGCGGCGGTCCCGCCCGGGACGGTCACCGTCACCCGGCCCGTGGAGATCGGCGCGGAGCTCGACTGGGGCGCCGAGGCCTGGGGCGAGGTGCGCACCCGCGCCCAGCGCGCCGGGCGCGCCTACATCTGGCTGAACCTGGTCGAACAGCGGCTGCGGGCCGTGGTCGCGGCCGTCCTCCGGCCCGTGTACGAACCCGTGCACGGCGAGGAGTGGGTCGTGGCCGCGGCCGGCCCCGCCGGTCAGGAGTGGGTGCAGCGGGCCGTCGCCGTGCGCGAGGTCTCGCGCCGCAAGGGCTATCTGCTCGACCCGGCCGACGACAACGTGCTGAGCTTCCTCACCCTGCCGCAGCTGCGCGAGCTGATGGTGCAGCACTGGCCCTGCTTCGAGCCCTACTTCGACGACCGGCGCGAGGTCGAACTCGCCCTGGACGAGCTGGAGGTCACGCGCAACGTCGTCTCCCGCAACCGGGCGCTGTCGCTGACCGTCCTCGCCCAGTCCGAGCGGGCGTCGGCGCGGCTCCTGGAGATCCTCGGCAGCGGGGCCGGCGTGCCCTCCGCCGACCGGCTGCCCGTGGACGCGGTCGAGGACCTCGTCGGCGACCGGTACGCGGACGTGGTCTCCGTCCACCCCGACCGGGTGCGGCTCCAGCGGCAGCTGCCCGCCGAGGACCTCTTCGGCGGGGCCCGGCGCCTCGACGCCACCGGCATAGGCCTGAACCTCCTCGTGCAGAACTTCTCCGGGCGCCGCATGGTCCGGCTCGCGGAGTCCGGCTGCCGGACGCGGCTGCTCTTCCTCAACCCGGCGAGCAGCGCCGTCAAGCGGCGCGAGCGGGAACTCGGCCTCAAGAAGGGCGAGCTCAGCCGCTCCGTCGAGATGAACATCCTGCACATGCGCCGGGTGCGCTCCAAGCTGCGCGACCCGGGCGCCTTCCAGATCCACGTCTTCGACGAGACCCCCCGCTTCACCGCGTACCTGGTGGACGGCGACGGCCCGGACGGGGTGGGCGTCGTGCAGTCCTACCTGCGCAAGGCCCGCGGCATGGAGGCCCCGGTCCTCGTCCTGCGCGGCGGCGGCCGGAGTGTGGTGCGCCACGGTCAGCACGGCGGCGACGGCGAACACGGACTTTTCGAGACATACCGGGAGGAATTCGAGTCGGTCTGGCTCGACTCCCGCCCCGTCTCCTGACCTCCGCCCGAGGGCGTTGTCAGTGGTGCGTGCGAGGGTGGTCACCACCACGGGGGAGATCACGTAAGGAGGACCCGATGGCCTGGCACGGCGACACGCTGGTCGGCTTCGACCTGGAGACGACCGGCACCGATCCGCTGGAGGCCCGTATCGTCACGGCCTCGATCATCGAGGTCGACGGCGGGGGACACGTCGTACGACGGCGGGACTGGCTCGCCGACCCGGGCATCCGCATCCCGGAACAGGCCTCCGCGATCCACGGCATCAGCACCGAGCGCGCGGCGGCCGAGGGCCGGCCGGTGCGCGAGGTGGCCGACGAGATCGCGCAGACCCTCGCCGCGTACTGGGAGGACGGCGTCCCGATCGTCGCGTACAACGCCTCCTTCGACCTCACGCTCCTCTCCGCCGAGCTGCGCCGCCACGGGCTGCCCTCGCTGAGCGAGCGGCTCGGCGGCGTCGGCATCGGCCCGGTCGTCGACCCGTACACGATCGACCGGGCGGTCGACCGCTACCGGCGCGGCAAGCGGACCCTGGAAGCGGTCTGCGGGGAGTACGGCGTGGTCCTCGAAGCCGCCCACCAGGCCGCGGCCGACGCGCTCGCCGCCGTCCGGGTCGCCGTCGCGATAGCCGAGCGGCACCGGCAGGTGGCCGAGCTGGACCCGGCCGAGCTCCACGAGCGTCAGATCGCCTGGTACCGCGTCTGGGCCGAGGACTTCCAGGCCTTCCTGCGCCGCAAGGGAGACCCGGAAGCAGTCGTCGAGTCCACCTGGCCCCTGCGCCCGGCGGTATTCGCCCGCTCCTAGCCGTTGTCCTTGAGGAAGGCCAGCAGGAGTTCGTTCACCTTCTCCGGCCGGTCGAGCGGGAACCAGTGGCCCGCGTCCGCCACGCGTTCGTAGCGCCAGGGACCGGTGACGTGCTCGCCGGTGTCCACCATCTGCCGCTCGGTGAGGAAGCGGTCGCCGGTGGACCAGACGCCCATGACCGGGACGGAGAGCGGCGGGAGCGCCGGCAGCGGGGTCAGCTGGGCCTCGATCGGCAGCCCCGACCGGTAGATGTTCAGAGCGGCGGTCAGTGCGCCCGGAAGGCGCAGCGGCTCCAGGACCGTTTCCGCCTCGGGGTGGTCGGAGAGCATGTCGCGCAGATTCGCGAAGTCCTCCCGGGAGAGCCACTCCTCGGCGAGGCCCTCGTGCTGGAACATCGTCAGGTGCCACAGGCGCTGCCGCTGCTCCCAGCCGGCGCCGAGGATCGCCGCGATGCTGCCCACCGACATGAGCGTCAGGCTGGTCACGCGGTCGGGCACGGTCTGCGCGATCCCCTGCACCACGCCCGAGCCCCAGTCGTGGCCGACCGCGTGGAACCGGTCGACGTCGAGCCGGCCCAGCAGCTCCAGCAGGTCGCCCACGTGCTTGATCGGGTGACAGGCCTCCGCGCCCCCCTCGGGCCGGTCCGAGGCGCCGAAGCCCCGCAGGGTCGGGACGACGCACCGGTACCCGGCCGCGGTCAGGGCCGGGACCTGGTGGCGCCACAAGGCGTGGCTGTCCGGGAAGCCGTGCACCAGCAGCACCGTCGGCCCATCGCCACTCACCTCGACGTCCAGCGTGACGTCCGACAGTTCCACCCGCATCACAACACTCCCTTCCCGACGGCCGGTTCGACGCCGGACATGATGTCAGAACGGGTACCAGCGGACCTCGGGGTCGCCGTCCCGCAGCGAGGCGACCCGACGCTCGAATTCGGCCAGCGCCTTCGGGTTCGCCGGCGCGTGCTGCGCCACCCACGCGCAGCTCGCGGTCTCCCGAGCGCCCCGCAGCACGGCGCACCCCTCCCACTCCCGGACGTCCCACCCGTACGCCTCGGTGAAGGCGTCGTAGGCGGCCGGGTCGAGACCGTAGCGGTCCCGGGAGAGCGCGAGCACCACGAGGTCGTGCTCGCGCAGATCGGACGAGAAGGTCTCCAGGTCCATCAGGACCGGGCCGTCCGGGCCGACGAGCACGTTCCGGGGGAGGGCGTCGCCGTGGATCGGGCCCGGCGTCAGATACGGGGTGAGCGCGGCGGCCGCCGGGGCGAAGGCGTCACGCCGCTCCCGGAGGAAGGCCGCGTCCGCCGGATCGATCGCCTCGCCCGCCAGCCGCAGCCACCGCTCGACCCCGCCCAGCAGCTCACGCCGGGGGAGCGCGAACCCCGCCGGCTCGGGCAGCGCGTGCACCGCCCGCAGCAGCGGGGCCAGATCGCGGGGCTCCGCGGGCCGGACCGCATCGGGCAGCCGGTGCCAGAAGGTGACCGGGTGCCCGTCGACGAGCCGCGGCTTCTCCTCGGCGGCCCGCGGAGCCGGGACCCCCGCCCCGGCGAGCCAGCCGGCCAGGGCCACCTCCCGCTCGGCCCGCTCGAACAGCTCGGCGTCCCTGCCGACCTTCACCACCAGGTCGCCCACGGCGAAGACCGCGTTCTCCCCGAGGGCCAGCAGCCGCGCCTCCGCGACCGGCAGCCCCGCCGCGGCCAGGATCTCCCGCGCCCGCGCCTCGTCCATCGACCTCTCCCTACCTGTGCGTTTGAGCCAAAGTCTCGCACTCGGCCCTCACCACCGCGCAGGCCGCCTTGACGGCCCCACGACCCGTCAGGACCATGACGGGGTTCCCACCGGCGGCGGCATCGGGCAGACGGGGGTCGGATCGATGAGCTCGGCGACCGCGACGAAGCGGCGGCCGGGCGGGACGCGGACACCGCGGACCGTCCGCCAGACACGACCCCGGGGGCCCGACGTCGGCGCCTGGTTCCTGGTCCTCCCGGCGCTCCTGCCGATCCTCGTCCTCAGCGTCGGCCCGCTCCTCTACGGCATCGCGCTCGCCTTCACCGACGCCCAGTCCGGCCGCACCCAGGCCACCTCGTGGGTCGGCACCCTCAACTTCCAGGACCTCCTCCACGACACCCTCTTCTGGGACTCCTTCCGCATCGGCCTGATCTGGGCCGTCGGGGTGACCGTCCCCCAGTTCCTCCTGGCCCTCGGCCTCGCCCTCCTCCTCAACGAGAAGCTCCGCTTCCGCTGGCTGGCGCGGGCGCTCGCGATCGTCCCCTGGGCGATGCCCGAGGTCGTCGTCGGCATCATGTGGCGCCTCGTCTACAACCCCGACGCGGGCATCCTCAACGAGACCCTCCGCGACCTCGGCCTCGGCCAGGGCCACGACTGGCTCTCCGGGCTCGCCACCGCCCTCCCCGCCGTCATCGTCGTCGGCGTCTGGGCCGGCATGCCGCAGACCACCGTCGCCCTGCTCGCCGGACTCCAGAACACCCCGCGCGAACTCCACGAGGCCGCCGCCCTCGACGGCGCCGGCGCCTGGCGCCGCTTCCGCGCCGTCACCTGGCCCGCGCTGAGACCCGTGGCCCTCGCCATCACCGCGCTCAACCTCATCTGGAACCTCAACTCCTTCGCCCTGGTCTACGTCCTGACCAACGGCGGACCCGGCGGCCGCACCCGGCTCCCCATGCTCTTCGCCTACGAAGAGGCCTTCCGCTACGGACAGTTCGGCTACGCCGCCGCGATGGGCTGCGTCCTGGTCGCCGCCGTCTCGGTGCTCATCGCCTTCTCCCTCGTACGCCGGCTGAAAGGGGACCAGGACCGGTGAGCGCCCTCCGGACGAGCAGACCCGCGCGGATCGGCCAGTACCTCGCCCTCCTCGCCTACCTGGTCTTCCTCGCCTTCCCCTTCCTCTGGCTGATCTCCACCGCCTTCAAGCCCGCCCCCGAGCTGGCCTCGCTCCACCCCACCTGGATCCCGGAGGAGCCGACACTCGCCAACTTCCGGCAGGCCTTCGAGGAGCAGCCGCTGCTCAGGGCGGCCGGGAACAGCCTCGTCGCCGCCCTCGCAGCGGCCCTCGTCGCGGTCGCCGTCGCGACCCCGCTCGCCTATGTGACCGCCCGCCACCGGGGCCGGCTCGCCACGGCCGCCACCGGCTGGGTCGTGATCAGCCAGGCCTTCCCCTTCGTCCTGGTGATCATCCCGCTCTTCCTGGTCCTCAAGAACCTGCACCTCGTCAACAGCGTCCTCGGCCTCGTCATGGTCTACGTCGTCTGGTCGCTGCCCTTCGCGCTCTGGATGCTCATGGGGTACGTCAGGGCCGTACCGGCCGAACTGGAGGAGGCGGCGGCCGTCGACGGCGCCGGGAGGATCCGTACCCTCGTCTCCGTCACAGCCCCGCTGCTCGTCCCCGGCATCGTCGCCACCGCCCTCTTCGCCTTCGTCACCGCCTGGAACGAGTTCTTCTTCGCGCTCGTCCTGCTCAAGACCCCCGAGAAGCAGACCCTGCCGGTCGTCCTCACCCACTTCCTCGGCGCCGAGGGCGTCGCCGACCTCGGCCCGCTGGCCGCCGCGGCCTTCCTCGCCACCCTGCCCTCCCTCGTCGTCTTCGCCGTCCTCCAACGCCGCATCACCGGCGGCATGCTGACCGGGGCGGTGAAGTCATGAGACGACGGCTCCTCACCACCCTCACCGCCGCGCTCGCCCTGCTCCTCACCGGCTGCGCCGGCGGCGACGAGCGGCCCGACGACGGCGTCGTACGCCTCCGCTTCCAGTCCCTCGCCTGGCAGAAGGAGTCCGTCGACGCCAACAAGCAGCTCGTGGCGGAGTGGAACGCCACCCACCCCGACGTCCAGGTCGACTACGTCCAGGGCAGCTGGGACTCCGTCCACGACCAGCTCCTCACCTCCTTCGAGGGCGGCGAGGCGCCCGACATCATCCACGACGCCGCCGACGACCTCGGCGACTTCGCCTACGGCGGCGACCTCGCCGACCTGCGCCCGCTGCTGCCCGAACGGCTGCGCGCCGACATCCCCGCCCGCAGCTGGGAGACCACCACCTTCGGCGAGGGGATCTACGGCGTCCCGTTCCTCCAGGAACCGCGCGTGATCATCGCCAACCGGAAGATCCTGGAGTCCTCCGGCGTCCGCGTCCCCACCCCCGAGAAGCCCTGGACGTGGACCGAGTTCCGGCAGATCGCCCGGGACCTCACCACCGCCATGGGCCCCGGCCGGTACGCCGTCGCCTGGCCGCTCAAGGAGCCCGTCTCCGTCAGCCTCAACCTCGGCGTCTCGGCCGGCGGCAGCCTCTTCCACCGGGACGCGGACGGCCGGGTCACCGTCGACTTCACCGAGGCCGACGCCGTCGTCACCGGCACCGTCCACGACCAGGTCGTCGTCGACCGCACCGCCCCGCGCACCACGCTCGGCAGCGGCGGATCCGACACCCTGCCCGGCTTCTTCGCCGGGAAATACGCCATGGTCCCGCTGGGCTTCGCCTACCGGCAGCAGATCGCCCAGCAGGCGCCCGAGGACTTCGCGTGGACGGTGCTGCCCGCCCCCGTCGGGAGCGAGGGGCTCGCCCAGGGCGTCTCCCCGCAGACCCTGTCGATCGCCGAGGCCAGCCCGTGCAAGAAGGAGGCGGCGGCGTTCCTCGACTTCTTCCTGCGCCCGGAGAACATGGTGCGGCTCGCCCGCGGCGACTGGATGCTGCCCACCGGCACGGCCGCGCTCGCCGACCCCTCCCTGCACACCGCCCGGGACGGCTGGGCGACCGGCGCCGAGGTCGCCGAGCGGCTGCGGCCGGCCCCCGCGCAAGGAGTGCGCGGATATCCGGAATGGAAGGACAAGGTGGCGACCCCGGCCTTCCAGGAGTACTACAGCGGCGCCATCGACGGCGCCGAGCTGCGCCGGCGGCTGGTGGAGGACGGCAACCGGGTCCTCGCCCGCTATCAGCGCAAATGATGGATTCGTCATTACGAAACCTTGTTGAATAAGTCACAGATGGGTGACGGGTCTTCTCCAGGATCGCTCCCATCGGCGAGTGTTCGAACCGGCCACCGTGCCGCCCCCCACGAGGCGCGGTGGCCGCCCTAAGCTGAACCCATGGCGACGACATACGCGGCCCTGCTCCGCGGCATCAATGTGAGCGGTCACCGCAAGGTCCCCATGGCGGAGCTCCGTTCCGTCCTCGAAGGCCTCGGCCACCGGAACGTCCGCACGTACCTCCAGAGCGGGAACGCCGTCTTCACCACGGACAGGCCCGCCACCGAGGACGAGCTCAACGCCGAGCTGGAGGACGCGATCGAGGCCCGCTTCGGCTTCCGCGTCGACTGCCTCGTCCGCGACGGCGACTACCTCGCGGCCGTCGCCGAGGCCTGCCCCTTCCCGGCCGCCGAGCTGGAGGGCAAGCAGCTCCACGCGATCTACTGCTCCGGCCCCGTCGAGGAAGAACGCTTCGCCGCGATCGACCGGAAGGCGTTCCTGCCGGAGGAGTTCCTCCTCGGCGACCGCGTGCTCTACCTCTACGTCCCCGTGGGACTCGGGACGTCCAGGCTGGCCGCCGTGGTCACCCGCCCGTCCGTGGTCAAGGGACTCGTGACGACGGCCCGGAACTGGAACACGGTGGTCAAGCTCGTCGAGATGACCCACGAGGACTGACGGCCAAGTGGCCCACCCTGCCGACCGCGGATTGGCCCAGGATGACGGGCCATCCGCTGGCTAGATTCGATCGCATGACGAGCGCAGCGACCACCACCCGGCCCCGCACCACCGTCGACTTCTACTTCGACCCCGCCTGCCCCTTCGCCTGGATCACCTCCCGCTGGATCCTGGAGGTCGAACGCCACCGGCCGATCGACCTCCGCTTCAAGGTCATGAGCCTGTACTTCCACAACGAGGGCAACACCCTGCCCGACTGGTACCGCGAGCTCGTCGACGCCTCCATCGGCCCGGTCCGCGTGGCGGCGGCCGCCGCCGAGCAGCACGGCGAGGAGATCCTCCGCCCGCTCTACACCGCGTACGGCACCCGCATCCACGAGAAGAAGCAGAAGGACTTCGGCGCCGTCGTCGCCGAATCCCTCACCGAACTCGGCCTGCCCGCCGCCCTCGCCGAGGCCGCCCACGACCCGGCGTACGACGAGGCCGTCCGCCGCAGCCACGACGCGGGCAAGGACCCCGAAGCCGGCGCGTACGTCGGCACCCCGACGCTCCACGTCGACGGCACCGCCTGGTTCGGCCCGGTCCTCCGCGCGATCCCGCGCGGCGAGCAGGCCGCCGACCTCTTCGACAACGTCCGCGCCCTGGCCGTCCACCCCGACCTCTTCGAACTGAAGAGGACCCGCACGGGCGGCCTCGACTACACGTGATCCGCCGCCTCCGGGTGTCGCGAAAATTCAAGACAGGGCCGCGGGCCGGTTCCTAGGGTCGAGGGCATGAACGACATCCACGCCCATCTCACCGTCTGCGCCGCCGAGGCCGCCCGCGTCGCCCGCGGCGCCAGCGCCGAGCAGCTCGCCGCGCCCTCCGTCTGCGCCGACTGGACCGTCCGCGAGCTCGCGAACCACCTCGTCCTCTACTCCGCGCACGGTCTCGAACACCGCGCCCTGCGCACCCAGCTGCCCGACGACACCGTGCAGCGCGACTTCACCGCGGAGGACGCGTGGGCGGAGGCGTACGCGGCCCAGCTCGACCGGGCACTCGCCGCCTGGGAACGGCCCGAGGCCTGGGAGGGCGAGGTGGACCTCGGGTCCGCCGCGATGCCGGCGGCCACGATCGCCTCGATGCTGGTGAAGGAACTCGCCCTGCACGGCTGGGACCTGGCCCGGTCGACAGGGCAGGAGTTCGAGCTCCCCGAGACGACCGGAGCGTTCGTCCTCGGGGTCGTCGAGGAGCACGCCGAGATCTACCGCCAGTACGGGGGCTTCGCCGAGCCGGTCGCCGTCGCCGACGACGCGCCCGCTCTCACCAGGGCCCTCGCGGCCAGCGGCCGGAACCCGAAGAGCTGACGCGCCGGACCGACCCTTCGGTCACGCGAGGCGGCAGGAGACGGCAGGAGACGGCAGGAAGTCAGCCGACGGCGGCCACGCGGTCCGTCGCGCGCGCCGTCGCGCCGTCGTACCGCTCCATGAGCAGGGCGGCCAGCTCGGGGGAGGGACCGAGGACGTCCGCCAGGACGTCCGCAGCGGCGGCGCCGGCGGCGATCCGGTCCGGGAGCCTGCCCGGGGCGATGACGTACGGGGCGACGGCCACCCGGCGGACGCCCGCGTCGGTACGGAGGGCCTGGACGGCCTCCTCCGTACGGGGAAGAGATGCGGAGGCGAACGCGGGCCGCACGGAGCACCAACCGGTGCGCCGCAGCTCCCGCGCCGTTTCTGCGATCACCGCGATCGCCTCCGGGTCCGTGGAGCCCGCCGAGGCCAGGACGACCCCGGTCGAGCTCTTGTCGCCGGGCGTGAGCCCGGCCTCGTACAGCCGCCGTTCCACCGCCGCGATCAGCAGCGGCGACGGTCCGAGGACCTCCGCCTGGCGGATCCGCAGCCGGCGCGGGGCCTGCCGCAGGACGGCGGGGATGTCGGCCTTCGCGTGGAAGGCCCGGGTGAGCAGCAGCGGCAGCGCCACCACGTCCCGTACCCCGTCGGCGGCGAGCCGGTCGAGGACCCCCGTCACCGACGGCAGGTTGAAGTCCAGGAACGCCGTCTCCACGCGCAGCCCCGGCCGCAGCGCACCGGCCCGGCGCACGAGCGCCTGGACGGTCGCCGCGTGCCGCGGGTCGCGGCTGCCGTGGGCGATGACGAGGAGGACCGGCCTGTTCATGGTGTGACTCAGCCCTTCGCCAGGAGGCCGCGGCGGCGCAGCACCGCACGCTCCAGCGGGCTGAAGATCAGCAGGTCGATGGCGATGCCGACGACCAGGATCAGGATGATCGCCAGGAAGATGCCGGCCATGTCGATGTTGTTGCGGCCGTTTTCGAGGAGCTGGCCGAGGCCGAGCCCGAGGTCCGGCGAGGAGGCGATGATCTCGGCGGCCATCAGCGAACGCCAGGAGAACGCCCAGCCCTGCTTGAGGCCGGCGAGGTAGCCGGGGAGCGCGGCCGGCATCACGATGTGCCAGGCGCCCTTGAGCCCGGTCGCGCCGAGGGTCTGGCCGGCCCGCAGGTAGAGCGGCGGGACCTGGTCGACGCCCGCGACGAGGCCGTTGGCGATCGACGGGACGGCGCCCAGCAGGATCACCGTGTACATCATGCTGTCGTTCAGACCGAGCCAGAGCACCGCCGGCGCCACCCACGCCACCGAGGGCAGCGACTGGAGACCGGAGAGGATCGGGCCGATCGCCGCGCGCACGAACTTCACCCGGGAGACGAGCAGTCCCAGCGGGGTGCCGATCGCGAGTGCCAGGACGAAGCCGAACAGGGCCCGGGACACGCTGGTCCACAGCACTTCGAGGAGCGTGCCCGCCAGCCACATCTCGGTCAGGCTGTCCCACACCGCGGACGGGGCGGGGAGCTTGAACTCGTCGGTGACCTTGCCCCAGACCAGCAGCTGCCACACGACCAGGATCAGCGCGACGGCGACGACCGGCGGGAGCACCTTCTTGACGAGGACCTCACGGACCGGGGTCCGCCGGATCTGCACGCTGTCCAGGGCGTCCAGACCGGCTTCCAGGCCGGCGATGTCGTCGGCCTTCTGCGCCTTCGGCGTCTTCGGAGTGGTGTCAGTGCTGGCCATGACGGCGGATCTCCCCACGCAGGTGCTCGGTGATCTCGAGGGACAGCTCCGCGACGTCGGAGTCCTCGATGCGGCGCGGCTGAGGGATGTCGATCGTCCACTCGTGGGCGATCCGGCCCGGCCGGGACGAGAGGAGGACGACGCGCTCGGCCAGCCGCACGGCCTCGCGGACGTTGTGGGTGACGAAGAGCACCGACAGCTTCGTCTCCCGCCAGATCCGGGTCAGCTCGTCGTGCAGCACGTCCCGGGTGATGGCGTCGAGCGCCGCGAACGGCTCGTCCATCAGGAGCAGGTCGCTGTCCTGGGCGAGCGCGCGCGCCAGCGCCACCCGCTGGCGCATGCCGCCGGACAGCTCGTGGACCCGCTTGCCGTACGAGCCGCCGAGCCGGACGAGGTCGAGCAGCCGCTCGGCCTCCGGGCGCCGCTCGGCCTTGGGCACCCCGCGCAGCCGCAGGGCCAGTTCGATGTTCTTGCCCGCGGTGAGCCACGGGAAGAGGGCGTGCTCCTGGAACATCAGGGCCGGCCGGCCGCCGGGGGTCTCGATGGACCCCGCGGACGGCCGGTCGAGCCCGGCGACCAGGTTGAGCAGCGTGGACTTGCCGCAGCCCGAGGCGCCCAGGAGGGTGACGAACTCGCCCGGGGCGACATCGAGCGAGATGTCGTCGAGGACGAGCTGCCCGCCGGAGGGTCCGCCGAAGGACTTGGAGACATGCTCGATACGGGCGGCATGGGTCACCGCCGCACGGTCCTCGGCCTTGGCGAGCGTCGCGGTCGTGGCCATGGTCGTCACCTCCTGGTGAAGCTGAACTCGGGCTGCTGCACTGGTGTCTGACGCCTGGTTACTTGACGCCGAGCCCGGCGTCGGAGACCTCGGGCTGACCGGCGGCCTTCAGGACCTTGTTGAGCGGCTTCAGGTCGTAGATGCCGGTGAGCTCGGGCTGCTTCAGGAGACCGGCCTTCACCGCGTGGTCCGCCTGGGACTGGAGCGTGGCCGCCAGCGGGTCGTTGGTGAACTGGATGGACGGCCACGCGGCGTCGATGACCTTCGCGCCCAGCGCCTTGCCCGAGAGGGCCTTCAGCTTGGCGTTGGCCGAGGCCTTCGCCTTGTCCGGGTTGGCGTTGATCCACTCGTTGGTCTTCACCGCGCCGCGCAGGAAGGCCTCGACGACGTCCGGGTGCGCCTTCAGGAACTTCTGCGACACGATGATGTTCGTGATGACGAACTTCTTGTCCGGCCACAGGTCGGACTCGTCGAGGAGGACCTTCGCCCCTTCGCTGACCAGCTTCGACGCGGTCGGCTCGGGCACCCAGGCGCCGTCGATGGCACCGGAGGCGTAGGCGTTCGGGGTCACCTTGTTGTCCGTGCGGACCACCGAGACGTCGCCCTTGCCGCTCTGGGCGTCGACCTTCCAGCCCTTCTCGGAGATCCAGTTGAGGAAGGCCACGTCCTGCGTGTTGCCGAGCTGCGGCGTGGCGATCTTCTTGCCCTTGAGGTCGTCCAGGGTCTTGATCTTCGCCGGGTTCACCACGAGCTTCACGCCGCCGGAGGCCGAGCCGCCGACGATGCGGAGGTTGGAACCCTTGGTCTTGACGTAGCCGTTGATCGACGGCGAGGGGCCGATGAAGCCGATGTCGATCGAGTCGGCGTTGAGCGCCTCGATCTCGGACGGACCGGCGTTGAAGGTGGTGGGCACCAGCTTCGTGCCGCCCAGCTCCTTCTGGAGGAGGCCCTCCTGGTCACCGACGAGCGCGGTGGCGTGCGTGAGATTGGGGAAGTACCCGAGCCGTACGGTGTCGGCGGAGAGCTTGTCGCCCTCGGCGGCCACCTTCTTCTCGTCGTTCTTGGCCTCGGAGCCATAGCCGCAGGAGGCGAGCGCGCCGATCAGCAGCGGCAGGACGGTGGCGGCGGTGAGGCTGCGGCGCAGGGTGGTGCGGGTGGTGGCAGGCACGGGAAGGGGTCCCCTCGGTGTCAACTTCTGCGAAGTCTGCGTTTATGTCGTTCGGGGTGAAGAGGGTGGAGCCGGCTCGCACCGCTCACGCGGTGCGTGGAGGTCGCGGCGCAACATCGCGCAACGCCTCCCTGGCCCGTGCCGAGGGTGCCGCCGCCCACGCGACCACCCTCTTTGGCGAAGGTGGCGTAGATGTCCCGGAACATCAGAAGTCCCACCCCTCCTCGTCCTCGACGACCGCGACGGCCTTGGTGGTGGCGAAGGACTCGCCCGCCATGCCCGCCGCGAGCGTGGTGCCGTCCGCCGGGTCGATCAGCAGGAAGGAACCGGTGCGGCGCGAGTCCACGTACGCGTCGAGCGCGAGCGGCTCGGCCGTCCGCACGACGACCCGGCCGATGTCGTTGGCGACCAGCTGCCCGGGGTTCGGGTGCTGGGAGAGATCGTCCAGGGTGAGCCGCGAGGGGATCTCCTTGACGATCGCCTTGACCGTGCGGGTCGTGTGCTTGAGCAGCACCCGCTGGCCGACGGCGAGCGGCTGGTCGGCCACGTGGCAGACCGTCGCCTCGATGTCCTGGCTGGTCGCCGGGGCGTCACCGACCGGGGCGAGCAGGTCGCCGCGCGAGATGTCGATGTCGTCGGCGAGCCGGATCGTGACCGACTGCGGGGCCCAGGCGATGTCCACGGACTCGCCGAGCGCGTCGATCCCGCTGATCGTGGACGTCTTCCCGGACGGCAGGACGGTGATCCGCTCGCCGACCCGGAAGGCACCGGCCGCGATCTGACCGGCGTATCCCCGGTAGTCGGGGTGCTCGGCGGTCTGCGGACGGATCACGTACTGGACCGGGAAGCGCGCGTGGCAGGCCGTCAGGTCGTGGCTGACCGGGACCGTCTCCAGGTGCTCCAGGACCGTCGGGCCGCCGTACCAGTCCATGTTCGCGGACGGCTCCACGACGTTGTCGCCGGCGAGCGCCGAGATCGGGATCGCGGTGATCTCCGGGACGCCGAGCTCGGAGGCGTACGTCGTGAACTCCGCGGCGATCGCGGCGAAGACGGGCTCCTGGTAGTCGACCAGGTCCATCTTGTTCACGGCCAGGACCACGTGCGGGACGCGGAGCAGGGCGGCGACGGCCGCGTGCCGGCGGGTCTGCTCGACGACACCGTTGCGGGCGTCGACGAGGACCACGGCCAGCTCGGCGGTCGAGGCGCCGGTCACCATGTTCCGGGTGTACTGCACGTGCCCGGGGGTGTCGGCGAGGATGAACCGGCGGCGGGCGGTGGCGAAGTAGCGGTAGGCCACGTCGATCGTGATGCCCTGCTCCCGCTCGGCCCGCAGACCGTCGGTGAGGAGCGCCAGGTCGGGTGCATCCTGGCCGCGCTTGATGGACGCGGCCTCGACGGCCTCCAGCTGGTCGGTGAGGACCGACTTGGAGTCGTGCAGGAGGCGGCCCACCAGCGTGGACTTGCCGTCGTCGACGGAGCCGGCGGTGGCGAAGCGCAGCAGGGTGGTCGCCGAGACGTCGGCGAACTCGGCGAACTGCTCGGTCGTGCTCGTCATGGCTAGAAGTACCCTTCGCGCTTGCGGTCTTCCATCGCGGCCTCGGACATCTTGTCGTCGGCGCGGGTCGCACCCCGCTCGGTGAGGCGGGAGGCGGCGATCTCGGCGATGACGGCGTCGAGCGTGGTGGCGTCGGAGTCGACGGCGCCGGTGCAGGACATGTCACCGACGGTGCGGTAGCGGATGAGCCGCTTCTCGACCGTCTCGGTGTCCTTGGGGCCGCCCCACTCGCCGGCGGTCAGCCACATGCCGCTGCGGGCGAAGACCTCGCGCTCGTGCGCGAAGTAGATCTCCGGCAGTTCGATGCCCTCGCGGGCGATGTACTGCCAGACGTCCAGCTCGGTCCAGTTGGAGAGCGGGAAGACCCGGACGTGCTCGCCGGGCGCGTGGCGGCCGTTGTAGAGCTGCCACAGCTCGGGGCGCTGGCGGCGCGGGTCCCACTGGGAGAACTCGTCGCGCAGGGAGAAGACGCGCTCCTTGGCGCGGGCCTTCTCCTCGTCGCGGCGGCCGCCGCCGAAGACGGCGTCGAAGCGGTGCTGCTGGATCGCCTCGGTCAGCGGGACGGTCTGCAGCGGGTTGCGGGTGCCGTCCGGGCGCTCGCGCAGCTTGCCGGCGTCGATGTACTCCTGGACGGAGGCGACGTGGAGGCGCAGGCCGTGCTCGGCGACGACGCGGTCGCGGTACTCGAGGACCTCGGGGAAGTTGTGCCCGGTGTCGACGTGCAGCAGCGTGAAGGGGACCGGCGCCGGAGCGAAGGCCTTCAGCGCCAGGTGCAGCATGACGATGGAGTCCTTGCCGCCGGAGAAGAGGATCACCGGCCGCTCGAACTCGCCCGCCACCTCGCGGAAGATGTGGACGGCCTCCGACTCCAGGGAGTCGAGGTGCGACAGCGCGAACGGGCTGTCGGTCGCCTCGTGGACGTTGACGACGGTGGTCACAGCAGACCCCTCTCGGTGAGCAGCGCGTGGAGCTGAGCCGCGGACTCCTGCACGGTCTGGTTCTGGGACTCGATCCGGAGATCGGGCGTCTCGGGTGCCTCGTACGGGTCGTCGACGCCGGTCAGGCCGCTGATCTCGCCGGCGGCCTGCTTGGCGTAGAGGCCCTTCACGTCGCGGACCGAGCAGACCTCGACGGGGGTGGCCACGTGCACCTCGACGAAGGCGGTGCCCTCGGCCGCGTGGCGCTTGCGGACCGCCTCGCGGCTGTCGGCGTACGGGGCGATGACGGGCACCAGGACCTGCACGCCCTGCGAGGCGAGCAGCTCGGCGACGAAGCCGATGCGCTGCACGTTGGTGTGCCGGTCCTCGCGGGTGAAGCCGAGGCCCGCGGAGAGGAACTCGCGGATCTCGTCGCCGTCGAGGATCTCGACGCGGTGGCCCTCCTCGCGGAGGCGGCCGGCCAGCTCGTACGCGATGGTGGTCTTTCCGGCGCTCGGCAGGCCGGTGAGCCAGATGGTGGCACCGGTCACGTGGTTCTCCTGGGAGGTGTGGGAGATCTGAGGGGTGGGGGTCATCAGCCGTGCAGCCCGCACTCGGTCTTGGCGCGGCCCGCCCAGCGTCCGGCGCGGGCGTCCTCGCCCTCCAGGACGCGGCGGGTGCAGGGCGCGCAGCCGACGGAGGCGTAACCGTCCATCAGGAGCGGGTTGGTGAGGACCCCGTGCTCCATGACGTACGCGTCGACGTCGTCCTGCGTCCAGCGGGCGATGGGGGAGACCTTGACCTTCCGCCGCTTCTCGTCCCAGCCGACGACCGGGGTGTTCGCCCGGGTCGGGGACTCGTCGCGGCGCAGGCCGGTGGCCCACGCGCTGTACGCGGTCAGGCCCTCCTCCAGCGGCTTGACCTTGCGCAGCGCGCAGCACAGGTCGGGGTCGCGGTCGTGCAGCTTCGCGCCGTGCTCGGCGTCCTGCTCGGCCACGGTCCGACGCGGCGTCAGGGTGATGACGTTGACGTCCATGACGGCGTCGACGGCGTCCCGGGTGCCGATGGTCTCCTCGAAGTGGTAGCCCGTGTCGAGGAAGACGACGTCCACGCCGGGCCGGACCCGCGAGGCGAGGTGGGCGACGACCGCGTCCTCCATGGAGGAGGTGACGCAGAAGCGCGGACCGAAGGTGTCCACGGCCCACCGGAGGATCTCAAGCGGCGAGGCGTCCTCCAGGTCACGGCCGGCCTGCTCGGCGAGCGCCTTCAGGTCGGTCGTGTCCTCGCTGATCTGAGTGACCGTCATATCTGTTCCCTTCCAGGGGTGTTGCCCGAAGTCCCCGGGGCGAGCAGCCCCAGGAACTTCAACTGGAAGGCTCGGCTGCACGTGGCGCATTCCCAGGCGCCGTGGCCCTGCTCGTTCGGACGCAGGTCCTCGTCCCCGCAGTAGGGGCAGTGGAACGGTGCGGCACGCTCGCTCATGACAGGGACTCCTCGGAGGCGCGGGCCGTCCAGGTCGCGAAGCGCTCGCCGTCCTCGCGCTCCGCCTGGAAGCGCTTGAGGACCCGCTCCACGTAGTCCGGGAGCTCGGCCGCGGTGACCTTGAGGCCGCGGACCTTGCGGCCGAAGCCGGCCTCCAGGCCGAGCGCGCCGCCCAGGTGGACCTGGTAGCCCTCGACGCGGTTGCCGTCGTCGTCCAGGACCAGCTGGCCCTTGAGACCGATGTCCGCGACCTGGATGCGGGCGCAGGCGTTCGGGCAACCGTTGATGTTGATCGTCAGCGGCTCGTCGAACTCCGGGACCCGGCGCTCCAGTTCGTCGATGAGCGAGGCGCCGCGGGCCTTCGTCTCGACGATCGCGAGCTTGCAGAACTCGATGCCGGTGCAGGCCATCGTGCCGCGCCGGAACGGCGAGGGCGTGACCCGCAGGTCGAGCGACTCCAGGGCGGAGACGATCCCCTCGACCTGCGCCTCCTCGACGTCCAGGACGAGCATCTTCTGCTCGGCGGTGGTGCGGACCCGGCCCGAGCCGTGCGTCTCGGCGATCTCGGCGATCTTCGTCAGGGTGGCGCCGTCGACCCGGCCGACGCGCGGCGCGAAACCGACGTAGAACCGGCCGTCGTTCTGCCGGTGGACGCCGACGTGGTCGCGCCACTGGCCCGCGGGCTGCTCGGGGGCGGGGCCGTCCGAGAGCTTGCGCTTCAGGTACTCGTCCTCCAGGACCTGGCGGAACTTCTCCGGGCCCCAGTCGGCGACGAGGAACTTCAGGCGGGCGCGGTTGCGCAGCCGGCGGTAGCCGTAGTCGCGGAAGATCGAGATGACGCCCTCGTACACGTCCGGGACCTCGTCGAGCGAGACCCAGGTGCCGAGCCGGACGCCGAGCTTCGGGTTGGTGGACAGACCGCCGCCGACCCACACGTCGAAGCCGGGGCCGTGCTCCGGGTGACGCACGCCGACGAAGGCGATGTCGTTGATCTCGTGCGCCACGTCGAGCAGCGGCGAACCGGAGATCGCGGACTTGAACTTGCGGGGCAGGTTCGAGAAGTCCTTGTTGCCCACGATCCGCCGGTAGATCTCGTCGATGGCGGGCGTGCCGTCGATGATCTCGTTCTCGGCGATCCCGGCCACGGGCGAGCCGAGGACGACACGCGGGGTGTCGCCGCAGGCCTCGGTGGTGGACAGGCCGACCGCCTCCAGGCGGTTCCAGATCTCGGGGACGTCCTCGATGCGGATCCAGTGGTACTGGACGTTCTGCCGGTCGGTGATGTCGGCCGTGCCGCGTGCGAACTCCTCGGAGATCTCACCGATCACCCGGAGCTGCTGCGTGGTCAGCCGGCCGCCGTCGATGCGGACCCGGAGCATGAAGTACTCGTCATCCAGCTCCTCCGGCTCCAGAACGCCCGTCTTGGTGCCGTCCAGACCCTGCTTGCGCTGGGTGTAGAGGCCCCACCAGCGCATGCGTCCGCGCAGGTCGTTGGGGTCGATGGAGTCGAAACCGCGCTTCGAGTAGACCGTCTCAATGCGTGTCCGCACATTGAGACCGTCGTCGTCCTTCTTGAACTGCTCATTGCCGTTCAGCGGGGTGAAGTGCCCCACGGCCCACTGACCCTCGCCACGGTGGCGCCCGGTCTTGCGGCGTGCGGCGGCTGGAGTGGGGTTTTCCGGGGTGGCGGCCATGGCGTCTTGTCCTTCGGGACTGCGAGAGGGCGGCTCTGACCTGCACACTCGCGCAGAGGTCAGAGGGTGGCGCGTCAGTGCGCAGCAGGGTCGGGCAGAAGAGATATCGCGGCGGTGCTGGTGGTCTCAGCGCGCCGGACAGATGGCGCTGGACATGCGGCCGAGGTCGACGTGCCGCCGACTCACCAAGGCAGTTCCAGTTCCAGACATGACGGAAGCGTGTCACGGGACTTTGGACTCAGTCCAGCATCGTCCGCTATATGGACGTAGATGTCTCGTTGTGTGAGACGCTGTGCTGTACGTCACGCGAAAGGGGCCCCCGATGGGGGCCCCTTTCGCATGGTCAGCGCGTTCCTCAGGCGTGGGCGCCGGGCCAGGGGCCGGGGGTCTCCGACTCCTCGACCTCCTCCACCTTGGTGTCGAAGAGCCGGAAGCCGCGCCGCTCGTAGTTGGCCATCGCGTGCGGGCCGTCGAGCGAGCAGGTGTGCAGCCACACGCGCTTCGTGGCCTCGCGGTCGGGCCACCGCTCGGCCAGGTCCCAGGCGCGCCGCACTCCCTCGGTGAGGAGGTGACCACCGATCCGGCGCCCCCGGAAGGCCGGGATCAGGCCGAAGTAGACGATCTCCACGACACCGTCCGGCTGCGGGTCGAGCTCCACGTACCCGGCCGGCGTCCCCCGGTCGTACGCCACCCAGATCTCGGCACCCGGCTTCTCGACGATCTCCTGCCACTGCTTGTACGTGAGCGCCAGGCGGTCGTTCCAGCGGATGTCGCCACCGACCGCCGTATAGAGGAAGCGGCTGTACTCCGCCGAGGGCACCTCGGCCCGGGCGATCGTGACGTCGTCGCCCTCCGGGGCACGGGCGGGGAGGAGGTCGGACGGCGCGGTCTGTTCGAGGGACCAGGTGGTGAGCGTGATGTGCATGGGCCCATCGCATCACGAGCCCGCGCGGGGAGGCGACCGGGGTCGCCCCTCTCCGCCGTCCGGTGGGCGGAGTGTCCAAGGAGTGGGACGCACCGGTACGCGGGGCCGTGGGGCCGGACGTCTCGCGCGCCTGAGAACGCCTACGCGTCCCTGGCCGTCCGTGCCGCCCTGACCGCCGGGGCCGTCGAGTGGGGGAGCAGGTCCGTCGGGCGTTCCGGGCGGAGGACCTCCACCGCGACCTCCTCGCTGAAGCGGTACGGGCGGTGGGCCAGGACACCCGCCAGGTTCCGGCGTACCCGGGACATCTCGGCCCGTACGGTCACCGTCCTCGTACGGTCCCCGAACACGTCGTCCGCCAGCTCCGCCGCCGTCCGCCCGTCAGGGTGCAGCGCCAGGACGTAGAGGAGCTCCGCGTGCCGGGGGCTGAGCTCCTGCTGCCAGCTGCCCGCCTCTCCCGAGACGGCCACCGTCCAGCGCCGCGGCCGGCTCAGGTCGAGGACCACCCGGCTCGCGGCGGGCGCGCCGGCGTCCACCGGCCGGGCCTCCTCCTCGACCCGCAGCAGCCAGCCGCCGGGCAGCGGCTCCACCGCGCACACGCCGAGCGAGGGCAGCCACACCCGGCCCGCACGGAAGGACTTGGGCAGCGGGATCCGGTCCACCGGCGCGAGACCCGTCACCGCCGCCGTCCAGCCGTGGATGTCGACCGCGACGGCCCGCCCGCCCACCCGGCACAGGATCGGCGCGGCCACCGCCCGCAGCCGCTCGACCGACCGCCGGTGCCGCTCCCGCATCTCGGCCTCGGCGAGCTGGGCGACCGAGGCGACCAGGGCCAGCATCGCCGGATGGAAGCTGGACGCGGGGCCGCTCACGTCCAGGATCCCCAGGAGCCGCTGGTCGCGCGGATCGTGCACGGGCGCGGCGGCGCAGGTCCAGTTGTGCAGCGCCTGCACGTAGTGCTCGGCGGAGTGCACCTGGACCGCCCGGCCCATGGCGAGGGCCGTGCCGACCGCGTTCGTCCCGGTCGCGTGCTCGGTCCAGGCCGCGCCCTCCTCCAGGCAGATGCCGTTCGCCCGGCGCAGCACCGAGAGGTTCCCCTGGCGCCACAGCACCCGGCCGCTCTCGTCGGTGACGACCATGATCTGGAGAGAGGTGTCGGCGATGCCGGCGAGTCCGCCGCTGAGCGTCTGCATCACCTCGGACAGCAGCGTGCTCCTGCGCCGCTGCTCCAGCTCGTCCCGCTGGAGCAGCACGCTGCTCGTGCCCTGGTCGGGGTCGAGCCCCAGCCGGGCCATCCGCTGCCAGGACGCGTCGATCACCGCGCGGGGCGCGATGGGCGGCGTACGGCCCGCGAGGGTCTCGTCACGGACCCGGTGCAGCAGCCGGGCGGCCTGGGCCGCGTCCATGGCGGCAAGCCGCTTCATGTCGAGCTGCGTGTTCTTCATCGGTCTCTCCCAGCCACCCGTGGTGCTGTATCGGTTCTGCACAGGGCAGATGTCCGGAGTGTCGCTGCCCATGGTGCCGTTCGGGGCCGTCCGGCGCGGCCCGGTTCGGGTAATCCTGCAACCCTTTGCAACTCTGGCGACCGACGGGCCCCGTGGGTGAGGGTGGTGCGAGCGGCGGGTGGTGCCGTGTCGGCGCAGCACCACCCCCGCTCTTTGCTCTCCGCGCGTGCCGACCCTCCGGGGTCCACCCCTGGTACGCGCGGCTCAACTCCCCGAGGCCCGCGCGGGACACGCCGCCAGCCCAGGCCGTACGACGTGTCAGACCGTCACCCGCGCCGACCGTACGACGTGCCGGACCGTCACCCGCCCCGGCCGTACGACGTGTCAGACCGTCACCCGCGCCCGCTCCACCACCGCCCGCAGGTCCAGCGTGTGCGCCAGCGTCCCGAAGGTCGACCCCCCGTCCCCGCCGAGCCGCGACGCGCAGAACGCGTCCGCCACCTCCGGCGGCGCCCACCGCACCAGCAGGGCGGCCTGGAGCACCAGCGCCATCCGCTCGACGAGCCGCCGCGCCCGCGCCTCGACCCCCTCCAGATCGGCCAGTTCGACCAGCAGGTCCCGGATCGCCCGGTCGAGCCGGTGGTCGGCGCCCCGCGCCGCCCCCACCTCCCGCAGGAAGGCGTCGAACGCGGCGGGCTCGGTCCGCAGCGCCCGCAGCACGTCGAGGGCCTGGACGTTCCCCGAGCCCTCCCACACCGAGTTGAGCGGCGACTCCCGCAACAGCCGCGGCAGCCCCGACTCCTCCACGTACCCGTTGCCGCCCAGGCACTCCAGCGCCTCCGCCACCACCGGCGTGCACCGCTTCGTCACCCAGTACTTCGCCACCGGAACGGTGATACGGAGCAAGGCCCGCTCCCGCTCCGCCCCGGGGGCATCGGCGTCCACCGCGTCGTACGCCGCCGCCAGCCGCATCGCGAGGACCGTGGCCGCCTCCGACTCCAGGGCCAGATCGGCGAGGACGTTCCGCATGAGCGGCTTCTCGATCAGCACCCCGCCGAAGGCCTCGCGGTACGCGCAGTGGTGCACGGCCTGCGCCACCGCCTGCCGCATCAGCGCCGCCGAGCCGACCACGCAGTCGAGCCGCGTCGCCGCGACCATGCCGATGACCGCCCGGACCCCGCGCCCCTCCTCGCCGACCCGGCGCGCCCAGGTCGTCCCGTCGAACTCCACCTCGGCGGAGGCGTTCGAACGGTTGCCCAGCTTGTCCTTCAGCCGCTGGATCGCGAACGCGTTGCGCGAGCCGTCGGGGAGGACCCGGGGGAGCAGGAAGCAGGTCAGCCCCGCCGGCGCCTGCGCCAGGACCAGGAAGGCGTCCGACATCGGCGCCGAGCAGAACCACTTGTGCCCCGTCAGGACGTACTCCCCGTCGGCCGCCAGCGGACGCGCCTCCGTCGTGTTCGCCCGGACGTCGCTGCCGCCCTGCTTCTCCGTCAGCGCCATCCCGAGCAGGGCGCCCGCCTTCTCGGCGACGGGCCGCAGCTCCCGCTCGTACACGTGCGAGGTCGCCGCCGGCTCCCACACCGCCGCGAGCTCCGGCTCGGCGCGCAGCGCGGGCACCGACGCGTGCGTCATCGACAGCGGGCAGACGTGCCCCGCCTCGGCCTGCGACACCACCAGAAGCCCGGCGGCCCGCCGCACATGACCACCCGGACGGCCCCAGGCGTCGGTCAGCCCGGCCCCCACCGACCGGCCGAGCAGCCGGTGCCAGGCCGGATGGAAGTCGACCTCGTCGATCCGGTGCCCGTACCGGTCGTGGGTCCGCAGCCGCGGCGGGTACGTGTTCGCGAGCTCTCCCCACTCCCTGACCTGCTCGGACCCCGTCGCCCTGCCCAGCAGGCTCAGCTCCTCGCGGGCCTCCGCCAGGACCTCGGGCGCGACGTGCCGCTCGACCGCCTCCGCCAGCGTCCGGTCGTGCGTGAAGACGTCGTATCCCACCAGGGGCGGAGCCTGGTTGGTCACGGTGTGGGTGCTCGCTGCCATGCCGATACGGTAAGCAGGTGCAGGCAGCAAGCGAAACACCCGAACGGCCCGAGCGGCGGCCCTGGAGCAGGCTCCACCGGGCGCGCGTCCTCTACCGCAACGTCTCCAAGCGGAAGATGGCGTGGCTCCTCGTCAAGGACACCGTCAACTCGTGCATCGAGTACCGGATCCTCGGCCTCGCCGCCGAGGCCGCGTTCTTCACGCTGCTGTCGCTGCCGCCCCTGCTCCTCGGCCTGATCGCCCTCCTCGGCTACGCCGACGACTGGACCAACACCGACACCGTCGCGAGCATCGAGGAGAACATCCTCCGAGCTGCCGGAACGGTCCTCTCCGACCGCGGCGTCCACGACATCGCCAAGCCGCTCCTGGACGACGTCACCCAGGGGAAACGTCCCGAACTGGTCTCCCTGGGCTTCGCCATCGCCCTCTGGTCCGGCTCGCGCGCGGTGAACGTCTTCATCGACACCATCACCGTCATGTATGGACTCGACGGCCACCGCGGCATCGTCAAGACGCGGCTCCTGGCCTTCCTGCTCTACATCGTGGCCCTGATCATCGGCGCCGTCGTGCTGCCCCTCGCGGTCGTCGGCCCCGACCGGGTCGTCGAACTGGTGCCCTGGGGTACGGAGGTCGTCGCCGTCCTGTACTGGCCGGCCGTCATCCTGCTCTCCATCGCCTTCCTCACGACGCTCTACCACGTGTCCGTACCCGTCAGATCGCCGTGGATCGAGGACATCCCCGGCGCGCTCGTCGCACTCGGCATGTGGGTCCTCGGCAGCTTCCTGCTGCGCATCTACCTCACGAGCCAGGTCGAGGGCCCGACCATCTACGGCTCCCTGGCCGCACCCATCGCCGTCCTCCTCTGGATCGGCATCTCCGCCTTCGCGGTCCTCGTCGGCGCCGCCGTGAACGCCGCCATCGACCGCGTCTGGCCCTCCGTCGCCACCGCCGCGGCCCGCGAGGCCAACGAGCGGGCCCGCGCCGTCCAGGCCGCCGAGCTCGTCGCCCGCGTCCGCGCCGAGGCGGAGGACGTCGACGAGGACGACCCGGACATGCCCTCCGAGTTCCCCGAGCGCTGGTCCAGGTTCCTGCCCCCGGACGACGTGAAGTCACGCATCCACTCGGGCTGGGAGAAGGAATGAGCCACCGCGTCACCCCGACGTAGGCTCGAAGGATGTACGAGGAGCGCCCGGCCCTCCTGGACGGAGCCGTCCTGTGGACCCGGACCGCCGGAGCCACGACGGAAGGCTCCCGGCCCGTCCTGCCCGACGGCTGCATGGACCTGATCTGGGCCGACGGCCGGCTCCTCGTCGCCGGGCCCGACACGCGGCCGTACGTCCCCGGGGAGACCGTCACGCGGTACGCGGGGATCCGCTTCGCCCCCGGAGAAGCACCGGCGATCCTCGGCGTACCGGCCAGGGAACTGCGCGACCGGCGGGTCCCCCTCGACGCGTTCTGGGGCGAGGCCGCGGCGCGGCGCCTCGGCGAGCGGATCGCGGAGGACCCCGACCCGGCCGCGGCCCTGGAAGCCCTGGCCCTGCGCAGGGCGGCCGACGCCCCCGCCCCCGACCCGCTGCTGCGCGCCGTCGTCGCCCGCCTCGACGCGGGCCGCCCGGTCGCCGAGACCGCCGACGCGGTCGGACTCGGCGCCCGGCAGCTGCACCGGCGTTCCCTGGACGCCTTCGGCTACGGCCCCAAGACGCTCGCCCGGATCCTCCGCCTCCAGCGCGCGCTGGCCCTGGTCAGAGCCGGGGTGCCGTACGCCGATGCCGCCCTCCGCGCGGGCTGCGCCGACCAGGCCCATCTCGCGCGCGAGACGAGGGCCCTGGCCGGCACGACACTGAGCGCTTACGAGGCGTCGGTCGGCGCGTCCGTCGGCGCGTCGGCCGACGAGTCCGCCGGAGCGTCCGCGAACAGGGACACGCCGTTGCCGTCCGGGTCGTGGACCACCGCGTAACGCTGGCCCCAGACGGCGTCCCAGGGCTTCAGATGCCCGCCGTGACCCGCGCCGACGAGCTCCTCGTACACCGCGTCCACGTCCTTCGGCGAGCCGCACCGGAAGGCGAGCTCGATCCGGTTCCCGCCCTCGGGGCGCTTCCAAGAGGGATCGAAGGAGCGCACGGTCTCCTCCGTGTCCCAGGCGATGCGCAGCCCGCCGGGCAGGGCGGCCTCCACGTGCGGGGCGCTCTCCGCCCCGGCCGGGACGTCCAGGCCGAGACGGCGGTAGAAGGCGAGCGAGGCGGCCATGTCCGAGACCACGACGCCGACGAGGTCCAGACGGGGTGCGATGCGGGGTGCTGTGTCCATGTTTCGTACGCTAAGGGCTCCCGGGCGGCGCGGTCTTGTACGAATCGGACGCGCGCGCCGGCCGGCCGAACCGACCCCGCCAATGGCCTCCCGGAGCGGCGGGCCCGCGGGCTACGGTCGGTCCATGACGACGCGCGCGTACGGAAGGACGTCCTGGCCCTGGGCCGCCCTGGCCGTCCTGCTGTTCTGGCAGACCTGGTTCCTCTGCCACGTCTACGCCACCGAGCACTCGGCCGTCCGCTGGATCTGCGACAGCGAGGGCTGCGGCAGGAACCAGCTCGCGGGCGGGGCGCTCTTCCTCGCGGCGGCCTCCGCCCTGGGCGCCGCCGTGCTCGCGGCCCCCTTCCTGGGGCTCGCGGGGGCCGGTCTCGCCACGCTGCTCGCCGCCTTCGGGCTCCTCATGGGCCGGGAGGACGACCACGCGGTCGTCGCCGGACACGGCCTGGTCGCGCTCGGCGCCGTCCTCGTCGTCGCCGGAGCGGCGTGGTCGCTGCGCCGCAGGGGCCGGCATCCGGACCACGAGGGCGAGAGCGAGGGCGAGGGCGAGGGGAACGGTTCGGTTCCCGACGACAGTCGTGTCCCGGTGCGTGCTCTGGTGCTCCGGGTCCTCGCCCCCGGCACCCTCCTCGTGGCCGTGCCGGCCGCCGTCGTGGTCACCGCCCTCGTCCACGGCGCGCTCGACGGCCCGCGCTGGGTCATGATGCTCGGCCTCAACGGCACGATCGCCCTGCTCTTCGCGCTCGGCGCGGCGAGGCTGCGGCACCGCCCGGGTGTGGCGCTGGGCCCCGTCTCCGCCGCGGGCGCCGTCCACGCGCCCGCCCGGCTCCACTCCCTCACCGCCCGCGGCACCGACTTCGTCTTCGACCTGACCGTGCTCCCCGAAGGCGCCGCCCCGTACCGCATCGAGGTCCAGCAGCCCATCGACCTCCAGGACGTCCGCATCCACCGCGCGGCGCTCGTCCGCCTCGACCCGCGCCGCCCCTGGCTCGTCGACCTCCCGCCGCACCCGCCGGCCGCCGAACTGGCCCGCGCCCGCGCCGCCGTCCGCACGAGCGACCGCACGAGCGCCCTCCCGAGCGGCCTCCCGAGCGACGTCGCGAGCGCCCCCACGGACGACCTCGCGAGCGACCTCCCGACGGCCCCCCGCCTCAGGATCCCGGCCCCCGGCACCCCGGTCCTCCTCGCCGGAACCCTCCTCGCCGCCGTGCTGCTGACCGCCCTCGCCCTGGCATGACGAACCCGCGGCGATAAATCCGTGGCGCGCTCCCCGGCGCTCCCGCTACGGTGTCTCCCGTACACGCAAGATCGCGAAAAGACACAGGAGGTGTGACCGATGGCTGTCATCACGAAGGGCCTCGCCCACACGCGGATGTTCCTCCACACCACCTCCGCGGCCACCGGCTGACCTCACCTTTCTGACCTTCAGCGCCGGGGCCGCCCCTTGAAGGGTCCCCCTTGTCTTTCCGTTCTTCCGTTCCGTCTTCTTCCTCCACCACCTCTTCCTCCGCGCTGCTCGACGCCCACGGCTGGGACTCCGGCTGGGCCGAGGCCTTCGCCCCGTACGCGGCTCAGGGACTGCTCCCCGGCCGGGTCGTCCGGGTCGACCGCGGACAGTGCGACGTCGCCACCGCCGAGGGGATCGTGCGCGCCGACACGGCGTTCGTGACCCCGCACGACCCGCTCCGGGTCGTCTGCACCGGCGACTGGGCCGCCGTCGACCCCGAGGGCGTCAGCGACCCCCGGTACGTACGGACGCTGCTGCGGCGCCGTACGGCCTTCGCGCGCTCCACCTCCTCCCAGCGGTCCGAGGGCCAGATCCTCGCGGCCAACGTCGACCACGCGGTCATCACCGTCTCGCTCGCCGTCGAGCTCGACCTCGGCCGGATCGAACGCTTCCTCGCGCTGGCCTGGGAGTCCGGCGCGCAGCCGACGATCGTCCTCAGCAAGGCGGACCTCGTGCCCGACCCCGTCGGGCTGTCCTACCTCGTCGAGGACGTGGAGACCGTCGCCCCCGGCGTCCAGGTCGTGCCCCTGAGCTCGGCCACCGGCGAGGGCCTCGACGTGCTCTCCGCGGTGCTCTCGGGCGGGACGGCCGTCCTGCTCGGCGTCTCCGGCGCCGGGAAGTCCACCCTCGCCAACGCGCTCGTCGGCACGGACGTCATGACCGTCCAGGCCGCCCGCGACGTCGACGGCAAGGGCCGCCACACCACGACCACCCGCAACCTCTTCGTCCTGCCGGGCGGGGGCGTCCTCATCGACACCCCCGGGCTGCGCGGGGTCGGGCTCTGGGACGCCGAGACCGGCGTCGGCCAGGTCTTCGCCGAGATCGAGGAGCTGTCCGCGCAGTGCCGGTTCCACGACTGCGCCCACGAGTCGGAGCCCGGCTGCGCGGTGGCGGTGGCGATCGAGGACGGCTCGCTGCCCGTGCGCCGGCTGGAGAGCTACCGCAAGCTGCTCCGCGAGAACCAGCGGATCGTGGCCAAGACCGACGCCCGGGTGCGCTCCGAGATCCTCAAGGACTGGAAGCGCAAGGGCGCGGAGGGGCGCGCGGCCATGGACGCCAAGCGCGGGCGCGTCCGGTAGGCGCACGATGCCGTGTCGCGGTCCGGGGCCCGCTCCCGGACCGCAGCGCCGCGTCCGAAATCCGCCGGTCGGGGTCCGTCGGGTCCCGCACACTGGGAGGCATGAGGGACGACGACACCCGCTACGAGGCGGTCAGCAGCAGGGACGCCCGGTTCGACGGCGAGTTCTTCTTCGCCGTCCGCACCACCGGGATCTACTGCCGCCCCAGCTGCCCGGCCGTCACCCCGAAGCGGCAGAACGTCTCGTTCTTCCCCACGGCCGCCGCCGCCCAGGGCCACGGCTTCCGCGCCTGCCGCCGCTGCCGGCCGGACGCCGTGCCCGGCTCCGCCGCCTGGGACGTACGGGCCGACGTCGTCGGCCGAGCCATGCGCATGATCGGCGACGGGGTCGTCGACCGCGAGGGCGTGCCCGGCCTCGCCGGACGCCTCGGCTACAGCACCCGGCAGGTGCAGCGCCAGCTCACCGCCGAGCTCGGCGCAGGACCCGTCGCCCTCGCCCGCGCCCAGCGGGCGCACACCGCGCGCCTCCTGCTCCAGACGACCGGCCTGCCCGTCACCGAGATCGCCTTCGCGGCCGGCTTCGCCAGCGTCCGCCAGTTCAACGAGACCATCCGCGCCGTCTACGCCCGCACCCCCACCGCCCTGCGCGCCGAGGCGGGCAGCGGCGCGGGTGGCCGGACCGCGCTCGCCGCCGGCGTCCCGCTGCGACTCGCCCACCGGGGGCCGTACGCCGCGGGGGAGGTCTTCGACCTGCTCGCGGCCGAGGCCGTGCCCCGCGTCGAGGAGGTCGTCGGCGCCCCGGGCGCCCGCACCTACCGGCGCACCCTCCGCCTCCCGTACGGCACCGGCGTCGTCTCCGTGGACGAGCGGTCCGCGGGGCGCTGGCTCGACGCCCGCATCCACCTCACCGAGCTGCGCGACCTCACCACCGCCGTGCACCGGCTGCGCCGCCTCTTCGACCTCGACGCCGACCCGTACGCCGTCGCCGAGCGCCTCGGCGCCGCCCCCGGGCTCGCCGCCGAGGTGACCGCGCGGCCCGGAGTCCGCTCCCCGGGGACGGCCGACCCGGAGGAGTTCGCGCTGCGGACCGTCCTCGGACCCGAGGAGTCGGCCCGGCTCGTCGAGGCGCACGGCACGCCCCTGGCCACCGCCTGCGGCGGCCTCACCCACGTCTTCCCCGCCGCGGCCGACCTGACCGGCCACCCCGTCGCCGGGCCGCTGGCCGGCGCGCTCGCCGACGGAGCCGTACGCCTCGACCCGGGCGCCGACCGCGACGAGGCCGAGCGCGCGCTGCTCACCGTCCCCGGCGTGACCGCCGGGGCCGCCGCCGCCATCCGGATGCGTGCCCTGGGCGACCCGGACGTGCCCCCGGTGGGCGTCCCGGACACGGAGGAGTGGCGGCCCTGGCGCTCGTACGCGGCGCGCTACCTGGGGACCGCGCCGTAAGGCCTGTCCGGCGGATCACGGCCGGGGTCGCGGGGTCCGCCGGACGGGCCCTGGGGCTCAGCCCCAGATCACCGCCCCCGCCCAGGCCCCCACGATCAGCAGGCACGCGAAGAGCTCGACGAGGATGCTCGTGCCGGCCGCCCGCATGACCGACCGGGTCGCCGCCCCGGCCTGGCCGTGGCCGCCGAGGCGGAGCCGCTCCGAGAGGTAGATCCCGCCGACGAAGCCGGGGATCGCGCCGACGACCGGGACCAGCACGAAGCCCAGGAGCGCGCCGAGACCCGCGTACACGATCATCCGCCGGTTGATGCCGACGCCCCGGAACCTGCGGGGCGGGAGCTGCCAGACGACCACCTGCGTCAGGAGCAGCAGACCGGTCGAGGAGGCCAGCAGGATCCACGCGAGGTCCGTCCGCTCGTGCAGCGACCACCAGAGCATCGCGGCCCACACCAGCCACGTTCCCGGCACGCCGGGGGTCAGCACCCCGAACAGACCGAGCAGCATCACCGTCGCGACCATCAGGAGCTGCCACACACCCACGCAGCCCAGGGTCCCCCAGAACGGGCGTTCCCGCAGGTCGCACGGCGCATATGGGGGGGCTCCCGGCCCACGGCGGCGGGCCGGCGGCCCACACGGCCTCCTCAGCCGCGGGCCACCCAGCCCTTCTCGTACGCGTGCCAGCCCAGCTGGAGCCGGGTCGTCACCCCGGTCAGCTCCATCAGGCCCTTGACCCGCCGCTGCACGGTCCGCAGCCCCAGGTCCAGCTGCTTGGCCACGCTCGCGTCCGTCATCCCGGCGAGGAGCAGCGACAGGATCTCCAGGTCCATCACGTCCGGGCCCGGCGTCTCCTCCTCGGTGATCTGCGCGCCCGCCCCGAGCCGCAGCGGCAGCGCGTCCCGCCACACCGACTCGAAGAGCCCCATCAGCGATTCGAGGAGCCCGCTCGCGTGCACGACGATCGCCGCCGGCTCCGCGCCCCGCCCCGTCAGCGGCACCATGGCGAGCGACCGGTCGGCGACCACCAGCTTGGTGGGGACCCGGTCGGCGACCCGGACCAGTTCCTCGCGGCCGAGCGCCGCCGACAGTTCGAGCAGCCCGGTCGGCAGGGAGAGCACCTCGCGTTCGAGGACCACCCGGTAGCGCACCCCCCGCCCGGCGGCCTGCTCCTCCGCGTCGTTCTCCATCCCGGAGACCGCGATCGGCTTGCCCGTCACGAGGGCGCAGACCTCCTCCTGCGCGCCCAGCTGGAGCTGGAGGAAGCGGTGGGTGACCGCGCTCGCGCCGGTCACCACCTCCACCAGGTCGTGGACGGCGGACTCCGCCGCCTCCGCCCGGTACTCCTCGGCGAGCAGCGCCGCCGCCAGCTCCGCCTGCTCCAGCTCGTGGCGCTGCTGGGTCAGGAGCGCGCCCAGCGCCACCCCGGGCGGCGCCGCCACCCACCGCCCGGTCCTGGCCGAGGACTGGGCGGCGAGCCCCTGGGCCTCCAGCCGGCGCAGCGCGCGCTCGGTGTCCCGCTCGGGCAGGGCGAGCCGGTGCGCGAGATCGGTGACCTCGGCCGCGCCGAGCGCGACCAGCGCGCGGTAGGCGGACTCCTGACGTTCGTCGAGCCCTATCGCTCCCAGCATGGTTGCCCCACCCCTCGCCGTACATCCGATGGGCGCTCCGGATCTTCCCGGAGCATTCACCGGAGGCATTCGTTCCGTTGGTGACCTGGCGGGAAACGGCCACGGCGTATTCCCGCCGTGCACATCATCCCTGTACCGCCCTCACCTCTGCCAATGTGGCGCCACCGCAGCACCAACAGCCTCCGGAGACGGGTGTCTTGTGCCCTTTTTCCGGAATCAGATGGGGAGAGCGATGCGCCCGATTTCGCGTACGGCCCTGGGGGCGGCGACCGCCGCCGTCCTGGCCGTCACCGCGGTCGCGCCGTCCATGGCGAATGAGCCTCAGGACGGCACGGCCGACAAGCGACCGCCGGTAGGCAGCGAGGCCTCGGCCCGCGCCGGCGACCGGACGGCCACGGTGACCCTGGTCACCGGCGACCGCGTCCTGGTCAGCCGCGACGCCGACGGGAACCCGGCGGCCACGGCGCTGCCCCGCGAGGACGGCACGGTCCCCCTCGTCCAGACCCGCCGTTCGGGCCCGGACCTGTACGTCTACCCCGAGGCCGCCACCGACGCACTCGCCGCGGGCCGCGTCGACGAGGAGCTGTTCAACGTCACCGGGCTCGTCCGCCAGGGCTACGACGACGCCGCCACCACGACGCTCCCGCTCATCGCGGTCTACGGCTCCGACGTCGCCCGCTCCGTGCCCGCCACCCCGCGCGGCGCCCGGCGCGGCCAGGTCCTCAGGACCGTCGACGGCGTCGCGCTCAAGGCCGACAAGAAGCAGGCCGCCACCTTCTGGGCCGACGTGAACACCCCGAAGGCCCGCTCCGCCGCCGGCATCGAGAAGCTCTGGCTCGACCGAAAGGTTCAGGCCACCCTGGAGCGCTCGACGAAGCAGGTCCACGCCCCCGAGGCCTGGGCCGCCGGTTACGACGGCACCGGCACCAAGGTCGCCGTCCTCGACACCGGCGCCGACACCGAGCACCCCGACCTCAAGGGCCGCGTCGTCGCCTCGGAGAACTTCACCGACTCCGACACCGCCGGCGACCGCCAGGGCCACGGCACCCACACCATCTCCACCGTCGGCGGCTCCGGCGCCGCGAGCGGCGGCAAGAAGAAGGGCGTCGCGCCCGGCGCGGAGCTCCTCAACGGCAAGGTCCTCAACGACTCCGGCTCCGGCGCCACTTCGTGGATCATCGCCGGTATGGAGTGGGCCGTCGCGCAGGGCGCCGACGTCGTCTCCATGAGCCTCGGCAACCCCACCCCCACCGACTGCACCGACCCGATGAGCGTCGCCGCCGAGGAACTCGCCCAGAACAAGGGCACGTTGTTCGTCATCGCCGCCGGAAACTCGGGCCCGACCCTCAACACGGTCTCCTCGCCCGGCTGCGCGCCCAGCGTCCTCACCGTCGGCGCCACCGACCGCGACGACTCCACCGCGTACTTCTCCAGCCGCGGCCCGACGATCGTCAACCACACCCTCAAGCCCGAGATCGCCGCGCCCGGCGTGAGCATCTCCGCGGCCGCCGCCGGCGGCCGGGGCGTGTACGCCTACCAGTCCATGTCCGGTACGTCGATGGCCACCCCGCACGTCGCGGGCGCCGCCGCCATCGTGAAGCAGCGCCACCCCGACTGGACCGCCCAGCAGATCAAGGCCGCGCTCGTCTCCTCCGCCGAGAGCGACCTTCCCGGCGACGTCCGTGAGGTCGGCGGCGGCCGCCTCGACGTCAAGGCGGCCATCGACCAGACGATCCTCGGCGCCTCCGCCGTCCAGGGCGGCACCTTCAACTGGCCGCAGGACACGACCGACCGCACCACGGTCTCCGTCCCGTACACCAACACCTCCGACGCCCCGGTCACCCTGGGCCTGGCCGTCGAGAAGGTCACCGGCAACGACGGCTCCCGCGTGCGGAGTTCGGTGGCCCGCCTCGGCAAGCGCACCGTCACCGTCCCGGCCGGAACCACCGTCCAGGTCCCGCTGGAGCTCGACCCCGACGCCCACCTGGAGCGCGCCCAGTACGGCGACGTCACCGGCCGTGTCCTCGCCACCGGCAAGGGCGGGGTCCACGTCTCCACGCCGTTCTCGCTCTACGTGGAGCCCGAGACCGTCACCCTGCGCGTCAAGCTGATCGACCGTCAGGGTGCCCCGGCCTCCGGCGCCTCCTCCCTCGACGTCATCGGCACCGACGACGCCAGCGGCGAGCGCCGCTTCAACGAGGGCGCCGCCGACCAGGTCTACCGCCTGCGCCCCGGCAGCTACTTCCTCTCCTCCTTCGTCACCACCCCCGACGCCGGGGAGGGCGCCACGCTGAACGACTCGCTCAGCTACCTCGGCCGCCCGCAGCTGGAGCTGAAGAAGGACACCACGGTCGTCCTCGACGCCCGCAAGGCCCACAAGCTGTCGGTGAAGACCGACAAGGCCACCGAACTCCGCGGCGCCACCCTCGCGTTCTCCCGCTCCTGGGACGACGTCTGGCTGCACGCCGGCACCGCCGCCGGACCGCGCACCATCCGCGGCTACTACGCCTCGGTCGAAGGCCGCGCCGACGAGGGCGACTTCGAGTTCGGCAGCTACTGGCGCGCCGCCGCCCCGCAGATCACCTCGCTCCGTACGGGCGACGGCCTGACCCTGCACCCCCTCACCGGCACCATCGGCTCCGACAACCTCGACGGCACGGGCTCCGCCCGCCTCGTCGACGCCGGAACCGGCACGCCCGCGGAGCTCAAGGCCGCCGGCGTCCAGGGCCGTATCGCCCTCGTCCGAGTGCCGGACGACTCCAACGGCGTGAGCACCCTCGCCCGTGACGCCGAGGCCGCCGGCGCCGTCGCCGCCGTCACGTACCACTCGGCCGCCGGCCGCTGGTACCCGGCCGGCGGCTTCAACGGCCTCGGCCTGCCGGTCCTCGCCGTCCCGTCCGCCGAGGCGACCGCGCTCCTGGGCAAGCTGGCGGCCGGCGAGGTCACCCTCGCCTGGCAGGCCACCGCGAAGAGCCCGTACGTCTACAGCCTCGCCTTCCCCGAGGCCGGGACGATCCGCGACGACCGGACCTACCGGGTCCGCGACCGCGAACTGGGCCGCACCGACGCCACCTACGGGTCGGCGGGCATCGCCTCCGACTTCGTGGACTTCCCGTCCGCGCGCCGTCCCGACGGGGTCCGCGTCGGCTTCGCCTCGCTGGAGGCGGTCCCGGCACCCGGCGCCCGCACCGAGTACTACTCGGCCGGTGACACGGCCTGGGAGCCGATGGTCGGCAGCAGCTTCCCGTTCGGCGAGATCATGATCGGCGCCCAGCACGCCTACACACCCGGCGAACGGCGCACCGAGAACTGGTACGACGGCGTCATCGCCCCCACCGCCCCGCGCGACGCCACGGGCGAGCCGGTCCTCGTCGCCGAGCGGCAGGGCAACCTCATCGGCTTCGCGAACGCCATGTGGGGCGACAACACCCACTACGCCGAGGCCGGTTCCTTCGGGGACATCGGCAACATCCGCCTCAGCCGCGACGGCGAGGTCCTCGGCGAGAACGGCTGGCCGTTCGGGGCGTTCGAGGTACCGTCCGAAGCCGGGACGTACACGCTCGAACAGAACACCATGAAGATCGGCAGCAAGGTGTGGGCCCGCTCCACGTCCGTCAACTCGGTGTGGAAATTCACCTCCAAGCTTGACGAGAGCGTCTATTCTCAGGGCATCCCGATTCTGTTCCCCCGGTACGACCTTCCGGAGGACGGACTCAAGACCCTCGCCGCGACCGACGGCCAGCAGATCGGCCTCACCGCGACGGGTCACGCGGGCTACACACCCGCAGCGCTCACCTCGGCCAAGCTCTCGTACTCCTACGACGGGGGTACGACCTGGACCGAAGCGCGGGTCTCTCAGCAGGGCGGCAACTGGACCGCGACCGTGAACCACACGGGCGCGACCGGCAAGCCCGTCACCCTGAAGACCGAACTGACGGACGCCAACGGCAACTCCGTCACCCAGACCGTGGTCCGCGCTTACGACGTGCGCTGATCACGACGGTCCGCCGGGCGTCCTTCCCGTGGGGGGTGGGGCCGCCCGGCGGATCACTCATTCGCAGCAACGGTTTTCCTGATGTCCGTTTTCGGGCGCCGTGCGCGGTGGACAATAAGGGCATGACTCAGCAGGGGGACAACTGGTGGGACAAGCTCTACGACGAGTCGGCGCCGGACACGGCCCCGACGGTCTCGGGTGACACACTCGACGACCACTTCGCCACGGCGCCCCGCGCCACCACGGACCCGCCGGGCCCCGGCCCGGACCCGAAACGCGAGGACCCCCGGACGGCGCCGTCGCCCGTCCCGTCCGACAGGGCGCCCTGGGAGGCCCCCGAGACGGGGCCGCGCTCCTTCCCCGGACCGCCGCCCCCGCCGCCCCCGGTCGCCCCGCCGGTCGAGACGCCCACCGTCCAGGTGCCCGTGCCCCCGGCCGACGAGGAACCGGACGCCGACCTGGACACCGGCCCCTACGGCGACCTGGACATCGGCCCGTACGGCGACCTGGACACCGGCCCGTACGGCGACCTGGACACCGGCCCCTACGGCGACCCGGACGTCGCCCCGGAGACCGGCCCCGACGCCGATCTCACCGTCCAGGTGCCCGTGCCCCGCCCCCGGGCCGCCGGCTTCGTCGGCAGCAGACCGCCGACCTACGAGGCCGAACCCACCGCCCTCCCCATCGCCCGCCCCGGCGAGCTCGCCGAACTGGTCGCCGACACCGTCCTCGACGGCGCCCGCTACGGCACCTGCACCCTGCGCGCCGCCTCCGTGCGCGGCGACTCCGCCCGCTACCGGGGGGAACCCCGCCGCGACGCCCTGCTCACCGCCCGCTTCGGCCACGACGAGGCCGCGCTCGTCCTCGTCGCCGTCGCCGCCGGCTCCCGCGCCGCCGAGGACGCCCACCTCGCCGCCGCCGACGCCTGCCAGTGGATCGCGGAAGCCGTCGGCCGCAGCCACGCCCGGCTCTCCGAGGACGTCAGGACCGGCCGCCGCGGCGACCTCAAGTCCGGACTGCACCGGCTCACCGACCGGACGTACGGCAAACTGCGGGCCCGTGCCGCCGACCGGGGCCTCGCCCCCGACGAGTACACCGCGACCCTCCGCTGCCTGCTCGTCCCCGCCGACCCCGAGTGCCGCACCCGGGTCTTCTTCGGGATCGGCGGCGGCGGCCTCTTCCGCCTCCGCGACGGCTCCTGGCAGGACATCGAACCGCTCCTGCCCGAACCCGCCGCCGTCACCGGAGCCCCGGTCGTCGGCTTCGGCTCGCCGCCCCCACCGGCGGGCGACACCGGTACCGACACCGAGGCCGAGGCCGGGACGGAGGAGGGCGACCGGCTCACCATGAACCTCGGCGTCACGACCGCGCCGGGCCCGATCGTCGAGGACCCCGTGCCGCCGCCCGCCGAACCGTTCCGCTTCCGGGCCTCCGTCGCCCGCCCCGGGGACACCCTGCTCCTCGCCTCGCCCGGTCTCGCCGAGCCGATGCGCGGCGAACCCGCCCTCGCCCGCGAACTCGCCGCCCGCTGGGCCGGCCAGGAGCCGCCCGGCCTCGCCGCCTTCCTCGCCGACACCCAGCTGAGGGTGACGGGGTACGCCGACGACCGTACGGGGGCGGCCGTCTGGGAGGCGTAACGCGCCGGGTCATGTGTTGATGGAGCCATGGCCAAACAGAACGTCGCAGAACAGTTCGTCGACATCCTCGTGCGCGCGGGCGTGAAGCGTCTGTACGGCGTGGTCGGCGACAGTCTGAACCCGGTCGTCGACGCCATCCGCCGTACCCCCGCGCTCGACTGGATCCAGGTGCGGCACGAGGAGGTGGCCGCGTTCGCCGCCGGCGCCGAGGCGCAGATCACCGGCAGCCTCGCCGCCTGCGCCGGCTCCTGCGGCCCGGGCAATCTCCACCTCATCAACGGCCTGTACGACGCCCACCGCTCGATGGCCCCGGTCCTGGCCCTCGCCTCGCACATCCCGTCCAGCGAGATCGGCCTCGGCTACTTCCAGGAGACCCACCCCGACCAGCTCTTCCGCGAGTGCAGCCACTACAGCGAGCTCATCTCCAACCCGAAGCAGATGCCCCGGCTGCTCCAGACGGCGATCCAGCACGCCATCGGCCGCAGCGGCGTCAGCGTGGTCTCGCTGCCCGGCGACATCGCCTCCCTGCCCGCCCCGGACAAGGCGGTCGAGACCGCGCTCGTCACCTCCCGCCCCACCGTCCGGCCGGGCGACGACGAGATCGACGCGCTCGTCCGGATGATCGACGCGGCCGATCGGGTGACGCTCTTCTGCGGCAGCGGCACGGCGGGCGCGCACGCCGAGGTGATGCAGTTCGCCGAGCGGATCAAGTCCCCGGTCGGCCACGCCCTCCGTGGCAAGGAGTGGATCCAGTACGACAACCCGTACGACGTCGGCATGAGCGGGCTGCTCGGCTACGGCGCCGCCTACGAGGCCACCCACGAGTGCGACCTGCTCATCCTGCTCGGCACCGACTTCCCGTACAACGCCTTCCTGCCCGACGACGTGAAGATCGTCCAGGTCGACGTCAGGCCCGAGCACCTCGGCCGGCGCTCCCGCCTCGACCTCGCCGTCTGGGGAGACGTCCGCGAGACGCTGCGCTGCGTCGTCCCGCGCGTCCGGGCCAAGACCGACCGCCGCTTCCTCGACAAGATGCTCAAGAAGCACGCCGACGCGCTCGAAGGCGTGGTCAAGGCGTACACGCGCAAGGTCGAGAAGCACGTGCCGATCCACCCCGAGTACGTCGCCTCCGTGATCGACGAACTCGCCGACGGGGACGCCGTGTTCACCGTCGACACGGGCATGTGCAACGTCTGGGCGGCCCGCTACCTCTCGCCCAACGGGCGGCGCAGGATCATCGGCTCGTTCAGCCACGGCTCGATGGCGAACGCGCTGCCGCAGGCCATCGGCGCCCAGTTCACCGACCGCAACCGGCAGGTCGTGTCGCTCTCCGGCGACGGCGGATTCTCCATGCTCATGGGCGACTTCCTCACCCTCGTCCAGTACGACCTTCCGGTGAAGGTCGTCGTCTTCAACAACTCCTCCCTCGGCATGGTCGAGTTGGAGATGCTGGTGGCCGGACTGCCCTCGTACGGGACGACGAACAAGAACCCGGACTTCGCGGCCATCGCGCGCGCCGCCGGGGCCTACGGCGTCCGCGTCGAGAAGCCCAAGCAGCTCACGAGCGCCCTCAAGGACGCCTTCAAGCACAAGGGCCCGGCCCTCGTCGACGTCGTCACCGACCCCAACGCGCTCTCCATCCCGCCCAGGATCAGCAGCGAGATGGTCACCGGCTTCGCCCTCTCCGCCAGCAAGATCGTCCTCGACGGCGGGGTGGGCCGCATGCTCCAGATGGCCCGCTCCAACCTGCGCAACGTCCCCCGGCTCTGAGCCCCCCGGCTCCGAGACCCCGGCCCGGAGTGCCGCGGCTCCGAGGGAATGCGGGCGGCCCCGTGGGGCATGCATCCCCGTGAGCCTGTTCGACGACGCGTGGGTGGGGGATATGGCCGGGGAGGCACGACAGCCGACTCAACTGCTCAGGAAGGTGGGATGCGAGGATCTCACCGCGGTGCCGGAGGTGCGACATGCCTTGCGGGAAATGCTGCGGACATGGGGCGGACCGGGCGCCTCCGACGTGGCCGAACTGCTCACCAGCGAACTGGTGACCAATGCCCTGGTCCACACCGACCACGGAGCCGTCGTGACCGCGACGGTCGTCCCCGAGCAGCTCAGGGTCGAGGTCCGGGACTACCTCCCCGGCCTGGAGTCGCCGCACGCACCGCCCGCCGACGACGGTACGCACGGCCGGGGGCTCGTCCTCGTCCAGGCCCTGGCCGACTCCTGGGGAGTCGAGGAGCACGGGGGCGGCAAGGTGGTCTGGTTCGAACTGAACGGCGGGGCCGCCTGAGAGGCGGCCCCGCCGGATTCGTGTGGTTCCCGCTCAGCCGAACTGCTGCTCCAGGTCCTTGAGTTTGCGCTCAAGGGAGTCGAGCCGGGGCAGCGTCTGGGTGTCGTCCTCGGCGGTCAGGTCCACCGTCCGGGAGTCGCCCGTGCGCGCGTCAGCGCCTTTTACGGCTTGCAGGGAGGGCCGGGGTCGAAGCGGCAGTTGTCCCGGGTCCGCTATGGCGGGCTCCGCGACGGCGGCCTGTACGGACGCCGTCGCGGAGCCGGAGCCCGCACCCGATCCGGAACCGGAACCGGCGCCCGAGCCCGTACCGGCGCTCCCCGCGGCGCCCAGTGCCGCCATCTCGACCTGCCGGTCGGTGCCGCCGCCGCGGCCGAGCCCGAAGGCGCGGTGCTGGCGGTTGATGGCCTTGAGCCGCGCCCGGTCGAGCTTGACCTGGTCGCGCCGGCGGAGCCGGTTCTGCTCCTTCTCCCGCCGGTCCTCGCGGACCTCGTCGACGGCCTCGTCCAGCGTCCGTACGTTCTCCAGGAGCATCAGCGACCAGGCCGCGAAGGTCTCCCGGGGGGCCCGCAGCCAGCGGACGATCCGGATCTGCGGCAGCGGTCGGGGCACGAGGCCCTGCTCGCGGAGTGCGGCCCTGCGGGTCTGCTTCAGCGCCCGGTCGAAGAGGACCGCCGCCGAGAGGGACATGCCCGCGAAGAACTGCGGCGCCCCGTCGTGTCCCAGGCCGCGCGGGGCGTGCACCCAGTTGAACCAGGCGGCCGCGCCGGCGAACAGCCAGACCAGGAGCCGCGAGCCGAGCGCCGCGTCACCGTGGCTGGCCTCGCGGACGGCGAGGACGGAGCAGAACATGGCGGCGCCGTCGAGGCCGAAGGGGACGAGGTACTCCCAGCCTCCGGAGAGGTTGAGGTTCTGCCGGCCGAAGCCGACGAGTCCGTGGAAGGAGAGTGCCGCCGCGACGGCGGCGCAGCAGAAGAGCAGGACGTAGGAAGCCGTTCCGTACACCGCCTCCTTGCGTCTGCGGCGCTCTTCGTTGCGCTCCCAGGAGTCCTCGGCCGCGGCCTGGTCACCGGCGCGCTTCCCGCGCGCGAGCACCGCCACCGCCGTCAGGACCCCGGCCACCATCACGCCGCCCGGAAGCAGCCAGTCCAGCGATATGTCGGTCAGTCTCATGCGGTGTCCCTTGCATCGCAGTAGGGCGTTCAGCGGCCCATATTGGCCGACCCCGTGCGGCGCTCAAGCGGTTTCGGGGCAAGAGCACGCCATCGGGGTCCCAGGGCATACGAATAGGTGCCATCTGCTCGAACACCCATGCAAGGGAAGGGGGTTGGGTTCGATTTACGCCACCCGTTCGGGTGGCGTAATCACCCGGGAGCCTCAGGCGGTCGCGGCCAGGCGACGGACGCGCTCGGTGTCGCAGGTGCGCGGGCAGGTGAGGCAGGTGTCCTCGGGGCGCAGTGTGTAGAAGAAGCAGCAGGTCGCCCGGTCGCGGGTGGCGCGCGGCGCGCCGTCCGGCCCCTCGGTCCCGGCGAGCTCGCGGAAGCCGGCCGATCCGGCGTACGGCTTGTGCTGCTTGCGGGTGACCGTGGAGCCCGGCAGGAGGAGGTCGAGCTCGGCCATCGCCCGCTCCTCCTCGCCGAGCAGGGCGCCGACGTACCAGAGGCCCTCGACGATCTCGTCCGTGGCCATGCCCCACAGGGCCCGGCGGCCGCGCTTCATCCGGGGGCCGAAACCGCCGAGGACCGCCTCGAAGTGCTCGGCGAGCGAGGCGCGCACCTCGGTCCGCAGCGCCTCCTCGTCGGCGACGACCCGGGCGCCGGGCAGGCCGGCGGCGGGGTCGTCGGGCAGGCAGGCGAACTCCTCGACGCCGACCGACATGCGGCCGAGCGCGCGCTGGAACGACACGTTCGCGACGGGCAGTCGGGGCACCCGACGGTGCAGGAACCAGGGGACGGTGACGAGGAGGCAGGCGGGCCAGGCGTAGCGGTGGAGTCCGAAGCTCGCGACGACGTCGGAGCGGGCCTGGGTGCCGTAGTCGCGCAGGACCTGGGCGTTGTCCCAGGCGAGGAAGGCGTCGAGGGCGGCTCCGCCGGCCGCGAGCTCGTCGGCGCCGACCCAGCCCGCGCCGCGGGGCAGCTGTTCGTCCCGGGCCGTTTCCTCTATCCGCAGACCGGAGAAGACCTCGGCGAGCCGGGCGTAAGAGGCCGCGACGGGCGAGGTGAGGGGTGCGGGCAACAGGGCGGGGACGGTCATGAGGCCACCGAATCGCGATCGTTAGCAGGTAAGCCTTACCTTACCCGAAACTCGATCCGCTCTCACCACCGTTCGGACCGCGCCCGCCCGCGGGACGGTCCCCGTGCCCCATATGTCGGTCCGTTCGCCTATGGTGCACAGGGGACCCGGGCGACGCGAGCCGGGCCCGGCACGAGGCCGCAGGAGGACCCGGGTGGAGCAGGGCGCAGCGCGCGAGCGGGCGACGGAGAGGTCGTACCCGCCCTTCGGCGACGCCGTACGCGTACCGGAACAGGCCCGCGGCACCGATCAGGAACAGGTTCGCGGCACCGAACAGGAACGGGCCCGCGGCGCCGAGCGGACTCGCCGCACCGAGCAGGCCCGCGGCACCGAACAGGCCCGCGGCGAGCACACGCACGGCGAACCGGCGACGACCCGCCCCGCGCCCGCGCCCGTCCCCGCCCCGCGCGTCGTCCACCGGCACTCCGTCCGCGACCAGATCCTCGAAGCCCTCCGTACCGCCCTCGTCGGTGGCGAGCTCGTGCCGGGCGAGGTGTACTCGGGACCCGCCCTCGCCGAGCGCTTCGGCGTCTCGGCCACCCCCGTCCGCGAGGCCATGCAGCGCCTCGCCGTCGAGGGGGCCGTCGAGGTCGTCCCGAACCGCGGCTTCCGCGTCACCGAGCGCACCCCGCGCGAGCTCGCCGAGCTCGCCGAGGTCCGCGCGCTCATCGAGGTCCCCGTCATGCTGCGGCTCGCCCGCACGGTCCCGGCCGCCCGCTGGGCCGAGCTCCGCCCGCTCGCCGAGGCGACCGGGGCGGCCGCCGCCCGGGGCGACCGCGCCCACTACGCCGAGACCGACCGCGCCTTCCACCGGGCGGTCCTGGCCCTCGCCGGGAACGAGCAGCTGCTCGCCGTCGCCGACGACCTCCACCGGCGCTCCCAGTGGCCGCTGATCAGCGCCCCCGCCCTCCGCCACGGCGAGCTCGTCGCCGACGCCGCCGAGCACACGGCCCTGCTCGACGCCCTGGTCGCCCAGGACCTTCCGGTCGTCCAGTCGCTCGTACGGGAGCACTTCGCCGGATCGGAGTACTGATCGCCCGGGAGGCGTCCCGCGCATTAAGGTCGGTGACGTCAGCCCGCCCGCACCGCGTCGCCCGTGAGGTGTCCCCATGCCGTCCGCGACCCCGCCCCCGGCACGGGAGGGACGCCGAGCCCTCACCGGCACGGAAGCCGAGGCCGCGGCCCTGCTCGGCTGGCTCACCGACCCGGAGGCCCCCCGGCTCTGCCTCGTGACCGGCGCACCCGGCAGCGGCAAGACGGCCCTCCTCGACTGGCTCGCCGCGTACGGCCCGCGCTCCGGCCGCCGGCGCCGCCGCACACCCCGGGTGCTCGTCCCGCTCGCCGGGCAGAGCGCGCTCGGCGCGACCTGGACGATCGCCGACCTGCTCGGGGTGGTGGCCAGGTCGCCGGACGAACTCGTCCACGCCCTCGCCACCAGCGAGGCGCGGCCCTCGGGCCGGGCCGTCCTCCTCCTCACGGACCTCCACGCCGCCGCCGAGCCCGCCGCGCTCACCGAGCTCATCGGCGAACTCGCCGGGGTGGGCCGGATCCGGCTCGCCGTCGAGGCCCGGACCGGCAGCCCGGCCCCCGACACCCTGCGCGCCGCACGCCGGGCCACGGTCGTGGACCTGGAGGGCGAGCCCGGCCCCGGCCCCGACGCCGCCGCCCCCGCGGAGCCCGTACGCCCGCTCCCCGACCTCTCCGACCCGCTCGCCGTGTGCGCCGCCGACCCGCTGCTCGTCACCACCGCGTACGTCACCGGAACCGGTGAAGGCTCCGGCGGCGGCGCCGTCGACGACCGCGGGGGGCTCAGGACCGCCTGGCTGCGCGCCGGGCAGTCGCTCTGTCGCGCACAGGAACCGGCGGAGCGGGCGCTGGTGCTCCTCGCCGCACTGGGGGACGGTGCCGACCCCCGACTGCGGCCCGCGCTGGCCGAGCTCGCCGCAGGCTCCGCCTGGCGGCTCCGCTGGTCCCGCAACCGCGGCGACCTGACACCGCCCTGGCCGGGTCCCGTCGCCGTACTCGGCGCCGCGGGCGGCCCGTTGGAGGGCACGCTGCTCGTCGGCGACCACACCGGGACCGTGCGCCTGCTCCACGAGGCCGACGCGAGTTCCGCCGGGCGCCTCCCGCACACCGTCCCCGGCCGGGTCACGGCGCTCGCGCCCGCCCCGGACGGCACGGTCCTGCTCCTGGACGACCAGGGGAGGCTCCACTCCGTCCGGGGAACGGTGCCCAGGGCCCCGTACCTGGAGCGTCTCACCGAGGCCGTCTCGAAGACCCTGGCCCGTCACCCCGGTACGGCCCTCGCGGCGATCGCGGGCTCGGTCGTGGTGGGGGACCGGCTCGGTTCGGTGCACGCCTTCGGTCTCACGGGCCTCCACCAGGCGGCCCCGCACAGCGGCCGGGTCACGGCGGTCGCCGCGGTGGAGTCCGAGACGCCGTTCGTGTGCTCCGGGGGTGCCGACGGGACGGTACGGCTCTGGACCCCGGGCCGCGACCCGCGCCCCGAACCCCTCGCGGAGCGCCGCTCCCCGGTGGTCTCCCTGCACGCGGCGGAGACCCCGCACGGCCCCCTGGTCGCCGTGGCCTGGGCCGACGGCCTCGTCGAGCTACACCGCCCGGAAGGCGGCGCGACGCTCTCCTTCCGCCCCGGCCCCCCGGTCCGCGCGGTCGCGGTCACCGGCGCGGGCGCGCTGCTCGTCGGCACCGACGAGAGCCTGATGTGCCTCGTTCCGGCATCCCGGGAGAAGGTCGTCATCCGGTCGTCCGGCGAACGGTGACCTCGGAGGGTCGCGACGGTCGATCGCGGCCGCGACGCGGCGTTGTGCCCCGCGCCGCGGCGCGGGGCACAACGCACAACACCTGAGAGAGCGTCACTTCGGCGTTCCCGCCGGTGATTTCAGGTCGCGGTCCGGGGGGTCAGCTGGGCCGATAGCCAGGTCGGGACGCCGCCGAGGAGACGGAAGAGGCGGCGTGCCTCCGCCCGCAGCCGGCCGGCCTCCGGTTCCGTCTCGGTGTCGGCGAGGGCGGTCAGGGCCGGGGCCGTGCCGACCAGATAGCCCAACTCCTCGCGGATCCGCAGCGACTCGGCGAAACCGTGCCGGGCCTCCGCCAACTCGCCCTCCCTCAGGGCGAGTCCGGCGAGATGGCGCCAGGTGGAGGAGAGCAGCAGTGAGTCCCCCTGGTCCGTCGCCCCCGCGTGCGCCCTGCGGTACGCGGCGCGGGCCGCCTGCGGGGAGTCGCCGAGGTTCTGGGCGATGAGCCCGCGCCGGAAGTCCAGCAGGGGCCGGCCCCCTGCCGAGGGGCCGATCAGCGCCGCCGCGCGCCCCAGCGCCATCCGGGCCTCGTCGGCCCGGTCCCGTACCCCGAGGAGCGTGGACGCGTAGGCGAGATAGCCGCGTTCGCAGGCGGCGGCCCCGCGCTCCTCGTCGGTGCGGGCGACCGCCTCGGCGGTCCGGAGGGCCTCCTCGGCCTCGGCCCAGCCCTGTTCGGTGTAGAGGCAGCGCTCGATCAGCAGGGCCGCCCGTTCGAGCGCGGCGGCCGGTTCGGTCGCGTACGGAGCGAGCAGTGCTGCCGCGTCCGTCCAACAACCTCGGGAGCGGAGCCGCCATATGGCGGTCTCCACGGGAGTCTCCTTGCCGTAGGCGAGGGACGGATCTTCGCCACCCCTTGATTCGGAACCAGACATGGCGGTATCCGCCACATTGCCCTCCCCGAGCGCGCCATTGAGCTGTTGAGTAGACCCGCATCTCAGCACGAAGGGCAGCACCTGGCCAAGGGGTCAGGTGAAAGAATTCACAAGAGTCCGGTGCGTGCGGACGCCGCCGTCCGGGCAGTGGCCGACAGCCCGTCAGATCGCTGTCAGGCCCGGGATCAGGCGCCGGCGCGGCCCCTCGGCCACACCGGCCGAGGGGCCGCCACCAGCCCGGATGTCACTCCGACGGACTCCACCGAAAGAGTGAATTCGCCGGATGCGGATACCCGTGGATCAGCTCATCCGGAGGGCGAGGAAGAAGTCGAGCTTGTCCTCCAGGCGGGAGAGGTCGCGACCCGTGAGCTGCTCGATCCGGCCCACCCGGTAGCGCAGCGTGTTCACGTGCAGGTGCAGCCGGGTGGCGCAGCGCGTCCAGGAGCCGTCGCAGTCGAGGAAGGCCTCCAGGGTCGGGATGAGCTCCGCGCGGTGGCGCCGGTCGTAGTCGCGCAGCGGGTCGAGCAGCCGGGCCGTGAACGCGCGACGGACGTCGTCCGGGACGAACGGCAGCAGCAGGACGTGCGAGGCGAGCTCGTGGTGGCCCGCGGCGCAGACCCGGCCCGGACGGGCCGCGGCGACCCGGCGGGCGTGCCTGGCCTCTTCCAGGGCCCCGCGCAGGCCCTCCGCGGAGTGCACGGCCGCGCTGACGCCGAGCGTGAGCCGCCCGTCGTCGGCGAGGCCGGAGGAGAGCGGGGCGCGTACGGCGGCGAGCAGCGCGTCCGCGTGCAGCCCGAGCGCGGTCGCCTGGCCCTCGTCCTCGCTGTCCGGCAGCGGTGCGGCGGCCAGCGGCACCAGCGCGATCGCCTCGTCGCCGCTGTGCGCGACGGCGATCCGGTCCGCGGACTCGGCGCCGACGGTCGCCGGGTCGACGAGGATCTCCTCCAGGAGCGCCTGGGCGACCGGGCCGCCCTCCACGGCGGTGCCCTGACCGGCCTCCTGCTCCCATTCGACGCGGGCGACGACGACCTGCCAGTGCGGGGCCGTGCCGAGCCCGGGCAGCAGCACCGGGGCCGCGACCCGCAGGCGGGCGGCGATCTCGGCGGGCGCGGCGCCCGTCTGCACCAGCTCCAGGACCTCCTGGGCGAGCCGGCGCCGTACCGTACGGGCCGCGTCGCGCCGGTCCCGCTCGACGGCGATCAGCTGGGTGACGCCCTGGAGCAGGTCCAGCCGGGCGGCGGGCCAGTCCCCGGCGTCCGCCTCGACGGCCAGCAGCCAGTCCGACAGGACCGTCTCGCGCACGTCCCGGGAGGCGGGGGCGGGGCCGCGGCCGGTGTTGCGGATCGGGAACAGCGAGTACGTGGCTCCGGCGACGCTCAGCCGGTGCGGGCCGCGCCGGCCGGTCCGGGTCGCGGCCAGGTGTTCGCCCGCAAGGGTGGCCGCGAGGCCGTTGTCGAGGGGCTCGCCCGCGCCCGCGATCTGGCGGCCGGTGGGGGAGAGGACCCAGGCGCGGAGGTCCAGGTCGGAGCCGAGCAGGTCGAGGACGACCTCCGGGCCGCCGCCCGCCGGGCCGGACGTCATGAGCCGCCGGTGCCGGTCGACGACGGCCGCCAGGTCGCCGGCCCGCTCGCCGGAGACCTGTCGAACAACGTGCTCGGTGATCGTCGCGAACGCAACGGTCTCGTTCACCGCGAAGAGTGGCAGCCGATGGCGCAAACACGCCTGTACGAGATCGTCGGGAATGTCGCCGAGCTCCGCTTCGCCCGCCGCGAGGCCGGCCACCCCGGCCGAGGCCAGGATCCGGGCGAAGGGCTCGGCGTCCTCCGGCTCCCGCAGCCAGGCCAGACCGGTGAGCACCAGCTCGCCGCCGGACAGGTACCGGCTGGGATCCTTGAGGTCAGTCGTCATCACGCCGCGGACGGTGCGGTCCAGCTCGTCCTCGCCGCCGAGCAGGCGCAGCCCCAGCGCGTCGTTCTCCAGCAGTGCGCGCAGCCGCATCGTGTCGCCGCCGTTCCTTCGAGTGGGTGGTGGTGGGTCTTGGGTCTTCGTGGTGTCGCGTTGTCGACGGTGGCGTGGTGCCACCGTTTCCAGGGGAAAACGGAGAGGTTGCCGTTCTCCGCCTTTCGTTCGAATCTACAAGACGACGACGGGCACCAGCCAACTCCTTCATGTTTTCGGTGACTGCACCCGGGCGAAGGTGGGCTTGTGTACTAGGCCACACACCGCGTTAACAGCACATGAATAAGAAAGTCGAGGGCCGGCCGTCCCCCCGGGCCCATGCGTTCGACCCCCGATCACTAGAAGCACTAGAAGAGAGCCACCATGGACTTCCTTCGCCCCGCCAGCTGGGAGGAGGCGCTCGCCGCCAAGGCCGAGCACCCCACGGCCGTGCCCATTGCGGGTGGCACCGACATCATGGTCGAGATCAACTTCGACCACCGGCGCCCCGAGTACCTCCTGGACCTGAACCGTATCGAGCTGCTGCGCGAGTGGGAGGTCGGGGAGGAGAACGTCCGCCTCGGCGCGTCCGTTCCGTACACCCAGATCATGGAGAACCTGCGGACCGAGCTCCCGGGTCTGGCGCTCGCCTCCCACACGGTCGCCTCCCCGCAGATCCGCAACCGCGGCGGCGTCGGGGGCAACCTCGGCACCGCGTCGCCCGCCGGTGACGCCCACCCGGCCCTGCTCGCCGCGGGTGCCGAGGTCGAGGTCGAGTCGGTCCGCGGCAGCCGGTTCATCCCGATCGACGAGTTCTACACGGGCGTGAAGCGCAACGCGCTCCAGCCCGACGAGCTCATCAAGACCGTCCACGTCAAGAAGGCGGACGGCCCCCAGCAGTACTCCAAGGTCGGCACCCGCAACGCGATGGTCATCGCCGTCTGCGCCTTCGGCCTGGCCCTGCACCCGGAGACCCGGACCGTGCGGACCGGCATCGGCTCCGCCGCGCCGACCCCGATCCGCGCCAAGGAGGCCGAGGCCTTCCTGAACGCGGCTCTGGAGGAGGGCGGCTTCTGGGACAACGGCAAGATCATCACCCCGTCGATCGCGAAGCAGTTCGCCGACCTCTGCTCGGGCGCCGCCAACCCGATCGACGACGTCCGAGGCACGGCCAAGTACCGCCGCCACGCCGTCGGCATCATGGCCCGCCGCCAGCTCGGCTGGACCTGGGAGCAGTACCGCGGAACCGGTCGCACGCTTGAGGGAGCTGCATAACCATGCGCGTCAATTTCACGGTCAACGGCCGTCCCCAGGAAGCCGATGACGTCTGGGAGGGCGAGTCCCTCCTCTACGTCCTGCGTGAGCGGATGGGCCTGCCCGGCTCCAAGAACGCCTGCGAGCAGGGCGAGTGCGGTTCCTGCACCGTCCGCCTCGACGGCGTGCCGGTCTGTTCCTGCCTCGTCGCCGCCGGCCAGGTCGAGGGCCGCGAGGTCGTCACCGTCGAGGGCCTCGCGGAGTTCGCCAAGGACCGCGCGGAGCACGCCGGTTGCGCCACGGGCACCTGTGGCACCTCGCTCGACGCCGCCAAGCGGTGGGAGGCGAAGCCCGGTCAGGACTCGCAGACCGGCGAGGGTGTCGAACTCTCCCCGATCCAGCAGGCGTTCATCGACGCCGGCGCCGTCCAGTGTGGCTTCTGCACCCCCGGTCTGCTGGTCGCGGCCGACGAGATGCTGGAGCGCAACCCGTCCCCGACGGACGCGGACATCCGCGAGGCGCTCTCCGGCAACCTCTGCCGCTGCACGGGTTACGAGAAGATCCTCGACGCGGTCCGCCTCGCGGCCGCTCGCCAGGAGCGTCAGGAAGAGGCGGTCTGACGATGACTCAGAACACACGCACCGTTCCGGTGGGCACCCCCACCGACGTCACGCAGAACCACGTCAAGGGCGGCATCGGCGAGTCCACGCTCCGCCCCGACGGCACCCTCAAGGTCACCGGCGAGTTCGCGTACTCCTCGGACATGTGGCACGAGGACATGCTGTGGGGCCAGATCCTGCGGTCCACCGTCGCGCACGCCGAGATCGTGTCCATCGACACCTCCGAGGCCCTCGCGCTGGACGGCGTCTACGCCGTCCTGACGCACGAGGACCTGCCGGCCGCGAAGAACTACGGCATGGAGTTCCAGGACACCCCGGTTCTCGCCTACGGCAAGGTCCGTCACCACGGTGAGCCGGTCGCCCTCGTGGCCGCCGACCACCCGGAGACCGCCCGCCGCGCCGCCGCGAAGATCGTGATCGAGTACCGGGAGCTCCCGGTCGTCACGGACGAGGCCTCGGCCACCGCTCCGGACGCGATCCTGGTCCACGAGAACCGCGACGACCACCACTCCGGTCACGTCCCGCACCCGAACATCGTGCACCGCCAGCCGATCATCCGCGGCAACGCGACCGAGGCCGCCAAGAAGGCCGACGTCATCGTCACGGGCGAGTACACCTTCGGCATGCAGGACCAGGCCTTCCTCGGCCCCGAGTCCGGCCTCGCCGTGCCGGCCGAGGACGGCGGCGTCGACCTGTACGTCGCCACCCAGTGGCTGCACTCCGACCTCAAGCAGATCGCCCCCTGCCTCGGCCTGCCCGAGGAGAAGATCCGCATGACGATGGCGGGTGTCGGCGGCGCGTTCGGCGGCCGCGAGGACATCTCGATGCAGATCCTCGCCTCCATCCTCGCGCTCCGCACCGGCAAGCCGGTCAAGATGGTCTACAACCGGTACGAGTCCTTCTTCGGGCACGTCCACCGGCACCCGGCGAAGCTCTGGTACGAGCACGGCGCCACCAAGGACGGCAAGCTCACGCACATGAAGTGCAAGATCGTGCTCGACGGCGGCGCCTACGCGTCGTCGACGGCCTCGGTCGTCGGCAACGCCTCGTCCCTCTCGGTCGGCCCGTACGTCATCGAGGACGTCGAGATCGAGGCGATCGGCCTCTACACCAACAACCCGCCCTGTGGCGCCATGCGCGGCTTCGGAGCGGTCCAGGCCTGCTTCGCGTACGAGGCCCAGATGGACAAGCTCGCGGCGAAGCTGGGCATGGACCCGGTGGAACTGCGCCAGCTCAACGCCATGGAGCAGGGCACGATCATGCCGACCGGCCAGGTCGTGGACTCCCCGGCCCCGGTCGCCGAGCTGCTGCGCCGGGTCAAGGCCCGCCCGCTGCCGCCGGAGCGCCAGTGGGAGACCGCCGGCGAGGGCGCGGACGTCCGCGCGCTGCCGGGCGGCCTGTCCAACACCACGCACGGCGAGAGCGTCGTGCGGGGCGTCGGCTACGCCGTCGGCATCAAGAACGTCGGCTTCTCCGAGGGCTTCGACGACTATTCGACCGCCAAGATCCGCATGGAGGTCATCAACGGCGAGGCCGTCGCCACCGTCCACACCGCCATGGCGGAGGTCGGCCAGGGCGGCGTCACGATCCACGCGCAGATCGCCCGTACCGAGCTCGGCGTCCAGCAGGTCACCATCCACCCCGCCGACACCCAGGTGGGCTCGGCCGGTTCGACCTCCGCGGGCCGCCAGACGTACATGACCGGCGGCGCCATCAAGAACTCCTGCGAGATCGTCCGCGAGAAGGTCCTGGAGATCGGCCGGCGCAAGTTCGGCTCGTACCACCCCGCGTGGGCCCACGCCGAACTCCTCCTGGAGAGCGGCAAGGTCGTCACCGACGGCGGCGACGTCCTCGCCACCATCGCGGACGTCCTGGAGGACCGGGCCGTGGAGGTCGAGGAGGAGTGGAGGCACCGTCCCACCCAGGCCTTCGACCTCGTCACCGGCCAGGGCGACGGACACGTCCAGTACGCCTTCGCCGCGCACCGCGCGGTGGTGGAGGTCGACACCGAGCTCGGCCTGGTCAAGGTCATCGAACTGGCCTGTGCCCAGGACGTCGGCAAGGCGGTCAACCCGCTCTCCGTCGTCGGCCAGATCCAGGGTGGCACCACCCAGGGCCTGGGCGTCGCGGTGATGGAGGAGATCATCGTCGACCCGAAGACCGCGAAGGTCAGGAACCCCTCCTTCACGGACTACCTGATCCCCACGATCCTCGACACGCCGACCATCCCGGTCGACTACCTCGAGCTGGCCGACCCCAACGCGCCGTACGGCGTCCGGGGCATCGGCGAGGCCCCGACCCTGTCGTCCACCCCGGCCGTCCTCGCGGCGATCCGGGCGGCGACGGGTCTGGAGCTCAACAAGACGCCGGTCCGCCCCGAGGCGCTCACCGGCACCCTGTAGGACTCTCCGGGCGGTGTGTGCCTCCCAAGGAACGTCACACTTCCCCCGCCCGCACCGCCCGGAGTACTTCCCCCCCCCCGGCAGTACCCGCAGTACCCCCGAAGTACCCGCAGTGCCGATTCACATCCGTTCGTCTCGGGCCGTCCCCCGGGTCGTGCAGCCCACGCACCATCCCAAATCCCGCAGCTTCAACCAGATCAGAATCCCTTCGAAGTCTGATGCGGGTGCCCCTTTGAACCTTGGGAGTAGGCCCCATGACCCAGTCGTCCGTGGAGCCCAAGACCGCATCGGAGGACGCGGGCTCCGGCTCCAACGTCCCCGCCGGCCGTTCTTGGCTCGACCGGTACTTTCACATCTCGGAGAGAGGATCCACCGTCGCGACGGAGATCCGCGGCGGCGTCACCACCTTCATGGCGATGGCGTACATTCTCCTGCTCAACCCGATCCTCCTCGGAGGCCCGGACGTCGAGAAGAACGTCCTCGGCTCCTCCGCCGTCATCACGGCGACCGCCCTCGCGGCGGCGGTGACCACCCTGCTGATGGGCTTCATCGGCAAGGTGCCGCTCGTCCTCGCGGCCGGTCTCAGTGTCTCCGGTGTGCTCGCCACCCAGGTCGTGCCCCAGATGACCTGGCCGCAGGCCATGGGCATGTGCGTCGTCTACGGTCTGGTGATCTGTCTCCTGGTGGTCACCGGCCTCCGCGAGATGATCATGAACGCGATTCCGCTCGCGCTCAAGCACGGCATCACCATCGGCATCGGCCTCTTCATCGCGCTGATCGGCTTCAACAAGGCCGGCTTCGTCGGCGCCGGCCCGCAGTTCGGCCCGCCCATCACGATGGGATCCGGCGGTGAACTCGTCGGCTGGCCCGTCCTGATCTTCGCCGTCACCCTGCTCGCGATCTTCGCACTCCAGGCCCGCAAGGTCCCGGGCGCGATCCTCATCGGCATCGTCGCCGGCACCGTCATCTCCCTGATCGTCAACGCGGTCGCCGACATCCCGGCCAAGGGCCCGGGCTCCTGGGCCAACGGCGCGCCCGAGCTCAAGGGCAGCGCGGTCGAGTCCCCGGACTTCTCGCTCTTCGGCGACGTCAGCTTCAGCGGCTGGGGCGACGTCGGCTACATCACCATCGGCGTGATCGTCTTCACCCTGGTCCTCGCCGGCTTCTTCGACGCCATGGCCACCATCATCGGCGTCGGCACCGAGGCCAACCTCGCCGACGACAAGGGCCGGATGCCCGGCCTGTCCAAGGCGCTGTTCATCGACGGCGCGGGCGGCGCGATCGGCGGCGTCTCCGGCGCCTCCGGCCAGACCGTGTTCGTGGAGTCCGCCACCGGCGTCGGCGAAGGCGCCCGAACCGGCTTCTCCTCCGTCATCACCGGCCTGTTCTTCGCGGCCTGCCTCTTCTTCACGCCGATCACCCAGATCGTGCCCCGCGAGGTCGGCTCCGCCGCCCTGGTCGTCATCGGCGCGATGATGATGATGAACGCGAAGCACGTGAACTGGGGCGACAGCGCCGTCGCCATCCCGGTCTTCCTGACCGTCGTGCTGATGCCGTACACGTACAGCATCACCCCGGGTGTCGCGGCCGGCGTCATCGCCTACACCGTCATCAAGGTGGCGCAGGGCAAGGCCCGCGAGGTCGGCGCGTTCATGTGGTGCCTGACGGCGATCTTCATCGTGTTCTTCGCTCTTCACCCGATCGAGAGCTGGCTGGGCGTCAGCTGACGCCGTACCGTCGCCCTCCGCACACACCCAAGGAGACCGAAATGCTGGACATCGCCGAAGAGCTGCACCGGTGGGTCGAGCAGGGACGCACGTTCGCCGTCGCCACCGTGGTGGCGGTCGGCGGCAGCGCGCCCCGGCAGCCCGGAGCCGCTCTCGCCGTCGACAGCGAGGGCACGGCGATCGGCTCGGTCTCCGGCGGGTGTGTGGAGGGTGCGGTCTACGAGCTGTGTCAGCAGGCCCTCGAAGACGGTCAGACCGTCCTGGAGCGCTTCGGCTACAGCGACGAGGACGCCTTCGCGGTCGGTCTGACCTGCGGCGGCGTCATCGACATCCTCGTCACCCCGGTCCGCGGCGGGGTCTTCCCCGCCGCGCTCGCGGCCGCCTCCACGGGGGAGGCGGCCGCTCTCGCCCGGATCGTCGACGGGCCGGCCGAGCTGCGGGGCACCGCCCTCCTCGTCCGCCCCGACGGCTCGTACGAGGGGAGGCTCGGGGGCCACCCCGAGCTGGACCGCACCGCGGCGGGCGAGGCCCGCGCGATGCTCGACGCGGGCCGCACCGGCACCGTCGAGATCGGCCAGGACGGCAGCCGCTGCGGACAGCCGCTGACCCTCCTGGTCGAGTCCTCCGTCCCCGCCCCCCGCATGATCGTCTTCGGTGCCATCGACTTCGCCGCCGCCCTCGTCCGGGTCGGCAAGTTCCTCGGCTACCACGTCACCGTCTGCGACGCGCGGCCCGTCTTCGCGACGCCGGCCCGCTTCCCCGAGGCCGACGAGATCGTCGTCGAGTGGCCCCACCGCTACCTGGAGTCCACGGAGGTCGACGGCCGCACCGTGCTGTGCGTCCTCACCCACGACGCCAAGTTCGACGTGCCCCTCATCAAGGCCGCCCTGAAGCTTCCCGTCGCGTACATCGGCGCGATGGGCTCCCGCCGCACCCACGAGGACCGCAACAAGCGGCTGCGCGAGGTCGGCGTCACCGAGCTCGAACTCGCCCGGCTGCGCTCCCCGATAGGCCTCGACCTCGGCGCGCGTACGCCGGAGGAGACCGCCCTGTCCATCGGCGCCGAGATCGTCGCCAACCGGCGCGGCGGCACCGGCGCCTCGCTCACCGGCGCGCACACCCCGATCCACCACGAAGGCCCCCGCGAGCCCGACGGCCGCATAGGGTCCGTCGCCTGAGACCTGTCCGGGCCTTGAGGGAGCGGTCGGCGCGCGGTCAGTGCGCCTCCCGCCCCCGTACGGTCGACGCCCAGGCGGGCTCCTCCTCGGGGGCCTCCGCCTCGGCCCGACGCCCGCCCCGGGCGAAGAAGTCCGCGAGCGGCAGGATCGCCGCGCCGACCGTCACCGCGTCGGGGCCGAGCGTGCCCATCGCGATGTCGACCCGGGCCGCCGGGTACGTGAGCGCGTACTCCTTCGCGTAGCCCTTGACCGTCTGCAGGAAGCGGGCCCCGAGCTGGAGGCCCGCCCAGCCGCCGACGAGGATGCGCTCGGGCTGGAAGAGATTGATCAGATCGCCGAAGCCGGCGCCCAGGTACTCGGCGGTCTCGTCCAGGACGGCGAGCGCCGTCGCGTCGGGCGTCCGCTCCGTGTCGGCGGGGTACGCGGCGGCCAGCATCGCCGTCAGCGCGGTCTCCTCGTCCGCGCCCGCCGGCGCCGCCCCGCCCGCCTCGCGCCACCGCTCCAACAGGGCTTCCGCGCCCGCGTACGCCTCCAGGCAGCCCAGGGACCCGCAGCGGCAGCGCCGCCCCCGGACGCGCACCGTCAGATGACCCCATTCGAGCGCCCGGCCCGGACCCATCGGGTCCGTGACGACACAGGCGCCGACGCCCGAGCCGAAGAGCACGACCACGGCGCTGCGCGCGCCCCGGCCGGCCCCGAACCACATCTCGGCCTGGCCGAGCGTCTTGGCGCCGTTGTCGATCCGGTACGGGACGGAGGCCGGCAGCTCCACGGCCTCCCGCAGGAGCCGCTCCAGCGGGACGGCGTCCCAGCCGATGGTCTGGCCGTGCACGACGGCGCCGTCCTCGGCGGTACGGGCCACGATGCCGGGCACGCCCACGCCGACGCCGAGGAGCCGCTCGGCGGGGACGCCGGCGATCCGCAGCACCTCCGCGATGCCGTCGCGGACGAGGTCGACGACGAGCCCGACCTCGTACCGGTCGTGCGGGTTGGCGGTGCCCACCGCCAACGGGCTTTCCGTGCGGGCGAGTTCGGTGAGGGTGAGGTCGAAGAGCTCGACCCTGACCCGGGTCTCGCCGACGTCGACGCCGATCATGCAGCCGCTGCCGGGGGTGACCCGCAGCAGGGTGCGGGGCCGTCCGCCGGCCGAGTCGACGCTGCCGGCCTCCTCGACGAGGCCCTCCGCGACGAGCTCGGCGACCACGTTGCTGACGGAGCCCGAGCTCAGTCCGGTCGCCGGCCCCAGCGAGAAGCGGCTCATCGGCCCGTCGAAGTACAGACGGTGGAGGACGGCGGTGCGGTTCTCGCGCCGCAGGTCACGTACCGTGCGGCCGTTCCGCGTGGTCACTGGGCCCCCTGGTTAAGTAGTCCTGACCGAAACATACCGCTGCCGGGACTCGCGGGGCGATTTCCTTGAGGTTTAACGCACAGCCTGAATTAAGGGGCGCGGGGGGTGTGGGGCGCGGGGGTGTGGGGTTATGGGGGCGTGGGGCGCGGGGTTACGCGCCGAGGAGCGTCCGGAGGTGGGCGCAGGCCGCGGCCTCGGTGTCGTGTGTCGCGACGGGCTCGTGGACCCCGCGCTCGTACACCCCGGTCTCCCACGTCGCCGGGCCGGCCCCGGCCCCGCCCGGCCTCGTCCGCAGATAGACGAAGTCGGGCGGGGTGGGCGCCGGTTCGTGGACGCCCTCGATCCAGTAGTACGCCGCGGGCACCCCGGCCTCCCGGAGTGCCCGTTCCAGCGCGTGGCGGTCGGTCACGCGGGGACGCGCACCAGATAGCCGTTGTCGAGCAGCCACTTGACGCTGAGGCGCTGGCCCTCGCCCGGGTTCAGGAAGGCCGGGTCCAGCTTGATCTGGCGGCCGCCGCCGGGCTGCTCGAACCAGGGCGCGATGGAGCCCTCCCAGACCACGAACTCCCGCGTCACCTCGTACAGGTGGTAGTCGCAGGGGAAGGCGGCGTCACGGGTGTTGAGGTTCTGCGGGGGCAGCGCGCGCTTGGCGTAGGCGTCGCCGGCCGGGGCCAGGTAGGAGCCGAACTCCGAGCCGAAGCGGTCGAGGCGCTCACCCTCCTCCAGCAGCTCGGGCGCCTTGTCGACGGTGCCGTTGACCTCGCCGAAGCCGTCGTTCGGCGGGTACTTCCAGCTGCCGGTGTCGGCCGGGCCCTCCCAGTACTTCCTGAGGAAGTCGGCGGAGGAGAGCTTCCCGGTCCGGTGGTAGCGGTTGAGCAGCGGGCCCACCGGCTCCTGCCACTTCTTCGGCAGGAACTTCGGGCCCAGCCGCTTGTCGTCCTGGAACTCCCCGGTGCAGGGCTCCGGGGGAGCGGCGAGGGAGGCCGCCCCGGGCCGGTGCGCGGTGGGAGTCTCGGAGGGTGCGGCCTGCGCCGCGGGGGCCGCGGCGAGGGCGGCGGTCACGCCCATGGCGGCGAGGACGGCACGGATCCTGAAGGCGGTACGGCTGCGCTCCACGCGGAGGTCTCCCTGGGGACGGAGTGGTCACTGGCGCCGCACACAGTAATGGATCACCTGCACAGAGTGATCGAACGTGGGCGTGAACCGGCCATGTCCGTCCAGGTGGCCGTTCAGGCCTTGCGGAGGCCGCTGAGGAGCAGCTCGGCGAGCTGTTCGTACGCCTCGGCGTCGGCCAGACCGGTCGCCGCGGCCACCTGGCGCCGCTGGATGCGGACCATCACCGAGGAGATGACGTCCGCCGCGAAGGTCACGTGCACCTCGCGGAAGACGCCCGCGCGCACGCCCTCCTCGATGAGCTGCTGGACCCGGCCGGCCGCCGCGCGCGTGTTGCGCTCGTACACCTCGGCCGCCGGCTCGAAGGCGGCGACGTCGTCGAAGAACTGCGGCGAGACGGGTGCCAGCTCGGCCGAGACGGCGCGGAGATACGCGGCGAGCCGTTCGGCGGGGTCGGTCGCGGCGGCGAGCACGGCCTCGACCCGGGCCGTGGCGCGCCGGAAGAAGTGCACGACGGCCGCCCGGACGAGCTGCTCCTTGCTGCCGGCCAGGCCGTACAGCGTGCGCTTCGAGCAGCGCAGGCGGGCGGCGAGGTCGTCGAGCGTCAGGCGGGCGAAGCCCTCGCCGACGAGCAGGGCGACGAGCTCCTCGAAGAGGGCGGTGCGGCGCGCCGCCCCGCGACCCGTCAGTTTCGGGGCGTCGGCGGAGGAGGTCTCGATCACGCCGCCAGTATTCCAGGCCGCGCCTCGCCGAGGCCTTGAGCCCTGCTGAGGGGGTCGGCGAGGGGGTTACGCCGATTCCCTCCTGCGCTACGCTAAGCGGTACTGCAGTACCTGTCCCAGTACCACTTTGCGCGCCGCTGGAGTCGCCATGGATGTCGACCGCCTGCTTCCCACCCCCGAAGCGGCGGACCTCATCGCCCTCACCCGGGAGATCGCCGACAAGGAGCTCTCTCCGCGGGTGAACGAGCACGAGGCCGCCGAGACCTATCCCGAAGGTCTCTTCACCACCCTCGGAGAGGCCGGGCTCCTCGGCCTCGCCTACCCCGAGGAGTACGGCGGCGGAGGCCAGCCGTACGAGGTCTACCTTCAGGTCCTGGAGGAGCTCGCCGCGCGCTGGGCGGCCGTCGCCGTCGCCACCAGCGTCCACACGCTGGCCTGCCACCCGCTCCACACCTTCGGCACGGCGGAGCAGAAGGAGAGCTGGCTGCCCGCGATGCTGGAGGGCCGGGCCATCGGCGGCTACAGCCTCTCCGAACCGCAGGCCGGCTCGGACGCGGCCGCCCTCTCCTGCAAGGCCGAGCTCCAGGACGACGGCAGCAGCTACCGCGTGACCGGCACCAAGGCCTGGATCACCCACGGCGGCAAGGCCGACTTCTACGCCCTCTTCGCGCGGACCGCCCCCGGCAGCCACGGCATCTCCTGCTTCCTCGCCCCGGGCGAGGCCGAAGGGCTGAGCTTCGGCCTGCCCGAGCGGAAGATGGGCCTCCAGGCGGTCCCGACCACCTCCGCGTACTGGGACGGCGCCCTCCTCGACGCCGACCGGCGCATCGGGGAGGAGGGCCAGGGCCTCCAGATCGCCTTCAGCGCCCTCGACAGCGGCCGCCTCGGCATCGCCGCCTGCGCGACGGGCCTCGCCCAGGCCGCGCTGGACGCCGCCGTGGACTACGCCAACGAACGCACCACCTTCGGCCGGCGGATCGTCGACCACCAGGGCCTCGGCTTCCTCCTCGCCGACATGGCCGCCGCGGTCGACGCGGCCCGCGCCACCTACCTGGACGCGGCCCGCCGCCGCGACCTCGGCCGCCCCTTCAGCCGCCAGGCCAGCGCGGCCAAGCTCATCGCCACCGACACGGCGATGAAGGTCACCACGGACGCCGTCCAGGTCCTCGGCGGCTACGGCTACACCCGCGACTTCCCCGTGGAGCGCTACATGCGCGAGGCGAAGATCATGCAGATCTTCGAGGGGACGAACCAGATCCAGCGGCTGGTCATCAGCCGGGGCCTGGCGCGGCCCGAGTAGAGCCCGGCGGCGCAGCCCCCTCGGTCTACTTGCCGAGGGTGGCGACGCCGGCCTGGGCGAACTTCTCGTCGAGGTCGCCGGAGGGGGCGCCGGCGACGCCGATGCCGGCGATGGGGGCGCCCTTGGCGGTGACGGGGGCGCCGCCCGCGAGGAAGAGCGTGCCGGGGATGTCCTTGAGGGTGGGGGCGTTGGTCAGGCGCTTGGCGAGCTCGGAGGTGGGGGCGTTCCAGGAGACGGCGGTGTACGCCTTCTTCACGGCGGACTCGTAGGACTGGGGTCCGGCGCCGTCGCCGCGGAGAGTGACGATGGTGTTGCCGTTGCGGTCGACGACGGCGACGGAGACCCGCTGGTTCTCCTTCTCGGCGGCGTCCAGGGTCGCCTGCGCGGCCTTCGTCGCGGCCTCGATCGTCAGGTGCGTCGAGCGCGTCGTGTTCTTGTTCTTCGCGTCCGTCTTCGCGTCCGTCTTCGCGGCGGCGGCCGGGGCGGCCGTCGTGTCCTCGTCGGTGGCGCTGGCGGAGTAGGCACCGAAGCCGCCGAGCGCGAGGGCCGCGACGAGCGCGCCGCCGGTCACGACACGGGTGCGCGAGGAGGCCTTCTTCACGTGCTTCATGGGGTCTGCTCCAGTGAACTCGGGGAACTGCGCGGGCCGTCGGGGGGACCGACCCGCTCTCTCCCTTCCATCCTGGGGTCGTTCCGCGCCGCGCCCGTCGGCGGCCCGGCTGCACCCGCGGGGCACAACGGTGGACCCCGGGGTCAGCCGATCGGTTGATCCGGCGTCGCTTCCTGCCCCTCCGTGCCCTCCCTCGCCAGTGCGGCGAAGGCCTCCGCCGCCGCGCTCCGGTAGCCGCCGGAGCGGCGCAGGAGGGCGACGCCGCGGGACGGGAGCGCGGGGGAGAGGGGAACGGGCGTCAGATACGGGTGGTCCCGGGTGACGGCGTCGGGGAGGACCGTCGCCAGCGCCGTACGCCGCACGATCTCGGTGAGCGCGCTGACGGAGTTGGCCTCCACCGCGATCCGGGGCCGGACCCGGTGCTCGGCCACGTACGCGTCGATGTGTCGCCGGGTCGCGAAGTCCTCGCTCAGCAAGGCGAGCTGATGATCCATCAACTCCGCGACCGGCAGCGGCTCGGTGCGGCCCGCGTACGGGTGGGCGGGGCCGACGACGAGCCCCAGGGTCTCGGTGAAGAGCTCCGCGGCCTCGATGCCCGGGAGGTGGACGCCCTCGAAGGCGATGCCGAGATCCAGGCGGTCGGCGAGGAGTTCGGTCTCGACGCGGTCCTGCGGCAGCTCCCGCACCTCCACGGTGATGCCGGGGTGGCGCGTGTGGAACGCGGCGACGAGCGGACCCGTCAGGTAGGCCGTGAAGGTGGGGGTGACCGCGAGCCGGAGGTGGCCGCGCGAGAGGTCCCGTACGTCGAGCACCGCCCGCTCGCCCGCCGCCAGGTCCCGGAGCGCGCCACGGGCGTACCGCGCATAGGTCTCCCCGGCGTCCGTGAGACGCACGGTCCGGCCGGTGCGGTCCAGGAGCTGGACCCCGAGGGCCTTCTCCAGCTGCTTGATCTGCTGGGAGAGCGTGGGCTGGGCGATGCGGAGCTCTTCGGCGGCGCGGGTGAAGTTGGCGTGCTCGGCGACGGCGAGGAGATAGCGGAGGTGGCGGAGTTCCGGCTGCATGGGACCAGTCTAGATCGACTATAGATCTCATCTATGGCAGATATCGATGACCGGTCTTGGACGCTATAGCCCCTGGTCGTGCAGGGTGAAGGCATGCCTCATCTCGCCGAGGGAATCGACCGCTTCCAGCGGGAGGTCTTCCCTGCCAAGGCCGGGCTCTTCGCCCGCCTGGCCACCGTCCACCGTCCCCGCACCCTCTTCATCGGCTGCTCCGACGCCCGCGTCGTCCCCGAACTGATCACCCAGACCGACCCGGGCGAGCTCTTCGTCATCCGCACCGCCGGCAACCTCGTCCCCGCCCACACCCCGGCCGGCGACGCGGTGTCCGCCGGCGTCGAGTACGCCGTCGCGGTCCTCGGCGTGCGGGACGTCATCGTCTGCGGGCACTCCGCCTGCGGCGCGATGACCGCGCTCGCCGAGGGCCACGACCTCGGCTCCGCACCCGCCGTCGCCGCCTGGCTGCGGCACGCGGACGCCTCCCTGGCCCGCACCGCCGCGACCGGCCGCCAGGGGGACGTGTCCGCCCTGGTGCGCGAGAACGTCGCCGCCCAACTGGCGAACCTCGCCACCCACCCCTCGGTCGCCCGCGCGCTGGCCGAGGGAGACATCCGGCTGCACGGCTGGGTCTTCGACATCGCCCAGGGCTCCGTCGAGGAGCTCGACACCGTCGCCCGCCCCGCCGTCGCCGCCGCCTGATCCCCGAAACCCCTCCAGGAAGAAGGAGTACCTCTCATGGTGCACGCCCAGTTCGACCCCACAGCCCGCCGCGAGCTCGCCCTCACCGCCGTCGAGGCCAAGACCGTCAAGGACCTGACCTGGCAGCAGATCGCGGACGCCGCAGGGTTCTCCGTCGCCTTCACCACCGCCGCCGTGCTCGGCCAGCACGCCCTGCCGGAGCCGGCCGCGCGGGCGGTCGCCGAGCTCCTCGGCCTCGACGAGGACGCGGTACGGCTGCTGCGCACGATCCCCACCCGGGGATCCATCGACGGCGGCATCCCGACCGACCCGACGATCTACCGCTTCTACGAGATGCTCCAGGTCTACGGAACCACCCTCAAGGCCCTGGTCCACGAGGAGTTCGGCGACGGCATCATCTCCGCGATCAACTTCAAGCTCCACGTCGAGAAGGTCGCCGACCCCGAGGGCGGCGAGCGTGCCGTCATCACGCTCGACGGCAAGTACCTGCCGACCAAGCCCTTCTGACGGAAGCTCAGACCGAAGGAGAGGAGACCCTCGCGCCCAGCAGGGCCAGGGAGTTCGCCCACAGGACGTCGAAGCGCCCCACGTCGTCGTACAGCTTGGCGAAGAGCACCTGGCCCTCCAGCTGGGCGACGAGGGCGCGCGCGGCCCCGCGGTCGTCGGCGACGGTGACCTCGCCGCGCCCGCGGGCCTCGGCGACGGTCTCCTCCACCAGGGCCACCTGCTCGTCGAAGATCTCCCGCAGGCGCTCGCGCACGGTCGCCGTGCCGGTGCTCATCTCCAGGGCCAGGTTCCCGAGGAGGCAGCCCGTGACGGTGCCGCAGCTCCGCTGCCCGGCGCGCAGCTCGGCCGCGGTGACGTCGTAGAGCCTCCGCAGCCCCTGGAGGGGAGGGACGTCCCGGTCCAGGGCGCGGGTCCACTCGGCTCGCTGGGCGGTCCAGTGCTCGTCGACGACCGCGAGGGCCAGCTCCTCCTTGGAGGCGAAGAAGTAGTAGAAGCTGCCCTTCGGCACTCCGGCCGCCTTGCAGATCTCCGCCACGCCCAGGGCGGAGTAGCCGCGCGACAGCATCAGCGTCTTCGCGGCGGTCAGGATCCGCTCCCGCGCGTCACTCGTTCGCCCCATGGCGGAAGTGTACGACCGGTCGACCACCGCTCGGGGATGTCCTGGTTCCGCTTCCGGGGGCGCTGCCTGCGGTTCTATGGTGGGCGGCGCAGATCGCGCGGACCGCGCGGTCCACCGCGGGCATGTGCCCGATCCGGCGGCCACCCCGGCGGCAGGGTCCCACCCGCACGACACGAACGAGGAGTTCCATGGACATCGCCGGCTCCGCCGCTCTCGTCACCGGCGCCGCTTCCGGCCTCGGCGCCGCCACGGCCGCCGCGCTCGCCGCCCGTGGCGCCGCCGTCTACGGCCTCGACCTGGACAAGGCCGTCGCGGCCGCCGGGCCGCTGCCCGACGGCGTCCGCCTGCTCGCCGCGGACGTCACCGACGAGGACCAGGTGCGCGAGGCCCTGGCCGCGATCGACGCCGACGGCGCCGAGCTCCGGCTCGCCGTGAACTGCGCGGGCATCGCCCCCTCCGCCCGCATCCTGGGCCGCAAGGGGCCGCACGACCTCGACCTGTTCCGTACGGTCCTCAACGTCAACCTGCTCGGGACGTTCAACGTGATGCGGCTCGCCGCCGAGAGCATCGCCCGGCACGAGCCCGACGAGCACGGGCAGCGCGGCCTCGTCGTCAACACCGCCTCGATCGCCGCCTTCGAGGGCCAGGTCGGCCAGATCGCCTACGCCGCCTCCAAGGCGGGCGTCGCGGGCATGACCGTCACCGCCGCCCGCGACCTCGCGCAGTTCGGCATCCGGGTCGTCACCGTCGCCCCCGGCATCGTCGACACCCCGATGATGGCCGGGTTCGGGGAGGACGTCAGGGCCGGTCTCGCCGCGAGCGTGACCTTCCCGCAGCGCCTCGCGCGCCCGGAGGAGTACGCCCGGCTGGTCACGATGATCGCCGAGCACGACTACCTCAACGGCGAGACGATCCGGATGGACGGCGCCCTGCGCATGGCCCCGCGCTGAGCCTCCGTACCCCCGATGCAGCACTCGGTGCCGGATTCTCCCGGCACCAAGTGCCGCATCGGCCGGTCCGAGTGTTAGGTTCGGGCCATGGGAACAGCCTCGACGAACACTCCGAAGCCCGCGATGCGGGACTCCCTCATCGCCGCGGCCTTCCAGCTCTTCCTTGAGCGCGGCTACGAACAGACCACCGTCGACGACATCGTCACGCTCGCGGGCGTCGGCCGCCGCTCCTTCTTCCGGTACTTCCCGTCGAAGGAGGACGTGGTCTTCCCCGACCACGAGCAGTGCCTCGCCGACATGACCCGCTTCCTCGCCGCGAGCGCCGACTCCGACGACCCGGTCGTCCGCGTCTGCGACGCCGCCCGGCTCGTCATGCGGATGTACGCCGAGAACCCGACCTTCTCCGTGCAGCGCTACCGGCTCACCCGCGAGGTGACCGGACTGCGGACGTACGAGCTCTCGGTCGTCTGGCGGTACGAGAAGACCCTCGGCGACTATCTGCGCACCCGCTGGGCCGACCGCCGGGACGGCACCCTGCGCGCCAACGTGGTCGCGGCGGCCGTCGTCGCCGCCCACAACCACGCCCTGCGCCACTGGCTGCGCTCGGGAGGCGAGGGCGACCCGCTGGCCGAGGTCGACCGGGCCCTGGAGTTCGTCCGCGCCACCTGGAGCCCGGACACGGTCGCGGACGCGCCGGCCGAGGAGACCGAGGACGTCGTGGTGGTGATCACCAAGCGGTCCACCCCCATGTGGCGCGTGGTGCGCGAGGTGGAGTCGAGCCTCGGCGAGGACTGACGGAAGCAGTGAGGAGAGGGCTGGGGGAAGTCCCGGCCCCTCCCGATGCCCCTGGGTTCTCGGTATCTCGAATTGAGGGAACTCAGGTCTTTATTTGATGGCACTCAGTGCCATATCTTTGCCCTGCACGGTCGAGCCGCCGAGTGCAAGGAGAAGGCATCGTGTTCCACACGGGACTGAGGAGCGGGACCGCCGTCCAGGTGGACGAGTCGGCCCCCGACTCCGAGCTCTACTTCCAGCGCTGCCGCTGGTGCCACACCACGACGTTCCAGCGCCTGCTCTGTCCGACCTGCGGGTCGACGGACCTCTCGCCCGAACTCAGCGGGGGCGAGGGCGTGATCTCCGTACGGCGCGGGGTCGCCGCGGCCGACGCCGACCTCTGGCCGGTCCACATGACGGAGGGCTTCGTGGTCCGCTGCCGCGTCGACGGGCCGCTGCACGCGGTGCGCCCCGGGGTCCGGGTCAAGCTCTCCTCGGGCGTCGGCGTGACCGGTCGCAGGCCGGTCGTCCGGCTCTGCGAGGAGGTCCCGCTCGACGGCTGGTTCTGAGCCGCGCGACGACATGAAAGGGGCGGGTGAGTGGCACAGAGTGCCACTCACCCGCCCCTTACCGTTGGGCGGCGAGGACGGTCAGCGGGCGCCGATCTCGTCCGTGAGCTGCGGCAGCACCTCGAAGAGGTCGCCGACCACGCCGTAGTCCACGAGGTCGAAGATCGGGGCCTCGGGGTCCTTGTTGACGGCCACGATCGTCTTCGACGTCTGCATGCCCGCCCGGTGCTGGATCGCACCGGAGATGCCCGCCGCGACGTACAGCTGCGGCGAGACCTGCTTGCCGGTCTGGCCGACCTGGTTGGCGTGCGGGTACCAGCCGGCGTCCACGGCGGCGCGGGAGGCGCCGACGGCCGCGCCGAGCGAGTCGGCCAGCTTCTCGACGACCGCGAAGCCCTCGGCGGCGCCGACGCCGCGGCCGCCGGAGACCACGATCGCGGACTCGGTCAGCTCGGGGCGGCCGGTGGAGACGCGCGGGGTACGCGAGACGACCTTCGCGGCGTTGCCGGTGAAGGCGACGGCGACGTTCTCGACCGTGCCGGCGGCCGGGGCGGCCTCCGGGGCGGCGGAGTTCGGCTTGACGGTGATGACCGGGACGCCGTGCGAGACCGTCGAGCGCACCTGGTACGAGGCGGCGAAGACGGACTGCGTGGCGACCGGGCCGTTTTCGCCGGCCTCCAGCTCCACGGCGTCGGTGATCAGACCGGAGCCGAGGCGCAGCGCGACCCGGGCGGCGATCTCCTTGCCCTCGCCGGAGGAGGTCACCAGGACGGCGGCGGCCCCCTTCTCCTTGGCGAGCTGGGTCAGCGCGTCGACCTTCGGGACGACCAGCTGGTCGGTGAACTCGGCGCCGTCCGCGACGTACACGGTGGCCGCGCCGTACTCGCCCGCCTTGGCGGCGATCGAGGCGGCGGCCTCGCCGGCGCCGAGGACGACCGCCGTGGGCTCGCCGATGCGGCGGGCCAGGGTGAGGAGTTCGAGGGCCGGCTTGCGGACCGCACCGTCGGCGTGGTCCACGAGAACCAGGATCTCAGCCATGATTCATTGCTCCTGAGTGGGTGTCTGGCTGACGGTGGGTCAGATGAACTTCTGGGTGGCGAGGAAGGCGGCGAGCTGCTTGCCGCCGTCGCCCTCGTCGGTGACGATCGTGCCCTGCGTACGGGCCGGGCGCGCGGCCACCGCGTCGACGAGGGTCCAGGACCCGGCGAGGCCCACCTCGTCGGCGTCGATGTCCAGGTCGTCCAGGTCCAGCTCCTCGACCGGCTTCTTCTTGGCGGCCATGATCCCCTTGAAGGAGGGGTAACGGGCCTCGCCGGACTGGTCGGTGACCGAGACGACGGCCGGGAGCGGGGCCTCCAGGAGCTCGGTGGCGGAGTCGCCGTCGCGGCGGCCCTTCACCGTGTCGCCGTCGACCGAGACCTCGGAGAGCAGCGTCACCTGCGGCACGTTCAGCCGCTCGGCGAGCAGGGCCGGCAGGACGCCCATCGTGCCGTCGGTCGAGGCCATGCCGCAGACGACCAGGTCGAAACCGGTCTTCTCCAGGGCCTTGGCCAGGATCGCGGAGGTGGCGATGACGTCGGAGCCGTGGATGTCCTCGTCGTTGACGTGGACGGCCTTGTCGGCACCCATCGACAGCGCCTTGCGCAGCGCGTCCTTGGCGTCGTCCGGGCCCACGGTCACGACGGTGACCTCGGCGTCGTCGGACTCTTCCGAGATGCGCAGCGCCTGCTCGACCGCGTACTCGTCCAGCTCCGAGAGGAGGCCGTCGACGGCCTCGCGGTCGGTCGTCAGGTCGTCGGCGAACCCGCGGTCGCCGGTCGCGTCGGGGACGTACTTCACACAGACAGCGATCTTCAGAGTCACGGCCTGTCTCCTTTCAACGGATGGGGGATAGGGGGTGCGGCGGGGCAGGGTCCCCTAAGGGAGGTTGCGGGCCATGACGATGCGCTGGACCTGGTTGGTGCCTTCGTAGATCTGGGTGATCTTGGCGTCGCGCATCATGCGCTCGACGGGGTAGTCGCGGGTGTAGCCGTAGCCGCCGAGGAGCTGGACGGCGTCGATGGTGACCTCCATGGCGACGTCGGAGGCGAAGCACTTGGCCGCGGCGCCGAAGAAGGTCAGGGCCTCCTTCTCGCTTCCCGCGGAGACGCGCTCGCTCTTCGCGGCGGCGGCGTAGGTGAGCTGGCGGGCGGCTTCGAGCTTCATGGCCATGTCGGCGAGCATGAACTGCACGCC
>NZ_JBVJEH010000007.1:0-495668 GCF_055581845.1 Streptomyces sp. NPDC042346 | reverse complement strand
CAGATCCACCGGCAGGAACACCCCACCCGCAAGACCCACACCCAGCATCGCCACCACCGCATCCACCGAACGCGGCACCGCCAACGCCACCACCGCACCACGACCCACACCCGCAGCGGTCAGCTCATTGGCCACACCCACCGCACGCGACCACAACTCCCCGTACGACAGACGCACCTCACCACACACCACCGCCGGCGCCTCCGGCGCCCGCGCCGCACACTCCGCGAACCACACCGGCACCACACCCACCGGCACCACAGCACCCGTCGCATTCCACCCGCTCACCAACCGATCACGCTCGGCGGCTTCCAGCACGTCTACCGCGCCCACGGGCCGGTCCGCGTCCATGACCGCGGCACGCAGCACACGCTCCAGTCGTCGCAGGATCCGTTCGGCCGCCGCACGGTCGAAGAGGTCGGGCCGGTAGTCGACGCGCACCTGCACGCCGGCGGCCGTCCGGGAGACGACGAGGGTCAGCGGGTAGTGGGTGGCGTCGCGGCCCTTCGCGCCGACGAGGCGCAGCCCGGACTCCAGCCGGGCGCCCTCGGCGGCGGGGTCCACGGGGTAGTTCTCCACGAGGACGGTGGTGTCGAAGAGTTCGCCGATGCCGGCCAGTGCCTGGATCTCGGCGAGGCCGAGGTGCTGGTGCGGGCCGAGGTCGGCCTGCTCGTTCTGCACGCGGGCGAGGGCCTTGGACCACGGTTCGTCGTGGTCGAGGGCGACGCGGACCGGGACGGTGTTGATGAACAGGCCGACCATGGACTCGACGCCGGGCACCTCGGCCGGGCGTCCGGCCACGGTGGTGCCGAAGACGACGTCGTCGCGGCCGGTGAGGCGGCCCAGGACGACGGCCCAGGCGAGCTGGACGACGGTGTTGAGGGTGACCGCGCCGGAGGCGGCGAGGTCCGCGATGCCGTCGCCGAGGTCGGCGGGGAGCAGGGTCTCGACGCGCTCCGGCATGCGGGCCTCGCGGCCGACGGCGGCCGGGGCGAGGCGGGTGGCCTCCTCGACGCCGGCGAGGGTGCGCCGCCAGACCTGCTCGGTCTCCGTGCGGTCCTGGGCGGCCAGCCACTGGAGGTAATTCTTGTACGGGGTGACCGGCGGCAGGGCCTGCTCGCCCTGCTCGTACACGGTGAAGAGTTCGCGCAGCACGACCGGCATCGACCAGCCGTCGAGCAGGATGTGGTGGTTGGTCACGACCAGCCGGTGCAGCGCGTCCTCGCGGCGGATCAGGAGGCAGCGGATCAGCGGCGGCGCGGCCAGGTCGAAGCGCTCGGCGCGGTCCTCGTCGGCGAGCCGGGCGAGTTCGGCCTCCTGCTCCTCCGCGGGCAGGTGGGTGAGGTCGGCCTCGCGCCAGGGCAGTTCGACCTCGCGGAGGATGAACTGCACCGGCTTTCCGGAGCGTACGGAGCGGAATCCGGCCCGCAGGTTGGCGTGGCGCCGCAGCAGGGCGGCCATCGCGTCCTTGAGCCGGGCCGCGTCGAGCGGTCCCTCCAGGTCGACGGCGAGCTGGACGGCGTAGACGTCGGGGCCCTCGCCGTCGTCGAGCAGGGAGTGGAACAGGAGGCCTTCCTGCAGGGGGGACAGGGGCAGGACGCCCTCGAGTCCGGACGGCTTGCGGGCCGGTCGGCTGGTGTGCGTCACGTCAGATCCTCCAGGTCGGCCAGGTCGGCCTCGAGCTCGTCGATCTCGCCCTGGTCCAGGTCTGCCAGGGAGAGGTCGGATGTCGTCAGACTGCGGGGGGCGCCGCCGGCGGGGGCGGCGTGTGCGGTGCTGTACCGCGTGAGGGCGTCGAGGGCCTCGAACCAGAGGCCGGTGAGGGCGTCGACGTCGGTCTCGTCGAAGAGGCCGCCGGGCCAGGTCCAGGTCACGGTCAGTTCGGGTCCGGAGGACCGGTCGTGGGTGACCGCGTTGACCTCCAGGCTGTGGGCGAACGGCAGGTCCGGGTCGGTCGGGGCGATGCGTACGTCCTCGGGCGCGGCGCCCCAGTCGGCGGGGCCGGCGGAGTGGTCGGTGCGGACGCGGCCCAGGTAGTTGAAGCCGATCTGCGGTGTGGCGCCGCCCGCGAGGAGGTCCGCGGTGCGCGGGTTGAGGTGGCGGAGCAGGCCGTATCCGGCACCCTTGGCGGGGATCGCGCGGATCTGGCCGCTCACCCGGCGCAGGGCCTCGCCGGCGGCCGGGGCTCCGCCGCGGACCTCGTGCCACTTGACGCCGGGGTCGAGGCGCAGCGGGTGCATGGCCGTGAACCAGCCGACGGTGCGGGAGAGTTCGGCGCCGTCGTCGTCGTTGCGGCCGTGGCCCTCCACGTCGAGGAGCACGGGCCCGGCGCCCGGCGCGCCGCGCCTGCGACCTCGTCGCCATTCGGCGAGGGCGAGGGCGAGGGCGGTGAGCAGGATCTCGTCGGGGCCGGCGCCGGTCGCCGCGGGTACCGCGGTGAGCAGGGGCTCGGTGCGGTCGGCGGGGAGGGTGCGGGCGCGACGGCGGGTGGTGGCGTGGGTGTCGGCGGAGGGTTCGAGGGGGCGGTCGGAGAGGAGCGGGTCGGCTTCCGCGGTCATCCTTTCCCACAGCGGGAGTTCGGCCTCGACGTCGCCGCTGAGGGCACGGTCGGCGAGGCGGCGGGCCCAGGTGCGGAAGGAGGTGCGGGCGGGTGCGATCCCGGTCTCGCGACCTGCTTCGGTGTCGGTCCAGCAGGTCATGAGCTCGGGGACGAGGATGCGCCAGGAGACGCCGTCGACGACGAGGTGGTGGGCGATGAGCAGGAGTCGTCCGGCGCGGTCGGGTCCGGCGTCGAACCAGACGGCGCGGAGCATGTCGCCCCGGTCGGGGTCGAGGGACCGGCGGGCGGTCTCTGCGTGGTCGGTGAGGAGCGGGGCGAGGGCGTCGTCGGGGACGGCGGTGATCTCGACCCGGGTGACGCGGTCGGCGGCGTCGGTCTTGCCGGCGGGCGGAACGTCCAGGGTCCAGGGGCCGTCCCCGGTCCGGTCGAGGCGGGCGCGGAGCAGGTCGTGTCCGTCGAGGACGGCTTGGACGGCGGCGACCAGGGCCGGTTCGCCGAGGCCCGCGGGGGTGCGGAGCAGGACGGACTGGTTGAAGCCCGCGACGGGGCCGCCGAGGCCGCGCAGCCATTCCATGATGGGGGTGGCGGGCACGGTCCCGGTGCCGTCGTCGGGGGCGCTCGCGGCGTCGGCGCCCGGAGCGGTGGCGGCGAGGGCGAGGGCCTCGACGGTCTGGTGCTGGAAGATGTCGCGCGGGGTGAGGACGAGTCCGGCCTCACGGGCCCGACTGACGAGCTGGATGGAGACGATGCTGTCGCCGCCCATGGCGAAGAAGTTGTCGTCGACGGCGACCTCGGCGACGCCGAGCAGGTCGGCGAAGAGCGTGCACAGCAGTTGCTCGCGCTCGTTGCGCGGGGCGCGGCCGCCACCGCCCTCGTACCGGGGTGCGGGCAGGGCCCTGCGGTCCAGCTTTCCGGTGCGGGTCAGGGGCAGTTCGGCGAGTTCGACGAACGCGGCGGGCGTCATGTAGTCGGGCAGCAGGGCCGCGACGTGGGCACGCAGCGCGTCGGCGTCGAGCGGCCGGCCGGCGGTCGGGACGGCGTAGGCGACCAGGCGCTTGTCGCCGGGCCGGTCCTCACGGACCACGACGACGGTCTGGGCGACGGCCGGGTGGGCGGCGACGGCGGCCTCGACCTCTCCGAGCTCGATGCGGAAGCCGCGGACCTTGACCTGGGCGTCGGCGCGGCCGGCGAACTCCAGGGCGCCGTCGGCCCGCCAGCGGACCCGGTCGCCGGTGCGGTACATGCGCGATCCGGGCGGGCCGTACGGGTCGGCGACGAAGCGTTCGGCGGTGAGGCCGGGGCGGCCGGTGTAGCCGCGGGCCAGGCCCTCGCCTGCGACGTACAGTTCGCCGGTGACGCCGTCGGGGACGGGCCGCAGGGCCGTGTCGAGGACGTAGACCCGGGTGTTGTCGAGCGGGCGGCCGATGGGGAAGGCGTTGCGGGCGACGTCCTCGTCGGTGAGGGCGTGGTGGACGACGCACAGGGTGGTCTCGGTGGGGCCGTAGCTGTTGGTGAGGCGGGCTCCGGCGGTCTGCTCCAGAACCTTGCGGACGGCGGTCGCCGAGGCGGTGTCGCCGCCGACGTAGATGTCGCGCAGGTCGCGGAAGGCGTCGGCGTGGTTCTCGGCGAGGAGCCGGAACACGCCCTCGCTGAACAGGCCGACGGTGACGCGGTGCCGGGTCATGGTGGCGGCCAGGGAGGCGATGTCGGTGGCGTCTCCGTCGGAGGCGACGATCAAGGCGCCGCTGAGGAGGGGGCCCCACAGTTCGTACGTGGAGGCGTCGAAGGACGGCGGGGAGTGCATGAGCACCCGGTCGTCGGCGCCGTGGCCCCAGTAGCGGTCGCGGGCGAGCCCGGCGACGTTGCGGTGGGTGACGGCGACGCCCTTCGGCTCACCGGTGGAGCCGGAGGTGTACATGACGTAGGCGAGCCGGTCCGGGTGGATCGCGGGCAGTTCGGCGTCGGGCGCGCCGGCCGGCGGGAGCCCGTCGTCGAGCAGCAGGACGGGCGCGGAGCCGTCCGGGACGCGGGCGGCGGTGACCGTCTCGGCGAGGACGAGGACGGTCGCGGTGCCGTCGAGGATCCGCCGGGTGCGGGCCTCGGGGCTGCGCACGTCCAGCGGTACGTACACGCCGCCGGCCTTGGCGACGGCGAGGGTCGCCACGACGTGGGCGGCCCGGTCGGCGAGGAGCAGCGCGATCCGGTCCTCGGGGCGGACGCCCCGGCCGAGCAGGGTGCGGGCGAGCCGGTCGGAGCGCGCGTCGAGTTCGGCGTAGGTGAGGGTGAGGTCGCCGCGGACGAGGGCGGTCGCCTCGGGGGTGAGGGCGGCCTGGCGGCGGAACAGCTGGGGCAGCGACGCCTCGGGGCGCGGGTGGCCGGTGGCGTTGCGGACGACGAGGAGGTCGTGGAGTTCCGCGTCGTCGAGGACCGCGAGGCCGCTGATCGGCAGCTCGGGGGTGTGCGCGGCGGCGGTGAGGAGCCGCTGGAGCCGGGCGGCGACCGTTTCCGCGGTGGAGCGGTCGAACAGGTCGAGGGCGTACTCGATCCGGCCGAGGACGCCGTCGGCGGCGCCGTCGTCGGTGTGCCGCTCCCAGAGGCTGACGGACAGGTCGAACTTGGCGACCGGGGCGTCGGCGCCCTCGACCTCGATCCGCAGTCCGGGCAGGTCGATCTCGGGCCGGCCGGTGTTGTGCAGGATCAGCATGACCTGGAAGAGCGGGTGGCGGGCCAGGGACCGTACCGGGTTCAGCTCCTCCACCAGACGCTCGAACGGCAGGTCCTGATGGGTGTACGCGGCGAGGTCGGTCTCGCGGACCCGGGCGAGAAGTTCGCGGAAGGTCGGGTCGCCGGAGGTGTCGGTGCGCAGGACCAGGGTGTTGACGAAGAAGCCGACCAGCTCGTCGAGGGCGTCGTCGGTGCGTCCGGCGATGGGCGTGCCGATCGGGATGTCGCCGCCGGCGCCGAGCCGCGTCAGCAGGGCGGCCAGACCGGCCTGGAGGACCATGAAGAGGCTGACGCCGTGGGCGCGGGCGAGCGCGGCGAGCGCGGCGTGGGTCTCGGCGTCGAGCTCAAGCGGCACGTTGTCGCCGCGGTAGGTGGCGACCTCGGGCCGGGGCCGGTCGGCGGGCAGGTCGAGTTCCTCGGGGAGGCCGTCGAGGGCGGCCTTCCAGTGGTCGAGCTGCCGGGTGAGCTGGCTGTCCGGGTCGGTCTCGTCGCCCATGACCGTCCGCTGCCACAGGGTGTAGTCGGCGTACTGGACCGGCAGCGGCTCCCAGGCCGGTGCGGCGCCACGGGTACGGACGGCGTAGGCCCGGGACAGGTCGGCGAGCAGCGGGGTGAGGGACCAGCCGTCGCTGGCGATGTGGTGGGTGACGAGGACGAGCACGCAGGCGCCGGAGCCGTCGGCGGTGAGCAGGCGGGCCCGCAGCGGCGGCTGGACCGTCAGGTCGAAGCCGCCGAGGACGGTGTCGGTGATCGCCTGCTCCAGCTCGTCGGCCGGGACGGCGCGTTCGTCGAGGACGGCGGCGCCCTCGACCGGGCCGAGGACGTGCTGGCGGGGGACGCCGTCGGTCTCCGGGAAGACGGTGCGCAGGCTCTCGTGGCGGTCGGTGACGTCACGGAGCGCGGCGCGCAGGGCGGCGCGGTCGAGCGTGCCGGCGAGACGGAGCACGAGGGGCACGTTGTAGGTGGCGTTGGGGCCTTCGAGCCGGTTGAGGAACCACAGCCGGGTCTGGGCGAAGGACAGCGGGACGCGGTCGCCGCGGTCGGCGGGGACGAGCGCGGGGCGCGTCTCGCCGGGGGTGGTGAGCCGGGCGGCGACGCCGGCGACGGTCGGGGCGTCGAACAGCGCTTTGACGCCGACGCGGACCCCGAGGGTGGAGGCGATGCGGCTGAGCAGCCGCATGGCGAGCAGGGAGTGGCCGCCGAGGGCGAAGAAGTCGTCGTCGACGCCGACGCGTGCGACGCCGAGGACGTCGGCGAACAGGCCGGCGAGGATCTCCTCCTCCGGGGTGCGCGGGGTGCGGGTCACCGGCCCGCCGGCGGCCTCGGGGGCGGGCAGCGCGCCCCGGTCCACCTTGCCGTTGGCCGTGAGCGGGAGCGCGTCGAGGACGACGACGGCGGTGGGCGTCATGTACTCGGGGAGCACCCCGGCGACATGGGCGCGGACGCGGTCGGGCACGAGCCGCTCGCCGGGGGCGGGGACGACGTAGGCGGTGAGGCGCTTGTCGTCCCGCTGGTCCTCGCGGACCAGCGGGAGTGCCTGGCGGACGCCGGGGGCGGACAGCAGGGCGGCCTCGACCTCGCCGAGTTCGATCCGGAAGCCGCGGACCTTGACCTGGTGGTCGGCCCGGCCGACGTATTCGAGGACGCCGGCGGCGTTCCAGCGGACCCGGTCGCCGGTGCGGTACATGCGCGCGCCGGGCGGGCCGTAGGGGTCGGCGACGAACCGCTCGGCGGTGCCGGCGGGGCGGCCGAGGTAGCCGCGCGCCAGGCCGGTTCCGGCGATGTACAGCTCGCCGGTGACGCCGTCGGGCACGGGCAGCAGGGCCGTGTCGAGGACGTAGGCGCGGGTGTTCCGCATGGGGCGGCCGAGCGGGACCGGTCCGGCGGCGAGCGGGGCGCCGGCCGGGACGCGGTGGTCGAGGACGCCGACGGTGGTCTCGGTGGGGCCGTAGTGGTTGACGACGGCGACCTGCGGGTGCCGGGCGCGCCAGGCGGCGAGCTGTTCGGCGTGCAGGGCCTCGCCGCCGGTCATCAGCTCGGCGGTCGGGGAGAGTTCGTCGGGCAGGGTGTCGAGGATCGGCAGGTGGCTGGGGGTGGCCTTGAGGAAGGTCAGGCCGCCGGGGACGTCGAGGGTCTCGTCGAGGTCGGCGACGTGGAGGCAGCCGCCGGCGAGGAGGGTGCCGTAGAGGGTGGTGAGGCCGAGGTCGAAGGAGAGCGGCGAGTGGAGGAGGGTGCGTCCGCTCAGGCCGGGGTACTCGGCGGCGCAGCGCACCACGTAGTCCACCAGGGCCCGCTGCTCGACGACGACGCCCTTGGGCGCGCCGGTGGAGCCGGAGGTGTAGACGACGTACGCGGCGTCGAGGGGGGTGACGGGCGCGGTCCGGTCGCGTTCGGCCGGGGCGTCGGTGCGGGCGCGGGCGAGCGCGTCGGCGATGTCGGGGGCGTCCAGGACGAGGACGCGGGCGCCGGCGCCGGCGCCGGCCAGGTGCGGGGCGGCGTCCAGGGTGGCGGCGGTGGTGAGCACGAGGGCGGGGCGGGCGTCGGCGAGGAGCCGGGTGACGCGCTCGCCGGGGTGCTCTGGGTCGAGCGGCAGGTAGGCGGCGCCGGCCTTGCCGACGGCGAGCATCGCCGCGACGGCGGTGGCCGAGCGGGGCAGGGCGAGGGCGACCAGGGTGTCCTGGCCGGCGCCGTGCTCCAGGAGCAGGTGGGCGAGGCGGTTGGCGCGGGCGTCGAGCCCGGCGTAGCTGAGCCGTTCGGCGCCGCAGACGACGGCGGGGGCGTCCGGGGTGCGGGCGGCCTGGGCCTCGAAGAGCTGCGGGAGGGTGGCGTCGGGGGTGTCGTGGTCGGTGGCGTTGCGGGTGACGAGCAGGTCGTGCCGTTCGCTGCCGTCCATGACGGCGAGCCGGGCGAGCGACCGGTGCGGGTCGCTCAGGGCGGATTCGAGGAGCCGGACGAAGCGGCCGGCGAGCGCCTCGACGGTGGGCCGGTCGAACAGGTCGGCGGAGTAGCCGGCGGCGGCCTCGACTCCCTGCGGTTCGCCGTGCTCGTCGTACCGTTCGGCGACGGAGAGGAGCAGGTCGAACTTGGCCATGTCGGGGTCGATCTGGGCGACGTCGGCGCGCAGGCCGGGGAAGTCGACCTCGGGGCGGTCCAGGTTCTGCAGGACGAGCTTGATCTGGAACAGCGGGTGGCGGTTGAGCGAGCGGCGCGGGTTGAGCGCCTCCACGAGCCGTTCGAACGGCAGGTCCTGGTGGGCGAAGGCGGCGATGTCGGCGGTGCGGGTGCGCTCCAGGAGTTCGGCGAAGGTGGGGTCGCCGGAGGTGTCGGTGCGCAGCACAAGGGAGTTGACGAAGAAGCCGACCACGTCGTCGAGGGCCTCGTCGCCCCGGCCGACGACCGAGCCGCCGATCGGGATGTCGGTGCCGGCGCCGAGGCGCGTGAGGAGGGCGGCGAGGGCGGCGTGCAGCACCATGAACGGGGTGACGCCGTGGGTGCGGGCGAGGCGCAGCAGCGCGCGGTGGGTCTCGGGGCCGAGATGGAAGGGCACGAGGCCGCCGCGGTGGCTGGGCAGCGCGGGCCGGGGCCGGTCGGTCGGGAGCGCGAGCTCCTCGGGGAGGCCGGCGAGGGCGTCCTTCCAGTAGGCGATCTGGGCGGAGACGACGCTGTCCGGGTCGCTCTCCTCGCCGAGGCGGTCGCGCTGCCACAGGGTGTGGTCGGCGTACTGGACGGGCAGCGGGGTCCAGTCGGGGGCGCGGCCTTCGAGGGCGGCCGCGTAGGCGACGCTCAGGTCGCGGGCGAGCGGCGCGGTGGACCAGCCGTCACCGGCGATGTGGTGGACGACGACGACGAGGACGTGCGTCTCGGGTCCGACGGCGACGAGCCGGGCGCGCAGCGGGGCCTCGCGGGTGATGTCGAAGCCGCGGCCGACCGCTTCGGCGACGAGGGCGTCGGCGTCGCGTCCGGCGGCTTCGACGACGTCGAGGACGGGGCGGGCCTGCTCGGGGTCGAGGACGAGCTGGCGCGGGACGCCGTCGGTCTCGGGGAAGACGGTGCGCAGGCTCTCGTGCCGGCCGGCGACGTCGGCGAGGGCGCGGCGCAGGGCGCCGTGATCGAGCGGGCCGGAGAGCCGCAGCACCAGGGGGATGTTGTAGGTGCCGTCGGCCGGGTCCATCCGGTTGAGGAACCACAGGCCGCGCTGGGCGTACGACAGCGGCAGCCTGTCGGGGCGTTCGCGGCGGGCGACGGCGCCGCGGGCGGGTCCCGCGGCGGCGATCCGGGCGGCGAGGCCGGCGACGGTCGGCGTCTCGAAGAGCGCGGCGATCTCCAGGTCCGCGTCGAGGGCGGTGCGGATCCGGGCGACGAGGCGGGTGGCGAGGAGGGAGTGCCCGCCGAGGGCGAAGAAGTCGTCGTCGACGCCGACCCGGTCGAGGCCGAGCATGTCGGCGAAGACGCCGCACAGGATCTCCTCCTGCGGGGTGCGCGGGGTACGGCGTTCGACGGCGGTGAAGTCGGGGGCGGGCAGGGCCTTGCGGTCGACCTTGCCGTTCGGGGTGAGCGGCATCGCGGGCAGGGCGACGAGGACGGCGGGGACGAGGTGTTCGGGCAGCGTGGCGGCGAGGGCCTCGCGCAGGCCGCGGACGTCGTCGTCGCCGACGACGTAGCCGACGAGGTGGCGGTGTCCGCCGGCGCCGGGGACGACCGCGGCGGCGGCGTCGGTGACGCCGGGCAGGGCCCGCAGATGGGCCTCGACCTCGCCGAGTTCGATGCGCTGGCCGCGGATCTTGACCTGGGAGTCGCGCCGGCCGATGAACTCCAGCTGCCCGTCGGGGCGGTGGCGGACGAGGTCGCCGGTGCGGTACATGAGGCTGCCGTCGTCGGCGAACGGGTCGGGGACGAACGCGGCCGCGGTGCGTTCGGGATCGCCGAGGTAGCCGCGGCCGACGCCGACGCCGGCCACGTACAGGTCGCCGGGGGTACCGGGCGGGACGAGCTGCCTCTCGTCGCTGAGGACGTAGAGGGTGGTGTTGCGCACGGCGTGACCGATGGGGGCGGTGATCCGCCGCTCGTCGAGGGTGTCGGGGGTGAGAACTGCGTGGGTGACGTCGTCGGAGCACTCGGTGGGCCCGTACGCGTTCATCATCGGGATGCCGGGGAAGCGGGCGAACCAGCGGCGGCACAGGTCGGCGGGGAGTTCCTCGCCGGTGACGACGAGCCACCTGAGGGCGGTCAGGGCGGGGACCTCCGCGCCTTCGTCCCAGGTGTCGAGGGCGGCGCGCAGCAGGGAGGGGACGACCTCCAGGACGGTGACCTCGTCGTGGCCGACGAGCCGGAACAGGCCCAGCGGGTCGGCGGCGAGGAGCTGGTTCACGGCGAGGACGCGGCCGCCGGTGAGCAGCGGGGCGATCATCTGCCAGACGGAGACGTCGAAGGTGAGGGGCGCGTTCTGGACGATGGCGTCGGCGCCGGTCAGGCCGAGGTCGTCGACCTTGGCGAGCAGGTGGTTGTTCATGCCCCGGTGGTGCACCATCGCGCCCTTGGGGCGGCCGGTGGAGCCGGAGGTGAAGATGACGTACGCGAGCTGGTCACCGGCCGGTGCGGTGGCGTCGGCGGCCGGGGCGGGGTCGGCCGGGTCGTCGACCGGCAGGGCCTTCGCGCCGGTCCTCGCGACGACGGCGGCGGCGGTCTCCTCGTGGCCGGGCCCGGTGAGCAGCCAGGCGGCGGAGGCGTCGGCGAGCAGGGAAGCGGACCGCTCGTGCGGGGCGCGGGTGTCCAGCGGGAGGTAGGCGGCGGACGCGGCCTGGATGCCGAGGAAGGCGGTGATCGCGGCGGCGCCCCGGTCGGCGAGGACGGCGACGACGGTGTCCTCCCGGGCGCCGCGGGCGCGCAGCCGGGCGGCGAGCCGGTCGACGCGGTCCATGAGTGCGGCGTACGTGACGTCGCCGTGGTCGTCGGTGACGGCGACGGCCTCGGGGTGCTCGGCGGCGACGGCGCGGACGCGGGCGACGGCGTCGGTCATGGTCTCCGGCGCGGCGGTGTCGTTCCATGCGACGAGGAGCCGGTGGATCTCCTCGTCCGAGAGGAGCGGGGCGCTGCCGATGCGGGTGCCGGGGGCGGCCGTGGCGGCTTCGGCGAGCCGGGCGAAGCGGGCCAGGAACGCTTCGGCGGTGGTGCGGTCGAAGAGGTCGGTGCGGAACTCCAGCGCGACGAGCAGGCCGGCCTCGTCGCCGCCGGGTGCGCGGTGCTCGCGGACGTTGAACGACAGGTCGAACTTGGCGGCGCCGGTGGGCACGTCGACCAGGCCGAGCGTGAGCCCGTCGGTGGCGGGCAGTGACCGCTCCGAGCTGTCCATGGAGATCATGACCTGGAACAGCGGGTGGTGGGAGGTGGAGCGGGCCGGGTTGAGCACCTCGACCAGCCGCTCGAAGGGAAGCTCCTGGTGGGCGTAGGCGTCGAGGTTGCTCGTGCGGACGCGGGCGAGGAGTTCGGCGAAGGTGGGGTCGCCGGAGGTGTCGGTGCGCAGCACGAGGGTGTTGGTGAAGAAGCCGACGAGGGCGTCCAGGCAGTCCTCGGGGCGGCCGGTGACGGGCGTTCCGAGGGCGATGTCGGTCCCGGCGCCGTGTCGGGTCAGGAGGGTGGCGACGAGGGCCTGGACGACCATGAAGGTGCTGGCGCCGGTGGCACGGGCGAGCTCGGCGAGGCGGCGGTGGGCGGCCGCGTCGAGGTCGAGTGCGACCAGGTCCGCGGGGGCTGCCGAGCCGGCGCCGCGGGGGTGGTCGGCGGGCAGGTCGAGGTGGTCGGGCAGGCCGTCGAGCTGCCGCTTCCAGAAGGCGATCTGGCGGGCGGCGGCGCTGTCGGGGTCGCTCTCGTCGCCGAGGGCGCGCCGCTGCCAGGCCGCGTAGTCGGCGTACTGGACGGCGAGCGGGGCCTGTGCGGGGGCGTGTCCGGTGCGGCGGGCCGTGTAGGCGTCGGTGAGGTCACCGAGCAGCGGGGCGAGGGAGCCGGCGTCGGCGGCGATGTGGTGGAGCAGGAGCAGCAGGACGTGCCGGTCGGGGGCGAGGGCGAACAGGGTGGCCCGCAGCGGGGGTTCCCCAGCGAGCGCGAAGCGGTGGGTGACGGCGGCGGACAGCTCGGCGTCCAGGGTGTCGTCGCTCACCGCGCGGACGGTGAGCGCGGGTGCGTCGCCGGGGGGCAGGATGTGCTGGGCGGCGACGCCGCCGGTCTCGCGGTAGACGGTGCGCAGGATCTCGTGGCGGTCGGTGAGGTCGCCGAGCGCGGCGGCGAGGGCGGGCCGGTCGAGCGTGCCGTCGAGGGTGAGCACGAGCGGGATGTTGTACGCGGCGCTGGGCCCTTCGAGCTGGTCGAGGAACCACAGGCGCTGCTGGGCGTAGGAGAGGGAGAGGTCGCCGTCACGGGACACGGGGGTGAGCGCGGGGCGCTCGGCGGTCGTGCCTTCGAGGCGGCCGGCCAGCCGGCGGACGGTGGGCGCGGCGAAGACGGCCGCGACACCGCAGTCTCGGCCGAGTTCGGCGGAGACCCGGCGGGCGAGCCGGGCGGCCATGAGGGAGTGGCCGCCCAGCGCGAAGAAGTCGTCGTCGGCGAGGACGGTGTCGCGGCCGAGGGCGTCGGCGAACAGGGCGGCGAGGGCGTGTTCGAGCGGGGTGCGCGGCTCCCGGCCCGCACCGGCGGTGGCCGGGCCCGGCTCAGGCAGGGCCTTGTGGTCGACCTTGCCGTTGGGGGTGACGGGGATGGCGTCGACGACGGTGACGGTCGCAGGGACGAGGTAGCCGGGCAGGACCTCGGCGAGGGCGTCGCGGACAGCGGCCGGGTCGAGTCCGGCGGCGGCCTGGGCCGTGGGGACGACGTACCCGGCGAGGGCCGGGGTTCCGTCGGCGGAGCGGCGTACGGTCACGGCGGCCTGGGCCACGGAGGGCAGGCGCAGCAGCGCGGCCTCGGTCTCGCCGGGCTCGACGCGGTAGCCGCGGATCTTGACCTGCTCGTCGGCGCGTCCGACGAACTCCAGTGAACCGTCCGGGAGCTGGCGTACGAGGTCGCCGGTGCGGTACATGCGCTCGCCGGGCAGCCCGAAGGGGTGGGCGACGAACCGCTCGGCGGTGAGCGCGGAGCGGCCGAGGTAGCCGCGTGCGAGGCCGGGGCCGGCGACGTACAGCTCGCCGGTGACGCCGGGCGGCACGGGCAGCAGGGCGCTGTCGAGGACGTACACCCGGTTCTCGGCGATGGGGTCGCCGATGGGGGGCGTGCGGGAGCCGTCGAGGGCCTGGCTCATGGTGGCGCAGACGGTGGTCTCGGTGGGGCCGTAGCCGTTGACGAAGAGCCGGCCGGGCGCCCAGCGGGAGACCAGTTCCCCACCGGCGGCCTCGCCGGCGATGAGGATGGTCATGCCCGGGGGCAGGTCGGTGGCGGGGTCCATGACGGCAAGCGACGACGGAGGAAGGATGGCGTGGGTGATCCCGGCCTCGCGGGCGAACGCGGCCAGCGGGTCGCCGGGCAGCAGCCGCTCGGCGGGGGCGAGGACGAAGGTCGCGCCGGCGAGCAGGCCCATGCACAGCTCGGGCACCATCGCGTCGAAGCCCATGGAGGCGAACTGGAGGACCCTGCTGCCCGGGCGGACGTCCAGCCGCCGGACGAAGGTGTCGGCGAGGCCCGGCAGGCCGGCGTGGGTGACCACGACGCCCTTGGGGCGGCCGGTGGAGCCGGAGGTGTAGATGACGTACGCGGCGTGCGCGGCGGTCAGCGGGGCGGTGCGGTCGGCGTCCGCGAGGTCGGCACCGGAAAGCGACGCCAGTTCGGCGACGACGGCCGGGTCGTCGAGGGCGAGCGGGGTGCGCCCGGCGGCCTCGGCGACGGCAGCGGTGGAGGCGTCGACGAGGACGCGGACGGGGGCCGCGTCGCCGAGGATGTGCGCGATGCGGGCCTCGGGGTAGCCCGGGTCCACGGGGACGTACGCGGCTCCGGTCTTGACCACGGCGAGGATCGCGATGACGAACTCGGCGGAGCGCGGCAGCAGCAGGGCGACCCGCTCCTCGGGCCCCACGCCGCGGGCGGCGAGCAGCCGGGCGAGCCGGTTTGCGCGCCGGTTCAGCTCGGCGTAGTCGAGGACGGTGTCCTCGAACGCAAGGGCGGGCGCGTCGGGCGAGGCGAGGACCTGGCGCTCGAACAGGGCGGCGAGCGTGGGGCCTTCGGCGGCGGGCGCGAGCGCGGCGGAGGGGCGGACGACGGCCGCGTCCCGCTCTTCACCGCCGAGCAGCCCGATCCGGCCGAGCGGCGTCCCGGGCTCGTCGAGCGCGCGGGCGATCCGGCCGACGAACCGCAGGTACCGGTCCTGGTGGGCGGCGAGCTCGGCCGGGGCGTACAGCTCCGGGTGGGCGTCGAAGTCGACGCGGATGCCGCCGCCGTTGCCCCGGTCGTAGACGGAGACGGCGAGGTCCTCGATGAGCCGCAGCGACATGTTGTGCGCGTCGGCGCGCAGTCCGGCGAAGCTCAGGTCGTAGTCGAACGGGACGACGTTGAGCAGCGGGCCGAAGAAGCGGCGGTGGTCGTTGGGCAGGCCGAGGTCGCGGCGCAGCTCCTCGCCGCGGTAGCGCTGGTGGGTGACGAGGCCGCGCAGGGCGACCCTGGTGCGTTCCAGGAGTTCGCCGACGGTCGTGGCGTCGTCGACAGCGACCCGCAGCGGGACCACGTTGGCGGCCATGCCGGGCGCGGTGCGGGACTCGGGGCCCGGGCGGGCGGTGACCGGCAGGCCGAGCACGATGTCGGTGAGGCCGGTCATGCGGTGCATGTAGGCGACCGTGGCGGCGATGACGACGCGGGAGCGGGCGGTGCCGGCCCGCTCCGCCGCGCGGACCAGGTCCTGCCGGACGTCCTCGGGCAGGTGCGCGCTGCGCCGGACGAAGTCGGCGGACGGCTTCAGCGGGCGGGTGGAGAGGGCGACCGGCTCGGGCTGGTCGGCGTACCGGCCGTGCCAGAACTCCCGGTCGTCGGCGAGGTCCCCGGAGGCGCGGTACGCGGCGTCCTCGGCGAGGAGGGTGCGGACCGAGCCGAAGGGCGTGGGGCCGGGGTCGGCACCGGCGGCGAGCGCGGTGTAGACGTCGGCGACGCGGCGGACCAGGAGGGCGGCGCCGACGCCGTCGAGCAGGATGTGGTGGTAGGCGTGGTACCAGAACCAGCGGTCCTCGGCGGCCTTGAACAGCGCGTACGTGAACAGCGGCGAGCCGGTCAGGTCGATGCGGCGGCGCAGGTCGCGTCCCATCCACTCCTCGGCGGCGTGGCGGGGGTCGGCCTCGCCGGAGACGTCGACGGTCCGCAGGGTCCAGGGGGGCTCGGCCCCGATCACCTGGCGGGGGCCGTCCTCGGTGTCGGCGAACCGGATGTGCAGGGCGTCCGCCTCGGCGGTCATCCGCCGCAGCGCCCGCTCGAAGAGCGCGGTGTCCAGGGCGCCGTGGATCTCCAGATACTCCGCCGCGCGGAAGATGGGGCTGTCAGGTTCGACGGCCTGCGCGAACCACACCCCTGCCTGAGCCCCGGTCAGCGGAAGCTGCTGCTCGCCGTCGGCAAAAGACTGAGACTGGTCCATGATTCCTCGCCATCCACCTACAGGTGTGCGACAGGGAATTCCTGGCACACCGCAAGAACAAACAGGTCAGTGGTTTCTCCGCAGACGGCGTCTGCTCACTGCGCAGGACGGTAGCCCGCGGCACGCCGACCCCTCTGGACAGCACCTATACGCCAAGCTGCCTCTTTTCGGGGGCCCTTGGGTGTGCGAGAAAGAGCGTGTTGAGGTCTACCCGGTATCAGGAGATCCGCATGTCCACTACCTTCCCAGTGAGTCAAGAATTCACTGGTGTCGCCGCCCGCGAAACACGCGACCGCGTCTTGGCGCGGGTGGAGCGACGCATTCATGAATTCCTCGCCGAGGAGCGCCGCTCCTGGGCGGCGCTCAACGCGGATTCGGCCGAACTGATCGACTGTGTGAGCCGCATGGTGGGCAGCGGGGGCAAGCGCCTGCGTCCCGCGTTCTGCGTCGCCGGCTATCTCGCCGGCGGCGGCGACCCGGAGGCGCAGGTCGTCGTCGACGTGGCGGCCGCCCTGGAGCTGCTGCACACCTTCGCGCTGCTGCACGACGACGTCATGGACGACTCAGGGCTGCGCCGCAACGAGCCGACCGCGCACGTCGTGCACTCGACGCTGCACACGGAGCGGGACTGGCGCGGCGAGCCGCGCCGGTACGGCGAGAGCGTCGCCGTCCTCGCCGGCGATCTCGCGCTGGTGTACGCGGAGCGGTTGCTCGTCGACTGTCCGCCGCAAGCCCGGCGGATCTGGGGCGAGCTGTGCACGGAGCTGATGGTCGGTCAGTTCCTGGATGTACGGGCCGCCGCCCGGTTCGTGCCGGACCCCGAACTGTCGAGCTGGATCGCGCTGTTCAAGTCCGGCCGCTACACGGTCTACCGGCCGCTGGCCATGGGCGCGGAGCTGGCCGGCGCGCAGGAGCTGCGGCCCGCGTTCGAGCGGTACGGTCTCGCGCTCGGCGAGGCGTTCCAGCTCAGGGACGATCTGCTGGACGCGTTCGGCAGCTCCGACGTGATCGGCAAGCCCGCCCAGCTCGACTTCAAGCAGCACAAGATGACGCTGTTGATGTCGATCGCGCTGCGCCACGAGGCGGAGGTCCGGGAGCTGGTCGGCGACGACCTCGCCGGGGCCGACCCCGAGCGGCTGCACGAGGTGCTCATCAGGACCGGGGTGCGCGACCGGGTGGAGGCGGTGATCGCGGAGCGCATCGAGACCGCGCGGGCCGCGGTACGCGGGGCGCTGGACCCGGACTGGGCCGCCGAGCTCCACACGATGGCGAGGCAGGCCGCCTACCGTGACAAGTGACCTGAGCGGCCCCGGCCCGGCGGCCCCGGGCCGGGCCGCCCCGGCTGCGTCCGCCGCGGGCCCGGCCGCCCCCGGCCGTCCGAGCCCGGCCGTCTCCGGGCGGTTGGTCTCCGAACGGGTCGTGGCGGACTGGGAGTTCGCCGTGCCACCGGGCGCGGCGGGGACCTTCTGGGACGGGGTCGATCCGGTCGAGGGGCTCGACGTCTTCACGGGGGCACTGGCCCGCGGCGCCGGACCGCTCCCCGGCCCGGGGGCGGTCCGGCTGCGGGTGCGGGCGGTGGACGCGTACCGCCCGCCGTCCGGCGAGCCGCCGCCGGCGCCGGGCGGGCCCTGGGCCTCGTACAGCGAGAGCGGGGACATCCGCCGGATCCACTGGCCGGCCCGGGAGGGCTCGGGCACGGCCGGACTGCTGACGGCGTCGCCCGCCCCCACCCCCGCCCACGGCGCAGCCGACGGCACGCCGCGCGCCGACGACGCATCCCTGTCCGGCGGCGCACCCGGCGCCCTCGTGGAGGTGTCCGCGAGCCACGAGGCGTTCCGACGCAAGCTGACGCGGACGGCGCTGATCGCCCCACTGATGCTGAGCGGCGGGATGGCGCTGATCCACGGCGTGGCCGTCACCCGTGACGACGGGTTCACCGTGCTGCTCGCCGGGGCGTCCGGGTCGGGCAAGTCCACCCTTGGTCTCGCGGCTTTCGCCCACGGCTGGCGGGTGGTCGCGGAGGATCTGGTGTTCGTGACCGCTGACCGGGCCGTCGTGCCGCTGTTCCTGAGCGGCGCGTGGGAGTGCCGGGCGCATCCGGACGACCGGGCTCTGATCGAGCGGGTCACCGGGACGCCGGTCGAGGGGCACGCCTCGGAGCTGCCCGCGGACCACCGGGGGCGGGAGTACCTGTTTCCGGTGCGCCCCGGGGCCGGGCCCGCCCCGGCCCGGCCGCTGCCGGTGGACCTGGTGGTCTTCGTGGACCGGGACGGCGACGTCCCGGTCTCCTCCGAGAACCGCGCCGGGCAGGTCCTGGGCGCGGGCCCGCGCAGCACGCTGGGCGCGATGGCGAACCTCCTGCGGCTCGACTTCGCGCCGGTCGTCCGGGAGACGGAGAAGACGCTGCGGCGCGTCGTCGAAGGGCTGCCGTCGCGGCGGTTCGCGGCGACCGGCCGGATCGCGGACGACGTGCCGGCGTTCCTGGCCGCCCTCGACCGGTGGGCGTCCTGACGGTTCCCGCCCCCCACCGTGAACGCCTCGAAGGGCCGGCCCGCCCGGGCCGGCCCTTCGAGGCGTGTACGGGAGCGGAGGCGCGGATCAGGCCATGGCGACCAGGATCCGGCGCTGCCCGGTGAACGCGCGGCGGCCGTGCGCGACCGCGACGTTGTCGACGAGCAGCAGGTCGCCGGCCTCCCAGGCGACGTCCACGGCGGTCTTCATGCCGATCTCCTGGACGTGGGTGATGTACTCGGCCGGGATGGGGCTGCCGTCGGCGAAGAACGCGTTCTGCGGGAGCTCGTCCTCGGGGATGAGTTCGGCGAGCGCGGCGGCGTCGTCGCCGAGTCCGGCGATGTGCCACTGGTCGGCCTGGTTGAACCAGACCTCCGTGCCGGTGACCGGGTGCTCCAGCGTCGCGCGGCGGAGCTGGGTGACGCGGAGGGTGCCGTCGGGCTGCCAGCTCCACTCGGCCTCGGCGCCGTCGAGGAACGCCTCGGCCTCGGCCCGGTCCTCGGTCTCGAAGGTGGCCTGCCAGCTCTTGCCGAAGCCCATGCCGTCGTGGAGGTTCTGGGTGTAGCGGACGCCGGGGGCGAAGGCCGCCCGGATCTCCGGGTCGATGGACTCCAGCCAGAGCCGGCCGTCGACGAGCGGGGTCGCACCGCCGGTGGCCGCCGCCACGTCGCAGAAGAACAGGATCCGCGAGGGCCAGGTGTGCGCGTACGACATCTCGTTGTGCATGGAGATCTCGAATTCGGCCGGGTACTCGGTGGAGGTGTAGAGGTTGCGGCCGACCTTGGTGCGCGGCGAGTTGCCGTGGACGTACGCGAGCCGGTTCGCCAGCAGCAGGTCGGCAGCGCCGTCGTAGCTGTCGGCGGTGATGCCGAAGCCGCGGAGGTAGACGGCGCGTTCCTCGGCCAGGAGCCGGCCGACGTCAGTGGCCCGCAGGTACTCCTCCAGGCCCTGCGGGGTGGCGTCGGCGCCCACGTCGGCGGGGCGCAAAATCCGGGGTCGCCAGGCGTTCTCGGTGGTCACGTGGGGTTCCTTTCAGGAGGGGGTCGCCGACGGGACGGCGTCCCCGGCGTGCTGGGGGTCGGTGGGCCGGGCCGGGCCGAAGTCGGGGGCGCGGCGGGCCCGGAAGGCGGCCACGGCCTCGCGGACGTCCGGCGAGTGGGCGGCGACGACCTGGACGGGCGCCTCCCGTTCGAGGGCGGCCTCCAGCGAAGGCGCGTCGGTGTTCGCCCGGAGCACCTGCTTGGTGAGGGCCAGCGAGACCGGGCTGTTCGCGGCGATCTCGGCGGCGAGGCCGAGCATGGCGCCGGCCAGTTCGCCGGGGGCGGTCACCCGGCTCACCAGGCCGCGGGCGAGGGCCTCGTCGGCGGCCACGAACCGGCCGGTGAGCATCATGTCGGAGGCGAAGCCGAGGCCGGTCAGCCGGGGCAGCAGCCAGGAGGCGCCCATGTCGCCGCCGGAGAGTCCCATCTTCGCGAAGGAGGCCTGGAAGCGGGCGCCGGGCGCGGCGAGCCGGATGTCGGCGGCGAGCGCCAGGGAGAGCCCGGCGCCGACGGCGGAGCCGTCGACGGCGGCGATCACGGTCTGCGGCAGGGCCGTCAGTCCGGTGATCGCCTCGGCCTGCCGGTGCAGCAGGGCGAGCAGGTCGAGCGGGGGCAGCGCGGCGATCCGGCCGACCTCGTCGATGTCGTACCCGGCGCAGAAGGTGTCCCCGGCGCCGGTCAGGACGAGCACCCGTACGGAGGAGTCGGCACGCAGTCCGGCACAGAGGTCCGTGAGGCGGGCGAACAGGTCCTCGTTCAGGGCGTTCCTGCGGGCGGGCCGGTTCAGGGCGGCCGTGACGACGCCCGGGAGGGGGCGGGTGACCAGGAGGGAGGGTTCAGATGCGTTCATGCGTCCGCTCCTCGGTGTGGCGGGCGACGAATTCCAGCGAGGCGGGCAGGGCGCCGTCGACGAACCGCCAGTCGTGGCCGCCGGGCCGCTCGTGGTACGCGACCTCGTGGCCGCGCTCACGCAGCGCGTCGCGGACCCGGCGGTTCATGGCCCGCATCCGGTCGTGATCCTCGGTGCCGATGTCCAGGTAGAGGGCGGGCGGCGGGGTCCGGCTGTCCTGTCCGATCAGGCGGTACGGGTCGTAGCGCCGCCGGGTCTCGCTGCCGGGCGGCCCCCAGACCCGCTCGTGGCTCTCCACGGTGGGCATGGCGAACGCGGGGTCCGAGCGGAACGTGGCGTACGGATCCCCGGTCCGCAGCGGCGCCTCGAAGGCCCCGGCGTGCGAGGCGACCGCGCCGAAGACGTCGCGGTGCCGCAGACCCAGGAAGAGCGCGGCGGCCCCGCCCATGGAGAAGCCGCCGACGGCGCGCCCGGAGCGGTCGGCGCGGGTGTGGAACCGCGCGTCGACCGCCGGCACGAGTTCGTGGACGAGGTGGTCCTCGTACCGCAGTCCGGCGTGGTCGTTGACGAACCAGCGGCGTCCGCTCTGCGGCAGGACGACGATGGTCCGGCTGTCCCTGACCAGGTCGACGAGACGGGTGTTGACGAGCCAGGTGTCCTTGCTGCCGCCGTAGCCGTGCAGCAGGTACAGGACGGGGTGGGCGGGGCCGTCCTCGCTGTAGCCGCCGGGCAGGACGATGTTGACGCCCTTGTCGCGGCCGAGCAGCCGGCTCGGCCGGCGCAGGGTGAGCACGCGGGCGGTCACGCCGCCTCCCGGAGGGGAAGGGCTGCCAGGGCCCGGCGGTCGGTCTTGCCGGTCGAGGTGCGGGGGAAGGAGTCGGCGAGGTGGAAGGCGGCGGGGACCATATAGCGCGGGAGGGTCGCCATACAGTGGGCGCGCAGGTCGGCAGGGTCGGGAGCCGCGCCGTCGGCGGGCACCACATGGGCCTGGAGTTCCTGGTCGCCGTGGGCGTCCGGGACGGCGACGCAGACCGCCTCGTGGACGTCGGGCAGCCGCATCAGGACGGCCTCGATCTCCTCCGGTTCGACCCGGTGCCCCCGGATCTTGATCATGTGGTCGCGGCGGCCGAGGTAGAGGTAGCCGCCACCTTCCAGCGACCGGACGAGGTCGCCGGTGCGGTGGGTCCGGGCCGCTCCCCCGACGGCCTCGGCGGGCGGGGTGCGGCCCCAGTAGCCGAGCATCACCGAGTCGCCTGTGACGCAGAGTTCGCCCTCGGCGCCGGGGACGTCGGGGACCGGCCCGCCGTCCGGGCCGAGGAGCCGGGCATCGGCGTACGGGCAGGGACGGCCGATGGGCGGGGGTGCGGTGCGGTCGGGGGCGAGGTCGGCGTCGGTGACCCGGTGGTGGGTGCAGACGTTGGTCTCGGTCGGGCCGTACAGGTTGTGCAGGGCCGCTCCTGGCAGCGCCGCGCGCAGCCGCCGCAGGTGCTTGAGCGCGAAGGGCTCGCCCGCGAAGAGCACGGTCCGCAGTCGTGAACCCTCCAGCAGGGCGCGGTTCTTGGCATCGAGCATCCGGATGAGGGCGCCGGGCACCGAGTACCAGACGGTGACGCCCTCCTCGGCGACCAGCCGGTTGAGCGCCGGGCCGAGGGCCCGCTGGTGCTCGGGCACGAGGACGAGGCAGGCACCGGCGCTCACGGCGGCGAAGACGTCGAAGACGGACAGGTCGAAGTGGACGGGGGCATGGGAGGACAGCCGGTCCTCGGCGGTGAGCCCGAACTCGGTCACGGTCCAGTCGACGAACGCCAGCGCGTTGCGGTGGGACAGCATGACGCCCTTGGGCGTGCCGGTGGATCCGGAGGTGTAGAGGATGTAGGCGAGGTCGTCGGGGCCGACGGCGGCGGGCGCGAACCCGTCGGGCGCCGGCCGGTCCACCGCCTGCGCCCAGCTCGTCGACCGGAGCGCCGGGTCGCCGGGCGGGGCGGGCTCGTCGCCGACGAGGACGGCTGTGCGCAGCGGGGCGGGGACGCCGTGCTCCTGGAGCAGGGCGAGCCGGGGCGCGTCGGTGACCAGGCAGCGGACGGCGCAGTCGCCGAGGATGTACGCGGCACGGGCGACGGGCGTGGCCGGGTCGACCGGGACGTACGCGGCCCCGCACTTGAGGATCGCATGGAGGGTCACGAGGGTCTCGGTCGACTTGCCGAACCACAGGCCCACCCGGTCACCGGCGCGGACGCCCTGCTCGCGCAGGGTCGCGGCGAGCGCGGTGGCCGCCCGGTCCAGGCCAGCGTAGTCGGTGGAGCGGCCCCGGTGGCGGACCGCCTCGGCCGTGGGCCGGGCGGCCACGGCGCGGGTCAGCAGCTCATTCAGCGTGCGCATGGCGGGCTCCTGCGGGGCGGGGGGACGCGGCGCGGGCGCGGGTGGTGAGGCCGAGCTTCTCGGCGATCACCAGCCGTTGCATGTCGGAGGTGCCGGAGGAGATCCGGGTGCCGAGCGCGTCGCGCAGATTCCGTTCGACGTCGGTGTCGGTGGTGTAGCCGAGGCCGCCGTACACCTGGAGGGCGTCGAGGAAGGTCTCGACGGCGGACTCGCTGGTGCGGAGCTGGGCCGCCTCGGCGTAGTGCGAGGCGACGCTCCGCTCCAGGTCCCAGGCGGCCCGGTGGGTGAGCAGCCGGGCCTCGTCCAGCCGGATCCGCATCTCGACGATGCGGTGGGACACGGACTGGAACTTGCCGATGTTCCGGCCGAACTGCTCACGGGTGCGCGCGTACTGGACGCAGTCGTCGATCTGGCGTCCCATGACGCCGAGCAGCGGGGCCAGGATCATCGAGCGTTCCCAGGCCATGGTGGCGGCGAGGATGCGGGAGCCCTGCTTCTCCGCGCCGAGCCGCGCGGAGAGCGGGACGCGGCAGCCGCTGAGGGTGATCTCGCCCCAGGGCGCGGTGCGCAGTCCGGCCTTCTCGTAGCGGGTCTCGACGGTCAGCCCCGCCTGGCCGCGTTCGACGAGGAAGGCGGTGACGCCGGTGAACCCGAGGGCCGGGTTGACGGTGGCGTACACGAGGAAGACGTCGGCGAGGGGCGCGTTGGTGACGAAGCGCTTGGCGCCGTCGAGGACGTAGTGGTCGCCGTCGCGGCGGGCGGTGGCGGTGAGGGACAGGGCGTCGGAGCCGGATCCGGCCTCGGTGATGGCGTGGGCGCCGATCAGTCGGCCGTCGCAGAGTCCGGGCAGATAGCGGTTCTTCTGCTCCTCGCTGCCGAAGAGCAGCAGCGGGACCTCGGCGGCCCAGATGTGCGCGCCGAGCGCGATCATGAGGCCGTTGTCGCGGCAGCCCTCGCCCAAGCCCTCCAAGGCGAGGGCACAGGTCAGCGGGGTCAGGCCGAGGCCGCCGTACGCGCGGGGCACGGGGAGACCGAGGACTCCGGCGTCGGCGCAGCGCTGCCAGTCGCCGGGCTGGAGCGTCCCGGTGCGTTCGCGGGCCGGGAGGTCGGCGCCGAGGTCCCGGCCGAGCCGGCGGAACCGGTCGGCGAGGGCGGTCTGTTCCTCGGTGGGGTCGAGGTTCACGGGCGGCCGCCGACCGGGTCGAGGGCGGGCAGCCCGGCCAGCGAGGCGGCGATGTGACTGTCGGAGACCACGTGGTCCTCCAGGGTGCCCGCCAGGTACTGGTCGTACGCGGACAGGTCGAGCAGGCCGTGGCCGCTGACGTTGAAGAGGATGACGCGCGGCTGATTCTCCTCGCGGGCGCGTACGGCCTCGTCGACGGCGCACTTGACGGCGTGCGCGGATTCGGGGGCGGGGATGAGGTTCTCGGTACGGGCGAAGAACGCCCCCGCCTCGAACACGTCCTTCTGCCCGTAGGCCACGGCCTCCATCAGGCCGCGGTCGTAGAGGGCGCTCACCAGCGGCGCGGCACCGTGGTAGCGCAGTCCGCCGGCGTGCACGCCGGGCGCGACGAACGTGTGGCCGAGGGTGTACATCTTCGTCATGGGGGTGGTGCCGGAGAAGTCGTTGTAGTCCCACGCGTAGCGGCCCCGGGTCATCTTGGGGCACGCCTCGGGCTCCACGGCCACCAGCCGGGTCGTGGCTCCGGTGCGCAGCTTCTCGCGGTGGAAGGGGAAGGCGAGACCGGCGAAGTTGCTGCCCGCGCCCATCGCGCCGATGACCACGTCGGGGAACTCCCCGGCCAGCTCCATCTGGAGCAGGGCCTCTTCGCCGATGACCGTCTGATGCAGCAGGACGTGGTTCTCGCCGCTGCCGACGGAGAAGGCGCCGCGTGTCACGCTCCGGGCGTGTTCGAGGGCCTCGGCGTTGGCGATGGCGACGCTGCCGTCGCCGTCGGGCGAGGCGGCGAGCAGGGCGCGGCCCGCCTCGGTGGTGCCGCTCGGACTGGGGATGACGCGGGCGCCGTTGAGCTCCATCAGGACCCGGCGGTAGGGCTTCTGCCGGTAGCTGCAGTTGACCATGAAGACGGTGCAGGCGAGGTCGAGGGCGTGGCAGGCCATCGACAGCGCGGTGCCCCACTGGCCGGCGCCGGTGCCGGTGGTGATCTCCTGGACGCCGGCCTTCTTGTAGTAATAGGCCTGCGCAAGCGCCGAGTTGAGCTTGTGGCTGCCGGAGGCGTTGGCACCCTCGTACTTGTAGTAGATGTGCGCGGGGGTGTCGAGGGCCTGCTCGAGGCGGTGGGCGCGGATCAGCGGGGTGGGACGCCAGCGCTGGTACTGCGCGCGCACCGGGTCGGGGATCTTCACATGGCGCTCGGTGCCGACGCTGCCGCGGTACATGGAGAGCGGGATGTTGGCCCCGGTGGACCCGCGGTCGGTGGTCTGCGCGTCGCCGGTCGCGTCGCCGTCCGGCCGTGCGGCGGGCCGGGCCCGGCGGACGTCGGAGGCCGGCACGTCGAGGTCGGCGAGGATGTTGTACCAGTGGGTCGGGACGTCGTCCTCGTCGAGCAGGTACTGGTTGCGCACGGCTTTCATGCCGGGGTCTCCGTCCGCAGGCCGGCGACATGCCGGCGGACGAGCTCGATCAGGTCGCCGACGGTCTCCAGGTCGGCCTCCATGACGTCCTCGTCCTCGATGTGGCCGCCGAACTCGGTCTCCACGGCGAGCAGGAGCTGGAGCAGGTTGAGCGAGTCGAGCTGGATCATCGGCGAGTAGAGCGAGACCTGCGGACCGATGTCCTGGGGGTCGAGCCGGAGATCGAGGGCGTCGACCATGAGTGCGCGGACCTTCGTGGCCACGTCGTCGTCGGGCAGCATGTCGAAAGGCTCCTTGGAACAGGAAATACTTCGGGTCGGGATGACTTCGTGCGGGCGGCGCCGATACGGCGCCGGAGAGAATTCCCGCGGCGGCCGGCGGTCGGGTGCGCGGGGAAGCCGAGGAAAGGAGCGGGAAGCAGGGGGGCTGCAACGAGGGACATACGGGGGTCAGTGCGGGGCCGCGAGAACGCGGGCGACGTCCGTGACGATCTCGCTCCCCTGCACGAGGGAGAAATGGTCGCCGGAAAAGACCTGCAGGGAGAATTCCCCGGACGTCGCGTCCGACCAGGCGGCGGCGTGCGCGACGGGCACACCCGGGTCGGCGTCACCCACGTACGCCGTCACCGGCACGGTCACCGGCCGCGCCGCGGCGGGCCGGTAGGTCTCGATCAGGGTCAGGTCGGCGCGGAACGACGGCAGCAGCAGGGCCAGCAGCTCCGGCTCGGCGACCACCGCCGGGTCCATGCCGCCGAGCGCGAGCAGGCCCTCGACCATGGCGTCGTCGTCCCGCAGATGGAGGTCCCGGCCGCCCCGGGGGCTCAGCGGCGAGCCGTGTCCCGAGACGAACAGGTGCCGCGGCCGGGCCCGGTACAGCGCCTCCAGACGCAGGGTGACCTCGTACGCGAGGGCCGCGCCCATGCTGTGGCCGAGCAGCGCGACCGGCCGGTCGAACAGCGGCAGCAGCTCCCGCGCCACGCTGTCGGCGAGCGGCCCCATGGCGCTGACGCACGCCTCGCCGAAGCGGTCCTGCCGTCCGGGGTACTGCACCGCGACGAGTTCCACGTCGTCCGGCAGGGCGTCGGCCCAGCCGTAGAACGCGCCGGCGGTGCCGCCCGCGTGCGGCAGGCACACCAGACGGCTCCTCGGCGCGGGCACCGGGCGGGGCCGACGCAGCCAGCGCCCGTCCGGGCTCGCGGCATTCCGGGTACGTACCGGGCTGGGTATCACTGACGGCCTGCTTCCCTGGGCTTCTCGAACGGCCGGGAACTCACCCGTCCCGGCATTTCAAGCACCGCACCTTAACTCCTTTTCGCGGGTCGTCACCACCCGATTCGGGCGGCAGTTCGACATACAGAATTTATCCAGTCCGCGGGCGGCCGAGCTCCGTACATTGGTCCGCCGTCACGTCGTCAATTCCTTCCCTCCTGCCTGTTCGCCGGAGGAATTCAGCTCATTCGAACCTGCCGAAAGAGACCCGTCACGCCATGAATTCCCTCCCTCTGCACCAGGTCTACGTCGGCGGCCGGTGGACCGCCCCGCGCGCCACCGGCACGATCGCCGTGGAGAACCCGGCGACCCTGCGGATCGTCGGCGAGGTCCCGGACTGCGGCAGCGAGGACGTCTGGCGCGCGGTGGACGCGGCCCGCCGGGCGCTGCCCGGCTGGGCGGCGACCGGCGTCGAGGAGCGCACGGCGGCCCTGACGGCGCTGCGCGAGGCCCTGGTGAAGCACCAGGACGAGCTGGCGGAGACCGTCACGCGGGAGATGGGGTCGCCGATCACGTTCTCCCGGCGCGTCCAGGCGGGGCTGCCGGTGCGGGTGCTCGACGGCTTCACGGCGGAGCTCGCCGCGGCCACCGCCGAGGAGCGGATCGGGCACTCCCTCGTGGTGCGCGAGCCGGTCGGCGTGGTCGGCGCCATCACCCCGTGGAACTACCCGCTGCACCAGGCGGTCGCCAAGATCGGCGCGGCCATCGCGGCGGGCTGCACTCTGGTGCTCAAGCCGAGTGAACTCGCCCCGCTCTCCTCGTACTTCCTCGCGCAGCTCATCGACGGGATCGGGCTGCCGCCGGGCGTCTTCAACCTGGTGCCCGGCCGGGGCGCGACGGCGGGCGCCGCGCTCACCGTCGACGACGGCGTCGACCTGGTGTCCTTCACGGGGTCGCTGGAGGCCGGCCGGGAGGTCGGCGCGGCGGCGGCCCGTACGGTCAAGAAGACCTGCCTGGAGCTGGGTGGCAAGTCCGCCACGCTGGTCCTGCCGGACGCCGACCTGGCCGCCGCGGTCGAGGACGGGGTCCGCAGCGCCCTGCACAACGCGGGACAGACCTGCACCGCCCGCACCCGGCTGCTGGTGCCGCGGGCGCGGCTGGACGAGGCGCTGGACATCGTCCGCGAGGTCGTCGCCGGCTACGTGCCGGGCGACCCCGAGGACCCGGCGACCCTGCTGGGCCCCCTCGCCTCCGCCGGGCAGCGGGAGCGGGTCCTCGGCCATCTGGCGCAGGCCGCCCGCTCGGGCGCCCGACAGGTCACCGGCCAGGACACCGCGGCCGCGCTGCCCCCGACCGGCCACTACGTGGCGCCGAGCGTCTGGACGGACGTCAGCCCGTCCTCGCCCCTGGCCCGCGAGGAGGTCTTCGGCCCCGTCCTCGCGGTCATGGCGTTCGAGGACGACGAGGAGGCGGTGTCCCTCGCGAACCGCTCCGAGTACGGCCTCGCCGCCACCGTGTGGTCCGGCGACCAGGACCGCGCCGTCGCCGTGGCCCGCCGGCTGCGGGTGGGCCAGGTCGACGTCAACGGCGCGAAGTTCAACGCCGCGGCTCCGTTCGGGGGTTACAAGCAGTCCGGCATCGGCCGGGAGCTCGGCCGCCACGGCATCCAGGAGTTCCAGGAGGTCAAGTCCCTCCAACTGCCCGGCTGAGCGCGCCCGGTGAATGCCGCCGAGCCGAGGCCCCCGCTTCTCCCCCACCCCCACCCCCACGCCCCACGCCCCCGCACCCCTGATCCCTGCACCGCGACTCGAAACGACGGGTGACACCGTGCCCCTGCGCATGCCGCACATCCATGTGGAGTTCCCTCCGGAGCTCAGTCCGTTCGCCGACCGGGCGGAGGCCGGAGCCCGGGCCTTCGTGGCCCGCTTCGGCCTCGCCCCCGACGAGGCCGCCCGCCGCCACCACGAGCGCTCCCTGCTCGGCACCCTGATGGGCAGGGCGTACCCGCACGCTGGCGCCGAGGAGCTCCAGCTCGTGACCGACTGGATCAGCTGCATGCTCGTCCTGGACGACCAGTTCGACGAGACCTCGCTCGGCACGGAGCCGGAGCGGTTGCGCGAGGTCTGCGACGAGGTGCTCGGCTGGTTCACCGAGGACGGCTCCGTCGACGACGACCCCGGCCCGGCGGCGCACTCCCTCACCCAGGTGTTCCGCCCCGCCTACGCGGACCTGTGGCGCCGCACCGCCCCGCTGACCTCACCGGCCTGGCGCCGACGGCTCGCCGCGCACATCGGGGCCTTCTTCGACACCTGCGTGTGGGAGTCGGAGAACCGGCTCACGGGCCGCGTCCCCGGCCTGGACGAGTACATCGCCCACCGCGGCCGCGCGCTCATGCCGTACCTCGACCTCATCGAGGTCACCACGCACTTCGAGGTGCCGGAGGAGATCTACACGCTGCCGGCGTTCGCCGAGATGAACGCGGCGCTGTCCGACGCGGACCTGTGGACCAACGACCTGTTCAGCTGCGAGAAGGAGGCGCTGCTCGGCGACCCGCACAACCTGGTCCTGGTCCACCGGCACGCGCACGGCACGGACCTGCAGACCGCCGCGGACGCCGTCGGGGAGATGGTCCAGGGCCGCTTCGACCGTTTCACCGAGCTCAGTTCCTCCTTCGCGGAGCTCCTGACGCCCGCGCAGCGCGCGCTCTTCCCGGCGGACAGCCTGGAGCGCCACGTCGCGGGGCTGCGGAGCTGGCTCACCGGCCAGCTCCAGTGGCGCTTCGAGACGCTGCGGTTCGACCCCACACGGCCCGAGGTCACCAGCGCCGCGGGCTCCACTCCGCTGTAGGCGCGCGCCCTCGACCGACTTCCCCCACCGTGACCCACCGTGAACGGGGTACCCATGCGAGACCGTTACGCGACACTCAGACATCTGGAGACCCTCGACCCGAAGGCGGACCACCAGGAGATCCACCGCATATCCTCCGACCGCGAGTTCCCCTGGGACTACGGCCGGGGGCTGGAGGTGGCGATCTGGCGCACCTGTTGCGTGCCCGCCATCTCCGACGTCCTGGACGGCAGCGGCGAGTTCGCCCTGCGCGCGCAGAAACGTTATGACGACACCCGGATCCTGCTCGGCGAACTGGTGCGCGGGGGTTACGACTCCACGCGCGGACGCCAGGCGATCCGGCAGATCAACCAGGCGCACCGCAGGTTCGACATCGCCAACGAGGACATGCTGTACGTCCTGTCGACCTTCGTCTTCGAGCCGGTCCGCTGGATCGACCGCTGGGCCTGGCGGCGGACCTCCGAGACGGAGCGGCTGGCCGCCTTCTACTTCTTCACCGGGGTCGGCAAGCGGATGAACATCCGTGAACTCCCCACCGACTACCAGTCGTTCGAGCGGTTCAACCGCGAGTACGAACGGGCCCGCTTCCAGCGGGCCGCGAGCAACCACCGCGTCGGCACCAACATCCTGAACCTGTACGCGTCCTGGTACCGCCGCCCGGTCAGCGACCTGGTCGTGGCCACGCTGCCGTGCCGGCTGGACGCGCCGGCGCTGGACGCCCTCGGCCTGCCCGTCCCGCCCCGCTGGGTGCGGACCGTCCACCGCGCCGGGCTGCTCGGCCACGCAGGGGCCGAGCGCGTCGCGCCGCGGCTGATGGCGCGGCTGATGACCCGGCCGACCGCGCGGACGTACCCGGGCTACCCGCACGGTTACGACCTCGCCGACATCGGTCCCCAGCGGACCGTCCCGCCCGTGCGGCAGCAGCCGACGGCCCGTGTCGACAGCCTCAAGGACTGAGCGCCATGACCGAAACCACAGCTCTCGTCGCGCCCTTGGCGGCCATCGGCGACACACCCCTGCGACCGGTCGTCGTCCCGGTCGGCGACCGGACCGTGCGGATCTGGCTGAAACTGGAGGCCGAGAACCCCTTCGGGTCGATCAAGGCCCGTACGGCGGAGGCCCTGCTGAACGCCCTGGAGTCGAGCGGGGCGCTGCGTCCAGGGACGCGGGTGGTCGAGTCGACCTCCGGAAACCTGGGCGTGGCGCTCGCCGGGCTCTGCGCGCAGCGCGGCTACCGCTGCACGCTGGTGGTCGAGCCGAGCACGCCGCCCGCCAGCGTCGCGCGGATGCGCGGGTACGGCGCCGATGTCGTGACCGTGCCCGAGGTGCCGGGCGGCCGGACCCTCGGGGCCCGGCTCCAGGCCGTGCGGGAGATCGTGGCGGCCGGCTCCGATGCCGTGTGGACCAACCAGTACGAGAGCCCCGCCAACCCCGGGGTGCACGAGTGGCAGACCGCCGCGGAGCTGATGAAGGCCGCGCCGGACGGCCGGTTCGACGCGGTCGCCGTGGCCGTGTCGACCGGGGGCACGCTGGCGGGGATCGCGCGGTTCTTCCGCGACCACGCCCCGGACACCCAGGTCGTCGCGGTCGACGCGGTGGGGTCCTCGGCGCTCGGCGGCACCCCCGCCGACCGGCCGTTCAAGCTGATGGGCTTCGGCTCCGGACAGGTGTCGGGTTTCGTCGAGCCGCATCACGTGGACCATACGGTGCGACTGACGGACCAGGCGGCCGCCGCGGCCTGCGCGCTGATCGCCCGGAGGACCGGGATCTCGCTCGGGGGCAGCGGCGGCGCCGCGGTGCTCGCCGCCGTCTCCCGGGCGCTCCTCGACCCGTCGCTCCGGGAGATCGCCTGCGTCTGCCCGGACAGCGGGGAGAAGTACCCGCAGCTCCGCGACACCCCGGCCGACGGCGGCCCCGGCTGCACCGGGGAGATCCGCGCGGCCCTGGACCTGCTGGACCGGGTGCGTGCCGGGTGACCGCCCGTGCCCACCCCGCCGAACCCGCGAATGCGGCCGAACCCCCGGAAGGGGACGCACCCATGCCCCCGCACGACGACACGACGCTCACCTATCTGGACAGCGCCGACGTGGCCCGGCTCTGCGACGGGCTGCCCGTCGCCGACCTGGCACACGACACGCTGCTCGCCTACCGGCGCAAGGAGGCGGGGCTCACCCCCGAGGCCGCGCTGCGCTGGACCACGCCGTCGGGGGCGTCGGCGCGCAGCCTCATCCTGCCCGGCTGGGCGGGCGGCGCCTACGGCTGCAAGATCATCAACGCCTCGCTGGGCAACCGGCGCCTCGGCCGGCCGCGCGCCGCCGGGCTGGTCGTGCTCGACGACCCGGAGACCGCGCGGCCGGTCTGCATCATGGAGGGCGGCCGGATCAGCGCCCTGCGCACGGCCGGCGTCTCGATCGCCGCGCTGCGCGCCGTACGAGACCTGGCGGCCGTCCGGCGGGTGGCCTTCCTCGGCTGCGGCCGGCAGGCCGAGGTCCACCGGGAGCTGTTGGCGAGCGCCTGCACCGGCGTCGAGGAGCTGTTCGTACACGACCAGGACGCCGGCCGGGCCGAGGAGCTCGCCGCCCGCTGGCGCGCGGTGGACCCGGCGGTCGCCGTCACGGTGACCGCGGACGCCCGCACCGCCGTCGAGCGGGCCCAGGTGACGGTCGCGGTGACGACGACCACCGAGCCGTACGTGGAGCTGGACTGGGTGCCGACGGGTGGGACCTTCGTCAACGTGTCCCTCGACGACGCGGCGGAGAGCCTGCTGCTGGGCTGCGACCACCTGTTCGTCGACGACTGGGAACTGGTCGTCGACGACGACCACCGGCTGCTGGGCAAGCTGGCCCGGGCCGGCCGCGTCGCCGGCCCGGGGACCGCCGCCCCGGCGGGCGGCCGCTCGGTGGACGCCTCCCTGCCCGAGCTGTTCGCCGGTGACTACGCGCGGACGGTCGCCGGGGACGACCGGGTGGTGATCAACCCGTTCGGCATGGGCGTCCAGGACATCGCGCTGGCCGCCGCCGTGTACGCGCGGGCCGTCGAGCAGGGCGTCGGCCTCTCCCTGGCCCACTGATCAGGGGGCCGTACGGCATCCCCGCCCTACGGCCCCCCGCCGCGTCCGGACCCTCATGACCGTGGCCCCGCCGGTTTCCCGGCGGGGCCACGGTCGTACGCAGGGGCGAGGTCAGTAGGACTTCGGCAGCCCCAGGGTGTGGTGCGAGACGAAGTTGAGGATCATCTCCCGGCTCACCGGGGCGATCCGCGCCACCCGGGAGAGCGTCAGCAGCGAGGCGAGCCCGTACTCGGTCGTCAGGCCGTTGCCGCCCAGGGTGTGGATCGCCTGGTCGACGGCGTGGGCGCAGGCCTCGGCGGCGGCGTACTTGGCCATGTTGGCGGCCTCGCCCGCAGCCATGTCGTCGCCCGCGTCGTAGAGTTCGGCGGCCTTGCGGGTCATCAGCCGGGCGAGTTCCAGCTCGACGTGGATCCGGGCGAGCGGGTGGGCGACGGCCTGGTGGGCGCCGATCGGGGTCGACCACACCTGCCGGGTACGGGCGTAGTCCACGGCCTTGTCCAGGGCGTGCCGGCCCAGGCCGACGGCGAACGCGGCGATCATGACGCGTTCGGGGTTCAGCCCGGCGAAGAGCTGCTGGAGTCCCGCGTCCTCCTCGCCGACCAGCGCGTCGGCGGGCAGCCGTACGTCGTCCAGGACGAGTTCGAACTGCCTCTCCGGGGCGCTGAGCTCCATCGGAATCTCGTGGTGGGCGAAGCCGGGGGTGTCGCGCGGGACGACGAAGAGGCACGGCTTGAGGCGGCCGGTGCGGGCGTCCGCCGTCCGGCCCACGATCAGGGTGGCGTCGGCCTCGTCGACCCCGGAGACGAAGACCTTCCGGCCGGTGAGCAGCCAGTCCGTGCCGTCGCGGCGGGCGGTGGTGGTCAGCCGGTGGGAGTTGGACCCGGCGTCCGGCTCCGTGATGCCGAAGGCCATCCGGGAGGAGCCGTCGGCCAGTCCGGGCAGCAGCCGGCGCTTCTGCTCCGGGGTGCCGAAGCGGCTGATGACCGTGCCGCAGATGGCGGGCGACACGACCAGCATGAGCAACGGGTTGCCGGCCGCGCCGAGTTCCTCCATGACGAGCGAGAGTTCGGTGATCCCGCAGCCCCCGCCGCCGTACTCCTCCGGCAGGTTGACCCCGAGGTAGCCGAGCCGTCCCGCCTCCGCCCACAGCTCCTTCGGGGAGCGCGGGTCGGGACCGGCGCCGCCCCGGCCGCGCGCGAACGCGGCGACGGCCTCCCGCAGCGCCCGGTGCTCGGCGCTCTCCGCGAACGCGCCGCGCCCGCTCATCGGTCCAGCTCCGCGAGGATCTCGGCGGTGTGCTCGCCGTGCCCGGGGGCGGCACCGCGCAGCGAGTCGAGTCCGGCGCCGAACAGGACGGGAAAGCGGACCTGCCGGCGCGGCTCCTCGGTCGGCGACCCCGGCAGAGACCCGACCAGGTCGCGGGCGGCGACGTGTACGTCGGCCAGGAACGCGTCGGCGGTCTCGTACACCGGCGCCCAGGGCAGATCCAGGCCGGCGAGCGCGGCGCACCACCAGGCCAGGTCGCGGCGGGCGAAGACGCCGGTGAGCAGCTCCCGGATCCGCCCACGGGCCCGGGTGCGCGCCGCGCGGCGGTCGTACGCGTCGTCGTCGAGCTCGGGGAACTCCCCGGCGAAGGCCGTGCGGAAGGTCAGCCAGAACTTGTCCTCGAAGGTCGCGAGCGCGATCCGGCCGCCGTCGGCGGCGGTGAACACGTCGTTGTCGCCGGTGACCAGGGGGTTGTCGGCGGGGTCGGGCAGCGTGCGCAGAGGCAGCGCGAGCGGTCCGGCCCAGGCGGCGGCCGCCTCGTGCAGCGACACGTCGAGGTGCTGGCCGTGGCCGGTGGCGCGGGCGGAGGCGACCGCGACCGCGGTGGACAGCGCCGCGTACATCGCTCCGGCGAGGTCGGCGATCCTCAGGCCCACCCGGTCGACGCGCTCGCCGGGGCGGTGCGGCACGGCGAAGAAGCCCGCCAGTGCGAGGAAATTGAGGTCGTGGCCGGGCCGGGAGGCGTAGGGGCCGTGCTGTCCGAAGCCGGTGATCGAGCACAGCACCACCCGCGGGTTGGCCTCGCGCAGCCGCGCGTACCCGAGGCCCATGGCGTCGAGGACGCCGGGCCGGTGGCTCTCCACCACGGCGTCGCTGCGCTCCACCAGACGCAGCAGGGTGTCCCGCCCGGCCGGGTCACGCAGGTCCAGGACGAGGGAGCGCTTGTTGCGGTTGAGCGCCGCGAACGTCTCCGGCTCGACCAGCCTGCCGTAGTCGCCGCCGTCCGGGCTCTCCACCTTGACCACGTCGGCGCCGAGGTCGGCCATCAGCACCGTGGTGAATCCGCCGGGCAGCAACCGCGAGAGATCGAGGACCCGTATGCCGTCCAGGGCCGGCCAGCCCGCCGTCATTTCCACCTGCGACTCCTTTCGCCCCCGCGGCCTCCGGTCGAGGGCGGGCACAAGCGGGCGCACGTTACCGGCGTCCGGACGGCCGGCCCTGGACGGGATCTGCACGGTTCCTGCCTCCCCCGTCCGGTTCCCTCCCGGGAGGGAACGGCTTCCAGCCGCCGGGGGATCCGGCGTCAGGGGCCCGCGCGGTGGGATGGGACCAGCGCCGGACGGACCGGCAGCCCACCGCCGAGGAGTCACCATGCAGGTCAGCACCGCACCGGCCGCCCCGCGCACCGGCACCCCGCACGCCGGCGTTCCGCACATCGAGACCCCTCTCGTCGAGTCGCTCCGCCCCGCGGACACCGAGGCGCCGCTCTCGGACCACACCGTCGGCTCCCTGCTGCGCGAGGTCGCCGCGGGCCGACCGGACGCTCCGGCCCTGGAGTCGGTCCCGGACGACGGCGGCGCCCCGCGCCGCTGGACGTACGCCGAGCTGCTGGCCGAGGCCGAGAGCGTGGCGGGCGGGCTGCGGGAGCGCGTCGGACTCGGCGCGCGGGTCGCCCTGTGGGCGCCGAACGTCCCGGAGTGGCCGATCGTCGCGTACGCGGCGGCGCTGGCCGGGGTGACGCTGGTGACGCTCAACCCGGCGCTGCGGGCCGGCGAGCTGACGCACGCCCTGCGCACCTCCGAGGCCGAGATGCTGATCCACGCCGACGCCGTCCGGGGTTACGACATGGCCGGGACGGTACGGGCGGTGACGCCGGACCTGCCGGGTCTGCGGCACGTCGTGCCGCTCGCCGCGTGGGAGTCGCTGCGGGGTGCCGCGCCGCTGCCCTCTCAGGAGGAGATCGCCGCCGTCCCGGCGCAGATACAGTTCACCTCCGGCACCACCGGCGACCCGAAGGCGGTACTGCTCTCGCACCGGTCCGTGGTCAACGTGGCCCGGCTGACCTTCGAGGGGCTCGGCGTCCACGACGGCGCGACCGTGGTCTCCCCGCTGCCGATGTTCCACACCGCCGGCTGTGTCATCTCCTGCCTGGGGCCGCTGTGGAGCGGCGGCGTCTTCACGCTCCTGGAGCGTTTCGACCCCAAGGTCCTCTTCGAGGTGCTGCGCCGCTCGCCCGGCGCGGTGCTCACCAGTGTGCCGACGGTGCTGACCGCCCTGAACGACGTGGCACGCTCCGCCGACGGCGCGCCGGCCCGGCTCTCCTCCGTCCTCACCGGCGCGGCGCCGGTGCGCCCGCAGCTCATCACCGAGACCGAGGAACTGTTCTCGACCACGGTGTTCAACCTGTACGGACAGACCGAGCTGGCCTCCGTGGTCACCCTGACCCGGCCGGACGACACCGCCGAGGACAAGACCAGCACCGTCGGCCGGCCGCTGCCGCACGTCGCGTGCAAGATCGTGGACCCGGACACCGGCCGGGTGCAGCCGCTCGGCGTCCCCGGCGAGATCTGCGCCCGCGGCTACCAGCAGCTCCTCGCGTACTACGGCGACGCGGAGGCCACCGCGCGGAAGGTGGACGCGGACGGCTGGCTGCACACCGGGGACCTCGGTTCGATGGACGCGACCGGTGCGGTCCGGATCGAGGGCCGGCTGAGCGACCTGATCATCCGGGGCGGCGAGAACATCGCGCCCGGGCCTGTCGAGTCCTTCCTCAGCACGCTGCCCGGCGTCCGCGACGCCCTGGTGGTGGGGGTGCCGGACGACCGGTGGGGCGAGATCGTCGCCGCGGTGCTGCTGCCCGCCGCCGACCGCCCGGAGGGCCCGGACGTCGAGGAGTGCGTCGCCCTCTGCCGCGAGCAGCTGTCCCCGCACAAGATCCCGGCCCGGTGGTACCTCGCGGACGGGCTGCCGCTGACCGCCTCCGGGAAGATCCAGAAGTTCCGGGTCCGGGAGCTGATCGCCGAGGGCGCCCTCCCCCGCCTCGACGCACCGCGCGCCTGACGCGTGCTGTCGAATCCCGCCTCTGACGTCCCGTCACCCCGCCGACGCACCCCCGGAGCCCCCGCCATGAAGATCTCCATGCAGCTGAAGTACGACACCGACATCGTCGCCGCGGCCGGCCAGGTGGCCGAACTTGAGCGGGCCGGCCTCGACCTGGTCTGGGTGCCGGAGGCGTACGGCTACGACGCACCCAGTTTCATGGGCTTCCTCGCCGCCCGCACCGAGCGGATCGAGATCGGTTCCGGCATCCTCTCGGTGTTCAGCCGGACGCCCGCCCTGCTGGCGATGACCGCGGCCGGCGTCGACGCCCTGTCCGGCGGACGCTGCCACCTCGGCCTCGGCTCCTCGGGCCCGCAGGTCGTCGAGGGTCTGCACGGGGTGCCGTACGCCGCGCCGGTGGCCCGGACCCGCGAGACCATCGAGGTCATGCGCGCCTTCTGGCGGCGGGACGAGCCGGTGCGTCACCAGGGGTCCACGATCACGCTGCCGCTGCCCGAGGGGCAGGGCACCGGCCTCGGCAAGCCGATGCGGCTGCTGACGCCGCCGGTCCGCCCGTCCGTCCCGGTGTGGGTGGCCGCGCTCGGCCCGAAGAACGTCCGGATGGTCGCCGAGACCGCCGACGGCTGGCTGCCGCTGTTCTTCGTCCCCGAGTGGTGCGACCGGGTGTGGGGGCCTGCGCTCAAGGAGGGCGCCGCGACCCGCGCGCCCGAGCTGGGCCCGCTCCAGATCTCGGCGGGCGGTCTGCTCGCGATCGGCCCGGACGCCGAGCGGGCCCGGGAGCTGGCCCGCGGCCAGCTCGCGCTGTTCGTCGGGGGCATGGGCGCGCCCGGCCACAACTACTACCACGACCTGGTCAGCCGGTACGGCTATGCCCGTGAGGCGGAGACGATCCAGCGGCTGTTCCGGGCCGGCGACAAGGCCGGGGCCGCGGCCGCCGTGCCCGCCGCACTGCTCGAAGCCACCACGATCTGCGGCACGGAGAGCTATGTGAGGGATCGCCTGGACGCCTACCGCGAGGCCGGGGTCACCCATCTCCAGGTCGTGCCGGTGCCGCAGGAGGGCGAGTCCGAGGCGACGGTGGTCTCCCGCCTGAAGGACCTCGTCGGCTGACGGATGCCGTCGGCCCCGGGAGCCCCGGAGCCTTCTCAGCCCACGCCGACGAACCCCGACTCGTACGCCAGGACCACCGCCTGCGTCCGGTCGCGCGCCCCCAGCTTCGCCAGGGTGCCGCTGACATGGGTCTTGACCGTCTGCACCCCCAGGAACAGCTGCGCGGCGATCTCCGCGTTGGACATCCCCCGCGCCATCAGCCGCAGCACGTCCGCCTCCCGCTCCGTGAGCTGGGCGCGGGCCAGCGCGTCGCCCGGCTCTCGGGCCTGACGCCCTTCCACCAGCGAGCGGATCGCGGCGGGGAAGAGCACCGAGTCCCCGGTCGCCACGGTTCGGACGGCCTGGACGATCTCGGCGGGCCGGGACCGCTTGAGCAGGAACCCCGACGCCCCTTCCCTGAGCGCCTCGTAGACGTAGTCGTCCCGCTCGAACGTGGTGATCACCAGGACTCTCGGCGGGTCGGCGACGGCGGCCATGAGATCGCGGGTCGCGGTGATGCCGTCGACGGTGGGCATCCGTACGTCCATGACGACGACGTCCGGGCGCAGCCTCCGGACGAGCGGCACCACCTCGCAGCCGTCGGAGGCCTCGCCGGCCACGGTGATGCCCTCGGCGTTGCCGAGGATGGCCGACATGCCGGCCCGGACGAGCTCCTCGTCGTCGACGAGGAGTACGGAGATGTCCATGATCACGATCCCAACCGTAGGGGAAGGCGGGCGCTGACGGTCCAGCGCCCCGATGCGGCTCCGGCGGTGGCCCGGCCGCCCAGCAGTGCGGCGCGCTCCCGCAGACTTCGCAGCCCCTTGCCGGTGCCGGGAGCCCGCGGGGCCTCCTCCACCAGCGGGTTCGCGACGGTGAGCCGGACCTGTTCGCCGGTGACGTCCAGGTCGACGTCCACGGGTGAACCGGGCGCGTGCTTCATGGCGTTGGTGAGCGCCTCCTGAAGGATGCGGTACGCCTCGCGGGAGACGACGCCCGGCACGGCGTCGACCTCGGCGGCGGTGCGCGAGCGCACCGTGACGCCCGCCGCGCGGCTGGCCTCCAGGAGCTGCCCGATGTCCGCGAGCGTGGGCCGGACGGTGCGGGCGGCCAGCTCGTCCTCCTTCAGATAGCCGAGGGTGCGCTCCAGGTCGTCCATGGCGCGGCGGCCGGTGTCCTCGATGGCGGTCAGCGCCCGGATCGCGAAGTCTCGGTCGGTGTGGATGAGTTCGCGGGCCGCGCTCGCCTGCAGCACGGTGACCGTGAGGGCGTGGCCGATGGAGTCGTGGAGTTCGCCCGCGAGCCGGTTGCGGGCCAGCAGTTCGTCCGCCCGGCGCTCCGCCTCCGCGAGCCGCTCGGCCGTCGAGGGGCCCAGCAGCCGTCGCGCGAGGGCGAGTTGGACGTGCCCGGCCCATACGACCAGCACGAACGCGGCGAGCAGCAGCGGCGGCACCAGGCCCAGGTACCAGATGTGCCGGTGGCCGCCGGGGATGGTGACGCCGAGGATCGTCCGGGCCCCCTCGACGGCGGGCGCGGACGCCAGCGTTCCCGTGACGGACAGCAGCTGGGCGACGACCGTGGCGACGAGCAGTCCCCACCAGCAGCGCAGCACCAGCCAGACGCTGGTGCGCCGGCGGTCGGAGAGACTCCGGGCCGGGGCACGGCCGATGTCGTTCTCGTCGTCCGGAACGAGCAGCAGCCGCGCCTGGATGCCCTCCGCGCGCCGCGTCCCCGGCACCAGGCCGAGCAGCAGCAGGGGGACCACCGGCACGAGGGCGCAGGCCGCGAGGGTACGGCCCAGGTTGTCGGTGATGCCGGGCCACACCAGCACGCAGACCGGTCCCACGGCCCCGCCGAGCAGCAGATGGAGCCCGCGGGCGTACGTACGGCCCTGGCGCAGGGCGTCGTGGAGCGTCGACGGCAGACGTCTCATGTGGATCAGCTCCCTCCCCGGGGGGAGGTGACTCCCGCCGTCGGGGGATCCGTCCGGGGCCGCCGGACGATTGGCTTGGGGACATGAACAGGGACAACGGAACGGCGCACGGTGCGGGCGACGCACCCGCCGTGGAAGTACGGGGTCTGGTGAAGGCCTACGGCGACAGGACGGTGGTGCAGGGTCTCACCTTCCAGGTGCGGGCCGGTTCGGTCACCGGCTTCCTCGGCCCGAACGGTGCGGGGAAGTCGACCACCCTGCGGATGATCCTGGGGCTTGACCGGCCCACGGCGGGCGAGGTGCTGATCGCGGGACGGCCGTACGGCCGGCTGGTCGAGCCGCTGCGCCACGTCGGCGCGCTGCTGGACGCCGGCGCGGCGCATCCGGGACGAACCGCGCGCGACCATCTGCTCTGCATCGCCCACGCCGGGCGCATGCCGCGGGCGCGGGTCGACGAGGTGCTGGAGCAGGTCGGCCTGGAGTCCGCGGCCCGTCGGCGGGTCGGCGGGTTCTCGCTGGGGATGCGTCAGCGCCTGGGCATCGCCGCGGCTCTGCTCGGCGACCCCGAGGTGCTGATCCTCGACGAGCCGGTCAACGGCCTGGACCCGGAGGGCATCCGCTGGCTGCGGCACTTCCTCAAGGGGTTGGCGGCGCGGGGGCGGGCGGTGCTGATCTCCAGTCATCTGATGACGGAGACGGCGCTGCTTGCGGACCGGCTGGTCGTGATCGGCCGGGGCCGGCTGCTGGCGGACGTGTCCATGGCCGAGTTCGCCGCGGAGCACGGCCGCTCCCGGGTGCGGGTGCGGGCCGACGAGCCGGAGCGGTTGCGCGAGGCCTTGGTGCGCAAGGGGCTGCGGGTGGTGCCGGGCGACGACGGCGCGCTGGAGGTGCACGCGGCGGAGGCCGCCGATGTCGGCCGGATCGCGGCTCACGAGAGGGCCGCCGTCCTGGAACTGGTCCAGGTCGAGGACTCGTTGGAAGAGGCTTTCATGCGGATGACCGCCGATTCGGTGGAGTACGGGGGGCGACCCCTCGGAGAGGTGGTCTGACGATGTCTGTCAACGCGGTGCTCCGCTCGGAGTGGACGAAGATCCGCTCGGTGCGTCCGGTCCTGTGGTCGCTGCCGCTGGCCGCGGCCCTGCTCGTCGCCATCGGCGCCGGCGTGTCGGGGTCGGTCGGCCCCGAGGAGGCGGACGGCCCGGGCTTCGACCCGGTGCAGCTCGGCTACTACGGCATCCTCTTCGCCCATGTCGTCGTGATCGCCTTCGCCGTTCTGGTCGTCGGCAACGAGTACCAGAACGGCGCGATCCGGGTCTCGCTGGCGGTGGTGCCCAAGCGCGGCCTGATGTACGCGGCCAAGCTGACCGTCGGGGCGGTGCTGGCCCTGGTGGCCGGCGTGGTCGCCTCGCTGTGCACGTTCTTCCTCTCCCAACGCCTGCTCGGCGAGCACGGCACGGCGTTCGGCGATGCGGGGACGGTGCGGGCGATCGTGGTGGGGGCCCTGTACTTCCCGCTGCTCGCGGTCATGTGCATGGGGTTCACGGCGATGCTGCGCAGTCTGATGCTCTCCATGGGCGTCCTGGTCCCGGTGCTGTTCCTGGTCTCACCCGTGCTGGCCGAGATCCCCGGCCTGAAGGAGCTGGCCTGGTACCTGCCCGACCGGGCCGGCCAGTACGGGCTGCGGCTCGACCCCGCCGTCGCGGCGCCCTACAGCCCCATGACCGGGGTGCTGGTCATGGCGGTGTGGGCGGCCGCGGCGGCGGTCGGCGGCTGGCTGACGCTCCGCACCCGCGACGCGTGAGCGCTCCGCCGCCGTGAAGGACGCGTGAGGGGACGGGGACGGTGGGCATCGACGACCGTCCCCTCACGCCGTTCATCGCTCCCAGGCGTGGAGGCGTACGAGGGGCGGAATCGCGTACTCCTCGCCGGCGCCCGCCGGGGGGTCGAGCAGATGGTGGTCGACAAGCCGCTCCAGGAGGTCCTCCGCCTGGCGTCCGCCGCAGCGCAGCACGGCGGCCGCTCCTGCGGGGGTGAACGCCCGGTCCGCGGACCGGGCGAGGGCGCGCACGGCGTCGCGGAGCACGGGGTCCAGGCCCTCGTACGCGGAGGTCAGCCGTTCCCGTACGGACAGGTCTCCGGCGACCAGCTCCGACAGCCGCCGCTCCTCGTCGGCCAGCCGGTCCGCCAGCCGGGCGAGGGTCCAGTGCGGGCGGGCGGCTAGCCGCATGCCCGCGATCCGCACGGCCAGCGGGATCCCGTCGCACAGCTCGGCAACGGTCTCGGCCGCCGTCCGTTCGGCCAGCACCCGCCGCTCACCGGCGATCCGGGCGAGCAGGGAAACGGACTGGTCGGCGGTGAAGCGCTCGACGCGGAAGGGCTGGGCGCCCTCCAGACCGGACAGCGGGATCTGGCCGGCCAGCAGCGCGGCGCCGCCGGGGCCGGACGGCAGCAACGGGCGGACGGCGCGTTCACCGGGTGCGTCGTCGATGACCACCAGGACCCGGCGGCCGGCGACGGACTCCTGGTAGAGCGCCGCGAGTTCGGCCTGCCCGGCGGGCAGCCCGGCCGTCGGCACGCCCAGCGCCCGGGCGAAGTCGCGCAGCACGGTGCGGACCTCGTCGGGCGTGCCGGTGCGTAGCCGGGCATGCAGGACGCCGTCGGGGAAGTGGCGGGAGACGGCCGCGGCGATCTGGACGGTCAGGGCGGACTTGCCGACGCCGACGGGTCCGTGGAGCACGGCGACCGGGGCCGCGCCGAACGCGGCCAGCGGCCCCTGCCCGGTCAGGTACTGCCGGACCTGGAAGTGCTCGGCCCGGCCCACGAAGTCCCCGACGCTCCGCGGCAGCTGGACGGAGCTCGGCGCGTCGGACCGGCCGGCGGGCTGCGCCGTCCTCGCCGTCGCGGCCGGGGCGTCCTCCCCCAGCACGGCCATCTGGGCCTCGCGGAGTTGGGCACCGGGCTCGATGCCGCTCTCGACGCGGAGCCTGCGGTCGACCGCGGCGAACAGCTCCAGCGCCTCCGCCCGGCGGCCGGAACCGGCGAGCGCGGCGAGCAGCCGAGCGTGCAGGCCCTCGTGCAGCATCTCGTGCCGGGCGATCGGCCCGAGCTGGGCGAGCACCTCCTCGTACTGGCCGCGGGCGAGGGCGAGATCGGCGAGGCGCAGCGCGGAGGCGACGCGCAGGCGGGCGTGCTCGACGGCGGCGGCGTGGCGGGCCAGCCGTGGCGGGGCGCCCTCCAGGAGCGGCCCGCGCCAGAGCCGCAGCGCCTCGGCGAGCAGGGCCTGTTCGTGCACCGGGTCGTCGCCGGCACGGGCCCGCGCGGCCTCGTGCGTCAGCCGGCCGAACTCCAGGACGTCGAGTCGACTGTCCCCCTCGATCCGGAGCTCATAGCCGCCGCCGCGCCGCAGAACCGCGGTCCGGCCGGCGCCGGGCAGGGTGTGCGCCTCCAGCATCAGCCGGATGCGTGAGATGTAGGTGTGGATCAACTGGCCGAACGTGTCGGGCAGTTCGCCGTCCCAGAGGACCTCGATGATCTCGTCGCGTTCGACCACCTGATGGGCCTGGAGCGCGAGCAGTCCGAGCAGGGTCCGCTGCTTCGGCGTTCCGGTGAGCAGTTCGGCCGCGCCGCGCGTGGCGGAGAGCCGGCCGAGGATCTTCAGGACCAGCGGGGCGTCCTCGGGGACCTCCCCTTCGGCACCGGCCGTGGCACCGACCTGCGCGAGCAGCGCGGGTTCGTCCAGGGCTTCGGCGATTCTGCGCAGCGATCCGGATCTCGGGGCGCGTACCCGGCCCCGTTCGATCTCACGGAGCGTCCGCAGACCGATCCCGGACTTCTCGGCGAGGTCCCGCTGGCTGACCCCGTTGCGGGTCCGCGCGGCACGGACCAGGGTGGCGACGTCTCGTTCCGCCAACGCCGCCGGACTACCACCCGTCATGACTCCCCCATGCATGCTCGTTCGTTTCGCCGTCCGTCCCCGTCGTCCGCGACGGACCGCGCCGACGTGGTCAGCCGCGGCTGTTCCACTCCTCCTGGGGGTCGGTGACGATCGGGCCGTCGGCCACGACGGTGCTCGGCGCGGGGGCCGAGAGCTGCTGTTCGGCGACGGCCAGAACCGAGAGGCCGAGCATCAGCGCGGTGGCCGCGACGCAGGCGGTGCGCAGGGTGTGGGCGGTGCGGGTGGTGGAGGTGATCGCTCGCATGTCTCGGTCTTCCGTTCGCTCGTCGTTCGTGCTGCCGAGTGAGACTCTGCCAACTGTCGATCTACGCTGGATAAATCCTGGATATGCGCTCTGAGCTGCGGATATATCGTTCCTGCCGGAGGGCCGGGGGCAGCTTCACAGGGGTTCACCGAGGGCTGTGAGGAGGGCCGCCGCGTGGTCGGCGTCGGGCAGCCCGAGCCGGGTGAACAGCGTGTGGGCCTGCCGGGCCCTGGCCGCCGCGACCCCGGAGTCGCCGAGGTCGGCGAGGGTACGGCCGAGCACCAGGAGGGCGAGCCCCTGGTCGCGCTCCGCGCAGCGCTGCTCGCACAGCACCAGCGCACGGCTCGCCTCCCTGACGGCCTCCTCCCGGCGGCCCGTGGTCCGCAGGGTCTCGGCCAGCCGGAAGCGGGCCTGCGCCTCCTGTCCGCGGATCTGCCAGGCCGCGCACAGGTCCAGGCACCGGGTGTGGCTCGCGACCGCCTCGTCGTACCGCCCCAGTTCGTGCAGGGCCATGCCCTGCACGTAGAGCGCGTAGGCGGCGCCGTGATGGTCCTCGACCTCCCGCAGCGCGGCCAGCGCCTCGGCGCACGCGACGAGCGCCTCCTCGGCGCGGCCGCCGCTCAGCCGGGCCTGCGCCGCGTTGAGCCGCGTCACCAGTTCGCCCGAGCGGTGCCCGAGCTTCTCCGCCAGCTCGATCGCCTGGTCGTAGCAGTGCACCGCGTCCTCGTAGCGGTGCTGGAACTGCGCTATCAGACCCCGGTCGTTGAGCGTCTGCCGGAGGATCACCCGGTCGCCGACCCGCTCGCAGGCCTCCGCTGCGAGCCGGGTGAACAGCTCGGCCTCGGCGAGCCGGACGCTCTGCAGGGCGGCGTTCCCGCAGACGAAGCGGGCCCGCCCTGCGACATGGTCGTCGCCGCGCAGCGCGGCGGTCTCGGCCAGCGCCTGCGCGGCGGCGGCGAGCTGCCCGTACGGGATGTCCTTGCCGAACGGCGTGAGGGCGATGAGCAGGTCGGCGGCTACGCGCAGGATCCGCGGGGCCGCCCCGGCGGGGCTGCGGGCGGCCAGCATCACCGCGTTGGTGAGGCATTCGAACTCGGCGGTCACCCAGGCGCGGGCCGCCGCTAACCCGGCGAAGTGAGGCGCGGGCACGGAGCCGGGGGTGAGGAAGATTCCGTCCGGGTCGCCGGGCACCATGCACTGGAAGGCGGCGCGCCCGGCGGCCAGCAGGTGGTCGAGGAGCGGCGGCAGCACGGGGATGCCGGCCTCGGCACCGCCGTCGCCCGGCGACACGCCGAGCTGGAGCGCGAAGGACCAGACGAGGTCGTGGTAGCGATACCGGCCGGGCTGCGGGGCCTCCAGCATGGCCGCGTCGACCAGGGACTCGAGGATCTCCTCGGTGTCGTACGGGTCGAGACCGAGGGCCGCGGCGGCCACCCCCAGTCCGATGCTGGGCCGGGCGACCGGGGCGAGGAGCTGGAAGGCGCGCGCCTGTTCCTGCGGGAGCTGGCGGTAACCGAGTTCGAAGGTGGCCGCGACGGCCAGGTCACCGGCGCGGAGCTCGCCGATGCGGCGGCGCTCGTCGGCGAGCCGACGGGTCATGGTCTCGATCTGCCAGCGCGGCCGGGCGGCGAGGCGGGCGGCCACGATCCGGACGGCGAGCGGGAGATGTCCGCACGCGGTCACCAGTTCGGTCGCTGCGGCGGGCTCCGCCTCCACGCGTGCGGCGCCGACGATCGCGGTGAGCAGCTCGATCGCCTCGTCGGCCGCGAAAACGTCCAGGGCCACGGCGGTGACCGCGCTGGGGATGCCGACGAGCCGGGTCCGGCTGGTGACGATCACGGCGCAGCCGGCCGAGCCGGGCAGCAGCGGGCCCACCTGGGCGGGGTCCCGGGCGTTGTCGAGGAGCAGCAGCATGCGCCGGCCGTCGAGCAGGGTGCGCAGGAGCCGGGCGCGGTCGTCGGTCATGACCGGGAGCGCGTGCGGCGGCACGCCCATCGCGGCGAGCATGCTGCCGAGGACGGCCGACGGGTCGGCGGGCTCGAGACCGCTGCCGCGCAGATCGACGTAGAGCTGCCCGTCGGGGAACTCGTGCTTGATCCGGTGGGCGACCCGCAGGGCGAGGGTGGTCTTGCCGAGGCCGCCCATGCCGCTGATGGACGCGACCGGGAGCGAGGTCCGATCCGGGGCGGTGAGGACCCGGCTCAACTCCTCGACCTGTTCGGCGCGGCCGGTGAAGTCGAATGCGTCGGCGGGGAGTTGGGCGGGGCGGGCCAGAACCGGTGCGGCGGACTCGGGGTCGGGTGCGGAAGTGGTGCCGGTGTCGGGTTCGACGGTCCGAAGCGCCGGGGAGGGCTGCGGATCCTCGGGACTCCGCGGGTCGCGGGGGGCCTCGGGGGCGGCTGCGGCCGGCGCGGTGCCGCGGACCGAGACGTCGAGGAGCGGGTCGCCCGCGAGGACCCGTTCGTGCAGCGCGGTCAGTTCGGGACCGGGGTCGACGCCGAGTTCCTCGGCGAGGACACGGCGTGCTCGCGCGTAGACCGCCAGCGCGTCCGCCTGCCGCCCGGAGGCGTACAGGGCGCGCATGAGAAAGCCGTACGGCCGCTCCTGGAGCGGGTGTTCCTGTGTGAACACGGTGAGGTCGGGAATGACCGCGCCGTACCGGCCCGCCTGCAGCTCATGAGCGAAACGTTCCTCCTCCAGCCCCATCCGCAGCTCGGTGAAACGAGCCCGCTGCTGCTCGGCGTAGGGGCCGGGCACTCCCGCCAGCGGCGCGCCCTGCCAGAGGCCGAGCGCCTCGGCCAGCAGCCGCCCGCAGGCCTCGTCGTCGCCCCCGGCCCGGGCCCGGCCGGCCTCGGCGGCGAGCTGCTCGGCACGGTGCAGGTCCACCGAGAGCGGCGGCGCCACCATGCGGTAGCCGTCGGGCTGGGAGAGCAGCAGCCGAGGTGCGGCGGAGTCCTCCTCCAGGAGCTGCCGCAGCCGCCACACGTAGGTGCGCAGGCTCGCCAGCGCGGAGCCCGGGGGCTCCTCGCCCCAGACCGAAGCGATCAGTTCGTGCGTGGAGGCGACCCGGCCGGAGCGCAGCAGCAGCGCCACGAGCAGGGCCTGCTGCTGGGGAGAACCGATGGTGATCGGCGTCTCGCCCCGGTGCACGGACACGGCTCCGAGCACGCTGAACCGAATCGACCCCCCCATGGATCCTGCCTTCTGCACTCGCGTCTTCGCGACCCCCCGTCGCACAGTCGCCGGACGCCAGGCGTCCGGTCACGAGATCATTACACGGCCCGCAAGGAAGCGGCACCTGCCCCCGGGAATGTTTCCCGCGAACCCGTGCCCGGCATCGGGCCCGAACCGGGCATGAGGGGGCGTCAGCCATCAAGCAGCGCCACATGGACAAGATACGGGAGGAGGCGGACGGCCTCCGGATCGTGGTCGAGCAACACCGCGACGGGAGTGCGCCCTTGGGCCCGGAGCACCTCGACGAGCCCCGCTCGCGCGGACACCCCGTCCTCCACCGGGAGCGGCCGGGCGGCCGCCTCCCGGTCCGGTGTGACGGAGGGGACGGTCGGGACGGCGGGGCCGGTGGGAGGGGCGCCCTTCTCCCGGGCGATCAGGGCGCGTTCCGCGGCGGCCGCAAGGGCCTCGCTCCATGTGGCGGCGACGGCGACGACGGTGTCGTCCCCGAGCCGGATCGCGCAGGCCGGAACGGAGAGCAGCGCGGACAGGTCGTGGGCGACGGGTTCACCCGCCGCACGCAACGCGTGGAGGGCGGCGGGGCCCCCGTGACCCGGGAGCGCGAGCCGGGGGACGCGTACGCCCGGCTGGGCGAGTCGGTGGGTCACCAGCACCTCGCAGTGCCCGGTCAGCGCGGCCTCCACCGCGGCCGCCCAGGTGAGCCCGGCCGCCGCGCCCGCCGGCAGCCGGTAGGGCGTGCCCGGCGCCGGGGCCGGGTACGCCTCGGCCGCGGGGACCAGGCGCAGCCGGTCGGTGACGAGGTCCAGGCCCCAGACCTCACGACCGCTCCGGGCGTTCGGGGCGGCGGCGAGGGTCCCGTACGTGGCGAGCGCGTCGAGCAGGGCCGCGAGGCGGGCGCTCCGGGCGTCCCGCCCGTGACCCCACACGGTGACACCCGGCGCCTCGGCGGGCAGCGGCCCGAACGGGTCGGGCACCGCGACCGCGCACCCCCACAGGCCGGTCGGCCCCGGCGTAGCCTCCGGGACCGGACCGAGAAGCCCGGTCCGGGCGTCCGCCACGGCGTCGATCAGCTCCAACAGCCGTGCGGGCTCGACGGCCGCACCCCCGATCCGCCCGAGGAACGCGACCCGCGCCCCCGTCTCGGTACTGGCCCGGGTGGCCGATCGAGCGGGCCGGGGCAGGGGCACGACGGGGTGCCGGCTGCTGGACGACGTCCGCACGTCGGTACGCACGAGGTACGGCTCTTCGGGGTGCCCGAGGCCGCCTGCGACGCCTCCGACCCGTGCCGCTCCAGCGGCTCCGGCCTCTCCCGCTCCCGCGGCTCCGACGCTTCCCGCTCCTCCCGCTCTTGCGGCTCCGGCGCTCCCGGTCCCTTCCACGGCGCCCGCCACCCCTGCGCCGCCGCGGCCCAGCCAGGCGCTCAGGAGCCGGTCGGCGATCCATTCCGTCCGCCCGACGGCGAGCACCGCGCCGGCGGGGCCGTCCACCGCACCGCCCACCGGCGCGGCGCCGAAGCCGTCCGGCGCGGTGCCCACCGGCCCGTCCAGCCGGCCCTGCGGCGGAAAACCGCGCAGTCGCCGCCAGGCCGAGGCCGCGGCGGTGCGGTCCGCGGGACCGAGCGGACCGGTCCACAGTTCGTCTTCGTGCACCAGCACCTGCCCCAGCCAGGCCCCGACGTCGGCGCACCGGTCGGCCGTGGCCGCCAACTCGGCTGTCGAACGCGCGACGTGAAGCACGGTGTCGGCGGCCGTGAGCCTCTCCCTCTCCGCCCACTCCGCGAGGCCGCCGAGAGCCTCGGCACCGCCCTCGTCCGTCCGGCGGACCCGGACGTCAGGGCACCCGGCCCGCTCCGCGGCCGCCGTGAGCGCCCGGAGCGCGTGGCCCTCGCCGGCGAGCAGCAGCCGCCCGTCCGGAGCCCGTCCGGGCCCGGTCCCCCGGACGGGCGGGCAGACGTAGGCGTCGCCGTCCGCGCTGCCCTGTGGCGCGACCTCGTCACGAGGCCGGTCGTCGTCACTCCATCGCGGACGCATGCGTCGGCTCCTGTCCCCTGGCTCACTGACGGTCGGTCGAGGGGCTCCGCGCCCCCGGCCTTGATGAAAGAGGAAGGAGATAGGCAAACGATCAACGCGGGATATAGCGGGCCGGTTTCCACTCCCCTCCAGCGCGTCCAGCCGGTCGCCGTCGTAGCCCTTCGCCTCGCCGAAGCAGGAGCCGGTCATCCAGTCCTCCCTCGCCTTCCGCATCTCCTCGTCCGTACGGCCGACGAAGTTCCACCACGACACAGAAATCCGTCCCGCCGACACACACCAGGCCGCTGGTGATGGCCTCCCGCCCGGCGGGAAGGACCCCGGATCGCGCTTTTGTGCCGGTCAGCGCCAAGGTTCCAGGGCCGATGATCAGCATGTCCCCAGTTCGCCCGGGGAACGGGCGGCGCTACCTGTTCCGTGGCGTGATGGTCGGCGACGGCCACCGCCCCGCGGACACGCCGCTGCGCTCCGCCCAGGACGAAGCCCGTGTCCCGCCCGGAGTGTGGAAGAGCCGGGGCCTGGCCGCGCTCGGCCTGACGGACGGGGACGTGGTGACCGAGCGGCAGGCCGAACTCCTCCTGGAGGAGGGCCGGCACCCGGACGCCGACCGGATCGAGCACGGGCTCCTGGCGCAGGGCAAGAGCCCGGAGCAGGGCCGACGGGCGACCGTGCTGGACGGGCGAGGCCCTGGGGAGCCGGACAAGTCCTGAGCAGGCACACATGAGGACCCATCCTGATCCTGAGCGGAATAGTGCCGACCGCTGCCATGACGACCGTGCCCGGTCTGCCCCATGTACGCAGGTTCCACTCACTGTAGTCAGCACGAAGTCAGCACGGGAGGGATGAACACGGGTGCTGGCATGGGACTTCAGTCAGCACCGAACCAGCACGGGAGTCAGCACCGCACCACCAAAACGTGCCCGATCAGTGCAACCCGGACAGCCCCTCCCCAGGCCCCTCGAAGGCCTTCGGCAGGGTCGCAGCAGCAGGCCATGGAGGCTGGGCGCACACGGCACACCCGAACTATGGTGTCCCACCACATACGCCGCTGACCTGCGTTTTCCTACGGTGTGGCGACACGAACACGTCCCCGCCCTTGCCTGGAAGTGGTGCACATGGCCGCCGCAACTCCCTCCCCGACCCCGCCCGGTTCCCTGAAGCGCATCGTCGCCGCCAGTCTCATCGGCACGACCATCGAGTGGTACGACAACTCATCAGACTGAAGCTCCGACCTGCGCTTTCCTCGTCGCCATGCCCCCGAAGTCAGCACCAAACCAGCACGGGAAAGTGCTGTGCTGATCGAGGAGACGAAGGCGAGCTAAGGGTTGTCCCGTAAGTGATCTTGCTCTGCGATGATCTCAACCGTGTCAGGCGTGATCACGGCATCCGAGCCGTCATGGATAGCTCCGTTCACCGGTCTGAGTCCCCGCGTCTTCGGCAGGTTGGTGACCGCGCTGCGTCGCGAAGGGGCCGAATCTCAGGGTCGGGGCCGACCGTGGAAGCTGTCGTTGGAGGACCGGGTGCTGCTGGTCGCCGCGTATTGGCGGACGAACTTGACGATGCGGCAGTTGGCCCTGCTGTTCGGAGTGTCGAAGTCGGCGGTGGACCGGGTGGTCGACGACCTCGGCCCGAGGTTTGCGCTGCTCCCTCGTCGGCGGTTCGCCAAGGACGCGGTGCTGATCGTGGACGGCACCTTGGTACCCACCCGGGACCACACCGTGGCCGAGCGGTCAAAGAACTATCGCTATTCCACCAACCATCAGGTGGTCATCGACGCCGACACCCGCCTGGTCGTGGTGGTCGGTCGGCCGTTGCCTGGCAACCGCAACGACTGCAAGGCGTGGGCACTGTCCGGAGCCGAGGAAGCCGTCGGCCGCACCACCGCGATCGCCGACGGAGGCTACCGGGGCACCGGCCTGGTCATCCCGCACCGCCGCGAGCGCGGGCAGCACGAACTGCCAGCCTGGAAGGAAGAGCACAACGCTTCCCACCGCCAGGTCCGTGCCCGTGTCGAGCACGCCTTCGCCCGCATAAAGACCTGGAAGATCCTCCGCGACTGCCGTTTGAAGGGCGACGGCGTCCATTACGCGATGAGTGGCATCGCCCGCCTGCACAACCTCGCACTCAGCTGACAGGCGAGCAGCAGATGAGGACCTACCCTGCCCAGATTTCCGGCCCCTGCTTGACGATGACGAGTCCGTACGTCCGGTCGGAGGGCCAGAGATCCACCTGATACAGAAAGTGGTCACCAGGACCGCCACCAGTGCCGTCCGGTGGTGGTCCGGCCGGGACGTAAGAGACCCGAGCACGGAGCAATCCAGCGGGAACGGCCAGGCTCGGCCCGTCGGCAGGATCGGTCCCGGGACTGGACATGGTGAGCTGACCCGTGGGGGCGTCAAGGTCGGTCTCCACGATGTGTTCGGCCGCCGGGTCCGTCGTGGGCGCGGAAGCGTGAACAGTGATGAGCGACTCGACCATGTCGTCCCGAGCCGTGCCGACGGAGATCGAGTGCGGTTCCACACCGATGCGGTGGACGTAGACTGCTTCGTCCGTCCAGCCGGCGGGTGCCAGGTCCGGGTCCATCGCGTGCTCGGCGATCCACGCGTCATAGGGATCAAGGTCTTGGACGTAGAACTGCCCGTGATCGGCGTCGATCATGAATCTCAGCGAAGCATCAGCCACTAGCGCAGACTATCGAAGCCGATGTGAGCTGCTGAGACAGGTGTAACCCAACTGGTCAGCCCAGGGCAGACCAGACCGGGCGGCCACCGAACCCCGCCTCGATCGCTCAGTCGACCACGTGGTCCAGAGCGGCACCAGACCCGTTTGCGGGACAGCCCTTAGTCGACGCCGCCGTAGGCCCAACCATTGACCCATCAGATGGTCACTCACAGCCACCAAATCGCCCGATGTTGACCGCTAACCGCTGGCCACCGATCTCACCACACCCAACGCGCACTGCATGCCCACAACAGGCGGAACGCGTGGTGCCGCAAGCCGGCCGGCCGAGTGGCCAGGGACTCGCGATGTCAGGTGGACTCGAGCACCGACTCGAACTCCAGCGGCAGGTGCAACTCAGAGGACGTCTCACGTGGAGAGTTGATGGTGCGGCATGATGCTGTCTCGTGAGGGTTGATCTGTCGCGCCGGCTGGTTCCGGATGAACTGTGGGAGCTGACAGCTCCGTTGTTGCCGAAGTTCGCCACCCGTCCGCAGGGCGGGGGTACTGCTCCGGTGGACGAGCGGGCGGTGTTCGCGGCCGTGGTGTACGTACTGACGAGCGGGTGTGCCTGGCGGGATCTGCCGGAGTCCTTCGGTGTCTCCCCGGCCACCGCGCACCGCCGGTTCACTGTGTGGACCGAAGCGGGGTTGTGGCGGCGGCTGCACCGGGCGGTGCTGGACGGGCTGGGTGCCAGGGGCGAGTTGGACTGGACGTCCGCGATCGTCGATGCCGCGTCGGTGCGGGCGAAAAGGGGGGCTCGTTGACCGGTCCGAATCCGGTCGATCGGGGCAAGAAGGGCAGCAAACTGCATGCGCTGTCCGAGGCCCAGGGCCTGCCGCTGGCCGTCGCGGTGTCCGGTGCGAACGTGCACGACAGCCAGGCGTTCAAGCCGCTGATCATGGGCATACCCGCCGTCCGTTCCCAGCGCGGACCACGCCGCAGACGGCCGGTGAAAATCCGCGCGGACAAGGCGTATTACTCCGCCGAACACCTCCGCTGGCTCCGCGGCCGGAATCTCGTCCCACGGATCGCCCGGCCCGGCATCGAGTCCGGCGAGCGACTCGGCCGGCACCGCTGGAAGATCGAGCGGTCGATCTCCTGGCTCTTCGACTACCGCCGCCTCACCGTCCGGTACGAGCGAAAAGGCAGCCACTTCCTCGCCTTCCTCGCCCTCGCCGCAGCCCTCGCCTGCTACAAGAAACTCGCCAAACTCACCACGTGAGACATCCTCTTATTGATCCGGAAGAATTGGGGTTCTGAGTCGTTGCTCCCTGCGTGAGTGAACTGGTGGGGACGCGGCAGTTCTCGCCTTTGGCGCAGGAGGCCCTTGGAAACCTGTTACGACTCACGGGAGTTCCTGGCATCCCCGTGGCCCGGCAGTTCATGGCCACGCCGGTCCGACAGGGCTGCTGGGCCGTTGGCGGTGACCGGCTGATTACCTCGGAGGTCATTGATGCCCTTCCGTGGGCCGCCCTGATGTACGAGAGGAAGACGACAGTGGCTTCGACGCAGTACGACCGGGTTGCCTCATCCGCAAGGGCGACAGGATCCGACGGTTTCGCGAGGCTGGCGCTCAGGCTGGACGCCGTGGTCACCGGTCTCAACGGCATCGCCTACCTGGCGCTCGCCACGGTCCTCGAATCCTTCTTCGGCGTCCCGACGGCGGTCCAATACCCGGTCGGGGTGTTCCTGCTCCTCTACTCGCTCGGAGTGCTGGCCCTCGGGACGCGGAAGGAGATCAACCGCACGGGACTGGCGGCGGTCATCGTGGCGAACCTGTTGTGGGTCGTGCTCAGCCTGGTGGCGGTGGGCTCCGGCCTGCTGTCCCCGACCGGCGTCGGCGCGGTCTGGACCGTGCTGCAGAGCCTGGTGGTCGGTGGCTTCGCCGCCCTCCAGTACGTCGGACTCAAGCGGCTGTGACCTCGTCCGGGCCCGGCCCGGGAGGGCCGCGGCGAGCAGCACGGCGCTCGGCGCCGGGAACACCCGCGAAGCAGCGCCACGTCATCGAGACGTCAGGGGTGCCCGGCAGGCGTTCGAGCAGGCGGACCCGTGCGTGGACGGGTGGACGGTAGGAGGCCCGGCCGCCGGGCGGCCGGGCCTCCTACTGGTTCTCTGCTCAGACCGCTGTGGCGCTCATCGCTGCGACGAGGCTCTTGGGGCGCATGTCCGTCCAGTGCTCGTTGATGTGGCCGAGGCAGACGTCCCTGTCCGCAGGGCCGCGGACGACTGTCCAGCCTGCGGGCACCTCGGCGAATGCGGGCCACAGGGAGAACTGGCCTTCGTCGTTGACCAGTGCCAGGTAGGAGTAGTTCTCGTTCTCGAACGGGTTCGTCATGACGTCCTCAATTCCTTTGGTGTGTGGAGTGGGGTGGGGGGGTGTGGAGTGTGGGGTGGGGTTCGGCTCTTGGGTGGCGGAGCGGGCGTCTCACTCGTCCCAGGGCGCCTCGAACTCCTCCAGCTCCTCGGCGCTGAGTGAGATCAGCGGAGCGGTTGCCGGTACCGGCGTCGGCGTTCCCGCCGCCGGAATCTCGATCACGGTGGCGATGCGGGCGATGCCAGCCACCGTCTTCGCTTCGAAGACGTCGCGCGGGGCCAGCCCGAGGCCGACCTTGCGTGCCCGTGCCACCAGTTGGATCGAAGCGATGGAGTCCCCGCCCAGCGTGAAGAAGTCGTCGTCGATGCCGGCCCTCGCGATGCCGAGCACGTCGGCGAACAGGTCGCACAGCAGTTCCTCGTGCGGGGTGCGGGGCGCCCTGCTGTCCGGTGCACCGGCGAACTCCGGCTCCGGCAGGGCCCGGTGGTCGAGCTTTCCGGTCACGGTCACCGGCAGCGTGTCCAGGGCGACGAAGGCGGACGGCACCATGTAGGCGGGCAGGCTCGACTCGACCCGTCGGCGCAGTGCGTCGAGGTCCAGCCGGTCCGCCGGGCCCGCTGCCGGGACCACGTACGCGATCAGGCGCTTGGTACCGGGCTGGTCCTCGCGGGCGACCACTGCCGCCCCTGCGACCTCGGGGTGGGACCGCAGGGCCGACTCGACCTCGCCGAGCTCGATCCGGAAGCCGCGGATCTTGACCTGGTCGTCGGCGCGTCCGACGAACTCCAGTTCACCGTCCGCCGTCCAGCGCACGACGTCACCCGTGCGGTACATCCGGGCACCCGGTGCGCCGAACGGGCAGGCCACGAACCGCTCGGCGGTCAGAGCGGATTGGCCGACGTACCCCCGGGCCAGTCCGGCGCCCGCCACGTACAGCTCACCCGCGGTGCCGGGAGCAACCGGCCGCAGCATCGCGTCGAGGACGTACACCTCGGTGTTGACGAGCGGGCGGCCGATCGGCGGCGTTTTTTCCGCGAGCAGCGGCCGGGAGATCGTCGCGCAGATGGTCGACTCGGTCGGACCGTAGGCGTTGTGCATCTGCCGCCCCGGGGCCCATCGGTCCACCATTTCCTGCGGCAGTGCCTCACCGGCGACGACCAGGGAGGAGATCGACGGTACGGACTCCGCGTCGATCGCCGCCAGCACCGAGGGGACGACGACGGCGTGCGTGACGCCCTGGGCGCCGATCAGGTCGACCAGCTGGTCGCCTGGCAGACGTGACTCGCCGGGGGCGAGCACCAGCCGGGCCCCTGTGAGGAGCGACATGCACAGCTCGAACACGATGGCGTCGAAGCCGGGCGAGGAGAACTGGAGCACCACGCTCCGGGGGGTCAGCCCGGTGGCGGCCACCTGGGCCCGTACCAGGCTCGCGATGCCCTGATGGGTGACCTCGACGCCCTTCGGCACGCCGGTCGAGCCGGAGGTGTAGATCACGTACGCCGCGTTCTGCGGACGGGCGGCGGCCGGTCGTTCGGCCGGGCCGAGTCCGGCAGCCGACCGCCTGGCCACGGAGTCGCGGAAGGCCGCGTCGTCGGCGAGGATCCGGTGTCCGGCGAAGGGTTCCCCAGCCCAGACCGACCCTGCCGAGGTGATCAGGCAGAACGGTGCGGCGTCGGCCAGGACGTGCCGTACCCGCTCCGGCGGGTACGCCAGGTCCACCGGCGCGAACACACCGCCGGCCTTGAGCACCGCCAGTACCGCGGTCACCCAGTCCATGCCGCGGGGCAGGGCGACGACCACCCGGGTCTCGGGGCCGACCCCGGCGGCGAGCAGCTCGCGGGCCCACTGGTTGGCGCGGCCGTCGAGCTCGGCGTACGACCACCGGGTGCCCTCGCACACCACGGCCACCGCGCCACCGTCGCGTGCCACGTGCCCCTCGAACAGTTCCGCCATCGTCGCGGCCTCGACCGGGCTGTGGGTGTCGTTCCACTCCTTCACCACCAGCGACCGTTCCCGCTCGGACAGCGCGTCCAGCCGTCCGACGAGCCGCCCGGGGGCCTTCGCCGCCGTCACGAGGAAGCTCTTCAGCCGCTCCAGCAGCTGCCGCCCCTGCGCCGCGCCGTAGAGGTCGGGCCGGTAGTTCACCTCCAGCCGGAGCCGCGCGCCCGGGTAGACCGTCAGGCTCAACGGGTAGTGGATGACCGGGGTGTCCTCCTCGGTGAGGGGGCCGACCTCCAGGCCAGGGGCGCGCAGGGTGTCGGCGTCCCACGGGACGTTCTGGAACGCCGTGGAGGTGTCGAAGAGTTCGCCGAGTCCCAGGTGGCGCTGGATGTCGGTCAGTCCGAGGTGGTGGTACGGGGTGAGGTCGGCCTGCTGCCGCTGGATCTCGGACAGGAGCCCTTCCAGGGGCTGGGCGGGGTCGATGCGGACGCGCACCGGGACGGTGTTGATGAGCAGGCCGACGATGTCGTCCATGCCGGGGATCTCGGGCGGGCGGCCGGAGACGGTGGCGCCGAAGACCACGTCCTGCTGCCCGGTGAGGCCCGCCAGCAGGAGCGCCCAGACGCCCTGCACGACCGTGTTCATGGTCAGTCCGCGGCTACGGGCGACGGCGGTCAGCCGCCGGGTGGTCTCCTCGTCGAGGTGGTCGAGGGTACGCACGGGGAGCACGGTCAGCGACGTCTCGGCCCCGGGGGCGACGAGCGTGGGTTCCTCCAGCCCGTCGAGGGCCTGGCTCCACGCGCCGCGGGCCTTCTCACCGTCCTGGGCCGAGAGCCAGGCCAGGTAGTCCCGGAAGGAGACCGCCGCGGGCAGTGCGCCGTCGTCGCCCCGGGTCTCGTAGAGGTCGAAGACGTCGGCCAGCGCCCGGGTCATCGACCAGCCGTCCCAGATGAGGTGGTGGCTGGTGAGGACCAGCGCGTGCCGCTCGGCGCCGAGACGGACGAGCAGGACCCGCAGCAGTGGCGGTACGGCCGGGTCGAACCGGTCGAGCCGGTCCTCGCGCAGCAGTTGCTCGATATGCGTCCGCTGCTCGGCCTCCGGCAGGTCGCTGAGGTCGAGTTCCCGCCAGGGCACCGTCAGTGCTTCCGGTACGACCTGGACGGCGTCACCGGAGCGGCGCACCAGGAAACCGGCGCGCAGGCTCGCGTGGCGTCGTACCAGTCCCTGGAAGGCCGCCTGGAGCGCGGTGACGTCCAGCGCACCGGTCAGGACCATCGGCGCCTGCATCACATAAGGGTCGGCCTTCTGGTCGTCGTAGTGGGCGTGGAAGAGGAGGCCTTCCTGGAGGGGGGTGAGCGGCCAGATGTCGTGGAGCGGACCCGAGGGCGCGAACGCTGTCTCGATCTCGGCGCGTTCGTCGGTGCTCAGCGTCACCAGCGGCCCGTCCACGGGGGCGAATCCGGTGGTGGGCGCCGCCTTGTCGGAGATCTCCGCCAGGGCTGCGACGGTCCTCGCGGTGAACAGGTCACGAGGGGTGAGGTGGAGTCCGGTGTTGCGGGCGCGGGCGGCGAACTGGATGGAGGCGATGGAGTCGCCGCCGAGTTCGAAGAAGCTGTCGTCGATGCCGACGCCGCTCACGCCGAGGATTTCGGCGAACAGCTCGCACAGGATCGCTTCGCGCGGGGTGCGCGGGGCGCGGCTGTCGGCTGCTCCGGTGAACTCCGGCTCGGGCAGGGCCCGGCGGTCCAGCTTGCCGATGGGCGTCAGCGGCAGCGCGTCCAGGGCCATCACCGCGGCGGGCACCATGTAGTCGGGAAGGCGCGCGGCGACCGCCTCGCGCAGTGCGTCGGTGTCGAGGCCCTCGGGAGTGCCGGTCGCGGGCACCACGTAGGCGACCAGACGCTTCACCCCTGGCTGGCCCTCACGTGCGAGCACCACCACCTGGCCCACCGGTGCCTGGGCTCCCAGCACCGCTTCGATCTCCCCGAGTTCGATGCGGAAGCCGCGGATCTTGACCTGGTGGTCGGTGCGTCCGACGAACTCCAGCTCACCGTCCGCCGTCCACCGCACCACGTCCCCGGTGCGGTACATCCGGGTGCCGCTCTCACCGAACGGGCAGGCCACGAACCGTTCCGCCGTCAGGCCCGCTCTGCCGAAGTAGCCACGGGCCAGTCCCGCGCCGGCGATGTACAGCTCGCCCGGGACCCCCGGCGGCACCAGGCGCAGCGCCGCGTCGAGGACGTACAGCCGGGTGTTCTCCAGGGGGCGGCCGATGCGGGCCCGGGTACCGCCGATCACGCGGCCGTACGTCGAGTCCACGGCGCATTCGCTCGGTCCGTAGAGGTTGTAGGTGGCCACGCCGCTCGCGCCGAGCTCGCTCCACAGCGACTCGTCGACCGCCTCGCCGCCGAGCGAGATCAGCCGCGGCCGGTATCCGGGGGTGCGCAGCAGGCCGGCGGAGAGCAGTTGCCTGGCATGCAGCGGAGTGAGGTTGAGCGAGTCCACCCCGTGCCGTGCGCAGTAGTCGACCAGGCCCTGCGCGTCCCGGCGCAGTTCGTCCCCGATCAGGTGCAGTTCGTGGCCCGAGACCATCCGCAGCAGGTCGGCCCATGCCGCGTCGAAGCCCAGGGCGGCCACCAGCGCGACCTTGAGCCTGCGGGACCCGGTGCCGGATTCGGCGGGCAGGGAGGCGCTGATCTGGGCGTGGTGCAGGTTGACGAGGTTGCGGTGGGTGATGGCGACCCCCTTGGGGCGGCCCGTCGACCCCGAGGTGTGGATCACGTAGGCGAGGTGCGAGGGCAGCAGCGGCCGGACGCGTTCCGTGTCCCGCGGGTCGTGGGACGGGGAGCCGGTGCCCGGTGTGTCGACGAGCAGAAACGGTGAGCCGTTGTCCGCGGGAACCTTGTGGGCGGCGTCGGTCACGGTCAGCACCGCGGCCGGGCGCACCTCGGCGAGGAGCGAGGCGATGCGATCGGCCGGCCAGGACAGCTCGACCGGCAGGTGGACGCAGCCGGCCTTCATCGTTCCCAGCACCGCGACGACCGCGTCGACGGAACGGGGCACCATGACCGCCACCGGCTCGTCCGGTCCTGCGGCCAGGGCGATCAGCCGGTGGGCGAGTCGGTTGGCACGACGGTTGAGTTCGCGGTACGTCACCTGCTCGTCGCCGAACACCACGGCGACGTCGTCGGGGGTCGCGGCGGCCTGGGCCTCGAACAGCTCCGGCACGGTCAGTTCCGGCACGGGAACCTGCGTACCGCTGCCCGCTTCGAGCAGCGGGAGGCGCTCCTGCGGGGTGAGGGTGTCGACCCTTCCGACGAGGCGTGCGGGGTCGTTCGCGAAGACGGTGAGGAGTCCCTCGACCCGCTCCGCGACCCGCTCGGCCTCCGGGGCGGTGAACACGTCGGGCCGGTAGCTGACTTCGATGCGCAGCTCGTTCCCGGGGAAGACGTCGATGCTGAGCGGGAAGTGCGTGAACCCCTGGGTCTCGTCGTCGAACGGGCTGACCTCCAGGCCCGCGGTGCACAGCACGTCGTCGTCCCACGGGATGTTCTGGAACACGGTCGAGGTGTCGAAGAGTTCGCCGAGTCCCAGGTGGCGCTGGATGTCGGTCAGTCCGAGGTGGTGGTACGGGGTGAGGTCGGCCTGCTGCCGCTGGATCCCGGACAGGAGCCCTTCCAGGGGCTGGGCGGGATCGATGCGGACGCGAACGGGGACCGTGTTGATGAGCAGGCCGACGATGTCGTCCATGCCGGGGATCTCGGGCGGGCGGCCGGAGACGGTCGAGCCGAAGACCACGTCCTGCTGCCCGGTGAGCCCCGCCAGCAGGAGCGCCCAGACGCCCTGCACGACCGTGTTCATCGTCAGTCCGCGACTGCGGGCGACGGCGGTCAGCCGCCGGGTGGTCTCCTCGTCGAGGTGACCGAGGCAACGGGTGGGCAGGGCCGCCGCGGTGCTGTCGGCACCGGGGGCGGCCAGGGTGGGTTCCGCCAGGCCCTCCAGGGCCGAGGCCCACGCGGTGAGTGCTTCGTCCTGGTCCTGGACCGACAGCCAGGCCAGGTAGTCCCGGAACGGCACCACGTCGGGCAGCTCCGCGCACCCGTCCTGGGCCTCGTACAGGCCGAAGACGTCACCCATCGCACGCGACATCGACCAGCCGTCCCAGAGGATGTGATGCCCCGTCAGCACGAGGACGTGGCGCTCGGGTGCGAGCCGGACGAGCAGGGCGCGCAGCAACGGCGGGGCGGTCAGGTCGAACCGGACGTGGCGGTCCTTCCGGAGGAGGTCGCGCAGGCGTGCCTCGCGCTCCGGTTCCGGGACGACGGTCAGGTCGATCTCCCGCCAGGGGATCGTCGCCCCCGCGGGGATCACCTGCACGGGCCGGCCGGCCCGGCGCACCAGGAAACCGGCACGCAGATTCGCGTGGCGCTCCACCAGCCCCTGGAGCGCACCGCGCAGCGCACTCGGGTTCACCCTTCCCGACAGGACCAACGGCATCTGGGTGAGGTAGGCGTCCGGCGGCCCGGCGGAATCCCGGTCCGTCCCGACGCCGTGTCCTGCGCCCTGCCCGTCGTACAGGGCGTGGAAGAGAAGGCCTTCCTGGAGGGGGGTGAGCGGCCAGATGTCCTGGACCGGGCCCGCCGCCGCGAACGCGGCCTCGATCTCGGTGCGCTCCTCGTCCTCTAGGGCCACCAGGGGGCCCTGGACCGGTACGAAGGCGGGGGCGTGCGTCGTGAGGGTGGCAGCGGTCTCGGCGAGCGCGGCCACGGTCAGGCGGGCGAAGACGTCGCGTGGTGTGAGGTTCAGTCCGGCGCTGTGGGCGCGGGCGGCGAGCTGGATGGAGGTGATGGAGTCACCGCCCAGCTCGAAGAAGCTGTCGTCGATGCCGACCGTCGCCACGCCGAGGACCTCGCAGAACAGCTCGCACAGCAGCACCTCGCGCGGGGTGCGCGGGGTGCGGCTGTCGGCGGCTGCGGTGAACTCGGGTTCCGGCAGGGCCCGGCGGTCCAGCTTGCCCGTCGCGGCGACCGGGAAGCTCTCCAGCACGACGAAGACCGCGGGCACCATGTAGTCGGGGAGGCGCGCGGCGACCGCCTCGCGGAGGGCGTCGGTGTCCAGTGCGGCGGGAGTGCCGGTCGCGGGTACCACGTAGGCGACCAGACGCTTGGTGCCCCGTTCGTCCTCACGGGCCATCACCACCACCTGCCCGACCTCGGGCACAGTGCTGAGCACGGCCTCGACCTCACCCGGTTCGATGCGGAAGCCGCGGATCTTGACCTGGTGGTCTGTGCGTCCGACGAACTCCAGCTGGCCGTCCGCCGTCCAGCGGACCACGTCCCCGGTGCGGTACATCCGGGTGCCGCTCTCGCCGAACGGGCAGGCCACGAAGCGTTCCGCGGTCAGGTCCGGACGGTTCAGATAGCCCCTGGCCAGCCCCGCACCTGCGATGTACAGCTCGCCCGAGACGCCCGGGGCCACCGGCCGCAGGGCGGGGTCGAGGACGTAGGTCCGCATTCCGTCCAGCGGGCGCCCGATGGGCATCGACGCGGGCAGGCCGTCCGAGGGGGCCAGGGCGAAGGCGGTGGCGAAGGCGGTCGTCTCCGTCGGCCCGTACACGTCCACGACCACGAGGCCGGGGCAGGCCTCGCGCACCCGTCGCACCGCTTCCGCGCGCACGGCCTCGCCGCCGGTCCACAGTTCGCGCAGTCCGGCCAGGCAGCCGGGGTCGTCCTGGGCGAACGAGTGGAACAGCGCCGTCGTCAGGAACATCCCGGTGACGCGGTGCCGCTCGGTCAGTTCCCGTACGAGCAGGGCGGTCAGGGGTTCGGCGGGCGCGAGCACGACCCGGCCGCCGGAGAGCAGGGGCACCCACAGCTCGTAGGTGGAGCCGTCGAAGGTGAGTGCCGAGTGGGCCAGTACGACCTCGTGCCCCTCGGAGAACCGGCTGTCCCGTGCCAGCGCCACCACGTCGGCATGGGTCGCCTCGACGCCCTTGGGCACACCGGTCGACCCCGACGTGAACATCACGTACGCGGCACTGCTGGGGAACAGTCCGCCCGCGCGCTCCGCCTCGGTGAGGTCGGCCGGGGAGCGGCCGGCGACGGCGGTCCTGGTCGCCTCCTCGTCGAGGAGCACGTGGGTTCCCGCGAAGGGCTCCCGGGACCACGGGGAGTCACCCGAGGTGACCAGCAGTGCGGGGGCGGCGTCCGTGAGGACGGCCCGGGACCGCTCGTTCGGGGAGGCGGGGCCCACCGGTACGAACGAGCCGCCCGCTTTGAGCACCGCCAGCACGGCGGTCATCCAGTCCATGCCGCGGGGAACCGCCACGGCGACGCGCGCTTCGGGGCCCATGCCCGCGGCGATGAGTTCGCGGGCCAGCCGGTTCGCCCGGTCGTTCAGCTGCCGGTAGGACCACTGGTCGTCACCGTGGGCCAGGGCGATCGTGTCGGGGTCGCGGGCGACCTGTGCCTCGAACGCGGCGACGATCGTCGAGGTGGCGCCCTCGCGCACGGCTCCGGCGCCGCTCCACTCCTTCAGTACCAGCGACCGCTCCTGTCCGGAGAGCAGGTCGATCCGGCCGACGGGGAGGCCGGGGTCGGCGGCGAGGAAGGTGAGCAGCCTGCACAGCCGCTCCACCAGGGCTTCGGCGAACGCGGTGTCGAACAGGTCGCCGCGGTAACTGACCTCGAAGTTCAGGCCCTTGCCGGGGAACACCGCGAGGCTCAGCGGGTAGTGGGCGAATCCCGGCGAGTGGCTCTCCTCGGACGACAGCAGGTCCATGTCCTGGCCGCGGAGGAATCCGGCGTCCCAGGAGTCGTCGTGGGCCGTTTCCCTGGAGAAGTTCTCGAACGCGGTGGAGGTGTCGAAGAGTTCGCCGATTCCCTGGTGGCGCTGGATGCTCTGGAGGCCGAGGTAGTGGTACGCCGTGAGCGCCGACTGCTGCTCCTGGATGCGGGCCAGCAGCGCGTCCACCGGCTCCTGCGGGTCCAGACGGACCCGGACGGGGACGGTGTTGATGAGCAGGCCCACGATCTCCTCGACGCCAGGTACCTGCGGCGGGCGGCCCGAGACGGTGGAACCGAAGACCACGTCCTGCTGTCCGGTCAGACCGGACAGCAGGAGCGCCCAGGCGCCCTGCACCACCGTGTTCATGGTCAGCCCGCGGGTCCGTGCGACCGATTCCAGCCGGGCGAAGGCTGCCTCGTCCAGGCGGCCGACGGTCCTGGCGGGCAGCGAGGGCAGCGAACCGTCGACGCCGGGGGCGACCAGGGTGGGCTCTTCGAGTCCCTCCAGGGCCGCGGCCCACGCGGTGAGCGCCTCGTCCTGGTCCTGGACCGACAGCCAGGCCAGGTAGTCGCGGAACGGCACGACCTCCGGAAGTCCGGCGCTCCCCTCCCCCAGCCCGCGGCCGAAGACCTCGCCCAGCGCCCGCGACATCGACCAGCCGTCCCAAAGGATGTGATGGCTCGTCAGTACCAGGACGTGCCGCTCCGCCGACAGGCGGACCAGCGTCGCGCGCATCAACGGCGGTGCCACCGGGTCGAACCTGTCCAGCCGGTCCTGTGCCAGCAGTCGGCCGAGCCGTGCCGGGTGCTCCGCTTCGTCGACGCCGCTGAGGTCGACCTCGCACCACGGGAGCTCGACCCCGGCCGGCACCACCTGCACCGGCGTACCGGTACGACGTACCAGGAAGCCCGCGCGCAGGCTCGCATGCCGGTCCAGCAACTCCGCGAACGCCGCCCGCAGCCGCCCGGTGTCCACCTCTCCCGACAGCACCAGCGGTGCCTGGACCAGATAGGGGTCGGCCTTGTCCTGGTCGTACAGGGCGTGGAAGAGCAGGCCCTCCTGGAGCGGGGTGAGCGGCCACACCTCCTGCACCGGGCCCGACGAGGCGAACGCGGCCTCCACGTCCGCCTGCTCGTCGGCGTCGAGCGGCACCAGCGGCCCCTGGGCAGGTACGAAGTCCGACCCCGCCACGACCTCCGTGGCGGCCTCGGCCAGCGCCGCGACCGTCTCGCCCTCGAAGATGTCGCGGTACTCCAGGGCGAGGCCCGCCGCGCGGGCCCGGGTGACCAGTTCGATCGAGGCGATGGAGTCGCCGCCCAGTTCGAAGAAGCTGTCGTCGATGCCGACGTCCGTCGCCCCGAGGATCTCTTCGAACAGGGTGCTCAGCAGATCCTGGCGCTGCGTTCGGTGTGTTCGCGGCGTGCGGGAGTCCGCCGTGCTGATGGCCTCCGGCGCCTGCGCGGTCTGCACGGCGGGCTGGTTCATGTCTCTTCTTTTCCTTTGCTGATCGGCGAATGCGCGGGGCGGCGTGTGCCGGTGTGGCGGGCGAACGCCGGTGTGGTGTGCGTCCGGGAGGGCTACAGGGGCTACGGGGGCTACAGCAGGACCCGGCTCAGGGGCCGGACGCCGTCGGTGGACAGGTCGCGGCTGACGACGATCTTGCGGAGCCAGCGGTCGGTGCCGTCGTAGCGCGCCTGGAAGGACTCGCGGGCGTGCACGACACTGCGGTTGTCGAGGATCAGGAGCGTTCCGCGGGCCGCGACCAGTGGCCGTCGCACCCGTTCCAGCTCGTCGAGCAGGGCGCGCAGCGCCCGTTCGGCCGCCGGGTCGTCATCGACGCAGCGCATGAACGGCACGTCCAGCCGGACGTGGGGGTTGCGCGGATCGTCGAAGAGAACGGAGACCGGCTCCGGGCGGTCGCGCATCTCGACGGCACGCCGGAGCGCGGGATCGCCGGGCGCCCTCAGCGCCAGCTGCCGTATGTGCTCGTCGTCGGGAAGGATGTGGAAGCGCTTCTCGGACAGCAGGGCGCGGTCCTCGTCACGGAGGACGACGTCCTGCACGGCCGCCACGTACGTCGGGACGACGTCGGGGTTGCGCACGCCGAAGAGCAGCAGGTAGTCGCAGGAGTCGGGGCGGAACGCGTCGTCGGTGTGGAAGTTCAGATACGCGTCGCTGCCGTGCCCGCTCTCGCGCCGCTCGTCGCCCCTGATCGGGAAGACGTCCTGCACCATGCGTCCGTACTGGAGCGTCGCCCAGGCGAACGGGTCGCCCAGCGCCGAGCCGCACATGGCCAGGTAGATGTCCGACTCGACGGTGGACCCGTAACCCTCGGGCCGCTCCCAGTGTTCCGGGGTCGGCCCCGCGGCGGCGTCGTCGACGGGGAATCCGTGAACCTGGCAGACGGCCGATGCCGGGTCGTCACGGAATTTCTCCAGGAATCTCCGCAGGCCGACCGGAAGGATTTCCTGAAAGTTCTGGTACTTTTCGTAGAACTCCGGTTCGACCGGCGAGAGGCCGCCTTCTCTCAATTCGCTCACGGATTTCATGAGGCCATCGACCTCGTCGCCGCTCAGTGTGTAGTCAATTGAATTTCTCATGACGTCTCCCTTCGGATAGTGCGTTACCGGGAACGGATTTCGATTCGGTCCGTCTCGGCCGTCGCGCAATGCGCCGTACCGAAGTCGGAAGTCGTGGAACCGGTGATCTCCCCGCCGTCGATGACGAGTTCCTGGCCGGTCATGAAGCCGGCCTCGGGTGAAGCGAGGTAGTGGAAGGCCGCCGCGATCTCCGCAGGATCTGCGTGCCGGCCCGCGGGAATCCGGGCGTTCACCTCCGCCAGCATCCGCGGTGTGTACTCCGCCAGCTGCATGGGCGTCAGCACCGCGCCGGGCGAGACGCAGGCCACCCGGACCACGGGGCTCAGCTCCATCGCGAAGGTCCTGCACAGTGCCGCCACACCGGCTTTGGTGGCGTTGTAGTCCGCGTAGTGGGGGAACCCTCTATGGCCGTTCACCGAGGCGGTGGCCAGCAGGATTCCCTCACCCCTGGCCACCATCCGGCGCGCTGCCGCCCGCCAGGTGCCCAGCACGCCGAGCAGGTTGACGTCGACGACCCGGCGTGCCTGCTCCTCGGTGATGTCCAGTACGCCGTGCCGGATGCTGATGCCCGCGTTCGCGATCACCACGTCGAGGCGGCCGTGCTCGTCGTGAATGCGGCCGAGCGTGCTGTCGACGGCGTCCCAGCCGGCGACGTCCGTCTCGCACCACGTCACGCCCTCGTGCCGGGCCAGGGGCCGCTGCGTGTCCAGGTTGTAGACCCGGTCGCCGCCCTCGGCGAAACGTGCCGCCGTCGCAAGCCCTATTCCACTTGAGGCACCGGTTATCGCGATGATCCGCACGGTCGAGCTCCTTGCTGCTGAGGTTCGTTGCTTTTTTATGGTGGCAAAGTGCGGATTCCCGGAACAGGCAGCGGCCCGGCAATTCTCATGAGGTGTGGCGCACTCCGGAAATACCGGTTCCCTGCCGTGCCAGTACTGCCGCCATTCCGGCAGGTGTGCGGCCGCGGAATACGACAGAGACATCGACAGGAGCGCCGAACACCTCGCGCATACGTCCGGCCAGTCGCAATGCCCGCAAGGAATCGCCGCCGAGCGCAAAGAAGTCGGCGTCCGCGGAGAGCTCCTGCCTGCCCAGTACCGCCCCGGCCAGGGCGCACAGTTCCGCCACCGCGCGGGGTGCCCCCCGCGTGACGGGGGCGGGCGCGGCGGGGCCCGTGGTCACGGGAGCGACGGGCTCAGACGCGGGCCGCAGCAGGCCGTCAACCCGCACGGACGGGTCGGCGGCGAATTCCGTCAGCAGCGTCCGCAGGCGCCCGAGGGCCTCCTCGGCCTGTGCGGCGGTGACGAGTTCGGGACGGTGGCTGACCTCCAGGTACAGCCGGTCACCGGGAACGGCCATGAGCTTGAGCGGGTAGTGGTACGCGTCGCGGCCCGAGAATCCGGCGATCCGCAGGCCCGTACCCGGCAGCTCGGGATGATCGGCGGTACGCGGGAAGTTCTCGAACACCATGGAGGTGTCGTACAGCGGCCCCAGCCCGGCCACGCGTTGTACCGCCGCCGGGCCCAGGTGCGCGTGCGGGGCCAGCGCGACCTGCTCCGTCTGCACCCGGTCAAGGAGAGCCGCCAGTGTCTCGGCGGGGTCCAGCCGGACCCGTACGGGCACCGTGCTGATCAGCAGCCCGACCATTTCCTCGACGCCGGGCAGCTCCGGCGGGCGCACCGACACCGTCGCCCCGTACACCACGTCCCGTTGGCCGGTGAGGTGGTGGAGCACCAGCGCCCACGCCCCCTGCACCACGGTGTTGAGCGTCAGCCCGCAGGAGCGTGCCCGGGCAGCCACTTCGGCCGTGAGGTCCTCGGGGAGTTCGACGCCGGAGCTCAGCGGTAGCGACGGCAGGGAACCGGTGTCCGCGGCCACCGCGAGCAGGGTGGGGCCACTCAGGCCGTCCAGCGCCGCCCGCCAGGCGCACTCCGCGGCGGCCGTGTCCTGTGCGACCAGCCACTCGTAGTAGCGGCGTACCGGAACCGGGGGTGTCCGGCCGACGTCCTGGGCGTCCGGCGACCAGAGCGCGAAGAGGTCCCGCAGCATCAGGGAGACCGACCAGCCGTCGGCGAGCAGGTGGTGGCTGGTGAAGACCAGCGCGTGGCGCTCCTCGCCCAGCCGCAGCAGGGTGAAGCGAAGCAACGGGGCACGGGACGGGTCGAACCTGCGGATCCGGTCCTCGGTGAGGAACGCGTCCAGCCGTTCTCGTGCACGGCCGTCCTCGGTCGGCCCGTCGCCCTGCGGTCCGTCGCCCCTCCGTCCGTCGCCCCTCCGTCCGTCGTCCGCCGGTCCGTTGCCCGTCCGTCCGTCGCCCCGCAGGTCCTCCTCGTGCCACGGCACCGGCACGCTGCCGGGGATCAGCTGCACCGGGGTGCCGGAAGCCGTCTGGGTGAAGGCCGCGCGCAGCGCGGGGTGCCGGTCGGTCAAGGCCTGGCACACGGCACGCAGTCCCTCCGCGTCGAGTGCGCCCTCCAGCTCGACGACCAGCTGTACGTGGTACACGTCCGGTGCCTGCCTGTCGTAGCAGGCGTGAAAGAGCAGCCCCTCCTGTACGGGGGTCAGCGGCAGGACGTCCTGAAGTCCGCGGTCCGCCCACGCCGACTCCAGAAGTTCCAGCTCCCGCTGTCCCACCACGGCCGGCAGCACGTCCGTGGGGGTGAGCCCGCCGGAACCCTGCCGGGAGGTGTGCGCGACCAGCGCACGGAGCGCGGCCAGCCAGGCCTCCCCCAGCCGTCGCACATCGTCCTCGGCCAGCAGCGCGCCGGGCCAGGTGAACGAGGCGACCAGCTGCGGGCCGGTCGGCAGGTCCTCGGTCACCGCGTTGATGTCGAGCACGTGCGGCAGGGACAGCCCGGCGTCCGCCGCCGGACCCGTGGCGTCCGACTCGGCCGCGGGCTGCCAGTGTCCGCCGTCGGAACCCGCGAAACGGCCCAGGTAGTTGAAGCCCAGCTGCGGGACGGGCAGCGCGCCGAGCACGGCGGCCGTCTGCGGATTGAGGTGGCGCAGCATTCCGTAGCCGATGCCATGGTCGGGAATCGCGCGCAGCTGCTCCTTGACCCGCTTGAGGGCCGTGCCCAGCAGGGGTCCTACCCCGTCCGCCTCCTCCCAGTCCCGCACGCCGGGATCGAGGCGTACGGGATAGAGACTGGTGAACCAGCCCACGGTGCGCGACAGGTCGAGCTCCGCCGCGATCTCCTCGCGGCCGTGCCCCTCCAGGTTCACCAGCACCCCGGTGCCCTCGCCCAGGCCGCGCTCCCGCCGCCACGATGCGACCGCCAGTGCGAGCGCCGTCAGCAGGACGTCGTCGATTCCCGCGCGGTAGGCGGCAGGCACCGTGGTGAGCAGGGGCTCGGTGTGTTCGGCGGTCAGTCGCAGGGTCAGCGACCGGGCGGTGCCGTGCACGTCACGTGTGTGGTCCAACGGGCTCGCCGCCAGCGCGGGATCGTCTCCGGCACGCAACATGCCCTGCCACAGCGGGAGTTCGGCGGTCCTGGCCGGATCGGCGGCCGCTTCGGACAGCCGGTGCGCCCAGGTGCGCAGCGAGGTCGGGACGGGGGCGAGGTCGGGTGTTCCGCCGCCCTCGACCGCCTCCCACGCCGCCCGCAGATCAGGCAGCAGGATCCGCCAGGAAACGCCGTCCACGACGAGGTGGTGGGCCACCACGAGCAGCCGTCCCGCGTCCCGGGGACCGGCGTCGAACCAGACGAAGCGCACCATCCGCCGCTCGTCAGGGGCGAGTTCGGCGACCGCGCGGGCCGACTCCGTGGTGATACGGGCCCGCAGAGCGGCGGCGTCCAGCCCCTCGACTCCGACGCGGCGCACGCAGTCCTCGGCCCGTACGGCCGCGGCCGGTGCGATGTCCAGCTCCCACGTGGGGCCCGCGTCCCGCGCCGTGCGCCGCATCCGCAGGGCGTCGTGTCTGTCCAGCACCGCCTGTACGGAGGCGGTGAGCAGGTCCGTGCGGGCGAGCGGGGGCACCTGGAGCAGGGTCGCCTGGTGGAAGCCGTCGCTCGGCCCCTTGCGCTCGCTCAGCCAGTGCGTGATCGGGGTCGCGGGCATCTCTCCGACGCCGGCCCCGGGCGCCTCCTGCAGGGCGTCCCGCACGGGGCGCGCCACCAGGGCGAGCGCGGCGACGGTGCGGTGGGTGAACACGTCCTTGGGGGTGAGCGCCAGTCCGGCCCGGCGGGCCCGCGCGACGAGCTGGATCGAGACGATCGAGTCGCCGCCCAGGTCGAAGAAGCTGTCCTCCGCTCCCACCTCCGGCACGGCGAGCACCGCCGCGAACAGCTCCGCGAGCTGCTTCTCGACGGCGCCGTGCGCCGCTCTGCCGCCGACGGCGCGAACGAGCGCGGGAGCCGGCAGCGCCTTGCGGTCGAGCTTGCCGTTGGGCGTCAGGGGCAGCTCGGCCACCTGTACGAGCGCCGCGGGCACCATGTAGTCGGGCAGCGCGGCCGCCGCCAGGTCCAGCAGCTCCTGCGGGTCAGCCGAAGGTCCGGCCGGCACGGTGTAGGCGACCAGGCGCTGCACGCCCGGCTGGTCCTCCCGCACCACGACCGCGACCTGGGCGACGGCTTCGTGCCGGGCCAGTACCGCCTCGATCTCGCCGAGCTCCACGCGCAGGCCGCGGATCTTCACCTGGTCGTCCGACCGCCCGAGGTATTCGAGGTCACCGTCGGGGGTGCGGCGCACCACGTCCCCCGTGCGGTACATCCGCTTTCCCTCGGGGGCGAACGGGTTGGCGACGAACCGTTCGGCTGTCAGCCCCGGCCGGTCCACGTATCCCGAGGCGAGCTGCCGCCCTGCCAGGTACAGCTCGCCGGGTACGCCCGGGGCGACCGGACGCAGGGCCGGATCCAGCACGTACACCTGGGTGTTCCACACCGGCCTGCCGATCGGGACGGACGTACTGGCCGTGTGCTCCTCGTCGGGGCGGCAGTCCCAGTGGGTGACGTCGACGGCCGCCTCCGTGGGTCCGTAGAGGTTGTGCAGGCTCGCGCCGAGGCGCTCGAAGAAACGGTTCTGGGTTTCCGAGGACAGCGCCTCCCCGCTGGAGAAGACCTGCCGCAGGCTGGTGCAGCCGTCGGCGGTCGGCTCCTGGAGGAAGACCTGGAGCATCGAAGGGACGAAGTGGGCGACGGTCACCGACTCGCGCCGGATCAGGGCGGCCAGATAGGCGGCGTCCTTGTGTCCGCCCGGTGCGGCGACCACCAGCGCCGCACCGGTCTGCAGCGGCCAGAAGAACTCCCACACCGATACGTCGAACCCCGACGGGGTCTTCTGCAGTACCCGGTCGCCCGGCTCCAGCGGGTAGCGGTCCTGCATCCACAGAAGCCGGTTGACGATCGCGGAGTGCGGCACCACGACGCCCTTGGGGCGCCCCGTGGAGCCGGAGGTGAAGATCACGTAGGCCGGGTCGGCGCCGACCGGCCGCCGGGCCGGGGCGGCCGGGGCGGCCGGGGCGGCCGACGGCAGCGGCTGGTCGAGGAGGAGCCGGGGCACCGGGCACGGCGGCAGGAGCGCCGCGACCGCGGCGGTGGTCAACAGCAGCCGGGGGGCCGAGTCCTCAAGGATCCAGCCGATCCGCTGCGCCGGGTAGTCGGGGTCCACAGGGACGTAGGCGGCCCCGGCGGCCAGTACCGCGTGCAGCGCCACCACCAGTTCCACCGAGCGGGGCACCGCCACCGCCACGAAGTCCCCGGCGCCCACTCCGCGCGCCCGCAGCACATCCGCGAGCTCCGCCACCCGGCGGGCGAAGGCCCCGTAGGACAGCGAGCGGTCCTCGAACACCAGGGCCGTGGCCTCGGGCGTGCGGGCGGTCTGTGCCGCGAACAGGGCGGGCAGAGTCGTGTCCGGCACCGGCTGCCGGGTGTCGTTCCCATGGTGCACGGCCCGCGCCCGCTCCTCCTGCGTGAACAGCTCGATGCGGCCGACCAAGGTGCGGGGGGCATCCAGATACGTGCTGAGCAGCATGCGCAGCCGGGTCATGAGCCGGTCGGCGGCAGGTCCTTCGAAGAGGTCGCCGTCGTAGCTGAGTGCCAGTCGCAGGGTCCGGCCCGGCTGGGCGGACAGGTTGAGCGGATAGTGGGTCCAGCCCTCGGGCTGCTCCTGGGCCGCGTCCTCCGCAAGAGTGACCCGCAGGTCGCGGTAGGTCGGTACGGCATCCCAGTCCAGCGGTGCGCTGGCGAACGCGACGGCGGTGTCGTACAGGTCGCCCAGACCAGCGCCGCGCTGTATCTCGGCCAGACCCAGGTGGTGGAACGGCTCCAGATCGGCCTGCTCGCGCTGTACGCGGGCGAGGAGCGCCGCCAGCGGCTCGGCCGGGTCGAGTCTTACCCGTACGGGAGCGGCATTGATGAACAGGCCGACCATGCCCTCGACGCCGTCCAGCTCGGCGGGCCGTCCCGACACCGTTTGGCCGAACACCACGTCCTGGCGTCCCGTCAGACCGCTGAGCGTCAGCGCCCAGATGCCCTGGAGCACGGTGTTGAGGGTCAGCCCTGCGGCGCGTACGGCTTCCGTCAGGTCGGCGGTCAGCTCCGGGGAGAGCTCGGTGGAGGCCAGCCTCGGCAGCTTCGCCGGTCCCCGTGCGGGGCGGCCGGCGGCGATGAGGGTCCCTTCCTCCAGCCCGTCCAGGGCGGCGGCCCAGGCGTCCTGCGCGGCCTGCCGGTCCTGGGCGGCCAGCCAGGCCAGGTACCCCTCGAAGGGCACGACGCGGACGAGACCGGCCGGGTCGGCGTCCTGGGCGTACAGCGTGAACAGGTCGTCCAGCACGATCTGGAAGGACCATGCATCGAGGAGGATGTGGTGGTACGTCATCACCAGGACGTGACGCCGGTCGGCCAGGCGCACCAGTGTCAGCCGGATCAGTGGCGGACGTGCCATGTCGAAGCCCTCGGCCCGGTCCGCGGCCCGGTAGCGGTTCAGCCGCCGTTGCTGCTCGTCCGGCAGCAGGCCGCGGAGGTCCAGCTCGGACCATGGGACGCGGACGTCGCGGCGGACGAGCTGGACCGGCAGGCCGGACTTGCGGAGCTGGAAGCCGGCGCGCAGTGCCGCGTGCCTGCCGAGCACCTCGTCCGCTGCCGCCCGCAGCGCGTCCGCCGACAGCGGCCCGTCCAGCGCGAGCGCGACCTGGATCGCGTAGACGTCGATCGCCTCGTCGTCGTACAGCGCGTGGAAGAGCATTCCCTCCTGGAGCGGAGTCAGCGGCAGTGCCGCCTCCAGGGACGACCGCGCGGGAGGCGGGCTCTCCTGCGTCCTTGTGCTGGTGGGCATCGCGGCTCCTTCGTCCGGCTCACGGGCTTACCCCCGGATCTTGCCGACCGGCCGCCCGTCGACTCCAGGCAGCGGACGGGCAGTCGAGCGGTGAAGCGCGGCGGCCCGCCCCTGCCGGTTGTCTGCCTGCTTGCCGGTGCGCGCACGCGGAAGCGGTGAAGGGTCCCCACGGATGCCTGGTGCGTTCCGTGGAAGCCCTCCACCACCTGGGGGCCGCGCGTGGTCTCAGACCGGCAGCGGCTCGGACACGGCGTGGACGAGACCGGCAATCGCGTCGAGCACCGCCTGGCTGGTGTCGGTGTCGAGGAGGAAGAAGTGCCCGCCGGGGAAGACCTCGACCGTGCATCCGCCGGTGGTCAGCTCCGCCCACTCGCCCAGTTCGCTCACGTCGATGTCCGGGTCCTCGCTGCCGCCCAGGACCAGGAGCCGCTCCCGCAGGACGCCTCCGGCGATGACCTCCGCGGTCCGCAGGTCGAGTGCGGCGTCGCTACGGAACAGCTGGAGCAGCCGATCGCGCCAGAACGCGTCGCGGACCAGCTCGGGACGGGTGTTGCCGACCCTGGCGAGGAAGGAGACGATCTCCTCGTCGCTGAACCCCTGCAGGGCGGAGCGCCCGGCGGAGCGCGGCGGGCGCCCGCTGAGGACCAGCCCCTCGCAGGATCCGGGATGTGCCAGGGCGAAGGCCACGGCCAGTCCGGCACCCATGCTGTGGCCGAAGAGATACGTGGGCAGTTCCTCCCGTGCCGCCAGTCCTTCGGCGACGCCGCTCACGATCTCGGCGACCGTGGTGGCCGGTGGTTCCCCGAAGCGGCGCTCGCGCCCCGGCAGGGCGGCGCCCAGCACCTCCACCGTCTCGGGCAGCCGGTTGAGCAGGGGGCGCAGGGACGTCGGGCCCGAGGCCCCGTAGGGGAAGACGACCAGCCGCGAGGTGGGGCTCCCGGTCGGTTTGCGCAGGGGGAATATCCAGTCCGGTGCCTTGGTCATGGGAATCTGGACCCTTCTGTGGAGGAGGTCCGCAGCGCGACGAGCACCGGCACGACGGATCCGGTGCCTCGTGCGGCCAGGGCGGACAGCAGTTGCTGCGCGTGGGCGGTTCCGGACGAGAGCAGGCTCTGCCTGTCCAGCCGTCGGTCCTGGAGCTGGCGTTCGGTGACCCGGAGGTACGGGGAGTCGACCTCTTGGACCGTCACATCGGCGGCGTGGGTGCCGGTCAGCCAGCCCTCGACGACCTCGCGGGCCGACCCGGCCGACCGGGGCACCTCGACGACGGTCAGTACGTGCGCGGTGCCGCCGGGGCGCAGGACGTACGGGGCGACGGCCGCGGTCCGCCGGAGCACCTGCCGTGCCGTGCTCTGGCCGAACTCGCCGGCATCGCTCTCGATCCGCGGCATGGTCGGACTGTTGAAGACGAGGCTGCCGAACCTGCCGGTGTCGCCCAGCTCTGCGCGGCCGAGCGCGGTCGGGTCGGTGAAGTCCGCGACCGTGAAGCGGACGTCGCGTCCGTTGAGGAGGGCGTTGGCCCTGGAGAAGCGGACGCTGCGCGGGTTGAGGTCGAATCCCGCGACCCGGCCGCATCCCGGGCCGGCGTTCAGCGCCAGGAATCCGCTGCCGCACCCCACATCGAGGAGCGACCCGTCGATCCGGTCGACCGCGTCGAGTGCCAGCAGGCTGGACGCGTGCGGCGGCATGGCGAGTTCGGCAGCGTCCCTCGTCACCACCTGCTGCGGAGCCGGGTTGTCGAAGAGCCGGTCGGACAGGAAGAACCGGGAGCGGTAGGGGGTCAGGGAGGCGGTGCCCAGGTAGTGGTCGCCGGACCTGGTAAGGAGGGCGAGTTCCTGGAGCAGGTCGGTCAGTTCGGGCTTGAGCGCGGCGTGCACCCACAGGTCGGGCACCGCGCGGTTGAGGAGGAACAGGGACGTCAGGACGCTCGGCGGCGCGTCCGCCGGGGCGGGGCGCGTGTGGTCACTGAAGAAGGCGTACCGGGCGGGATTGCTCAGCAGATGCCCGGAGCTTGGCGCCCGGAGCAGCCCGGCTGCCCGTTCTTCGCCGTACTCCGCCTCCCGGAGAAGGGCGGCGACCGAGCGCAGGGCTTCCCCCGCCTCCCGCGAGGTGAACACCGGGCCGTCGGCGAGGCTCCTCGCAGCGGTCATCGGCGATCACCCCGCCTGCGGGGTCGCGAGCCGGTTCTCGGCGATGAGCCCGGCGATCTCCCGCAGCACGGGGTGGTCGTAGAAGGCGTCCAGGGGCAGGACTCCTTCGCCGAAGGCGTCCTCGACCGAGGCGATCAGCCGCATGGCCGCCAGCGAGGTGCCGCCGCACGAGAAGAAGTCGACGTCCGCGTCGTCCACCCGCAGGCCCAGGCCGCGGCAGGTGGCGACGACCCATCGTTCGATGTCATCGGCGGTGTGCGTGTCACGTGTATCCATGTTCCGGTCTCTTCTCAGGTCGAAAGGGCGTGGTCGTCGGCGCGGAGCAGCGCGGCCAGTTCGTTGATGGTGGAGAAGGCGTAGAGATCGGCGACCGTGAGGCGCCGGTCCGGCAGCGCGTTGTCGAGGATCGTGTGCACGCGCACCAGGCTGAGCGAATCGCCGCCCACGTCGAGGAACCAGTCGTCGGGTCCGAAGTCCCGGTGCCCGAGCACCTCGTGCCAGGCCTGGGCGATGATGTCCTCCATCGAGGCGACACCCGTGCAGGGCAGCTCCTGCGCCTGCGCCTGCTGCTGGTCCTTCTCTTCCAGTACGCGGCCGGGGTGCGCCGCCTGTTCCGGCGGGGTGGCGGCGGTGCCGACGGGGGCGGCTCCCGCCGTCAGCGCGGCGATGTCGATCTTGCCGTTCTTCGTCATGGGGAGCTCGTCGACCACCGTCCACAGATGCGGGACCGAATAGGCGGGCAGCGTGCGGGAGACGAAGGCCCTCAGCGCGGCGGCCTGCGGGGTCACGCCCTGCGGGGTCACGGCGGCGAGGATCTGCTTGTCGCCGTTGCCCACGGAGACCACGACGACGGTGGCGTCGTGCACCTCCGGGTGTTGACGCAGGAGCCGGGCCACACTGTCGGGTTCGATCCGGAAGCCGCGGACCTTCACCTGGCTGTCGCGGCGTCCGTGGAAGCGCAGGTTACCGTCGGCGTCCCAGCGCGCGAGGTCGCCGGTGCGGTAGAAGAGACGTCCGTCGTCGTCGGTGCCGAACGCGCGAGCGGTCTCGTCCGGCATGCCCACGTACCCGAGGGCGACTCCTTCGCCGAACGCGACCAGTTCGCCGATTCCGCCCGGTGGCACGGGGCGCCCCGTACCGTCGAGGATCTTGATGCCGGTACCCAGGATCGGCCGCCCGATCGGCAGGGCGCCGCCGGTGACGCCGGTGAGGTCGTCGATGTGGTGGGCGGCGGTGATGGTGGTGTTCTCGGTGGGCCCGTAGCCGTTCGTCACCCGGATTCCCGGACAGGCGCGCACGATGGCCGCCACGTGCGGAGGAGAGATGACGTCGCCGCCGGTCATCAGCTGGACGAGACCGCGGAAGGCGTCCGGACGGAAGTCCGCCACCAGCCGGAAGAGACCGGACGTGAGGAACATCCCGGTGACCTCGCGCCGCTCCAGGAAGGTCGCCAGTGCGTTGGGGGTCACATGGGCGTCGGGGTGGACCTCGATCGTTCCGCCCGCCAGCAGCGGGTAGAAGATCTCGATGGTGGAGGCGTCGAACGCCAACGGGGCCAGGCGGACGTAGCGTTCGTACGCCCTCGCAGGGAACAGCTCCGTGTCCAGGGCGAGTCTGACGACGCCGCGGCAGGGAACCATCGCGCCCTTCGGGACCCCGGTCGTACCGGAGGTGAAGGCCACGTACGCGGCGCGTTCGGGGTCCGCCGGTGCGGCGGCGGGCGCCAGTCCCGTCCGCGGCGGGTCCGCGGGATCGACGACCGCCATCGCGATACGGCCTTCCGTGGCCGGCCCCAGCGCCGCGAGCCCGTCGGCTGTGCCGAGGATCACCCGTACCCCGGCCCGTTCCAGGATCGACGAGGTCGTCCTGGCGGGGCTGCCGGAGTCGATGCCGACATAGGCCGCACCCGTCCGGAGAATCGCCAGGACGGCGATGATCTCCTCGATGGAACGGGGGGCGACGAGGGCCACCCGGTCGCCCTCACGGACGCCCGCCTCGCTCAGCAGGGCCGACTGGGCGGTGACGGCGGCCATCAGCCGACGGTAGGTCACCCTGCGGTCCGGGTCGCCGTCCCGGACGGCGACGGTGTCCGGACGGCGCTCCGCCGCTGCCTCGATCAGCTGCCACAGTCCCTCGGTGGGCTCGGTACCTGTGCCCTGCTCCCACTGGTCCAGCAGTCGGCGCTGGGCGCCGGTCACGGTGGTGATCGCGGCCAGCGGGCCTTCCGGGTCGGCGGCCATGTCGACGAGCGCGCGGTCGAAGCCACCGGCCAGCGAGGTGGCCTCGCCCGGCGTCAGTACGGTGGTCGCGTATTCGAGTTCGAGCGCGGCAACCGGATCCCAGGACATCACGTGCAGCATCGCGTCGTACATCGTGCCGCCGGTGTGGCCGATGCGGATGCTGAAGCGCACGTCGCCCGCGGTCAGCGTCGCGGGCAGTACGTCGTTCTGCGCGGCGAAGACGATCTGCGCCAGGGGGTTGCGGGCCGGGTCCGCGCCCGTCGAGAGTGCCGTGGCGATGTCCTCGAAGGGGACGTCACCGTGCCGGAAGGTGTCCCGCAGCGCCCGGGCCGTCAGCCGTACGTAGTCCGCGACGCTCGCCTCTGCCGGCGTTTCGCAGGCGATCGGGGTGAGACCGGTAGCACCGCCGATGACCTGCATGGTGGTGCGGGAAGTCCGGCCGTTCGTCGGCACGCCGACCACCAGCCGGTTCTGTCCGGCGCGGCGGGCGACCGTCAGGGCCCAGGCCGCCAGGAGGACGACATTGCGGCTCACCTTCAGGGTGCTCGCCAGCTCGACGCATCCCGTCCGGGCCGCCTCAGTGAGCAGGAAGGGAACCCTGGCCCCCGTGAAGGCACGGGTCTGCGGACGCTCCAGATCACCCGGCAGTTCGACGACGGTCGGCCAGCCTTCGAGCAGGGCCGCGCGGGCGGCGACGGCTTCGGGAGCAACCCCGGTCCGCTCCGCCGCGACGAACACCTCCATGCCCGGCGCCTCGGCGTCTGCGGGGTCCCCGTCGGCGTATCCCTCGGCGATCTGCTCCCACAGCAGGCCGTAGCTCCAGCCGTCCAGCAGCACGTGGTGGGCGAGGACGGACAGCACCGTGCGCTCCGGTCCGGCGGCGGTGAGTACGAAGACCAGGGGCGGTTCGGCGTACGGTCGCAGCAGCTGCGGCGCCAGCGGGGAGATCAGCCTTTCGGCCAGGCCGACCACGTCCGTGCCCGGCGGCTGCGGCGGCAGTTCCTGCTCGATGACCTTCGGGCCCCGGGAGCGGGCCACCCGGCGGCCGACCATGCCCGTGTCGGCGTCGCGTGTGAAGACGGTGCGCAGCGCGGAGTTGCGCCGCACGACCCGGGCCAGCGCGACGGTGAGCCGTCCGGTGTCGAGCGGACCGGTGATCTCGGCGCTGGTGAGCACGTGGAAGGGGGAGGGTCTGCCGGTCAGGGTGCCCTCGACGGAGAGCATTCCCTCCTGCACACGGGTCGCCCTGGTGTGTACGTCGTGTGACTCATCGGGAAGCACGGTGGCTGACCTCAACTCTCTCGTGGGCCGACGGAACGGACAGGGTGTCGAGTCCCCTCTCGTCCGGCGTGAAGTGGACGGGCAGGGAACTGAGCCCGGTCAGGAAGTTCGAGTGGAAGTGCTGGACCTCTCCGGTGACCTCGATCTCCGCGGCACAGGTCCGCAGCGCGTCGAGCAACGCGGTCACCTCCACCCGCGCCAGATGGGCGCCGAGGCAGAAGTGGGGTCCGTAACCGAAGGTGAGGTGCTTGTTCGGGGTACGCCCCAGGTCGAAGGTGTCGGGGGCGGCGAAGACGCTCTCGTCGCGGTTGGCCGAGGAGTGCCACACGGTGACGATGTCGCCTGCCTGGATCTCCTGGCCTGCCAGCACGACGCGGTTCAGTGCGGTCCGGCCGAAGTGCATGGTGGGTGAGGCCCAGCGCAGGGCCTCTTCGGCGGCCGAGTCGAGGGTGACACTGCCCTCCCGCAGGCGCCGCCATTGCCCGGCGTCACCGGCCAGCATGTGGACCACGTCGTTCATGGTGAGCCGGCTGGTCTCCTCGCCGCCGAGGATCAGGCTGTAGCAGTTGAGCACCACCTCGTCCCGGGTCAGCGGCTTGCCGTCCACGAGGCTGTTGGTGAGGACGGTGATCACGTCGTCGGTCGCGTGGCCCCTCCGCTGTTCCATGAGGTCGGCGAAGTACAGCAGGATGTCGCTGCGTGCGGCCCAGGCCTCCGGTACGGACTGGCCGGCCGTGTCGGAGCTGAGGGCGGCCCGGGTCCGCGACAGCAGGAACTCCCTGTCGCTGTGCGGGACTCCGAGCAGGTCGGAGATGGTGGAGATCGGGATGTTCTCCGAGATCTCGGTGGCGAAGTCGCACTCGCCCCGGCGTACCGCGTCGGCGACCAGCCGCCGGGTGTTGGCCCGCACGCGGCGGGTCACGCCTTCCATGGCCCGTGGCGAGAACGCCTTGAGCAGCGCGTTGCGCATCTGGCGGTGCCGGGCGCCGTCGGTGACCGCGCACATGCGGCCTGCCGCCGAATCGCCTCCGGCCAGCAGCGTGACGAGTACGTTGCCCTTCTCCGACGTGTAGTTCCGGGTGTCGCGGTACACCGTCATCACGTCCTGGTACCGGCTGACGACCCAGAAGCCCGGGCGGCCCTCGGCCCCGGGGTGCCGGTGGACGGGGCGCTCCCGGCGCAGCGTTCTCCAGTAGCCGCTCAGATCGGTTCCCGCGAACGTCTCGGGGTCCGTCAGGTCGACGGCGTCGAGGGACTCGTCGGGCCAGGTGGTTCCAGAAGCCTCGGCATGCACGAAGCGACCTCCGGTGCGTGGCATGCAGGGCGCATGCGGAAGGGAATCGCCGCCGGAATTCCGGTGGCTCGAAAGGGATGCGTCGATTGGAGTCCAGGGCCTGCCACCGCCGCCAGGCAGCGGACCGGCAGATTCGCGGCCGGTGAATTGCCCACGACCTTGCCCGCGCAGTGCCTGGCCGTGAACCGGTGCACTGCACAAGGCTCCTGGCGGAGCATCGTCAGCAGAAGGAGACCCCTCGATGGACCGGCCCGATGACAGAGCGCCCGATGACAAAGAAGTCGATGGCAGAGGAGCCGACGGCAAGGCCCCCGTCGTTTCGCTGTGGCGGAACACGGACTACCTCGGATGGTGGACGGGCAATACGCTCTCCGCGGTGGGGACGAGCGTCTCGTCCATCGCCTATCCGCTGCTGGCCCTGTCCCTCACCGGGTCGGTGACGAAAGCCGGGTTCATCGGTTCGGCGAATCTCATCGGGGTGCTCGTCACCACGCTGTGGGGCGGCGCGCTGGCGGACCGGGTGTCGCGCCGCGCCATCCTGGTGGCCGGGCCGCTCGTACAGGCGGCGGTCCTGACCGCGGTCGGCCTGTCCGTGCACAACGGTCGCATCAGCATCCCGCTGCTGGTCGTCACCGCGCTGGTGAGCGGACTGTGCTCAGGGGTCATCCTCGGTGCCAGTACGCCGTCGCTCCGGCGGGTCGTTTCCAAGGAGCAGTTGGCCACCGCCAACGGGCAGGCGATGAGCCGCGACATGGCCGCGCAGCTGGTGGGACCGCCCCTGGGCGGTGTCCTGTTCGGGCTCGGCCGCAGCATTCCCTTCTTCGCCGACGCGCTCTCCTTCGTCTTCGCCGCGCTGGGGGCGCTCAACATCCGGCGTCCGCTCGGGCCCGACCGGGCGCCGGACGGGCCGCGCACCACGATGCTCCAGGACGTCGGCCAGGGGATCGGGTTCGTCCGGCGGCATCCTTTCCTGCGGTTCGTCGTGGTCATGGCGTCCCTGCTCAACATGATCGACCAGGCGTTCCTTCTGCTGCTCATCGCCGTGGTCGCGCACCGAGGCGGCGGCCCGACCGAGATCGGCCTGGTCAGCGGTGCCGCGGTGGCCGGGGCGCTGGTCGGCGCGGTGTTCGCCTCCTCGGTCATGAAGCGGGTATCCGCACGCCCTCTGCTGTGCGTGTCGGTCTGGCTGCTGACGGGTTCCTTCGCGCTCACGGCAGTGGTGCCCGAGGTGTGGCAGATCGGCGTGGTCGTCTGCCTGGCGGGGCTGACCGCGGTCCCCGTCAACGTCATCCTGCAGACGTACGTCATGCAGCTCGTCCCCGACGAACTGCTGGGCCGGGTGGCGGCGGTGAACCGGTTCGGGGCGTACTCGCTGGAGTGGGCCGGCCCGATGCTGGCCGGCGGTCTGGTCTTCGTGTTCGGAGTGGCGGGAGGCGTCCTGGCGCTTCTCGTCCTGCTGGTTCCGCTCGGTGTCACGGTCACGGCTTCCCGGTCGCTCGACATCCTCGCCACCCCGGTCAACGAGGTGAACGAGGCGACCGCAGAGCGGCCGTCCCTCCAGCCCGCGGCCTGACCGCGTGGCTCGTACCACCCGGTGGCCCGGTCGGGACAGGACGCTCGGGCAGTGGCCCGGTCGGGGCAGGAGCCTCGGGGCGGGCGCGAACAACCCCGTGGAGGTGCCTCCCTGTCGGGAGGCACCTCCACGGGGCCATGGTCCTGCGGGGGCTCACCCGCTCAGCGCCAGGGCCTGTTCCTCCGCGACGGATCTGAGGGGCTCCGCGGCCGGCGCTGCCGCCAGGAAGGCGTGGACGTGCCGCAGCATGCGGTACTCGTACCGGCTCCCCCGGTCCACCTGAAGGAGGGAGGAGTCGACCAGCTCGGAGAGCATGTCGATCGCTGCCGTGTCCCAGGCCTCCTTGCCTGCGGCCCCCCGGCCGTCCGCGGCGAGGACCTGGGCCGCGGGGAGCCGGGCCAGACCGGCCAGGAAGTCCCGCTGACGTTCGTCCAGCAGGTTCAGGCTCCAGCGGACGCTGGCCTCGACCGACTGCTGGTGGGGCAGCATCGAGTGGTCCGCCGAGCCGAGCAGCCTCCGCGCACGGCTGTCGGAGCGCAGCGTGGGCAGCGACACCATCCGCAGCCGCTGGGCCGCGAACTCGACCAGCCGGGGCAGCAGATCCAGGTCCTGGCACAGCTCGCCGAGCTGTGCGCGTTCACCGGACAGGTCCAGCGTCGGGCAGACCCTCTTCAGTCTTTCCAGCAGCAGTTCCACCGCCGCCTCCACCGTCAGCGACGGGATCTCCCAGAGGGTGACCCCGCTCCACCGCGGAGGGCGGCGGGAGGTGATGAGTATGCGCAGCTGTGGATGGCCGGCGATCAACCGGTCCACCAGCCGGTCCGTGGTTCTCGGCAGGTGCTCGGTGTTGTCGAGTACCAGCAGCAGGCGCCGTCCGGTGTCCGGCGTCCCGTCGTCGAGCAGCCCCTCGACGGCTCCCCACGCCAGCTCCATGACCGAGTCGAGGTCCAGGTCCTGTTCCGAGGGGATTCGGCCCATCTCGGCGACGGCCACGCCGTCGGCGAACAGGCGGCAGACCTTTTCGGCGACCGCCTGGGCCACCCGCGACTTGCCGACTCCGCCGGGTCCGGTCAGCACGGTCACCTGATTGTCAGTCACCAGTTCCGCTATTTGCCGCACTTCGCTCTCCCGCCCGATCATCGGTGTGCGCGGCGGTTTCGGCCCTCGCCAGACGCCCTTGCCGGGGCTGACCATGTGCATCCATTCGGCGACGGCGGAGGAGGACGAGTCCGCGCCGTCGGCGGGCAACGCCTGCAATTCCTGGCGCAGGCCGGGGTCGAGAACGGCGAGGAGCATGTCGACGGAGCTGCGGCGCGGCTTGACGATCTGCCCGCGTTCCAGATTCCTGATGGTCCGGACACTGATTCCCGACAGCACGGAGAGTTCCTCCTGCGTGTATCCGCGCATCAGACGCAAACGGACCAGTGCGTTGTTGGACATGTCAGTTCCCCCAGTTCCCTTCGTGCGGCGTTGCCGCAGGCTTCCGGCAGCGGGACGCACCAGCGGGTGCGTCGGCAAGGGGAGTATCCGTCCGACCGTTCCCGTTCGCCTCCCGCGGGGATACCGAAAGGGGCCATTCGGGGAATGGCCCCTCGCCGCGCCGCGGGGAACACCCTGCGACGCGGCGTGCGACTGCTTCGTCCGGCCGCTTCAGCTGTGTGCTCAGCTGTGTGCGGGCTCCCTCCCGGGCCGGACTGCCGCCGGGCCGGTGGGAAGCAGTCGGCCGATCGCGGCCATCATCGCCCCGGGATCGGCGTACGGATATCCGTGGTCGCCCGGAAGCGTCGTGACGGTGAACTCCCCGGCGGCGCAACGCTCCCAGTGCGGCAGGGCATCGGGCGGCGTGACCAGGTCGTCGGCCCCGCCGAAGGCGTACAGCGGAGTGTCGATCCGCGTCGGTTGCGGCACGAGGTAGGACTCCGCGTAGCCGAGGTCCATCCGTACGGCCCGGGTGACCTCCGTCAGGAACGCAGGGTAGTCCAGCAACTCGGCGGGCAGCCCTCCGTTGTCGGACAGCCAGGTGAGCAGGGTCCGTTCGTCGCTGTGGGCGAGCCTGCGACGCGGCGGCACCTGGGGAGCCCGGGTGCCGGAGATCAGGGCGGCCAGTGGGGCGCGCACGTGGTCCCGTTCGGCCCGTACGGCAACCTCGTAGGCGAGCATTCCGCCGAAGCTGTGCCCGAACAGCAGGTACGGCATGTCGAGTTCGGGGCGCAGCCCCTCGTAGAGCGCGTCAGCCAGGGCGCCCATGCCCACCGGCATCCGTTCGCGGGCCCGGGTGCCCCGCTCCGGGAGTTCGACCGGAGCCAGTTCGACACCGTCCGGGAGGTGCGCGCGCCAGCTGGAGAACGCACCGGCTCCACCACCGGACTGCGGTATGCAGATCAGCCGTACCCGCGGCGTTCCGGCGCGGCACCTGCCGGTGATCCAGCGACTCTGGGGCTCAGGTCTCATGCTTTCGGCTCCCTGTTCCTTCTCCTGCTCGGGACGACCGCACCGGCGGTCCGGGACAGGAGCCTCCCAGTGCGGGACGGCGGGCCGCCAGGACAGAGAGGGGCAACTCAACGGCAAATGGCGGCTGTTGTAGGCGAGGTAACGCCGAGGGAGAGAAACGGTATGGCGTGCGGAGATCCTTCCACCCGGAAAAACGTTCACGGAGGAGTACCACATGACACATCCCACGCCCCCTCGCGATGACGGGCTGGTGGAGATCGAACTGAGCGATGTCCTAAGGGAATTCGCGGCGACGGAGCGATGCTCCCGGAGCTCCGCGGCCTTCCGTAGGACCGAAGGCGCCGAGCCCGGCAGAAGATTCACCATCGAGACCATGACCACGGACGGCATGCACCGCGTTGTCGCACTCCGGTCCGAGGACTGTGTGCCTGTGACCGGGGAGGACCGGGCCGTGCTGCGGTCCACGGTCACGGCTCTGCTCGATCTCACCGACCATCAGGAAGGAGCGGCACGGACCGAGGTGACCCTGTCGGCGCACGGCCCCCGCATCGCGGCGTGCTTCCTCGAAGGAGGTCACAAGACCCACTGAATCTCCGGGGGAACGGGGGCGGGAACCGCACAGGAACCGTTCGGGAAGCCCTTCGGCGAATGTCTGTCTCGTCAGCAGGACACCAAGCGGGGGGGAAGCGGAATCATGGGACGCAATCTGACGGGACTCATCGCGGTGGCCATGACGGTACTGGTTCTCGGCACGGCGGCCGCGGTGGAGTCCGGTGCGTCGGACGGGCCGGGGAAGGGATACCACGTCATCGCCGAGGACAAGGGACCCACCGCTGTCAGGGTGTGAACTCCGCCCGAAGTCCGCACTCCGCCGCACCCTGCTCCGGTGCGGTCAGCTCCTGCGGCAGGACCCGGGAATCCCCAGTTCCGCGAACAACTCCTCGGCGGACCTGCGATGTTCGTCGGCGGTGCGTCCGTCGCCCAGTGCCCCGGCCGCCTCGGCCATGCCCGCCAGCGCGTACGCCTCCTCGGCCCGGTAGCCGACCGAGGAGGCGAGTTCGTACGCGCGGCGGTGCACGGTCAGCGCCTCGTCGTACTGGTGGTTCCTGCGGAGCAGGCGCGCGACCAGGTTCTCCACCTTGGCCCTGCGGAGCGGGGAAAGGCTCTGCCGGACAAGGGCCCGGGCCTGCTCCGTGAACTCGGACTCCTGCCGGGAGCGGCCGAGCCGGTGGGCACTCTCGGCCGACAGGGCCAGGACCAGGGCCACCTGCCCCGGCTCCCGCGTGCCGTCGCACAGCTCCCGCGCACGCGCCAGCCGTACCTCGGCCTCGGCGTACTCTTCGAGGCCGAAGTGGGCGAAGGCCAGATCGGTGAGCGCCACCAGTTCGTTCTCGTGCTGCTCCAGTTGCCCCGTGAGTTCGACGGCCCGCAGGGCCGCTTCGACGGCCTCGCGGTAACGGCCCCACTGCTCGTACAACGCGCTCAGAATGGTGAGGCTCTCGGCCTCGGCCCGGACGGAGCCCAGCTCCCTTTCCGTCGCGATCGCCTCCTGGAGGTCGGCGAGCGCCTCGGGGAAGCGTCCGAGGAGACTATTGTACAGACCCAGCGTGCTTCCGCAGTGGGCTTCCGTGTGCCGGTCTCCGAGAAGCTGGGCCACCTTGCGCCCCTCCTCGGCCACCTCGATGCCCTCCGCGAAGCGGCCGAGCTTCCAGCAGGCGACGCCCAGGTTGGACAGGGCCACACCCAAGAGAGCCAGGTCGTTGAGGCGACGGGCCGCGGCGACCGCGGTCCGGCTCAGATCCGCGAACTCCTCAAGAGAGCCACGTGCGTTGAGCTGGAACGACAGATTGCGTGCCAGGCAGGCCGCATGCCGGTCGTACCCGCGTGCCTCGGCCAGGCCGACGGTGGCGAGCAAAGTGGTGTGCTCCCGCACGAACCACGCCCCGGCCTGGGCGGCACTGTGGATGTCGGGCAGTTCGGTGGGAGCCTCGGACACCCCGGTGGGCCGCCGCCGACGGCCGGGGAAGAGGAACTCGCACGACACCTCGGTCGCCGCGAGGTAGTAGTCGAGGAGCCGCCCGACCGATGTGGCGTCCTCCTCCTCGGTCGTCCCGCAGAGCAGGCCCCGGGCGAAGGCGCGCACCAGATCGTGCAGGCTGTAGAGGCCCATCTCCGGTTGCTGCAGCAGGTGGACGTCCAACAGGAACTCCAGGACGTCCTCGGCCTCCCGGGTGGCCAGACCCAGCAGCGCCGCTGCCGAGCAGAGGTCGATGTCGCCCCCCGGGTGCAGCGCGAGGACCCGGAAGGCGGTACGGCACTCCTCGTTCAGCGCCTGGTAGGAGAGTCGCAGGGTGGCGGCGACGCTGCGCTCGCCGAGACTCAGCTCGTCCAGCCTGCGGGTCTCGTCACGAAGCCGGTCGGTCAGGTACTGCACGGTCCAACGGGGCCGGTTGTGCAGCCGGGCGGCCGCGATGCGCAGGGCCAGCGGCAGGTGCCCGCAGAGCTGGGCGAGTTCCCTGGCGGCCTCGGGTTCCGCGGCGACCCGGTGTGCGCCCACCGTCTCGGCGACCAGGGCGGCGCTCTCGTCCGGGGCCAGCACGTCGACGGATATCCACTTCGCTCCGTCCAGGTCGACCAGCCGCGCACGGCTGGTCACGATGGCCAGGCAGCCGGGCGACGTGGGCAGCAGGGGGACGACGCCGGCGGCGTCCGGTGCGTTGTCGAGCAGGAGCAGCACCCGCTTTCCCGCAAGAGTGGACCGCCACAGCGCTGTGCGGCCCGGCACGTCCTCCGGGATGCTCCCTCCCGGCACATCCAGTGACCGCAGCAGGATGTCGAGTGCGGTGCCCACGGTGACGGGCAGCTCTCCGGGGGTGTGGCCGCGCAGGTCGATGTGCAGCTGTCCGTCCGGGTGGGCGGCTGCGAGCCGGTAGGCGGCTCGTACGGCCAAGGAGGTCTTGCCGCTGCCGCCCATGCCGTCGATCGCCACGATCCGGCTGCGGTCGTCCGCCTCGTGCGCGCACGCCAGCAGTTCTCTCAGCTCCCGCTCGCGCCCGGTGAAGTCCGCCAGGTCGTACGGCAGGTCGCAGGGCACCCGGTGCGCGGTGGGAGGGGTGACGGCCGGAGTCACTGCCGGAGGGGAGACGGGAGCGGCAAGTTCCGGGCTCTCCCGGAGGATGCCCTCATGGAGCCGGGTCAGCTCCGGTCCGGGGTCGATACCGAGCTCCTCGGCCAGTAACTCGCGGACGGCGCCGTACTCCCCCAGCGCCTCGGCCTGCCTGCCCGACCGGTACAGCGCGAGCATGAGCTGTGCCCGGAAGGCTTCCCGCAGCGGATGGCTGGTGACCAGCTCCCGCAGTTCGACCACCAGCATCGATGCCTCGCCCAGGCGCAGCCGGAGATCGAAGTACCTCTCCGCCGCGGCCAGCCGCCCCTCTTCGAGTGCTACCGCCGAGGCGTCGACAACAGGGCCGCCCTGTCCGGAGAGCACCGAGCCCCTCCACAGCGCGAGGGCCGCGTTCAGTGCCTCGACCGCGTCGGCGGGCGCTCCCGCCGCCGACGCCAGCCTGGCGTCGTGGACCCGCGCCTCGAACTCGCACAGGTCCAGTTGGGGCACCGACACCACGGCGCGGTAGCCCGGCCCGTCGGTGACCAGCACACTGCTGCCTTGAGGAATCCGCCGGCGCAGGTCGGCGACGGCCTTGCGCACCTGATGCGCGGCGGTCGCCGGAGGCTCCTCGTCCCAGACACCGGCCACCAGACGGGAGACGGGCAGTACTTTGCCGTGCTCCAGGAGCAGCATGACGAGCACGCGCTCCTGAATCGCTCCGCCGAGCCGCAGCCGGTTCCCGTCCGTCCACACCTCCAACGGCCCGCAGATGTTGAAGCGCAACAGTCTCTCGTCCGGTTCGGTCCCTGTGGATTCCGATTCCGTCATCCGTAGCCCCCCACGTACCCCATGGTTAGCTGGATGATAGACGCCGCGATCACGCTTGGATACGCAACGTGAAACCGGAGTCGCGCAGGCCTCTGGCAGGACTACCTCCCCTCGTCGAGTGCACGGCCCGGAGGAGATGTCACCGGCTCCAAAGGCGCTGACAGACCGCTGTTTGATGCCTCTGTACGCACCGGGGCCGCGGCCTTACGAGGGGTCTGGCGGGGAGCTGTCCGGCTGCCCCCGGGGGGGCATGGGGTGTGGGAAAGGACGCAAACCCCTTGAGTGGCAGACGTCCAGCCCTGGGCGAGAAGTGCCAGTTTGAGACCGACCAGGCTCGTCTTACCGGAGCCCGGCGCTGCCTGCAGGTCCATGGTGTGGAGGCTCTGGAGGAAGTCCCATTGCTCCTGGTGCGGGAGGGTGAGCCCCATCTCGGCCGCGACCGTCTCGGCCTTGTCCTTGGACAGCGTGTCCGGCGTCAGAGGCAGTTCCATGACTCACGCCGCTCCACAGAGGTAGCCGAACGCGTCGCGCAGGTAAGGGGGGAGGTTATCTCGGGCGAGGGACCTCGGCGTGAGCAGCTGGGAGGCGAGGTGCGGGCTGTGTGTGGTGGGGACGACCTGGACCCTCGGGTCACCGGCGCTCGCCCCACCTGCTGCCCGATCGAGCAGCAGATCCATCACGCGTGTCTGCGGGTGAATGTGCGCCTCGGGTTCCTCAATCAGAAGCAGCGGAGCCACATTGTTGTTGCCCAGCAGCAGGAGTTCGGCTGCCATGAACATCGCGTTGGTGTATCCGAGCCCGCGACGGGTCCATTCCGGCTCGCCACTCGCAAGCCCGAGTTCGAGACGCTGCAGAGCGCGGGAGAGAGTGGCATCCCCGGCGACCCCGATCTCGCCTTGGAGGACGTCGCTTCCGATGGAGAACTTCTCCAGGTACCCCTTGTTGATGTCCTCCAGGGCATCCTTCACGGCCCTGTTGGAGCGGATGTGGTGCTTGGCACGGCGCAGGATGCCGACCAGCGTGCTGGCCGAGTCGTCACCGGCTGCGAAATCGTCCGTGCCCTCGGCCTTCATCGTGGGATATCCGGCAAGGATCTGCGACAGCCGGGAACCCCGGCCGGCCCGCAGCTCCCCCTCGGCGTCACGAAGCGGGCGAAGGTGCGTCGCCTTCAAGTGCTCCCGCGCCTTGCCGTCCAGCGTGGGCCCATCGCCATTCGGCCCCATACGAGTCGTGACCGAAACGCGATGTGGGGGCAAGGAATCCATCAACTCGGCCCTGAAGCTGATGTACAGCGACGACGTTCCCTGCGCGTCGGTGGTCAGATGCTCGAGGAAAATTCCCTGCTCCTCCTCCGAGAGCTCCTGGAAGCGACAGGTGATCGTGAAGAAGTCCGCGCGCGCCCGCCTGACCCAACGTGGAAATCGTCTTTGGTGACGCGGTAGAAATCCGCGGCTGTCGTCAGGAGGCACAACCGAACGGCGTCGACGACGGCCGTCTTCCCGGCGTCGTTCTCGCCCAGGAGAACGGTTACACCGGGCGCCAGGTCTAGTTCGAGCGCATCTCCCGCATCCTCGGGCGAGCTCCGGGCACCGAAGATACGGAAGTTCTCAGCCGTCAGCGTGGCCAGATACATGGCACCCCCACCGAAGGGCAAGTGCCACAGGTGGGCACCGGCGCATCCCCCGCGCCCCACTCCCCAGCTGTGCGCGGCTATTCGGGAAATCGTACGACTCGAACCAGCCTCCGCGGACGGCTGTCCGACCCACGGCACCGGCAGCGTCACGCATGGGGGATCGCAACCTACGACCGGCCTTGGCGCATCCATCGGAACCCGGTCTGTCGCAGATGTCCGAGTTCAACGCTGCGTAGTCAGCACCAAGTCAGCACGGGAGCCAGCACCGCACCACCAAAACGTGCCCGATCAGCGCAACCCGGACAGCCCCCACGACCGGCTTCTCGCGGGCCTTCGGCGAGTCGCAACAGCAGGCCATGGAGGCCGGGCGCATGCGGAAGCGTCGAACTATGGTGTCCCACCACATACGCCTCTGACCTGCGTCTTCTTACGGTGTGGCGACACGAAAACGTCCCCGTACCTGCCTGGAAGTGGTGCACATGGCCGCCGCAACACCCTCCCCGACGCCACCCAACTCCCTCAAGAAGATCGTCGCCGCCAGCCTCATCGGGACCACCATCGAGTGGTACGACTTCTTCCTGTACGGGTCCGCCGCGGCGCTCGTGTTCAACAAGTTGTTCTTCCCCGAGTCCGATCCGCTGGTCGGGACCCTGCTGTCCTTCCTGACGTACGCGGTCGGGTTCGCCGCCCGGCCGCTCGGGGCGCTGGTGTTCGGGCACTACGGGGACCGGCTCGGGCGGAAGAAGCTGCTCGTGCTGAGCCTGCTCCTGATGGGTGGGGCGACGTTCGCGATCGGGCTGCTCCCCACCCACGCGACCGTCGGCTCCGCCGCTCCGGTGCTGCTGACCGTCCTGCGCCTCGTGCAGGGGTTCGCGCTCGGTGGCGAGTGGGGCGGGGCCGTGCTCCTCGTGTCCGAGCACGGGGACGCGAAGCGGCGCGGGTTCTGGGCCTCGTGGCCGCAGACCGGGGCGCCGGCCGGGCAGTTGCTCGCGACCGGTGTGCTGTCCGCGCTCACCGCGCTGCTCTCGGACGCCGCCTTCGCCTCCTGGGGCTGGCGCGTTCCGTTCCTGCTCTCCGGCGTCCTCGTGATCGTCGGGCTCTGGATCCGGCTCTCCGTCGACGAGTCGCCCGTCTTCAAGGCCGCGCTCGCCGCCGCCGAGGAGCGCAAGGCCGTTGCCGGGCAGGCCGAGAAGACGCCGCTGGTCGCGGTCCTGCGCCACCACTGGCGGGACGTGCTCATCGCGATGGGCGCCCGCATGGCCGAGAACATCTCGTACTACGTCATCACCGCGTTCATCCTCGTCTACGCGACCACCCAGGTCGGCCTCTCCAAGCAGACCGCCCTGAACGCCGTCCTCATCGGCTCCGCCGTCCACTTCGCGGTGATCCCGCTCTGGGGCGCGCTCTCCGACCGGCTCGGCCGCCGTCCCGTGTACCTGATCGGCGCGATCGGCGTCGGCGCCTGGATGTTCCCGTTCTTCACGCTGATCGACCGGGGCACCTTCGGCTCCCTGCTGCTCGCCGTGACCGTCGGCCTCGTCCTCCACGGCGCGATGTACGCGCCGCAGGCCGCCTTCTTCTCCGAGATGTTCGCGACCCGGATGCGCTACTCCGGTGCCTCCATCGGCGCCCAGTTCGCCTCCGTGGCCGCCGGCGCACCGGCGCCGCTCATCGCGACCGCGCTGCTCGCCGACTACGGCGACTCGACCCCGATCGCCCTGTACGTCATCGCCGCCGCGCTGCTCACCGTCATCGCCATCGCCTGCGCCAAGGAGACCCGCGACCGCGACCTCGGCGAGATCGAGGAGCGCACCCCCCGGGAGTCCCGGGTCGGGGCCGACGTCTGACGGACGGCGAGCAGCCCCGTGCCCCGCTCACCACGAGCGGGGCACGGGGCTCTTCGCGTGGTCACTTCGCCGGGACCGCCGCCGAGAGCGCGTGCAGGCGCAGGGCCAGCTGGATCTCCAGGGCGCGGGCCGGGGACTGCCAGTCAGGGCCGAGGAGCCGGCCGACCCGCTCCAGGCGCTGGGCCACCGTGTTGACGTGGACGTGGAGTTCGTCCTTGGTGCGGGCCGGGCTCATGCCGCTCGCGAAGTAGGCGTCCAGGGTGCGGACGAGGTCGGTGCCGCGGCGGCGGTCGTACGCGACGACCTGGCCCACGGTCCGTTCGACGAACCCGTCGATGTCCCGGCTGTCGGCGAGGAGCAGCCCGAGGAAGCCCAGGTCCTCGGCGGCGGCGCCCTGACCGGAGCGGTGCAGGAGCCGGAGCGCGTCGAGGCAGCGGCGGGCCTCCTCGTACGCGACGGCGACCTGGTCCGGGCGGTCGAGGGGGGCTCGTACGGGGGCGGAGGCGCCGACGGTGACCGGCTCGTGCAGGGTGCCGCCGAGGTGGCGGGCGGTCTGGCGGGCCAGGTCGGCGGCGCTCTCGCCGGGGCCGAGCGGCAGCAGCAGGACCGTGCCGCCGTCGCGGGCCGAGGCGAGTCCGTGGCGGGTGGCGGCCAGGTGGGTGGCCGCCGACCAGAGGCGCTGGCGGTCGGCGCTCTCGCGCCCGCCGGTATCGGGGTCGGCCGCGGTGCCGGCCCGGTCGATGCGGGCGGCGAGCACCACGTGCGGGGCCGCGCTGTCGGTACGGAGCCGGGCGGCGCGCTCGCGGAGCAGGCGGCGGTCCCGGTCGGGGGCGTCGAGGAGGTCGTCGAGGAGTTCGCCGCGTACCCGCTGCTCGGCCTCGCCCGCGGAGCGGCGGGCGAGCAGCAGCAGGGAGGTGACCAGGGCCGCCCGTTCCAGGGTGCGCTGGTCGACCGGGTCGAGGTCGGGCTGGCCGTGGAGCACGAGGGCGCCGAGGGTCTCGCCGCCCGCGGAGACGGCGGCGACCCAGTCGTCGCCCTCGCGGACCGCGTGGCCCCCGGCGTGGCGGGCGGCTCCGGCGCCCTCCTCGGTGAACTCGACCGTACCGCCGAGGACCTCGGAGACGGCGTCGGCCACGTCGTGGACGCCGCCGCCGTGCAGGACGAGCTCGGAGAGCCGGTCGTGGACCTCCGAGGCCCGCTCGATCACTCCGCTGTGCTCGCGGATGATGTCGTTGGCGCGCTCCAGCTCCGCGAGGGCGGAGCGGGTCTCGGCGAGGAGGTTGGCCGTGTCGATGGCGACGGCGGCGTGCGCGGCGAAGGAGCCGAGCAGCGCGACCTGCTCGCGCTCGAAGACCCTGGCCCTGCGGTCGGCGGCGAACAGGACGCCGATGACCTGGCTGCCGAGGCTGAGCGGGACGCCGAGGATGGCGACGAGGCCCTCGTCCCGTACGGCCGTGTCGATGGTCCGGGTGTGCTGGAAGCGCGCGTCGTCGAAGTAGTCGTCGGTGACGTACGGGCGGGCCGTCTGGGCGACGAGGCCGCCGAGCCCTTCGCCCATGCCCAGTCTGAGCTGCTGGAAGCGGGCGGAGACAGAGCCGTCGGTGACCCGCATGTACGTGTCCCCGGCGGCCGGGTCGTTGAGGCTCAGATAGGCGCACTCGGTGCCGAGCAGCGCGCGGGCGCGCTGGACGATGGCGCGCAGCACGGCGTCGAGGTCGCGGAGTCCCGCGAGGTCGTGGGCGGTCGCGAAGAGCGCGGAGAGCTCCGCCTCGCGGCGGCGCCGCCCCTCCAGCTCGGCCCGGACGCGCAGGGCGAGCAGCTTGGCCTCTTCGAGCTCGGCCAGCGCCTCGGGGCCCGCGCCGCTCGCACGGGCGAGCAGCACGGGCCGGTCGTAGGCCTCCGTCGCGGCTCCTCGGGTGAGGAGTTCCAGGTAGGAGACGTGTTCGTGGGACATGGACACAGGGATACCTGCCGAACGTGTGGTCGCACCACCCCTGTGGACAACCGGTTCCGCGGCATCCGCAGGGGCGTTCCTCAGTGGGCGGTCCAGCCGCCGTCGAGGGTGAGCGAGGTGCCGGTGATGAACGAGGCCTGCGGGGTGCAGAGGTAGAGGACGGCCTCGGCGACCTCCTCGGGTTCGATGAGCCGCTTGAGCGCCGAGTCCTTGAGCATCACCTCGGCCAGGACCCGCTCCGGGGGGATGCCGTGGGCGGTGGCCTGGTCGGCGACCTGCCGCTCGACGAGCGGGGTGCGTACGTAGCCGGGGTTGACGCAGTTGGAGGTGACGCCGTGCGGGGCGCCTTCGAGGGCGGCGGTCTTCGAGAGGCCTTCCAGACCGTGTTTGGCGGCCACATAGGCGGACTTGAAGGCGGAGGCGCGCAGCCCGTGGACGGAGGAGAGGTTGACGATCCGCCCCCAGCCCTGGGCGTACATGTGCGGCAGCGCGCCCCGGATGAGCCGGAAGGGTGCCTCCAGCATCACCGTGAGCACGGTGTGGAAGACGTCCGGCGGAAAGTCCTCGATGGGGCGGACGAGCTGGAGTCCGGCGTTGTTCACCAGGATGTCGGCTCCCGCGGCGGCGGCCTCGGCGGCGTCCAGGTCGGTGAGGTCGAGGAGCCGGGGTTCGACGCTCCCGGGGAGGCCGGCGGCCTCTCCCGCCAGGGTCTCCAGGCCCTCGGCCGCCCGGTCGACGGCTCTGACCCGGGCCCCTGCGGCGGCGAGCCGCAGCGCGCAGGCCCGCCCGATGCCGCTGGCCGCGCCCGTGACGAGCGCGGTGCGACCGGTGAGATCGAGGGCGACGACCCCGGGCAGCGGGGAGGGCGAGGCCGAGTCGGACACGGGGGCGGTGAAGGGGGCGCTCATGCTCCGCACCCTATGAAGGGGCCACTCCCCCACCGATGTGGTCCCCGCCCATAGTTCAGCTGGTCTCTGTGGTGCGGAACCATGTGGGGTCGTCGGCGAGCGCCTTCTCGATCCGGAGGTACGAGAAACGCTTCATCTCCGGCAGGTCGTCCACCTCGAACCAGCCGACCTCGGTCGACTCGTCGTCGTTGACCCGGGCCTCGCCACCCACCGCACGGCAGCGGAAGGCCACGTCCATGTACTGGCAGGTGTCGCCGTTGGGGTAGACGACGGGCTTGCGCAGGGTCTCGACGAGCAGGATCCGCTCGGGCACGCAGTGCACGGCCGTCTCCTCGTACACCTCGCGCACCGCGCAGTCGGCGGGCTGCTCCCCGGGCTCGACGATGCCTCCGATGACCGCCCACGTTCCGTTGTCGGCCCGTCGCCCGAGGAGGACCCGGCCCCGGTCGTCGAAGACGACGGCGCTCACTCCCGGCAGGAAGAGGAGCTGGTGGCCGGCCGTCTCGCGCAGGGCGCGGATGAAGTCAGGGGTACCCATGACACCGACCCTAGATCATCGGATGATCATCACTCCGCGGGCGTGCGGCGGGCTCGTACGGAACGGAACGCCGACCAGCCGAGGCCGGCGACGGCGAGGGCCACGAGCAGGGCCTCCGGCAGGGTGCCCATGCGGGTCGCCGGGGTGAGCGAGGAGCGCAGCGGCACCTCCTCGACCAGGACGTCGGGGGTGAACATCTTGGTCTGCGCGACGATCTCGCCGTCGGGGCGGATGACGGCGCTGACGCCGCTGGTGACGGGCACGACCACGGAGCGGCTGTGCTCGACGGCCCGCACCCGGGACATGGCGAGCTGCTGGTAGGTCATCTCGCTGCGGCCGAAGGTGGCGTTGTTGCTGGGGACGGAGATGAGCTGGGCGCCGTGGGTGACGGTGTCGCGCACGGCCCAGTCGAAGGCCGCCTCGTAGCAGGTGGCGAGGCCGACCTTGGTCCCGGCGAGGTCGAAGACGCCGACCTTCGAACCGGGGCCGAAGTCGCGGCTGACCCGGTCGACGTTGCTGTTGAAGAGGCGGACGAGGGGCCGCATCGGGATGTACTCGCCGAAGGGCTGGACGTGCCGCTTGTCGTACGTGGCCACGGGGCCGCGCTCCGGGTCCCACTCGATGAGGGTGTTGCGGAGCTTGCCGGTCGGCGGGGAGATGACCGCGCCGATCACCGTGGGGACACCGATGTCGCGGACGGCGTCGTCGATGACGTCGGCCGCGTCGGGGTTCGCGTACGGGTCGATGTCCGAGGAGTTCTCCGGCCACAGGACGAAGTCGGGCTGCGGCTCGCGGCCGGCCTTGACGGCGTCGGCGAGCTCGTGGGTGCGGGCGGCGTGGTTGTCGAGGACGGCGCGGCGCTGGGAGTTGAAGTCCAGGCCGAGGCGGGGCACGTTGCCCTGGACGGCGGCGACGGTCGCGGTGCCGTCCTCCGCCGTGTCGTCGACGAGCGGCAGCGCCGCGAGCGCGCCCGTGACCGGGAGGAGCACGGAGAGCGCGGCGGCGGCGAGGGGACCGCGCGGGACGGTGCCGGTGGCGCGGTACGCGCGGAGCTGTCGGTACGCCTCGTACAGGCCGAAACCGCAGAGGGCGACCGCGAAGCCGAGCACCGGGGTGCCGCCGACGGCCGCGAGCGGCAGGAAGACGCCGTCCGCCTGCCCGAAGGCGATCTTGCCCCAGGGGAAGCCGCCGAAGGGCACGCGTGCGCGTGCCGCCTCGGCGAGGATCCACACCCCGGCCGCGAAGAAGGGCCACCACGGAAGCCGGGAGACGGCCGCGACGCCGAGCCCGGCGGCGGCCACGAAGAGCGCCTCGATCGCGGCGAGGGCGAGCCACGGGACGGGGCCGACCTCCTCGCCGGTCCAGACGAGCAGCGGGAGCATGAAGCCGAGACCGGCCAGGTAGCCGAGGCCGAAACCGGCGCGGAGGCGTCGGCCCCGCAGGGTCCAGCCGAGCAGCGCGAACGCGGGCAGGGCGAGCCACCACAGGGGGCGCGGCGGGAAGCTCAGGAAGAGCAGGAGCCCGGACAGCAGGGCCGTCCCGGGCCGCACGAACCGTCGCAGCGGGGAACCCGGCGCGGACGAGCCTTCGGCTCCGGACGCGGGGGCGGGTGCGGGGGTGATGGTGGCGCTCACCTTGCGGAGTCTACGGGGCTTCCCTGTCGACACCGAGGCGGGTACGAGCCGTGTACGAGCCGGGTCACCGGCCGAAGAGGTGCGGTCCTGCCGCCGCCGAGCCGCTGTGGTGCCGCGGGTCGAGCCGCCGTCGTGCCCACCGTGGTGCCGCGGTCGCTGGGGCGTCCTGCCGCCGCCCTGCCTGCGGGGACGGCGCGGTCAGACTCCCGTCGGGGCGGACGGTCCCGGCGGGGCCGGGTGGCGGAGGCGGTCGCGGATGACCCGGACCGCGGACTCGGCGTCGTCGACGGTGACCGTGAACGTCAGGCCGTCACCGAGGCGCAGGACCAGGGCCTCGCCCCGCCGGACGATCACCGCCGTGCCCTTCTCGGGGCGCCAGCGGTAGCCCCAGCCGCCCCACTGGCGCGGGGTGACGCTCGGGGCGAAGTCGGCGCCGACGACATGGGAGAGGGGGATGCGCCGGCGCGGCAGACCGATGTGACCGCAGCGAACCTCCATGGCGCGGTCGTCAACCCTGACGGCCACGTGGACGAACGCGAGCGTGCCGAAGAGGACGAGCAGTCCGGCCGCGACGCAGCCGATCACCGCCATGAGGAGGGCCGCGATGCCCGAGGTCCAGGCCGACTCGACGGCGATCGTGATGCCGAGGGCCATACAGGCGGCGCCGGCGGCCGCTGCCAGCCACTGGAGGCGATTGGTGGCGCGGCCGGTCCAGACGGCGGGTTTCCGCTCGTCGGCACGCTGGTCCCGCGGGTACTGCCTCATACCAGGAAGCGTACTCAGGTTCGTCCAGCGCGGCGCGTCGGAGCGCGGTCACTCCCTCACGGTCAGTGAGCGGGGGCGGTCGCCGCGAGGAGACGGCCTTCGGCGTAGCCGAGGGCGGTGGCGGGGAGCTGTCCGGGGCGCCCGCTGAGCAGGACGGAGAGGCCGCCGGTCGGGTCCGCGTCGGGCGCGGGCTCGGCGCCGATCCGGCGCAGCGCCTGCGCGGCGACGGCGTCGGCGGAGCCGTGGAAGACGATCGGCGGCAGTCCGCCCCGGTCGCGCGCCTCCAGGGCGGCGACGATGCGCTCCTCGACCAGCTCGTAGTGGGTGCAGCCGAGGACGACGGCGCGGACGTCGGCCGGGGTGAGGGCGGCGGCCGCGGCGACGGCCCGGTCCACGGCCTCCGGGTCGGCGTGCTCCACGGCGTCGGCGAGCCCCGGGCAGGGCACCTCGGTGACCTCGGCGCCGTCCGCGAAGTCGCGGATCAGTCCGCGCTGGTAGGCGCTGCCGGTGGTGGCCGGCGTGGCCCAGATGGCGACCTTGCCGCCGCCGGCGGCCGCGGGCTTGATGGCGGGGACCGTGCCGATGACGGCGATGTCCGGTTCGAGTGCGGCGCGCAGGGCGGGCAGGGCGTGCACGGTGGCGGTGTTGCAGGCCACGATGAGGACGCGCGGGCCGTGCTCGGCGGCGGCGCGGGCGACCGCGAGGGCGCGCTCGGTGAGGTCCTCGGGGGTGCGCGGACCCCACGGCATGCCGTCGGGGTCGTTCGAGAGGAGCAGATCCGCGTCCGGCCGGAGCCGACGCACCGCGGCTGCTGCCGGGAGCAGGCCGATTCCGGAATCCATGAGCGCGATCTTCACCCGGTCACCCTAGCCGATGGGCCTTGTACGCCCGGCGATCTGGGGCAGACTGCGGCAAATGAGCACCCTCGCCTGGTTCGCGATCGCTTCCCTGGCCGTCTGGCTCTGGCTGCTGCTCGGCCAGGGCTTCTTCTGGAGGACGGACCAGCGTCTGCCGCCCGTCGACGCAGGCCGCGATCTGCCGGCCGGGGGCGGATGGCCACGGGTGGTGGTCGTCGTACCGGCACGGGACGAGGCCGAGGTCCTCCCCTTGAGCCTGCCGTCGCTGCTGGCGCAGGACTATCCCGGCGAGGCCGAGGTGATCCTCGTCGACGACGGGAGCACGGACGGTACGGGGCGGCTGGCCGCCGAACTGGCCGAGCGCCACCGGGACGGGCCGACCGATCGGCACGACGGGTCGGCCGGTCCGCATGCCGGGTCGGACGAGGCGGCCGGTCCGCACGACGGCTCGGAAAAGGCGGCCGGTCGGCACGACGGGTCGGACGAGCCGGCCGGTCGGCGTGGTGAGGTGATCGAGGCGCGCGGCGGGCTGCCGCTCACCGTCGTGTCGCCGGGTGAGCCGGAGCCCGGATGGACGGGGAAGCTGTGGGCGCTGCGGCACGGCATCGCCCTGGCGCGCACGCGCGAGCCGGAGTTCCTGCTCCTCACGGACGCGGACATCGCCCACGAACCGGACAGTCTGCGGCTGCTCGTCGCGGCGGCGGTGGCGAACGACCTGGACCTGGTCTCGCAGATGGCGCGGCTGCGGGTCGCGAGCCGGTGGGAGCGGCTCGTCGTGCCCGCGTTCGTCTACTTCTTCGCGCAGCTCTATCCCTTCCGCTGGATCAACCGGGCGCGGCCCCGCGCGACGGCCGCGGCGGGCGGCTGTGTGCTGCTGCGGACGGAGACGGCGGTGGCGGCCGGCGTGCCGGACGCGATCCGGCAGGCGGTGATCGACGACGTGTCGCTGGCGCGGGCGGTACGGCGCGCGGGCGGGCGGATCTGGCTCGGGCTCGCGGAGCGGGTCGACAGCATCCGCCCCTACCCGGGCCTCGGCGAGCTGTGGCGGATGGTGTCGCGGAGCGCGTACGCGCAGCTGCGGTACAGCCCGCTGGTGCTCGCCGGGACGGTGGCGGGTCTCGCGGTGATCTATCTCGTGCCGCCGGTGGCCCTGGCGGCGGGTGCGGTGACGCGGGACGCGACGGCGGCCTGGGCGGGCGGCGCGGCCTGGGCGGTGATGGCGGGGACGTACCTGCCGATGCTCCGCTACTACCGGCAGCCGCTGTGGCTCGCGCCCCTGCTCCCCTTCACCGCTCTCCTCTATCTCCTGATGACCGTGGACTCGGCCGTGCAGCACTACCGCGGCCGGGGGGCGGCGTGGAAGGGACGGACGTACGCGGGGAACTACGTTTCCCGACCCGAGGAGTAGGGAGGGCATGATCTGAGCCACTTCACGCGGGTGGACTGGTGTGAATGAGCCAGCGTCTTCCGTTGGTGCAGGCCACGGTGAGAGCCTGGTAAGAGACAGCAGCACATGCGTCTTGGCGCAGTGACGAATTGAGGCCCTCTTGACAACGGTAAAGGAGTTGACTCCCCCGCCCGCACCGCTCGCGCGATCGCAGGACGGGCCGTTGGATCGCCCTTGCCCAAGAGCCGCTTGACCTCTTCTTGACTGTCCGCCTATCGTCGATGAGTTCGCCTGGCATTTCATTGTTCGTGACGCTCGCGATTTCCGTTTGATGCGGCATCCCGTTGACCGAGACCATCATTCAAGGGAAGGGGGGCAGTCGTCGTGGAGAAAAGCGGCATGCCGTCACCGTTCGTCGAGGAACTGCAGCGTCTGCTGACTCAGCGACACATGTCCTGGCGCCGGCTCGCCGACCTCATCAGCTACCACCCCAGCTGGCTGAGCAAGGTCCGGCACGGCGCTCCCCCTTCGGCCAGCCTGGTCAGACGCTGCGACGAAGCCCTCGAAGCCGGCGGAAAGCTCATCGCACTCGCCGCGGTGAAGTCCGCCCAACGCCCGGCCCAGCTGCCGACGCCGCTGGCCGGTTTCATCGGCCGGGAAGCCGATCGCCGGCGAATCCGCGAGGTGCTGACGCAGGCCGCAACGGCGCACAGCACACCTGTCGTCTCGATCGACGGTCCGCCCGGTGTCGGGAAGACCGCACTGGCGCTCCGCTGCGCCGACGACATCATCAGGTCGGAGCCCGATGCTTTTCCCGACGGCCAGCTCTACGCGGACCTCAAGGGGTATTCGAAAACGGGCCTTTCCGCGCTTCCCGGAGAAATCCTCGAAGAGTTCCTGACTTCCCTCGGAGTTCCGGTCCACGACATCCCGGCGAAGACCGAGCGAAGGGAGAAGCTGTACCGCTCGCTCCTCTCTTCCCGGCGCGTCATCGTGGTGCTCGACAATGTGGCCTCCTCGGAGCAGGTGGAACCTCTGTTACCGGGGGCGGCCGGGTGCGCGGTCGTCCTGACGAGCCGCCGGAGGCTCGGTGGACTCGCCATGCGGGTGGGGGTGGAGCGGATCCTCCTGCGCCACCTCTCGCAGCAGGAGAGCGTGGAGGTCCTGTCCTCGGTCATCGGCTCCGTCCGCACCACCGCCGAGGCCGACGCCGTCACGGCCTTGACGGAGCTGTGCGGACGTCTCCCGCTGGCCCTGCGGATCGCCGCCGACCGGGTGGCGGCCCACCCCCACCATCCGATCGGCGAGCTCGTCGACGAGCTGGCGGCCGAACGACACCGCCTCGACGGCCTGGCCGTGCACGACTCGGTGACCGTCCGCTCGGCCTTCGAGTGGTCGTACTGCGACCTGAAGCCCGAGGAGGCCCGGACGTTCCGCTTCCTCAGCCTGCATCCCGGTCCGCACGCGAGCGTCGCGGCGACGGCGGCGCTCATCGGCAAGCCGGTCCTGAAGACCCAGCAGCTCCTGCAGCGGCTCCACGAGGTCCATCTCCTGGAGGGCGTGTCCTTCAGCCGCTACCGGTTCCACGACCTCCTTCGGCTCTACGCGGCGGAGCGCCTCGCGTCCGACGAGGAGGAGAAGGACCGTACGGCCGCCGTGGGCCGGCTCGCCGACTGGTATCTGCACTCGAGCCTCGCGGGCGTACGGACACTGGCTCCGTTCCGCCACAACATCCTGGACTTCCGGCAGTCCGCCGGCCGCGTCACCCCGCTCCGCTTCGAGGACGACGAGGCCGCGCTGCAGTGGTTCGACACCGAGGCCGCCAACTTCGCCCAGGTGATCCGGCTCGCCATGGACCACGGATTCCGTGACACGGCCTGGAAGTTGGCCGTCAGCCTCTACGACTACTTCTGTCTGCTCCGCAAGCCCGGAAGCATCTGGCTGGGCATCATGAAGGTGGCGCTGGAGGCGGCACGGGCGTCCGGTGACCGGTTCGCCGAAGGCTGGTTGCAGACCGGGACGGCCGAAGGGTACCGGTGGCAGCGCCAGTACAAGCGCGCCCAGCAGCACTTCGAGCGTTCCCTGTCGGTGTGGCGGCAGGTCCAGAACCGGCACGGTCAGGCGTGGACGCTCGGCGGGATGGGATTCCTCGCCGCCGACCAGAGCGACTGGGACGAGGCTCACGCCCGCGCCCAGGAGGCGAGATCCCTGTTCGCCGGGCTCGACGACCACGACGGATCCGCCTCCGTCCTCCTCACGCTCGCCGACAGCTACCACGGCTGGCACGACGACGACCAGGCGCTGCACACGCTGGGCAAGGCCCTGGACATCTTCGAGGAGATCCGGAACTACGACGGGCAGGGCCGGGCGCTGACCAAGATGGCGGGGATCCACACGGCCCAGGGACGCCACGAGGCGGCACTCGCCTGTCTGGAACGAGCCCTGGAGACCCTCAGGGCGGCCGGCGCCCACGGCGGCGAGGCGGACTGCCTGTACCGGCGCGGGCACGCGCTGGAGAGCCTGGGCCACGAGAGCCGGGCCATCGCGTCCTGGAAGGCGGCGCTGAGCCTGTACGAGGAGCTCGCCGACGGCCGGGTGGCCGAGCTCCGCTCGCGCATCGCGAGGGCCCGCCGCGCCCCCGACACGGCTGGGGAAGCGAGCCGGACGGACGGCCTGGAGCGGTACGCCACGGGCCCGGCGCTGTCCCGGGACGAGAGTCGTGGGGAACGGCCGCTGCGGCCCGAGGCCCGCTGCGCCTCCTGATCCTTTCCCGACCGCCCGGCGGTGACGTGCCTCGGCACGTGACCGCCGGGCTTTTCCGTGCACCTGAATACGCATTCGCACGTGCACGTGCAAATGCATCGGCCGTGTTTCCCCGAACCCTCAACAGGCCAACTCTTGTCGGCGATCGCCCCCGTCATGTCGCATGGAGTCGCGGGTGATTCGCGATTCCCGTGGTGGCCGCCTATTCGGAGGAGCGCTGTTCCGCTGATGACCGATTCATCGACCCTGACCCATGAGACCGGGCCCCCCGCACCGCCCGGAAGTCTCCGGTCCCGGCTCGGAACGGCCTACGGATTCCTGGGGTCGGCGTTCGTCGTCGCGGTCGCCTATGTCGACCCCGGGAATTTCGCCACGAACATGACCGGAGGCGCCCGCTACGGATACCTCCTCCTGTGGGTCATCGCGTCGGCCAGTGTCGCCGCGGTGTTCGTGCAGTACCTCGCCGCGAAGCTGGGCATCGCGAGCGGCCGCAGCCTGCCCGAGCTGTGCCGGGAGCACTACCCGAGGCCCGTGACGTACGGCCTGTGGTTCCAGGCCGAGCTGGTGAGCATGGCCACCGATCTGGCCGAGTTCGTCGGCGCGGCGGTGGCCCTCAACCTGCTGTTCGGCGTGCCTCTGCTACCGGCCGCGCTGATCACGGCCGCGGTGTCCCTGGTGATCCTGATGCTCGCCCCACTGCGCCGGCGGCGCTTCGAGACCGTGATCCTCGCGCTGATCCTGCTGGTGTCCGCCGGGTTCGCCTACCAGGTGTTCCGCTCGGGTCCGCCGGCCGCGGCGGGCGCGGGCCTGATCCCCGGCTTCGCGGGCACGGACAGCATCCTGCTGGCCACGGGCATGCTCGGCGCGACGGTCATGCCGCACGCCATCTACCTGCACTCGGCCCTCACCCAGGAGCACCACCGAGGCTCGGTCGCGGCCCGCAGGAAGGCGCTGCGCTCCATGCTGAAGGGTCTCGTCTGCGCCCTCGGCATCGCCGCCGTGATCAACGCCTCCATGCTGCTCGTCGCGGCGGCCTCCCTGCACGGGACGTCCCTGCCGCACGAATCGCTGGACGACATGCACGCCGGGCTCGGCCAGGTCCTCGGCAGCGACACCGCCCTCGCCTTCGCGCTGGCCCTGCTGGCCTCGGGCATCGCCTCGTCCAGCGTCGGAACCTACGCGGGCCAGGTCATCCTGTCGGGGTTCCTGCGGACACAGATTCCCGTACTCCTGCGCAGACTGCTGACGATGGCGCCGCCCCTCGCTATTCTCGCGCTCGGTACGGATCCCACCCGGGCCCTCATCATCAGTCAGGTCGTGCTGTCCTTCGGGATCCCCTTCGCACTGATACCGCTCGTCCTGTTCGGCCGCCGCAGCGATGTGATGGGACCGCTGACCAACCGACGGCTGACCACCACGATCGGCATGGTGGTGTCCCTGGCGATCTCCGGCCTGAACGTGTTCCTCCTCCACCAACTGCTGGTGGCCTGAGCCGTTTCCGCCGGCGCCGGTGCACGGCCCGCACGGTGAGCCGGGCCGCTGTTGCCCGGAACAGTCAACGGGTCAACACTTGGCCCGCCCGTCGTCACCGTGCCATGTTCGACAGAAGGCAGGTGAGGGTCCGCCACCGCACGGTGCGCGGCGTTCACCTCTGGAATCCTCGTGTGGTGGAGGTCTTCTGTCCGTGGTCGCACGCCGTCGCCTTGAGGTCTACCGCCGGAGCCGATGCGAGGGCGGCTTCCCCCTGAAAGAACTCGCCCCCGCCCGCGACGGGGTCAAGGAGCTGCTGGACCTCGACTCGGCGTGTGCCCTCATGCACGAGGTGGCGGCGGAGAGCAAGGACGAGGTCGTCGCCATGCTGCCCGGAGGCGGTCGCCCGATCCTGGAGCTGTTCGAGTGCGAGCCTCCGTTGCTCGCCCCGGGGATCCCGACGCGGCTCCTCTTCCAGCACACCGCCCGATTCGACAGCTCCGCGCGGGAGCAGGCCGAGGCGCTGATCGGGGCGGGGGCCCGGATCCGTACGGTCGCGCCGTCGTTCGGCCAGCTGATCGTCTTCGACGCCGCCATCGCCTTCATCCCCGTCACCGAGGACGACGGGAGTGCGGTCGCGGTGATCCAGGACCCCACCGTCGTCGCCTTCCTGTACTCCTCCTTCGGGCGCTCCTGGGCCGGCGCCCGGGACTTCGCACCCGGCCCCGGCGAGCTCGTCCTGATCAGCGACGACCTCAAGGGCGAGATCCTCCAGATGCTGATGAACGGCGCCAAGGACGAGACGATCGCGCGCAGACTCGGCCTGTCCGTGCGCACCTGCCGGAAATACATCGCGCAGCTCATGCAGAAATTCGGGGCCCGCACCAGGTTCCAGCTCGGATACGCGGTGAGTCAGGGAACGGCACCTCTCGAGGGCTGACGTATTCGACGACAAAGTCCAGGCGTGCGACAGCGCGCCTGGACTTTGTCATGTCTGTCCGAACTCTGTCATGTCCGCTTGTTCCGGGCCCAGTTACTGAGATGGATGTGCAGCTTCATGAACGATTCTGAGGTGGACTCCGCACATTTCCCCACGCATAATTCAAGTGCGAACTACGAGGAGTTGACTATGCCTCAGTATTTCAACTGGTCCTCTTGCGTCGGGAAATTCCACCCGATCGAGGTGGGTCATGCGGTTTGAACTGTTGGGCTCGGTGCAGATCCGTGACGGTGACCGCACCGTGCCGTTGGGCGGGGTGCGGCACAGCGCGACGCTGGCGTTCCTCCTGCTGCACAGCAACGAAGTGGTCTCCGTCAGCAAGCTGATGTCCGCCGTGTGGCCGGCCCGAGTGCCGCCCACAGGACGGCAGATGCTGTACAACGCGATCTTCCGGCTCCGTACGATCCTCTCGTCGTACGGCGGTGATGCGGAGCTGCTGCACGAGGGGCCCGGTTACGTGCTCCACGTACGGGACGACAGCCTCGACGTGCGGCAGTTCCAGGCCGGGGTGGCCCGGGGCCGTAGCGAGCTCGCGGCAGGGCTGTGGGGCGAGGCGTCCGACACCTTCCGTGACGCGCTGGGTCTGTGGCGGGGGCCGGCGCTGGCGGACCTGGCGGAGCACGGTTACTCGTGGCCGGAGTCCACGGCCCTCGACAACGCCCGCACAGCCGCGCTGGAGAGCCGTATCGAGGCCGACATCACCCTGGGCCGCTACCGGGACGTCATCGGCGACCTGGAGGGGCTCGTCGCGGCCGAGCCGCTGTGGGAGCAGGCCTGCGGGTGGCTGATGCAGGCGCTGTACCACTCCGGCAGACAGGCCGACGCGCTGAGCTTGTACCGGCGCACGCGGGCCGCACTCGTCAGCCAGCTGGGGCTCGAACCGAGCCCGCAGCTCCAGGCGCTGGAGCGGGCGGTGCTCAGTCACGACCTGGAGTACGCGAGCACCTCGCCGGCGCTCCACGGGGGTTACGGGCGCCCCTGACGCTCTCTGCCGCTCGCGGCCGCTCCCTGCCGCTCCCTGACAACCACCCACGCCCCCCAACGACCTCCCACGCACTCCCCCGCACTCCCCACGACCTCACCACGACCGTCTGTCGACCACGCACGGCCGCGCACGCATGCCCACGACCCCGTGCCGGTGTGCCGCACCCTCCGCATCCGGCGCGACGCAAGGTTCGATCCCGTCACCACACGAGGAAACCGGAGAGATATCCGATGGCCCCTATGGACCCATCGCTCGTCACGTCCGTCGAGCAGTCCTCCCTCACCGAGCTGGGGGAGATCAACATCGACGACATGATCGACTACGTGCACAAGGACCTGAAGAAGCTTCCCGAGTACATCGATCTGTACAAGCGCTACTTCAAGCACCGTTGGAACGCCTACGACCTCGACTTCTCCCAGGACGCCATCGACTGGCGCACCAAGATGACGGAGGAGGAGCGGGACGCCTTCAAGGAGATCGCGGCGGCGTTCCACCACGCCGAGCGCCAGGTCGAGATCGAGCTGCCCGTCTTCATGCTCTCGGGCAGCGAGGACGCGAAGCTCTACCTGTCCACGCAGATCGAGGACGAGGCCCGACACACGCTCTTCTTCGACCGGTTCTACCGGGAGGTCGTGGGGCTGCCCGGGGACTCGGTGGCGGAGCTCCTCGCCGCCTCCTTCGACTACGTCCCCGAGTCCTTCGTCGGATCGTTCGGGCTGATGGCCCACCTCTCGGACGACCTCCGCAAGGACCCGGACAACCAGAAGCTGCGCGTGCGGTACGCCACCGCGTACTTCCTGTGGATCGAGGGCGTCCTCGCGCTCAGCATCATGAAGATCACGCTCACCTACTGCCGGACCCGCGGCTATCTGCCCGGCTACTACACCGGATTCATCGCCTCCTGCCGTGACGAGGCCCGTCACGTGCAGTTCGGGATGCGGTTCCTGCGCGACGCGATCCAGGAGGACCCGCGGCTCGTGCACGAGGTGTACGAGACCCTGCGTACCGAACTGGCCATGAACGGCGGCGTCAGCAAGCCGGCACCGCTGGAGCCCCTCGGCTGGGACGCCGAGGCGGTCACCGAGTTCATGATCCGTCAGGTGCAGAACAAGCTGTCCGACGTCGGGATCGATCTGCCGCCGGACATCGCGGCCATGGTGCAGAACATCCAGCCCGAGATCGCGGGAGGTTGAGTCATGGGGACGACGATCGACACGCAGACGGTACGGTTCCTCTCCGCGGAGTGGGCGGAGGCGACCCGGGTCCGGGTGGACAGCGGCCCGGACGCGGACGTGGTGGCGACCAAGCAGGAGAGCTACTGGGAGTGGATCGCGGCGACCCGCGCGGCCTGCGACCAGACGTGGGCGCTCGGCGTGCGGGAGCCCGACGGCGCGACCTCGTACCTGCGGCTCGACTGGCAGCACGGGAAGTGTGCGGAGGCGACGGTGATCCCGCCGGGTGAGCCGGTGGACGCGGACTTCGTGCTCGTGGGCAGCACGGACACGTGGCATCGCATCTACTCGGGCGAGGCGAACCTCCAGCGGACCGTGGTCGACCGGAAGCTCTCGCTGGAGCGCGGGGACACCCTGATCTTCTTCCGCGGCATCTTCTTCTTCGTCGAGTCGCTGGCGGCGCTGCGGCAGGTGCCGACCAGTTTCGCGTGAACGAACGGCTGCCCGCGCCCCTCCGCGGGGAGGGCGCGGGCAGCCGGGCCGGTTCCGGTCCTGGGCCTGGGTCTGGGCCTGGGCCTGGGCCCGGTCCCGGTCCCGGTCCCGGTCCTGGTCCTGGTCCTGGTCCGTTCAGGCTCCCGGGCCGACGACCGGGGCGAGGGCGCCGTCGAGGGAGCCGGCGAACGAGCCGTACCGGCCGCGGTGGAAGACCAGCGGGTCGGCCTCAGCTCCGGCGTCGGTGAGCCCGACCACCCGGGAGACCACAATGGCGTGGTCCCCCGCCGGGTGCTCCGTGTCGAGGACGCACGCGACACGGGCGACGGCTCCCTCCAGTTCCGGACCGTGCTCCGACGGCTTCCACCGCACACCCGCGAACCGGTCGCCGGAGCGCCCGGAGAACCGGCGGCTCAGCGCTTCGCCCCCGCGGTCGAGGATGTTCACACAGAACCGCCCGCGCTTCCGTATGAGCGGCCAGGTCGTCGACGACCACGCCGCGCAGAACAGCACCAGGGGCGGGTCGAGAGACACCGACGTGAACGAGTTGCAGACCATTCCGACCGGCTCGCCCCGGGGACCCGTCGAGGTGATGACGGTGATTCCGGTCGGAAAATTTCCGAGGGTGCGCCGAAAATGTGCTGCATCGATGGCGGTCATGGCACTCCTTAACCGGTGATTTCACACCCGACAGTAGTGGAACGACGATCGTCGAGGATTGGGCCCGACAGCAGAGAGTCGATGCGGTTTTGGTCCGGTGGCGCATTCATTAAATGCGCCACCTGGTCTTCACTGAAGCTGCGCGAGGCGGCGCCCCGGTGACGTCCGAGGCGATTCCGGAAGAAGTGAACTCCCGCAGGGAAACCAACCAAGGAGAATTGCGTGTCCACAGACCTTGAATTCCGTTACGAGCCCGAGGTCCAGGAGGTCGTCGAGCGGGCCCGCACGCTGGTGCCGCTCCTCCGGGAGCACTCGGCCCGCAGCGAGCAGGACCGGAAGCTCGCCGACGAGTCCGTGGAGGCGCTGCGCTCGGCCGGGTTCTTCCGGATGAGCGTGCCGCGCGCCTACGGCGGCGACCAGTTCAGCCTCCGTACCCAGGCCGCGGCCCTCGCCGAGCTCGGCCGGGGCTGTGCGTCGGCGGGCTGGCTCGTCGCCATCACCGGCGCGGCGGAGACGCTCGCGAACCTGATCCCGGAGAAGGGCGCCAAGGAGATCTTCGGGCCCAGCCCCGACGTGTTCGTGTGCGCGAACGGCGGCCACCACTCCGCCACGGCGACCCAGGTGGACGGCGGCTACCGCGTCACCGGTACGTTCCCCACGATCTCCGGCGTCGAGATCGGCGACTGGATGATCCTGCCCTTCATCCCCCTCGTCGCCGACGGCGAGCCCACGGGGGAGCTCATCTCCCTCGCGGCGCCGCCCAAGGAGGGCGTCGTCCACCACACCTGGAACGTGGCCGGCATGCTCGGGACGGGCAGCCACAACGTGGAGTTCGACGGGCTCTTCGTGCCGGAGAGCCGGAGCATCGACCACCCGATCGACCCGGAGCTCGGGCCGCTGAACCTCCCCAAGCTGGAGACGTTCGCCGCGGTCGCGCACCGGACGATCGCGGCCCTGGTCGGCGCCTCCCACGGGGCCCTCGACACGGTGCGGGCCATGCTGGACAAGGGCAAGCCGCTGGGCGACACCATCTACGAGTCGTCGCTCGACTCCCCGCTCGTGCGGCAGTGGCTCGCCGAGGCCACGCACGACGTGGACACGGCGTACCACTATCTGCTGGCCTCCGCCGACATGTTCGACGCCGCCTCCGCGGAGGGCGGCATGTCGCGCGGTGAGCGCACGCGGGCCCGGCTGCACATGACATCCGCGCTGCAGAGCGCGCGGCAGGCCATGGCGAAGCTGCTCGACCTCGGCGGCACCAGCGGCTTCGCCTCCTCCAACCCGCTCCAGCGGTTCTGGCGGGACCTGGAGACCGGCAGCCACCACATCCACTTCAACCGGCTCGTGAGCTGGGAGGACTACAGCCGCTCCCTGCTGGGCATCGACCCCGCGGTGTCGGTCATCCACTGACGTCCACTGCTCCTCGGCCCGGCCCCGCACGCGGTACGAGTCACGCGGTACGAGACACGCGCTACGAGTCACGCGGTATGAGGCGCGCGGTATGAGGCGCGCGGTATGAGGCGCGCGGTATGAGGCGCGCGGTACGAGAAACGCGGTACGAGAAACGCCCCGCTTCCCGAAGCTTCCGGGAAGCGGGGCGTTCTCGTGCCGCCACGGTCAGGACGAGCCGAAGCGGTTGTCGATCGCGAAGCGCCACCCGCCGGGCTCGCGGACCAGCACGTCGGTCGCCCGCCCCTGCGTGCTCGTGCGGCCGCCGTCCGGCGCGTTCTCCTCCAGCGTCCACTCCGTGATCACCAGCGCCACGTCGCCGGCGACGTAGGTGTGCGCGTACTCGAACTCGACATGCGGCTGGGCCGTCCGGAAGTAGCCGTCCAGCGCCTCGCGCAGGTCGCCGCTCCTGCCGAGCGCGAGCCCTCGCTCCACCACGGTCAGACCCTCGGCCGTGTAGTTGGCCAGGGTCGCGTCCACGTCTCCCGAGTTGAACGCGGCCTTGTAATTCCGGTTGAGTTCACCGAAGGCCTTCTCGTGTTCCGTTCCGTTCGTACTGGGCACGGGCAACTCCTGTTCGCTCAACGGCCGGCATACGTCGACCTGGTCGATTCCACGTTTCGGAGGCTACCGATTCACCCTAACTTCCGAATAACCCGCGACCCTCGCGACCGGTTTCCGCGGCGTACCTATGCAGGGATTAGAGGGTAGTTATTCACGCCTTGCCATGATGACTTTCGTGTGTGGCGATCGAACGGCCCGCCGCACCCATCACGTCAAGCCGGGAAGCGGACCTGCGGAGGTAACGCCGAATGACACTCCACGCGAACGACCTCGTGGACACCGAACTGCACCGAGCCGTTTCCCAGGTCGGCCTCGACGTCGAGTACACCCGCTCCCGCGGGAACACGATGTGGGCACGCGGCAAGGACGGCGGCGAGATCCCGGTGACCGACTTCATCAGTGGCTACGGCTCGCTGATCCTCGGCCACAACAACCCCGAGATCGTCGCCCGGGCCAAGGAACTCCTCGACCGGGACACCCCCGTGCACGCGCAGGTGTCGCTGCGCCCGGAGGCCGCCTCCGTCGCCGCCGCCCTCAACCGCATCGTCCACCGGGAGTTCGGCACCGACGAGCCGCACCACGCGGTCTTCGCCAACTCGGGCGCCGAGGCCGTCGAAGTCGCCGTCAAGCACGCCGAGATGGACCGGCGCCTGCGCCTGGCCGAGGTGCTCGTGGCGGTCGAGGAGCACATCACGGAGGCGCGGGGCGCGATCGCCCAGGGAACCGCCGTCCTCGCCCCTGCCGTCCTCACCGCCCTCGGCCTGCCGGCCACGGCGGCGCCCGAGGTCGCGCTCGACGCCCTGGAAGCCCGCGTCCGCGCGTTCGACGACCACACGCACCCGGCGATCGCACCGCGCCTGCTCAGTCTGGTGGGCGGCTTCCACGGCAAGCTCATGGGCAGCATCCAGCTGACGCACAACCCGCAGTTCAGGACGCCGTTCACGGAACTCTCCGCGCAGTCCCGCTTCGTCCCCGTCGACCGGCCGGACGCGCTCCGTGCGGTGTTCGAGGCCGAGCGGACGCCCCTGCTCGACGTATCGGTGGAGGACGGGGTCGTGGACGTCGTCGAGCGCGACGCTCCGGTGTTCTGCGCGCTGCTGGTCGAACCGGTGCAGGGCGAGGGCGGCATCGTCCCGATCTCCCCCGAGTTCGCCAAGGAACTCCAGTCCCTGTCCGCGGAGTTCGACTGCCCCCTCGTGATCGACGAGGTGCAGACGGGCGCCGGACGCTCCGGCGCCTTCTTCGCCGGCTCGCTGCTCCCGCTCCGCGGCGACTACTACACCCTCGCCAAGAGCCTGGGCGGCGGACTCGCGAAGACCGCGGTCACGTTGATCCGGGAGGCGCGCTACCGCCCCCAGTTCGAGCTGGTGCACAGCTCCACCTTCGCCAAGGACGCCTTCTCCAGCGGCATCGCCCTCAAGGTCCTCGAACTTCTGGAGGCCGACGGCGGAGCCGCCTACGGTGTCGCCGCGGAGCGCGGCGCCCGCCTCGTCGAGGCACTGGAAGCGGTACGCGCCGAGTACGACGACATCATCTCCGACGTCCGGGGCGTCGGCCTGCTGGTCGGGGTGGAGTTCGCCGACCGGTCCGCCGTCGGCTCTCCCATGGTCAGGCAGACCCAGCCCGCCGGCCTCTTCGGGTTCCTCGTCAGCGGGTTCCTGCTGCACGAGCACCGAATCCGGGTGATGCCGACCGGCAGCGCCCCGAACACCCTCCGCCTGGAGCCGTCGATAGCGCTGACCGACGACGAGATCTCCGGTCTCGCCGAGGGGCTGCGCGAGGTGTGCGCGATCCTCCGCGACCAGGACGACGCGCGGCTCACCGCCTTCGTCGGAGCCCGCACGTTCTAGGACACGGCCCACCCGCGATCCACCACCCCCACTGTGTTCACGGAGAGGAAGCCATGCCCATCCATGGTGACGCGCACCGGCTCCGCCGGTTGCTGCTGGTACCGGGGGACGAGCGGTCGCCGTCGCGCGGCGTCTGCCGTGCCGAGGTGCTCGACGAGGTCGTCGCCCGGTGCGGTCCCGACGCCGCCGCGTGGGCCGCCGAGACCGGCCTCGGGCTGCTCGACGTCACCACCCGTGAGCTCGCCGGCTGCGAGAGCGCCGTCCTGACCCCCAAGGACCACGAACTGCTCGAACTCGTCGCCGCGTGGATCGCCCTGCGCCTCGGCGGGGAGACCTCCCCGCCCGCCGCGCTCACCACCGACGTCGAGGACGTGGTGCGCACCCACGTCGAGCGGGGCTTCGAGCTGGACAGCGTGCTGACGCTCGTCCGCATCGCCCACGGGCGGATTGCCGCGGATCTGCTCCGGGCGTGCGAGAAGGCCGTGCCCGCGCAGGACCTGCCCTCGGCCATGCGGGACGTGTCCACGACGCTCTTCGACGCGGTCGAGGTCCTGTGCCGGCTGGTCTCGCGCCGGTTCTCCGTGGAGCGCGAACAGTGGCTCACCGGCCAGGACGCCCAGCGGCGGAGCATCGTCTGGGACATCCTGCGCGGCGCCCACGTCGACACGGACAAGGCGAGCCGCCGGCTGAGCTACGACCTCCGCCAGAACCACGTCGGCCTCGTGCTCCGGTCCGACGACTCCACCCGCGCCGACGGCCTGGAGCGGACCGCCGCGCGGGTCCTCGAACGCGCGGGCGCCACCTCCACGCTGCTCGTCGCCGCGGGCGCCGGACGCCTCTGGGCCTGGGGCGCCGTACCCACGACGCGGCCCCAGGACCTGTCGGGCCAGCCGCTGCCCCTCCACGTACGGGTCGCGGCGGGGCTGCCCGGGCCGGGACCGGCCGGGCTGCGCCTGACGCACGACCAGGCGGCCACGGCTGCGCGCATCGGCGGCTCCACACGGGCCGCCCACCGCATCCACGAGTACCGCACGCTGGAACTGGTGGCCCTGCTGATGGCGGACGAGGCCGCGGCCGCCGACTTCGTACGCCGTGAACTGGGCGCCCTCGCCGATGCCTCGCCCTCGGCGGCGACCCTGCGGACCACGCTGAAGTGCTACCTGGACGAGGACCGGAGCCTGGCGGCGGCCGCCCGGCAGCTCCACGTCGCCAAGAACACCGTCCTGTACCGGGCGCGCAAGGCCGCGCAACTGCGCGGGCGGCCCCTCGACGAGAACCGGCTGCACCTGCACGCCGCGCTCTGCCTCGCCGAGGCGCTGGGCCCGGTGCTGCTGCGGCCACAGGACGACAGCGGCCCGGCTCGGCTCCACGCGACGGCCTGACCGAGACAGCCCGACCGAGAGACAGCCCGACCAGAGCGAGAACGGGGAAGCTGATGAGCACTGGCACCACTGGATCCGGTCCCGACCTCACCGCCGTCGCCATCGTGGGCGTCGCCTGCCGGCTGCCCGGGTCCGACGACCCGGACGCCTTCTGGGAGCTGCTGCGCGCGGGACGCAGCGCCGTCACCGAAGTGCCTCCCGAGCGGCGCCGGCACCTCGGCAGCGCGCGGTGGGCGGGGCTCCTGGCCGACGTCGACCGGTTCGACGCGGAGTTCTTCGGCATCTCGCCGAAGGAGGCCGCCTCGATGGACCCCCAGCAGCGGCTCATGCTGGAGCTGGGCTGGGAGGCGCTGGAGGAAGCGGGCGTACGGCCGCCGGATCTGCGCGGCTCCGCCACCGGCGTCTTCGTCGGCGCGATGGCCGACGACTACGCCCTCCTCGGCGCACAGGCCGGCGGCCGTGCCACCACCCGGCACACCCTGACCGGTGTGGGCCGGGGCATTCTGGCCAACCGGCTCTCGTACGTCCTCGGCATCCACGGCACCAGCCTGACCGTCGACACCGGCCAGTCCTCCTCGCTCGTCGCGGTCCACCTGGCGTGCGAGGCGGTGCGGCGCGGCGAGGTCGGCCTGGCCATCGCCGGAGGCGTCAGCCTCGGCCTGGCTCCCGAGAGCACCCTGCGGGCGGAACGGCTCGGCGCGCTCTCCCCCGACGGCCGCAGCCACACCTTCGACGCCCGCGCCAACGGATACGTCCGGGGAGAGGGAGGCGCCGCCCTGATCCTGAAGCCGCTGGCCGCCGCGCTCGCCGACGGCGACACCGTGCACGGCTGCATCCTCGGCGGGGCCGTGAACAACGACGGGGCCGGCGCCACGCTGACCGCGCCGAACAGCGCCGCGCACGCGGCCGTGCTCACCGCCGCGTACGAGCGGAGCGGCGTCGACCCGGCGGAGGTGGCCTACGTCGAACTCCACGGCACCGGCACCAAGGTGGGCGACCCGGTCGAGGCCGCGGGGCTCGGTGCGGTGTTCGGTCCCGAACGGCCCGTACGGGTCGGCTCCGTGAAGACGAACATCGGCCACCTCGAAGGTGCGGCGGGCATCGCGGGGCTGCTCAAGGTCGTCCTCTCCCTGCGCCACCGCGGGCTCCCGGCCAGCCTGAACTACGACACGCCGAACCCTGACATCCCTCTGGCGGAGCTGGGCGTCGAGGTCCAGCGCGCCTTCGAGCCCCTGCCCTCGCGGGGTCGTCTCGTCGCGGGCGTGTCGTCGTTCGGCGTGGGCGGCACCAACTGCCACCTGGTCGTCACGACGGCCCCGGAGGGGGCCGGCGCGGGAGCGAAGGACAGTGCGGGGGCGGGGGACGGTGCGGGGACGGGGGCCGGTGCGGAGTCGGAGGCCGGCGCCGGGACGGAGGCCGACGTTGCGGCGGAGGCTGGCGCCGGGACCGAGGCCGGTGTCGAGTCGTCGGCCGGTGCCGGGACCGAGGCCGGGGACGAGTCGTCGGCCGGTGTCGAGTCGTCGGCCGCCGCGGTGGCATGGCCCGTGTCGGCCCGGTCTGCGGCGGCGCTGCGCGGGCAGGCGGCCCGGCTGCACGCCTTCGTGACCGCACGCCCCGAACTCGACCTCGCCGACATCGGCTTCTCCCTCGCCACGGCCCGGACCTCGTTCCGCCATCGCGCGGTCCTGTCCGGCACCACGCGCGAGGACATGCTCGGCAGCCTGAGCGCGCTGAGCGAGGGCCGGCAGGCCGCCCACCTGGTGCGCGGCGAGAGCCGCGCCACCACGGGCGGCACCCTCTTCGTCTTCCCCGGCCAGGGCAGCCAGTGGCCCGCCATGGCCCGGGACCTCATCGCCCGGTCCCCCGTCTTCGCCGAGGCCGTGGAGCGCTGCACCCGGGCCCTCGACCCGTACGTCGACTGGTCGTTGACCGACGTCCTCCGGCAGGTGCCGGGCAGCGCGTCCCTGGACCGGGTCGACGTCGTCCAGCCGGCGCTCTTCGCCGTGATGGTCTCGCTGGCGGAGCTGTGGGGCTCCGTCGGCGTCCACCCCGACGCCGTCGTCGGCCACTCCCAGGGCGAGATCGCCGCCGCGTACGTCGCGGGCGCCCTGTCGCTGGACGACGCGGCGGCCGTGGTGGCCCTGCGCAGCCGGGCCATCATCGCGATCGGCGGAGCCGGCGCGATGGCGTCGGTGCCCCGGCCCGTCGCCGAGGTCCGCACGCGACTCGCCGAGCACGCCGCGGCGGTGAGCGTCGCCGCGGTGAACGGACCGTCGTCGACCGTGGTCTCCGGTCCCGCCGCGGACCTGGAGCGCCTGGTCGCCGAGTACGGAGCAGCGGGCGTCGACGCGCGCATGATCTCCGTCGACTACGCGTCCCACTCCGCGTACGTCGAGGAGATCCGGGACGAGGTGCTCGCGGTGCTCTCCGACATCCGTCCCCGCAGCTCCGACCTGCCGTTCTACTCCACGGTGACCGGTGGTCTCGTCGACACCGCAGGGCTGACCGGCGAGTACTGGTACCGCAATCTCCGGCAGACGGTGGAGTTCGAGCAGGCGATCCGGTCGGCGTCCGCCGATGGTCACCGGACGTTCGTGGAGTGCAGCGCCCACCCGGTGGTCGGGGTGGGCATCGGCCAGATCCTCGACGAGGTCGACGCGGACCGCTCCCCCGCCGACCGGTCGTTCGTCACGGGCACCTTGCGCCGCGACCACGGCGACCTGGCGTCGTTCTTCGACGCCCTCGGGCGCCTGCATGTCAACGGGGCACCGGACACGGACATCGTGGACTGGCACGCCGTCCACGCGGACCGGAACGTCCGTCGCGTCTCCCTGCCGACGTACGCCTTCCAGCGCAGCAGGCACTGGCTCGACGTCCCGGAGACGTCCGAGCTCACCGGAGAGGGTGATGGGTACGAGTACGCAGACGAATACGGGCACGACCTCGGCGTCGGCGTCGGCATCCACGTCGACGGGAGCGCGGAAGCCACCGGGAGGCCCGAGGCCGGGCTTTCCGCCGACGACTTCCTCGCCGTCGTCCGCGAAGCCGCCGCGGTCGTCCTGGGCCACTCCGCCCCCGCATCGGTACCCGTGGACCTGTCGTTCAAGGAGCTGGGCTTCGACTCGGCGGGAGCCCTGGAGTTCCGGGTCGCCCTGGGCGAGGCGACCGGCCTGCGACTGCCCGCGACACTGACCTTCGACCACCCCACCCCCACCGCCGTGGCCCGCCACCTCGTGGCACTCGCCGGCGGCACAGCGGGGAACACCGCACAGGAACACGCCCGGCCGGCCGCCTCGGACGACGAACCCATCGCGATCGTGGCGATGAGCGGCCGCTGGCCCGGAGGCGCCGACGACCCCGATCAGCTGTGGCAGCTCGCGCTCGACGGGGTGGACGCCATCACGCCCTTCCCCTCCAACCGAGGCTGGGACACCGAGGGCCTCTACGACCCCGAGCCCGGAAAGCCGGGCAAGACCTACACGCGCCAGGGCGGATTCCTCCACGACGCCGACAGGTTCGACGGCGCGTTCTTCGGCCTGAGCCCGCGTGAGGCGACCGCGATGGACCCGCAGCAGCGGCTGCTCCTGGAGTCCGCCTGGGAAGTGGTGGAACGGGCGGGCATCGACCCGGCCTCCCTGCGGGGCAGCAACACGGGTGTGTTCGTGGGCCTGATGCCACAGGAGTACGGCCCCCGGCTTCAGGACACCCCGGAGGAGCATCAGGGGCACGCGCTCACCGGGGGGACGTCGAGCGTGGCCTCCGGCCGGCTGTCCTACGTGCTGGGGCTTGAGGGCCCGGCGATCACCGTGGACACGGCGTGCTCGTCGTCGCTCGTCTCCCTGCACCTGTCGGTGCAGTCGCTGCGCCGGGGCGAGTGCGAACTGGCGGTCGCGGGCGGTGCGACGGTGATGTCGACACCGGGGATGTTCACCGAGTTCGGCCGCCAGCGCGGCCTCGCCCCGGACGGCCGCTGCAAGTCCTTCTCGGACACGGCCGACGGCACCGCGTGGGCGGAGGGCGTCGGGCTGCTGCTCCTGGAGCGGCTGTCGGACGCGCAGCGCAAGGGACGCCGGGTCCTGGCCGTGATCAGGGGCAGCGCGGTCAACCAGGACGGCGCGAGCAACGGCCTCACCGCACCCAACGGACCCGCCCAGGAACGCGTCATCCGAGCCGCGCTCAACGACGCCGGCCTCACCGCACGCGACGTGGACGTCGTGGAAGCACACGGCACCGGCACCACACTCGGCGACCCGATCGAAGCCCAAGCCGTCCTCGCGACGTACGGACAAGACCGCCCCACGAACCAACCCCTCTACCTCGGCTCCCTCAAGTCCAACATCGGCCACACCCAGGCCGCCGCAGGCGTCAGCGGCGTGATCAAGATGGTGCAGGCGATACGGAACGGCACGGTTCCCGGCACCCTCCACATGACCGAACTGTCGCGCCACGTGGACTGGTCCGCAGGAGCGGTCGCGGTCCCGAAGGACGCCGTTGCGTGGCCGGAGACGGGGAGGCCGCGCCGGGCGGGTGTGTCGTCCTTCGGCATCAGCGGGACGAACGCCCACGTGATCGTGGAGCAGGCACCCGAGGTGGACCTGCCGATGCCGATGGCTTCCGGTGTAGTGGTGCCGTGGGTGCTGTCGGGGCGTACGGACGAGGCGGTACGGGAGCAGGCCGCCCGGCTGACGGAATGGGTCGGGAAGTCTCCCGAACTCGACCTGACAGGTGCCGGGTTGGCACTCGCCACCGCACGCAGCCGCTTCGAAAAGGGCGCTGTCGTCGTGGGCGCCGACCGCGAGGAACTCCTCTCGGCCCTCGCCGAGATCACCGACGGCCACACGCCGCTCGTCGGCCCCGCCGGAAGTGGGGTGGCGATGCTGTTCGCCGGCCAAGGCGGACAGCGAGCAGGCATGGGCCGGGAGTTGTACGCAACCTATCCAGTGTTCGCCACAGCCGTCGACGACGTCCTGACCGCCGTCGACAAGGAACTCACCGGGTTCGTCGACCACCCGGTCCGCGACGTCCTCCTCGGAGACACCGACCCCGACCTCCTCAACCAGACCGTCTACACCCAGACAACCCTCTTCGCCATCGAGATCGGCCTCTACCGACTCCTCGAATCCTGGGGCGCACGACCTGACTGGCTCGTCGGCCACTCCATCGGCGAAATCGCCGCCGCCCACATAGCCGGAGTGTTCTCCCTGGAGGACGCGGCCCGCCTGGTCGCCGCCCGAGGCCGGCTCATGCAGGCACTGCCGGAGGGAGGTGTCATGGCAGCCGTCGAAGCGACCGAAGCCGACGTACTCCCGCTCCTCGACGATGCCGTGGGACTGGCAGCGGTCAACGGACCCACCTCCGTCGTCATCTCCGGCACACACACCGCCGCCGAACGCGTCACCGCACACTTCGAGAACACCGGCCACCGGGTGAAACGGCTCAAGGTCAGCCACGCCTTCCACTCACCCCTGATGGAACCGATGCTCGACGACTTCGCCGCGATCGTGGAAGGCCTGACCTACCAGGAACCGTCGATACCCATCGTGTCGACCGTCACCGGGATCCCCGTCGAACCCGACACCCTCACCGACCCCGCCTACTGGGTCCGACATGTCCGCAACACCGTCCGCTACCACGACGCCATCACCCACCTCGCCCACGAACACGTAGGCGGATACGTCGAGATCGGCCCCAGCGGCGTACTCGTCGCCCAGACCCAACAAATCCTGGACGCCACCGGCCACGAAGGACACCTCGTCCTCCCCACCCTCAGGGCCGGACAGCCGGAAGCCCACACCACCCTCACCGCCCTCAGCCAACTCCACCTCGCCGGCACCGGCATCACCCCCGACTGGCAAACCGTCTTCGCCAACCGCACCCCCCAAACCGACCTCCCCACCTACCCCTTCCAACGCCAGCGCTACTGGCTCAACGCCCCCACCCCCGCCGCAGACGCCGCCGCTCTCGGCCTCACCCCGCTCGGGCACACGCTCCTGCACGGTGGTGTGGAGTTCGCCGAGAGCGAGGGAGCGATCCTTACCGGCCGGTTCTCTTTGGACTCCCACCCCTGGCTGGTGGACCACACCGTGCTCGGCCGGGTCCTGCTGCCCGGGACGGCCTTCGTCGAACTCGCCTTGTGTGCAGCCGATTTCATTGGCTGCGATCGCGTCGAGGACCTGACTCTGTCCGCGCCGCTGATCGTGCCCACCGACGGTGACGTCCAGGTCCAGGTGTCCGTCGGCCCGGCCGACGAGCGGGGCGGGCGGTCGCTGACGGTGCACGCGCGGTACGACGGTGGGGAGTGGACCCGCCATGCCGAGGGGTTGCTCGGGGCCGACGCGGTGCCGCCGGCCGGGGCCCACGGGGCCTGGCCGCCTCCGGAAGCGGTTCCTGTGGATGTCGACGCCCTCTACGACACCTTGCGGAACAGCGGGTACGCCTACGGTCCCGCGTTCCGCGGCCTGCGGGCCGCCTGGCGGGTCGGCGACGAGCTGCTCGCCGAGGTCGCGCTGCCCGAGGGTTCCCCGGACGGGTTCGGGCTGCACCCGGCTCTCCTCGACTCGGCCCTGCACCCGGTCGTGGGGCTCGCCCTCGGCGAGGAGGAGCCGACCGTACGGCTGCCGTTCGCGTGGACCGGGGCGACGCTTCACGCCACGGGCGCTGCCGAGCTGCGGGTGCGCATCACTCCGGACGGCGAGGGTGCCGGGGGCGTGACGATCCGCGCCGTCGATCCGGCGGGCGCGCCGGTCGCCTCCGTACGTTCGCTGCGTCTGCTCCCCGTCCCCCTGCACCGCATCGAGGCTGCCGACCGGGCGCTGCCGTACCGCCTGGAGTGGGTGCCAGGCACCACGGCGGATTCGGAGACAGCCACAGCCGCGGCTACGGCCACAGCCACCGAGCAGGCCTCGACGCCGACCGGTTCGTGGGTCCTGATCGGCGAGGGTGTCGGCGCGGGCCTGCCAAAGGTTCCCGTCCACCGCGGCCTGGGCGGGCTCGGCGACGACGTACCCGACGTCGTCCTGTTCGATGCCCGTGGCGGGCAGAACGGGTCCGGGGCGGACGAGGACCACGTGGTCGCGGACGTGCACGCCGCCCTGGCAAGGACGAGCGGCTTCCTGCGGTCCTGGCTGGAGGACGAGCGCTTCTCCGCATCGACGCTCGTCGTCGTCACGGGCGGTGCCGTCGCCGTCGGCGAGGGGGACGTGCCGAACCTCTCCACGGCGCCGCTGTGGGGCCTGGTGCGGTCCGTACAGGCCGAGCACCCGGGCCGGATCGTGCTGCTCGACGTGGACGAGCACGCCGCGACGCCCGCGGCCGTCGCGGCCGCCGTGGCCGGAGGCGAGCCCCAACTAGCTGTCAGGGAAGGCTCGGTGCTCGTACCCCGGCTCGCCCGTCTGAAGCCGCGCGAGGTGGAGCAGGACGCCGGGCTCTCGCCGACGGGCACGGTCCTGATCACCGGCGGCACCGGAACGCTCGGTGCGCTCGTCGCCCGCCGACTCGTCACGCGGCACGGTGCCCGGCACCTCCTGCTGACCGGCCGGCGCGGCCCCGCGGCGCCCGGCGCCACCGAGCTCGCGGAGGAGCTGACCGGACTCGGAGCGCACGTCCGGATCGCGGCGTGCGACGTCGCGGACCCCGACGAGCTCGCCGCACTGCTGGCGGGCGTTCCCGAGGAGCATCCGTTGACGGCGGTCGTCCATGCCGCCGGCGTCCTGGCCGACGGCGCCTTCACGTCGCTCTCCGACGAGTCCTACGCGACCGTGCTGCGCCCCAAGGCCGACGCCGCCTGGAACCTGCACCGGCTCACCGCCGGCGCCGATCTCGCCGCGTTCGTCCTCTTCTCCTCGGCCGTGGGCGTGCTGGGCAATGCCGGTCAGGCCAATTACGGCTCCGCCAACGCCTTCCTCGACGCCCTCGCACAGCACCGCGCCGCACGCGGCCTGCCCGCGACGGCGGCCGCGTGGGGGCTGTGGGCGGAGGAGGGCGGGATGACCGACGCCATGACGCAGGCCGATGTGGTCCGCATGGGCCGCCGCGGACTCGCCGCCATGTCCACGGCGCGGGGACTCGACCTGTTCGACACCGCCCTGACGGAACGGGACCCGGTCCTGGTGACGGCGGTCGTCGACACGGCGGCGTGGGACCCCGACACCGGTTCTCCGGTGGTACGGAGTCTGGTCCGCGGGCGGCGGCGCCCGGAGGCGGCCACCGGCACGGCGCCCGTCCGCTCGCTGGAGCAGGACCTGGTGGGCCGGTCGGCCGAGGAGCAGCACGCCGTGCTCCTCGACCTGGTCCGGCGTACCGCCGCGGGCGTGCTCGGGCACGGCAGTCCGGACGCAGTACCCCCCCGGACCGGCTTCCTCGAAGGCGGGTTCGACTCCCTCGGCGCGGTCGAGCTGCGCACCCGGCTGAACCTGGCCACGGGCCTGCGACTGCCGACGACTCTGATCTTCGACTATCCGACTCCGGACGCCGTCGCCGACTACCTCCGCACCCGGCTCGTGGGCGAGACCACGGTCTCCGTCATGGCCGAGCTGGAGCGCTTCGAAGCCGTCGTGGCGACGCTCGCCTCGGCATCGGAGGGCGGCGCCGAGCGCGCCGCCGTCGCCGGCCGCCTCGGCGAGCTGCTCCGGCGCCTCGACTCCGAGGCGGAGGCGGAGATCTCGGCGGCGACCAACGACGAACTCTTCGCACTCATCGACGAGGAGCTCCAGCTCCCCTGACCGCGCGATCCCTGGACCGCGTATCCGCATGACCGCGCGATCACCCGATCGCTTGATCGCTGGACCGCGTGATCGCGCTCAGCGGTCAGGAACCCCAGCCCCCGATCTGCCGGACCCGGCGCCCCACTTGGCAAGGAGATTGATTTCCGTGGCGGACGACCAGAAGCTGCGTGACTACCTGAACCGGGTCACCGTCCAGCTCAAGCAGGCCCGTGCTCGCCTGCACGAACTGGACGAGCCCATCGCCATCGTCGGCATGGCCTGCCGGTACCCGGGTGACGTGCAGTCGCCGGACGACCTCTGGCGGCTGGTGGACGAGGGTCGCGACGCGGTGACCGGCTTTCCCGCCAACCGCGGCTGGGACCTCGACGCCCTGTACGACCCCGACCCCGCCACCACGGGCACGTCGTACGTGCGCGAGAGCGGGTTCGTGCACGACGCCGACGAGTTCGACGCGGAGTTCTTCGGCATCTCCCCGCGCGAGGCGCAGGCGATGGACCCGCAGCAGCGGCTCCTCCTCGAATCCGCCTGGGAGGTGCTGGAGAACGCCGGCATCCGGCCCGGTCCGCTGCGCGGCAGCGCCACGGGCGTGTTCGTCGGCATCATGGCCCAGGAGTACGGCCCCAGCCTGCTGAACCCGTCGCTCGACGCCGTCGACGGCTATCTGGTGACGGGCAATCAGCTCAGTGTGGCCTCCGGACGCATCTCGTACACGTTCGGCTTCGAGGGTCCTGCGATGACCGTCGACACCGCGTGCTCGTCGTCGCTGGTCTGTGTGCATCTCGCCGCACAAGCCCTGCGCAACAGGGAGTGCGACCTGGCGCTGGCGGGTGGCGTCGCGGTGCTCTCGACGCCCGGCTTCTTCATCGACTTCAGCCGGCAGCGCGGGCTCGCCGCGGACGGGCGCTGCAAGGCGTTCGCCGCGTCCGCGGACGGCACGAGCTGGAGCGAGGGCGTGGGCATGCTCGCCCTGATGCGTCTCTCCGACGCCGAACGCCGGGGCCACCGGGTGCTCGCCGTGATCCGGGGCAGCGCGGTGAACCAGGACGGCGCGAGCAGCCAGCTCAGCGCGCCCAACGGTCCTTCCCAGCAGCGGGTCATCCGACATGCCCTGGCCGACGCCCGGCTGACCCCGGCCGATGTGGACGCCGTCGAGGCCCACGGTACGGGCACGCCGCTGGGCGATCCGATCGAGGCGCACGCCCTGCTCTCGACGTACGGGCAGGACCGTCCCGCGGACCAGCCGCCGCTCTACCTCGGTTCGCTGAAGTCGAACATCGGTCACACGCAGGCCGCCGCGGGGGTCGGCGGCATCATCAAGTCGGTCATGGCCATGCGCCACGGCGTCCTGCCGCGCACCCTCCACGTCGACGCGCCCACACCGCACGTGGACTGGGCCGAGGGGGCGGTGGACCTGCTCACCGAGGCACGGCCGTGGCCCGAGACGGACCGGCCCCGGCGGGCCGCCGTCTCGTCGTTCGGGATCAGCGGCACCAACGCCCACATCATCCTGGAACAGGCACCGCCCGCAGCGGCCGAAGCCCAGGAGACGGAGCCCGGTGACAGCCCCGTGGCAGCGGGCGTCGTCGAGGACACGGACGTGACCGCCCCCTCCTCCCTGTGGGTCCTCTCGGGAGGCACCGAGCAGGCGGTTCGGGACCAGGCGGCACGGCTCCTCGCGCACGTGACCGGCGCCCTCGCCACCGACCCCGCGCTCCGTCCCGCGGACATCGGTTTCTCCCTGGCCGACACGCGGACCCACTTCGACCGGCGGGCCGCTGTGGCGGGCGATCACGAGGAGCTCCTCAGCGGCCTCGCGGCCCTCGCGGAGGGGCGGCGTGACGTGGGCCGGGTGCCCGCGTCCGACCCGCGCCCGGTGTTCGTCTTTCCCGGCCAGGGCTCGCAGTGGGTGGGCATGGCGACCGAACTCGCCGCGACGTCCTCCGTGTTCGCCGAGTCTCTGGACGCGTGCGAGCGGGCCTTGGCGCCGTTCGTGGACTGGTCCCTGACCGACGCGCTGTCCGACCCGGAGCTGCTGGAGCGCGTCGACGTGGTGCAGCCGGTGCTGTTCGCGGTGATGGTGTCGTTGGCGCGGCTGTGGGAGTTCCACGGGGTGGTCCCGGCCGCGGTGGTGGGGCATTCACAGGGCGAGATCGCCGCCGCCGTGGTGGCGGGAGCACTCTCCCTGGACGACGGCGCCCGCGTCGTGACCCTGCGCAGCAAGGCCATCGGCGAACTGCTCAGCGGACACGGCGCCATGATGTCCATCGCCGCCTCCGCGTCCCGAGCCGCAGAACTCATTGCGCAAACAGGCGAAGCCGCCGGAACGACGGAGGGACGCGATCCGACGGAGCGCGTCGGCGTCGCCGTCGTCAACGGCCCCGCCTCCGTCGTCCTCGCCGGCGAACCCCACGCACTGACCCTGATCGCCGCCACCTGCGCAGACCAGGGCATCCGCCACCGCCTCCTGCCCGTCGACTACGCCTCCCACAGCCCCCAGGTCGCCACCATCGAGGAACGACTCCTCACCGACCTCAAGACCATCACCCCCCGCCCCTCCACCACCCCCTTCTACTCCACCGTCACCGGCACCCTCCTCGACACCACGGAGCTGGACGCCGCGTACTGGTACCGCAACCTCCGGCAGACCGTCCTCTTCCACGACACCACCCGCACCATCGCCGACAGCGGATCCCGCGTCTTCATCGAGATCAGCCCCCACCCCGTCCTCACCTCCGGCATCCAGGACACGCTCGCCGAACACGCCCCCGATGCGGCGGCCTTCGGCACGCTGCGCCGCCACAACGGCGGCCTCGAACGGTTCCTGGCCGCTGTCGGCGAGTCGTACACCCACGGTCTGACCCCGGACTGGTCGACGGTCTTCGGCGACCGGCCCCGCCGCGTGGACCTGCCCACGTACGCCTTCCAGCGTCGCCGCCACTGGCTGGATCCGGTCGCCTCGGCCGACCCCACGCAGCTGGGGCTCGCCGTCACCGGCCATCCCCTGCTCGGTGCGGTCGTGCACGCGGCCGACAGCGACACCGTCCTGTTCACCGGCCGCGTCTCGCTGACGGCGGATTCCTGGCTGGACGACCATCAGGTCTTCGGCACGGTCCTCGTTCCGGGCGCCGCCCTGGTCGAGCTCGCCGTCCACGCCGGTGACCACGTCGGGGCGTCGGTCCTCGACGAACTGGTCATCGAGGCACCCCTCGTCCTCACGCCGGACCGGCCGCGCCGGCTCCAGGTGTCCGTCGGCGCCGAGAGCGACGGCACCCGCACGATCGCCGTGCACAGCCAGGCCGATCAGGACCCCGCCGAGTGGACCCTCCACGCCACGGGAACGCTGGGGATGGGCACGAGTACGAGTACGAGTACGAGTACGGGTACGGGTACGGACGCGGATACGAGTACCGGTCCAGGTACGGGTACGGGCGCGGATACCGGCGCGGGCTCGCACGAGCCGTTCGTCTGGCCGCCGGAGCGGGCGAGCGAGCTGGACCCCGCCGCGATGTACGACACCCTCGCCGACCTCGGCCTGACCTACGGCCCCCTGTTCCAGGGAGTCCGCGCCGCGTGGCGTGCCGGCGACGCGCTCTACGCGGAGGTCGTCCTGGGCGAGGAGGCGACCACCGGCTTCGGCATTCATCCCGCGCTGGTCGACGCGGCCCTGCACACCTACGCCCACGAGGCCTTCTCGGACGGCGCGGTCCGGCTGCCGTTCGCCTGGAGCGGTGTCCGGCTCCACGCGACCGGAGCCACCACCCTCCGCGTACGCCTCACCCCCACCGACGACAACACCGTCAACCTCCACGCCACCGACCCCACCGGCCAACCCGTCCTCACCATCGACGCCCTCACCACCCGCCCCATCGCCCCCGACCAACTCGCCACCGCCGCCCGCGCCCCCGGCCAGGAGACGCTGTACGAGGAGTCGTGGACCGCCACGACCCTGACCGCGGCCGAGACGGCCACGCTCTTCGCGGCGGACGACGTCCTGAACGGCGCCGAACCGGGCGACGGCGTCGTCGTCCTGGACGTGCCGGCCACGCCGGGCGAACCGCTCTCCGCCACCCGCACGGCCGTCCACCGGGTCCTCGACGTCCTGCGACGCTGGCTGACCGAAGAGCTCTGCGCCGAGTCGACCCTGGCCGTGGTCACCCACGGACACCTCGACGCCGATCCGGCCGCCTCCGCCGTCTGGGGCCTCGTGCGGTCCGCGCAGTCGGAGCACCCCGGCCGGATCGTGCTCGTCGACGCCGTGTCCGAGGCCGGGCCGCCGCCGAACCTCACCACGCTGGTGCCGGCGGCTCTCGCGCTCGGCGAACCGCAGCTCGCGCTCCGGTCCGACGAGGTCCTGGTGCCACGTCTCGCACGCTTCGCGCCCCCCGGCGATCCCACGCCTGCGCCGGCCTCCGAGCCCGCATCCGATCCCACGCTCTGGCGGGCGGACGGCACGGTCCTCGTCACGGGCGGCACCGGGACGCTCGCCACCCTCGCGGCGCGGCATCTGGTGACCGTGCACGGGGTCCGTCACCTGCTGCTGACGAGCCGGCGCGGCATCGCCGCGGCGGGCGCCCCCGAACTGGTGGCGGAGCTGGAGGAGCAGGGCGCGAGCGTGACGGTGGCGGCCTGCGACGTCGGCGACCGCGACGCCGTCGCCGCGCTCCTCGCGAGCATCCCCACCGAGCACCCGCTCACCGCCGTCGTCCACACGGCGGGTGTCCTGGACGACGGCCTGGTGACGTCCCTGACCGAGGACATGACCGAAGCGGTCCTGCGTCCGAAGGCCGACGCCGCCTGGCACCTGCACGAGCTCACCCGGGACCTCGACCTGTCGGCCTTCGTCCTCTACTCGTCGCTGTCGGGCCTGATCGGAGGACCCGGGCAGGCCAACTACGCCGCGGCCAACTCCTTCCTGGACGCCCTGGCACGGCACCGTACCGAGCTGGGCCTGCCCGCGGTCTCCCTCGCCTGGGGCCTGTGGGCCGACGCCAGCGCCATGACCGGTCAGCTCTCCGACCTCGACCACCGGCGCCTCACCCGCACGGGCCTCGCCCCGATCGACGGCGAGGCGGGCATGGCGGCCTTCGACGCCGCGCTGGCCCTCGGGCGGCCGGTCGTCGCGATCACCCCGCTCGACCGGGAGGCGCTGCGCGCCGCCGACCCCGTGCCGGCCCTGTTCCGCGGCCTCGTCCGCAGTACGCGCCGACGGGCCACCGGTGGCGCCTCCGACGCGGGCCCGCTCGCCGACCGGCTGCTCCGACGGCCGCCGGCCGAGCAGCGGGAAGCCCTCCTCACCGTCGTACGCGAGCAGGTCGCCCACGTCCTCGGGCACACCGACGCGTCGGCCGTCCCGATCGGACAGGCGTTCCGGGACCTCGGCTTCGACTCCCTCACCTCGGTCGAACTGCGCAACCGGCTGACCAAGGCCACCGGCACCCGGCTGCCCGCCACGCTCGTCTTCGACCACCCCACCCCCGAAGCGCTCGCCCTGTTCCTGGGGGCCAGGCTGGGGCTGGGAGAGACCAGGACGATCGAGGCCGCCCCGGCCACGGCCACCGACGAACCCCTCGCGATCGTCGGCATGGCCTGCCGCTTCCCCGGAGACGTACGCACCCCGGAAGAGCTGTGGCAGCTGCTCGAATCCGGTACGGAAGCCCTGTCGGACCTGCCGGGCGACCGCGGCTGGGACCTCGGCAGACTGCGCGACGACCCCGCGAGCCCGGAGGCCGTCGCCATCTTCCGCGGCGGGTTCCTGCACGACGCCGCGGAGTTCGACCCGTCGTTCTTCGGGATCTCGCCCCGCGAGGCGACGGTCGTCGACCCGCAGCAGCGGCTGCTCCTGGAGACCGTGTGGGAGGCGATGGAGCGGGCGGGCATCGACCCGGCCTCGCTACGGGGCAGCAACACCGGTGTGTTCGCGGGCTCCATGCACCGTGACTACAGCGCCCGCTTCACCGGCAGCCCGGACGGCTACGACGAGGTGCTCGGCACGAGCAACGCGGGTGGTGTCGTCTCCGGCCGAATCTCCTACACCTTCGGATTCGAGGGTCCCGCGGTCACGCTGGACACGGCCTGCTCGTCGTCGCTCGTGGCCATGCACATGGCCGGTCAGTCGCTGCGCTCGGGCGAGTGCGACCTCGCCCTGGCCGGCGGTGTCACCGTCATGTCCACCCCCGAGACCCTTCAGGAGTTCAGCCGCCAGCGCGGCCTCTCCGCCGACGGCCGCTGCAAGGCGTTCGCGGCCGGAGCCGACGGCACCATCCTGTCCGAGGGTGTGGGGGTGCTGCTCCTGGAGCGGCTCTCCGACGCGCAGCGCAACGGCCATCGCGTACTCGCGGTGCTCCGGGGCAGCGCCGTCAACCAAGACGGCGCGAGCAACGGCCTCACCGCACCCAACGGACCCGCCCAGGAACGCGTCATCCGCCGAGCCCTCGCCAACGCCGGCCTGACGGCCGCAGACATCGACGTCGTCGAAGCACACGGCACCGGCACGACACTCGGCGACCCGATCGAAGCCCAAGCCCTCCTGGCGACGTACGGCCAGGACCGCCCCGAGGACCAGCCGGTACTGGTGGGCTCACTGAAGTCCAACATCGGCCACACCCAGGCCGCCGCAGGCGTGGGCGGCGTGATCAAAATGGTCGAGGCGCTGCGCCGTGGCGTCGTACCGAAGACCTTGCACGTGGACGAGCCCAGCCCCCACGTGGAATGGGACAGCGGAGCGGTCGAACTCCTCACGGAGAACCGCACCTGGCCCGACACGGGAAGGTTGCGCCGAGCGGGCGTCTCCTCCTTCGGCATCAGCGGGACGAACGCCCACGTGATCGTGGAGCAGGCACCGGAGGTGGACCTGCCGACGCCGGCGCCTTCCGGTGCGGTGGTGCCGTGGGTGCTGTCGGGACGGACGGACGAAGCGGTACGGGAGCAGGCCGCCCGGCTGACGGAATGGGTCGGGAAGTCACCCGAACTCGACCTGGCAGGTGCTGGGTTGACACTCGCCACCGCACGCAGCCGCTTCGAACGAGGTGCCGTCGCCGTCGGCGCCGACCGCGAGGAACTCCTCTCGGCCCTCGCCGAGATCACCGACGGCCACACGCCGCTCGTCGGCCCCGCCGGCAGCGGGGTGGCGATGCTGTTCGCCGGCCAAGGCGGACAACGCTTCGGAATGGGGCAGGAGTTGTACGCGACCTATCCGGTGTTCGCCACGGCCGTCGACGACGCCCTGACCGCCATCGACAAGGAACTCACCGGACACGTCGACCACCCGGTCCGCGACGTCCTCCTCGGAGACACCAACCCCGACCTCCTCAACCAGACCGTCTACACGCAGACAACCCTCTTCGCCATCGAGATCGGCCTCTACCGGCTCCTCGAATCCTGGGGCACACGACCGGACTGGCTCGTCGGCCACTCCATCGGCGAGATCGCCGCCGCCCACATAGCCGGAGTGTTCTCCCTGGAGGACGCGGCCCGCCTGGTCGCCGCCCGAGGCCGGCTCATGCAGGCACTGCCAGAGGGAGGTGTCATGGCGGCCATTGAAGCGGCAGAAGCGGACGTCATCCCTCTGCTCGACGACGCCGTCGGAATCGCCGCCGTCAACGGACCCACCTCCGTCGTCATCTCCGGCACACACACCGCCGCCGAACGCGTCACCACCCACTTCGAGAACACCGGCCACCGGGTCAAGCGACTGACCGTGAGCCACGCCTTCCACTCACCGCTCATGGAACCGATGCTCGACGACTTCGCCGGCATCGTGGAAGGACTCACCTTCCACGAGCCCTCGATACCGATCGTGTCGACCGTCACCGGGCTCCCCGTCGAATCGGACACCCTCACCGACCCCGGCTACTGGGTCCGACACGTCCGCAACACCGTCCGATTCCATGACGCCATCGCGCACCTCGCCGACCAACACATCGGCGGATACGTCGAGATCGGCCCCAGCGGCGTACTCGTCGCCCAGACCCAACAAATCCTGGACGCCACCGGCCACGAAGGACACCTCGTCCTCCCCACCCTCAGGGCCGGACAGCCGGAAGCCCACACCACCCTCACCGCCCTCGGCCAACTCCACCTCGCCGGCACCGGCACCACCCCCGACTGGCAGACCGTCTTCGCCAACCGGACCACCCTCACCGACCTCCCCACCTACCCCTTCCAACGCCAGCGCTACTGGCTCAACGCCCCGACCCCCGGGGATCGTTCAGGGTCCGGCACGGGTCATCCCCTCCTCGCCTCGGTCGTCGACGTCGCCGACAGCGGCAGCCTCGTCCTGTCGGGCCGCCTCTCCACAGCGACACACCCCTGGTTGACCGACCACCTCGTCCTCGGCTCCGTCGTCGTCCCCGGCTCAGCCTGGATCGAAGTCGCTCTGTACGCCGCCGGCCAGAGCGGAGCGACCACCCTCCAGGAACTGGTGATCGAGCGACCCCTCGTCATCGACGAGGACGAATCCGTACGCCTCCAGGTCCACATCGGCACCGACGACGCAGGCGTACGGTCGATCAGCATCCACTCACGCCCCGACGACGAAGACACCACCTGGACACGACACGCCACCGGCGTCCTCGGCACCGAACCCCCTCCCCCCGCCGACACGTTCGCACAATGGCCGCCTGCCGGAGCCACCGCCCAGGACCCCGATCAGCTCTACACCGCGCTCGCGGAGTCCGGTCTCCTCTACGGCCCCGTGTTCCAGGGGGTGGAGGCGTTCTGGCGCAGGGGTGACGAGCTCTTCGCCGAGGTCGCGCTGCCTGAGGATACCGAGGCCGACGGCTTCGGTATCCATCCGGCGCTGCTCGATGCCGCGTTGCACCCGCGTGCCCACGACGTACTCGCCGACGGCGGCGTCCAGTTGCCCTTCGCGTGGAGCGGAGTCCGTCTGGACACAGCCGGGGCCACCCGCCTCCGGGTCCGGCTCGCTCCTGCGGGCGACGACGGGGTGTCCCTCCAGGCGGCCGACATCACGGGCGCGCCTGTGCTGACCGTCGAATCGGTGACGGCGCGTCCCGTCGCGGTGGAGCAACTCTCCGCGCCCGGCGGGCAGTCCGAGGGGGCGTTGCTGGAGCTCACCTGGTCGGCCCTATCTGTTCCGACCACCGCCGCCTCGGTCGTCGTGACCCCGCTGGCGGACGCCCTGGTCTCGACCGAGCCGCTCGACGGCGTGGTCGTCCTGGACGCGGGGGACGTTTCGCACACAGGGGACGACGAGGAAGCGTCCGGATCCGGCGCTCCCGCGGACGTGCCGACCGTAGTGCGTGCCGCCACCGCTCAGGTCCTCGATCTGTTGCGGCGCTGGCTCGCCGCGCCGCACCTGGAGGGGACCCGGCTCGTCGTACGTACCACCGGTGCTGTGGCCGTGGAGCCGGCGGAGTCACCGGACTTGGTCACCGCCACGGTGTGGGGGCTGGTGCGTTCGGCGCAGTCCGAGCATCCCGGACGCATCGTCCTCGTCGATGGAGAGAAGGGCACTGAGACGGACCTCGCGTCGGTCCTGTCCTCCGATGAGCACCAGGTGGCCGTGCGCGGCGGGCGCCTGCTTCGGCCTCGTCTCGTCCCTCTGCCGGTGCCGGTGCCGGATGGTGCTGCCCCCTGGACCACGGAGGGCACCGTCCTGATCACCGGAGGCACCGGCTCACTCGGCGCCGCCACAGCCCGACACCTCGTCCACCATCACGGCATCCGCCACCTCCTCCTCACCAGCAGGCGCGGACCCCACGCCGAAGGAGCCACCGAACTCCACACCGAACTCACCCAAGCAGGCGCCCACATCACCATCACCGCCTGCGACACCACCGACCCCTCTCAACTCGCCGACCTCCTCACCACCATCCCCACCCACACCCCCCTCACCGCCGTCATCCACACCGCAGGTGTCCTCGACGACAGCGTCATCACCACCATGACCCCCACCCAACTCCACGACGTCCTCCGCCCCAAAGTCGACGCCGCCTGGAACCTCCACCACCAAACCCAACACCTCAACCTCACCGCCTTCGTCCTCTACTCCTCCGTCGCAGGAGTCCTCGGCACCCCCGGCCAAGCCAACTACGCCGCCGCCAACTCCTTCCTCGACGCCCTCGCCCAACACCGCACCACCCACCACCAACCCGCCACCTCCATCGCCTGGGGACTCTGGGCCGACGCAACCGGCATGACCCGACACCTCTCCGACGCGGACCGGTCCCGGCTCACGCGGAACGGGCTGGGCCCGATCAGTACCGCCGTGGGTACGGCGCTGCTCGACGCCGCACGTGCGACGGGCCGGCCCGCCGTCGCCGCGTCGGCGGTACTCGGGGTCGCGCGCGGTGAGGTGCCCGTCGTCCTGCGGGATCTCGTCCGCACGGCGCGGCGCCGCGAGACAGCGGTGCCCGATGGCGGGGGTTCGTTCGCCGAGCGGTTGCGGCCGCTCACGGGGGCCCAGCGGACCGCGTTCCTGATCGGCCATGTACGCGACCAGGTCGCCCAGGTGCTCGGGCACGACGATCCGGCCGCGATCGGCCAGGACCAGCCCTTCCAGGACCTCGGGTTCGACTCGCTGACCGCCGTCGAGCTGCGCAACCGCCTCTCCGAGGTCGCCGGTGAACGGCTCCCCGCGACGGTCGTGTTCGACCACCCCACGCCCCACGCCCTCGCCACGTTCCTGCTCGACCGTCTCGTCCCGCACCCGCACGTGGCGGCACGGGCCAAGGTCGACGAACTCGACGTCTTCCTGGCCGAACTCGCCCTTGCCGACGAGGACAGGTCGCAGATCACCACACACCTGGAACGCCTGATCGACCGCTGGCGCGACCGTGCGCCGGACACGCCCGGAGACCCGGAGGCCGATCTGGACTCCGCCTCCGACGAGGAACTGTTCCGCCTGGTCGACACCAGCCGAAAGGAATGACGGGATGTCCAACGAGGCCAAGCTCCGCGAATATCTGAAGAAGGCCATCGCCGACACCCGCGAGGCACAAGGACGACTGCGGGACCTGGAGGACGCCGCCAGCGAGCCCATCGCCATCGTCGGCATGGCCTGCCGTTACCCCGGCGACATCCGCTCGCCGGAGGACCTGTGGCGGGCGGTGTCCGAAGGAGTCGACTGCATCGGCGAGTTCCCCGGTGACCGGGGGTGGAACGCCGACCGCCTGTACGACCCCGATCCGGACGCCGGCGGCACCACGTACACCCGGCACGGCGGTTTCCTCCACGACGCCGGGGAGTTCGACGCGGGCTTCTTCGGGATCTCGCCCCGGGAGGCGACCGCCATCGACCCCCAGCACCGTCTGCTCCTGGAGACGGCGTGGGAGGCGGTCGAGGACGCGGGCATCGCTCCCCGGACGCTGCGCGGAAGCCGTACGGGAGTCTTCGCCGGCGCCATGTACCAGGACTACGCCCCTCGCCCGGCCGAGACCCCGCCCGCCCTCGAAGGGCTGATCGCGGGCGGCACCGCGGGCAGCATCGCCTCGGGGCGGGTGGCGTACACCCTGGGTCTCGAAGGGCCCGCGGTCACCATCGACACCGCGTGCTCGTCGTCCCTGGTGGCGCTGCACCTGGCCGCCCAGGCCCTGCGTTCGGGCGAGTGCGACCGGGCGCTCGCCGGGGGCGTCACGGTGATGGCCACCCCGACCGTGTTCGTGGAGTTCAGCCGGCAGCGCGGGCTCGCCCCGGACGGACGGTGCAAGGCGTTCGCAGCCGGCGCCGACGGCACCGGCTGGGCGGAGGGCGTCGGCTTCCTGGTGCTCGAACGGCTCTCCGACGCGGTCCGTGACGGCCACCGGATCCTCGCCCTCGTACGGGGCAGCGCCGTCAACCAGGACGGTGCGAGCAACGGCCTCACCGCGCCGAACGGGCCCTCCCAGGAGCGCGTCATCACCGCGGCGCTCGCCAACGCCCGGCTGACCACCGGCGACGTCGATGCCGTCGAGGCGCACGGCACCGGCACGACGCTCGGCGACCCGATCGAGGCCCACGCGCTGCTCGCGACCTACGGCCGGCACCGCCCGGCGGACCGGCCGTTGTGGCTGGGCTCCCTGAAGTCGAACATCGGCCACTCCCAGGCCGCGGCAGGCGTGGGCAGCGTGATCAAGATGGTGCAGGCGATGCGCCACGGCGTCCTGCCGAAGACCTTGCACGTGGACGAGCCCAGCCCCCACGTGGAATGGGACAGCGGAGCGGTCGAACTCCTCACGGAGAACCGCGCCTGGCCCGAGACGGGCAGGCCGCGCCGAGCCGGTGTGTCGTCGTTCGGCATCAGCGGCACCAACGCCCACGTGATCGTCGAGCAGGCGCCTGAACCTGAGCCGGCCGGCGTCGGGCCCGACCGGACGGGTGCGGATACCGACGGGGCCGCCGCCGCGCCGGCCCCGGTGCCGTGGGTCCTGTCCGCCCACACCGACGACGCCCTGCGCGCCCAGGCCACCCGACTCGCCGCGCACCTGGCACGCCACCCCGAGCTGCGCCCCGCGGACGTGGGGTTCTCCCTCGCGACGACCCGCGCGCACCTCGACCGGCGCGCCGTGGTCGTCGGTCAGGACCGGGAGGCACTCGTGGCGGGCCTGTCCGCCATCGCGTCGGGCACCACGCCCGGCGCGGCAGCGGTCGACGGCGCGCAGCCGGTGTTCGTCTTCCCGGGCCAGGGGGCCCAGTGGGTGGGCATGGCGGCACCGCTCCTCGACGCCTCCCCCGAGTTCGCGCGGGCGATACGGGAGTGCTCCGCCGCTCTCGCCCCGTACGTCGACTGGTCCGTCGAGGACGTCCTGCGGTCGGCCCCCGGCGCGCCGGGTCTGGAGCGGGTCGACGTGGTGCAGCCGGTGTCGTTCGCGGTGATGGTGTCGTTGGCGCGGTTGTGGGAGTTCCACGGCGTGGTGCCCGCCGCCGTGGTGGGGCATTCGCAGGGCGAGATCGCGGCCGCAGTCGTGGCGGGAGCCTTGTCCCTCGACGACGGCGCCCGCATCGTGACCCTGCGCAGCAAAGCCATCGGCGAGCTGCTCAGCGGACGCGGCGCGATGGTGTCCGTCGCCGTCTCCGCGGAACGCGCCGCCGAACTCATCGCCGAACTCACCGCCGAAACCACTGAAACCTCCGCAACAGGCGGAGCAACCGGCGCAACCGGCGCCTCAGACGGTGCTGACCTGGCAGGACGAGTCGGAGTCGCCGTCGTCAACGGCCCCGCCTCCGTCGTCCTCGCCGGCGAACCCCACGCCCTCACCCGGCTCGCCGCCACCTGCGAGCACCACGGAATCCGCCACCGCCTCCTCCCCGTCGACTACGCCTCCCACAGCCCCCAGGTCGCCACCATCGAAGACCGACTCCTCATCGACCTGGCACCGGTCACCCCCCGTCCCTCCACCGTCCCCTTCTACTCCACCGTCACCGGCACCCTCCTCGACACCACCGCACTCGACGCCGCGTACTGGTACCGCAACCTCCGCCAGACCGTCCTCTTCCACGACACCACCCGGACCATCGCCGACGCCGGATCCCGCGTCTTCATCGAGATCAGTTCCCACCCCGTTCTCGGCTCCGGCATCCAGGACACGCTCGCCGACCGGGGGGCGGTGGCGACGCTGGGCACGCTGCGCCGCGACCACGGTGGCCTCGACCAGTTCCTCACCGCTCTCGGCCAGGCCCACGCGCACGGCGTCTCCCCCGACTGGTCCACCGTCTTCGGCGACCGCCCCCGCCGCGTCGACCTGCCCACGTACGCCTTCCAGCGCGACCGTTACTGGTGGACGCCGACCCGGTCGGCCGACCCGGCCCACTTCGGCCTGACGCCCACCGACCATCCGTTGCTGGGGTCGGTCGTGCACACGGCCGACGGCGATTCCGTCCTCTTCACCGGAAGCCTCTCCCTCACCGCCCACCCCTGGCTGGCCGACCACGGCGTCCTGGGCTCGGTGATCCTCCCGGGGACGGCGCTCATCGAGATGGCCGTCCACGCCGGCGATCACGTCGGGGCATCCGTCCTGGACGAACTCGTCATCGAGGCGCCGCTGTTGCTCGGCGCGGACCAGCAGGTCCAGCTCCAGCTCGCCGTCGGCGCGGCCGACGCCGACGGCAGCCGGCCCGTGACCGTCCACAGCCGGCCCGATCGGCCGGACGCCTCATGGGTCCTCCACGCACGCGGTGTCCTCGGCACCGAAGGCGCCGAAGCCGCCGCCACCGGCGACTCCGCCGGTTCCCGCGCCTCCGACGATTCCACCGGTTCCGGCGACTCCGCCGCCGACACCGTATGGCCGCCGTCCGGCGCCGCGCCGCTGGACGTCTCCGACGCCTACGAGGTCCTCGCCGCGACCGGCCTGGACTACGGACCCTTCTTCCAGGGGCTGAAGGCGGCCTGGCGCTCAGGCGAGCACCTGTACGCCGAGGTCGGCCTGCCCGCCGACGACGCCACCGGCTTCGGGATTCACCCCGCGCTCCTGGACGCGTCCCTGCACGCCTTCGCCCACGACAACCTCACGTCCGGCACCGAGGTCTCCCTCGCCTTCGCCTGGAGCGGTGTCCGGCTCCACGCGACCGGAGCCACCACCCTCCGCGTACGCCTCACCCCCACCGGCGACAACACCGTCAGCCTCCACGCCACCGACCCCACCGGCCAACCCGTCCTCACCATCGACGCCCTCACCACCCGCCCCATCACCCCCGACCAACTCACCACCGCCGCCCGCGCGGCGCGCCCCGACGCCCTGTTCGACCTCGTCTGGGCGCCGCTCGACCCGGCCCGCGGCGAGCCCGCCGCCCTGACCGTCGCCGACACGGTGGCCCAGGACGGCCCCGTACCCGATTTCCTCCTCCTCGCCCCCGACGTCTCCGGTGCCGATGTCCTCGCCGCGACGCACTCGGCGGCACGGTCCGTACTGGCCCGGCTGCAGGCGTGGCTGGCCGACGAGCGGTTCGGCTCCGCCCGCATCGCCGTCCTGACCTCCGGCGCGGTCGCGGTGGACGACGGCGAGGACGTCGACCCGGCGGCGGCCGCCGTCTGGGGCCTGGTCCGCTCCGCCCAGGCCGAGCACCCCGACCGCATCGTCCTGGTCGACGGCGAGCCGGGCACCGAACCCGACCTGTCCGCCGTGCTGGCGGCGGCCACGGCGGCCGGTGAGCCCCAGGTCGCCGTGCGCGGCGGCGCCGTCCGCGTACTCCGGCTGGCCAGGCCCGCCGGTGATCCGTCCACCCCGCCCGCCGACGACGCCTGGCGCTTGCGCGTCCTCGTCCCGGGCGACCTGACGAGCCTGGCGCCCGCGCAGGACCCGGCCCCCCGGGCCCCGCTCGCACCCACCGAGGTGCGTGTCTCCGTCCGGGCGGCGGGGGTCACGTCCCGCGACATGACCGTCGCACTCGGCCGCCCGACCGACGACCGCCCTGCCGCCGGCCCGTCGACACCCGGTGACGACCTCGGCGACGACCTCGGCGACAAGCCCGACGGTCGGCTCGACGGCGAACTCACCGGTGAACTCACCGGTGAGGACGGGTTGGCCGGTGAGCTCGGTGGCGAACTCGCCGGTGTGGTCACGGCTGTCGGTTCCGAGGTCACCGAACTCGCCCCGGGAGACCGGGTCATGGGACTGGCCACCGGCGCCTTCGGCCCCTCGGTCGTCACCGACCACCGACTCCTCGCGCGCATTCCCACGGGCCTGACCTTCCCCCAGGCGGCCTCTGTCCCCATCGCGTTCCTCACCGCCCTTCACACCCTGCGCGACCTCGGCGGCCTCGCCGCCGACGAGAGCGTCCTGATCCACGCGGGTCCCGACGGCACCGCCCTGGCGGCCGTGCAGGTCGCCCGGCACCTCGGCGCACACGTCCACGCCACGGCCGGACCCGCCGGGCGCGCCGCCCTGCTCGACCTCGGCGTCGACCCCGAGCGCATCGCCGGCTCCGGGGCCCCGGAGTTCGAGGAGGCCGTCCTGCGCGCGACCGAAGGCCGCGGCGTCGACGTGGTCCTGAACTCCCACACCGGCGATTCCGTCGACGTCGACGCCTCTCTGCGGCTGTTGCCGCGCGGCGGACGCTTCCTTGAACTCGGCGAGAGCGAGCGTCGCGACCCCGGCGAGACCGCCACCCTGCATCCGGGCGTCGAGTACGCGGCACACGACCTGGGGCGGACGGACCCGGACCTGCTCCGGACGCTCCTCGCCGAGCTCGTCGCGCTCTTCGAGAGCGGGGTTCTGCACCCGCTGCCCGTGGCGGCGTGGCCGCTGACCCGGGCCGAGGCAGCTCTCCGGCACATGGCCACGGCACGGCACTCCGGCAAGGCGGTCGTGCTCACCGTCGACCGCGCCCCCGACTCCGAAGGCACGGCGCTGGTGACGGGCGGAACCGGCGCCCTGGGCAGCGTCGCCGCCCGGCATCTCGTGACCACGCACGGCATACGCCATCTGGTGCTGACCAGCCGGCGCGGCATCGCCGCCGCCGGCGCCCCCGAACTGGTGGCGGAGCTGGAACAGCTGGGCGCGAGCGTGACGGTGGCAACCTGCGACGTCGGCGACCGAGACGCCCTCGCCGCGCTCCTCACCACCATCCCCGCCGCACACCCGCTCACCACCGTCGTCCACACCGCCGGCGTCGTCGACGACGGCCTGCTCGCCTCGCTGACCGACGAGCAGTTCGCCACGGTGCTGCGCCCGAAGGCCGACGCCGCCTGGCACCTGCACGAGCTCACCCGGGACCTCGACCTGTCGGCCTTCGTCCTCTACTCGTCGCTCGCCGGCACCCTCGGCGGTCCCGGCGTCGCCAACTACTCGGCGGCCAACGCCTTCCTCGACGCCCTCGCCCAGCGGCGCCGCGTCCAGGGCCTCCCCGCCGTCTCCATGGTGTGGGGCCTGTGGGAGGAGGAGGGCGGCATGATCCAGCGTCTCTCCGCGGGCGACCGGACCCGGATGGCCCGCGACGGCCTGCGCCCGATCACCGGCGACCACGGCATGAGCATGCTGGACTCCGCACTCGCCCGGTCCCGACCGGTGGTCGTGGCCACCCCGTTCGACCCGTCCGCCGTACGCGGCGAGGTCGCTCCCGCGCTGCGCGGCCTCGTCCGCACGACGGGCCGGCGCACCGCCGCGGGGCACGGCGCCGTCGACGGCACCCTGGCCCGCCGGCTGGCCGCACTCGGGACGGACGAACAGCGCGCCCTGCTCGCGGAACTCGTCGGCGAGCACGCCGCCGCCGTCCTCGGACACGCCGACGCGTCGGCCGTCCGGGCCGGGCAAGCGTTCCGCGACCTCGGCTTCGACTCCCTCACCGCGGTCGAACTGCGCAACCGCCTCGGCGCCGCGACCGGCATACGCCTCCCGGCCACCCTCGTCTTCGACCATCCCACGCCGGAGGCCCTCACGGACTTCCTGCACGTCAAGCTGGGCGGAGCCGCGGCGATCGCCGCCGAAGCGGCGCCGGTGACGACGACGGACGAGCCCATCGCGATCGTGGGCATGGCCTGCCGCTACCCCGGAGGGGTGACCGACAGCGAAGGCCTGTGGCGCCTGGTCGCCGACGGCGTCGACGCCATCACGGAGTTCCCCACCAACCGCGGCTGGGACATCGACGGCATCTACGACCCCAGCGGCGAACGCCCCCGCAGCACGTACGCGCGCACCGGCGGCTTCCTCCACGACGCCGACCGCTTCGACAGCGGCTTCTTCGGCCTCAGTCCCCGCGAGGCGGCGATCATGGACCCGCAGCAGCGGGTCCTGCTGGAGAGCGCGTGGGAGGTGGTGGAGCGGGCGGGCATCGACCCCGCGTCGCTGCGGGGCAGCAACACCGGCGTGTTCGTCGGCCTCGTACAGCAGGAGTACGGCCCCAGGTCGGACGTGATCGGCGAGCAGCACGAGAGCCACTTCCTGACGGGCGGCACGGCCAGCGTCGCCTCCGGCCGGATCGCGTACACCATGGGCTTCGGCGGTCCCGCTGTCACGCTGGACACGGCCTGCTCGTCGTCGCTCGTGGCCATGCACATGGCCGGTCAGTCGCTGCGCTCGGGCGAGTGCGACCTCGCCCTGGCCGGCGGCGCGACCGTCATGGGCACTCCCGGGCTCTTCACCGGCTTCAGCCGGCAGCGCGGCCTCTCCGCCGACGGCCGCTGCAAGGCGTTCGCGGCCGGGGCGGACGGGACGGGCTTCGGCGAGGGCGTGGGGGTGCTGCTCCTGGAGCGGCTCTCGGACGCGCAGCGCAACGGTCATCGCGTGCTCGCGGTGCTCCGGGGCAGCGCGGTCAATCAGGACGGGGCGAGCAACGGCCTCACCGCACCCAACGGACCCGCCCAGGAACGCGTCATCCGCCGAGCACTCGCCAACGCCGGCCTGTCAGCCGCGGACATCGACGTCGTCGAAGCACACGGCACCGGCACGACACTCGGCGACCCGATCGAAGCCCAAGCCCTCCTGGCGACGTACGGCCAGGACCGCTCCGAGGACCAGCCTCTCTACCTCGGCTCACTGAAGTCCAACATCGGCCACACCCAGGCCGCGGCGGGCGTGGGCAGCGTGATCAAGATGGTGCAGGCGATGCGCCACGGCGTCCTGCCGAAGACCCTGCACGTGGACGAGCCCAGCCCCCACGTGGAATGGGACAGCGGAGCCGTGGAGCTCCTCACGGAGAACCGCACCTGGCCGGAAACGGGAAGGTTGCGCCGAGCGGGCGTCTCCTCCTTCGGCATCAGCGGGACGAACGCCCACGTGATCGTGGAGCAGGCACCCGAGGTGGACCCGCCGACGCCGGCGCCTTCCGGTGCGGTGGTGCCTTGGGTGCTGTCGGGACGGACGGACGAAGCGGTACGGGAGCAGGCCGCCCGACTGACGGAATGGATCCGGCAGTCACCCGAACTCGACGTCGCCAGCGCGGGATTGACCCTGGCCACCGCACGCAGCCGCTTCGAAAAGGGCGCTGTCGCAGTCGGCGCCGACCGCGAGGAACTCCTCTCGGCCCTCGCCGAGATCACCGACGGCCGCACGCCGCTCGTTGGCCCCGCCGGCAGCGGAGTGGCGATGCTGTTCGCCGGCCAGGGCGGGCAGCGAGCAGGCATGGGCCGGGAGTTGTACGCGGCGTATCCGGTGTTCGCGGCGGCCGTCGACGACGTCCTGACCGCCGTCGATAAAGAGCTCACCGGACACGTCGACCACCCCGTCCGCGACGTCCTCCTCGGAGACACCGAACCCGAGCTGCTGAATCAGACCGTCTACACCCAGACAGCCCTCTTCGCCATCGAGGTCGGCCTCTACCGGCTCCTCGAATCCTGGGGCGCACGACCGGACTGGCTCGTCGGCCACTCCATCGGCGAGATCGCCGCCGCCCACGTAGCGGGAGTGTTCTCCCTGGAGGACGCGGCCCGCCTGGTCGCCGCGCGCGGGCGACTGATGCAGGCGTTGCCGGAGGGGGGTGTGATGACGGCCGTCGAGGCCACGGAATCCGACGTACTCCCGCTCCTCGACGACGCCGTCGGAATCGCCGCCGTCAACGGACCCACCTCCGTCGTCATCTCCGGCGAACACACCGCCGTCGAACGCGTCACCACCCACTTCGAGAACGCCGGACACCGGGTCAAGCGACTGACCGTGAGCCATGCCTTCCACTCACCCCTGATGGAACCGATGCTCGACGACTTCGCCGCGATCGCGGAAGGACTCACCTTCCACGAGCCCTCGATACCGATCGTGTCGACCGTGACCGGGCTGCCCGTCGAACCCGACACCCTCACCGACCCCGCCTACTGGGTCCGGCACGTCCGCAACACCGTCCGATTCCACGACGCCATCACCCACCTAGCCGACCAACACATCGGCGGATACGTCGAGATCGGACCCGCCGGCGTCCTCGTCGCCCAGACCCAACAGATCCTGGACGCCACCGGCCACGAAGGACCCCTCGTCCTCCCGACCCTCCGCCCCGGCCACAACGAAACCCGCACCATCCTCACCGCCCTCGGCCAACTCCACGCAGCAGGCACAGGCATCACACCCCGATGGCGAATCGTCCTCGGTCAGCACACCCACCTCGTCGAACTACCCGCCTACCCCTTCCAGCGCCAGCGCTACTGGCTCAACGCCTCACCCTTCAACGCCGATTCAGGGACCGGCACGGGCCACCCCTTGCTCGGATCGGTCGTCGATGTCGCCGACAGTGGCAGCCTCGTCCTGACGGGCCGCCTGTCCACAGCAGCACAGCCCTGGCTGACCGACCACCTCGTTCTCGGCTCCGTCGTCCTGCCGGCGTCGGCCTGGATCGAAGTCGCTCTGTACGCCGCCGGCCAGAGCGGAGCGACCACCCTCCAGGAACTGGTGATCGAGCGCCCCCTCGTCATCAACGAGGACGAGTCCGTACGCTTCCAGGTCCACATCGGCACCGACGACGCAGGCGTACGGTCGATCAGCATCCACTCACGCCCAGACGACGAAGACACCACCTGGACACGCCATGCCACCGGCGTCCTCGGCACCGAACCCCCGCCTCCCACCGATACGTTCACCCACTGGCCGCCCGCCGACGCCACCGCCCAGGACCCCGACCAGCTCTACACCGCACTCGCGGAGGCGGGAGTGGACTGGGGTGCGCGTGCGCTGACCGCCGCGTGGCGTCGCGGCGACGAGTTCTACGCCGAGGTCGGCGTGGCCGACGGCACCGCCGACGGCTTCGGGGTCGCACCGATGCTCCTCGACACCGCCCTGTACGTCAGTGGGGACGTGTCGCAGGAGGGGGGTGTGTGGTTGCCGTCCGCGTGGCGGAACGTCCACCTGTACGCGAGCGGCGCAACCACACTGCGCGTCCGCGTCACGGCGTCCACCAGCGCCGTCACCGACGGCGACGGATCGGTTTCCGTGTACGCGGAGGACATCACGGGGCGGACCGTGCTCACGGCGGAGTCCGTCCGGTCCCACCCGGTGACGCCCGAGCAGGTGGCCGGCGGTCGGCCGTCCCCTCGGGACGCGCTGTGGGAGGTCACCTGGCAGCCCGTGGACCGGCGCGACGAGACGCTCTCCGGTCTCGTCGTACTGGAGCTCGACGGGTCCGGCGACTCCGAGCCGCTCGTGGCGGCGCGCAAACTCGTCGAACAGGTCGTGGACCGTCTCCAGCACGCACTGGAGACCGGTGGGCGCCTGTTGGTGGTGACCCGGGGCGGCGTTTCCACGGGGCCCGGGGAAGCCGCGGATCCCGCCGGGGCGGCGGTGTGGGGCCTCCTCAGGTCCGTCCAGCTTGAGCACCCGGACCGTGTCGTCGTGGTCGACGTCGAACCGGACACCGAGTGGCAGCCCGGCCCGCTGCCGGACGGAGAGCCTCAACTCGCCTTCCGGCAAGGAAAGATGCTCGCTCCACGCCTGACCGCGGCCACTCCCGTTCCGGGCGCGCCCGTCACCTGGAGTGCGGGAACGGTCCTCGTCACCGGGGCCACGGGCACGCTCGGCGCGGCTGCGGCCCGGCATCTGGTGACCGAACACGGGATGCGACACCTGTTGCTCACCACTGACCCGGCCACTGGCTCGACCGCGAACCCGGTCGCGAACTCGGTCGCGAACTCGGTCGCGAACTCGGTCCCCGACCTGGTCCCCGACGCGATCGCGGACCTGGTCGCGGAGCTGGCAGGCCTCGGCGCCGACGTGCGGGTGGCCGCGTGCGACCTCACGGACCGGGAGGCCGTCGCCGCACTCATCGCAGGCGTGTCCACGGAGCACCCGCTCACCGGCGTGATCCATGCAGCGCCCAGGCCGGCCGTCGAGAACGCGGACGCAACGGCCGAGGGCGGGGAGAACGGGATCGAGCCGGCGCTGCTGGAAAGGGCCGAAGCGGCCTGGAACCTGCACGAGCTGACGAAGGACCTCGGCCTCACGCGCTTCGTGCTGTTCTCTTCGCCGGGCGGCACCGTGGGCGACCTGGGCGCGGGCGGGTTCGCGGCGGCTGACGGGTTCCTCGACGCGCTGTCGGCGTACCGGGTGGCCCTCGGTCTGCCCGCGCTGACCGTTGCGTACGGAGACGACGGTTCCGGGGCGTACGGGCTGCGGCCCCTCTCCCCCGAGGAGGCGCCCGCGCTGCTCGACGCCGCACTCGCGACGGGCCGGCCCGCTCTCGTGGCCGCCCCGCTCGACAAGGCGCTCCTGCGGGCGGGCCACGACGTCCCGCCGCTCCTGCGCGACCTGGCTCCCGCGCGTACCTCCCGTATCCCCCGTGCCTCGCACGGCCCCGCTTCCGGCGGAGAGACACTGGCCGACCGGCTGGCACGGCTCACCGTGCCGGAGCGGGACGCGCTGCTGGTCGGCCTCGTCAGCGAGCACGTCGCCACCGTCCTCGGTCACGCCGACGCCGACGGCATCGACCACGATCACGCCTTCCAGGAGATCGGGTTCGACTCCGTGACGGCGGTCGAGCTCCGCAATCGGCTCGGCGCTGTCACCGGCGTACGGCTGCCCGCCACCGTCGTCTTCGACCACCCGACGCCCGGCGCGCTCGCCCGGTGGCTCCGGGACCGTCTCGTACCCGTCTCGGACCCGGCCGTGGCCCTGCAGAAGGAACTCGACGACCTGGAGGCGCGCCTCACGGGCGCGGCAGACCTGGATCCCAGCGGACGCCGGGCCGTGGCCACCCGCCTGCGCGGCATCCTCGACCACTGGTCGCGCTCCCAGGACTCGGAGGCGTACGGGACGCAGGAGGCGTCCGAGGCGGAGGACGCCCTGGAGTCCGCGTCGTCCAGCGACCTCTTCGACTTCATCGACAACGAACTCGGCCGTGCGGCCGGATGACCCGCCCAGGTCAGACGGAACCAACACAAGGGGAGTCCAATCCGATGTCCGACGAGCAGAAGGCTCTCGAGTACCTGAAGTGGGTCACCTCCGATCTCAAGAAGACCAGGCAGCGCCTGGCCGAGGTCGAGGCCGCACAGCACGAACCCCTCGCGATCGTCGGCATGGCCTGCCGGTTCCCCGGCGACGTCACGTCCCCCGAGGACCTGTGGCGGCTCGTGGCCGAAGAGGGGGACGCCATCACGGAGTTCCCCACCGACCGCGGCTGGGACATCGCCGGCCGCTACGACCCCGAGCCCGGTAAACCCGGCAAGACGTACACCCGGCACGGCGGATTCATCCGCGACGCCGCCGAGTTCGACCCCGAGTTCTTCCGGATCTCGCCGCGCGAGGCGACCGCGATGGACCCGCAGCAGCGGCTGCTCCTTGAGGCCTCCTGGGAGGCCGTCGAGCGGGCCGGGATCGCCCCGAGCACGCTGCGCGGTGCACCGGTGGGAGTGTTCACCGGGATCGCCGCGCAGACGTACAACCTCACCTTGGACCAGGAGGAGTACGCGGGCTACCTGGCCACGGGCGTGCTCGGCAGCATCGCCTCGGGCCGGATCTCGTACACGTTCGGTTTCGAGGGGCCCGCGGTCACGCTGGACACGGCCTGCTCCTCGTCGCTCGTGGCCATGCACATGGCGGCGCAGTCGTTGCGCTCGGGCGAGTGCGACCTCGCCCTGGCCGGTGGCGCGACCGTGGCCGCGAGCATGGACGGCTGGCTGGAGTTCAGCCGCCAGGGGAACCTGGCGAGCGACGGCCGCTGCAAGGCGTTCTCCGCCGCCGCGGACGGCACCGGATGGTCCGAGGGCGTGGGGGTGCTGCTCCTGGAGCGGCTCTCGGACGCCCAGCGCAACGGACGTCAGGTCCTGGCCGTCATCCGGGGCAGCGCAGTCAACCAGGACGGCGCGAGCAACGGCCTCACCGCACCCAACGGACCCGCCCAGGAACGCGTCATCCGAGCCGCACTCACCGACGCCGGCCTCACCGCACGCGACGTGGACGTCGTCGAAGCACACGGCACCGGCACAACACTCGGCGACCCGATCGAAGCCCAAGCCCTCCTCGCCACCTACGGACAAGACCGCCCCACGGACCAACCCCTCTACCTCGGCTCCCTCAAGTCCAACATCGGCCACACCCAGGCCGCCGCAGGCGTCAGCGGCGTGATCAAGATGGTCGAGGCGCTCCGTCGTGGGGTGGCGCCGAAGACCCTGCACGTGGACGAGCCGAGCCCGCACGTGGAGTGGGACAGCGGAGCCGTGGAACTCCTCACGGAGAACCGCGCCTGGCCGGAGAGGGGCAGGCCGCGCCGGGCCGGTGTCTCCTCCTTCGGCATCAGCGGCACCAATGCGCATGTGATCGTCGAGCAGGCACCCGAGGTGGACCTAGCAGCACCGGTTGTCGATGGCGGTGTGGTGCCGTGGGTGCTGTCGGGGCGTACGGACGAGGCGGTACGGGAGCAGGCGGCGCGGCTGGCCGAGTGGATCGCCCAGGTTCCCGAGCTCGACGTCGCCGGTGTGGGCTCGACCCTGGCCACCGCCCGCAGCCGCTTCGAACGCGGCACGGTCGTGGTCGGCGCCGACCGCGAGGAGCTCCTGACCGCGCTGGCCGAAGTAGCGGACGGCCGGACGCAGCCGGTCGGTCCCGCCGGGAGCGGCGTGGGCATGCTGTTCGCCGGCCAAGGCGGACAACGCGCCGGAATGGGGCGGGAGTTGTACGCGGCGTATCCGGTGTTCGCGGCGGCCGTCGACGACGTCCTGACCGCCGTCGACAAAGAACTCACCGGGTTCGTCGACCACCCGGTCCGCGATGTCCTCCTCGGGGACGTCGACCCCGACCTGCTCAACCAGACCGTCTACACGCAGACAACCCTCTTCGCCATCGAGATCGGCCTCTACCGACTCCTCGAATCCTGGGGCACACGACCGGACTGGCTCATAGGCCACTCCATCGGCGAAATCGCAGCCGCCCACGTAACGGGAGTGTTCTCCCTGGAGGACGCCGCGCGCCTGGTCGCCGCCCGAGGCCGGCTCATGCAGGCACTGCCAGAGGGAGGTGTCATGGCAGCCATCGAAGCGACCGAAGCCGATGTCACCCCGCTCCTCGACGATGCAGTGGGACTGGCCGCGGTCAACGGTCCCACCTCCGTCGTCATCTCGGGCGCGCACACGGCCGTCGAACGCGTCATCGCGCACTTCGAGAACACGGGACACCGGGTGAAGCGGTTGAAGGTCAGCCACGCCTTCCACTCACCGTTGATGGAACCGATGCTGGACGACTTCGCCGCGATCGTGGAAGGACTGACCTACCAGGAACCGTCGATACCGATCGTGTCGACCGTGACCGGGCTCCCCGTCGAATCGGACACCCTCACCGACCCCGGCTACTGGGTCCGCCACGCCCGCAACACCGTCCGATTCCACGACGCCGTCACCCACCTCGCCGACCAACACGTAGGCGGATACGTCGAGATCGGACCCAGCGGCGTCCTTGTCGCACAAACCCGACACATACTCGACGCCGCCGGCCGCGAAGGCCACCTCGTCCTCCCCACCCTCAGGGCCGGACAGTCAGAAGCCCGTACCGCCCTGACCGCCCTCGCCACCCTCCACCTCGCAGGCACGGGCCTCACCCCCGACTGGCAGACCGTCCTGGGCCGGCACGCCACCACCCTCTCCGACCTCCCCACCTACCCGTTCCAGCGCCGGCGCTACTGGCTGAGCGCCTCGTCGCTGAGCGGCGATCCGGCCGATCTCGCGCTGACTCCGTCCGGGCACGCGCTCCTCGGCGCCGCCGTGTACCCCGCAGGCAGTGACACCGCTCTCTTCACCGGGAGGCTGTCGACGGTCACCCAGCCGTGGCTGGTCGACCGTACGGCCCCGGAGGGGGGCGCCGTACCCCACGGCGTCCTCGTCGACCTCGCCCTGCACGTCAGCGACCAGCTCGACTGCGACGTCCTGCGGGAGCTCACCGTCGAGACGCCGATGGTCCTGTCCGACCGTGACGGCGGGGCGCTGCACGTTCAGGTGGCCGTGGCGGCGCCCGACGCCGACGGCGTGCGCACGTTGACCGTTCACTCCCGGCCCGACGACCCGGACAGCGTGTGGACCCTGCACGCCACGGGTGCCGTCCACCGCGGCGCCCCGGAGACGGGGCGCTCCGACGCGGAATGGCCCGGATCCGGAGCGGAGACCGTCGATCCCGGTACGGCGCTCCCCCAGGGGGTGACCGCGATGTGGCGACGCGGCGAGGAGATCCTCGCCGAGATCGCCCTGCCGGACGAACTGACGGAGTCTGTGGCGGACTTCGGGATCCATCCGCTCCTGGTGGACAGCGCGCTCCGTGTGGCGCCCTCGGAGGAAGCGGACGGCGACGACGGCGCCCCGTACCGGTGGACCGGTGTCCGGCTGCACGCCGTCGGCGGCACCAAGCTCCGGGTGCTCCTGACGCCGCGCGGCGACGGGGTGTTCGCGCTCCACGTCGGCGACGCCGCCGGGCAACCGGTCCTGACCGTCGAGTCCGTCACTCTCCGGTCCGTCACTCTCCGATCCGGCGTACCTGCTACCGGGGGGGTGCAGCGGTCCGGCTCGCAGCAGTCCGTCGTACTCCGGCCGACGCCCTCTCGGGCGGCGACGAAGGACTCCCTGTTCCGCATCACCTGGTCCCCCACCATGCTCCCGGCGGTGGACGGCGACGCCGCGAACGTCCTCGTCCGGCCCGTGCCCCCCGCCCTCCCCGATGCCGATCCCGTGGCAGCCGCCCACACGGCGGCCCTCAACGCGCTCGCCCTCGTACAGGAGTGGCTGGCCGACGAGCGGCAGGCGGAGACCCGTCTCATCGTGCTCACGGCGGGCGCCGTACCGGTGGAGGAAGGCGCTCCCGTGGACGTCACGCATGCCACGGTGTGGGGTCTGTTGCGGTCGGCGCAGGCCGAGCATCCCGGTCGGCTGGTACTGGTGGACGGCGAGACGGGATCCGAACCGGAACGGCGTGACGTCCTGGCGGCGGCCGAGCTCGGGGAGCCGCAGGTCGCTCTGCGGGGCGGCCGGGCTTTCGTTCCGCGCATGACGCGTCTGCCGGTGTCGAATGGTGCGGCCCCCTGGACCACCGAGGGCACTGTCCTGATCACCGGAGGCACCGGCTCACTCGGCGCCGCCACAGCCCGACACCTCGTCCACCACCACGGCATCAAGCACCTCCTCCTCACCAGCAGGCGCGGACCCCACGCCGAAGGAGCCACCGAACTCCACACCGAACTCACCCAAGCAGGCGCCCACATCACCATCACCGCCTGCGACACCACCGACCCGTCTCAACTCGCCGACCTCCTCACCACCATCCCCACCCACACCCCCCTCACCGCCATCATCCACACCGCAGGCACCCTCGACGACAGCGTCATCACCACCATGACCCCCACCCAACTCCACAACGTCCTCCGCCCCAAAGTCGACGCCGCCTGGAACCTCCACCACCAAACCCAACACCTCAACCTCACCGCCTTCGTCCTCTACTCCTCCGTCGCAGGAGTCCTCGGCACCCCCGGCCAAGCCAACTACGCCGCCGCCAACTCCTTCCTCGACGCCCTCGCCCAACACCGCACCACCCACCACCAACCCGCCACCTCCATCGCCTGGGGACTCTGGGCCGACGCAACCGGCATGACCCGACACCTCTCCGACACGCAGCTGAACCGCATGGCACGTGAGGGGATGCGGCTCCTCCCCACCGACCTGGGCATGGAGCTCCTCGACACGGCGACCGGCACGGATCACCCCTCGGTGATCGCGCTTCCCGTGGACCTGGCCGCCGCGCGTACGCATCCCCGGCAGCCCGCGGTCCTGCGCGCCCTGACGAGGGTGCGGCACCGGCCGGTGGCCGTGGCCGACGACGGACCGGCCGGCGCGAGCCTCGGCCTCGACGGCCTGGCCGGGCTGGACGAGCGGGAGCGACACCGTGTCCTGCTCGACCTCGTCATCGAGCAGGCGACGGCGGCGCTGGGGCGCCGGCCCGATGCGCCGATCCGTGCGGACCAGTCGTTCCAGGACGTCGGGGTCGACTCGCTGACCGCCGTCGAGCTGCGCAACCGGCTTTCACAGGCGGTGGGTCTGCCGCTGCCCGCAGGCCTCGTCTTCGACCATCCCACCCCCGAGGACCTCACGCAGCGGCTCCTGGCCGATGTGGCCGGAGGCTCGGCGGACCCGCGGAGCACGGTCGACTTCGCGGCGGAGATCCGTCTCGCACCGGACATCGTCGCCGCGCCGGACGTCCACCTCACCGATGACCCTCGGCACATCCTGCTGACCGGAGCCACCGGCTTCCTCGGTTCCTTCCTGCTGCGGGACCTGCTGCGGAGCACGTCGGCGCGGATCCACTGCCTGGTCCGCGGCGCCGACGCGTCGGACGCCCGCGCGCGCCTGACCGCCGCGGCGGCGTGGTACGAGACGGGGGCGGACCTCGACTTCGACCGGATCGACATCGCCGTCGGTGATCTCGCGGAGCCGGCGCTCGGGCTGGACGAGGCTGTCTTCGACGAGCTGGCCCGGAACGTCGACGTCGTCTACCACGCGGGCGCCAGCGTCAACTGGCTCTATCCGTACGAGGCGTTGAGGCCCGCGAACATCGCCGGAACCGAAGAGGTGCTGCGGCTGGCGGCCCGGCACCGGACCGTACCCGTCCACTACATCTCGTCCACGGGCGTCTACGCGCAGGAGCCCGCCGAGGGGCGCCGCATCGCCGTCGACGACCCGATCGGCCCGCCGGAGCTCCTGTCCAACGGGTACCGGCAGGCGAAGTGGGTGGCCGAGGGGATCATCGGCATCGCCCGGTCGCGCGGCATCCCCGTCTCGGTGTACCGCGTCGACGTGGTCTCCGGCGACCAGGTCAACGGGGCCTGCCAGACACAGGACTTCGTGTGGCTGAGCATCCGCGGCATGCTGGAGGCTGGTGCGGCTCCCGCGGGGATCTCCGGCTTCTTCCATCCGACGCCGGTCGACTACGTGAGCGCGGCGATCCGGTGGCTCTCCTCCCGGGTCACCGGTGTGGGAGACACGTTCAACCTGTCCAATCCGCACCGCCTGCACTTCGCCGAGGTCGTCGAGCGGCTCCGCGCCCTCGGCCACACGCTCGTGGACCTCGACCCGGCGGAGTGGAGCCGGTCCGTACGGAAGGATCCGGAGAACTCGCTGCTGCCGCTGCTCGACGTCTTCGAAGCCGCGATCGCGGGCACCGGGGGCTATCCCGACATCGACACGGACGGGACGGAGGCGGCTCTGGCCGGCAGCGGCATCGACTGCCCCCAAGTGACGGGTGACCTGCTGGTTCGGTACCTGACGTTCTTCACCGAGAAGGGCTACTTCCCGAACCCTGACCGGGACGGAGCCGTATCCGTGGAGGCGTAACACCCGGCCCCGCGCAAGACCGACACCCACACCCACAGCGACATCCACACCGACACCGACACCGACACCGAGACTCAAGGACCCCGGCGGCCCGCGTGGCCGCCGGGGTCCTCGCACGCGCTGCACGCGCGCCGCGGGTCAGGCGCTCAGCCCGCGGCTGTGCAGAACCGCCGCACGGTGTTGTGTGGGGGTGATGCCGCGGCAGCGCTTGAAGGCGACGCTGAGGGCGAAGGTGTTGGAGTACCCCACCTTGTGGGCGATGGAGCTCACCGTGTCGTCGGTGTCCCGGAGCAGGTCGGCCGCCAGGGCGACGCGCCACGTGGCCAGGTAGGTCATGGGCGGCTCGCCGACGTGGCGGGCGAAGCTGCGGGCGAGTCCCGACCGGGAGGCACCCACCTTGGCGGCGAGGGTCGCCACGGTCCACGGGTGCGCCGGGTCGTCGTGCATCAGCCGGAGGGCGCTCGCGACGACGGAGTCGTCCGTGGGCCGGTACCAGACGGGTGCGTGGTTCTTGGGCCGGTCGAACCAGGCGCGCAGGGTGGAGACCAGCATCAGGTCGAGCAGTCGGTCCAGGACGGCCTGCTGGCCCGCCTTGTCGTGGCGCACCTCCGCCGCGATCAGGGCGAGGAGCGTACGGTCGCTGTCGGCCTCCGGTACGACGAGGACGTCCGGCAGGGCGTCCAGGAGACGGTCGCTGATGCCGGTCCGGTCCTCGTAGGCGCCGCTGATCAGGAGGGCCGAGCCGGGCTCGTCGACACCGCACGTCCGCGGGTCGGGGGCCGGCTCGCCGACCACGACCGCGCGCGCGGTGCGGGCGCAGTAGTCCGCGCTGGTGATGACGCGTCCGGGCGGCGACGCGGGGTCCTCGGCGACGGTGTACGGGGCGGGGCCTCGCAGGACGGCGATGTCACCGGAGCCGAGTTCCATCGGCTCGCCGTCGGCCGGGGTGATCCAGACCCGCCCGTTCAGCGCGGCGACCAAGGTCAGGTGGGCGCCGCTCGCGAAGCGCAGGGACCATTGTGGGGTCATGACCGTCCGGGTGAACACGGCACCGCGTGCCCGTACCCCGTCCAGCAGTTTCGCTAACGTGTCCACCCCTCCAATGTAGACGCTCGAACATCGACCTGGGTGTCTCAGCCATGGCTCCGTCCCCCCGCCGGAGGATTTAGTTGCCTCATGACTGAGCACCCGATTTTGATCACTGGTGGTACGGGCAAGGTCGGCGGACGCGCCGTGGCCCAACTTGGCGCGAAGGGTGTCGCGGTGCGCGTGGGTTCGCGTTCCAGCGACCCCCGTTTCGACTGGACGGACCGGAGCACGTGGGACGCCGCGCTGGACGGCGTGAAGAAGGTCTTCATCGTTCCTCAGGACGGCGAGCAGCTGACGCGGCCGTTCGTGCAGCGCGCGAAGGAGCTGGGGGTCGAGCGCATCGTGCTGCTGTCGGGCCGCGGCGCCGACGTCCCCGGCTACGCCAAGGAGGACAGCATCGCGGGCAGGACCCACATCGACGGCGAGGACGCCGTGCGCAACAGCGGTCTGGAGTGGACCGTCGTGCGGCCGGCGTGGTTCGCCCAGAACTTCAGCGAGGGCTTCTTCCGCGACTCGGTGCTCGGCGGGGAGCTGCGCCTGCCCGCCGGTGACGGCGCGGCGAGCTTCGTGGACGCCGAGGACATCGCCGCGGTCGCGGTCGCGGCGCTCACCGAGGACCAGCACGTGGGCAAGACCTACGAGCTGTCCGGGCCCAGCGCGCTGACCATCGGCGAGGTGGTGGACCTCATCTCCGACGCCACCGGCCGCTCGGTGCGCTACGTGTCCCTGTCGCCCGAGGACTTCGTGGCCGAGCTGGTCGCCGAGGGCTGGCCCACGGCGGACGCCGAGGACTACGCCGACTCGGTCGGCCCGATCCGGCGGGACATGGACAGCCACCTGTCCGACGGCGTGCAGACCGCGCTCGGCCGGCCGCCCCGCTCCTTCGCCCTGTTCGTGAAGGAGGCCGCGGCCGCCGGCGCCTGGCGCGACTGACGTGGAGGACGGTCGGTAACCGTCACCTCCCGAGAGAGAAGGCCCCCGCGGTCGCAACACGCGGGGGCCGCACCACCCGCACCACCCGCACTGCAGGTACACACGGGGAATTGCACGAGTTTACGGGGGAGCTGCACCGGGGGCAGACCGACGCGACCGCGCACGCGGAGTCGCCTCGGTCCCGTCACCGTGAGGGATCCGGGAGGTTCACCTGGGTCCCATCCGCACTGAGTTGGCATCACTTCCGATCGCCCTGCCTCGCGAACGCGGGCTGCGTCCGCGGTTCCCGAGCCGCACGGGCAGCCGTCGATTCCTCACGTCGCCCTTCCACGCTCCATGTACGAGCGATCACAGGAAACTTGAGGACAACCCAGTGAGTGAAGACAACCAGCCCGCCATACGTCGCGCCGTCGGGCTCTCCCGTCGGCGACTGCTCAAGGCCGGCGGGCTCACCACCGCTGCCGCCGCGATCGGCGCGATCCCCGGTCCCCTCGGCAGCACGGACGCACATGCCTCCGCGGCCAGTGGCTGCTACGACGCGATCGTCGTGGGCCTCGGCTTCGCGGGCGCGATTGCCGCGCGGGAGCTGAGGGCCAAGGGCCTCAACCCGCTCCTGCTGGAGGCCCGCGGCCGGGTCGGCGGCCGCACCTGGACCGACACGTTCGTCAACCAGCCCGTGGAGATGGGCGGACAGTTCGTCGACGAGTCCCAGCCGCTCATCACCGCCGAGCTCAACCGCTACGGCATCGCCACCGCCCACGGCCTCCTCCCGGCGAAGGCGATCATGCCGACCGCGGACGGCCCCGCGCCCTTCTCCCTCGCCGAACTGCAGACCCGGCAGGGTGCGCTCCTGGAGAAGCTCTTCGAGGGATCGAGGACCTTCTTCCCGGACCCCAACAACCCCCTGGCCCGGCGTGACCTGGTCCGCGAGGTCGACGGCCTCTCGCTGCGCAACCGGCTCGACCAGCTGAACCTCAGCGCCGCCGACGAGAGCTGGATCAACGGCATCACCGCCGGGCAGTCCGGCGGATCGAGCACCTACGGCGCCTACACCGCGCTCGCCCAGTGGTGGTCCCTCGCGGGCTGGAGCACCGACACGTGGTACCGCGCCCAGAGCAAGCGCGTCGCCACCGGCATGAGCAGCGTCATCCGGGCGATCCTCGCCGACGCCAGGGCGGAGATCCGGCTGAACGCTCCGGTCGCGTCGATCACCGACACGGGTACGTCGGTGAGGGTCGTGACGGAAGCGGGCCAGGCCTTCACGGCGCGTACCGTCGTCGTGGCGGTACCGGTGAACGTGTGGAAGACCATCACGTTCAACCCCGGCCTGCCCGCGGTGCACAGCACCGCCACGCAGCAGGGCGTGGGCGTGGCGAACAGCCGGAAACTCTGGCTCCACGTACGCGGCATGACCGAGGCGAAGGTCGTCAGCGGCGCCGAGGGCGATCCCTTCATGACCGTGCTCTCGCACAGCGAGACCCCGGAGGGCCAGCTCCTGATGGCGCTCAACAGCAAGCCCGCGATCGACGTCTCGAACCGGGCGGACATCGAGGCCGCGCTGCGGACCGTGCTTCCCGAGGCGCAACTCATCGACTACCGGGCCCAGGACTGGGGCGCGGCACGCTACTCGCTCGGCGGCTGGGCGCTGCGCCGCCCGGGGCAGATGCTGAACCAGCTGCCGGCGATCCAGCGACCGCACGGCAGGATCGCGTTCGCCACCAGTGACATCGCCAGCGGCTGGGTGGGCTTCGTGGAAGGCGCGATCGAGGCCGGCTTCCGCGCGGCGGGCCAGGCCGCCGGCATCGCGGGGACCACGAGGACCGGCTCGGCAAGGACCCAGCACCGCCTCAGCACCGTCTGAGCATCGGCGGGCCGGAGAGTACGACGGCGGGCGTCTGCCGGGGGTGTCCCCCGGCGGGCGCCCGCCTCCGTTGTCGCGCAGTCGCATCACGAACCGCGCGAAGTCCCTCGCCAAGTCCCTTGCGAAGTCCCGGGATTAGATCGGCGGGAGCACCGCATTAGCCCGCCCGTCGATGCTCGTAACCATGGGCTTCGGCTCCTGTGGACCCGTCGAGGAGGGAAGGCACAACACATGGCGCGCGAGTCGGAGTCGGGGCTGCCGATCGAGCCGGTCTACGGGCCGGGGGCTCTGGAGGGGTGGGATCCCGCCGGGAAGCTGGGCGAGCCGGGCGCGTACCCCTTCACGCGCGGCGTCTACCCGTCGATGTACACGGGCCGTCCCTGGACGATGCGGCAGTACGCGGGCTTCGGTACGGCGGTCGAGTCGAACGCCCGTTACAAGCAGCTGATCGCGAACGGCACGATGGGCCTGTCGGTGGCGTTCGACCTGCCGACGCAGATGGGCCACGACAGCGATGCGGCGATCTCCTCGGGTGAGGTCGGCAAGGTGGGTGTCGCGATCGATTCGATCGACGACATGCGGGTCCTGTTCGACGGCATCCCGTTGGACAAGGTCTCGACGTCGATGACGATCAACGCCCCCGGTTCGCTTCTCCTCCTGCTGTACCAGTTGGTGGGTGAGGAGCAGGGTGTTCCGGCGGACAAGCTGACGGGCACGATCCAGAACGACGTGCTGAAGGAGTACATCGCGCGGGGCACGTACATCTTCCCGCCGAAGCCGTCGCTGCGTCTGATCGCGGACATCTTCAAGTACTGCCGGGCCGAGATCCCGAAGTGGAACACCATCTCGATCTCCGGCTACCACATGGCCGAGGCAGGTGCCTCGCCCGCGCAGGAGATCGCGTTCACCCTCGCGGACGGCATCGAGTACGTCCGCACGGCCGTCGCGGCCGGCATGGACGTCGACGACTTCGCCCCGCGCCTCTCCTTCTTCTTCGTGGCGCGCACGACGATCCTCGAAGAGGTCGCGAAGTTCCGTGCGGCCCGGCGGATCTGGGCGCGGGTGATGAAGGAGGAGTTCGGCGCGAAGAACCCCAAGTCGCTGATGCTCCGCTTCCACACCCAGACCGCCGGTGTGCAGCTGACCGCCCAGCAGCCCGAGGTCAACCTGGTCCGTGTCGCCGTCCAGGGCCTCGCGGCGGTCCTCGGCGGCACGCAGTCCCTGCACACGAACTCCTTCGACGAGGCGATCGCGCTCCCGACGGACAAGTCGGCCCGTCTGGCTCTGCGTACGCAGCAGGTCCTCGCCTACGAGACGGACGTGACGGCCACGGTCGACCCGTTCGCGGGCTCGTACGTCGTCGAGAAGATGACCGACGACGTCGAGGCCGCGGCCCTTGAGCTGATGGCCAAGGTCGAGGACATGGGCGGCGCGGTCGCGGCGATCGAGCGTGGTTTCCAGAAGAGCGAGATCGAGCGCTCCGCCTACCGGATCGCGCAGGAGACCGACAGCGGCGAGCGGGTCGTCGTCGGCGTCAACCGCTACACGATCGACGTCGAAGAGCCCTACGAACCCCTCCGCGTCGACCCCGTCATCGAAGAGGAACAGGCGGCCCGCCTGGCGAAGTTGAGGGCCGAACGCGACCAGACGGCCGTCGACGTCGCCCTCATCGAACTGAAGAAGGCGGCCGAGGGCACGGACAACGTCCTCTACCCGATGAAGGACGCCCTCAAGGCCCGCGCCACCGTCGGCGAGGTCTGCAACGCGCTGCGCGAAGTCTGGGGCACGTACGTCCCCACCGACGCCTTCTGACAGCACCGACCCGGCGATTCGAACTGGAGGAGAGTTCTTCATGAGCAACCGACCCAACGTGATCTTGCAGGGTGGCCGCGCCGTTCCGGACGGGGAGAGGATTCGCTACGTCGAGAACACCGAGGAAACGTTCAAACTCTTCCTCGGGAACCGCTACGAGCACTACAAGGCCAACGGCTCCACCCACGCGCACCACGACGGCAGCGGGCTCCTGGTGTTCGAATGGATGTACCGCACCTACGTCGCCGAGTGAACGGCCGGGCCGGGGCCGGAGCCGGAGCCGGATCTTCTGTGCCGGGCATTCGCCCCGACCGGAGAGAAGCGGAGAGAAGCGGAGAGAAGCGGAGAGGACCGAAGAGAGACGGCTTTCCGTTCACGTCCCGGAAACCCACGCCCGCCGCGCGGGCGTAGCCCTTTGTAGCCCTTCCGACACTTCTCGTTACCCACGGGTACCGACGGCGGGAAAACCCTCGTTGTTAACGCAGCCTTTAACGTTGTTTTGGCAGGTCAGGCGGACAAAAACAGCGTAAATCGGATGACCCTGAGATGGGGACTCCCCAACCAGCACATCGTGGGCTTAACTTATGTGCCATGACCTCCCCCCGCTCCACCTATGGAGGCGGTTACCACACCGCGCCGTCCTTCCCGGACACCCCGATCTACGACTCCCTGGTCGCGGAGCGGGGCACGCCTCAGATCGCCCCGATCCGAGTGCCCGCCGCCTACGACACCGGCAGCAGCTTCCCCACGAGCGGTTCCTACCTGCCGGCGCTCCCCGCGGCACTGCCCGCCCTCCCGGCGGCGCCCAGCCCGCACCCCGCCCCCGCCTACGGCGGCGGGTACGGCTATCCGCAGCCCTCCCCGCAGATGGCCCCCGTACCGCTCCAGCACGCCCCCACCCCGTACATCCCGCAGCAGCCGGTGGCCCCGCGCGGCTACCAGGGCGGCGGCTACCCGCAGCAGCCGCGCCCGGCCGCCGCGGGGTACGAGGCGATGCGCCCGGCCGCCCCGCGGCCCGTACCGGCACCGGCGCCCGTCCCGGCCCCGGCACCGGCGATGTATCAGGACCCGTACAACCGCCCCTACCAGGGCGGGGGTTACTGACCGGGCCGGGAGGTTCCGGACGACGAGGTCCGGAGCGGCTGGCAGGATGACCGCATGTCCACTCCTGTACTCCGCTCCGTCCACGTCCATCCGGTGAAGGCCATGCGTGCGCTGGCCCCCACGGAGGCCGAGGTGCAGCCCTGGGGGCTCGCCGGGGACCGCCGCTGGGCCGTCGTCGACGCCGCGGGCAAGGTCGTGACCCAACGCCGTCACCCCCGGATGGCGTTGGCCACGGCCGAGCCGCTGGCGGACGGCGGCGTCGCGCTGTCCGCGCCCGGGCACCCGACGCTCAAGGTCGAGGTGCCGTCCCCCACGGCCACGGTCACGATGGAGATCTTCGACAAGTACGTGGAGGCGGTCCCGGCCGGCGGCGAGGCGGCCGCCTGGGTCTCCGCGTACCTGGAGACGGACGCCCGGCTCGTCCACATGGACGCGCCCGAGCACCGGCGGCCCGTCGACCCGGAGTACGCGCTGCCCGGCGAGACGGTGAGCTTCGCGGACGGCTACCCGCTCCTCGTCGCCGCCACGGCCTCGCTCGACGCCCTCAACACCCTCATCGCGGGCGGCGACCACGCCCACGAGGGCCCCCTGCCGATGAACCGGTTCCGGCCGAACCTGGTGATCGAGGGGACCGAGCCGTGGGCGGAGGACGGCTGGACCCGGCTCGCCGTCGGCGAGGTCACCTTCCGCGTCGCCAGGCCCTGCGGGCGCTGTGTCGTCACCACGACGAACCAGTTCACCGCCGAGCGGGGCAAGGAGCCGCTGCGCTCCCTCGCCCTGCACCGCAAGCGCGACGGCCGCGTCATCTTCGGGCAGAACCTCGTCCCCGAGCACCGCGGCACGGTCCGGGTCGGCGACCCCGTGAAGATCCTCGACTGAGAATCCCGCGAATCCCGCGCCCGACAGGCGGGGAAAGCGGCCCCGGGGCACACTCGTTGGAGGAGCGGCGATCAACGAGGGGGTCCTGACGTGCGGGCAGCCACCGGAGTCTGGCGCTGGCGGCGCAATCCCCTGCGCCGGACCACGGACCTGGTCGAGGCGTGGGTCGCCCTCACCGCCGCCGCGCTCCTCTGTCTGCTCGTGCCCCTCGCCGGCTGGGCCGCCGGCTCGTCGGCGCACGGCTCGCTCCAGCGTGCGGTCCGCACGCAGCAGGAGCAGCGGCTGCCGACGACGGCCCGGGTCGTGCGCCTCGAAGACAGGCCGGCGAGCGGCCCCCGTACCGCCGAGTCCGGCGGGGAGGAGCGGCTGCGCCGCTCCGTGGTGGCGCGCTGGACCGCGCCCGACGGCACGGCCCGCACGGGAGTCGTGGCCATCGCGAGGCGCCACTCCGCCCCCGGCGACACGTTCTCCCTGTGGACGGACCGCGAGGGGCATCCGGTGTCCCCGCCGATGCCGGCGGGCACGGCCCGCGCGCACACGGTCATCGCCGGTCTGATGGCCGCGCTCCTCGCCGGGCTCCTCGTGGAGATCGTCCGCCGCCTGGCGGTCCGCCGCCTCGTCCTGCGGCGATACGCGCGCCTGGACCGCGCGTGGGCCTCGGCGGGCCCCGACTGGGGCCGTGCCGACACCGGCAGCTGACACCTCGCGGCGGGGGTGCCGGTACCGGCACCGGCAGTCGACCCGTACACCTCACACCACCTCCCTCGCATGCGGACGAGCAGCCCTCTCGACCCGTCATCCCCCACCCACCGCGCGCGCTACGGTGGGGCATCGACACAGCGGCGAGGCATCAGGCGGGGGCAGGGCACACCCATGGCACAGGGCACGGTCCAGGTGACGCACACCGGCACATCGCGGTGGCGGCGCCGCACGGGTGAGTACGCCTCTCTCGCCGCCGCCCTGGAGGCCGCGAGCGACGGGGACGTCCTCACCGTCGCGCCCGGCACCTACCGGGAGAACCTGGTCGTGCGGCGGGCCGTCACCCTGCGCGGCCCCGAGGGCACGGTCGGCTCGGTGCGGATCGCGCCGCCGGACGGGGTGGCGCTAACCGTCCGCGCCTCCGTCACCATCCAGGACCTGCACATCGAGGGGCAGGACGTCGCCGCGCCCGCTCTGCTCGTCGAGGACGGCACGCCCGAATTGCTTGATCTGCGGATAATGACGCGCTCGGCCGCCGGGATCGAGGTGCGGGGCGCCGCCCGCCCGACCGTCCGCCGCTGCACGATCGACAACCCGGCCGGTGTCGGCATCGCCGTCGTCGACGGCGCGGGCGGGGTGTTCGAGGAGTGTGAGGTGGTGTCCGCCGGGCAGGCGGGCGTATCGGTGCGCGGAGGGGCGCATCCGCGCCTTGAGCGCTGCCGGGTGCACCATGCTTCCGGCGCCGGGATCGCGGTCACCGGCGAGGGCAGCGGCCTGGAGGGCATCGGCTGCGAGGTGTACGAGATCAAGGGCGCCGGTGTCCAGATCGCGGCGCGCGCCACCGCGCACCTCACCGACTCGTCGGTGCACCGCACGTCCGGGGACGGCATCACGCTCGACACGGACGCCGTCCTGACGCTGTCGGACTGCGACATCCACGACGTCCCGGAGAACGCGGTCGACCTGCGCTCGCGCTCGGTGCTGACGCTGACCCGGTCGACGGTCCGCCGTTTCGGCCGCAACGGCCTGTCGGTGTGGGACCCGGGCACGCGCGTGGACGCCAACCAGTGCGAGATCCACGACAGTACGGGCGACTACCCGGCGGTGTGGGTGAGCGACGGCGCGACCGTGGTCCTCGACGCCTGCCGGGTGCACGACGTGCCGGACGCGCTCTTCGTCCTCGACCGGGGTTCGCGGGTGGACGTGGTCGACAGCGACCTGTCTCAGGTGCGGAACACGGCGGTGTCGGTGAGCGACGGGGCGACGGCCCAGCTCGACGACTGCCGGATCCGGGAGGCCTCCACCGGTGCCTGGTTCCGGGACCACGGCAGCGGCGGCACCCTGGCGGGGTGCACGATCGACGCCGTGCAGACCGGGGTCATCGTCACCAAGGGCGCCGACCCGACGATCGACCGGTGCACGGTCACCTCGCCCGCCGAGGCCGGTTTCTACGTGTCGGCCGAGGGCCGCGGCTCCTTCACCGGCTGCCGGGTCACGGGCAGCGGCGGCTACGGCTTCCATGTGACGGACGGCTGCCGGACGAGCCTGCGCAAGTGCCGTACGGAGCGGTGCGCGCGCGGCGGGTACGAGTTCCCGGAGGAGGGTGCGGTCGCGGAGGACTGCACCAGCGACGAGAGCGCGGTCCGCTCCTCGGTGCCCGACGGCGGCACCGTCCTGGCGGCCACGCAGTCGGCGGGGCTCCTCGGGGCGGTTCCCGTGCCGCGCACCCAGCCGGCCGCCCCGGCTCCGGTGGTTCCGGTGCCCGAGGCCCGCTCCTCGCAGGACGTGCTCGGGGAACTGGACGCCCTGGTGGGCCTGGAGAGCGTCAAGCACGAGGTGCGGACGCTCACCAACATGATCGAGGTGGGGCGCCGGCGTCAGGAGGCGGGGCTCAAGGCGGCCTCGGTCCGCCGCCATCTGGTCTTCACGGGCAACCCCGGCACCGGCAAGACGACCGTGGCCCGGCTGTACGGCGAGATCCTCGCCTCGCTGGGTGTCCTGGAGCGGGGCCACCTGGTGGAGGTCTCGCGGGTGGACCTGGTCGGCGAGCACATCGGGTCGACCGCGATCCGTACGCAGGAGGCCTTCGACCGGGCGCGCGGCGGGGTGCTGTTCGTCGACGAGGCGTACGCGCTGTCGCCGGAGGACTCGGGACGGGACTTCGGCCGCGAGGCGATCGACACGCTGGTGAAGCTGATGGAGGACCACCGGGACGCGGTGGTCGTCATCGTCGCCGGGTACACGGCGGAGATGGAGCGCTTCCTCACCGTCAACCCCGGTGTGGCCTCCCGATTCTCACGGACCATCAGTTTCGGCGACTACGCGCCGGACGAGCTGCTGCGGATCGTGGGGCAGCAGGCCGACGACCACGAGTACCGGCTCGTGCCGGGCACGGACGAGGCGCTGCTCACGTACTTCACGAAGCTGCCGAAGGGCCCGGCCTTCGGCAACGGCCGTACGGCGCGCCAGACGTTCGAGTCGATGGTGGAGCGGCACGCGGGCCGGGTCGCCGCGCTCGCCGAGCCGAGCACGGACGACCTGACGCTGCTCTACCCGGAGGACCTCCCCGAACTCCCCTGACGGTCGCCGTCGTTCGGCTCGCGCTGGCGGGGCAGGGCGGGCGGCAGCCGGTCGAGGAGCGCGGAGCGCCGCTGGGCGAACGCCGGGTCGGCCTGGTAGTCGGAGTGGCCCAGGATCGGTTCCGGCAGCGGATGCTCACGGGTGCGGCCGTACGCGACGGGGTCGAGCAGCACGTCCCCGTCGACGGCCGGCCGGTCCGCCTCTGCGGGGACGCGGACGGGGCCTCCGATGGGGTCGGTGGCGCGGTGGAGGTTGCTCCAGCAGTGGACCGTGCGGTGTAGGGCGCGCAGTGCCTCGGGGCCGAAGTAGGCGGGGAACCAGCGCCCGTAGAGCCGCTCCAGGGGTGAGCCGTAGGTGAGCAGCGCGACCCGGCCGCGGGTGGCGGGCGGCAGCTGCCAGACGGCGGCCGCGGCGAGGACGCTGCCCTGGGAGTGGCCGGAGATGACGAGCCGGCCGCCGGTGCCCCGGGTCCAGGAGCTCATCCGCCAGGTGAGGTCGGGGACGGCCCGTTCGGCGTAGCAGGGCGGGGCGAACGGGTGGGCGGCGCGCGGCCAGAAGGTGCCGACGTCCCAGAGGATGCCGATGGTGCGGCGGGCCGAGGCGTCCTTGTAGGCGCGGCGGCCCCAGGTGACGAAGAGCAGGAAGCCGAGGCCGATCATCCAGGAGCCGACGGCCTGGGCGGCGGAGGCGGCGGAGGCGATCGCGGGGTGGGCGCCGTCGAAGGCCCGGCCGGGGACGTTGCCACTGGCCCAGGCGCCCGCGACGGACGCGGCCCCGAGGAGCAGGGTGGCGCCGGAGACGACGCCGACGAGGACGGGTGCGGAGTCGGTGAGCGCCGCGCGGGCCCGGCCGGCCGCGATCTGTCCCGTACGGACGGGGTCCGGTTCGCCCGCGGTGCCGTAGTCGGCCTCGACGGCGGGCCGCAGCCGCCGGGCGTCGAGCACGGTCCGTACGGCGAGGAGGGCGGCGGGGACGAGCAGCAGCAGGAGCAGGACGGGGATGACGGACGCCTGCCAGCTGAGCAGGACGGGCGGGCCGATCCGGGGGCCCTGCCCCGCCCCGGAGCCGTCGAGCCAGTCGGCGACGCGCTGGGCGACGCCGCCGGACATGACCCCGGCCAGGGCGCAGGCGAGCATGGAGACGGCGGGGCCGCCGAGTCCGCGCAGCGCGGTGCGCGGGTCCCTGCGGGGGCGCTGGAGGAGCAGGGCGACCACGCCGAGGGCGACGACCAGGCCTCCTTGGGCGAGGGTGAGGGCGCCGAAGGCGGCGTCTCCGGGGAGGGTGCCGCTGGAGGCCCAGCCGGGGCGGGACCAGCCTGCGTGCAGGGCGGTGAGGGCGAGGAGGGCGAGGGCGGAGCCGGGCAGCCAGGACACCAGGGCGCGCTCGACGCGCAGGTCGAGGCGGCGCTCGCTGCGGCCCCGGCGGCAGACGACCCAGAGGACGACGGCGCCGAGGGCGACGAGTGCGGTCCGGAGTACGAGGCCGAAGGCCGCGGCCGCCCCCGTGTCGTGGCGGGCGGTGGCGGTGGCGAGGGCCGCGGCGACGGTCAGGAACCCGGCGGCGGTGTGGGCGGCGCGGAGCCGGGCGACGAGGCGGCGCCCGTACCAGAAGCCGGGACGCCCGAGGGCGGGACGGAGCTCGACGGGGGTGGGCGGAGTGGGGCCCACGGGGCCTTCGGGTCCCGGCTCCTCGCTGTCGGCGGCCTCCGTGTCGGGCGGCGTGTCGGCCTGATCGGGCTGCGCTTCGCGCTGCGTGTCAGCCTGCGGCTTGGTCTGCGGATCGGCCTGCGGATCGGTCCGCGGGTCCGGTGTCGGCGCGTCGTAGCCCGTGGGCGGGCGTTGGGCCTCGTACGCGCTCCAGGTCCGGTTGGACAGGTACCAGAGCAGGCCGACGAGTGCCGTCGGGACGAGCGCGGCGAGGGCGAGGCGGCGCCCCGGCGCGGACCACCAGCCGCCCCGGTCGGCGGCGAGGAAGCCGAGCCAGGAGTACGCGTCGGAGCAGGCATCGGTGCCGGCGCACTGCCAGGCCGTCAGGTCGAGCGCGACCTCGCAGGCCGCGGCGGTGAGAAGCAAGGTGAGGGTGAGGGCGACGAGCCGGACGAGGACCCCGTACAGCCGGACGAGTCCCGGCCTGCCCTGGGCCGGCGGGCGCATCCAGTGGGCCAGATTGGCGACCATGAAGGGCAGGAGCAGCAGCCACAGGGCGCGGGTGCCGTCGCCCGAGGTGAGGTTGGACCAGCAGTACGCCTCCGGTACCGGCCGCGCGGCGTACCGCTCGGGGTGGTCCTCGGCGTCGAGGTCCTCGGCCCGCCGGTACACGGCGGCGGTGCGGTCGCCGGTGACCCGTACGGTCCTGGGGTCGTCGAGCATGGACTGCGGGGTGGCTCCGCCGACTCCGTGGACGAGGAGTTCGAGCGCCGCGCCCCCGGTCTCCGGGGCGGGTGTGGCAGGGGACACTTAGGGGACTTCCTCTCTGGGTGGGAGGATGCGACGTCGGAAACAGGATCGCGGACAGTCGTGCGCCCGCGCACGGACTCTCACCGAATCCGACGGTGTTCCGACACTGATCCCCTAGTTCCCTGCGGAAGGACCGGCCCCGGCGGTGACTGACAACCAGAACCTCCTCGCGGAGCAGCGGCGCGCCCTGATCCTCGACGAGGTCCGGCGGCGCGGCGGTGTGCGAGTGAACGAGCTGACCCGCCGGCTGAACGTCTCGGACATGACGATCCGCCGTGACCTGGACGCGCTGGCCCGGCAGGGCATGCTGGCGAAGGTGCACGGCGGGGCCGTGCCGGTGGTCGAGGCGAGCACCCACGAGCCGGGCTTTGAAGCGAAGTCGGTGCTCGAACCGAGCGCCAAGGACGAGATCGCGCGGGCCGCGGCGGCGCTGGTCGCGCCGGGCACGGCGATCGCCCTGTCCGGCGGGACGACGACGTACGCGCTGGCCCGGCATCTGCTCGACGTGCCGGATCTGACGGTGGTGACGAACTCGGTGCGGGTCGCGGACGTGTTCCACGAGGCGCAACTGACGGGCGGCGGGGGCGAGGTGCGGCGCGGGGCGGCGACCGTCGTCCTGACGGGCGGGGTCCGGACGCCGTCCGACGCGCTGGTCGGCGCGGTCGCGGACCGGGCGATCCGCTCGCTCCACTTCGATCTGCTGTTCCTCGGGGTGCACGGCATCTCGGTCGAGGCCGGTCTGTCGACGCCGAACCTCGCGGAGGCCGAGACCAACCGGTGCCTGATGCGGTCGGCGCGCCGGGTGGTCGTGGTCGCCGACCACACCAAGTGGGGGACGGTGGGCCTGAGTTCCTTCGCCGACCTGGGCGAGGTGGACACCTGGGTGACGGACCGAGGCCTGGGCGAGGGGGTACGCGGCGAAGTGACGGAGCAGCTGCCGGGGCTGGTGGTGGCGGGCGAGGAGCCCGCGTGACGCTGTTCCGGGTCGAGCGGGCCGTTCCGCTGCCGCCGCGCGAGGCGTGGCGGCGGCTGACGGACTGGCCGGCGCACGGCCGCCAGGTGCCGCTGACCCGGACGAGGGTGCTCACTCCGGGCCCGAACGGAGCGGGGACGCGGTTCACCGCGCGGACCGGCATCGGCCCGCTGGCCTTCGACGACCCGATGGAGGTCGTGCGCTGGGAGCCGCCGGAGGCCGGCCGGGCGGGCGTGTGCCGCCTGGAGAAGTCCGGGCGGGTCGTGCGGGGTTGGGCGGCGGTCGAGGTGACGGGAGCGCCGGGCGGCGGCTGCCGGGTGGAGTGGACGGAGGAGCTGTCGGTACGAGGCCTGCCGCGCGCCTTCGACCCGGTCCTGGCGCGAGCGGGGCGGTTCCTGTTCGGCCGGGCCGTGGACGGATTGCTCCGCTCTTAGCCACTCCTCGGGCGCTCGGCACGGGAGTCGGCGGCGGCGCGGCAGGCGGACTCGTCGGCTCGTCGGGCTCGTCGGGCTCGTCGGGCTCGTCGGGCTCGTCGGGCTCGTCGGGCTACGGACTTACGGGCTACGGGCGGAGTTCCGCCGCGACCAGGGCCGCCGCCTTGGCGACGAGCGGGTTGTCGGCCTCCGCGTCCTCCTCGGGCTTGGCCGTCAGGACGGACAGCAGGACCGGGCCTCCGGTCGGCGGCCAGGCGATGCCCGCGTCGTTGTTGCCGCCGTACCGCCCGCCGCCGGTCTTGTCGGCGAGGATCCAGTCGGCGGGCAGTCCCTTGCGGAACCGTTCGCCGCTGGTCGTGTTGGCGAGCATCCAGGCGGTCAGCCGGTCGCGGTCCCGGGGCGCCAGCGCGGCGCCGAGGACGAGGCGCCCGTAGGTCCGGCCGATGGCCCGGGGTGTGGTGACGTCGGTGTCGCGCCAGGGCTCGGCGGAGTTCAGCTCGGGCTCCCAGCGGTCCAGCCGGGTGACGCCGTCGCCGATCGACCGGGCGAACCGGGTGACGGCCGTCGGCCCGCCCAGCTCCCGCAGCAGCAGGTTCGCGGCGGTGTTGTCGCTGTAGCGGAGGGTCGCGTCGCAGAGCCCGGCGACGGTCATCCCGGCGGCGAGGTTCTCCGGGAGCCCGGTCCTCGGCGAGAAGCCCGACCGCTTGACGTACGCCTCCGTGTACCGGATGCGCTTCGCCAGGAAGGAGCCGTCGTGGTCGAGGTCGCGGAGGACGGCCGCGACGGCGAGGGTCTTGAACACCGAGCACATCGGGAAGCGTTCGTCGGCGCGGTACGCCACGGACCGGCCGGTGCGGACGTCGTACGCGAACACGCCCAGCCGCGCGGAGTGTTCGTCCTCCAGCTCGCGCAACCGTCCGGTGAGGCGGCCCGTCGCGGCGTGGGCCGCCCCCGCGAGCGGGAGGACGGAGGCGAGCACGGTGCCGGTGGCGAGCGCGAGCACGGTGCGGCGGGACGGGTGCGGCGCTGAGGCGGACTCGGGGTGCAGGGAGGACGTGGCGGGGGTGGAGGGCGTGGTGGACGTGGAGGGCGTGGTGGGCGTGATGGACACGGGGGTTCCCCTTCCGGCGCGGCGAGATCCTTGCGGAGTCGAGTCCATCATGCGCAACGGCCCACGGCACTCTGTGCCGTTGACAAGTCGTCAGCTAGGGTGCACTTCCGCGTCCGTCCTGGGGAGGTTCGGTCCATGGCACGCCGACTGAGGCCGGTGGAGCTCGACTTCACCGCAACCGCACCTGTCCGACTCGCCTACACGGCGACACTGGCCGCACCGCCGTCGGCCGTCTACCGGTCGCTGGCCGTGGAGGTGGGCAGCATGCCCGCGTGGTTCACGGCCGTCGTCTCCGCCGTCCCGACGGCGGACGGCGCGGGCCGGACCATCCGGCTGCGGGGCGGAATCGTCTTCGAGGAGACGATCCTCGCCGCCGAGCCCGATGTCCGGTACGCCTACCGGGTCGACCTGACGAACGCGCCCGGTGTCACGGCCCTGGCGGAGGAATGGGCCCTCTCCCCCGCCGGGAAGGGCACGCACCTGCGGTGGACGATGGCCGTCGACGGGGCGGCGGCGCTCCGGCTCGCGCTCCTCCTCGCCCGCCCCGGCCTCGGGCTGTCCTTCCGGGACGCCGCGCGCCGCCTGGACCGGCGGCTCACTCCGGCCAGGCCCCCGTCTCCAGGAACCGATCGATAGCGGCGCTGTGCGGGGCGATGTCCAGGCCCTGGGCGGCCAGCCAGGTGTCGGAGTAGTACTTGTCGAGGTAGCGCTCGCCCGGGTCGCAGATCAGCGTCACGATGCTGCCGGTGCGCTCCTCCTTGACCATCTCGGCCACGATCTTGAAGGCGCTCCACAGACCGGTGCCGGTGGAACCGCCCGCCTTGCGCCCTATGGCCGTCTCCAGGGCGCGGACGGCGGCGACGCTGGCGGCGTCGGGAACCTTCATCATGCGGTCGATCGCGCCGGGGACGAAGCTCGGCTCCATACGGGGGCGGCCGATGCCCTCGATGCGCGAGCCGCAGTCGGAGGTGGCGTCCGGGTCGCCCTGCGTCCAGCCGTCGAAGAAACAGGAGTTCTCCGGGTCGGCGACACAGATCCGGGTGTCGTGCTGCATGTAGTGGACGTAGCGGGCGATGGTCGCCGAGGTGCCGCCGGTGCCCGCGGTGGCCACGATCCAGGCGGGCTCCGGGTAGCGCTCCAGCTTCAGCTGCTGGTAGATCGATTCGGCGATGTTGTTGTTGCCGCGCCAGTCGGTGGCCCGCTCCGCGTACGTGAACTGGTCCATGTAGTGGCCGCCGGTGCGCGCGGCGAGGGCCGCGGACTCCTCGTACATGGTCCGCGAGTCGTCGACGAAGTGGCACTCGCCGCCGTGGAACTCGATCAGCCGGCACTTCTCGGGGCTGGTCGTGCGGGGCATGACGGCGATGAAGGGGACGCCCACGAGCTTGGCGAAGTACGCCTCGGAGACGGCGGTCGAACCGCTGGAGGCCTCGATGACGGGCTTGCCCGGGCGGATCCAGCCGTTGCAGAGCCCGTAGAGGAAGAGCGAACGGGCGAGCCGGTGCTTGAGGCTGCCGGTGGGGTGGGTCGACTCGTCCTTGAGGTAGAGGTCGATGCCCCACTTCTCGGGGAGCGGGAAGCGCAGCAGGTGGGTGTCGGCGGAGCGGTTGGCGTCGGCCTGGACCTTGCGGACGGCCTCCTTCAGCCAGGCCCGGTACGCCGGATCGCTGCGGTCGACGTCGATGGTCGCCGGCGCGGCGGTCGCACTGTTCTCGGTGGTGCTCATCCGTCCCACTCCTCGCTCACTGCCACTGGTGCCCGTTGCCGACAATACCCCTCCCACCTGGGCAAACGTTCCCTTTGATGTCCCATAGGCCTCCCTTGTGGCAGGGCCACTGGTGCGGGCGCGGGCCGCCCGGCACACTGGTGACGGCAACCGGGTGAAAGGGGTGGACCGGCATGGAGGAACCCGAGTTCAGCGCGCGGGGTGTACGGATCGCACGCTGGCCGCGCGCCTTGACGCGCGCGGGCGAGGTGCGGATCGAGGACGGCCGGCTCGCGCTGCTCACGAGCTACGGCAGCGAGATCGACAGCGCGCCCGTGAGCGCCGTACGGGCCGGGCGGCCGTGGTTCGCGAAGGCGGACGAGGCGGTGGCGACGGTGAACGGGACCCGGTACCGGCTGACCCTGCACCACCGGGCCGGCGACGGGACCGAGGAGTCGGGGAGTTTTCTCGCGGCGCTCAGGCGGGCGGCCGGCCGCGGCTGACCGGACGCGCCTCCCCTCGGCCCTGACCTGGCACGGATCGCCGCGAGTTGCGGCACGGTCACCACTGGCTCACGCTGGAACCACCTCACCGAGGGTTCACCGGTGGTGACGTTGCGCTTCGGTCGCCACCGTGCTGTACCGCAGTACCGCCGTACGCATGAGAGATCCGAATCTTCGTCTTCTTCCGAACTACTTCGGGGAGTCGCAGCGTGATCAGCGAGCCGAGCAGGTATTACGCGGTGGAGCTCCATGCCCTGCCGTCGCGGATCGGACAGGTCCGCAGAATCGTCTCCGCGCATCTGCGCCATTGGCATCTCGACGCTTTGATCGACCATGCCGCGCTCGGTGTGACCGAGCTTCTGACGAACGTCCACCGACACGCGCAGCCGGACAAGCGCTGCACGGTCGAGATCGAGCTGCTGCTCGACCGGCTGACGGTGTCGGTCAGGGACCACGATCCCCGAATACCGCGCGCCGGGACCCCGGACGGCGGCGACGGGCTCGACGCACTCGACGCCTTCGACGCTCTCGCCACCTCCGGCCGGGGCCTCGCCATCGTCGGTGCGGTCAGCGAGAGTTGGGGCGTCCGCCCGTGCGGCGCCGAGGGCAAGGTCGTGTGGTTCACCCTCACGGCGCCGCCGTCGCCCGTCCCGGTCGAGGAGCACGCACACGCCGTGCACGGCTCCTCGCCCGAGCTCCCCTTCGGGACGTACGGCCCGTTCCCGGGCGTCCCCGCCGTCGCCGCCGTCCCCGCCGTCCCGTTGGGCACGCCGGCCGACCCGGTCCTGGCCCCGGTCGTCGCCGGGCCGGTCCTCGCGGGCCGGGCGGGCTGAGGACCGGCCGGACGCCACGGCCCGGATGCCACCGGCCTGTGGTCACTGGCCCCAGGTCACCGGCCCGAGGTCACCGGCCCGACGTCACCGCCTGACGTCACCGGCCCGAGGTCATTCCGGCCCGAGGTCATTCCGTGCCGATCGCCCTGAGGATCTCCAGGCGCGCCGCGCGGCGGGCCGGACGCCAGGCCGCCACGACGCCCGCCGTCAGGCCGATCAGGGCCACGGCCGCCAGTCGCACCGCCGGCACGGCGAAGGCGAGCGCGCTGTCACCGGATCCCTCCGAGGCGCGGACGAGCACCCAGCCGAGGAAGCCGCCGAGGGTGAGCCCGCCGAGCGTCCCGAAGGCGGCGACGAGGACGGACTCCCAGCGGACCATGGCCCGCAGCTGGGCGCGGGTCTGTCCGACGGCCCGCAACAGGCCCAGCTCGCGGGTCCGTTCGTGGACGGCGAGGGTCAGCGTGTTGGCGATGCCGAGCAGGGCGATCAGGACCGCGAGCGCGAGGAGCGCGTAGACGAGGGTGAGCATCATGTCGATGCCGCCCGCCGAGGCCTCCGCGTACTCCTCCCGGGTCTGCACCTCCGGTTGGCCGTACCGGTCCGCGACCTCGGTCACGGCCGCCTTGCCGTCCGCCGCGGACACGCCGTCCGCGAAGGCGACGGCGACCAGCCGGTCGGCGTCCTGGGTGCGGTGCGGGGCCCAGGCCTCCCGGGTGACGAGGTAGTCCCCCGCGAGGTCGGCGCGTTCGTAGACCGCGCGGACGGTGAAGGTGTGCCGGGTGCCGTCCGTGAACGTCAGCTCGGCCGTGCGCCCGGGCGCCAGGCCGGCGGCGGCGGCCTCGTCGGCGGCGACGGCGAGCCCGTCCGCACCGAGTCCGGTGAGGGTGCCGCGTACCTCCCCGAGGTCGAGGGTGCGGGCGAGCGCGGCCGGGTCGGTGACCGTCAGGGCGCGGCCCCGGCCGTCGACCTCCGCCACGCCGCTGCCCAGGCCGACGGCCGTGTCGACCTCGGGCAGTGCCGCGACCGCCGGGGCGAGCCGGGGGCTGAGCCCGCTGCCGCCCGCGCCGAAGGAGGGCGCGCCGATGGCCACGTCGCCCGCGAAGGAGCGGTCGACCGTGCGGTCCATGGTCGCCTTGAGGGAGGCGCCGAAGACGGTGAAGAGGGTGACGACGGCGACCCCGATCATCAGGGCGGTGGCGGTCGCGGCCGTCCGTCCGGGGCTGCGCAGGGCGTTGCGGCGGGCGAGGCCGCGGTTGGCGCCGCGCAGGGGCCGGCCGAGGGCCCGCACGGCGACCGAGGCGGCCACCGGTCCGAGGACCACGAAGGCGGCGACGGCGAGCCCCGCGCCGGTCGCGGCGAGCCACAGCGAGGGGTCGCCGAGCACTCCCGCGAGGACCGTGCCGACGGCAGCGGCCAGGAGGGCGCCGCCGGTCAGCGCACGGGCGCGGGAGGTGCCCGAGCCGTCCACGTCGTTCTCGCGGAGCGCGGCGAGCGGGGCCGTGCGTCCGGCCCGTACGGCGGGCAGGAGCGCCGAACCGGCGCAGACCGCGAGTCCGACGCCGAGCGGGAGCGCGAGGGAACCGGCCGTGACGACCAGGTCGCCCTCGGGGAACGGGAACCCGACGGCCGGGAAGAGGGCCTGGAGGCCGGCGGCCACGCCGATGCCGGCGAGGAGCCCGGCGGCGGAGGCGAGCAGCCCCACGACGAGCGCCTCGGCGAGCGTGCCGGTGACGACCTGGCGGCGGGCGGCGCCGACGGCGCGGAGCAGGGCGTTCTCGCGGGTCCGCTGGGCGACGAGGACGGCGAAGGTGTTGTGGATGGTGAAGACGGAGACGAGCACCGCGACTCCGCTGAAGACCAGCAGGAAGGTGGTGAAGAGGCCGAGGAACCGGCCGGAGACCATCTCCGTGTTCTCCTCGGCCGCGCGCTGCCCGGTGATCGCCTCGACCCCTTCGGGCAGGGCGGGGGCGAGCGCGGCGACGAGCTCCTCCTGGCTGACGCCGGGCCCGGCGCGTACGGCGATGCTCGTCGCCTCGCCGGGGCGGGCCGTCAGGTACCGCTCGGCGTCGGCGCGGGTCAGGCCGGTCCAGGTGACCTGGCCCATGCCGTCGGCGCCGCCGAAGGTGGCGAGACCGACGACGGTGATCCGTACGGGGTCGGGGGTGCGCAGGACGGTCGTGTCGCCGATGCGGAGGCCGGCGGCCTTCGCCGCGCCCCGGTTGACGACGGCCTCGCCGGGCGCGTGCGGAGTGCGTCCCTCGGCGAGCCGGTACGGGTTGAGGGCCTCGTCCTCGATCCAGTTCGCGGCGAGGGTGGGCGGGCCCTTGCCGCCGACGGGGGTCCCGTCGGCGGCGAGGAGCTGGCCGGCGCCCTCGATCAGGGGCGCGGCGGCGGCGACTCCGGGGACCTGGGCGATCCGGTCGGCGAGGTCGGCGTCGACGGGGCCGCGGGTGCCCTGTGCCGCGCCGGCGGCCGTGACGGTGGTGGCGCTGCGGACGACGGCGTCCGTGCCCCGGGTGGCGCCGGTGAACATGGCGTCGAAGCTCCCGCGCAGGGTGTCGCCCATGACGAGGGTGCCGGTGAGGAAGGCGACCCCGAGGAGGACGGCGGCGAAGGTGCCGAGGAAGCGGCGCCGGTGGGCGCGGAGGGATGCGAGCGTGAGCCGGAGGGTGGCGGGGGTGGCGGGGGTTCTCATGTCGCCCCTCCTCGGGTCGTGACGGAGGCCGTGGCGGAGGTCGGGGCAGCCGTGGCGACAGGCGTCGTGGCGGGGGCCGGGTCGGTCGTCGTGGCGGAGGGCCGGCCGGTGTCGGTCTCGAAGGCCTTCATGCGGTCGAGGACGCGGTCGGCCGTCGGGGCGGTCATCCGGTCGACGAGCCGCCCGTCCGCGAGGAAGACCACCTCGTCGGCGTGGGCGGCGGCGACCGGGTCGTGGGTGACCATGACGACCGTACGGCCGGTCTCCCGCGCCGTACGGCCGAGCAGGCGCAGGACCTCCTCGCCGGAGCGCGAGTCGAGGTTGCCGGTGGGTTCGTCGGCGAAGACGACGTCCGGGTCGCCGACGAAGGCGCGGGCGACGGCCACGCGCTGCTGCTGTCCGCCGGAGAGTTCGCCCGGCCGGTGGTGCAGGCGGTCGCGCAGGCCGACGGTGTCGACGAGCCGGTCGAACCGGGCCCGGTCGGGGGCTCGCCCGGCGAGGTCGAGCGGGAGGGTGATGTTCTCCGCGACGGTCAGGGTCGGCAGCAGGTTGAAGGCCTGGAAGACGAAGCCGACGCGGTCGCGGCGCAGGAGCGTCAGACGGCGGTCGTCGAGCGTGGAGAGGTCGGTGCCGCCGACGAAGGCGGCACCGGAGGTGAGGGTGTCGAGCCCCGCGGCGCAGTGCAGGAGCGTGGACTTGCCGGAGCCCGAGGGGCCCATGACGGCGGTGAAGCGGCCGGTCGGGAAGTCGACGCTCACCCCGTCGAGGGCCCTGACCTCGGTGTCGCCGCGCCCGTAGACCTTGACGGCGTCCAGGACCCGGGCGGCTTCGGTGTGTGCGGCGGGGGTGTGGGCGGCGGCGGTCATGCCCGGCGCTCCTTGCCGGTCGCGGTGCGGCCGAACTGCTCCTCCAGGACGGTGAGCCGGCGCCAGTACTCGTCCTCGTCGATCTCCCCGGCGGCGAACCGGTGGCCGAGCAGGGCGATCGGCGAGTGCTCGTCGGGCCGGCCGTCCCGGTAGGGGCGGCCGCCGCGGCCCGGGCGCCAGCCGGCACGGCGGGCCAGGGTGACGATCCCGGCGATGACGACGGCCCAGACCAGGGGGAAGAGGAGGATCCACGGGCCGGGGCCCGCGTAGGCGAGGGTGTTCATGAGGGTTCAGCTCCTCGGTGTGCGCTGTGGTGATGTCCGTGCTTCGAGACTCGCTCGGGGAGGGGGTCCGGGGCGTCGTACCGGCAGCGGCTTCGCACGTACGACAGCGGGAGTACGGCGGGCGGTCCGGACGGCCTTCCTCTCTGTACCTACTGGTATGTACAGTGCGGTCATGAGCACTCCGAAGACCACCGCCGAGCGTCTCGTCGAGGCGACCCGCGAGCTGCTGTGGGAGCGCGGCTACGTGGGCACCAGCCCCAAGGCCGTCCAGCAGGCGGCGGGCGCGGGTCAGGGCAGCATGTACCACCACTTCTCGGGGAAGCCGGACCTGGCGCTCGTCGCGATCCGGCGCACGGCCGAGGAGATGGGTGCGGCGGCCGAGGCCGTGCTGGGCGGCGAGGGCTCGGCGTACGCCCGGATCGAGGCGTACCTGCTGCGCGAGCGCGAGGTCCTGCGCGGCTGCCCGGTGGGGCGGCTGACCATGGACCCGGAGGTGATCGCCCACCCGGAACTCCGCGCCCCCGTCGAGGAGGCGCTCGGCCGGCTGCGCGGCCGGCTCGCCGACGTGGTCCAGGAGGGGCTGGACAGCGGTGAGTTGAGGCCCTCGCTCGATCCCGAGGAGATCGCGGCGACGGTCGTGGCGACCGTCCAGGGCGGCTACGTGCTGGCCCGCGCCACGGGCTCGCGGGCGCCGTTCGACAGCGCCGTACGCGGTCTGCTGGCGCTCCTCGCGACACCCTGATCGACGCCCTGATCAACGCCCTGATCAACGCCGTGATCAACGCCCTGATCGACGCCCTGATCGACGCCCTTCACCGAGAAGATTCCTGCGAATCGCCAGAGAACCGGAGACCGTTCCGTGCACGCGATGCAGTACGAGATCACTCTGCCCGCCGACTACGACATGGGGATCATCCGCGAGCGGGTCGCGACGAGGGGCCACCTGCTCGACACCTTCCCCGGGCTCGGCCTGAAGGCCTATCTGATCCGGGAGCGGGAGGCCGGATCGCCGGTCAACCAGTACGCGCCGTTCTATCTCTGGGCCACCCCCGAGGGCATGAACTCCTTCCTCTGGGGGCCGGGTTTCCAGGGCATCGTGAACGACTTCGGCCGGCCGGTGGTGCAGCACTGGACGGACCTGGCGTACGAGGAGGGGCCGGCGGCCGCGTCGGCTCCCGGGACCGCCACGCGCCGCAGGACCCCGCTCGGCGAGGCGGTGCCGCCGGGCGAGGCCGTGGCGGAGGCGGTGGCCCGGCACGCGCGGGAGGCCCGCCGGGACGGCGTGGTCGCCTCGGCCCTGGCCGTGGATCCACGCCACTGGGAGCTGCTCACCTTCACGCTGTGGGCGGACGGGACGGGTACCGATGGAGCGGGTGCCGACGGGACAGGTGCCGACACGGCGGAAGCGCCCGCCGGCGAGGGCGAGCGCTTCCGGGTCCTGCACCTCTCGGCCCCCGGACGTGGAGAGTTGGGGGCCGGACGGCGGCAGTGGTGACGTGGTCTCAGGCCACGGCGACCAGGGTGAGGTACGTGATCCCGAGGGCCCGGCGGTAGCCGTTCAACCAGTTCGACCGCTGGCTGTCGGCGCGCTCGCGGGTCTCGGCGGCGAGCGGGTGCCCGGGGTTCGCGGCGAGCCAGACCTCGGTGTCGTACCGGTAGCCGGACTCGAACTCCTCCCACTCCTCGGCGCTCGCCGTCTCGATCCGCGCGGGCCGGAAACCCGCCTCGATGGCGAGGTCCACGAGGGCGCCGAGGGAGAAGTGCTCGCCGGCGTGCGCGTCGGGCCACATTCCGGCCAGCTCCTCCTCCGTCGGCGTGCGCTCCCAGAAGCCCTCGCCGAGCACGACCCGGCCGCCGGGCCGGACCAGTCGGCGCAGCTCCCGGAGGGCGGCGGCGGGGTCGTGCGGCAGCTCGGGGTCGCAGAGCGCCTGGCTCGATCCCAGACAGAGGATCGCGTCGACGGGGCCCCGCTCGGTGCCGAGCGCCGACTCCTCGACGAAGACCACGCGGTCGGCGAGACCGCGCTCCTCGGCGAGGGCCCGGCCGCGGGCCAGGTCCTCGGCGTTGATGTCGATCCCGATGCCCTTGGCGCCCGGGGCGCTCTCCAGGACGCGGAGGAGCAGTTCGCCCCAGCCGCAGCCGATGTCGAGGACATCGGCGGGCTGTTCGGCGGCGAGTCGTTCGATCATGCGGGTGGCGCGGGCCTCGGAGAGGGGGCCGTGGAAGGTGAGGCTGCCGAGGCGTGGGGGGAGACCGGAGTCCGAAGTGATCATGAGGCGGAACGCTACGGCGTACGGCCTCTCCCGCCCAGCGATTTTCCGCCAACACCCCACCGGATACGTCACACGTCAGGGAGCACAAGCGACCGAACCGGACACCCTCGTGTCACGGCAACGGGCGGTTGAGCCAGACCACTTCACCGTTGTCCTCCATGGTGACGCGATCCCGCTCGAACCCGAGCTTCTCCAGGACACGGAGCGACGGCGTGTTCCACGAGCCGACGGTCGACCAGAGCCGTTTCCGTCCGGTCGCGACGGCGGCTTCGAGTACCGCGCCGGCCGCCTCGGTGGCGTAGCCGCGCCCGTGCGCGCGCTGGAACAGCTCGTACGCGATCTCGGGCTCCTCCAGGGTGGTGCGGCCGATGATCAACCCGCAGTAGCCGATGAAGTCGCCCTCGTCGCGGCGCTGGATGGGCAGCAGGGCGATCCCCGTCTCCTCCGTCGCGGTGAGGAACCCCGCGATGGCCGTCCGGATGCGCTCGACCGGAGGCGTCCCCTTGCCGCGCTCGCCGAGGAGGGCGCAGAACTCGGCTGCGTCCGACTCGGCCCACGGCCGCAGTATCAGCCGCTCGGTCTCCAGGTGGAACGACATCGTCTCGTACGTAGCCATGCCCCTACTCTGCCCCACTGATCATCGGACGAACGCCTTCGGAGCGCGATCGGACGCCCTGGTCGGGCACCTCGGGGACTTCCGGCCGACGGAACCGGTCCGGCCGGGAGTCGCTCAGACGGACTCCCGGCCGAGCGCGGCCAGCGGATCGTCGAGCACCGGCTGCCAGGCCAGCTCGGCGGCGCCCACCAGGCTGTTGTGGTCCAGCGTGCAGGGCAGGATCGGGACGCCGCCGCTGCGGCCCCAGAGGCTGCGGTCGGCGACGACCGCACGGAGGCGCTCGGGGTCGGCGTCGAGGAGCTCACGGTGGAGCCCGCCGAGGATGATCCGGTCCGGGTTGAGGATGTTCACCAGACCGGCGAGGCCGAGGCCGAGCCGGTCGATCAGCTCCCCGACGGCCACCCGGACACCCGGGTCGTCCCGGCTGGTCCGCAGCAGGTCACGGGCCTGCTGGAGCAGGGAGACCTCGGGGCCGGGATCCCGGCCCGCGACCGTCAGGAAGGCGAGCGGGTCGGTCTCGACGTCGAGGCAGCCGCGGCTGCCGCAGTGACAGGGACGCCCCTCCGGATTGACCGTCAGATGGCCGACCTCCAGGGCGAGGCCCGCGCTGCCCGTGTGCAGGCGCCCGTCGAGGACGAGCGCGCCGCCGACGCCCCGGTGGCCGGTGGCCACGCAGAGCAGGTCGCGGGCGCCGCGCCCGGCGCCGTGGCGGTGCTCGGCGAGGGCGGCGAGGTTGACGTCGTTGCCGGTGAAGGCCGGGCCCTCGATCCCGGCGGCCCGTACCCGCTCGGCGAAGATCTCCCGTACCGGCGCACCGGCGGGCCAGGCGAGGTGGAGCGGGTTGAGCGCGGTGCCCTCGGGCTCGGCCACGGCTGAGGGTGCGGCGAGTCCGGCGCCGACACAGCGGCGGCCGCTCTCCCGGAGCAGCGCCGCTCCCGCGTCGACCACGGCGCCGAGGACCTGGGCGGGGTCGGCGGAGACGGTGACGCAGCCGGGGGCCGTGGCGACGATGGTGCCGCCGAGGCCGACGAGCGCGGCGCGGAAGCCGTCCGCGTGGACCTGGGCGGCGAGGGCGACGGGGCCCTTCTCGTCGACGGCGAGCCGGTGGGAGGGGCGCCCCTGGGAGCCGGCGGCGGCACCGGGGTTGGAGTCGACGCGAATGAGGCCCAGCGCCTCCAGCTCGGCGGCGACCGCGCCCGCGGTGGCCCGGGTGACGCCGAGTTCGGCGGTGAGGACGGCCCGTGTCGGCGCCCTTCCGGTGTGCACCAGCTCCAGCGCGGGGCCGAGCGCGTTGCGCCCCCTGTCCAGCCGTGTCCGGGTCGTCGTCGCCTTGCCGTTCATGGGGGCGAGTCTCCCATGATCGGACGACACGCCGAACCCGCACCCGGCCGGGCACGGCGCACGACCGGCCACGCACCCGCCGCATCCCTGCCGCCGTCCCTGCTGCATTCCTGCCACGGTGCCGGCGCACCCCCGCCGCATTCCCGCCACGGTGCCGGCGCACCCCCGCCCCGCGCCCCGGCGCATCCCCGCCGCGGTGCCGCCGCGCCCAGGCCCGCGGTGCCGACGGCCGGCCGGCCTGCCGCCGATCCCGCCCGGCCGGTTGAATCCCGGGCCCGTCGCCCCCTATCCTGAGTTTGTGCCGCTACTAAACAAAGTACGGACGGCCGCATCGGGGGGCTTCGGCGGAGACACCGCCCACCACTCCCTGACCCGCCTCCGCTCCGCCCTGACCCTCTTCTTCGCCCTCGACGGATTCCTCTTCGCCGGCTGGGTGGTCCGCATCCCCGCCGTCAAGCAGCAGACCGGCGCCTCGGCCGGCGACCTCGGGCTCGCCCTCCTCGGCGTCTCGGCGGGCGCCGTCGTGACCATGACGCTGACCGGCCGGCTCTGCCGCCGCTTCGGCAGCCACGCCGTCACCGTCGCCACCGCCGTCCTGCTCTCCCTCTCGGTCGCGCTTCCGGCGCTCACCCGGTCCCCGCTCGCCCTCGGCCTCGTCCTGCTGGTCTTCGGCGCCGCGTACGGCGGGATCAACGTCGCCATGAACAGCGCCGCCGTCGACCTGGTGGCCGCACTGCGCCGCCCGGTGATGCCGAGCTTCCACGCCGCGTTCAGCCTCGGCGGCATGCTCGGCGCGGGCATCGGCGGGCTCCTCGCCGGGAGCCTGTCCCCCACCGCCCACCTCCTCGGCCTGACGGTCGTCGGCCTGGCACTGACGGCCGCCGCCGGTCCCGTACTCCTCCGCCACACCGCCCCCGGCCGACCGGAATCACTCCCGACGCGGGATGCGGGGAATCAGCGGGATGCCGGGAGACGATCGGCCTCCGGGAAGCCGTCGCGGGCGGCCCGCCGTACGGTCCTCGTCTTCGGCGTGATCGCGCTCTGCACGGCGTACGGCGAAGGGGCGCTGGCCGACTGGGGCGCGCTCCATCTCGAACAGGACCTGGGCGCCCACCCGGGCGTGGCCGCCGCCGGTTACTCCGTCTTCGCGCTGACCATGACCGCCGGGCGGCTCTCCGGCACGCTGCTCCTGGAACGGCTCGGCCAGACCCGTACGCTCGTCGCGGGCGGGGCCACGGCCGCGGCCGGCATGCTCCTCGGCGCGCTCGCCCCGACCGTCTGGGCCACGCTCCTCGGCTTCGCGGTCACCGGCCTCGGTCTGGCCAACATCTTCCCCGTCGCCGTGGCCCGCGCCGGCGCCATCGCCGGCCCCGGCGGGGTGGCGACCGCCTCCACCCTCGGTTACGGGGGCATGCTGCTCGGCCCGCCGTCCATCGGGTTCCTCGCCGACTGGTTCTCCCTTCCGGTGGCGCTCACGACCGTCGCGGTCCTCGCCGCCGGAGCCGCGGCGATGGGCTACTGGGCACGGAACGCGGGCACCCGAACCGCGAGTTGATCACCTGCGGGCGTGCGAGCTGTCAGAATCCGCCCCAAGGGAAACGATCAACGGGGGCACGATGAAGATCACCGAACACATCACCGCACTGGAAGCGGCCGGCCTGGCGCTCGCGGAGGCGGCGGCCGCGGCCGGGCCGGACGCGGAGGTCCCGACCTGTCCGGGGTGGCGCGTCCGCGACCTCCTCCGGCACACGACGACGGTGCACCGCTGGGCCACGGCCTTCGTGGTCGAGGGACACACCGCCTACCACCCGGACGGCGGCGAACCGGACCTGGACGGCGACGAGTTGCTCGCGTACTACCGGGAGGGTCACACGGCTCTCGTCGCGGCCCTGCGCGCGGCGCCGGAGACCTTGGAGTGCTGGACCTTCCTCCCGGCGCCTTCGCCGCTCGCCTTCTGGGCCCGGCGGCAGGCGCACGAGACGGCCGTCCACCGCGCGGACGCCGAGTCGGCGCTCGCGGCCGGGCCGGGAGCGGTCGACCCGGCGCTGGCCGCCGACGGGATCGACGAGCTGCTGCGCGGCTTCCACGCCCGCGACAACAGCCGGGTGCGCACGCCCGAGCCGCGCATCCTGCGGGTGCGGGCCACGGACACGGGTGACGTCTGGACCGTACGCCTGTCGGCGACGGAACCGCCCCGGACGGAACGGGCGGCAGCGGAACAGGAAGCGGCGGACGCGGAGTTCAGCGGGGCGGCCGACCGTCTGTACCTGACCCTGTGGAACCGGCTGCCGGCCGAGACCGTGACGCTGACCGGGGACGACACGATCGCCCGGCTGTGGCGGGAGAACTCGGCAGTCACCTGAAACTGAGGGGGCTGGGTCGCGCGGGGGCCGCCTCGACCGAGGCGATCCCGCGGTCCGCGATCCCGCGCGATCCCGCGACTCAGGGAACTTCAGGAACTGCGGTCCAGCATCCTCGTCAGCACCTCGCGCTGGAGGGGCTGCGCTTCGGCGTGGCGCGCGAGGCCCTTCTCCGTGAGCTTCACCTGGACGCCCCGCCGGTCCTCGGCGCACATCCCCCGCAGGACCAGGCCGTCCTTCTCCAGGCGCGCGACCGTCCGGGACAGCGCGCTCTGGCTGAGGTGGACCCGCCCGGCGAGCTCCTGGACGCGCCAGGAGCCCGGGCCGTCCTCGGCCGCGCCCTCGGCGAGGACGTCGAGGACCTCGAAGTCACTGGCACCGAGCCCGTACGCATGGAGGGCCCGGTCGAGCTCACAGGTCGTCCGGGCGTGCAGGGCGAGGACGTCACGCCACTCGTCCACGAGCGCGCGTTCGGACTTGTTCGCTGCCATGACCGCACGTTAGCAGAAACGACCCACTTTGTTGCACGGGAATTAAATGCACTTGCATTCAATGCACGTGCATGTACCGTGCTGCCCATGACCTCTCCGCTCACCGCCGCACCCACGGCCGCCGTGCAGAACCGCTGGAGTCCGCGGCTCTGGGGCACCCTGCTCGTGCTCTGTGCCGCGATGTTCCTCGACGCCCTCGACGTCTCCATGGTCGGCGTCGCCCTGCCCTCGATCGCCACCGACCTCGGCCTGTCCACCGCCACGCTCCAGTGGATCGTCAGCGGCTACATCCTCGGCTACGGCGGCCTGCTGCTCCTCGGCGGTCGCGCGGCCGACCTCCTCGGCCGCCGACGTGTCTTCCTCATCGCCCTCGCCGTCTTCGCGATCGCCTCGCTCCTCGGCGGACTCGTCGACTCCGGCCCGCTCCTGATCGCCAGCCGGTTCATCAAGGGCCTCAGCGCGGCCTTCACCGCCCCCGCCGGCCTGTCGATCATCACGACGACCTTCAAGGAGGGCCCGGAGCGCAACCGGGCCCTGTCGATCTACACCACCTGCGCCGCCACCGGCTTCTCCATGGGCCTGGTCCTGTCGGGGCTGCTCACCGAGCTCAGCTGGCGCTGGACCATGCTCCTGCCCGCCCCCGTGGCCCTGATCGCCCTGGTCTTCGCGCTCCGCCTCATCCCGCACAGCGCCCGCGAGGACTCCTCCGGCGGCTACGACCTGCCGGGCGCCGTCACCGGTACGGCCGCGATGCTGCTGCTCGTCTTCACCGTCGTCCAGGCGCCCGAGGTCGGCTGGACCTCAGCCCGGACCCTGCTGTCCTTCCTCGTGGCCGCCGTCCTCCTCGTCTCCTTCGTCCTGGTGGAACGGCGGAGCGCGAGCCCGCTCGTACGGCTCGGGGTCCTGCGCTCCGGCTCCCAGGTCCGCGCCCAGCTCGGCGCGGCGGCGTTCTTCGGCTCGTACGTGGCCTTCCAGTTCATCGTGACCCAGTACATGCAGTCGCTGCTCGGCTGGTCCGCGCTCCAGACGGCGCTGGCCTTCCTGCCGGCCGGTGTGCTCGTGGCGCTCTCCTCCACGAAGATCGGCGGCATCGTGGACCGCTTCGGCACGCCCCGGGTGATCGCCGCCGGCTTCACGCTGCTCGTCGTCGCGTACGCGCTCTTCCTGCGGATCTCGCTGACCCCGCAGTACGCGGCGGTGATCCTGCCGTCGATGCTGCTCCTCGGCGCCGCCTGCGCCCTGGTCTTCCCCTCGCTCAACATCCAGGCCACCAACGGCGTGGACGACCGCGAGCAGGGCATGGTCTCGGGGTTGCTCAACACCTCGATCCAGGTCGGCGGCGCGCTCTTCCTCGCCGTCGTCACCGCCGTCATCACCGCGGACGGCGACACGTCGGCCTCCCCGCAGGCCACGCTGGACAGCTTCCGCCCGGGACTCGCCGTGGTCACGGTCATCGCCCTGGCCGGACTCCTGATCACCCTGCCGGGCCTCCGGAAGCGGCGGAGCACCACCGAATCGGTCGTCGTGGCACGCTCCGCGCCCACGGACTCCCCGGAGAAGGTCGCCGCCCGCGACTGAGCACGTCCGCCGGCCACCTCTCCCCGTACGGGATCAATCGCCGTCCCGTGCCGCGTCCGCCGGGAGCCGGAGCGGGGCGGGGCGAGGTGGGGCTCGGCTCAGGCCCGGCCGGCCGGCCGTGGTACTTCTGCGGCGCTCCCGCGTAGCGGGCGGTGCGCCGGATGCCGTCAGCCCAGCCAGCCGGGTCGGACGAGGCCCGACTCGTAGGCGAGGACGACGAGTTGGGCGCGGTCCCGGGCGGCCAGCTTCACCATCGCGCGGCTCACATGCGTCTTGGCGGTGAGCGGGCTGACGACCAGCCGGCGGGCGATCTCCTCGTTCGAGAGGCCGATCCCCACGAGGGCCATCACCTCGCGCTCCCGTTCGGTCAGCGCGCCGAGCGCGGCCGTGGCCGCCGGGGCCTTGGAGCGGGCCGCGAACTCCTCGATCAGCCGCCGGGTCACGCCCGGGGAGAGCAGCGCGTCCCCGTGGACGACGGCCCGCACCGCCCGCAGCAGCTCCTCCGGTTCGGTGTCCTTCACCAGGAAGCCGGAGGCGCCGGCGCGGATCGCCTCGAAGACGTACTCGTCGAGCTCGAAGGTGGTCAGCATGACCACCCGGACCCCGGCGAGGTCCGGGTCCTCCGTGATGCGCCGGGTGGCGTCGAGGCCGTCGAGCCGCGGCATCCGGATGTCCATGAGGACGACGTCGGGGCGCAGCTCCCGCACCCGCTCCACGGCCTCGTCGCCGTCCGCGGCCTCCCCCGCCACCTCGATGTCCGGCTGGGCGTCGAGCAGCGCCCGGAACCCCGCGCGGACCAGCGACTGGTCGTCGGCGAGCAGCACACGGATCACGGGGTCTCCTCGGGACTGAGCGGACTGGTCGGGCTGGGAGGACTGGGCGAACCAGGTGAACCGGGCGCACCGCGTGGACCGAGCGGGAGGACGGCATGGACGCGGAAGCCGCCGTCGGGCCGGACGCCCGCCTCGATCGTGCCACCGAGGGCGGCGGCCCGCTCCCGCATTCCGGCGAGGCCGTTGCCGCTGCCGCCCGCCTCGGTGCCGGTGGCGGGGCCGTCGTCGTCGACGCGCAGGTCGAGGCGGGCGGGGCCGTGCGCGATCTCCACCCGGGCGGTGCGCGAGCCGGAGTGCCGGACCACGTTGGTGAGCGCCTCCTGCACGATCCGGAAGGCGGCCAGATCGGCGCCGGGAGGCAGGCCGGCGGCGGGCGGGCCGCTCGCCGTGACCGTGACGGTCAGGCCCGCGGCGGCGGCCTGCTCGACGAGTTCGGGGAGGCGGCCGAGGCCGGGGGCCGGGGCGCGCGGGGCGTCGCCGGGGGCACGGAGGGTGTCGAGGACCTGTCGCACCTCGCCGAGCGCCTCCTTGCTGGCCGCCTTGATGGTGGTCAGGGCGGTGCGGGCCTGCTCGGGGTCGGCGTCGAGCAGGGCCAGGCCGACCCCCGCCTGCACGTTGATCACGGAGATCGAGTGGGCGAGCACGTCGTGGAGTTCACGGGCGATGCGGAGCCGCTCCTCGTCGGCGCGGCGCCGCTCGGCGGCGGCGCGCTCGGCCCGCTGCTGAGCCCACTGCTCGCGCCGTACCCGTACGAGCTCGGAGGCGGCGAGGACGGCGACGGCGAACGCGCCGGCCGGCAGCTCCTGGCCCCAGGGGGCGGGGCCGTCGCCGGCCGGAGGCAGCCACCGGTAGAGCCAGTGCGAGAGCACCAGATGGCCCGCCCACAGCAGCCCGAGGGCCCACCAGGCGGCGGTGCGGTGCCCGTGGACGACGGCGGCGAAGCAGGCCACCGCGACGAACACGAAGACCGGGCCGTACGGGTATCCGGCCGCCAGGTAGGCGAGGGTGACGGCCGCGACGCCGAACACCACGGGCACGGGCCTGCGGTGACGGAACACCAGCGGCGCCGCCCCCAGGAGCAGCAGGGCCCGCCCGAGGACGTCGAGCGCCTCCCGGTCGGGCTGGTTCCGCGCGGCGAAACCGGTGCCCGCCATGACGAGTACGGCGATCACCAGCGTCGACCGCCACGGCAGCCCGCCCGCGTGCCGCTCCCCGGCCCACCACCCCCACGGTGCCCGGCCCGGGCCTCCGACACCGCGCCCGGCGGTCCGCTCCACGTCCATACCCGCCACGCTAACCGCGCCCGCCCCACGAGGACGTCACCCCGGCGGGGTGGTCGCCCGTACTCCCGCCGGAGTACGCGGGTGGGGTACGGGGTCCTCAGCCGCGCGGGAGGAGGCCCACGTCCTGGCCCAGGCGGCGGGCGGCGTGCGTGAAGAAGACGTCGCGGTCCTCGACGAGCCGGTGGAACTGGCCGAAGACCTCGAAGGACACCAGACCGAAGAGCTGCGACCAGGCGGCCACCAGGGCGACGACGAGCGCCGGGGGCAGGTCCGGGGCCATGTCTGCGGCGATCCGCACGGCCTCGGGGCGGAGGGCGTCCGGAAGCGGAGGGAGGGCTACGCCCTCGCCCTCGTGGGCCGCGCGGACGATGCCGATGAGGACGAGGCCGACGCGGGCGGCGGGGACGTTGGTGTCCTGGGGTGCGGTGTAGCCGGGGACGGGGGAACCATAGATCAGGGCGTACTCGTGCGGGTGCTCGACGGCCCAGGCGCGGACGGCCCGGCAGACGGCGGTCCAGCGGGCGAGCGGCCGCTGGCCCGCGGCCTCGGCGGCGGCGCCCTCGGCGGCGGCTCCGACGGCGTCGTAGGCGTCGACGATGAGGGCGGTCAGCAGGTCGTCGCGGCTGGGGAAGTACCGGTAGAGCGCGGAGGACACCATGCCCAGCTCGCGGGCGACGGCGCGGAGCGACAGCTTGGCCGCGCCCTCGGCGGCGAGCTGGGTGCGGGCCTCGGCCTTGATGGCTGCGGTGATCTCGGCACGTGCGCGGGCGCGGGCTCCTCTAACGGTTGTCATGAGGAGCAGTGTGCCATTTACAGAGCACCGACCCGAAACGAGAGCACTGCTCTTGCATGAGAGCGCCGCTCCGTGCAGACTGGAGACAAGCGAGAGCACTGCTCACGCTTTGCTCCCACCGTTCCACAGGAGGAACCCATGTCCGCTCAGCCCGCCGCCCACGCCATGAAGCCCGGCTGGTTCACGGTCAACGTCCTCAACCGCGCCGTCGCGTGGATGACCCGCCGGGGCATCAGCGTCTGGGGCTCCCGCGTCCTCGCGGTCCGCGGCCGCAAGAGCGGCGAATGGCGCCGCACGCCCGTCAACCTCCTGACGGTGGACGGCGTCCAGTACCTGGTGGCCCCGCGCGGCCACGTCCAGTGGACCCGCAACATGCGCGCCGCCGGCGGCGGACAGCTGCACCTCGGGAAGCACGCGGAGGCCTTCACCGCCGTCGAACTGGCCGACGACGACAAGCCCGCACTGCTCCGCGCCTACCTCAAGCGCTGGAAGGCCGAGGTCGGCGTCTTCTTCGGCGGGGTCGGCCCCGACTCCTCCGACGCGGAACTCCGCGCCATCGCGCCGAAGCACCCCGTCTTCCGCATCACGACGACGGGCCCCGCCACCCCGGCCGTGTGAACCGGCCGGGGCGGCGGAGCCCGTACGCGTCACCAGGTCGCCGACGCCCGTCGCGCCCCTGACGCCGAGGACCGCGCTGGTGGCGATCCGTCAGAACTGCTCCGCGGCCTCCGCAGAATCCGAACCGGCAGAGCCGGCCGAACCAGCCGGACCGGTCGAACCGGTCGAGGCCTGCGACGCCGGTGACGCCGCCGACGTCCCCGGGCCGTCCGCTCCCGTGTCCGTTCCCGTGTCGGCTCCCGGCTCGCTCCCCGTCTCGGCCTCGGACGCCGCGCGTTCGCGCGCGGTGACGCCCCGGCCGGCGGGGCCGACACCGGACGAGGTGTCCATCCGCTTGTCCAGGATCTCCAGCGCCCGCCGGGCCATGCCGTTCGAGCGGACCATGCCGCCGAGGGTGGCGGAGCCACGGGTGATGTCGGCGAAGGCGTTCCAGGCGGGACGGAACCCCGTGATCGTGGCGTGCAGCAGCCCCGGTCGCCGCTCGAACAGCGCGAGCATCCGGCGCCCGACCGCCATCTCCACACCGAGACCTGCCTTGATGGCGAACGCGTAGTTCAGGGCCTGCCGCCGGGCGTCGACCGCGTCGTTCGCCTCCGCGACCCGCACCGCCCACTCCCCCGCGAGCCGCCCCGAGCGAAGCGCGTACGAGATGCCCTCGCGGGTCCACGGCTCCAGGAGCCCGGCCGCGTCGCCGCAGACGAGGACCCGGCCGCGGGAGAGCGGCGAGTCGTCGGTGCGGCAGCGCGTCAGGTGCCCGGAGGAGATCGTCGGCTCGAAGCCGGCGAGGCCGAGCCGGGCGACGAAGTCCTCCATGTACCGCTTGGTGGCGGCGCCCTCGCCGCGCGCCGAGATGACGCCGACGGTCAGCGTGTCGCCCTTGGGGAAGACCCAGCCGTAGCTGCCGGGCATCGGACCCCAGTCGATGAGGACGCGGCCCTTCCAGTCCTCGGCCACGGACGGCGGCACCGGGATCTCCGCCTCCAGGCCCAGGTCGACCTGACCGAGCTTCACCCCGACATGCGCTCCTATGCGGCTCGCACTGCCGTCGGCACCGACGACCGCGCGCGCGAGGACCGTCTCTCCGTCGGCCAGGACGACGGCGACCGTCCGCCGGTCCGGGACGGAAGGACCGTGCTGCTCCACCCGGATCACCGTCGCGCCCGTCCGCAGCTCCGCGCCGGCCTTCTGCGCGTGCTCGACGAGCTGCGCGTCGAACTCCGGCCGGTTGATGAGCCCGAAGAGCATCCGGCGCGAGCGGCGGGTGCGGGCGAAACGGCCGTCGAGCGAGAAGGTGACGGCGTTCACCCGGTCCTGGAGGGGCAGTTCGAAGCCGGGCGGGAGGGAGTCCCGGGAGGGGCCGATGATGCCGCCGCCGCAGGTCTTGTACCGGGGCAGCTCCGACTTCTCCAGGAGCAGGACCCGGCGGCCCGCGACCGCCGCCGCGTAGGCCGCGGACGCGCCGGCCGGACCCGCGCCGACCACGACCACGTCCCAGACCTCCGCCCCCTCGTCCGCACCCGTGTCCTCGATTTCGGCGGCGGTGGCGATGTCGTCGGCGGCAGCGTCGGCGGCGTCGACAAACTCGGCGGCGTCGTCAGCGTTGGCGGCGTTCTCGGGACCGGCGTTCTCTGCGTGCTCGCTGCTCACGGTGTGCTTCTGCTCCTGATCCGACCGGTGGTCTGCTCTCGACGCATCCTACGGCGCGGTAGCCGGAGCCCCGCGCCGTAGGATCTACGGTGCGTTCGCCGTACCACGACATACGACGAACGCCCTCCCCTACGTCGTAACGTCGCACCCACCAGGAGCGTGCCCATGACCGCGAACCCGATCGCCGACACCGTCCGGTCCCTGATGCCCCGTGCGAAGGCCGAGCTCACGGAGCTCGTGGCCTTCGAGTCGGTCGCGGACGAGGCCGTGGCGCCCCGCAGCGAGTGCGAGGGGGCGGCGAACTGGGTCGCGGACGCGCTGCGCGCCGAGGACTTCCAGGACGTGGCGCTGCTCGACACGCCCGACGGTTCGCAGGCCGTGTACGGCATCCTTCCCGGCCCGGCCGGGGCGCCGACCGTCCTCCTCTACGCGCACTACGACGTGCAGCCGAAGCTGGACGAGTCCGCCTGGCTCACCCCGCCGTTCGAGCTGACCGAGCGGAACGGCCGCTGGTACGGGCGCGGCACGGCCGACTGCAAGGGCGGCTTCATCCTGCACCTGCTCGCGCTGCGCGCCCTCAAGGCGAACGGCGGCGTGCCGGTGACGGTCAAGGTGATCGTCGAGGGTTCGGAGGAGCAGGGCACCGGCGGTCTGGAGCGGTACGCGGAGCAGCACCCCGAGGTGCTCACCGCCGACACGATCGTCATCGGCGACGCGGGCAACTTCCGCGTGGGCCTGCCCACGGTGACCGCGACGCTGCGCGGCATGACGATGATCCGGGTGCAGATCGACACCCTGGAGGGCAATCTGCACTCCGGTCAGTTCGGCGGCGCCGCGCCGGACGCGCTGGCCGCGCTGATCCGCGTCCTCGACTCGCTGCGCGGCCCCGACGGCTCCACCGTCATCGACGGCCTCCCGGGCGACAAGCCGTGGGACGGCCTCCAGTACCCGGAGGAGGACTTCCGCCAGGACGCCAAGGTCCTCTCGGGCGTGGACCTGCCGGGCGCCGGCACCGTCGCGGACCGGATCTGGGCGCGCCCGGCCGTGACCGTCATCGGCATCGACTGCCACCCGGTGGCCGGGGCCACCCCGTCGATCCCCGCGTCGGCCCGCGCGCAGATCAGCCTGCGGGTGCCGCCCGGCCAGGACGCGGTCGAGGCGACGAAGCTGCTCTTCGCCCACATCGAGAAGCACACGCCGTGGAACGCCCGGGTGTCCCTGGAGCAGGTCGGCCAGGGCCAGGCCTTCCAGGCGGACACGTCGAGCCCGGCGTACGCGTCGATGGCCGAGGCGATGAGCATCGCGTACCCCGGTCAGGAGATGCAGACGGCGGGCATGGGCGGCTCGATCCCGCTGTGCAACACGCTGGCCTCGCTGTACCCGGAGGCGGAGATCCTGCTCATCGGTCTGAGCGAGCCGGAGGCGCAGATCCACGCGCCCAACGAGTCGGTCTCGCCCGAGGAGCTGGAGCGGCTGTCGGTGGCCGAGGCGCACTTCCTCCTCAACTACGCCCGCTCGAAGGAGAGCTGACGGTCCGGTCGGGCGCGGGGACCGCAACCTGGCCCCGGATGAACGGGGCGTCCAGGCGGTGGGCGGGGCGCTCGGCTTCGGTGACGGCGCCGCCGGCCAGGGGGCACCATAGTGATCATGACTTCTCCGACCCCGTCCCGGACCGACCAGGCGCCCGCCGACCCGGCCGCCGCCGACGACGCCCTCGCCACTCAGCCCATCGGCTACTGGAGCGGCCTCGCCCACGCGGCCGTCACCCGGCACCTGCGGGACGCCATGGCCCGGATCGACGTCACGCAGCCGCAGTACTGGGTGCTCAACCGTGTGCACAGCGGGCCCGCCGCGCCGAGCCGCGAGGAGGTCGTCAGCCAGCTGACGCCCCTCGCGGACGGGCCGCACGAGATCGCGCGCGTCGTCGACCAGCTGCTGCACCGCGGCTGGCTCCGGGAGGACGCTTCGCGACTGCACCTGACCGACGCGGGCGAGGCCGCCCGCGTACGGCTCCGCGACCTGGTGACCGGCCTGCGGGCCGAGGTCCACGCGGGGATCAGCGACGAGGAGTACGTGGCCGCGCTCAAGGTCCTGCGCCGGATGGTCGCCAACGTCGAGGGCGACGGGGCCCCTTGGAACCCCCTCACGAAATGATCTCCGACGTGATCGGATCGCTCCGGGAGCTTTGATCCCGGAGCGGGATCAGCGGGTGGGCGGGACGAACTCGGGCTGGTCGAGCAGGCGCAACCAGCTGCCGTCGGGCTGGCGTCGGACCACCTGCGCGCGGGCACCGGCCCCGTCCTTCGGCGGGGTCGAGGTGAGGGCGATGTCGCCGCTGATCACCGTCGGCAGCGGTTGTTCCTGCTCGAAGTGGGGGCGGTCGGCCAGCACCTTCTCCCACAGCGCGCGGATCGCCTCCCGGCCCACCGTCTGATGGCCGGGCGGGTAGGCCAGCACCGCGTCCTCCTCGTAGAGCGCGGCGACCCCGGCCGCGTCACCCGCGTTGGACCGCTCGACGAACAAGCGGGTGATGTCCTCGGGTCGCATGGCCTTCTCGTACTCCGGCATGGGTTCCTCCTGCTGGCGTGCTGTGGTGCTTATCAGCATGGTCAGCCCCCAACCAGAAGTCCAACAGATGGATCTACTGGAAGCTAGAATCACCAGTCATGGAGTTGAGACAGCTGGAGTACTTCGTCGCGGTCGCCGAGGAACGGAACTTCACCCGCGCGGCCGAGCGGGTGCACATCAGCCAGTCCGGTGTCAGCGCTCAGATCCGCCAGTTGGAACGCGAACTCGGTGCCGAACTCTTCGACCGGTCGTCGCGCACCGTCACGCTCACCGTCGCGGGAAAGGCCGCGCTCGACCACGCCCGCGCGGCGCTCGCCGCGGCCGGTGCGGTCGGCCGGGCCGTGGGTGATGTCACCGACCTGATCCGGGGTCGGCTCACGGTGGGCATGGTCAACGGCTGCACCGTCACGCCGCTGTTCGACGCCCTCTCCGTGTTCCACCAGGCACATCCCGGAGTGGAGATCTCGCTCCTGGAGGACAACTCCGACCGCCTCGTCGAGGGGGTGCGCGCCGGAACCCTCGACGTGGCCCTCATCGGGACCGCCGGCGCCACCCCCGACGGGCTGGAGGCGCTGACCATCATCAGCGAGCGGCTCGTCGTAGCAGTGCCCCCAGGGCACCCTCTGGCGACACAGCGGCGGGTCACTCTGCGCGACCTGGTCACGTTCCCCATCGTGTGCATGCCCCCCGGCACCGGCCTGCGCACCGTCTTCGACCAGGCCTGCTCCGCACGAGGACTGCAGCCCGCGATCGCGTTGCAGGCCGGCGCCGGTGATGCCATCGCCGACCTCGCCGCCCGCGGACTCGGCGTCGCCGTCCTCAGCGAATCGATGGCCGCGAGCCATCACGACCGCATCGTCGCCCGCACCATCGACGACGTGGAGACACCCGCCCTGCTGGCCCTGATCTGGAAGGGCACGCACAGCCCCGCTGTGCGTGAGCTGCTCGTGCACGGCCGACGAGCGTTCGGCAAGCCCGGCCCCGGGTAGGGGAATCGGGGGCCTCCGGCGCCGCTCCGCCGGACGGCCCCTCAGGCGTCCTGCCCCACCGGGATCCCCGCCTCCAGGTTGAGCACCGTGCCGCGTTCGCGGGCGCGCAGGGCCCAGCGGAGACGGTCGTACCGGACGGGTGGCAGGAGGCCGGCGGCCTCCTCCTCGGTGACGAAGCGCCACTCGCGGAGCTCTGCGCCGGGGAGGCGGAGGCGCGCGGTGTCGGCGGCGCGGAGCGTGCCACCGTCGAAGAGGAGGCGGAGCCCGCCGTATCCCGGGGGCTTGGGCCGCTCCCAGTCGACGAGCAACAGGCGTGGTACGACGTCGAGTTCGAGCCCGACCTCCTCCGCGACCTCGCGCATTCCGGCGCGGGCCGGCGGTTCGCCCGCCTCGACGACGCCGCCGGGGAACTCCCAGCCCGGCTTGTACGTGGGGTCGACGAGCAGGAAGCGGTCCTCCTCGTCGAAGAGCAGGACGCCGGCGGCGAGGGTCTCGCCGGTCGGCTCGGGCGTCTGGACGATCCCGCAGGGCGCGGCCCGGTCGGCCTTGACCGCGTCGGCGACGGCCAGGGCGGCCTCGGCCACGGTGAGCACCGAGGTGTCGACGACGTACGCGTCCTCCGCGAGCCAGCCGAGCGCGGCGCGGTACGGCGGGATGTGGCCGTGGCACCACTGCCGGACGCGGGCGTCGGCCTCGGCCTCGCCGTGCTCGCTCCGGCCGTCGATCCGCTGCCGCAGGATCGTTTCCTCGGGAGCGAGCAGGACATGCCGCACCTCGATCCGGCGGGCGGCGAGCCCGCCGAAGATCTCGTCCCGGTACTCCTGCCGGAGCAGGGTCATGGGGACGATCAGGACCCCGCCGACCTCGGCAAGGAGGGCGGCCGCGGTGTCGACGACCAGGCGCCGCCAGATCGCCAGGTCCTGGAAGTCCTCGACTTCGGCAAGCCGTTCGGCCGGGAGGAGCCGGCTCATGGCCCCGCCGACGAGCTCGGGGTCGAACAGAGTGCTCTGCGGGATCAGATCGACCAGTTCGCGCGCGGTACTGGTCTTCCCCGCACCGAACGTACCGTTGATCCAGACGATCACGATTCCCCCTCTTGGGTAGCCCCCAGTGGATTGCCCGCAACACCCTGCCACGAAAACCACGAACGCATGTCCGGCACGTGTACGGGCGGGCCGTCGCGGTCAGGAGCGGGGGCCCGGCCAGGCCGCCCCGCTCCCGGCGCTCCCCCCGCGCCCGGCCGCCGCGGCGGCGCCCAGCAGGCCTGCGTCGGTGCCCGTGACGGCCGGGACGACCGTCAGGTTCCGGACGAAGGAGAGCGTCGCGTAGGTCGCGAGAGCGCGCCGCAGCGGACCGAACAGGACGTCGCCCGCGCCCGCCACCCCGCCCCCGACGACCGCGATGTCGATCTCGACGAGCGTCGCCGTGGCGGCGATGCCCGCCGCGAGCGCTTGCGCGGCCCGTTCGAAGGAGGCGACGGCGATCGGGTCACCGGCGTGCGCGGCGACGGCCACCGCCGCCGCGGAGGCGTCGCCGTCCGGACCCGGCCGCCAGCCGTTCTCCAGGGCGCGGCGCGCGATGTGCGGGCCGCTGGCGAGCCGTTCGACGCAGCCGCGGCCGCCACAGGCGCAGGGATCGCCGTCCAGGTCGACGGAGATGTGGCCGAGGTGACCGGCGTTGCCGGTGGGGCCCGGGTGGAGCCGGCCGTCGAGGACGAGGCCGCCGCCGACGCCGGTGGAGACCACGAGGCAGAGGGCGTTGTCGTGGCCTCGGGCGGCGCCGAGCCAGTGCTCGGCGGCCGTCATGGCCACCCCGTCGCCGACCAGGGTGACCGGACGCCCGCCCGACGCCCGGCGGACCCGCTCGACGAGCGGGAAGTCGCGCCAGCCGGGCACGTTCACCGGGCTCACGGTCCCGCGCGAGGCGTCGACCGGGCCCGCGCTGCCGATGCCGACGGCCCGCGCCGCCTCCCACAGCGGCGACGCGGCGAGCTCCTCAAGGACGGCCTCGACGGCCTTCATCACCGTCTCGCCGTCCTCGCGGGCGGGGGTGGGCCGCTGGGCCCGCACCCGGACACGCCCCTCGCCGTCGACCAGCGCCCCGGCGATCTTGGTGCCCCCGATGTCGAGCGCGACGACGGGACCCGGGACGGGGCCGGTTACGGGGTCGGTGTGCATGGGCACGGATCCTCCAGTCGGCGGCCGGGGACGGCCGGGGGCGATCCGTACAGTCTGCCCAGTCTCCCGTTGTCTGACAACGTTGTCCAGGCCCTATGCTCGACCTGAGACCGAGATCCGGAATCCCCACCGGAACCCCAACCGGAACCCGAACCGGAACCGAATCCCGGACCGGAACCCGACCCGAACCGGACCGGTACCGGTACCGACATGACGGAGGAACCCCGCACCGTGGCCGACATCGCCCGCCGCACCGATCACCGCTACGGCAACCGGCCCACGATGAAGGACGTCGCCGCCCGGGCGGGTGTCGGCCTCAAGACGGTCTCCCGGGTCGTCAACGGCGAGCCGGGCGTCACCCCGGACACCGAGCGCCGCGTCCAGGAGGCCATCGAGGCCCTCGGCTTCCGCCGCAACGACAGCGCACGGGTCCTGCGCAAGGGCAGGACGGCCACGGTCGGCCTGGTCCTGGAGGATCTCGCCGACCCCTTCTACGGGCCGCTGAGCCGCGCCGTCGAGGAGGTCGCGCGGGCGCACGGCGCACTCCTCATCAACGGTTCGAGCGCCGAGGACCCGGACCGGGAGCAGGAGTTGGCGCTCGCCCTGTGCGCGCGCCGGGTCGACGGCCTCATCGTCATCCCGGCCGGTGACGACCACCGCTATCTGGAACCGGAGATCGCGGCGGGCGTCGCCACGGTCTTCGTCGACCGTCCGGCCGGCCGGATCGACGCCGACGCCGTCCTCTCCGACAGCTTCGGCGGGGCGCGCGACGGCGTGGCCCATCTGATCGCCCACGGACACCGCCGGATCGGCTTCGTCGGGGACCGTCCTCGCATCCACACGGGCGCCGAGCGGCTGCGCGGCTACCGCGCGGCGATGGAGGACGCGGGCCTGCCGGTCCGGGACGCCTGGGTCTCGCTCGGGTCGACGCACCCTGAGCGGGTGAGCGCGGCCGTACGGGAGATGCTGACGGGGCCGGAGCCGGTGACGGCGCTGTTCGCGGGGAACAACCGGGTCACCGTGACGGCGGTCCGGACCCTCGCCGGGCACGCGCCCCCGGTCGCGCTCGTCGGCTTCGACGACATCGAACTGGCCGATCTGCTCGGCATCACGGTCGTCGCCCAGGACGCCGCCGCGCTGGGTCGGACGGCGGCGGAGCGGCTCTTCCGGCGTCTCGACGGGGCCGGCGGGGCGCCGGAGCGGGTGGTGCTCGGCACGACGCTCGTCGCCCGCGGCTCGGGCGAGATCGCGCCGCCGACCGCCTGAGAGCGACGCTGCGGCCCGCGCGACCCTGCGGCTTGCGGCCCCGCGCGACGCTGCGGCCTGGGGGCCCTCGCGGCCCCGCAGCGCCCCGGCCCCGCGGCCCCGCGGCTCATCCCCCTGTCAGCAGATCCGCAGCCCCTCCACGGGACCACCGCCCGCACCGCCCGCGAGGTGCAGCACGCTGAGGTACACGTTGGTGTTGCCGCTGTCGTCGTCGGTCCTCGCGAACCACCGGCTGGTCCGTCCGCCGTACGTCTCGCTGCGGTCGAGGTCGACCTGGCAGTAGAGGACGTGCGGCCCCGCGCCGACCGTCCCCATCTCGCCGCCGTCGTAGCGGGTCGTCGTCGCGCTCCGCACGACCTGGCAGGTCGAGGAGGAACCCGCGGACTCGCACCCCGCGGGCGCCGGGGCCTCGGTGGCCGGCGCGGTCGTTCCGCCGCCCCCGGCGGCGTCCCCGGAGGGGGCGTCCGTCGTCGCGGTGCCGGTGCCCGGGGCGCTCGGGGCCGTCGTGCCACCCGTGGCCGAACCGCCCCCGGAAGCCGAGCCGGAACCGTCGCCGCCACCCGCCCCCGCCGCCGTATCCCTCGTACTCGTGCCCGTGCCCGTACCGGACCCGTCACCGGGTTCCGAGCCGTCGTGCCCGGTGCCGTCGGTGGCCGGTCCCCGGTCGTCGCCCGGCTCGCCGGACTCCTGGCCCGAGGGGCTCGCCCCGCCGGATCCCGTGGGGGAGGGCGCGCCGCTGCCACCGGTCGCGCCGGAGGACGGCGTGCCGCTGCTCCCCGCATCCAGTACGCGGCCGGTGTCCTCGTCCGGGACGTCGCCCGGGCCCCCGCCCGCAAGGTTCCCTTCGGAGGCCTCCTGCGTCGTGCCGCGCTCCATGAGGACGTACGTGAGGCCGCCCCCGGCCAGCAGGACGGCGGCCACGGAGGCGGCGACCAGCGCGCTCCCCCGGCCTCGTTTCGCCACACCCCGCCGTCCGGCGCGGGCCCGTCGGCCGCCCGCGCCGACGGTGTCGGGCCCGGAGAGCACCGGTGGCAGGGGCGGCGCCGGCATCACGGGTGCGGGCGGCGTCAGCGGCGCCACGGGCATCACCGGCGGGCCGAAGCCCTCGACCGGCACGGCGGGCGGACCGGCCACCGCTCCGGAAACCGGCCCCGGCCCCGCCTCTGCCTCTGCCTCTGCCTCCACCACCGAAGCCGGCTCCGACTCCGCCATCGCCACCGCTCCAAGGAGGCGTGCCGCCTCGCGGGCGCCCGGCCGCGTGGCCGGGTCCTTGTCGAGGAGCCGGATCAGGACCGGGGCCAGGGGCCCGGCGCGCACGGGTTCCGGGAGGGGTTCACTGACGATGGCCGCGAGGGTCGACCACGTCGACGTACGGCGGAACGGAGAGGCGCCCTCGACCGCCGCGTACAGGGTGGCGCCGACGGCCCACACGTCCGAGGCGGGGCCGGGATCCTGTCCGCGCGCCCGCTCGGGGGCGAGGAAGTCGAGGGAGCCGACGATCTCGCCGCTGCGCGTGAGGTGGGTCGCGGAGCCGTCGCCCGGGTCCTCCATGGTCGCGATGCCGAAGTCGGTGAGGACGATCCGGCCCGAGCGGTCGAGCAGGATGTTGCCGGGCTTCACGTCCCGGTGGAGCACGCCGACGTCGTGCGCGGCGGCCAGCGCCTCCAGGACGTGGGCACCGATCCGGGCGGCCTCGACCGGGTCCAGACTGCCCCGCTCCCCCAGGACGTCGTCGAGGGAGGGTCCGTCGACGAGTTCCATGACGATGACGGGCCGGCCCTCGTGCTCGGTGACGTCGTGGACGGCCACGACTCCGGGGTGGCGGACCCGGGCGGCGGCCCGCGCCTCGCGCGTCATCCGCAGGCGCAGATCGGCCAGTTCGGGCGCGGCCGCGTCCGTGAACGTGCGGAGTTCCTTGACGGCGACCTCCCGCCCGAGGACCTCGTCGACGGCGCGCCAGACGACTCCCATGCCGCCGCGCCCGAGTCTGCGCACGATTCTGTAGCGGCCCGCGAGCCGCTCGTTCTCCCCCGATGACACTACTGCCCCGTTCCCCTGTCGAACACGTGCGCGTGATGCGCACGAACTCGTACAGGGTACGGGGCAGTTGGCTGGATCGAGACCCTTATCTGATCTTCGTGTCTACTCGGCCGAGGCGGTGAGGTCGCCGCGGCGCGGGGCCGCGAACCGGTCGAGGGCGGCGCGGGTCATGCCGGTGAGGGCGTCGACCTCGGCCGTGCCGAGGGCGCCGCAGTCGATGCCGCGCAGCAGGTACGAGGAGAGCGCCTTGGCGGTGGCGGGCTCGTCCATGACGTCGCCGCCCGCGTGGTTGGCGTACGCGGAGAGGCGCTTGGCGGCGGCCTCGAAGCCCTCGCGGTAGAAGGCGAAGACGGCGGCGTAGCGGGTGGGGATGTGGCCGGGGTGCATGTCCCAGCCCTGGTAGTAGGCGCGGGCGAGGGCACGGCGGGTCAGGCCGTAGTGCAGGCGCCAGGCCTCGTGGACGTGCTCCTTGGAGCCGACCGGGAGGACGTTGGTGGAGCCGTCGGAGACGCGGACGCCGGTGCCGGCGGCGGCGACCTGCATGATCGCCTTGGCGTGGTCGGCGGCGGGGTGGTCGCTGGCCTGGTAGGCGGCGGAGACGCCGAGGCAGGCGCTGTAGTCGAAGGTGCCGTAGTGCAGGCCGGTGGCGCGGCCCTCGGCGGCGCCGATCATGCGGGCGACGGCGGCGGTGCCGTCGCTGGCCAGGATGGACTGGCTGGTCTCGATCTGGATCTCGAAGCCGAGGCGGCCGGCGTCCAGGCCGTGGGCCTTCTCGAAGGCCTCCAGGAGGCGCACGAAGGCGGAGACCTGCTCGGGGTAGGTCACCTTCGGGAGGGTGAGGACGAGGCCGTCGGGGAGGCCGCCGTTCTCCAGGAGGCCGGTGAGGAAGACGTCGGTGGTGCGGATGCCCCGGTCGCGTACGGCGGACTCCATGCACTTCATCCGGATGCCCATGTACGGGGCGGCGGTGCCGTTCGCGTACGCCTCCGAGATGAGCCGGGCGGCGCGGGCGGCGTCCTGGTCCTCGTCCCGGCCGGCGTAGCCGTCCTCGAAGTCGACCCGGAGGTCCTCGACGGGCTCGCGCTCCAGCTTGGCGCGCACGCGGCCGTAGACGTCCTCGGCGAGGTCGTCGGTGAGGCCGAGGACCGCGGCGAAGGAGGCGGCGTCGGGGGCGTGCTCGTCGAGGGCCGCGAGGGCCTGGTCGCCCCAGGAGCGGACCGTGTCGGCGTCGAAGACGTTGCCGGGTACGTAGACCGTGTGGACGGGCTGGCGGGTGCCGGGGTCTCCCGGGTAGCGGCGGTCGAGCTCTGCGTCCACCGCCGCCAGGGAGGCGCTGATGCCCTCGCTGACCGCGCCCGCGAGGCTCGTCGACACCTTCTCCTGCTGACCCATCCCACATCCTCCTGTTTTCCGCTACACGGAATCAACAATCCGTATAGCGAAGTTAATAGTCGGTCGGGACCCACGTCAATGGGTGTCCGAAACGACCGGGGGCCGCGCGGCGACGAATCGCCACGCGGCCCCCGGACCGTACAGAACCGCAGGTCAGCCCTTGCGGGCCTGGACCTCGGCGGTGAGCTGCGGGACGACGTCGAAGAGGTCGCCCACCACGCCGTAGTCGACGAGGTCGAAGATCGGAGCCTCGGCGTCCTTGTTGATGGCGACGATGGTCTTCGAGGTCTGCATGCCCGCGCGGTGCTGGATCGCGCCGGAGATGCCGGAGGCGATGTACAGCTGCGGCGAGACCGACTTGCCGGTCTGGCCGACCTGGTTGGCGTGCGGGTACCAGCCGGCGTCGACCGCGGCGCGCGAGGCGCCCACGGCGGCACCGAGCGAGTCGGCGAGCGCCTCGATGATCGCGAAGTTCTCGGCACCGTTGACGCCACGGCCACCGGAGACCACGATCGCGGCCTCGGTCAGCTCCGGGCGGCCGGTCGACTCGCGCGGGGTGCGAGCGGTGACCTTGGTGCCGGTGGCCAGCGGGCCGAAGGAGACCGCGAGGGCCTCGACGGCGCCGGCGGCCGGGGCGGCCTCGACGGGGGCCGAGTTCGGCTTGACCGTGATGACCGGGGTGCCCTTGGAGACACGGGACTTGGTGGTGAACGAGGCGGCGAACGCGGCCTGCGTCGCGACCGGGCCCTCGTCGCCGGCTTCGAGGTCCACGGCGTCGGTGATGACACCGGAGCCGATGCGGACGGCGAGGCGGGCGGCGATCTCCTTGCCCTCGGCGGAGGACGGGACGAGCACGGCGGCCGGGGACACCGCGTCGTACGCGGCCTGGAGCGCGTCGACCTTCGGGACGACGAGGTACTCGGCGAACTCGGGGGCGTCGGCGGTGAGGACCTTCACGGCGCCGTGCTCGGCGAGCGCGGCGGCGGTGTCGGCGGCGCCGTTGCCGAGCGCGACGGCGACGGGCTCGCCGAGGCGGCGGGCGAGGGTCAGCAGCTCCAGGGTGGGCTTGCGGACGGCACCGTCGACGTGGTCGACGTAGACGAGAATCTCAGCCATGGGACTTCAGTCTCCTGCGAACGAGAAGGGGCGGGACGGTCGGCTCGCGGGAGCCTTAGATGAACTTCTGGCTCGCGAGGTACTCGGCGAGCTGCTTGCCGCCCTCGCCCTCGTCCTTCACGATCGTGCCCGCGGTGCGCGCCGGACGCTCGGCGGCCGAGTCCACGGCGGTCCAGGAACCCTCGAGGCCGACCTCGTCGGCGTCGATGTCGAGGTCGTCGAGCTCCAGGGACTCCACCGGCTTCTTCTTGGCGGCCATGATGCCCTTGAAGGACGGGTAGCGCGCCTCGCCCGACTGGTCCGTCACGGACACGACGGCCGGAAGCGAGGCCTCCAGCTGCTCGGAGGCGGTGTCGCCGTCGCGACGGCCGGTGACCTTGCCGTCTTCGATCTTGACCTCGGAGAGCAGCGTGACCTGCGGGACGCCCAGGCGCTCGGCGAGGATCGCCGGCAGGACACCCATGGTGCCGTCGGTGGAGGCCATACCGGCGATGACGACGTCGTAGCCGGTCTTCTCGATCGCCTTGGCGAGCACGAGAGAGGTGGCCATGACATCGCTGCCGTGCAGGTCGTCGTCCTCGACGTGGACGGCCTTGTCCGCACCCATGGACAGCGCCTTGCGCAGCGCGTCCTTGGCGTCCTCGGGGCCGACCGTCAGTACGGTGACCTCCGCGTCGTCCGCCTCTTCGGCGATCTGCAGGGCCTGCTCGACCGCGTACTCGTCGAGCTCCGACAGCAGGCCGTCGACGTCGTCGCGGTCGACCGTCAGGTCGTCCGCGAACTTACGGTCTCCGGTCGCGTCGGGCACGTACTTCACACAGACAACGATCCTCAAGCTCACGCCGGCTCTCCTACTGCATCGTCATAACTTGGCTGCCTTGTTGCTCGCAGCATAGGCGCCTGAAGGGCGGGTTTCCGGTCGGGGCGCCGGACGCCCCGACCGAAATATTACTCGCCAGTACACCCAGTCCGTTACCAGTAAGCAAGCGCTCAGCCATGTGACCTTGACAACGCGCGGAGAGGGGCGCGAACGGGAACTCTCAGTCGCGCAGCGCGTTGAAGCGCCCGTGGTGGTACAGGAGCGGCCGGCCCGCCCCGTCCGGGTCTCCGGCCACGGCCTGCGCGATCACGATCCGGTGGTCGCCCGCGGGCACCCGGGCCACCACACGGCAGACCAGCCAGGCGAGGACACCGTCCAGGACGGGCACGCCCTCCGGTCCCACGCTCCAGCGGGTGTCCCCGCCGAAGCGGTCGGCGCCGCTGCGCGCGAAGGTGGCGGCCAGCTCCTCCTGGTGCTCGCCGAGTATGTGCACGCCGATGTACTCGGCCTCGGCCACCACGGGCCAGCTGGAGGAGGTGGTGCCCACGCCGAAGGAGATCAGCGGGGGTTCCGCGGCGACGGAGTTGAGCGAGGTCGCGGTGAAGCCGACGGGGCGCTCGCCGTGCGCGGTGATCACCGCGACACCGGCGGCGTGCCGGCGGAAGACGGAGCGGAGCAGATCGGGAGAGGCCTGCCGGGGTGCGCCGATCGTGGGAGCGGTACGGAAGTCGGGCGTAACCGTCATGGAATTGTCCTTCTGCGAGGGCGTCATGAGGAGAGTCCTGGGGTGGTCAGACACCCGGACAGCGCGCGCTCGCGTTGCGGGCCAGGTCCACGTGGACCCGGCCGTAGAGAAGGAGTTCTGGGGGCACTCCGTCAGAGTGACGATCGTTGCCGGGTGCAGTCAAGTGCGTACCGGGATGTGGGAGATGTGTCACCGCGTCAGACCGCCCGCCCCAGCGCCGCGATGACGTCCGCCCTGCGGGGCTGTCCGGCGGCCCGGCGGACGACCCGGCCCGCGCGGTCGAGGACGAGGACGGTGGGCGTCCGCGCGATGCCCAGCTCCCGTACGAGGTCGAGGCGCTCCTCGGCGTCGATCTCGACGTGTCCGACGCCCGGCACCATGGCGGCCACTTCGGCGAGGGTCCGGCGGGTGGCGCGGCAGGGCTGGCAGAAGGCGGTCGAGAACTGCACGAGGGTGGCCCGCTCCCCCAGCTCCGCACCGAGCAGTTCCGGCCCCAGGACCTCCGTCATGCCTCTCCTCTTTCCCTTGCGCCGCTTCTCCCCCTCCAGCAGCGTCGCACGGGACCGTTCGATTCCCGCCACGACCACCAGGGGTGACGAGAATCTCCCTGTACGAAGCCGCCTGGACTGGTCACGGCGCCCCACATGGGGCACGATCTGCCCAAAGCCGAAAACCTACGGCCGCGTAACTTCGCCGGGAGAACCCGCTCCGGGCACACGAAGAAGAGGTTCCTCTCCGATGGCAGAACTCGTCTATCGACCGGTCGTCGGTGCCGCGCTCACGCTGTTCAAGGCGCTCGACCTGAAGATCGACACGCAGGGTTCCGAGAACATCCCCCGCACGGGCGGCGCGGTGCTCGTGAGCAATCACATCAGCTATCTGGACTTCATCTTCACGGGTCTCGCGGCCCTCCCCCAGAAGCGCCTGGTGCGCTTCATGGCGAAGGACTCCGTCTTCAAGCACAAGGTCTCCGGGCCGCTCATGCGCGGCATGAAGCACATCCCCGTCGACCGCGCGCAGGGCGAGCACGCCTACAAGCACGCGCTGGAGTCCCTGCGGGCCGGCGAGATCATCGGCGTGTTCCCCGAGGCGACCATCTCCCAGTCGTTCACCCTCAAGAGCTTCAAGACGGGCGCGGCGCGGCTGGCGCAGGAGGCGGGCGTCCCGCTGATCCCGATGGCGCTCTGGGGCACCCAGCGGGTGTGGACGAAGGGCCGTCCCCGGAACTTCAAGCGGAGCCACATCCCGGTGACGATCCGCGTCGGCGAGCCCGTCCAGGCCCCCGCCGACCAGTACGCGGGCGCCATCACGCGGCGGCTGCGCGAGCGCGTCCAGGAGCTCCTTGAGGCCGCGCAGCGCGCCTACCCGGTCCGCCCGAAGGACGCGAACGACACGTGGTGGGTGCCCGCGCACCTCGGCGGTACGGCTCCGACGCCGGCCCAGGTCAAGGAAGCCGGCTGAGGATGCCGGTACGCGCGGTCACAGCTCCGTAGGGAGCGTCCGCGCGAGGTACGGCCGGTCCGGGGCGGCCTTCAGCGCGCCCAGGACGGCCGGGTGCGGTTCCGCGTACAGCTCGGGGTAGTCCACCTCGCCGAGCTCCGGCCGTACGGTCCAGGCGAGGCGCTCCTCCGCCAGGGAGAAGCGGGCGTCGACGCCCGGCTTGTTGCCCCGCACGTCCTGGCGGGCCCACGCGCGCTCCCCGGGCAGCAGCAGGGCCACGAGGCCGTGGATCACCGGGTTCGAGCCGTCGTCGTCAGCGAGCCGCTGGTAGCAGAGGGCGGCCGGGATGCCGCGGGCCCGCAGCAGCGCGGCGTACGCGAGGGACTTGGCGTAACAGATGCCGGTGCGCTGCTCCAGGACGTCGGAGGCGCGCCAGGTGACGCGGAGATCGCCCGAGTCCTGGGAGTGCGGGATGGTGTCGCGGACGTACGCGTAGGCCGCCTCGGCGTATGAGTATGCGTCGGGATGCTCGTCGGTGAGGCGGGCCACCACGTGCCTGACCAGGGGGTGGTCATGGTCGACGGCCTCACTGACGGCCAGGTAGGCCGAGATTTCTGGGTGTTGTTGCACGAGTTCCATGCGGTGAGAGCGTAAGGAAACGGCCGGACGGAAGTCAATGACTTTCCGTCCGGCCGTATATTCATGCAGTGCGTGCTGTGCAAAGAGGCTGCTACTGGCGCGCCATCTCTTCCTTCAGCGCCTGGAGGAAGGCGTCCACGTCGTCCTCCGTGGTGTCGAAGGCGCACATCCAGCGCACGTCGCCGGCGGCCTCGTCCCAGAAGTAGAAGCGGAACCGTTCCTGCAGACGCCTGCTCACCTCGTGCGGGAGCCGGGCGAAGACCGCGTTGGCCTGCACCGGGTAGAGGATCTCCACCCCGTCGACCGCGCGCACGCCCTCCGCGAGGCGCTGGGCCATCGCGTTGCCGTGCCGGGCGTTGCGCAGCCACAGGTCCTTGGCGAGGAGCGCCTCCAGCTGGACCGACACGAAGCGCATCTTCGAGGCGAGCTGCATGGACAGCTTGCGCAGGTGCTTCATGTGGCTGACGGCGTCCGGGTTGAGGACGACGACGGCCTCGCCGAAGAGCATCCCGTTCTTCGTACCGCCGTACGAGATCACGTCGACGCCCACCGCGTTGGTGAACGCGCGCATCGGCACGTCCAGGGAGGCGGCGGCGTTGGCGATGCGGGCCCCGTCGAGGTGGACCTTCATGCCCTTGGAGTGGGCGTGCTCGACGATCGCGCGGATCTCCTCGACCGTGTAGACCGTGCCCAGCTCGGTGTTCTGGGTGATCGAGACGACCTGCGGCATCGCCCGGTGCTCGTCCTCCCAGCCCCAGGCCTGCCGGTCGATGAGCTCGGGGGTGAGCTTGCCGTCCGGAGTCGGCACGGTGAGCAGCTTGAGGCCGCCCATCCGCTCGGGCGCCCCGCCCTCGTCCACGTTGATGTGCGCGGACTCGGCGCAGATGACGGCGCCCCAGCGGTCGGTGAGGGCCTGGAGCGCGGTCACGTTGGCCCCGGTGCCGTTGAAGACCGGGAAGGCCTCGGCACTGGAACCGAAGTGGCTGTGCATGATGCGCTGGAGGTGCTCGGTGTACTGGTCCTCGCCGTAGGCGACCTGGTGGCCTTCGTTGGCGAGGGCGAGGGCCGCGAGGACCTCGGGGTGGGCGCCGGCGTAGTTGTCGCTGGCGAAGCCCCGGACCGACGGGTCGTGGTGACGACGTGCGTCGGTCCGCGGGCCGAGGGCCGCTGTCACGGCTTGGGGGTCAGCCACAGACGCTGTCCATTCACTTCCTGGGCGGGCCTGTCCCACAGACCGGCGATCTCGTCGGCCAGGTCCTTCACGTCGGTGAAGCCCGCGAACTTCGCGTTGGGGCGTTCGGCGCGCATCGCGTCGTGCACCAATGCCTTGATCACCAGGATGGCAGCCGCCGCCTGCGGGCCGTCGTCGCCCCCCAGCTTGCGGAGCGAGTCCGCCATGGCGAGGGTCCAGGCCTCGGCGGCCGCCTTGCCGGCGTTGTACGCGGCGTTGTTGGCGAGCGGCTTGTGCGCGCCGACCTGGCTGATCAGCGCGTACCGGCCGCGTCCGCCGGCGCGCAGCAGCCCGTCGTGGAAGGCGAGCGAGGTGTGCTGGACGGTGCGGATGAGGAGCTTCTCCAGGAAGTCCCAGTCCTTGAGGTCGGTCTCCGTGAAGGAGGAGCTGCCGCGCCAGCCGCCGACGAGGTGGACCAGGCCGTCGATCCGGCCGAACTCCTTCTCGGTCTTGGCGGCCCAGTCGCGCGTGGCGTCCAGGTCGAGCAGGTCGACGGTGTCGCCGATGACCCGGGCTCCGCCGTGGGCGTAGCGGGCGGCGTCGACGGCCTCCGCGAGGCGCGCCGGGTCGGCGTCGGAGCCGACGACGGTCGCGCCCGCCTGGGCGAGGCGCAGCAGGGTCGCGCGGCCCGCGGGGCCGGCCGCGCCGGCGACCGCGATGACGGCGCCGTCGAGCGGCCCGCCGTTTCCGTTGGCGTTCATGGGCGACGCCTCCTCCGTGGTCTCCGTGCTGTCGATGAGGTCGCTCACGCGGCGGCCCGCTCGGTGCTCGGGACGTCGGCGGCGGTGATCCCCTTGGTGTCGGCGATCACGCCCTTCAGCTTCTTGGCGAGGGCCTCAAAGAACATGCTGAGCGGAAACTCGTCCGGAAGCACGTCGTCGACGAGCTTGCGGGGCGGGAGGGACAGGTCCAGCGCGTCCGGACCCTTGGCCCACTTCGATCCCGGGTGCGGGGAGAGGTAGGTGGAGACGAGCTCGTACGCCTTGAGCCAGTGGACCAGCTTCGGGCGGTCGATGCCGTCGCGGTAGAGGGTCTCGATCTCGGCGCAGAGCTGGTTGGTGACCTCGGGGGCCCGCTGCCAGTCGATCTTGAGGGTGTTGTCCGTCCAGCGCACCACGTCGTTCTTGTGGAGGTACGCGAAGAGGAGCTGGCCGCCGAGACCGTCGTAGTTGCGGTTGCGGTCGCCGGAGAGCGGGAAGCGGAACATCCGGTCGAAGAGGACCGCGTACTGCACGTCACGGCCGTGCGCGTTGCCCTCGGCCTCCAGCTTCACGGCCTCCTTGAAGGCGGTGAGGTCGCAGCGGAGCTCTTCCAGGCCGTACATCCAGAAGGGCTGGCGCTGCTTGATCATGAAGGGGTCGAACGGCAGGTCGCCGTGGCTGTGGGTGCGGTCGTGGACCATGTCCCAGAGCACGAAGGCCTGCTCGCAGCGGGTCTGGTCGTCGATCATCGCGGCGATGTCCGCGGGCAGCTGGATGCCCAGGGTGTCGACGGCGGCCTCGGTGACCTTGCGGAAGCGCGCGGCCTCGCGGTCGCAGAAGATGCCGCCCCAGCTGAAGCGCTCGGGGGCCTCGCGGACGGCGATGGTCTCGGGGAAGAGGACGGCCGAGTTGGTGTCGTACCCGGCGGTGAAGTCCTCGAAGGTGATGCCGCAGAAGAGCGGGTTGTCGTAGCGGGTCGCCTCCAGCTCGGCCAGCCACTCGGGCCAGACCATGCGGAGCACGACCGCTTCGAGGTTGCGGTCCGGGTTGCCGTTCTGCGTGTACATCGGGAAGAGCACGAGGTGCTGGAGCCCGTCGACGCGGTCGGCGGCCGGCTGGAAGGCCAGCAGCGAGTCCAGGAAGTCCGGGACCGCGAAGCCGCTCTCGGCCCACTTGCGCAGGTCGGAGACGAGCGCGCGGTGGTAGACGCCGTCGTGCGGCACGAGCGGGGAGAGCTGCTCGACCGCGGCGGTGACCCGGTCGAGGGTCAGCTCGACGAGGGCGCGGGCGGGCGCGGTCGCGTTCTCGGGGTCGAAGTCGATGGAGCCGTCCGCGCTCTGCCAGACGCGGATCTCCTCCACGGCATTCTTGAGCTCGGCCCAAGCCGGGTGGTCGATGACCCGGGCGTCGGCGGCTATCGCCCCACCGGTCGCGTCCTGCACAAGAATTTCCGTCATGCCTCTTCCTCCACAGGAGAACCTTGCGTCAAGACACCGTAACCACTGACGGTTCCTCGCCACAAGGGGAGCAAGAGAAATTCTCCTGCGCGACCCCTATGGAGACCGAAGTTTTTCCTGTCCGTCGGGCTTGAAGCCACCCTTCCGCCGTACGGGCCGGTTCCGCTCGACCACGCTGGGTCAGCTCAGCGGCTTGACCAGGAGCTCGAACTGCAGGTCGTCGCGCTGGGGCAGACCGAAGCGCTCGTCCCCGTACGGGAAGGGGGTCATCCGCCCCGTACGCCGGTAGCCGCGCCGCTCGTACCAGGCGATCAGCTCCTCGCGCACGGAGATCACCGTCATGTGCATCTCGCGGACGTCCCACACCTCGCGGACCCGCCGCTCGGCCTCCTCGATGATCCGCTTGCCGAGGCCCGCGCCCTGGAGCTCGGGACGGACGGCGAACATCCCGAAGTAGGCGGCCTCGCCCCGGTGCTCCAGCTGGCAGCAGGCGACGACCTCCCCGTCCCGCTCGACGACCAGGAGCCGGCTGCCCGGGGTGGTGATGACGGCGGCCACGCCCTCGGGGTCGGTGCGCTGCCCCTGGAGGATGTCCGCCTCCGTGGTCCAGCCGCCCCGGCTGGCATCGCCCCGGTAGGCCGACTCGACGAGCGGGACGAGGACCGGGACGTCGTCCAGGACCGCCTCGCGGTACTCGATCCGGCCGGTGTCCTGGGACGTGGCGGTGTCCATGCGTACGGGCTCCCCTCGGGCGCTGACGATCGACGTGCGCGATCGCCCCGAGCCTAACGCGCGCACCTTTCACTCCCCCTCGTACATCCGTGCGCGCCCGTGCGCCCGCGTGCGGCGCCCGGGCGGCGGGCATTCCTCTCCGTGGAGGGGGAGGTGTGCTGTGCACGGAGCGACCCTGTCGGGGTGGTTGCTGGTCGTGCTCTGCGCGGCGACGGGCACGTACTGCCTGCTGCGGATGCGCGCGTGCGAAGGGGAGGAGCGGCGGGCCGCGGGCGGCGAGGCGCTGATGGGCTTCGGCATGGCGGTCATGGCCCTGCCCGCGGCGGTGGTGACCCAGCCGGGCTGGAGCTGGGCGGTGTACGCGGCGGTGTTCGGCGGGACGGCGCTGCTCGGCCTGGCGGAGGCGGCCCGGCGCGGCGGACACCATCTGCATCATCTCGTCGGATCGCTCGCGATGCTCTACATGGCGGTGGCGATGACCGCCCCCGCCGCACAGGGGGCGCACACGGGGCACGCCGTGGGGACGGCGGGCGGCATACCCGTCCTGACGGGCGGGCTGCTCCTCTACTACACGGTGTACGTGCTGCGCGCGGGCGCGCGGCTCGCACCGGCGGCGGTGGCGACGGCGGGCGGCCCTGGCCCGGCCTGGGCGACCCGGCCCGAGCTCACCCTCGCGTGCCGGCTCTCGATGGCCCTGGCGATGGTCGCGATGCTGGTGACGCTCTGACCGGATCGCCCCGACGGGGCGATCCCCGGCCAGGCCGGGCCGGCGATCGGCGCAACGAAACCGTGTCGTACGTCACTTGGCGTCCGGGGCCATACCCCCGACCAGTACCGCGCTCATAGGGTGACGGTCATGTGGGTCTCCCTCGCGCTGCTGCTGCTCGGCGTCCTGACCGCCCTCACGGCCCCCCGGCTGCTGGCCCGGGCGGACTGGGTGGAGCGAGAACCCGTGGTCGCGCTCTGGGTGTGGCAGTGCGTGGTGGCGGCGGTACTGCTGAGCTTCGCGCTGTCCATGACGTTCAGCGCGTCGGCGGCCTGGCAGGCGGTACGGGGTCAACTCTTCGCGCCCGCACCGCGCGCGGTGGTCGACGCGTACGAACTCGGCACGACCAGCCCGTGGTCGGGGGTCCTCGCGGTCGCCCTGGCCTGTGGCGGCGTCTGGTCCGGGGCGATGCTCGGCCGGGAGATCGGCCAGGCGCGCGCCCGACGCCGGCAGCGCCGCTGCGATCTCCTCGTCCGCGCCCCCCTGCTGCCCGGGGAGGAGCCGGGCAGCGAGCGGCTCGTCGTCCTGGAGGGCGAGCGGGCGGACGCCTGGTGGATGGCGGGGACCACGCCCCGTCTCGTCATCACCACGGCCGCGCTGCGGCGCCTGAAGGGCCGGCAGCTGGACGCGGTCCTGGCGCACGAGCAGGGCCACGCCCGGGCCCGGCACGACTGGCTGCTGCACTGCTCGGCCGCGCTCGCCGGCGGCTTTCCGGGGATCCCGGTCTTCGCGGCCTTCCGCGAGGAGATGCACCGGCTGGTGGAGCTGGCCGCCGACGACGTGGCCTCGCGCCGGTTCGGCCGGCTGACGATCGCCCTGGCCCTCGTCGAACTGAACGAGGACCGGGGCGTGTTCGGCCCCGGCCCGGCACCGGACGCGGATCTGCCGCAGCGGGTGCACCGGCTCCTCACCGCGGCCCCGCGGCTCACGGCGGGGCGCCGGCTGCGGCTGACCGCCGTCGCGTCCCTGGTCCCCGTGATCCCGGTCCTCGTGGCCTTCGTCCCCGCGCTGACCGCGCTGGGATAGCGGGACGGATCGGCACTCCGTGCGGGACGGATCGACGCTCCGGGCGAGGCGAATCGGCGCTCCGTGCCGGGCGAATCGGCGCTCCGCGCCGGGCGAATCGCTCGAAACGGCGCTCCGGATCGGCGCTCTGCGAGGGGCGGATCACGGTCGGGGGCGGGGCGTCGGGCAGGATCGGCGCATGCGCTCCTCCGCCGTGGTCTCCGGAGTCCTGTTCGCCGTCCTCCTCGTGCTCGTCGTCACGGGGTGGTCGCCCCTGCTCTCCTTCGACCGGTCGGTCGCCGAGGAGTTGCACCGCGTCGCCGTCGCCCGACCGGGCCTCACCGGCCTCAACCGCTTCCTCAGTGACTGGGTGTGGGATCCATGGACGATGCGCGCCCTGGCCGCGGTGACGGTGGTGCTGCTGTGGTGGCGACGGGAGCGGATGCTCGCCCTGTGGGTGGCCGGCACGAGCTTCGTCGCGGTCGGACTCCAGCAGGGGTTGAAGTACCTGGTGGGGCGGGAGCGCCCCGAGTGGTCCGACCCGGTCGACTCCGCGCGGTACTCGGCCTTCCCCTCCGGGCACGCGATGACGGCGACGGTGACCTGTGGGCTGCTCCTGTGGGTGCTCGCGCTGCACTGGCGGGCGGAGTGGCGCGGCTGGGGCGTCCTCGCGAGCGCCGCGGTCGTGTCGGTGCTCGGCGTCGGCTGGACGCGGGTCTATCTGGGCGTGCACTGGCCTTCGGACGTGCTCGGCGGCTGGCTGCTCGGCTGGTGCTGCGTGGCCGTCGCCGTTCTCACGTACCGCGGTGCGGGGAGGAGAATGGGAGAAAAGCGATGAAGCCGCCTGTTCTGGACGATCCCCCGTGTCGCCCAGAACAGACGGCCTCCCCGACGGCCTGCCACGGGGGCGCGCCGAAGGGATGCGCTGAGTATATTGGCCGGCAGCCAGTCAACGCAGGAGCCAAGCATGTCCCCGCGTAGCCCATCGGTCAATGAAGAGCTCAGACGCCGCTCACGTGAGCGGATTCTGCAGGCCACGGTGGACCTGGTGTCGACGCACGGCTACGAGGCGACCACGCTCGGCGACATAGCGGAGCGGGCCGGCACGGCGCGCGGACTCATCTCGTACTACTTCCCGGGGAAGCGGCAGCTGCTGCAGTCGGCGGTGCACCGGCTGATGCACCTGACGCTGGAGGAGGCGCTGGAGCGCGAGCCGCACACGGAGGACGGCCGGGAGCGGCTGGCGCGGGCGATCGACGCGATCCTGGGGCTCGCGGTGGCGCGGCCCACCCTGATGCGGACCCACATGGCGGGAATACTCCAGGCCGAGGGTTTCGTGCAGTGCCCGGAGCAGCAGCGCCTCGCCTTCCTGCTGCGGGACACGGTCACGCGGTACGGCTCCGAGGACGTGGACACGGACTATCCGCTGCTGCGCGCGCTGTTGATGGGCGCGGTGGTGGCGGTGCTGCTGCCGGGGGCGCCGATGCCGATGGCACGGCTGCGGTGGGAGCTCTTCCAGCGGTTCGGGCTGGACTGGGAGCAGGGCGCGCCGCCGGACGGGGGTCCGCCCGACGGCGCGCCGGTCGCACGGCTCGATCAGTAGTCGAGCCGGTCGTCTGATCGGTCGTCCCGGTCATCCGGGTCGTCCCGGTCGTCCGGGTCGTCCCGGTCGTCCGGGTCGTCCCGGTCGTCCGGGTCGTCTCAGTCGTCGAAGTCGAAGTAGTCCGGCTGCGTCTGGACGTTGAGCTCGTCCATGCGGATCCGCTTCGCGGGGTCGGTGCGACGGTCGGAGAGCTTCAGGACGTCGAAGCCCTTGGCGATGTCGTTCGAGTAGATGTGGCCGTTGTAGTAGTACGCGGACCACGAGCCGCCCGTGGCGATCGTGGTGGCGGACACCGGGCCGCGCTCGAAGTAGCCGATCTCCTTCGGCTTGGACGAGTCGGTGAAGTCCCAGATGGAGACGCCGCCCTGGTACCAGGCCTGGACCATGAGGTCCTTGCCCTTGACCGGGATGAGCGAGCCGTTGTGGGCGACGCAGTTCTCGGTGTCGGCCTGGTGGCGCGGGATCTTGAAGTAGCTGCGGAAGACGAGCTTGCGCTTGTCGCCCTTGCCGACGATGTCGTAGATGCCGTCGGCGCCCCGGTTCGGGCCGACCACGGCGTTGCAGGTGGCGGCGCCGCCGCCGCCGAGCTCGTCGGTGAAGACGACCTTGTTCGCCTTCTGGTTGAAGGTCGCCGAGTGCCAGAACGCGAAGTTGACGTTGTCCTGGACCTGGTCGATCACCCGCGGGTGCTCGGGGTCCTCGATGTCGAAGAGGATGCCGTCACCCATGCAGGCGCCGGCGGCGAGGTCCTTCTCCGGCAGCACGGTGATGTCGTGGCAGCCGGTGGTCTTGGAGACGCCCGGGTTGGTGGGTCCGCCCGGGTTGCCGCCGCCGTCCGGGCCCTCGCCCGGGAAGAGGACGGGGAAGTTGACGATCGCGGCCTTCTCGGGCGCCTTGCGGGGCACCTTGATGACCGAGATGCCGTCGTGCGGAGGCTGGCAGTCCGGGAAGGCGGCGTTCGGCGAGTACGAGGAGACGTACACGTACACGTTCTTGCCCTTGGGCAGGATCGTGTGGGTGTGCGAGCCGCAGGCGGTCTCGACGGCGGCGACGTACTTCGGGTTCCTGATGTCGCTGATGTCGAAGATCTTCATGCCCTCCCAGGATTCCTTCACCGAGGCGGGCTGCGTCGTGCTGGCGCAGGAGTTGTCGCTTCGGGAGGAGTCGGTGGAGAGGAAGAGCAGGTTCCCGGAGACCGAGATGTCGTTCTGGGAGCCGGGGCAGAGGACCTGGGCGACGGTCTTCGGGGCCTTCGGGTTGCTGATGTCGAAGATCCGGAAACCGTCGTAGTTGCCCGCGAAGGCGTACTTGCCCTGGAAGGCGAGGTCCGTGTTGAGGCTCTGGAGAGCGTCCTTGGGGATGTTGGCGAGGTGCTCGATGTTCGGGCTGTGGACGATCTCGTCCACGCCGGGTATGTCACCGCTCTGGATGGCGGAACGCGCCTCGGCCGCCTGCTCCGTGGAGACGGTGCCCTGGTTGAGGGCGTCTCCGGGGTCGGGGGTGGCGACCGACGGGCCGGCCGCCAGCATCGTGGCCAGCAGTCCGGCCGCGGCGGATGCCACGCCCAGGCGTCTGATCCGTGCACGCGGGGTACGCGGGGTACGCGGGAATCGCAACGAAGTCACTCCGTCCTCGCTGGTATCCGTTCAGCCTTGAACGGATGTTGGACCCCGGCAGTATGGTCCGTGGCGTGCACATCTCAACAGATGGCAACACAGACGTAATGAAGCTTTTTGATCGCTCCACTCGAGAAAAGTGCTAGGAACGGTCAACTGTCCCCGCAAGAACATCTGGAGGTCGCGTTGTTGATCCGCCGTCAGCGTGCCGTCGTCACCGTGGCCCTGTCCGCCGCCGCCGTACTCGCCCTGGGCGCCTGCGAGTCGGGGTCCGGCACGGACGCGCCGCAGTCCAAGGCCTCGGCCGGGGGCTCGGTGGTGGCACCGGGGAAGCCCGGCGAGCCGGCCCGACGGATATCGCCGGAGGAGGCCGCCCGGCTCCTCCCCGACGAGAGCCCGAACAGCGCCGACTTCCGGTACGCGCAGATGATGATCGTCCACCATCGCCAGGCCCTGACCATGACGGCCCTCGCCCCGCAGCGGGCGGGATCCCCGCAGGTCAAGAAGGTGGCCGAGCGGATCTCGGCGGCGCAGCAGCCGGAGATCGGCGCGATGGAAGGCTGGCTGAAGAGCAACGGCGGGCCGCGCGAACAGAGCGGCCACGACCATCACTCGATGCCGGGCATGGCGACCGAGGACCAGCTGAAGGAGCTGAGGAACGCGAAGGGCGCGGCCTTCGACGAGCTGTTCCTGAAGCTCATGATCACGCACCACGAGGGTGCCATCACGATGGCGGCCGAGGTGCTGAGCGAGGGCAACAACGTCCTGGTGGAGGAGATGGCCAACGACGTGATCGCCCAGCAGACCTCGGAGATCAACCGCATGCGGTCGCTGTAGGGCGACTGGCGGGCACCCGGGTCGCCCGGGGTGCCCGCCCGGGTCACACCTCTTCGACAGCGCCCTGACGGCCGGCCTGCGCCTCGGCCGCCGTCAGGACGGTGGTCAGCAGGCCGGGGAAGAGGACCTCGAGGTCGTCCGCGCGCAGGGCGTTGAGCTTCGCCGTGCCCCGGTACGTCTGCTCGATGACGCCGCTCTCACGCAGGACGCGGAAGTGGTGCGTGGTGGTGGACTTGGTCACCGGGAGGTCGAAGTACGAGCAGCTCAGCGCCTCGCCCTCGCGCGCCAGATCCCGCACGATGCGCAGCCGTACGGCGTCCGAGAGCGCGTGGAGCACCCCTTCGAGGCTGATCTGGTCCCGCGGGGGGTGTTCAAGGGCGCGAGGGCTGGTGGCGGTCGTCATGACGGCGGCTCCACTTCATCCGGGTGACCCTCATTGTACGAGAGCTCTCGTAGTTTGACAGATGCCGTACTACGACGAGTATCGTACGAGCATCCTTCGAGGCCGTCCCGAAACGGAGTCCCGTCATGAGCGTCGCCCTGTTCCAGCCCTACACCCTGCGTTCGCTGACCGTGCCCAACCGGGTCTGGATGGCGCCCATGTGCCAGTACTCGGCCGAGATGACCGGGCCGAACGCCGGTGTGGCCGGCGACTGGCACTTCGCCCACTACGGCTCCCGCGCCACCGGCGGCGCGGGGCTCATCCTCGTCGAGGCGACGGCCGTCGCCCCCGAGGGCCGGATCAGCCCGGCGGACCTCGGCCTGTGGAACGACACCCAGGTGGAGGGGCTGCGCCGGATCGCCGGCTTCCTCAAGGAGCACGGCACCGTGCCCGGCATCCAGATCGGCCACGCCGGGCGCAAGGCCTCGACCAACCGCCCCTGGCAGGGCCGCGGTCCCGTCGCGCCGGGCGGGCCCGGCTGGCAGCCCGTCGGCCCCAGCCCGGTCGCCTTCGACGAGGGGTACCCGGTGCCTACCGAGCTGACCGTCGAGCGGATCCGCGAGATCACCGGCCAGTTCGCCGACGCGGCCCGCCGCGCGCTGGACGCCGGCTTCGAGGTCGTCGAGGTGCACGGCGCCCACGGCTACCTCATCGGCGAGTTCCTCTCCCCCCACAGCAACCACCGCACGGACGAGTACGGCGGCTCCTTCGAGAACCGGACCCGGCTCGCGCTGGAGGTCGTCGACGCGGTGCGGTCCGTCTGGCCCGAGGAACTGCCCGTGTTCTTCCGGATCTCCGCCACCGACTGGCTGGAGGAGCAGGGCTGGACGGCCGACGAGACCGTACGGTTCGCCGCGCTGCTTCGCGAGCACGGCGTCGACCTGCTCGACGTCTCCAGCGGCGGAAACGGCGGGCCGGCGCGGATCCCCGTGGGCCCGGGCTACCAGGTGCCCTTCGCCGCCCGGGTCAGGGCGGAGACCGGGCTGCCGGTGGCCGCCGTCGGCCTCATCACCGAGAGCGACCAGGCCGAGAAGATCCTCGCCAACGGCGAGGCCGACGCGGTCCTCCTCGGCCGCGAGCTGCTCCGCGACGCCTCCTGGCCCCGCCGCGCGGCCCGCGAACTCGGCGCGGATACCCACGCCCCGGCGCAGTACGCCTGGGCGATCTGAGGGGACCGGGGCGGCGTCTCCGGGGGGGGCGGCGGACGTGCCACGGGGCGGCCCTCCCCGGGGGCTGCTCGCGTGCCCGGGGCGCGTCTCCGGTCGGGCCGTAGGTGTGTCCGGGGCCCGTTGTCAGTGGCCGGGTGCAGACTGGCCCGTATCCGCGACAACGGCGTCCTGGAGGTAGCAGCAGCCATGCCCGACGTACTCCTCACCGTAGGCACCCGCAAGGGGCTCTTCATCGGCCACCGGCACGACGGCCGATGGGAGTTCGACGATCCGGCCTTCCCCGCGCAGGCCGTCTACTCGGTCGCGATCGACACCCGACGGCCGAACCCGCGCCTGCTCGTGGGCGGGGACAGCGCCCACTGGGGGCCGTCCGTCTTCCACTCCGACGACCTCGGCAAGAGCTGGACCGAGCCCGCACGGCCGGCGGTGAAGTTCCCCGAGGACACCGGCGCCTCCCTGGAGCGCGTCTGGCAGCTGCACCCGGCACCCGGGCACTCTCCCGACGTCGTGTACGCGGGGACGGAGCCGGCGGCACTGTTCCGCTCGGCGGACGGCGGGGAGTCCTTCGACCTCGTGCGCCCGCTCTGGGAGCACCCCACCCGCTCCCGCTGGGTGCCCGGCGGAGGCGGCGAGGCCGTCCACACCGTCGTCACCGACCCCCGCGATCCGGACGCGCTCACGGTCGCGGTGTCGACCGCGGGCGTGTTCCGCTCCCGGGACGGCGGGGCCGCGTGGGAGCCGTCCAACCACGGAGTGTCCGCGGTCTTCCTGCCCGACCCGAACCCCGAGTTCGGGCAGTGCGTCCACAAGATCGCCCAGGACGCGGGCGACAAGGACCGGCTGTACCTCCAGAACCACTGGGGCGTGTTCCGCAGCGACGACGCGGGCCACAACTGGTCCGACATCGGCGCCGGCCTCCCCTCCGACTTCGGCTTCGCGGTCGCCGCCCACCCGCACCGCCCGGACACGGCCTACGTCTTCCCCATCACGGCGGACTCCGACCGCGTCCCGGCAGGCCGCCGCTGCCGGGTCTACCGGACGAGCGACGCCGGATCCACCTGGGAACCCCTGACCCGGGGGCTGCCCGAGAGCGACCACTACGGCACGGTGCTGCGGGACGCGCTGTGCACGGACGACGCGGACCCGGCGGGCGTCTACTTCGGCAACCGGAACGGCGAGGTGTACGCGAGCGCCGACGACGGCGACAGCTGGCGGCTCCTGGCGGAGCACCTGCCGGACGTGCTCTGCGTCAGAGCGGCGGTGATCTGAGCACTCCGGCCTCGTAGCGGAGGACGACCTTCCGTCCGGTTCGCCGGACGGGCGACGGGTGGCCGTCTCAACCAGCGGTACACGAAGGCGAATTGACTCGCACACTCATGCGACGATGTGCGGCGATTCCCGGCCACCGGTCGGGTCCTTGTCTGATTGCAGAGGACCATGAAGCCCAGTCCCCTCCTCCGCGCGCGGCGCGGTCTGCTCGTCATCGCCGCCGCCCTCGGCCTCGTCTTCGGCGTCACCGCCGCACCGGCCCAGGCCGCCTCGAAGACCTACGACTTCACGTACACGATCAGCCCGCAGCACGCTCCGGGCATGTGCCTGGAGGTCGCCGACTGGAGCCGGGCGGACGGCGCGGCGGTACGCCAGTGGCCGTGCACCGGCCAGCCCAACCAGAAGTGGCACAAGGTCTACAACGAGGGCCAGTCCACCGGGCCCTACTGGTACATGAACGCGTACAGCGGCAAGTGCCTGGAGATCGGCGGCTGGGCAACGAACAACGGCGCGACCGCCAACCAGTGGGACTGCCACTACGGGGCCAACCAGACCTGGTACGGCAACTCGGGCCTGATCTACACGTCGTTCGAGTACGCCACCAACAAGTGCCTGGAGATCGAGGACTGGAGCCAGAGCGCGGGCGCCAGGGCGCGCCTGTGGGACTGCCACTACGGCGCCAACCAGACGTTCAACTTCACCTTCGCGTAAGCCGCCGCGCGGGCCCTGTTCCGGGCGTCGGGCGTCGGGCGGTCGCCCGCGGCCGGTCGGGGCCGCCCGGCACCCCCGGCCGGGGCCGACCTGGGCCCGCAGGTCAGGGCAGGCGCCAGTCCACGGGCTGGGCGCCTTGCTCCAGGAGGAGTTCGTTGGCGCGACTGAAGGGGCGGGAGCCGAAGAAGCCGCGGTCCGCGGACATCGGGGACGGGTGCGCCGACTCGATCGCCGGGAGGTTCCCGAGGAGCGGCCGGGCGTTGCGGGCGTCCCTGCCCCACAGGATGGACACCAGGGGCTTGCCCCGGGCGGCCAGGGCGTGGATCGCCTGCTCGGTCACCTCTTCCCAGCCCTTGCCCCGGTGGGCGGCCGGCTTGCGCGGGGCCGTGGTCAGGGCCCTGTTCAGGAGCAGGACGCCCTGACGGGTCCAGGGGGTCAGGTCGCCGTTCGACGGCCGGGGCAGACCGAGGTCGGTGTTCAGCTCGCGGTAGATGTTCTCCAGGCTGCCCGGCAGGGAGCGGATCTCGGGCGCGACCGCGAAGCTGAGGCCGATCGCCATCCCCGGTGTCGGGTAGGGGTCCTGACCCACGATCAGGACGCGCACGTCGTCGAAGGGCTGCTGGAACGCCCGCAGGACGTTCGGTCCGGACGGCAGGTACGTCCGGCCCGCGGCGATCTCCGCGCGCAGGAAGTCGCCCATCTCCGCCACACGTCCCGCGACGGGGCTCAGAGCCTCCGCCCAGCCGGGCTCCACCAATTCGTTCAAGGGTCGCGCTGTCACGGTCCGTCACTCTACCGGCCTACAGTGACACCCCGGTCCGGCCGATCGGCGGGACGCCCCTGGACCTTCTCCGGCGGACAGGCCCTAGACTCCCGCCGCTCCCCTGCCCTTCGTCCCCTTGTCCTTGTCCCCTTGTCCCCTTGTCCCCTTCACGCCAGGACGGTGCACCGTGGATTCCGTGAACGCCCCTTCAGAGGCCGCGCAAGGGCTGGTCGTCGGCGTGGACTCGGGCGGCTCCGGGCTGCGGATCGCCCTGGCCGAGGCGACGAGCGGCACGGTCCTCGACACCCTCGCCTCCCGGGAACCGGTCAGGACCGGGCCCGGCGGGATCTCCGCCGCCCATTTCCTGGAGCAGGTCCTGCCGGCCGTCCACGTCCTGCGGGAGCGCGCCGTGCCGGACTCCCTCGGCTCGCGGCCGGTCCTCGCCGTGGCCGTGGGCGCCGCCGGGATGGCGACGCTCGGGGACGAGCTGCGGGCCGAGCTGCCGGGTGCCTTCGCCGAGGCGTGGGGCGTGCGGCGGCTCGCGCTCGCGGCGGACGCCGTCACCGCGTACGCGGGGGCGCTCGGACAGCGGCCCGGCGCGGTCGTCGCGGGCGGCACGGGAATGATCGCGCTCGGTACGGATCTGGTGTCCTGGCGCCGCGCCGACGGCTGGGGGCACCTCCTCGGCGACTGCGGCAGCGGTGCCTGGATCGGCCGGGCCGGCCTGGAGGCGGCGATGCGCGCCCACGACGGGCGGCGCGGCGGTTCGGCGGCGCTCCTGGCCCGGGCCGAGAAGCTGTTCGGTCCGATCGCCGGCCTGCCGGGCGTGCTCTACCCCCGTACCGACCGGCCGGCCGTGCTCGCCTCCTTCGCCCCGGAGGTGGCGGAGTGCGCCGCCGGGGACCCGGTCGCGGCGGACGTCCTCGCCCGGGCGGCGGGGCACGTCGCGGACGCCGCCGAGGCCGTGTGCCCGGCGGACCCCGGGGCCCTGGTCGCCCTGACGGGCGGTCTCTTCAAGATGGGCGACCCCCTCCTCGTACCCCTGCGGGCGGCGCTCGGGGAGCGGATCCCGCACGCCCGGACGGTGGCGCCGGCGGGCGATCCGCTGGCCGGGGCGGTCACCCTCGCCTCGGCCCTCGCCACGGGCATCCTGAGGCTGCCGGAGGACCCGTCGCTGCTCCGCCTGTTCGGCGACGCGGCGGCGGAGGCGGCGGCATCCGCCCAGGTCGGGGGTGGTGCGGAGGCACCGGACGAGTCCGGAAGCGGGCACGGAGACCGGACATAGGGGGACAGACGGCGCGCGATCGCACCTCACCGAACAGCGTGGCCGACGAAACCAGTAGCATGCGGCGCCATGAGCTCCCCCACTGGGCCTGCTTCCGGCCTGCCTGTACGAATGCCTCGACCCCGCCAGTCCGGGCGGCACCGTCGCCCCGAACCCGCGGCGGCGCCCGAGGGCGCTCCCGCACTGGTTCTCGCCGTTCCCGGTGTGCCGTCGGCCGCCATACGCTCACTGGCCGAAGAGGTCGTGAGCATCGCCCGCTCGGAGCTGCCCGGCCTGGAGGCCGTGATCGGTTTCCTGGACGGCGACGACACCGAGTACCCCGCGCTCGCGACCGTGCTCGCCTCGGTCGAGGTGCTGCGCACCCAGCGCTACGAGCTGGCCGTGGCGGCGGGCCGTGAGGTCACCGCCCCGACGGGTCCCGCCGCGGTCGTGGTCCCGCTGCTCGCGGGCCCGGACAGCGCCCTGATGCGCCAGGTCCGCCAGGCCCTCATGGACAGCGGCAACACCGCCGAGCTGACCGAGGTGCTCGGTCCGCACCCGCTGCTCGCCGAGGCGCTGCACGTGCGCCTGTCCGAGGCGGGGCTCGCCCGCGCCGACCGCGCCCGGCTGTTCACGGTCGCGACGGCCGCCGACGGCATCATCCTGGCCACGGTCGGCGGCGAGGAGGCCGTGCAGGCCGCCGGGATCACCGGCATGCTGCTCGCCGCGCGCCTCGCGGTGCCGGTGATGGCCGCCGCGCTCGACCAGGAGGGTTCGATCACCTCCATCGCCGAGCAGCTGCGCGCCTCGGGTTCGGTCCAGCTGGCCCTCGCGCCGTACCTGATCGGCCCCGAGCTGGCCGAGGGCCTGCTCGACGAGGCCTCGAAGGAGGCCGGGTGCGCCGCGGCCGAGCCGCTGGGTGCCTACCCGGCGATCGGCAAGCTGGTGCTCTCGCAGTACACGGCGGCGCTGGGCATCCCGCCGCAGCAGCCGCAGGGCGCGCCGACGCTCTGAGACGTGCCGTAGCGAGAAGGGCCCGCACCGGAGGCATCCGGCGCGGGCCCTTCTGGCGTGGCGGGCTCTTATCCGACCTCGTATCCGACCTCGCATCCGACCTCGGATCCGCCCTGGTCTCCGGCTCAGCCGAAGACGACGCAGGAGGCCGCCGGGGCCTCGATCGCGCCGGCCCGGACGGGGACGCCGGTTTCGGGGTCGAGGTCGAACCAGGTGACGTCTCCGGAGCGCTCGTTGGCCGCGTACAGCCGCCGCCCGGAGGGGTCGAGGGTGAGGTCGCGGGGCCAGGCGCCCCCGCAGGGCACGGTGGCGACCAGGTCGGCCTTCGCGCCGTCCGGGTCGAGGGCGAGGACGGCGAGGGTGTCGTCGCCGCGGACGGCGGCCCACAGGAAGCGGCCGTCGGGGGCCACGACGACCCCGGACGGGTAGCTGGGGCCCGTGGTGCCCTCGGGGACGACGGGTGTCTCGCCGAGCGGTTCGAGGACGCCCGCCCCGGCGTCCCAGCGGCAGACGGTGAGGGTGGGCTCCAGCTCGTTCAGGACGTAGGCGTGGGTGCCCGAGGGGTGGAAGGCGAGGTGGCGCGGGCCGGTGCCGGGGCGCAGCGCGGTCTCGCCGTGGAGGGTGAGTGCGCCGGTCGCGGGATCGAGGGCGCAGATCCGTATGGAGTCGGTCCCGAGGTCCACGCTGACGATCCAGCGGCCTGAGGGGTCGGGGAGCACCTGGTGGGCGTGGGGGCCGCTCTGGCGCTCGGGGACGTCGCCGCTGCCCTCGTGGCGCAGGACGGCCGTGGCGGGGCGGGGGGTGCCGTCCGCGGCCAGCGGCAGGACGGTGACGCTGCCGGAGGTGTAGTTGGCGGTGAGGAGGTGCCCGGCGGCGAGGGCGAGATGGGTGGGGCCGGCGCCGTCGACGGGGACGGGCTCGCCGAGCGGCCGGGGTACGGGCCCGGTGACGTCGAAGGCGGCGACGGCGCCCGGCTCGGTCTCGGAGACGGCGTGGAGCACGGGGCCGGCGAGAGCGAGGAACGAGGGATCGGCGACGCCGTCGGAGGCGCCGGTGACGGTCAGCGCACCCGTCTCCGGGTCGACGTCGGCGGCGAGGACGCCGAGACCGCCCACCGACGTGAACGACCCGATGTACGCCCGCAGCCCGCTCCGGCCCTGTACCGCCCCTGTGTCGCCCATGGCGCCTCCCCTGTCGTGGGGCCGGTCACGGACGACCGGCCGTCGTCCGGTCGACGGTAGCAGGCGGTCTAGACCAGCCGGTTCCGGTGTGGCCCCGGGGCGGGATCAGGCCGCCGGGACGAGCGGGGCGCGCGGCGAGGAGCGCAGCGGCGCCGCCAGATCGACGAGGGCCTGCTCCAGCCCGTGCAGGTGCCCGAGGGCCGCCTCGGCGCCGGGGTGGTGGCGCGGTGTCGCGGCGGTTTGTCCGCCGGAGGCCGGGACGGGGCGCGTCGGGGGTACGAGGGCGTGGACGGCGGCCTCGACCCGCCAGGCCGCGGCCGCGAGCCGGGCGTCGTGGGAGGCGTCGGGGTCGGCCGCGACGAGGGCGAGGCCCCTGATCTCGCGGGCGCAGTCGTCCAGGAGCGCGAGCACCCGGCGGGCCCGGGCCTTGCGGGCGCGCAAGGGGCTCAGCGGATGCACGAGCGGGGCGAGGGAGAGCCGGACCCGGCCGAGCAGGAGCTCCAGCTCGGCGGCGTGCGGCGCCGGGTCGGCGACGGGGTCGCCCGCGAGCCGGCGGGCGGCTGCCGTGGTGCAGGTGTGGACACAGGTCACGGCCCGTTCGATCCAGGCATTGGTGGCGGCGTGCGTCGTCACCGGCAGCAACGCCACGCCGATCGCCGCACCGATGGCGCCGACGGCGGTCTCCTGGAAGCGCAGGACGAGCAGTCCGGGGTGCAGGACACCGAGCAGCCCGTAGAGGAGCCCCGCCATGACGGTCACAAAGAACATCATCCAGCTGTACGAGAGCGGGGCGGTGTAGAAGATCCCGAAGACGCACACGGCGACGAGGAGGGCGGTGGGGCCGGGCGCGCCGGCGAGGGGTACGGCGACGAGGAGGCCGGCGGCGATGCCGGTGACGGTGCCGAGAACGCGGCGGAAGCCGCGGACGAGCGTCTCGCCGCGCGAGGCCGTGTTGACGAAGATCCACCACGCGGTGCCGACGGCCCAGTACCAGCGCTCGTGGGAGATCAGCTGGCCGGCGGCGAGGGCGACGGCGCAGGCCGCGGTGGCCTGGAACGCCTGGCGGGTGGTGGGACGGGCCAACCCGGTCCCCGGCAGCGGGGCGGGCGCGGCGGGCGGCGGGACGCGCCGCTCGATGCACCAGGCGCCGAAGCGGACCGCTCCGGCGGCGAGGAGCGCGAGGGTCACCGCCGCGTACAGCTCGGGGAGCTGGGCGGGGACGGCGTGGAGGAACTGGGTCACGAAGAACTGCATGAAGGCGAAGATGCCGAGGGCGTGCCCGCGCGGGCCCCAGCGGCGGGCGTACACCCCGGCGAAGACGACGAGCAGCCAGGCCGCGTCGCGCAGAAGCGGCGCGTCGTGCAGGAGGGTCGCGAGCGCGAGTACCGGGAAGCCGACGGCCGGCAGCAGGGCGGTGGTGACCGCCTGGCGGCGCACGGTCGGGTCGCCGACGGTGAAGAGCGCCAGCAGGGCTGCGAGGCCGGCGGTGATGGACGCGACGAGGGACAGGCCGAGCAGCTCGGCCAGGGCGACCGCGAGCGCGATGCCGAGGACGGCACGCAGCGAGACCCTGAGCCGGACGAGCCCCGGATCCGGGGCCATGAAGTACTTCCGCACGGCGGCCAATCCCGCCCCCCTTGATCTGTTCCTCACCGCGAGCGAGGCTCCCCGGGGGTGGTGGGGGCTCGGACACGACGAAAGCACCGCGGGCCGGTCCGGCCTCGTCGCCGGACGGCGCTGCGCGGCGCCGAAAGTGTGTGATGGCTACAAGAATAGACCGAAGGGGGTGCAGCGGCTCAACTCACCGCCGAAGGAGTGGGCCATTGGCCCACCATGACAGCGCAGCGAGTGACCGGACGGAGCCATTGGCCCACGCTTCCCGCACACCGCACACGGCTACAAGCGGCTCGCCCAGGCCAAGGTGGCCGAGGTCAACACCCACTCGTCCTGGACGGTGGCGCGCGGCGGCGCCACGGACCCGACGGGCTGAGGAGCGGCCCGCTCGCAGGCATGTCGGGCGACGAGCTCGTCCGACGCACGGCACACACTCCGCGTTCAAGACGTGACGCAGCCCACACCTGGGGATCGAACTTCCGAGACGGGACCGCATCTTGTCGGTGTCACCCCTCGACCGCAGGAGACTTCCGTGCCCCCTACGCACCGCTACGACTCGCGCGTTCCTGACAGTGCCGGCGAGATGCTGGTCGGCCGGGAGGCCGACCTTCGACGCGTCGACTCCTTCCTCGCCGGCGCGTCCACCGCCGGCGGCACCCTGCTGATCTCCGGGGACCCCGGGGTGGGAAAGACCGCGCTGCTCGCGGCAGCCGCGTCCCGCGCGGAGGGTGCGGGCGTGCCCACCTTGCGCGCGACGGCAGTCCAGTTCGAAGCACAGACCAGCTTCAGTGGTCTCCAGCAGCTCCTCCAGCCGGTGATCGGCGAGGTGGGCGGACTCGGTCCGGCCCATCGGGAGGTGCTCACCGTCGTTCTGGGGCAAGGCGCGGGCCCCGTGCCCCCTCACGAAGCCGTGGCGCGGGCGCTCCTGGCGCTGCTGGCACGGACGGCGGGCGAGCGCCCTCTGCTGATCACCCTCGACGACCTGCAGTGGATGGATCCCACCAGCGCCCTGGTTCTGGGAATCACCGCCCGTCGGCTCATCGGCACGAAGGTCGGACTGCTGGGCTCCGAACGGCCCGGTGCGGGCGGCTTCTTCGAGCACTCGGGCCTCGCGGTCCACCTTCTGCGCCCGCTCGACGACCGGGCCGCCGACGCCCTGCTGGTCGACCGCTACCCAGCCCTGGCCCCACGGGTCCGACGACGCCTCGTCACCGAGGCGCAGGGCAATCCCCTGGCGCTGCTCGAACTCCCGGTGTCGCTCACCGACTCGCAGCGCACGGCGTCGGAAACGCTCCCCGGGCACCTGCCGCTGAGCAGCCGTCTCCAGGCGGCGTTCTCCTCACGCATCGGCACTCTCCCGGCGGTCACCCGCTACCTGCTGCTGCTCGCCGCGCTCGAAGGCACGGGCGACCTTCACGCCCTGGAGCGAGCCGTCGAGGGCCGGTGCAGCCTCAAACAACTCGGGCCGGCCGAACGGGCCCAGCTGGTCAGCGTCGACGACCGCACCGGTCGCCTGGCGTTCCGTCACCCGCTGACCCGCTCGGCCGTGGTCGACCTCTCCACCCACGACCAGCGACGCCACGCGCACCTCGCCCTCGCCCGCCCCCTGAGCGATCAGCCGGAGCGCCAGGCCTGGCATCTGGGTGAGGCCACCGTGGCACCGGACGAGGCGGTGGCCGCTCTCCTCGAACGTGCCGCGCGCAGCATGAGCCGCCGGGGCGACGGCTCCATCGCCATCGCGTCGCTGCTGCGCGCCGCGGACCTCAGCCCCGACGCCGAACAGCGGGCCCGCAGACTGGCGGAGGCGGCGTACGTCGGCGCCAGCGTCACCGGTGACCTGTACGAGGTCCCGAGGCTGCTCGACCACGCGCGACGAGCGGCGCCCGGCCCCGGATCCCTCGTCACGGCCGTGGCGAGTTCCGCCTATCTCCTCAACGGGTCGGGGGACGTCGACACCGCCCACCGGCTGCTCAGCGCGGCGGTGGCCCTGCAGCCCGAGCCGTACGACCCGGACGATCCCGTACTGGCCGAGGCGCTCCACACGCTGCTCCTGATCTGCTTCTTCAGCGGCCGGCCCGAGCCGTGGCAGCCGCTGGACGCCGCGCTCGGGAGATTCGGCGGCGATCCCGGCGCGCCGGCCATCACCCGGGCGACCTTCGGCGACCCGGCCCGATGCACCCGCGACGACCTGGAGCGGCTCGACACGGCCGTCGCCGAGCTCACCCACGTGTCCGACCCGCTGCGGATCGTCCGCACCGGGATCTCCTCCGCCTACGTCGACCGGCTCGGCGGCTGCGCCGACGCGCTCCGGCGCGTGGTCGAGGCCGGGCGCAAGGGCGAAGCGGTCGCGCCGGCGATCGACGCGCTCTTCCTCCTGGCCAATCACGCGCTGCTCACCGGTGAGTGGGAGCAGCTGAACAGAGCAGCCCACGAGGGACTCGCGATGTGCGAGGACCACGGCTACCCGATGCTGGCGTGGCCGGGGAAATTCCTCCTCGCCGCCCGGGCCGCGATGCAAGGTGACCACGCCACCGCGAACGCTCTGACCGGCGAGATGGACCGGTGGGCCGGGCCGCGGCGAGCCGGTGCGGTGCGCTTCTACGCCGCGCACACGCGCGCCTTGTCAGCGCTCGGCCGGGGGGACTTCGAGGAGGCGTACCGACAGGCCGTGATCGTCAGCCCCGCCGGCGAGTTTCCCGCCTTCGTCCCCCACGCCGTGTGGCTGGTCATGGACCTCTCGGAAGCCGCCGTGCGGACCGGTCGGCGCGGCGCGGCCCGAGCCCATGTCGCCGCCGCCCGCGACACGGGGCTGGACACGCTCTCCCCGAGACTGAGAATGCTGCTGCTCGCCGCGGACGCCCTCGCCGCCGACAGCGACACGAGCTCGCTCTTCGAGCAGGCCCTGACGGTTCCGGAGGCGGAGCGCTGGCCCTTCGACCTCGCTCGCGTCCACCTCTCCTACGGCGAACACCTGCGTCGGTGCAGAGCCGCCGCCCGCTCCCGGCACCACCTGGCGACGGCGAGGGACGTCTTCGGGCAGCTGGGCGCACACCCTTGGACCCGACGGGCAGCCCAGGAACTCCGTGCCGCCGGCGGCCACCGGGAGGACGACTCCGGCGGTTCCGGGTCCCCGCTGACGCCGCAGCAGTCGGAGATCGCGAAGCTGGCCGCCGCGGGCTTCACCAACAAGGAGATCGGTGAGCGTCTCTTCCTTTCCCCGCGCACCGTCTCCACTCACCTGTACCAACTCTTCCCCAAGCTCGGCGTGTCTTCCAGGGCTGCTCTGCGCGACGCGCTCGGCCGGCTGGAGGAGGGCTGAACGGGTCTTTGGCGCGGGCTACGTCACATGACGGAATCCACCGCGCCTCCCCGGCTCCTACCGTTCTCCCACGACCTCACCCAGCCGATGAAAGCAGGAATGGTGATGAGCGAGAACGTCCGGCCCAAGAACATCGTGCTCGTCCACGGCGGCTTCGTGGACGGCTCCGGGTGGCAGGGGGTGTACGAGCAGCTGAGCCAGGAGGGGTACCGCGTCAGCATCGTCCAGAACCCGACGCTGTCCCTCGACGGCGACGTCTCCGCCACCCGTCAGGTCCTCGACTCCCTGGACGGGCCTGCCGTCCTGGTCGGCCATTCCTACGGCGGTGTCGTGATCACCGAGGCCGGCAACCACGAGAAGGTGACCGACCTCGTCTACATCGCGGCCTTCGCCCCCGACAAGGGCGAGTCGGTCAGCACCCTGATCGCCGATCCCCCGCCCGGCGCCCCCGTGCCGCCCATCCTCCCGCCCCAGGACGGCTTCCTGTTCCTGGACCGCGACAAGTTCGCGGCCTCGTTCGCCGCGGACGTCCCGGCGGGCCTGGCCGCGTTCATGGCCGATTCCCAGGTCCCGTGGGGCGTCGACGCCCTCAACGGCGCCGTGTCCCGGCCCGCTTGGCGCACGAAGCCGGCGTGGTACCTGGTGGCCGCCGACGACCGCATGATCCCCCCGCCCGCCCAGCGCGCCATGGCGGAGCGGACCGGCGCCCAGACCGTCGAAGTGCCCGGAAGTCACGCCGTCTACGTCTCGCGCCCCGGCGCGGTGGCCGACCTCGTCAAGCAGGCTGCCGAACGCTGAGACCGGGGGCAACGCACCGCCACGTCCGCCTCGCGTACGGCCATGCCCGGGTCACGTACCGCCGTGGCCCGGCCTGCGACCCGGACGGCGAACAGCCGCCGAAGGGCCACTCGCGCTACCCCGAGGGCAACGGGAAGACCACCCGGAGTCTCTGGACGCGCCCGTCCCGACGGAACATGAGCCAGGCGAGATGCGGCGGACAGATGTGGACCGCACCGGGATGGGTGACGTCCATCTCCCAGATCTGGATCTCGCGGCTCGCCACCACATGGCGCAGATGCTGCCGCACTCCGTCTTCCAGGGTCTTCCGCATGACCGGGACGGGATGGACGCGTTCCCCCGGTCTGCCGAGTCGGCCGACCATCTCGGACTCGGCCGGCCACAACTCGGAGATGTCCCGGGGCAGTCCACCGGATTCCCACGCCCTCAGCGTCGCCACGGCCTCGTGCGTGCTCGCCTCGGCGAGTACGGAGGCGTCGTCGTGCGCCTGCGCGGCGGTCGACAGGAGCACCCGCGCGAGTGTGGCTCTGGCCTGGCTGAGCCGGCTGCGTACCGTACCGATCGGAATGTCGCAGGCCGAGGCGATCTCCCGGTAGGAAGTGACGCCGCTGAAGTGCCGGAGCATCAACACCAGCCGTTGCTGCTCGGGCAGTTCCTCCACCGCCTCCCAGATCCAGTCCCGCATCGCGTGCTGTTCGACGATCCGCTCGGGATGCGCCACGTCGTCGCCGCGGAGGTGCGGGAGCTGGAGGCCGTCGAGCCCCGGTGATTCCCGAGTGGCGCGCACGCGCATGCGGCAGGCGTTCCGCACGACCGCGCGCAGCCACGCGCCCACGGCCGCGGGATCCCGCACGTCACCGATACGGCGCAGCGCGGTCAACGCGGCCTCCTGCACCGCGTCTTCTGCATTCGGGCCGTGACCCAGCACGCTCAGCGCCACCGCGCGCATGGGCGCCTGATGGCGTGCCAGCAGCAGTCCCAGGGCCACGGTCTCGCCGGCCTGGGCCCTGCGGGTGAGTTCCTCGTCCGTCGGATCCGCTCGAAGGCCGGGAGCTGCCATGTCTCCGATCACCTCCGTGGCGACCCGTCACGAACTCGGCTCCTGAGGGGAGCGGGAACTTTCATACTCCCAAGCGGACGTGCGCGCCGGGTAGACCGGGAAACGCAGCACCTCTTCGGCCCGCTCCTCGCCTCGCTCCCCGCGCGACACGGAGTGACCGTTCCTCCGTCCTCCCGCTCCCATGGCCGATCATGGCGCGGTGCCCGTACGCGCGGTGCGGCACCGCACTCGATCATGCCGTCGGCAGACCTACGCACCCTTCCCCCCCCTCCCCTCCACTCCCCACGAAGGAATTCCATGCGCGAGAACGATCCGAGCGAGGCGGCCAAGGCGGTCGTGCGCCGCAACACCGAAGAGGTCCAGGGTGGCGGTGACTTCGCCCTCTTCGACGAGCTGTTCGCCGACGACTTCCTCGACCACACGCCGCAGCCCGGCCGCACCGCCGACAAGGCGGGCGCACGGGAGCTGTACCAGGTGCTCCGCGAGGCGTTTCCCGACTTCCGCCCCGTCATCCACTGGCAGTCCGCGGACGGCGACCTCGTCACCACGTTCAAGACGTATCACGGCACCCACAAAGGCGAGTTCTTCGGGATCGCGCCCACCGGCAGGCAGATCAGCTTCGACACCGTGGACGCCATGAGGGTGCGCGACGGGAAGATCACCGAGCACTGGGGCGTCGCGAACCTGTTCTCGCTCATGCAGCAGCTCGGCGGCCTGCCTGCCATCGTGTAGCAGCCCCGCCACCGGCCCGGACGCCCCTCGGACCACGTCCGATCAGTCGTTGTCCGCCGGCGCGTCGGTGAACAGGCGGAGGAGCCGGGCGATCGGCTCCTCGCCGAAGCACGTCTTCAGTCCGGCGGCGGATTCGGCGGCCTTCTCGGAGCTGCGCGGGAAGAGGGCCTCCTCGTAGACGGTGAGGGCCTTTTCGAGGTCGTTCGGGTGGGCGGCGAGGGCCTGGCCGAGTTCGGCGCCATCGAGCATGGCGAGGTTGGCGCCCTCGCCGGCGAACGGCGACATGAGGTGGGCGGCGTCACCGAGCAGCGTGACTCCCGGCACGCGGTTCCAGCGGTGGTCGGCGGGCAGAACGTTGATCTTGCGCGGCGTGAGTCGGCCGTCGGCGTTCGCCACCAAGGCCTTCAGGCTCTCGTCCCAGCCGTCGAACCGGGCGAGCACACCGGCCTTGGCCCTTCCGGTGTCGGCGAAGTCGATGCTGTCGAGCCAGTCGTCGGAGGCCGTGAGCGCGGTGTACACGTGCAGGTTTCCGTCGGTCTCGCGGTGAGCGAGGAATCCCTTGCCGTCGGCGAGCGCGAACAGCATTCCGTGTCCGACGACGGCGGCCTCGGCCGGGTGAGCGGTGTCGGCGTCGCGCAGGTCGGCTTCGACGAAGGAGACGCCGCTGTAGACGGGCTTCGCGTCGGAGAGCAGGGAGCGTACGCGCGACCAGGCTCCGTCGGCACCGACGAGCAGGTCCGTGGTGACGGCCGTGCCGTCGGCGAAGGTCACCTCGTGCCGACCCGCGCCGAGCGGCCGGGCGCCGGTGGCCTTACGGCCCCAGTGAACGGTGGTCTCGGGCAGGGAGTCGAGCAGAAGGTCCCGCAGCTGCCCGCGGTCGACCTCAGGGCGGTCGCCTTCGCCCTCGTCAGCCGCGTCCCAGTGCACGGTGGCGTGCTTGTCCAGGACCCGGGTCGCTTCTCCACCCGGGTGGACGAGAGCGCGGAAGCCGTCCAGGAGTCCGGCGGCGCCCAGTGCCACCTGTCCGTTCTCGGCATGGATGTCCAGCATGCCGCCCTGCGTACGGGCGTGGCGCCCGGTCTCCAGGTCGAAGACGGCGGACTCGATTCCGTTCACGTGCAGGACGCGCGCCAGGGTCAGGCCTCCGAGGCCCGCACCCACGATGACGACGGGGTGGTGGGGGTTCACGGTGGGGGTGTTCATGGTGGGCTCCGTTCCGAACGCCGGGGATCCGGCCGGCGAGCACCGATCGGGCGTACGCCAGCGCTGACACCTCCAACGTAACGAACATGTTCGTTACGAACAAGTTCACCCGAAGCCGAGCACGCGGGCGAGAGCGGCGGTGACGGACGCACTGTGGTGCGGCGGCTCGACGTCGGCGACAGGCCAGAGGTCGAAGCAGATCAGGGTGTCGGAACGGGGGTGTGCAGCATGCCGTTGAGGAGCATCTGGACACCCCACTTCCGGCGTGACCGCGGTGTGCCCGACAGCAGTCGGGAACCGAGCGCGGCCACGTGCGGAGCGCGATCCGAAGAGGCGTTCTCCAGGGCGTCGGCGAGCGCGCTCCAGTCCTCGTCGGCGTGGGGGGACGCGTCGTGAGCGGAGTGCTCGGCCGCGCTCGCGGTGGCCGCCTGGAGCAGCACGTCCACCCCCCAGGCAGCCTGCGCGTCCGGCACGCCACCCTCGGCCAGCAGCGCCAGCAGGGCTTCGAGCAGGGCCACGTAGTGGGGTCCGGACGGGCGGGCGACCAGCGCCGAGTGGGCCAGGGCCGGGTGCTGGTGCAGGACGTCGCCGTACGACTCCAGTACGGCCTCGATCCGCTCGCGCCAGTCGCCTGCGGACCCGACCGGACCGAGATCGACCTCGCCCAGCAGCACGTCGAGGATCGCGGCGTGCAGCTCGGCGGTGTTGGCCACGTACACGTACAGCGAAGCCGGCCCGGTGTCCAGCTCCTTGGCCAGTCGGCGCATCGTGACTCTCTGCAGCCCTTCGGTACGCATCAGGCGGACCGCGGTCGAGACGATGCCGCCACGGGTGAGAGCCGCCTTGGCGGGTCGCTCGCGGCGGCTGATCGGCTCAGGGCGCGCATTCATGATCCGATCGTACCGAACACGTTCGTCGCGAACGGGTTCACGCCGAGCCCTGATCCGCCGCCGAGAGGAGGTCATGGGCGCGACGTTCCATCAGGACGGGAAGGTAGGTGCGCACGCGGACGTACTGGAGGTCCGCATATGCGGTGTCGACCGCATCCCGGACGACGCGGGGATCCAGGCCGGGGAACTCTTTCATGAGTCGTTCGGTGACGTGAAGGAGAGCGACGGCATCCTTGGTTTCCTCCGGCATCGGGACGGCCTTCCTCCGCGGGACTTCCCTCCACTGTGGCGCACCCCGCCCGCCGGGCAAGCCGGTCTTCGGCCGAACACCGGCACCCGGCCCGTGCGTACGGCATCGCCGCAAGAGCGCCGGGCGGCGCCGACGTCCCGGCCGGCCGTCGCCTCCCGGCTCAGGAGCCGAGCGCGTCCTCGACGGTCCGCTGCCAGTACGTGACCGTCAACGAGCTGTCGTAGTAGATGCCCTTCGCCGGCAGGGACGGGGTGGCGGACGCCCCGCCGCTGCTGAGGGGCGTCCGTCCCTGGAAGGCGATCGTGAGCCGCCTTCCGGTCGCGCCGCCCTCGCCGCTGCCGTCGGCCGCCGACAGCATGGCCGCCGCGTAGCCCGACTCGCCGGGCGCGAGGGACACCACGGCCTGAGGCTTGGTGTCCTCCCGCGCGGCCGGCGCCCACTGCATCTCGTCGAAGCGGAGCACCGGGTAGTAGGTGAGATCGCAGAGCTTCGAGCCGGTGTTCCTCACCGTGATCAGCAGGTGGTTGAGGGGGCGGGACAGCGGCTGGACGGTGACCGCGGTGTTCGAGCCGTTGCACGAGACCCGCTCGGCCGCGGCGGACGGTTCCGAGGAGTGCTTCGCGTCCGCCGGTCCGCTCCCGCCGGTCGCACCGCCGGTCGCACCGCCGGTCGCTCCGCCGGTCGCTCCGCCGCCAGATGCCCGGGAGCCGTCGCCGGTCGTTTCGGGGAGGGGAGCCGGGGTGGTGCTCGGCCTCACCTGCCGGCCGGTCGGGGTGTTCTGGGCGCTTGGCGTGTCGCGCGGCGACGTCTGCGGCGCCGACGACGGCGCGACCGTGGTGGCGCTCGGGGCGGCCTCGGCTCCCTCGTCCTTCACACCCGTGCCGCCCTGACACGCGGTGAGGGCGAGCGCCGCGAGGGCGACGACGGCCGCGCTCGCGACGCGTCGGGAGTGCGGGGTCCGGGGCGCACCGGGCGTACAGGGCGTGCCGGGCGTGCGGGGCGTGCCGGGCGTGCGGGCGCTGCTCGTGGGGCGGGTGCCGCGGATGGCGAACATGTCTCTTCCCTCTCGTACGACAAGCCGTGGGTGGCCGGTTGAGGCCGGTCGCCCAGAGCGCTGTGCTTGGATGACCCGAGCTTGAGCGCAGTTCCGTCCCAGCTGCCAGACCCGATGGACGGTCAGGGACGCTGGAATGCCCAAAGGGGCTCTGAGCTGCTGAGACAACCCGCCCCTGGGACGTGGGACGGGACACTGGGGCGGGAGGAACAGTGTCGGAAGACACTGCTGAGGCCGGGTTCGCCGGGCTGTTGCGGGAGTTGAAGGACCGATCCGGGCTGAGCTACGGAACGCTCGCCAAGCGACTCCACATGAGCACGTCGACGCTGCACCGGTACTGCTCCGGTGACGTCGTCCCGACGGATTACGCACCGGTCGAGCGGCTCGCCCGCCTCTGCAAGGCATCGCCCGAGGAGCTCGTCGCACTGCACCGGCACTGGGTGCTGGCAGACGCGAACCGGCCGCGCAGAGGGACCGAGCCGGATCTCAAGGCCCCGGCCGGCGCCGCCCCGGTGACACAGCCCGTGCCGCAGGAGGCCGGCGCGAGCCCGCCGGTGGGGGTGGAGACCGGTACGCCCGCGCCGAAGGAGCGCCGCCGCGGGGCAGTCGTCGCCGGGATCGCCGTGGTGGTCGCCGCCGTGGTCGTCGCGGGGACGATCGCGCTCGCCACGAACCTGCCCGCAGGAGGCGGCGACTCGCGGAAGGGCACCGCCGGTGCCGTCGCCACCGGGGGTTCCTCCTCCGCCGGCCTCGGCGGAGGCGTCGGTCCCCGTGCGCCGCTGAGCGTCACCACCCAGCCGCACAGCTGGGAATCGCCCTGCGGCCAGCACTATCTGATCGACAGGCCCCCGGCCCGGGTCGGTCCGCCGCCGGTGGAACAGGACGCCCCCGCATGGGTGGCGGCGTCCGGAGCCGTGCCCGCGGGCGAGCAGTACGTCACGCTGACGCTTCAGGGCTCGGGCAAGGAGACGGTGGTCCTGGACAGCCTCAGCGTCCGTACGGCCGACAAGCGTGCGCCGCTCGCCTGGAACGACTACGCCATGGGTTACCCGGGTGTCGGCTGCGGTGCCGCGGTCCCGACCCGCTCCTTCACCGTGGCTCTCGACGCCACGCGCCCCGCCGTCGTACCCGAAGCGGGACAGCCGGACTTCCCCTTCAAGGTGAGCGAATCCGCTCCGGAGGTCTTCTACGTCAGGGCCGACGCCTCCGCCTACGACGTGAGCTGGTACCTGGAGCTGACCTGGTCCAGCGGTTCCCGCCACGGCACCCTCAAGATCGACAACAAGGGCAGGCCGTTCCGTACGAGCGGGCACAACGGGCGCCCCGGCTACGAGTTCCCCCTCGGCGGCGACGGGTGGGTCCCCGAGGGGACGACACTCTGAGCACGTGACCCGGCCACGTAGGCGCTGCGTCCTGGGCAGCCCGGGCGAGGAGGCCGAGGGCGTCGACGTGGCATCACAGGCCGTCCTGGTCGTGCCAGTGGTTCTGCCATCGGGTGTCGATCGGTTCCGAGGCGGCTTGGTAGCGGATGTCGGTGGACAGGCGGAACCGGCCGGCGGGGTCCTGGTTGTCGAGTGAGGCGTGGATGATGTGGGTGCTGTGCACCATGAGGTCGCCCGCGGCGAAGTCGGTGACGAGCCAGCGGGAGTCGTACTCCTCCGCCAGCGCGGGCAGGTCGGCCGTGATCGACGCGGCGGGGCGGCGCAGGCGGCCGGCGGCCTCGTCCGCCAGGACGCGGTGGTGGCTGCCTTCGAGGTAGACGAGAGGGCCCCGGGCGATCGGGCAGTCGCCCAGCGGAATCCAGGAGGAGACGATCCGGTCGGTGCCTTCGCGGAGGTAGACGAGGTCGTAGTGGGCCTGGGTGGCGGTGCCGATGCCCGACTCGCCCGGGCCCACATGGCGGATGATCTTCCTGCGGTGCAGGTGCACCTCGCCGGTTCCCAGGAACCACTGGTAGAAGGCGACGAGCGCGGGGTGCCGGCAGAGGGCCTCGTACTCCCGGCCGGGGACGATCCGTTGGAACAGCACGGAGCGGAGACGCGCCCGGTCCACATCTCCGGCGGCCGCGGCGAGTCCCTCGGACGGGTCGGAGCCGGGGCGGGTCAGGCCGGCCTCGGCCAGCCCGGCGAAGTAGTAGCGGCGGAAGCCCTCGATCGTCGCGCGGTCGAAGAAGCCCGGCAGGTAGAGGTAGCCGTCGCGGGCCAGACGGTGCCGCAAGGACCCCAGGTCGTGGCGTTCCGCGTCCGGTACCGGTTCCAGGCGGCCGAGCCTGCGGTCGCTTCCGTCCAGGCGGTGGCCGTTGGAGGTGAGGGCGGTCGGCAGGGGCCGGTCCAGTTGTCCCGTACTCATGGAGCAATCCTTGCCCCCTCTCTGACGTGGAACAATGCACGGATTCCGCGGAAACTTGGACGATTGTCGACGGGAGCGGTGCACGTTGGACTCCGTAGCGCACTACCGCACCCCGCCGGAGGGCGTGCGGGCACTGGGGATCGCCGTGACCGGGGCCGGCCGGATCTCCGGCCGGCTCCACGCACAGGGCGAACGCACTCTGAACTGCCACGCCGGCGTCCTCGTGCTCCGGGGATCGGGATCCCTGGAGCTCGACGGCCGCGGCCGCCACGACGTGCGGCCGGGATCGTTCTTCTGGCTGTCCCCCGGGGTCAGTCACTCTTACGCGCCGTCGCCGGACGGCTGGGACGAGCACTGGGTCCTGTTCGAAGGACCCGCCGCGCCGAGCTACGCGGAGCTGGGCTACCTCGGCGCGGAACACCCGACGGTCGAGCCCGCCGACCCCGCCGAGGCCCTTGCGCTGTGCGTCCGGATTCAGGACCTGCTGGCCCGGCCGGAGTCGCTCGGCGGCCACGTGGCCGCCGCGAGCGCCCTCCACGCCTTGATCACGGCGGTGGGCACCGGCCGGTCGACGCCCGTGGAGCCCGGACAGGCACGACGCGACCTCGGCCGTCGCGCCCTGGAACTGCTCGACGCGGCCGACGGCCCCGTACGGATCGGCGACCTCGCCAAGGAGCTGTCGGTCTCCCGCGACAGTCTCACCACGGCCGTCCGCCGGCTGACCGGCTCCCCTCCCGCGGTGTATCTGACGCGCCGCAGAATCGACCGGGCGAAGGCACTGCTGGCCGACACCGACCGGCCCGTCTCGCTCGTCGGGCGGGACGTCGGATACCCCGACCCCGCCTACTTCGCCAGGCTGTTCACCCGCCACGTGGGTGTCGCTCCGTCCGTCTTCCGCAAGCAGCAGAAACGCCCGTCGACTTCCCTCTAGTGCTGTGACCGGGATGGTTCACCGTGGTCGGGAGACGGCTCACGGGACGAGCGCGGTCCGCCAGACGACTGGTATTACTGGTGCATGCAGGAAGAGACCGCGCGGTCCGCGATCGACACGTTCATCTCCGCCTTCAACGCCTCGGACGACAGCTATGTGACTGCGTTGCTCTCCCAGGCCCTGACCTCGGACGTGGTCTTCTGGGGACCGTTGGGCCGCAGTGAGGGGATCGAGGCGGTCGAGCGGTTCGTGCTGGACATCCGGCGCCACCCCGCGGGGACCGGCACGATGGTGCGCTGTTCGGCGGTGGACATGCCGGACGAGTGGGCCCGGTACCAGTGGGTCTTCACGACGCCGGATGGAGGCCCCCGCCTGGCGGGAACGGACGTCGTCCATCTGCGGCGGAGCCTCATCGACCAGGTCATCGTCTTCGCGGGGGAGATCGAGCCGTCCGCCTCCTGAGCCATTCGCCTCTGGCGCCGTCCTGCTCCTGAACCGGCCCCGTTCGGGGCTCCGGATCTGCCCAGCCGAGATCATCTTCACAACACTTCGGTCGTCCGCGCTTGGCCACGAGCAGACCGATGATGCGCTGTGGCTGTGTAGGTTCGAGGTTGGTCAGGCTGCGGCGCTGAGGGGGCGTCCGCCCCAACGGATGCCCTTCTCGCTTCGGATGCGGGCGCGTTCCTTGCGTTCGGCGGCCAGGACATCGCGGTGGCGGGCGTTGGCGTTGCGCCAGCGCAGATAGGCGTGCAGGGCTCGTGTCTGCACGGTGTGGTTGGGGTGGTGGGAGTTGGCGATGGTGAACTGCCTCAGCGGTCCGAAGTGGGCCTCGATGGGGTTGGCCCAAGAGGCGTAGGTCGGGGTGAAGCACAGCTCGACCTTGTGCTTTGTCGCCCAGCGGCGGATGTCGGTGCCTTTGTGGGCGGACAGGTTGTCCGGGATCACATAGATGGGGGCGCCGTCGGGCCGTGCGGCGCGGATCGACTTGAGCGCGGCCAGCGTGTTCGCGGCACCTTTTCGCCTCGCGGTCGGGGTCGGTGGATTCCTTCCAGGTCTTGGTGCGCTGGAAGGTGACTCCACGGCGGGCGAGCAGGCCGCGTAACGCCTCGCGGCCGATACGGATCACTCGGCCGTGGACTGTGCGCAGGTAGGCGACGAGGTTGCGTAGCGACCAGCGAGTGAAGGGCTGGCCGAGCTTGGTGGGGCGGGTGGTGGCCGTCTGGACGACGAAGTCCTCGTCGTCATCGCTGAGCAGGCGGGGACGGCCTCCCGCCCACCGAGGGTCCAGGCAGGCCAGGCCGATCTCGTTGAACCGGTGGATCACATCGCGCACGGTGTCCTCGTCGGCCGCCACAAGCTGGGCGATCACCGGCACCCGATTCCCGCCGACCGAGGCCAGCAGCATCATCGCGCGCCGATAGCGCACCGAGTTGGTGCTGCCCCGGCGCACGATCTGCTGCAGCCGCTGCCCCTCCTGGTCGGTCAGTCTGCGCACACGGACAGGCTCGGCCACCGCGCCTCCAGCGGTCGGATCGGACGTCAACGCACACCCAACCGCCACGACGACCAACCCGGCGAACCTATGCGGTCACAGCACGAGCAAGAGGTCCCCCGATGCGCGACGGGATGTCAGGAACCCGTGCGCCGTATGTGCAGATGGCCGTCGAGGGGGAAGGAGGGCGGTGCTGCCGGCAGGACCCTGTCGAACGCGTAACCGCTCTTCCGCGCGACGCGGCACGAGGCCGGATTGTCTTCCTGGTGCAGGAGTTCGAGACGTTCGAGACCGTCCGCGCCGAAGGTGCCGAAGGCCCAGCGGGTGACGGCCTCAAGCGCGCGCGGGGCCACGTTCCTCCCCCGCGCAGGGGCAGCCGTCCAATATCCCACCTCGGCGGAGGGCTTGCCGGACGCGACCTCCTTGAGGACGACGTTGCCCACCACCTGTCCGTGTGCCGTGTCGGGTCGCGTTTCGAGAACGGCGAAGGCGAACCGGTCCCCCGCCGCCCAGCCGCGCTGCTGGGCCCGCACCCACCGCGAGCCGTCCGCGTGCTCGACCAGGGGCGTGCTCGTCATCTGGCGCAGGGCGGGGTCCTGGAACGCCTCGACCAGGGCGTCGATGTCCTCCGCGCGCCAGGGGCGAAGGACGAGGGCGGGAGCGGAGGGTGTCGGGCTCGCGTGCAGCAGGACGTCGGAGTTCACGCGCTGATCGTATGCGGCGGGGCCGGCCGGGCCGGGGCCTGGGTGCCCGGCCGTCCGGTCCTGGGGACCCGGGCGGCCGGGCCGGTGACGGCGCACCTGATGCGGTCCGCCGTTCGTGCGCACGGTCCAGCGCGGTGGAACCGCGCGGTACGTCCCGGCCCACACCGGAGGCGTCCCGCGCTCACTCCACGGTGGACTGGACCACTGCGGCCGTCAACCCCGGACGCATCCGGCATTGACCGATTGGTCCATACCAACTACCTTCCGATTGGCCCCAGTTCGGCGACCCCACAGGTTCCACGCCGCCGCCGAGGCCGCACACGGTCCCGCGACGCTCCCCGTCCACCCCATCGCGTCAGGGAGAACACGTTGAGAAGACCCTTACTCGGTCACGGCAGACTGCTCGTGCTGCTGGCCGCCCTGCTGCTCCTGCCCCTGAGCGTGCTCACCGGCCTCGCCCCGCGGGCGCACGCGGCCGCCGGTGCCACCGCCACCTTCACCAGCCAGGACAACGGCAGCTGGTGGAAGGGCACGTACGTCCTCCGCAACAACTCGGCCGCCGCGCTCACCGGATGGACCCTGGAGTTCGACCTCCCGGCCGGCGTGACCATCAGCGGCCACTACAACGGCGAAGCGACCGTCAACGGCCGCCACGTCACCGTCCGCAACGCCTACTACAACGGCACCGTCGCGGCCGGCGGAACCACCGAGCCGTACAGCTACTGGTTCGTCGCCAGCGGTCCGATCGGCACCCCCACCGGCTGCACCGCCAACGGCGCCAAGTGCGACGGCAGCCCCGACAAGCCGCCCACCGCCCCCGGCACCCCCCGGGCCACCGGCGTCACCGCGCGCACCGTGTCGCTGGACTGGACCGCCGCGACGGCCGGCGACTACCCGGTCACCTCGTACGAGGTCGTGAGCAACGGCGCCGTGGTGGCCACCAGCACCTCCACCTCCGCCGTCGTGGAACGGCTCACCCCGGCCACCCCGTACACCTTCACCGTCCGCGCCAAGGACACCCGCGGCAACACCGGCCCGGCGAGCGCCCCGGTGACGGCGACCACCACGGACCCGGCGAGCGACCCTCAGCCGCCCACCGCGCCCGGCAACCCGCGCTCCACGGGCAAGACCCCGACCACCGTCACCCTCGCCTGGGACGCGGCGACCGACAACATCGGCGTCGTGGCCTACGACATCTACCGGGGCGCCACGCTCTACCGCACGGTCGACGCCGCCACCCGCACGCTCACCGTGAGCGGACTCTCCCCGCTCACCCCGTACACCTTCACGGTCAAGGCGCGCGACGCGGCGGACAACTCCTCCCCCGCCTCCGCCCCGGTCACCGTCACCACCGACGACCTGGCGGCCGGCAAGCACCTGCGGGTCGGCTACTTCGCCCAGTGGGGCATCTACGGGCGCCAGTACTTCGTGAAGAACCTCGACACCTCGGGCAGCGCCGCCAAGCTCGACGTGATCAACTACGCCTTCGAGAACATCGACCCGGTCAACCTGACCTGCCTGTCCGGTGTCACCAAGGGCGTCTCCGGCAACCCCCAGGATCCCGACCAGGGAACGGGCGCCGGTGACGCGGACGCCGACTACGGCCGGCCCTTCTCCGCCGCCCAGTCCGTCGACGGGGTCGCGGACACCGGCTGGGAGAAGCTGCGCGGCAACTTCAACCAGCTGAGGAAGCTCAAGGCCAAGCACCCCCACCTCAAGGTCGTGGTCTCGCTCGGCGGCTGGACGTACTCGAAGTTCTTCTCCGACGCGGCCGCCACCCCGGCCTCCCGGGAGAAGTTCGTCCGCTCCTGCGTCGACGTCTGGATCAAGGGCAACCTTCCCGTCTACAACGCCGCAGGCGGCGAGGGATCGGCGGCCGGGATCTTCGACGGCATCGACCTCGACTGGGAGTGGCCCGGCTCTCCCGACGGCCACCCGGGCAACCACTACAGCGCCCAGGACAAGGCCAACAACACCGCGCTCATCCACGAGTTCCGCAAGCAGCTCGACGAACTGGGCGGCGGGCACAAGCTCCTCACCGCCTTCACCCCCGCCGACCCCGTGAAGATCGCCCAGGGCTGGGAGCTGGACAAGATCTTCACCTCCATGGACTTCGCCAACGTGCAGGGGTACGACTTCCACGGCGCAGGCAGCGACAACTCCTGGGAGCCGAACCGCGTCGGCCACCAGGGGAACCTCTACACCGACGCCCAGGACCCGTACGGCTTCCACTTCAGCATCGAGAACGCGGTCAAGCCGTACATCGACGCAGGCGTCCCGCCCCGCAAGCTCAACATCGGTCTGCCGTTCTACGGCCGCGGCTGGCAGAACGTCACCGACGGCGGAGTCCACGGGGAATGGCAGTCGGCCGGCGGCGCCGCGCCCGGACAGTTCGCGGAGGAGGCCGGCATACGGGGCTACTCGAACCTCCTCGCGTCCGTGCCCGGAATGACCGTGTACCACGACGAGCAGTCGGTCTCGACGTACGGCTACACCGGCCCCGGCGGCCAGTGGTGGTCCTTCGACGACTCCTGGTCCATCGGGAAGAAGACCGCCTGGCTGCGGTCGAAGGGCCTGCTCGGCGTCTTCGTCTGGGAGATGTCGGGCGACACGTCGAACGGGTCGCTGATGACGGCGATCGACAACGGCCTCACGCTCGGCTGACCCCCGTCCCCGGTGCCGGGCGCGCTCCACGCGTCCGGCACCTCGGCGACCCGATGCGGACGCCGAGCCCCCATCCGCTCCCGGGATCACGGGAAGTACAGGGCGGCCTTCTCCAGCACATGGCCCGTGAACATGCCGCCCCAGACGACCCTGCCCCGGTACATCGTGGTCCGCACGGCGCCCGGGCCGGTCTCGACCGTGAGGGGGCGGCTGATCAGCGTCGTGTCGAGGATCCGGGCGTCCTGAGCCGCCCACTGGGCCGCCTCGGGCCGGACCCGCGCGCTCACGAGGGCGGGGAGCACGAGTGCCGCGTTACGGGCGCCGGGTATGCCGCCGCGCAGACTCTTGGCGTAGCGCATGGCCCACGTGGTGAACTCCCCCAGGGTGGCGGCGTCGATCTCGGGGACGGCGGCCGCGAAGACGAACAGTTCGGCCTTCGTCCCGAACCAGCGGACCTTGCGGTCGGCGCGGCAGCCGGTCACCACCCGGTGGTCGTTCCACTGCGGCAGGGTCACGGTGCAGCCGTCGGCGGTCAGCCGCTCGTGGAGCGCCGTGAGGTAGGTGGCCGCCGCGTCGGCGGTCGGTTCGGTCGCATGCGGGTTCATGCGGTGATCCTCCAACACCCTTGGCAGGCAAGGGAAGAGGAGTAGAGGAGACCGCCCGTCCTCCGACCGGTGCGTGCGGATCAGTCCCGATCGGATCGCGGCCTCAGCCCGTCCATCGTCAAGCGGAAGAGGTGCTCCTGGCGTTCGGCGAGCGTCGGGGCCTGGTCGGCGATCCAGCTGAGGGCATTGGCCAGCGCGAACAGGTCGATCGGTGCCACGTCCGGCCGGATCACCCCCGACCCCTGAGCCGCCTCAAGCAGTCTGCCGCCTGCCTGGCGCATCGTCAGACAGTCGGCGTGCAGGGGTGATTGAGGATCGTTCAGGGTGGCCATGAGGGCCGCCGGCAGGCCCTGATAGGCGCCCGCGCCGAGGGTGAACTCGTAGAGCCACTCGGCCAGCGCGCGCTCGGGCGGGGCGGTGGCGGCGAGCGCGTCCGCCCGTTCGGCGAGGTGGGTGAAACGCCGGTGCAGCAGGGCCTCCAGCAGGGCCTCCCGGTTCGCGAAGTGCCGGTAGAGCGTGCCGAGGCCGACGCCGGCGCGCCGGGCGATGTCCCGCAGGGAGGCCTGGGTCCCCTGCTCCGCGATGACCTCCGCCGCCACCTCCAGGACGCGGTCACGGTTGCGCTGCGCGTCGGTGCGCGGTGCGCGCGGCGCGCGCGCTGTGCCGGAATGTGATTCAACAGGCATACGAGACCTCGCCTTTGACAAACGGAGCACTGCTCCGTTTATCTGTTCCGGAACAGTGCTCCGGATTCTATCCGGGCTGCACCGCCATGCGATCTTTGGGGGAGACATGGGTACAGCGACGATGCGAGCCGTCCGGCTGCACGCCTTCGGCGGGCCGGAGAACCTGGTCTACGAAGAGGTGGCCCGGCCCGTGCCCGGACCGGGTGAGGTGCTGGTGCGGGTCCACGCGGCGGGGGTCAACCCGCCGGACCGGTACGCGCGGCGCGGCTTCCGGGACTTCCCGGCCGAGCTCCGTCCGCACTGGACCCCGCCGCTCATCCTCGGCAGCGACATCTCCGGCGTCGTCACGGCCCTCGGCCCGGACGTCACCGAATGGCAGCCCGGCGACGAGGTGTTCGGCCTGGTCAACTTCCCCGGCCGCGCATCCGGCTACGCCGAGTACGCGGTCTCGCCCGCCGCCCACCTGGCCCCCAAGCCGGCGACCCTGGGACATGTGGAGGCCGCCGCCGTGCCGATGGCCGGGCTCACGGCCTACCAGTTCGTCTTCACCCATCTGCGCGGCCGTACCGGCTCCACCGTCCTGATCAACGGAGCGGCGGGCGGAGTCGGCCACTTCGCGGCGCAGCTCGTCCGGGTGGCCGGCGCGAAGGAGGTCATCGCGGTCGCCTCCGGACGGCACGAGGAGTTCCTGCTCGGCCTGGGCGTGGACCGGTTCGTCGACTACACCCGCACACCCGCCGAGGAGGCCGTCCACGACGCCGATCTGTTGATCGACACGGTCGGCGGCCCGGACGCGCACCGCCTGCTGGCCACCGTCCGGCGCGGCGGCCGGATCGCCCCCGTCTTCCTGGGCGACTACCACCGCGAGCGCGCGGCCGAACTCGGGATCGCCCTCAACGACACCATGTGGCAGGTCCGTTCGAGCGGTTCGGACCTCGCCGAGCTGGCGGCCCTCCTCGACAGCGGTCAGGTGAACGTCCACATCGACAGCGTCTTCCCCCTGCGCGACGCCGCCGCCGCCCACGCCCGCGCCGACCGGGGCCACCTCCAGGGCAAGATCGTCCTGAGCGTCGAGGGCGGGCCCACTGGCGGGTGAAGATACGGGACCGTCCGGACGACCGACACGTCGTGCGCCGCTCCCGGGACTTCGACAGGGGCCAGGTGCTGGACATCGAGGAGATCGTCAACGAGGCCGAGATCCCCTTCGACGGTACGTTCTCGATGCAGGCCACCCTGTTGCAGGGCAACGTGTGGGCCGTGAGCCCACGTTAGGCGCCCGCGTCCGGCCCGCCGCCCAACGGCCGCCCCTCCCGTCCGCGCGCCGCGTCGGCTGAGTACGATCGCCCACGCCGATCCGAGTACGCGTACGGTCGCCCGCCGCGCGCGGCGCCGGAAGGGTGGACGCATGCGCCGACTCCCGCTGCTCGCCCCGCTGTTGCTGCTCACCGTCGGCTGCGGGGTGATGCAGTCCTCCAACGGCGAGGCGACGGACGCCGCGCGGGAGGTGGCCAGGAAGGCGGGCGAGCGCCTCTACGGCCAGCGTCCGCGCACGGCGGAGGAAGTCGGGCGCTCCGCTTCCGTCATCGACGGGGTCGAGGTACTGCGGGTGACGGGTACCTCGACACACGACGGGGACGGGGTCGACGTCGTCGTCCGTACGTCCGGCTCGGCGTACAGCGAGTGGTTCGACCTCGACGAGATCACCGTGGTGCGCTGCTTCACGGTGCGGGTGTCGCCGACGTCGGAGTGGGGTGAGGATCCCCGTGACGTGGACTGCCCCGAGGGCCCTCCGCCGACCTTCGCCCCGGCACCCGAACCGCCCCGGCTGCCGTACGAGGAGCTCCGCGCGAAGCTTCCCCAGGTCCCGGAGGGCGGCCGGGTCGACGAGGCCGGGGTACGCCGTGCGCTCGCCGCCCTGGACCTGGATCCGGCGATCCGTACCGAGGTGAAGGCGGCCGGCGGCCGGGTCGGCGTCCTCCTGTCGGTGAAGGGCAACGGCTTCGACCCGCAGGACTGCGTACTGGCCCGCGTGAGCCCGGGCGCCACCGAGGTGTGGGTGCCGTCCCGGATCCAGCGGATGCCCGGAGAGGGCGGCTGCGGCATCAGCAACGCTCTGGACCCGATGCCGGCACCGCACTGAACGGGGCGGCCGCCCGGCGCCGGGGCAGGACGACGACCGCCACGACCGCCACGAGCACGAAGAGGGCGGCGGTGACGGCCAGGCTGAGGGCGTAGCCGGCGTTGAGCGCGGCTGCGGCTCTTCCGGCTTCGACGGCGGCTTCACCTGCGGATTCGGATGCGTACGCATGCTTGCGCCGACCGGCGGGTCGCCGTCACGCCTGACGGTGAGCGTGGTCGCCGGAAGGCCCAACGCCGGGTCGCCTCGCGTGGTGGGGGTGGCCGCGCCCTCACAGACTCCGTCCATGAGAAACCCCACGACCGGCCGGTCCCGGGCACGCGCGCGAACGCGCGTGAAGTCCGCCGGACTCGCCTGTGCCGCCGCCCTGGCGGCCGTCCCCGTCCTCGTGCTCGGCCCGGGCGCGGCCCCGGCGACGGCCGCGCCCCTCCCGGGCGGACTCGGCCCCTGTGTGCCCGGCGACTGCCCCGACCCGTTCCCCGGCGCCGACAACGGGGACATCGCGGGCCGCGACAACGCGATCAACGTCTTCGTCGGCAACGACTTCCTCGTGCGCGGCGCCGCCGCCGAGGCCGAGGGCCGGGTCGTCGTCCTCGACGACTTCGACATGAACAAGGACCCGCAGGCCGGCGGGAACTACAACATCGGCGAGGCCGGCGTCGGCTCCCGCGTGCCGCCGCCCGTCGGAGCGGACTGGCTGACCACCGGCGGCGACATCTCCGTGGCCGCGAACCAGCAGGTGCTGGCCGAGGCCGGCGTCGTACGGTACGCCGGTACGCTGACCGGCGACGTCGAGGCCACCCGCGTCCAGGACGACGCGGCAGCCGCCCCGTACACGGCCCTCAGGGACCAGCTCACCACGGCGAGCCGGTGCTACGCCCGTGTCGACGGCGTCCCGAGGACGCCCACCGGCACGGCCGAGAACCAGGGCGGGCAGACGCTGTTCACGGGTGACGGAACCTCCGCGCTCCAGGTCTTCAACGCGAACTTCAACCTGACCGGGCCGACCGGCGGCCAGCAGGGCATCGTCTTCGCGAACATCCCCGACGCCGCGACGATCCTCGTCAACGTCACGGGCGGCCCCGAGCGGGCGCTCAACACGTACAGCGGTGGCATCGACGACACGACCGACCCGCTCAACGCCTACCGCGAGCGGCTCCTGTGGAACTTCCCCGACGCGACCACGGTGACCCTGAGCGGAACGGGTCAGTTCCAGGGCAGTTTCCTCATGGGCGAGCAGGCCTCGACGACCACCGTCACCCTGCCGGGCGTCAACGGACGCTTCTTCACCACCGGATCGCTCACCCACACGAGCTCCGCCACGGGCGGCGGCGGCCAGGAGTTCCACGCCTACCCCTTCAACGGCGACCTCCCGGACTGCGGAACCCCGACACCCACCACCGGTGCGGTGAAGGTGCTCAAGACGGACTCCGAGACGGGCGCGGCACTGCCGGGCGCGTCGTTCCAGCTGTGGAAGGAGACCAACGGCACGGCGGACCTGCAGACCGGCGGGACGACTCCCGACACGAAGGTCGGGGCCGTCTGCACCACCGTGGCGGACGGCGCGTGCTCCCGGACGGTGGAGACCGGAACGTACTACTGGCAGGAGACGGCAGCCCCGACCGGATACGAGCTCCCTGACCCGGCCGTCTTCGGCCCCCTGGCCCTGACCGTCGACAACGCCGCCGCAGGTGTGACGGTCACCGCCGCCAACAGCCGCACCCCGGTGCCGCCCGTCGACGGCTCCATCAAGATCGCCAAGGTGGACGCCAAGACCGGAGAGCCGCTGCGCGGAGCGGTGTTCGAGCTGTGGGAGGAGACCAACAGCACCCCCGGCCTCCAGACCATCGGCATCAACGCCGACACCCGTGTCGGGACGACCTGCACCACCGGCGTCCAGGGCTCGTGTTCCTTCGACGACCTGGACCAGGGCACGTACTACCTGGTGGAGACGGACGTCCCCGACGGGTACGCCCTGCCCGACAACCCGGTCTCCGGCCCGTACGTCATCGACGCGGACCACGAGAACGTGACCGCCAGGCTGACCAACAGCCGTGCCGAGCACTGTGACGACACGGGCTACGGCGGCGACGGCTCGTGCGGCGACACCGGCTACGGCGATACGGGCTATGGCGACGCGGGCTATGGCGGCACAGGCCACGGCGACCACGGCTCGTACGACGCAACGGGTTACGGCCACCTGGGCTTTGGCGACCTCGGCCTCGGCGACCTGGGCCTCGGCGACCTGGTCCCCGGCTACTACCAGCGTCTGACCGAAGGCGTCTGACCGAAGGCGTCCGACCGCCCGTACCCGATGCCCCTCGTGGTGTGACCGCCGTGTCAGCGGCAGTCACACCACGAGGGCGTTTCCGCGTGAGCCGGCCCCCCGGCTCATCGGGAGCGGGCGGCGCGCAGTTCGAGGAGGTACGTCGCGGTCAGGGCGACGGCACGGTCCTCGTCTTCCGACAGCTCCGCGAGGGCACGGGCCGTGGTGGTTCCCGGGATGTCCGCGAGCGCCTCGGTCAGCCGGCGGCGGGCCGGCGACGTCACGGTGTCGTGGGCCAGGCGGTCGACGAGCCCGGTGGCGATCCGCTCCGCCCACGCGGGACGGCTCGCCAGCGCGCTCAGCGCGTCGGCGGCCGCGACGTCGTTCGTGCCCGCGACGATCATGTCGATGAGCGTCGGGACCGCCTCGGCCCCGCCGTTCGCCCCGAGTGCCAGCGCCGCGTACCCGCGCACCACGACGTCGGGGTGCGCGAGAGCGTCCCGCAGCAGCGCCGTCGCCTCGCCGTGCGGAAGCTCGGCGATGGACTGGACGGCGCGTTTCCGTACGTCGGCCGCGGGCGAGTCGAGGCCCTCCGCCAGCAGCGCGAGGCCGCCGTCGCCCGTCTGCGCCAGAGCCCATCGAAGGGCACCGGCGACGACCGGGTCCGCCTCGCTCAGTGCCGCCTCGACCAGTGCCTCCACCGGTACGGGAACCTCGTCGACCGAGGACAGGGCAGCGCGCTGGCGCGTCCTCGGGCTCTTCGACCCCAGCGCCTGGAGGAGCGCGACGACCTGGAGGACGTCCTCCCAGCCGGTCGGCTCGGCGGCACCGATCCGGCTGAGCCGCGTGAGCAGCTCCGTCTCTCGCGCGATCCGTTCCCGTGTCTCGCGGATGAGGTCGTCGACGAGGTCCGATGGCCTGAAGCCGGGGTCGTCGAGCGCGCGGCTGACGTCCCGCAGCGACAGCCCCAGGGACCGCAGGCTCTCGATGTGGAAGATGCGCCGGATGTCCTCGCCCGAGTACTCCCGATAGCCGCCGTCGGTACGGCCCGTCGGTCGCACCAGGCCCAGCGAGTCGTAATGCCTGAGCATGCGCGCGCTGACGCCGGACAGTCGTGCCACCTCACCGATCAACACTCTCTATGACTCCTCTGGCTCCTCTGACGCCTCAGGGCCGGTCGTGCCCAGGACCACGATGCGCTTCGCCTCCTCGATCGCGAACTCGAACCCGGCATCCGGGTCGCGCAACAGCCGTTCCGTGGCGATCGCGTGGTGCCGTACGTGCGGGACGGCATCCGGCGTCATCGCGGCGCGCAGCATCGGCACGATCACCTCACCGAGCGCGATCAGCGACCTGCTCAGGCTCAACTGCGTCTCCCGCCCCCCACGACCGAGCTGTGTCGCCAGCACTCCGGCCAACTCGGGTTCCTCCTCCTCGGGCACGAGGACGATCGCGGCCCGCCAGGCGGTCCGTGCCACCTCGTCGTCGGCGTCGGTCAGCAGCTCCCGTGTGAGCGCCGGCCATGCCTGCCGATCCCCGATCTTGGACAGGGTGTGCAGGGCCTGGCTCCGTGCCTGGGCACGCTCCGAGCGGAGCTCCTGGAGCAGCACGGGGACCGTCATCGCCGCCGAGTGGCGGGTGAGCGCCCACGTCAGCATGTCGCGGACGAGGAATTCGGGCTCGACCGCGCAGCGTTCGACGAGCCTGTCGATGCACCGCGGGTCGGGGGTCGTACCGACCGCCAGCGCCGCCTGCAGCCGCACCGACGAGTTGCCGTTCTCCAGCGCCTGGAGAGCTCGCATCGTGTTCGTGTTCGCGTTCGTGTTCGTGTCCTGTTTCGGCATGGTCATCGGGACACCACCTCCTTGGCCCCAGTGAAGACGTTGTCACGGTGTCAAGGTCAAGCGCGGCGGTCCGGACGCCGGTGGTGACGCCGGAGGTGACGCCTGCCGGTCAGCGTCCGTACATGCTGCGGCACAGGTCGGCGGCGCCCATCGGGGCGTCGATGGTCTGGGCCTGGCGGCAGAGCGTACGCATCTCGGGGGTCTGACCGGTCGCCGGCCGACGGGGGTGGGGAGCCGGTCGTTCCACGGAGCGGGGTTTCGGGTTCGGGTTCGGGTTCGGGACGACCGTCCTCCGGGTGGGCCTCTCCACCGGGGCGGGCCTCTCCACCGGGGCCGGCTCCGTAGCGCGGCGCGGATTCTTCCGTGGTGTCGCGCCGCGAGCGGGGCCCGGAGTGTCCGGTCGCCGGGCCCTGCGGTCCGTGGCCGGGGCGCGCTGTGCGGGGGCGGCCTTGGTGGGCGGGTGCGCCGGGCGCGGCTCGGTGGGCGTGAGGTTCTCCCGGGGCGGGGCCTGGGTGGGCTCCGGCCAGGTCGGGAGTGCGGTCGGCCGGCGTTCGGCGGCGGGTGCGAGCTCGGCGGGCCGGGCCGGGGCGCTCGGGCCCCGGGCCTCGGGGACGGCCACGCATCCGGTGGTTCCGGCGGTGAGGAGCGCGGCGAGGAGAGCGACCATCGCTCGGCGGGTGTTCATGGGCCTCACGCTGCCCGAGCCGAGACGGGGCCCGCCCGCCGCGCGGGCCCGATCCACCGTGACGAGTGACGGGGGCGCGTGGCGGGTGACGCGGTGGGGGTGCGTGAGGGATGACGGGCTACGGACTACGGGCCACGAGTCGCCGGTGACGCGCTGCCGGTGAGAGTCACGAGCGGCGTCGAGGTAGGTTCGAGGGACGTCCAGCGGGGTCCGCGAGCGCCCCGGCCGAGCACCCCGCAGGAGCACCACGTGCACTCCCTCGTCTACGACGACATCACGACCGCCGCCGACCGCGTCGCCGGTCATGTCCGGCCCGTCGCCCTCGCAGGGCCCACGGAGCCCGGCGGGGTGCACCTCGCGCTGGAGCTGATGCAGCACACCGGCTCGTTCAAGGCACGCGGCGCGCAGAACTTCCTGCTCGCCCACCGTGAGGCCGGCACCCTCCCCGACGCCGGGGTCACGATCGCCTCCGGCGGGAACGCCGGTCTCGCCTGCGCCTGGGCCGCCGCCCGCCAGGGCGTCCCCGCCACCGTCTTCCTGCCGACCACCGCGCCCCGGGTGAAGGTGGCCCGCCTCCGCGCGTACGGCGCGGACGTCCGCCTGGTCGGTACGGAGTACGCCGAGGCCCTCGCCGCCTGCGAGGAGTTCGCCCGGACGACCGGGGCGCTCGCCTCGCACGCGTACGACCATCCGCTGATCGCCGCCGGAGCGGGCACCCTGCTCGACGAGATCCGCCGGCAGGTCCCCGGGCTCGACACCGTCGTCGTCGCGGTCGGCGGCGGCGGTCTCTTCGCCGGGGTCGCCACCGCGGCCCGGCACCACGGCATCCGCACCGTCGCCGTCGAGCCCGAGAACTGCCGTGCCCTCGACGCCGCCCTCCGGGCCGGCCGGCCGGTCGACGTCACGGTCGACTCCGTCGCCGCCGACTCCCTCGGGGCCCGCCGCGTCTCCGCCACGGCCGTGGAGGCGGCGCGGCACGACGGCGTCCGCTCCGTCCTCGTCCCCGACGCCGCGATCGTCCGCACCCGGCAGACGCTGTGGGACGACCGCCGGCTCGCCGTCGAGCACGCCGCCGCCACCGCCCTGGCCGCCGTGACCCACCACGAGCAGGACGCAGCCGGCGCCGGATACCGCGCCGCGCCCGGCGAGACGGTCTGCGTCGTCCTCTGCGGCGCCAACACCGATCCGACGGACCTCGTGGCCCCGTAGGGGGTGTTCTCGCGGGACGGGCACTCGCGGTCGCGTCGCCGCCGGTGGCACACTGGCGCGTCGATCCGCCGAAGGAGCACGTCGTGTCCATGATCCAGCGTCTGCGCAGAGCCGTCCGTCTGACGTACCGGCGTGCCGTGGACCTCAGCCACCCGGCCCGCTCCCCGCTCGGCAGCGCGGTCGTCAACTGCGTGGTCTACATCGACGGCGTACGGCGGAGCGGGCGCGGGTCGGCCGAGGAGGCCCTGCGGCAGGTCCGCAAGGCGGGCGACGGCTTCGTCTGGATCGGTCTGCACGAGCCGGACGAGAAGGAGTTCACGGGTCTCGCCGAGCTCTTCGGGCTCCACCCGCTGGCCGTGGAGGACGCGGTCAACGCCCATCAGCGGCCCAAGGTCGAGGAGTACGACGGCGTGCTGTTCGCCGTCTTCAAGACCGTCCACTACGTCGAGCACGAGGAACTCACCGCCACCAGCGAGGTCGTGGACTCGGGCGAGCTGATGGCCTTCGTCGGGCCCGACTTCGTCATCACCATCCGGCACGGCGGCCACGGCTCCCTCGGTCCGCTGCGCGAGGCCCTGGAGGACCTGCCCGAGCAGTTGGCCAAGGGGCCCTCCGCCGTGCTGCACGCGATGGCGGACCACGTCGTCGACGACTACCTCGCCGTCGCGGACGCCGTGCAGGACGACCTCGACGCGATCGAGAGCGCGGTCTTCTCCGAGCAGGCGGACCGGCGGGACGCCGGCCGGATCTACCAGCTCAAGCGCGAACTCCTCGAACTCAAGCGGGCCGTGACGCCGCTGGGCAGGCCGCTCCAGCACCTCGCCACCCACCCGATGCCGCTGATCGACCCGGACATCAGGGCGTACTTCCGCGACGTGGCCGACCATCTCGCCCGCGTCACCGAGCAGGTCACCTCCTTCGACGCCCTGCTCGACTCGATCCTCCAGGCCCATCTCGCGCAGGTGACGGTCGCCCAGAACGAGGACATGCGCAAGATCACCGCCTGGGCGGCGATCGTCGCCGTGCCGACCATGGTCTGCGGCGTCTACGGCATGAACTTCGAGCACATGCCCGAGCTGCGCTGGACCTACGGCTACCCGCTGGTCCTCTGCGTCATCGCCCTCTCCTGTGTCGTCATCCACCGGGGCTTCCGCCGCAACGGCTGGCTCTGACCGACGACTTACGCCTGACGCGTGACGGCCGACGTGCCGGGGGCGCGGCGATCACCGCTCCCGGCCTCTGGCACCCTGCTCGGATGACCGACCGAGACTTCTGTTCCCTCCTGGACGACCCCGCCCTCGTCCTCCGCCACGACCGCGCCGAGCTGCGCGCCCGGCTGGCCGCCCTGCCCGAAGGGCTCGGCGGTGTGGGCCGCGAGGTGTTCACCCAGGCCGAGGCCGTGTTCGGCGGCGCCCGCGTGCCCGCTGCCGAGTTCGCCTCGTGGCTGCATTTCGCGGCGACCGTCCTGGGCCACCACGCGTACGCGGAGCGGGTGGCCGCCGCCGAACCCGGGCTGCCCTGGCGGACGGTGTGGGCGTGGTGGCGGCCGGTCGGCGCGTACGAGGCCGAGCCGAACCTGAGCGGCGACCGTTCGGCCGAGGTGTACGAGACCGAGGGCGGGCCGCTCGTGAAGGTGTGGGCCCTGTGGTGCGAGGACACCTGGTTCGACCTGGCGACCGGTGAGCGGCGCGCCGCCCCGGCCGACGGTGCCGCCGAGCCCCTCGACGACGCGTACCCGGACGAGCCCTGGCTGTTCGACGGGGACACGGACGGGCCGTCGCCGCGCTGTCCGGAGGGCTGGGAGGAACCGCTGGCGGTGGGCGAGTGCCGGTACCTCTTCCTCGACGCGCGCGGGGTGGTGCTCGTGGAGGAGAACGAGAAGGGCGAGCGGGCGGACGACCGGTCGGCGGACGGAGCGGAGCCTTCCCGGTGGACGTCGCCGGGCGACGACGGGCCCTGGTTCGTGCCCAGGGACGGCGCCGGCGCGCGGGACGGCAGCGGGCCGCTCACCGCGGACCGCCTCGACGGCGTGTTCGGGACCGGCCGGGTCGTCCGCGTCCCGGCCGCCGAGCTCCCCGAGGCCCTCACGCACGCGCCGACCCGGACACTGCTGAGCGGGGTCGGACTGCCCCGCTTCTGGGCCGCGGGCGTCACCTCCTTCGCGGTGGACGAGGAGCTGCTGGGCCCCGGTCCCGAAGGACTGCTGCGCATCGGCGAGTTCGACCTCGGCTACTGCGATCCGGGCGAGGTCTTCGTCCACCCGGTCAGCGGCGCGGTCGCCCTGCGGCAGCCCGACGGCAGCCACGGCCCGGGCGGGGACGCCGCGTTCCCCCTCGTACGCGATCTGGAGGCGTTCGTCCGGTTCCTGGAGGGCGTGCGCCGTCACATGGGCGCCTGCTGGGACCCGTACCCCGGTGAGGAGGGCGCGGAGACGTTCCTGCGGGCGATGGCCGCCGTGGACGCCGAGGCGCTGGCGGAGGACGCGCCCGGCGCGGAGGTCTGGGGGCACCTCTTCGCCTCCATCACCGAGCTCGGCGTCGACGGCTACTAGGGGGTGTCTTGTCGATCACGCCGCGAGCCCGGCCTGATCGGCAAAACACCCCCTAGGCCACGCCCGCCCGAGGGTGCGCCCCGGGCCTGGCGGCGCGTCCCCGCAGGCCAGGCCCTGGGTAGAGTCGAGAACCGGACATCCCGACCCCTGGGAGCGAAGGAGGCCGACCGGCCATGGCGGTGGACGAACTCGACACCCGCATCCTGCGGCTCCTCATCGAGCAGCCGCGGACGAGCGTCCGTGAGTACGCGCGGATCCTGGGTGTGGCGCGGGGCACCGTGCAGGCGCGGATCGACCGCCTGGAGCGGGACGGGGTGATCACGGCGACCGGCCCCGTCCTCTCCCCCGCCGCCCTGGGGCATCCGGTGCTGGCCTTCGTCCACGTCGAGGTGACACAGGGCCATCTCGACGAGGTCGGTGACGCGCTCGCGGGCGTCCCGGAGATCGTGGAGGCCTTCTCGATCACCGGCGGCGGGGATCTGCTGACCCGGGTGGTGGCCCGGGACGCCGGACACCTGGAGGACGTCATCCAGCGGCTGCTCCAGCTGCCGGGGGTGGTCCGCACCCGGACCGAGATCGCACTGCGCGAGCGCGTGCCGCACCGGCTGCTGCCGCTGGTCGAGGCGGTCGGGCGCCGGTCGGGAACCTCCTGAACGGACGGCACCCGAGCCTCGTGGCCTTGTCGATTCCTCCAACGAGGCTGGCGAATGCGCCGAGATGCGCCTCCGTACGTTGTAGGTAGGAGGTCGCACGACCTAACGTGGCGCACATGCAGTCCTACACCATCGGGCAGGCGGCGCGTCTCCTGGGCGTCAGCCCCGACACGGCACGCCGCTGGGCCGACGCGGGCCGGGTCGCGACCCAGCGCGACGAGAGCGGCCGACGGCTCATCGACGGCCGCGACCTGGCCGCCTTCTCGATCGAGATCGCCCAGAGCGGCACGGGCGACGAGGACGACTCGTACACCTCGGCGCGCAACGCCTTCCCGGGGATCGTGACCGCCGTGAAGCTCGGCGACATCGCCGCGCAGGTCGAGATCCAGGCGGGCCCGCACCGCCTCGTGTCCCTCCTCACCCGCGAGGCGGTCGAGGAGCTGGGGCTCGAGGTCGGCATGCAGGCCACCGCCCGGGTGAAGTCGACCAGCGTCCACATCGACCGGGCCTGATCCGCAGCGACCGCGCGTGAACCGCACCGAGCTCGGGTGATCCGCGCCTGATCCACCGTCTTCCGGGGCGCCCTCCTCCCGCACCGGCCGGAGCCCCGGAACTCACCGTGGGGGCTGTCCGCTTCCGGAGGGACGGACAGCCCCCACCTCCGCCAGCTTCCAGGGAACACCGATGAAACGCCTCCGCGTCCGCCCCTCCGGTCAGGGCCCGCGCACGCCCGTCGTCCTCGCCGTCCCCGCGGTGCTCGCCGTGGCGCTCCTGGTGCTGCCCCTCGTCGGTGTCCTGGTCCGCACCGAGTGGGGTGCCTTCGGCGCGCACCTGACGGATCCCGGCACCGTGCAGGCCCTGAAGCTGTCGCTGGTCGTCTCCTTCTGGGCGCTCGGTCTGTCGCTGCTGCTCGGGGTCCCGCTGGCCTGGCTGCTCGCGCGGGTGCCGTTCCGCGGCAAGGCGATCGTCCGCTCCCTCGTCCTGCTGCCGATGGTGCTGCCGCCGACCGTCGGCGGTGTGGCGCTGCTGCTCGCGTTCGGGCGGCGCGGGCTCCTGGGGCCCTGGCTGGAGTCGACGTTCGGCATCACGTTCCCCTTCCACACCTCGGGCGCGGTCCTCGCCGCGACCTTCGTGGCGATGCCGTTCCTCGTGATCAGCCTGGAGGGGGCGCTCGGCGGACTGCGTCCCCGGTACGAGGAGACGGCGGCCTCCCTCGGCGCCTCGCCGATACGGGTCTTCTTCACCGTCACCCTGCCGATGGTCGCCCCGGGGCTGCTCGCGGGCGCCGCGCTCACCTGGGCCAGGGCGCTGGGCGAGTTCGGTGCCACGATCACCTTCGCCGGCAACCTCCCCGGCACCACCCAGACCCTGCCGCTCCACGTGTACCTGCTGCTCCAGGAGGAGCCCGAGGCCGCGACCTCCGTCTCGCTGCTGCTGCTCGCCATCGCCATGGGCGTGCTCGTCGCCCTGCGCGGCCGCTGGACCGGCACACCGGCATCGGCGCCCCGACGGACCGCTCCCGTCCCGGACCCCGCGTCCGAGCCCGGGTCCGGGGCCGGGGCCGGGTTCGGGGCCGGGGCCGGGGCCGAGCCTGCGTCCGGTCCTGGCCCCGAGTCAGGTCCTGGCCCCGACTCCGGTTCTGCCCCCGAGTCCGGTTCTGAGCCGGCCGGTGGGCGCTGGGCGTTGCGGGCCGAGGTCGACGGGTTCACCGCACTGACGCTGGACGCCGAGCCCGGCACCACCATCGCCGTCGTCGGCCCCAACGGCGCCGGGAAGACGACGCTGCTCCGGGCCCTCCTCGGCCTCACCCCCCGCGCCCACGCCGCGCTGCGGCTCGGCGACACCGACGTGACCGGCCTGCCTCCGCACCGGCGCCGGGTGGCGTGGGTGCCGCAGGACGGCGCGCTGTTCCCGCACCTGTCGGCGCTTTCGAACACCGCGTACGGCCTGCGGGCGCACGGCGTTCCGCGCGCCGAGGCGCGGCGGACCGCCCAGACCTGGCTCGACCGGCTCGGCGTGGGGCAGCTGGCGCACCGCCGCCCCGCGCAGCTGTCCGGCGGCCAGGCCCAGCGGGTCGCCCTCGCCCGCGCGCTGGCCGCCCGGCCCCGGCTGCTGCTCCTCGACGAGCCGCTCGCCGCGCTGGACCAGACGACCCGGGCCCATGTGCGGCACACCCTGCGCAGCCACCTCGCCGGGTTCGGCGGGGTCTGTCTGATCGTCACCCACGACCCGGTGGAGGCCGTGTCCCTGGCCGACCGGGTCCTCGTCCTGGAGGAGGGGCGCACCCTCCAGGACGCCTCCCCCGGCGAGGTGTCGCGCCACCCCCGCTCGCCGTGGGTCGCCAGGATGCTGGGCAGCAACGCGTGGCCGGGGGCCGCGAGCGCCGAGGGTCTCGCGCTCGACGGGGGCGGCGCCCTGGTGGCGGCCGAGCCGCCGCCGCCCGGCACGCGGGCGCTCGCGATCATCGCGCCCGAGGCGGTGTCGGTGCACCGCGAGAAGCCGGGCGGCAGTCCCCGTAACGTCTGGCCCGGAACCGTACGGGAGATCACGGCGAGCGGCAGCCGGCTGCGGGTCCTGGTGACCTCCGACCGGGCCCCGGACCTCGTCGCCGAGATCACCCCGCAGGCGGCGGCCGAGCTGGGACTCGCGGACGGCGTGCCGGTCTGGACGGGCGTCAAGGCGACCGAGGTGACCGTCGTGACGCTCTGAGCGGCGGCGGTTCGGCGGGGTGGGGTGGGGTGGGGTGGGGTGACGGAAACAACCCCGGCGCCGCGACCTCAGCGGATGGTGCGCGTGCGGGCCATGAGGATCGCCACGTCGTCCAGCGCCGGTCCGACGAGGAGTCGTGCGAGGACCTCGTCGCACAGGACGTCCAGCGGCCGGTCCAGGTCCCGGAGCGCCTGGGCGAGCTGGCCCATCCCCTCGTCGAGGTCCCGGTCGCGGGCCTCGATGAGGCCGTCCGTGTAGAGGACGAGCAGGCCGCCCTCGGGCAGGGCGACCTCCTCCGTGCCGAAGTCGCGGGCCCCCGTGCCCAGGGGGGTGCCGGGCGGGCCTTCGAGGAAGGTGATGGTGCCGTCCGGGGTGGCCAGCGCGGGTGGCGGGTGCCCGGCGCGGGCGATGGTCCACCCTCCGGTCGCGGGGTCGTGGACCGCGTACACGCACGTGGCCATCTCGTCCTCGCCGAGATCGGCCACGACGGCGTCCAGTGAGCTCAGCATCTTGGCCGGGGCGATGTCGTGGCGGGCCAGGGTGCGTACGGCGGTGCGCAGCTGGCCCATGACGGCCGCCGCGTGGATGCCGTGGCCCATGACGTCACCGATGACCAGGGCCGTCCTGCCGCCGGGGAGGGCGATGACGTCGAACCAGTCGCCGCCGACGTCATGGGCGCTCGCGGGCAGGTAGCGGCCGGTGAGTTCCAGTCCGGTGACGGCGGGCAGCGCGCTGTTGGTGAGGCTGCGCTGGAGGGTGAGGGCCGCCTCCCGCTGGGTCGTGTAGAGGCGGGCGTTGTCGATGTTGAGGGCGGCGCGGGCCACGACCTCGTCGATCAGGACGCAGTCCTGTAGGTCGAAGGGCTCGCGGGTCCGCAGCCGCGTCACGGTGACCGCGCCGAGCACCTTGCCCCGGGCCACCAGGGGGACGAGGCGCGCCGAGCCGATGCGGGTCGCGAAGTAGGTGCGGAGCGCCTCGGTGCGCGGGTCGGTGAAGAGCGCCGGGAGGTCGGAGGTGTAGAGGTTCGTGGGTCTCCCGCTGGCGACGACCCGCTCGTACACGGAGTCCAGCGGGAGCTGGAAGGTCTGGCCCGCCGTGAGCAGGGACGTGGGGGCGGTCGGGTCGGGGAAGCCGGCCGCGAGGCGGCGCAGCACTCCGCGCGTGGAGCCGGCCGGGTCGTCCGGTTCGAGGACCGCTTCCAGCATCTGTACGTCGGCGGAGTCGGCGAGCTGGGGCACGAGGAAGCGCACCACCTCGTCGGCCGTCTGCCCCAGGTCGAGGGTCGTGCCGATGCGGGCACCGGCCTCGGCGAGCAGGGCGAAGCGGTGCCGGGCCCGCTCGACCTCGATGTGCGCCTCCTGGCTCTCGGTGATGTCGACGAGGGAGGCGATGAGCCCGAGGGTCTTTTCGGAACGGTCGCTGAGCGGCGCGTACGAGCAGGACCAGATGTGGTCGCGGTCGGGGTCGGCGGGCGTGCGGCCCACCCTGCGGGCGTCGACGACGGCGGTCCCGCTGTCGAGGACCTCGCGCATCAGGGATTCGAGCGAGTCGGCGTTGACGCCGGGCACGACCTCGGTGAGCAGGCGGCCGACGTGGGAGGCGGCGGAGACGCCGTTCATCCGGGCGAGGGCGTCGTTGACGCGGAGGAAGCGCAGGTCGGGGCCGAGGAGGGCGAGGCCGATGGGTGACTGGGTGAAGAGGCTCTCCATCGCCGCGAGGTTCTCCCGCATGCGCAGGACCTCGGAGGTCTCCACCGCGATGAGCATGGCCCCGGGGCGGCCCTCCGGGTCGGCGGCGGGCACGATCCACATCTCCATGGCGATGGTGTGGCCGTCGCGGTGGCGGACGGGGAGCGTGCCGACCATCGTCTCGCCCGACTGGACGCGCTGGGTGAGCCGGGCGGCCAGGTCGAGGTTGGCGTTCGGGACGAGGAGCGGCGTGGCGAGCCGCCCGAGCACGTGTTCGGGCCGGTGGCCGAGCAGGTCCTGGGCGGCGAGGGACCATTCGACGATGCGCCCCTCGGCGTCCTCCCGCCAGAGGGCGATGGGCAGCAGCTCGCGGAGCACGCCCGCGTCCCCGACGGCCGCTCGCGGCGGCTGCGGAACCCTGCTCGACGACTGATGAGTCTCCACGCATGACCTACGCATCGGCCTGGCCCCAGAGGGCGCAATCCCTACCGAATCACCCTATCCGAGTCGCTGACGGCGGGCCCTGCGCAGTACGGCCGTCCGATTCCGTAGTTCTACGGATGTGCGGACGGCCGGCGTCTGCGAGAGTCGGCGTGACCTCCGTGTATGCGCATCCAGTGACATCGCGCCTGCATGTACGCGCGCACGCGCGCCGCCGTTCCGTCTCCCGTTCCCGGAGTACCTCGCATGACCAGCCGCCCGTCCGACGCGCGCCCGTACGACCGGGGGTCCGGCGGCCGCGAGCCCGAGGACGCGCACGCCCTGCTGGACCGGGCCCGGCGGCTCTCCGCGGCCGACGGGCACCCCGCGGCCGGCGGGGCCTGGGAGCGGGCCGCGACCGCCCTGCGGCGCGCGGGCGGGGCCATCACGCCCCGGGACCACGCCGACGCGCTGGACGCGACCGCACTCGACTGCCGGGGCGGAGCACGACCCGCCGCCGAAACCCTCTTCTCGCGCGCCGCCGACCTGCACGAACGGTCCGGCCAGCTCGGCAAGGCGCTCATCTCACGGGCCCGGGCGCTCGTCACCGGCCTGGAAGCGGGGGCGACGGCCTCCGCCGGACTCGCGGAGCTCTGCGAGCGCGCCGCCCACCTGCACGCGGCCGGCCGCGCCACCGTCGCCCAGACCGCGACGGTCCGCCTCCTGCGTTGCCGGGCCCGCGCCGACCTCCTCGACACCGCGTCCGACCCGGCGGCCGAGGCCGCCGCCCTGCGCGAGGACCTCTCCCGGCTCGTCGCCTTCACCGCGCCGCACCGGGCGGACCCCGCCGTCCTCGGCCCCCTCGCCGACTCCCGCGCGCTCCTCGGGCGGGTCACCGCGCCCGACGACCCGGCTGCGGCCCTCGCCCACCTGCGGGCGGCGATCGCGGACCACGGCGTCTCGGGGCGGCCCTGGCCGCCCACGGAGGCCGAGCTGCTGCTCGCCGGGGTGCTCCGGGCGACCGGCGCGCCGGCGGAGGCCGCCGCCGTGCTCCGTACCGCCGTCGGCTCCGGCGAGGAGAACGCCCTGCTCCGGGCCGCCGACCGGGCCCGCCTCCGCCTCGCACTCGCCCGGACGCTCCAGGGACCGGAGGCCGCCGACTGGCCGGGGGCGACCGACTGGCCGAGGGTGACCGGCCGGCCGGAGACAACCGACGGGCCGCGGATGGCCGAGAGGCCGGGCGGCGACGAGGTGGTGTCGCTCCTCGCCGAGGCCGTCCGCCTGTCCGATCGCTCCGGCGAGGATCCCCGCCTGGGCGTCCTCGCCCGGCTGCGCCTCGGCTCCGCCCACGCGGCACGCGGCCGGTGGCAGGAGGCCGCCACCGTCCTGGAGGAGGTCCTGGCCGGGCCGGCGCGGGACGGGGACGAGGCGGCTCGCGTACGGGCCAGGGCCTGGCTCGCCCTCTGCGCGCTGCGCCTGGGCGAACCCGAACGGGCCGCGCGGCAGTACGCGCTCGCGGCGGCCGAGGCCCGGCTCCGGGCCGACCGCCGCCACGGCGCGGCCCTGAGCCACCGCGCCGCGCACGCCCTCGGCATCGCCGGGGCGCCGGAGAAGGCGGCCCGGGCCTACGAACGCGCCGCCGACCTGTGGCGTTCGGCCGGCGACCACACCGCCGCGGCCCACTCCCTGCGCGCGCGGGCCCGGCAGGTGCGGACGGCCTGGGGTGCGGCGAGGGCCGAAGTGGTCCTGGAGGAGGCCCTCCGGGAGGCCCAGCGCGGCCTGCGCGGCGTGCCGGCGCCGGCGGAGCGCGACCGGCTGCGCGCCGAACTCGTACGGATCCGCGAGGAACTGACGGATCTCCTCGATCCCTGTGCCGCCGTCGGCGACCCCGGCGAGGATGACGACACCGGCCCCGGGCTGTGGCTGCCACCGGATCCGTACGAAGTGTCAGGGCACTACCAGGTGAACGTGTACGGCGACGTGGGCGGGGCCGGTCACCGGCCACCACCGCTCCGATGACCCGAGTACAGGGGTGCGTGTGAGCAGAGTGATCGACGGCCGCTTCGAGCTGGTGGAGCGACTGGGCGGCGGCGGCATGGGAACGGTCTGGCGCGCCCGCGACCTGGCCCTCCACCGTGACGTGGCCCTCAAGGAGGTACGCCCGCCGGATCCCGCGCTGGCCGAGTACGACGTCGAGGGCGCCAGGACCCTGCGGGCGCGGGTGCTCCGCGAGGCCCGGGCGCTGGCCCGGATCGACCATCCGGGCGTGGTGACCATCCACCACATCGTCGACGCGGGCGAGGGAACGTACCCCTGGCTCGTGATGGAGCTGGTCACCGGCGGTTCCCTCCAGGACCGCCTCGACCGGGGCCCGATGACACCCACCGAGGCCGCCGTCCTCGGCCACCGCCTGCTCGACGCCCTGACGGCCGCCCACGACCGGGACATCGAGCACCGTGACGTGAAGCCCGCGAACGTCCTGCTGCGGCCCGACGGGCGGCCGGTGCTCACCGACTTCGGCATCGCCGCGATCCGGGAGTCCACCGTCCTCACGGCCTCGGGTTCGATCATCGGCTCGCCCGACTACATGGCACCCGAGCGGATCCGCGGCCGCTCCAGCGGCCCCGCCGCGGACCTGTGGTCCCTGGGCATGCTGCTGTACGTGGCGGTGGAGGGCCACCACCCGCTGCGCCGGGAGAACACCCTGGCGACGCTGGCGGCCGTGCTCTCCGACGACGTGCCACCGCCCCTGCGGGCCGGCGGACTCACCGACGTCCTGACCCGGCTGCTCGTACGGGATCCGGCGACCCGTCCGGACACGGCGGAACTCGACCGCGCCCTGGCGGCCGCCGCGACCGGCTCGGAACCGGCGGACGCGAAGCCCGCCGACCGCCGGGAGGAGGCGGGCGCCGAGGCCGTCGAGGAGCGGGGGCGCGAGGTCGGCGAGCGGGCTGCGGCAGGGGAAGGGGGAGAGAGGGCCGGTGACAGGACGGAGACCTCGTTCCGGCTCGCGCCGCCGGCATCGCCCGCGTCTCCGGCATCGCCCGCGTCTCCGTCAGCGCCCGAGTCTCCGTCCTCACCGGCATCGCACTCGTCGCCGTCATCTCCCTCGTCCGCGCGTCCCGCGACGGAACCTTCCGTTCCCGCACCCTCACCGGCCTCGGCTGCCTCGGCGGCGCGCGCCGGTGGTGGGCGCCGGAGGGGGCGTGTCGGCCGGTTCCTCGGCAGCGCCGTCGTCGTGGTGCTCGCCGTCGGCATCCCCGTCGGGGCCATGACCTGGGACTGGCGGCCCGGCGAGGCGGGCGACGGCCCCACCACCGCGCCGCCCTCGCAGCAGGGCCCCGCCGCACAGCGCCCCGGCTCGTCGAAGACGGCGACTGCGACTCCGACTCCGACTTCGGGCAAGACCACGGCGCCGAAGGAGCTCGATCTGCTCACGCCCGCCGGGATCAAGTCCGCCGTCGCCGCGGTCCACGCCGCCACGGACGGTGCGAAGGTCACCAGTTTCGTCGTGTACCCGGAGTACGCGGTGGCCCAGTCGCTGGTCAAGGGCAGTACGAAGCGCTACGACCGGTACGTCTACCGGGGCGAGGACGTGGCCGTCCGCGAGGGCCCTGGCGGCACCTCCTTCCCCGGCGCGGTCCCGACCGACCTGGACGCCTTCGACTGGGACGCCCTGCCGGCGCTCCTGAAGCGCGCGGACAAGGACCTGGGCATCGACCGGCCCACCAGCCGGTATCTCATCGTCACCCCGGGCTCGACGATGCTCGGGAGCGGGCCCGGCCTGAGCGTCTACCTGTCCGACACGTACGGCGTGGGCTACATCAACGCCGACACGAAGGGCCGGGTGACCTCCACTCATCCCCGCGAGAACTGACCTCCGCCCACCCCGGTCCTGACGACCAGGGAGGCGAGACCCGCCCGGGTCTCCACACCCGTCTTGCGGTAGACCCGGGCGACGTGGCTCTCGACCGTGCGGGGGCTCAGACAGAGCCGGTCGGCCACCGCCTGGTTGGTCAGCCCTTCGGCGACGAGCACCGATATCTCGCGCTCGCGCGGGGTGAGCACGGAGAGGCGTCCGCCGAGGACGCCGCCGTCCGGTGGGGCCTGTCTGGTCCGGTCCGCCAGGTCGACCAGCATGCGGGCGCCGCCGTCGGCGGCCAGGCGGCGGCCCCTGCGCCACAGCGCGGCGGCCCGTGCGCCGTCGCCCGCGGCCTGTACGTGCGGGGCGGCGAGGAGCAGGCTGTGGGCCTCGCGGAGCCCGGCCCCGGAGCGGGCGCTCTCCCGCGCGGCCTCGGTGAAGGCCTCGGCGGCGGCCGCGGATTCGCCTCGGTGGGCCAGCACCCGCCCCCACGCGCGCTGGGCGGCCCCTCGCTGGACGGGCAGCCCGAGCCGCTGCGCCTCCGTCAGGGCGCGCCGGGCCACGCGCTCGGCTTCCGCCGGGTCTCCGGCCGCGAGGGCCGCCCCGGCGAGGAGTTCGAGATAGCCCGGGCGCAGGGAGGGCTGGAGCCGGGAGAGGTCCCGGTCGCCGCCCGCCCGCAGGAGCGCCCCGCGCACCCGGTGCGGGTCCTGGCCGAGCGGGACGCTGTGGGCGAGCATGCAGCGGGCCTGCGTGGCCCACCAGCCCTGGGCGGTGCCCACGGTGGCCGCCGCCTCCTCCGCGGCGGCCAGTCCCTCGGGGTCGCCGAGGGGGCGGGCGTGGAGGAGGACGGTGGCGCGGATCGCCCGGCTGAAGCCGAGGAGTTCGGCGCCGCCCAGGGTGCGGGCGACGGCGAGGGACTCCTCGGCCAGGTCGAGGGCGGCACCGACCCTGCCGGTGACGAAGTGGACGTACGCCGAGCAGAGGAGCAGCTGCGAGAGCGCGAAGGGCCGTCCGGCGCGGCGGGCGACGGCGATGCCCCGCGCGGTGTGACGCTCGGCCGTCGCGTACTCCTCCAGGAAGGCCTCGGTCCAGCTCAGCCGCACCAGCGACTCGACGTGGTCGGCCAGTTCGCCGTCCGTGAAGGCGTCGGTGAGCGCTGCGGCCTCCGTCGCGCGGGCGCGGGCGGTGGTGGTCGCGCCCTCGTAGGCCTCGCCGAGGGCGGAGAGCGTGAGGGCCTCCGCCGTGTCCGCCTCGTCGCGGCGGAGCCGGGCCTCGTCGAGGGTCCGGTCGACCTCGGCGCGGACCTCGGGGTAGCGGGTGGCGAAGAGGGCCCGGGCGCCCCACTCGACGACGAGTCCGGTCCGCAGGCCCGCCCGGGGGCCGGGGCTGCGCTCCAGCTCGCGGCGGAGCAGCGCGTCCGCCTCGGGGTAGCGGCCGAGGTGGCGCTCCATGAAGGCGCACAGGAGCACGGCGGAGGTCCGGATCGCGGCGGTGTCCTGGTGATGGCCGCCGGGAGTGCCGCCCGGGGTGTCATCGGCGGTGGCGGTGGCGGGGACGGCACCCGCGTCATGGCCGGAGCCGGGATCCGGGAGGGGACGGAGGGCGAAGCCAGGGACCGGAAGGGAGGCGGCGACCGGGGCGGGGGCGGGGGCGGAATCGGGAGCGACACGGGGGCCGGGAAGGGTGACCGGCCCGGAAGCGGGCCCCGGACCGGATTCCGGGGCGGTGTCCGGACGGCATGTGTCGATCAGTCGGTGGAGGAGGTCCCGGCTCTCCGCGACGCGACCCGCGGAGCCGAGCGCATGGGCTCGGCGGAGCGTCAGTTCGTGCCGGTGGGCGAGGTGTTCGGCGGTGTCGGGGAGGTGGTCGAGGGCGGCCGCGAGCCAGTGGGCGGCGCGGGCGGGGTCGACGGTCCCGGTCCGCTCGGCGGCTTCGACGAGTACCGCCGCAGTTCCGGCGTCCGGGCCGGTCGCCGCGCCCACGAGGTGCGGGGCTCGCGCGGTCGCGGGTGCGCCGGCGCGGGCCAGTGCGGCCGCCGCCCGCCGGTGCAGCTCGCGGCGGCGCCACGGGTCGAGCGCGGCCCGGACCAGTTCCGGGACGGCTGGGTGGCGGGGGCCGAGGGTACGGCCGTCCTCCTCGGGGCGGACGAGGTCGCGGCGGGCGAGCGCGCGCAGGGCGACGTCGATCGCCTCGTGACCGTCCCCGACCTCCCCGACCTCCTCGCCTCCCCCGTCTCCCCCGTCTCCCCCGTCGGCGGTGCGGGCCGGGGACGCCACGGCCGCGACCAGTTCGGTCGTGGCACGGCCGTCGAGCACGGCGATCGCCTCGACGACCGCCCGCTCCACCGGGCCGAGCGGTGTCAGTTCGTCGAGGAGCACCGCGACGGGTCCGGTGCCGGGCGCCCCGCCGTGCCGGGTGCGCGTGCGGGTGTGGGCGAGCGCGCGGAAGTAGAGCGGGTTGCCGCCGCTGGCCGCGTGGAGCTCCCCCACCGTGTCCTGCGGCACCCCCGGGGCCAGGCCCGCGGCGCAGTCGTCCGGGGCCAGCGGTCCGAGGTCCAGCCGGGCGAGGGCGCCGGAGTCGGTGGCCCGGGCCAGGGAGGAGGCGAGGGCGGGCGGCGTCTGGCGCTCGCGGCGGGCCACGACGACCAGGACGGGGGCGCGCAGCGGGTGCCGGAGGAGATGGTCGACGAGGGCGACGGTGGCCGGGTCCGCCCGGTGGAGGTCGTCGAGGAGGAGCACGAGCCCGGGCGCGGGCACCCGGCCCAGCGCCGCGCCGATCCGCCGCACGCGCTCGCCGTGTCCCTGTCCGCCCGGCCCTGTCCCGGCCATCACCTCGCCCGGCAGCCCGTCACGGGCGTCACGGGCGTCACGGGCGTCACGGGCGTCACGGGCGTCACGGGCGTCACGGGCGTCAACGGCGTCATGGACGTCATGGACGTCATGGATGTCATGGACGTCGTGCTCGACGAGGCGGGCGAGTTCCGCCAGGGCCGGGGTGGTGGCGCGCTCCCGGTGGTCGAGGTCGGCGAACGCGTCCACGACGGCCTGGAAGGCCGTGCCGCCGTCCCCTTCCCCATCCCCTTCGGCGGTTCCGGCCCTGCCGCTCAGGACGGTCGTTCCGCGCGCCCTGGCCCGTATCGCGAACTCGGTCAGGAGCCGGGTCTTGCCGATGCCCGGTTCGCCCGTGACGTCCACGGCCACCGGGCCCGCGCCCTCCGTGCGGCGGCCCAGCAGCCCGTCCAGCCGGTCCAGTTCCCGGGCACGCCCGACGAGGGGTGCGCGGTCGCCGCACCCCTGGTCCGCGAAAGTGTCCACGTATCAATCCCCCTCGTGCGGTCGCACGTCGGTCGCGCGGTCGTGCGGCCCTGCTCTTTTCCCCGCTCTCAGTTGTACGGCACGCCACCGACAGGCCCGTCGGCCGGAGGTCCCACGGGGAGCGGTCAGCCGAGGGCGAGCGCCTTGAACGCGCGGGTCTGCTCGGTGACGGCCCGCTCGGTGGGCAGCCGTTCGATCGACGAGGCCCCGAAGAAGCCGACGACGCCGGTGGTGTGCTCCAGGACGTAGCGCGCGTCCTCCGGCTCCGCGATGGGCCCGCCGTGGCAGAGGACCAGGACGTCGGGGTTCACGCGCTTGGCCGCGTCGTGCATCTCCTGGACCGCCGCGGCCGCCTGGTCGAGCGTCAGGGCCGTACCCGCGCCGATGGCGCCCTTGGTGGTGAGCCCGACGTGGGGCACGAGGACGTCGGCGCCCGCCGCCGCCATGGCGGCCGCCTGCTCCGGATCGAAGACGTACGGGGCGGTGAGCAGGTCCCGCTCGTGGGCGGCCCGGACCATGTCGACCTCCAGGCCGTACCCCATGCCGGTCTCCTCCAGGTTGACGCGGAAGGTGCCGTCGTACAGGCCGACCGTGGGGAAGTTCTGGACGCCGGCGAAGCCCGTGGCCTTCAGCTCGTCCAGGAAGACGTCCATGCGGCGGAACGGGTCGGTGCCGCAGACCCCGGCGAGGACGGGGGTGTCGCGGACCACGGGCAGCACCTCGCGGGCCATGTCCTGGACGATCGCGTTGGCGTCCCCGTACGGCAGGAGTCCGGCGAGCGACCCACGGCCCGCCATCCGGTAGCGGCCCGAGTTGTAGATGATCAGCAGGTCGACCCCGCCGGCCTCGGCGCACTTGGCGGAGAGTCCGGTGCCCGCCCCGGCGCCGACGATCGGCCGGCCGGCGGCGACCTGGCCGCGCAGCCGGGCGAGAACGTCCTGACGGCTGACGGTGGATCCGGTGTTCACGGTGGTGGCTCCTCGGTGTGTGGGTGGCCCGGTCCGGGGGCCGTTCGGTGACCCGGTCGTTCGGTGACCCGGTCGTTCGGTGACCCGGTCGTTCAGTGGCCCGGTCGGTCAGTGGCCCGGCCCGCGGGTGTTCTCCGCGATCAGCTGGTGGAGGCGGTCGGCCATCGCGACCGCGAAGGAAGCGTCGTTGACGTGGGCGTCGAGTTCGTGGACGCGGACCTCGCCGCCCCGGACGGCCGCGCGCAGGGCGTCGAGACCGGCCCGGTCGGCCTCGGGGTCGTCGAAGGGGCCGTCGGCCGTGTCCACGGCGGAGATGCCGCGCAGCGGCCAGAAGACCTCGGCGGGACCGCGCGCCGTGCGGAGCTTGCGGCCCATCGAAGTGCCGAGTTCGGCCATTTCGGCGGCGGTGGTGCGCATGAGGGTCACGGTCGCGTTGTGGACGAGCAGCCGGCGGCCGGTGAACCGTTCCGGCACGGTCGCGGCCGGGCCGAAGTTGACCATGTCGAGGGCTCCGGGGGCGACGACCTGCGGGATGCCCATGGCCCCGGCGGCGGTGAGCCGGGCGGGGCCCGCGCTGAGCACGCCGCCGACCAGCTCGTCGGCGAGCTCGGTGGTCGTCAGGTCGAGTACGCCGTCGAGCATGCCGTCCCGCGCCAGCTTCTCGACGGCCCGGCCGCCCGCGCCGGTGGCGTGGAAGACGAGGACCTCGTAGCCCAGTTCGGCGAGCCGGGCGCGGGCCGCGTCGACGGCGGGGGTCGTCACGCCGAACATGGTGGCGGCGACGACCGGGCGCCCCCGGCCGGCGGGCTCGTCGTGGTTGCGCTCGTGCCGGCGGGCCATTCCGGCGGCGGCCGCGGCGGCGTTGCCGAGGACCTGGCAGGAGACGGCGTTGAGGCCGGAGATGTCGACGACGCTGTACATCATGGTGAGGTCGCTGCTGTCGACGTACGGGGAGACGTCCCCGCCGGCCATGGTGCTGACGAGCACCTTGGGTACGCCGATGGGCAGGGCCCGCATCGCCTGGGCGGCGATCGCGGAGCCGCCGCTGCCGGCCGCGGCGAGCACGGCGTGCAGCTTGCCCTTGCGGTAGAGGTCGAGGACGACGCGCGCGAGGCCGTGCGCCATCGCGGCGACGGCGGCGCCCCGGTCGCCCGCGGCCCGCAGCCTGGCGAGGTCGTGGCCCCCGGCGCGCGCGACGACGTCGGCGGAGACGTCGGGCACGGGCGCGTGCGCGGGTGGCGGCAGGACACCGGTGTCGACGAGGAGGACGTCGCTGCCGTACTCCCTGAGCCGCTCCCGCAGCCAGGCGTACTCCTCCCCCTTCGTGTCCAGCGTCCCGACCAGCACGACGGTCGCCATGCCTCCACCCTTCTCCCGGTCCCGCGTCCGGTACCGCGGTCCGGTCCCGTTCTCGTCGATCCTCCGTCGCGCCACCTGCGGCGACAACGACCACTCCGGGCGTATTGGCCTGCGTCGTGGCGCACTATGGGAGCCATGGCCAGGATTGCTTCGACCCGTTTGTCCCGACTTCTCACCGGCTGGTCCTCGGAGGGACCGGGGCCCCTGCCACGCCGACTGGCGGACGCGCTGCGGGAGCTGGCCGAGCGCGGCGACGTACCGGCGGGGACCGTGCTGCCCTCGCAGCGCGAACTGGCGCTCGTCCTGGCCGTCAGCCGGTCCACGGTCACCTCCGCGTACGGCCTCCTGGAGGCCGAGGGGTGGCTGGAGAGCGTGCGCGGCAGCGGCTCGCGGCTGCGGGGCTCGGGGGCGCTCGACCGGTACGTCGCCGAGGGCCGGCTCGTGAGCTTCGACGCCCGTACGGGCACGGGCACGGCGGACGTCGCGGACCTGTCGAGCGGGGCGCTCCCGGGGCTCGGCGCGGTCGGCGAGGCGGTGGGGGCACTGACCTCCGGCGACCTCGGCGGGCTGCTCGTGGCCGACGGCTACCACCCGTACGGCATCCCGGCGTTGCGGGAGGGCATCGCCGCGTACTACCGGGCGGCCGGCGTGCCGACGGAGGCCGCGGAGATCCTGGTGACCGCGGGTTCGCAGCAGGCGGTGTGGCTCGTGGCGCAGGCGCTGGTGGAGCCGGGCGACACGGTCGTCGTGGAGGACCCGACGTACCGGGGTGCCCTGGAGGCGCTGCGGGCGCGGGGCGCCCGGCTGGTACCGGTCGGCACGGAGGGCGCCGACGGGGGCGACGGTTCCGGTGCGGCGGCGGTGCGGCGGCTGAGCGCCCACGGCAGGCCCCGGCTGGTGTACCTCCAGCCGACCGTGCACAACCCGACGGGGCGGACGCTGGACGGCGCGGCGCGCCGGGAGTGGCGGCGGGTCCTTGAGGACCTGGAGCTGTTCACGGTCGAGGACACGGCCTGTGCGGAACTCGCCCTCGGGGACGGGGACGAGGACGAGGGCGGCACCGTCGGGCGCGGCGGCGGGGACAACGGCGGGCACGGCAGCGGGGACAGAGGCCGAGACGGATACGGGGAGTCGGCCGGGGCCGGCGCTCCGGCGCCTCTGGTGGCCGGGCTCCCCATGGCGTCGACGGTGACCGTGGGCACGCTCTCGAAGCTCTTTTGGGGCGGTCTGCGGGTGGGTTGGGTCCGTTCCTCCCCCCAGGTGGTGGCCCGGCTCGCGAAGATCAAGACCTCGGTCGACCTGTCCTGCTCGGTCATGGACCAGCTGGTGGCCGTCCGGCTCCTCGACCGGTTGCCCGAGGCCCGGGCCCGGCGCAGGGCCGAGCTGCGGGCCCAGCGGGACACGGCCGAGGCGCTGCTGCGCTCCGGGGCTCCGCACTGGGAGTGGACCCGGCCGGCGGGCGGCGCCGCCCTCTGGGTGCGCGTCCCGGGCACCGACACCGAGACCCTCGCCCAGCTGGCGCGGCGCCGTGGCGTCTCGGTCGTCCCTGGCTCGGCCTTCTCCCCGGTGGACGGCTTCCGGGACCGGCTCCGACTGCCCTACGCCCACGGGACCGCGGCCTTGGCGGCGGCCCTTCCCACGCTCCTGGAGTGCGCGGAGCGCGCGGCGGCGGGGTGACGCCTGGCCAGAACTGGCCACGCGCCCGGGCCCGAGAGGCGTCCTTCTGTCAACTCGGGCAGGTCGCCCCCGCGCCCAGAGGTCTCGATCAGGCCAGGTCGCGGCGGCTCTCCACGGGCGGACCACGGCACCGGAGGGGTGCGGACGGCCGGATTCCACTGCTCGTCACTCAAACGGAACAGATGATGCACAGGTCGTCATACCCCCAGGTCGCAGTGATCCCAGCGCCCCCGTACACGCCCTGTTGAAGGTGATCTTCCGCGAGCACGCTGAACACCGGGAACGGTGAGCGGCGAGCGGGGGTGGACCGGTTGGACACAGGCAGGGGCGGAGACGTCGGCGGGGACAGGGCCGGCGAAGGAGGCGGCACAGGAGCCGGCGGAGGAGCAGGCGAAGGAGGCGGCACAACGGCCGGCGACGAGGGCCCGGCCGGCGACGTGGACGTGTGCGTGGTCGGGGCGGGCCCCGTCGGCCTCACCCTGGCCATCGGCCTGCGCCGGCTCGGGCTCCGCGTCCGGATCGTCGACAAGGCGCCCGCGACCAAGCGCGAGGCCCGGGCCCTGGTGCTGTGGGCGCGGGCCAGGGAGGCGCTCGACGCCCTGGGCGTCGGCGAGACGCTTCTGCGTCACGGGGTGGAGCTGGAATGGGCTGCGACGGGGCCTCCTCCCCCGTGCGCAAGGCCTGCGGGATCGACGCGCCCGAGCGGCACCGGACCCGCACCCTGCGCAACATCCTCTTCCGGGCCCCCGGGCTCGGGGCCGGGCTCGGGCCGGGCGCGGCGCTCGTCCACTTCGTCACGGAGCCCGGCGGGCTGCGCTATCCGCTGCGGGCGATGGACGGCCGGGGGCTGTACCGGCTGACGTGTCCGGCCGGGCCCGCCGACGCCGAGCGGGTCGTGCGGCGGGCGATGGCGCTGGACGTACCGGTGGAGGTGGTGTCGGACACCACCTGGCACCTGACGCACCGGGTGGCCTCGCGGTACCGCGACGGCCGGGTCTTCCTCGCCGGGGACGCGGCGCACACGCTGTCGCCCTCGGGCGGGCTCGGTCTCGCGACGGGCGTGGGCGACGCCGCCGACCTGGGGTGGAAGCTGGCGGCGGAGCTGGCGGGCTGGGCGGGAGCGGGGCTGCTCGACACGTACGAGAGCGAACGGCGGCCGGTCGCCGTCGGCAGCCTGGAGGAGAGCCACCGCAACCTGCGCCGGACCGTCGACCGGCGGCTCTCCGCGGCGCTGCGCGACGGGACGGAGGAGGGCGAGCGGGCCCGCGCCGCACTGGGCAGGGAGATCGCGGAATCCGATCCGTTCAGGGAATTCGACGCGCCCGACCTGCACTTCGCGTACCGGTACGCCTCGCGGGCGATCGCGGACGAGAAGGGCGGGACGGGTCCGGCGCGCGACGTGGACGGATCCGACGGGCGCGAAGGGTCCGACGGGCGCGAGGGGTCCGGTGCGTCCGACGGGTCCGACGGGTCCGACGGGCCGGTCTGGAACCGTACGACGCTTCCCGGGGTACGGGCTCCCCACGCGTGGCTCGGACCGGGCCGGTCGACGCTCGACCTGTTCGGCGGGGAGTTCGTCCTGCTCTGCTTCGGGGACGGCGTGGATGGAGGAGTCGGCGGGGACGGCGGGGAGGGAAGGGTCGGCGGGGACGGCTGCGGTACTCCCGACGGTCTCGTCCGCGCCTTCGCCGATCGCCGGGTCCCGCTCCGCGTACGGCACTGCCGCGACCCGGAGGTGGCGCGGCGGTACGAGCGGCCGTTCGTCCTGGTCCGCCCTGACGGGCACGTGGCGTGGCGCGGGGCCGCCCTGCCGGCCGATCCGCTGCGGGTCGCGGATCTGGTGCGCGGGGCGGGCGGATGAGCGGGCGCACGGGCGGGATCCGTACGGGCGCGGGCGGGCCGCCGGAGCCCCCGGAGCCCTTCGACCCGGCGCGGCTCGACCTGGCCGACCCGTACCCGGTCTACCGGCGCTACCGGGAGACGGACCCGGTGCACGCCGTACGCGGCGGTCCGGACGGGCACGGCGGGGCGGCGCCCACGACCTGGTACCTCTTCGGGCACGCGGAGGTGGCGCACGTCCTGGCGGGGCGGAGCTTCGCCAGGACGTCCCCGCTGACGGCGCGCTCGGCGCCGGTGCCGGACGGATACGTCACGCTGCGGCGGGTCGTCGAGAACTGGCTCGTCTTCCTCGACCCGCCCCGGCACACGCGGTTACGGGCGCGGGTGACGCCGCCGCTCGGGGCCGCAGCCGTGGCGGCGATGCGTCCGCGCGTACGGGAGATCGCGGAGGAGCTCGTCGCGCCGCTCGCGCGGCGGCCGGTGGTGGAGCTCGTCGAAGGCTTCGCCGCTCCGTACCCCCTGCTGGTCATCGGCGGGCTGCTCGGGGTGGAGGCCGAGCGGTGGCCGTGGTTCCGCGAGCAGGCGCTGGCGTTGCAGCAGGCGGGCGGGACCCGGGGCGACCGGACGCCGGCCTCGCTGGACGGGGCCGAGCGGGCGGCGGCGGAGCTGGACGGGTACTTCCACCGGGAGCTGGAGGCCCGGCGCGGCGAGGACCGCGGGGATCTCCTCTCGGCGCTGGCGCGGGCGGGGACCGAGGACCCGTCCCTGAGCGGGTCGGAGCTGGCGGCGACCTGTACGCACCTGCTGACCGCCGGGCACGAGACGACGACGGGACTGATCGGCAAGGCGGTGCTCGCGCTGCTGGCGCGCCCGGAGGTGGGGAACGAACTCCGGGCCGATCCGGGGCTGTTGCCGAACGCCGTGGACGAGTTCCTGCGCCACGACCCGCCGGTGCAGATGGTGACGCGGTGGGCGCACCGGGACACGGAACTGGCGGGCCGGACCGTCCGCCGGGGCGACCGCCTCCAGTTGGTCCTGGGCTCGGCCCACCGGGACCCGGACCGCTTCCCGGACCCCGAGGTCCTCGACATCCACCGCGACAGCGGCCGCCACTGCGCCTTCGGCCTGGGCATCCACTACTGCGCGGGGCGGCGCTCGCGCGCGCGGAGGCCGAGATCGGTCTCGGCGTCCTCCTCGACCGGCTTCCGGCGCTCGCGCCCGGAGCCCGGCCGGGGGTCGAGGTGGAGTACGCCCCCGACTGGGTGTTCCACGGCCCGTCCCGCCTGACCCTGTCCTGACCCCACTGACCCGACCCCACTGACCCCACTGACCCCACTGACCCCCGGGAAGTTATACCCCCCACGGGTATAACGAGGAGGCTCCGTGACCACGAGAAGACTGACCGCACTCACCCCCGAGCAAGCGCCGGGCCGCGCGGGCGAGTTACTGACCGACATCGTCGAACGGCACGGTACGGTCGGCGAGATGGTGTCGACCATGGCGCATTCGCCGGCGCTGCTCGACGGCTACCTGAGCCTGTCCCGGGCCATGAAGCGGGTGAAGATCCCCCGCGCCCTCAGCGAGAAGCTGTCGCTCGCCGTGCAGGAGTGGATCGGCTGCGGCACCTGCCGCGAGGCCCACGTCTCGGCCGGGCGCGCGGCGGGGCTGAGCGAGACCGACATCACCCTGGCCCGCCAGGGCACGTCGACCGATCCGCGCGAGGCCGCGCTCATCGGCCTCGCGCTCCGGGTCCTCGCCGAGCCGGGCTCCCTGTCCGACGACGACGTCGCCGAGGTACGGGCGCACGGCTGGAGCAACCGGGTGATCGCGGAGGTGGTCGGGGTGGTCACGCTCAACCTGCTGACCGGGGCCTTCAATCTGCTCGCGGGCATCCAGCCGGATCCGGCGGCGGAGGTGGAGGCGAAGCCCGGGGAGTGAGCCCTACGGGGTGGCGGACCGGGTGACTGGCGGGCCCGACCGGAGGTCGGCGAGCAGTTCCGCCTGTCCCGCGAGGACGCCGGACAGGATCGAGCGTGCCACCAGCAGCAGTTCCGCCACCTGCGGGCTGGTCAGCGTGTAGTACACGGCCACGCCCTCGCGCCGGGCGACGACGAGGTTCGCCCGGCGCAGCACGGCCAACTGCTGGGAGAGGTACGCCGCTTCGACGCCGGTGTCGCGCAGCATCTCGGAGACCGCGTGTTCGCGTTCGCTGAGCAGCTCCAGGACACGGATCCGGACGGGGTGTCCCAGCGTTTTGAAGAACTCCGCCTTCAACTGGTAGAGCGGAGGCGACATCGCACCCACCCCGCCGTCGCGCGTCGCACCAGCACGTTGCACCATGCCCCCATCCTCGCGCCTTCCCGGACGCGCGATCTACCGATCCGCGGAGTCGGGCCGTACGGAATGCCGGGCCGGGCCTGCTCGCTCGGGCTGCTCCCCGGACCTACTCGGTCGGCCAGGCGTCGCTGCGCCAGGCGCGCTGTTCCGCGCCCGCGTCGAGGTGGGCGGCAAACGCCGCGTCCAGGTCGCAGTGGACCGGGATGGCCGGGCCTTCGCCGGCGGGGGCGAGGGAGCCGTCGGCGGGGATCGCGGCGAGTTCCAGGCTCCGGCCCGCGGCCCGGAGCCGGTGGGCCGCCTCGGTGACGGCGAGCTGCCCGCCCGCGGACCAGCCGCGGAGCCGGCTCAGGTCGAGGACGACGGGGCCCGTACCGCGCGCCACCGCCCAGCCCACGGCCCCGGTGAATCGCCCGAGGGCATCGCCGCCGAGGAACCCGGCCAGGGACAGCACGCCCAGCTCCTGCTGGACCGTGTAACGCCATTCGATGGTCATGCGCGTCGTCTTCCCTGTCGTACGGCGGCGGTGGTGACGGGGCGTGGGGGCGTGGGGGCCGGACCAGGATGTAACGAATTGCAGGATTGTGCAATCGTCCGTCTCACAGAGCGGATAGGGCGGCGGACGGCCCGCCGCGGGCCGCCCTGTTCCTAGGGTTCCCGGAGGTCGGGAGCGCCGCCCGGGGCCGTGAAGGTGACGTCGGCGGCGGGCACGGTGACCTCCGCGTCGCTCCCGAGGGCGTACGCCGCGACCCGGGAGACCGTCGCGGCCGGTACGGCTTCGCTGACGCCCGGGACCGCCGGGCAGTCCTGGGTCGCGTGGGCGTCGTACGGCACGACGACGCGGTAGCCGCGCGCCAGGGCCGTACGGGCGGTCGCCTGTACGCACATCTCGGACATCACGCCGCAGACGGCGACGGACCGGACGCCCGCGTCGGTGAGCACGCCGCCCAGCGGGGTCTCGTGGAAGCCGTCGTCCCGGGGCTTGCGGATCACGAACTCCCGGGGGCCCGGCTCGACGGGATGGTGGAGCTCCCAGCCCGGTGTGTGGGGTTCGTCCTCCGCTCCGGGCTGCCCGTCGTTCTGGAGGTGGACGACGAGCGCGCCGTCCCTCCGCGCCCGGGCGATCAGGTCCGTCGTCCGGTCGACGAGCCGGCCGGCCGCGGGCACGGCCCCGTCACCGACGACGAAGGCGGACTGCACGTCCACGACGATCAGGGCGTCCACGGGCTGCGTGTGCTGGGTCATCCGGCCATGATCGCGCCCACGGGCTCCGCGGCTCCACAAGATTTCGGCCGACCGCGGGCCTGATCCTGGCGCCGGGATCCGGCGCCAGGGACGCGTACGTCACCGGCCCGGCCTGACGCGTGACCACCACGGTCCACGGCCGGAGTCGGATCCCCCTTCTCCGCCGGCGTTCGCCTGCGCCAGGAGACGGCGGCCCGAGACTCCGGTCGCGAGCAGGCCGGTGACGAGGGCGAGGAGCGAGATGCCGGGGCCCGACGTCCAGTCGACGGACCGGGCGTGGACGGCGAGGACGACGGCGGTCGCGAGGGCCACCGCCGGGACGGCCGTGAGGGCGGGGCGGATACGGGCCAGGTCGTCCTCGACGAGGGAGCCGAGGACGCCGACGCCGAGCGCCAGGGCCCACACGCCGAGGCCCTGCGCGTCGGCGCGGTTCACCGTCCACGGCACGAGGGGCCCCCAGAAGGCGGGAAAGGCCAGCAGGCCCGCGCCGATGCCGAGCCATCCGGAGCCGAGGACCGCGAGCAGCGGCTTCGACCAGCCGGGCAGCGGTGCGACGCGCGGGCGCTCGGCCCCGGCCGACGGGGCGGGCCTGCGGTACTGCGCGGCGAGGCACACGACGGCGGCGAGCGCGAGCAGCCCGAGCGTGGCGACCCAGCCGAGGCTGAACAGGGCGAGGAACAGCGGGCCGCCGTGGACGGCCTGGAGGGAGCCGCCGTTGAGCAGGCTCACCGCGAAGAGGCCGACGAGGACGATCACGAGCGGCAGGACGAGGGTCCGCGCCTCCTCCCAGACGCGGGCCCGGCCGAGCGTGAACAGCGCGGGCGCGACCCCCGCCATGGCGGCCCCGAGAAGACCGGGGCTGAGCGCCGCCGGGGACACCCAGGCGCCCGCGACGTGGCCGGCCAGGCTCGTGACGGCGAGCAGGGCGCCCACGGTGAGGCTGATGCCGCCCACGACGCCGCTCAGGATCACCACGGCGGGCGAGAGTTCCCTGCCGTCGACCGCCGGGCCGGCGACCGGGGCGGCGACCGGGGCGGCGGCCGCGCCCGCACCGTGACCGTGGACCTCCGGCGCATCCGCGGTGCCCATCAGTGGTCACCTTCCTTCGTGGCAGTGGCAGTGGCGACGGCAGGGGCGGTGGCGGCCGCGACGGACAGCGCGTCCGGGGCCTCCTCCGCACGTCCGGACGGGGGCGGCGGCGGCGGCGGCGGCGGCGTGAACGCCCGCTGCCGCTTGAGGAGTTCACGGGCGTACAGCACGCGCAGGCTCACCACGGTGACGGCCGCGTAGGCGAGCATGCCGCAGCCGATGCCGACGCCCGCGATCAGGGCCGTGAGCCGGTCGAGGCCCATGGTCCGCTCCAGTACGGGCACCGCCACCGCCGAGAACGCGGGGGCCAGGCACAGCGCCGCCAGGTGCAGGCGCCACTCCTCCCGCGCCCAGTGCGCGCCCCGCGCGCCCGCGCGTGCCGCCCGCACCGCGATGACGCCGTACGTGACGGCGTACGGCACGGCGTAGGCGAGGAGCAGTCGGCGCCCGCCGGCCCCCTGGTCGAGGAAGGCGACCGTGATCCAGGCCAGTCCGGCGGCGCCCGCGAGGTGGACGGCGACCAGGACCGGCCGCGGGCACCACGTTCCGGTCAGACCGGGGACGGTGCCGCGCCGGTCGAGCGCGCGGGACGCGAGCAGCGCGCCGAAGGAGACGAGGGACCCGAGGTGCATGATCGCGACGCGGTTGACGTCCTGGAGGGAGAGCCCGGGATAGAGCGCGGGCAGGAACCCCCATTCGAGGCGGAGCAGCGGCGCGGTCATCAGGAAGCCGTAGCAGAGCAGCATCCAGCGCTGATGCAGGTCCGGGAGGCCGCGGACGGCGGCGAGGACGCCGAGGGTCACGCTGCCGACGGTGCCGATCAGGATCGTGGCGAGGACGATCCAGAACGCGGCCCCGCTGAACGCCTGTTCCGGCGGGGTGCGGACGAGGTACAGGGCGGCGCCGGCCATCGACACGTACACGGTGACGGCGAAGACGGTCCCGGCGATCCGGTGCAGCCGGATCCGTCGCCGTACCGCCGAGAGCAGCTGTACGGGGCCGAGCAGCATCAACAGGCCGCCGAGGACGGAGTGCAGGATCAGCGGGGCGAGGCTGCGGCTGTACGGTCCCATCCGGTCGCGCACGGCCTCGGCCACGAACTCCGGGGAGACGGACCGGCCGAGGAGCCACTCGCCGACGGCGGGTGCCCCGGGGCTGGCGTAGGGCCAGAGTTCGGTCGCCGCGATCGGCGCGTACGCCAGGCAGACGACCGTGACGGCGAGGGCGGCGGCCCTGCCTCGTCTCGTGCTTGTCGGACGCCCCACGGCGGATCCCCCTCCGAACGCGCGATAGTCCTATCTGGACTATGGAGGAAGGTAGAGCGGGGGACGACCGGGGTCAACCGGTCGGTAACAAAGTCGGGCGACAAAGTCGGGCAACGAAGGGGTCAGGGCTCACGGGACTCGACCCATTGCCAGAAATCGACCATCATCCGCTCGTACCGGATACCGAACTCCAGCGCCTCGCGCTGCCCGCGCGTCAGCAACTCCCCCACGCCCTCAGCCAGTTCCTCGTACTCGCCGAGGGTCCGCCGGTGCTCCTCGACCTGGACCGGGGCGTGGACGCGCGGGCTCGCGCCGAACCACAGCTTGAGGATGCCGCGTTCACGCGCTTCGACCGGGACGAAGGAGGAGTCGGCGAGCCAGCCGCGCAGGGCCGCCGCCCCCTCCTCCGTCAGCTTCATCAGGCGCCGGTTCCGGCCACCGGGCTGACGGACCTCCGACAGCAGACCGGCCTCCAGGAGCCGGTCGCACTGGGCGTAGACCTGCGCGTGGGGCATCGACCAGAACGGGGCCACGGTCCGCGCCGCCTCGACCTTCACGTCGTACGGACTGGCCTCGCCCAGCTTGTCGATGATGCCGAGCACGAGGAAGGAGGGCGTGGTCAAGCGGACTTCAGACATGCCGCGACGGTATCGCGGCGGTCATCGGGACCGGCCGCGGAAGCGGTCACGGGTCCGGTCACGGAAGCGGTCGCGGGGACCGGCCGCAGAAGCAGTCGCGGAAGCGGTCTCGGGGACCATCCTCGGAGTACGTCACTCCGCCCGCAGCGCGCGCGCCGTGCTCGTGCGGGCCGCCCAGCCCGCCGGGAGCAGCGCGCCGGCCGTCGCGATCACCACGCCGGCGGCGGCGAGGAGCGCCAGCAGCGGCGTCCCGTACACGTCGATGTCGGCGGGCGGGATCGTGGTGCCGACCGCGCGGCCCATCGCCGGCATCACCCAACGGTGCAGCCCGACGCCCAGCGGGACGCCGACCGCGCCCGCCACCAGGCCGATGCCGCCGACCGAGGTGAGGACCTGGGCCACCGCCTGACGCGGGGTCATCCCCAGGGCCTTGCAGACGCCCAGGTCGCGGACCCGCTCACGGGTGTCGAGGACCACCGTGTTGAACACCCCCAGACAGGCCACCACGACCAGCATCACCGTGAGCATGACGATCAGTGCCTGCATGGCCCGGATCACGCTCGACTTGCCCTCCTCGGTCACGGCGGCCCGTGCGCCGAGCGGGGACACGGCGGCGTTCAGGCGCTCCGCGTACGCGGCGGGGTCCGTGCCGGGGGTGACGGTGACGGCGAAGTCGCCCGGCAGGTACCGGGGGTCGAGCGGGGCGACGGAGGCGGCGGCCGTCCGCAGGGTCATGCCGCCGTCGCCCAGGTCGAAGACCTCGCCGACGATCCGGACGCGAACCGTCCGCCCCTGTTCGGACAGGGCGACCGACTCCCCCACCCGCAGGCCCGTGGCGCGCAGGAACCGCGTCGCGGCGACCGCCTCCCCGGTGGCCCCGAACCATCGGCCCGTGACCATCGTGTGGCGGCTCCCCGCCGTGTCCCCCTCGTACGCGACCAGCGGCGCGCCGCCCTTGAGCCCGGCCACGCCGATCTGCGTGCGGGCGGTCCGGTACACGGACCCGGTCCCCGGGAGCGCGGCGGTGGCCGCCGCCACGGCCGCCGGGTCGGCGGGCTTCCCCGGCATCCCCGTGCCAGGACCCGTGCCCGGACCCTCGCCGGAACCCTCGGGCGGGGCCACGGTGCGGACGGTGACGTCGCCGCCCCGGTCGGGATCCCCGTCGGCCTTCACGGCGACGAGCGTGCTGCCGAGCCCCACCGCGAAGGTCACCGCGAGCGCGCCGAACGTCACCGCAGCGGCCGTCGTCACCGAGCGCGCGGGGCGGGCGAAGGGCGCGGCGAGCCCCAGGGTGACCGGGCGGGGCAGCGGCAGCCGTCCGAGGAGTCCGCGGATCCGGCGGCCCCGGGCGCCGCCGGCGGCCGGACCGACGCGCAGGGCCGTCGCGGTCGGGAGCCGGGCCGCCCTCAGCGCGGGGCCGAAGGCGGTCACGGCCACGACGGCGAGGGCGGCGGCGGGCACCACGAGGTCCACCCAGAGGGGAATCGGCTCCGTGCCCGTGCCGTACGCCTCCGCCACCTCCGCCATGAGGGGCACGGCGAGGACGTTGCCGAGGGCGACGCCGAGCACGGCCCCCACCGAGCCCGGGAGCAGGGCCTGGGCGACGTACGCCCGCCCGATCTGGAGCGGGGTGAAGCCGACGGACTTCAGGATGCCGATCCGGCGGGTCGCGGCGCTGACGGCGCCGCTCACCACGACGGAGATCACGAGGATCGACATCGCGAGACCGAGGAGGGCGAAGGCGGCGACGAAGGGGACGAAGGCCGCCGTGTTCTCCTGGGCGGCCTCACGGACGTCGAGGTACGACTGGGTCCCGGCGACCGCGCCCGCGGGGACGGCGGCGACGACGGCCTCCCGCCCCGCCGCGACCTCGGCGCGGGTGTCGGCCCCGGTGAGCCGGTAGAGCATCTGGTACGCGGGGGATCGCGCCCCGGCGAGGGCCGTGAGCTGGTCGGGTACGACCCAGGCGTCGGCGCTCGCGCCGGCGGTCGCGGCGATGCCGACCACGGTGAGTTCGGTCGTACCGGCCGTCATCCGGTCGCCGAGGACGAGACCCGGCGGGCGGGCCCCCGCCTCCAGGACGATCTCCCCGGCCGTCCGGACCCATCGGCCCTCGGACAGGCTCACCGCGTCCACCGGCGCGTCGGCGGAGGACCGGCCGACCACGGTCAGGGGCGGCGGTTCGAAGCCGGGCGGCACGTCCCCGTCGCCGCGCAGGCGTACGGAGACGAGGGCGAAGGGACCGGCCGCCGCGGCCACGCGGGGCGCCCGCGCCGTGGCGGCCAGCCGGTCGGCGGTGACGGCGGAACCGTCGAACTCCACGGTCAGATGGGCCCCGTGCTGGCGGGCGAAGGCCCGGTCGAAGGGGGCGGCGGAGGCGACGAGGAGGCCGACGGCCAGGACGGCCGCGGCGACCGAGAGCAGCGTCGTCAGGACCATCACGGCGGTCTGCGTCCGGCGCCGGCCGACCCCGGCACGGACGACCCGGCCGAGGGCCCCGCCACGAGCACGGCCCGAGAGGGCAGCCGCATTCGTCCCGACACCGCCGACACCGGCACCGCCCGCACCACCCGCACCACCCGCACCGGCACCGCTCGTACCGCCGCTCATCGGGTCACCGCGCTGACGTCCCGGGCGATCCGGCCGTCGACCAGCTCGATCGTGCGGGTGGCGCACGCCTCGGCCAGGGCCAGGTCGTGGGTGACGAGGACGATGGTCTGTCCTTCGGCGTTGAGCTCGCGCAGCAGCTCGCGGACGTCCGCGCCCGACGCGCTGTCCAGCGCGCCCGTCGGCTCGTCGGCGAGGAGCAGCGGCGGACGGTTCATCAGGGCGCGGGCGACGGCCACCCGCTGCCGCTCGCCTCCGGAGAGGCGGCCGGGGTGGGCCCGGGCGTGGCGGGCGATGCCCAGCCGGTCGAGGAGTTCGGCGGCCCTGGCGGTCGCCCCTGCCCGGTCGGTGCCGGCCAGTTGGGCCGGGAGCAGCACGTTGTCGAGGACGGTCAGGTCGTCGAGGAGGTTGAAGAACTGGAAGACCATGCCGATGCGGCTCCGCCGGTACTTCGCGCACGCGGCCTCGCTCATCCGGTCGACGCGCAGTCCGTCCACGGTCACCCGCCCGCTGCTGGGGCGGTCCAGTCCGGCGAGGAGGTTGAGCAGGGTCGACTTGCCGCTGCCGGAGGGCCCGAGGACGGCGAGCGCCTCGCCGCGCCGGACCCGCAGGGTCAGCCCGGTGAGGGCGGCGGCTCCGTCGTCGTACGTCCTGCCGACCTCGCTCAGGTCGATCAGGTCTGTCGGATCCATTGGCTCCCTCGGATCCCCCGGCTCCATCGGATCCTTCGGGCGGCGGGGTGGGACGGACACGGGCACGGGTGCTCCAGGGCTCAGGGGCCGGCAGGGGGACGCCCCGACGCTAGGAGCGGCCGGGCCGCGGGCGCGTCGGTCGCGGTGCCGAAGATCCGTACCGCCCGCGGCGGAGGCGTGGCGGCGTCATCCCCGCGATGTACGCCTCCGGGCCGCGGACCTGCGTCCCTGGGGTGATCCGCTCGCACCCCGCCCTTGCCACACTGGCCCGGTGAGCAGGTACGAGGCATTCATCGGGCGGGTACGCGGGCCACGGAGCCCGGGGGCGCCGACCCCGCTGTCCCGCTGGGCGTGGGCGGCCGACGGGCTGCTCGCCCTGGCGCTCGCGGTCGCGACCGTCATCGGCGACCTCAACCGCTCGTGGGTGGAGGTGCGGGACGACCCGGCCGACCTGCCGGCCCCGGCGCTGGTCCCGGCCCCGGTCCCGACCCCGGTACACGGCGAACTGCCCTCGCTGCCACCGCTTCCCGCGGTCCCGGTCCCGGGCAATCCGGCGACCGCGCCCCGTCCCGTGCCCGCCGTGGAGTACGTGCTGCCGCCGGTCGAGGCCTGGGAGATGGCGGCGGCGGTGCTGACGGCCCTGCCCCTGGTGCTGCGCCGGCGGTTCCCGCTCGCCGTGTACTGGGTGGTGACCGGGGCGGCGGTCCTGTTGCACCTCGGCGACGTCTCGGCGGACGCGACGAAGGTCACCTTCGTGTCGGGTCTCGTCGCGGCGTACAGCGCGGCGATGTACAGCCCGCACCGGAAGTCCGTCCTGGTCTCGCTCGCGGCCGGTGCGGTGCTGTACGCCGTCGTGCCGCTGGTGCCCGAGGTGGACGACGGCCTCGTGCTCGTCCTCGTCCTGCTCCCGCTGGCCCTGGCCACGCACGGCGTCCATCTGTGGCGACAGCGGACACGGGCGCTGCGGGCCGAGCAGGAGGCGGCGCTGCGCCGGGCGGTGGAGGCGGAGCGCGCCCGGATCGCCCGGGAGCTCCACGACGTGGTCACCCACAACGTCAGCATGATGACGATCCAGGCGGGTGCCGCGCGCATGGTCCTCGACGGCTCTCCGGAGCAGGCACGGGAGGCGATACGGGCGGTGGAGGAGGCGGGGCGGACGGCGATGTCGGAGCTGCGGCACGTGATGGGGCTGCTGACGATGGCCGCGGAGGGTCCCGATCCGGCGGCCGACGCGGACCTCGCGCCGCAGCCGGGGCTCGACCGGCTGGCGGAGCTGACGGACCGGGTGCGTTCCTCGGGGGTGCCGGTGGAGGTGGAGGTCCGGGGCGTCCCGTACGCACTGTCCGCCGGAGTCGACCTCGCCGCGTACCGGGTGGTGCAGGAGGCTCTGACCAATGTGGTGAAGCACGCGGAGGGCGCCGGGGTCTCCGTCGCCGTCGAGTACGGCCACGAGCGGCTGCTGGTGGACGTATCGGACACCGGCGGGCGGCCGCGGCTGACGGCCGAACCGGAACCCGGCGGCGGCCACGGCCTGCTCGGTCTGCGCGAACGGCTCTCGATCTACGGCGGTACGCTGCACGCCGGCGGCCGCCCGGGCGGCGGCTACCGGGTCCACGCGACGATTCCCCGGGAGGCTCCGTGACCGTGACCGACACCGGCGCACCGCGTGTGGTGATCGCCGACGACCAGGCCCTGGTGCGGACCGGTTTCCGGATGATCCTCGCCGCCGACGGCATCGAGGTGGTCGCGGAGGCGGCCGACGGCGACGAAGCCGTTTCGGCGGTCCGCAGGACGCGGCCGGACGTCGTCCTCATGGACATCCGGATGCCCGGCACCGACGGCCTCGAGGCCACGCGCCGGATCCTCGCGGAGGAGACCGCGCCGCCGAGGATCGTCGTCCTCACCACGTACGACCTCGACCGGTACGTGTACGCGGCGCTCGGCGCCGGCGCGAGCGGCTTCCTGCTGAAGGACGTCACGCCCGAGCACCTGACGGCGGCGGTCCGGCTCGTCCGCTCCGGGGACGCCCTGCTGGCACCGGCGATCACGCGCCGGCTGGTGGAGCGGTTCGCCGGGCCCGGTACGCGGACGGCTCCCCTGCACCGCGATCTCGCCACGCTGACGCCGCGTGAGCTGGAGGTCCTCGAAGCGCTGGCGCGCGGGCACACCAACGCCGAACTGGCCGCGCGGTTCCGGTTGAGCGAGGCGACGGTGAAGACGCACGTCGCCCGCATCCTGTCCAAGCTCCGCCTGCGCGACCGCGCGCAGGCGGTCATCGCCGCCTACGAGACCGGGCTCGTCACCCCTGGCTCGGAAGGCCGGACCCCGGGCGCTCCCGGGGCCCCGTAGCCGCCGGACGGTCCCCGGGCGCCGCCGCCTCGGGACGGAGGAGCTCGCCGAGCGCCGTCAGGCGGATGAGCCGGAGGATCCACGGCTGGTCGCAGATCAGCCGCCAGCGGGCGCCCCGCGCCTGGACCCGCCCTGCGCAGTGGGCGAGCAGGCCCAGACCGGTGGCGTCGCAGAAGGTGAGCCGGCGGATGTCGACGGTCAGGGCCTCGGACTCGCGGACGAGGGCGTCGAGCTCGGGCCGCAGGTGCCGCACCAGGACGAGATCGAGCTCACCGTGGAGCACGGCGACGGTGAGTCCGCCGGTCGAGCGGACGACGAGGTGCGGGTCGTGACGGGGAATCAGGTGCATCGGACGCTCCACAGGGTGGGTCCATGTGTCCCGTCGAGCCTGGCCGCGTCCGCGCCGGGAGGGACGTTTCGCCTCGGCCACTGTCACCTGAACCGGTGAATAAGCGGGCCGCTCGGAGCGGCCGGCCTTCGCGGTTCCGCACACACGAGCGAACGGGCGCGCCCGGTGCTCGCGGACCTCAGGAGCGCCGCAGGGGCGGCCGGGTCAGCGTCGTCCATGCCCGCAGCAGCCATTCGAGCGGTCCGTACCGGTACCGGCGGAGCCACCATCGTGCCCCGACGGCCTGCGCCGCGAAGAGCGCGAGGGCGATCGCGAGGACGCCCGGCGGCGGCACCCGGCCCACCAGGGCGGCGCCGTAACCGGTGAACAGCAGGGCGCAGACGAGGGACTGGGTGAGGTAGCCGGTCAGGGTCATGCTCCCCACGGGCCCGAGCACGGCGGTCGTCCGCCCGCCGTGCCGCCCCACGGCCAGCCGGAGGACGGTCGCGGCGTACGCGGCGGCCAGCAGCGGGGCCGTGGCGACGTCGATCCCGAGGGCCAGGACCTGATAGGCGCCGCCGGGGTGCACCAGGCTCGCGTGGGCGTACACCAGGCCGCCGAGCAGTCCGACCGTGAAGCCCGCCCACTGGAGCCGGACCAGGGTCCTGCGGTGAGCGGCGAGGTCTCCGAGCACCCGTCCCCGCCCGGCGGCGAGGCCGAGGAGGAAGGCGGCCAGCGCGGCCGGGGCCTGGAAGAGGACGAGCAGGAAGGCCACGTCGGGCAGCTGGTCCAGATGGGCCCCGATCACGGACGCGGGTCCGCCGCGCAGCGCCTCGGCGGCCCGCTCGGCACCGGCCGCCGCACCGGGATCCGCTCCCGCGCCGCCCGCCGCGTGCACGGCGAGCGCGAGGAGGACGTACGCCGCCGCCGTGGCGGCGAAGAGGACGACGGCGGTACGGACGGCGGCACGGGGCCGGAGCCGCCGGGCGGCGAGCAGGACGAGGCCGAGGACCGCGTACGTGGTGAGGATGTCTCCGGGGAAGAGGAGGACGGCGTGCAGCGCGCCGAGCACGAAGAGTCCGGCCAGGCGCCGCAGGAAGCGCGGGGCGAAGGGGGCGCCGCTCCGCTCGGCGGAGTCGAGCTGGAGGGTGAAGGCGTAGCCGAAGAGGAACGAGAACAGCAGGAAGAACTTGGCCTCGAAGAACACGGCGACGAACCACCGGACGGCCCCGTCGAGCGGCGCGTCGAAGCCGGGGTCCTCGATCCCGGTCCCGTGGTAAGTGGAGGCCAGGTAGCCGATGTTGACGACGAGGATGCCCAGGAGCGCGAATCCGCGCAGGGCGTCGACGTGGGCGAGCCGCGGCGCGGCTCGGGTGGCCGGGGTGGCCGGGGTGCCGGCCGGGTGATCGGTCGCGGCGTCGGGTGTGGTGGTCACGGGGCTCCTCCGGGGCGGTGCGTCGAACCCTCGACGGGAAAACTATCGAATCAGAAACGCTCGTATCAAGAATGAACGTTATAGACTCGATCAGGCAAGGGGCGCACGCACAGGACCGCAGCGCCCGAACCGCGACGAACGAGGTGCTCCGATGAACGCGACGACGGTGGTACGCCGGGGCGTACCGGAGGGCGGTGCGGCACCTGTCGCCGCGCTGTACTGGGAGGCGTTCGGGCGGAAGCTCGGCGCCGCGCTCGATCCGCCGGACAAGGCCCGTGCGTTCCTCGCCGCCCACCTCCACCACGACCGGGCCGTCACCGCCGTCGTCGACGGCGAGGTGGCCGGGGTCGCCGGCTACCGGCTCGGCGGGCGCGGCCTGGTGGGCGGCGGTGCCGGGGACGTCCTGTCGGCGTACGGCGTGCTGCGCGGACTGCACCGGGTGGCCCTGCTGGCGCTCCTCGAACGACGCCCCGCCCCCGGTGAGCTCGTGATGGACGGCATCGCCGTCGCGCCCGGACACCGCGGCGCGGGCATCGGCACGATGCTGCTGCGCGAGATCGCGGCCGTGGCGGCCGAGGCCGGCTGCCGCCGGATCCGGCTCGACGTCATCGATGTGAACCCGCGGGCCCGCGCCCTGTACGAGCGGCACGGCTTCACCGCCGTCCACACCGAACGGACGCCGTACCTGCGCGAGTTGATGGGCTTCGGCGCCGTCACCACCATGCACCGGCCGGTCACGGCGGCCGACGCGTCCCCCGGCCGGGAGGCGCGATGACCCCGGACGCCGCAGCCCCCGACTCGTCCCCCGACTCCTCCGCGGTCCCCGGCCCCTCCCCCGTCCCCGACCCCGCCCCCGTCCCGACGCGCATGCTCGTCCACGCCCTCGTCCGCGAGGACGGCACCGTGGACGCCGGCGAGCTCTACACGGTGGCCGGTCTCCTCGGCATGACCGACCAGCAGGTGCGGCTCTGTGTGAAGCGGCTCGTCGCCGAGGGACGGTTCACCCACGAGGGCCGCGGCCGCAAGGCGGTGCTCCGCGCGGTCGCCGACGCCACCGGCGCGTACGCGCCGGACGCCGCGTACGTCCGCCTCGCCTACCGGCAGGACCACGGGCTCGCCCCGTGGGACGGCGTGTGGCACCTCTTCGCCTTCGCCGTCCCCGAATCCGAGCGCGCCGCCCGCGACGCGCTCCGCGACACGCTGCTCCACCTGGGGGCCGCCCCGCTCCACGGCGGTCTGTACGCGTGCGCCCACCCGATCGGGCCGCTCGTCGAGGCCCGGGCCCGCGAGCTGGGAGTCGCCGCCGCGGTCACCTCTCTGACCAGCACCGATCTCCGTGTCGGCGGGGTCGTCGACCCGCCGGCCCTCGCCGCCGCGCTCTGGCCGCTGGACGGGATCGCGGCCCGCCACGACGAACTCGCCGACTTCGCCCGCTCGTGCCTCGACCGCCTCGGCCGCCCGGAACCGCTCGCGTCCGCCGAGCGCCTGAGCCTCGCGGTCCGGCTCGCCGCGGTCTTCTCGTACGCGATGACGCCGGATCCGCTGCTGCCCGCCGAGCTCCTCCCCCGGCCCTGGCCGGGCACCCGGGCCCGGCACCTCATGGCGACCTGCTGGACCGCGCTCGCGCGCCACCCCGCCACGAACGGCAGCACCCCCCTCCCGCGTCTCTTCGCCCTCTACGAGGACCTCGCGGGATAGGGGGTGCCGGGAAACGCCGTACGGCTCCGGGATCAGCCGGCGAACTCGGCCATCCACGCCTCGACCTCGTCGGAGGTGCGCGGCAGGCCGGCGGACAGGTTCTCGTGGCCGTTCTCGGTGACGACCAGGTCGTCCTCGATGCGGACGCCGATGCCGCGCCACTCCTCGGGCACGGTCAGGTCGTCGGGCTGGAAGTACAGGCCGGGCTCGACGGTGAGCACCATGCCCGGCTCCAGGAGGCCGTCGACGTACTCCTCGTTCCGCGCGTGGGCGCAGTCGTGGACGTCCAGGCCGAGCATGTGGCCGGTGCCGGCCATCGTGAAGCGGCGCTGGAGGCCGAGCTCGTACGCGCGGTCGACGGGGCCCTCGATGAAGCCCCACTCGACCAGCTTCGCGGTCATGCTGCGCTGGGAGGCCTCGTGGAAGTCGCGGTACCGGGCGCCGGGCTTGACGGCGGCGAAGCCGGCGGCCTGGGCCTCGTACACCGCGTCGTACACCTTGCGCTGCACGTCGGAGAAGGTGCCGCTGATCGGGAGGGTGCGGGTGACGTCGGCGGTGTAGAGGGAGTTCGTCTCCACGCCGGCGTCGAGCAGGAGCAGCTCGCCCGGGCGCACCGGTCCGTCGTTGTCCGTCCAGTGCATGATCGTGGCGTGCTCGCCGGCGGCGCAGATCGAGCCGTAGCCGAGGGCGTTGCCCTCCAGGCGGGCGCGGCGGAAGAAGGTGCCCTCGATCCACCGCTCGGACGTCGCGACGGCGCGGGAGAGCTCCGCGACGCAGTCGGTGAAGCCGCGCACGGTGGAGTCCACCGCCTTGCGCATCTCGCCGATCTCCCACGCGTCCTTGACGAGGCGGAGGTCGCTGAGGGCCTCCTCCAGCTCGTAGTCGCGGTCCTCGTCGGTGGTGACGGCGGCCTCCAGGGCCGGGTCGTGACCGCGCACGATGCGGGTGGGGACGTCGGTGGAGGCGGCGGACAGGTCCGCGGCGATCGTGCGGACGTCGCGACAGGGCAGGCCGAGGACGATCTCCGACTCGGCGAGCGAACGGCGTCGGCCCATCCACAGCTCCGCCGTGTAGCCGATCCAGAACTCGTCGTTGTCCCGGCTGTCGCGCGGCAGCTGGTAGCAGTAGGCGTCGTGGCCGCCGTCCGCGCGGGGTTCGAGCACGAGGGCGCCGTCGCGGGCCTGGTCGCCGGTCATGTGCACGTAGCCCGTGTACGGGCGGAACGGGTAGGTGTCGTCGTTCGAGCGGGTCTTGAGGTTGCCGGACGGGATCACCAGGCGCTCGCCCGGGAAGAGGGCCGAGAGGGCGGCGCGGCGGGCGGCCGCGTACGGGGCCTGCTCGTCGGCCTCCAGGCCGTGGCGCTCGGTGTCGGCCCACCCGGTCCGCATGAGGGCGGAGAGCTCCTCGGAGACGCCGTCGTAGAGCCCGTTCTTTCGACGCTTCGCCATGCGACGCACCTTCTTCTCGCTGGGTTCCTCGGCCGCCGGTCCTTGGCGGCTCACGGACAGTACTGCGCCGAACGCGCGCCGGGTGCCCAGGACCGCCAGTGGCACAGATCGGCCATCGGGCAGCCCTCCCATGGGTGCGGAGGGGCTGCCGGGCCGTCGATAATGCGGTGCATGGCGAACGCGAAACTCGGCGAGGCCCTCCGGCTGCTCGGGATCGACCACGACGCGGGACGGGTGTACCTGAAACTCCTGGAGCTGGCGCCCGCCCCGCTGAGCGCGGTCGGTGCGGCGGCCGGTCTGGAGGGTGCGGCGCTCTCGGCGGCGTACGGGGCCCTGGTCGACGCGGGTCTCGCGAGCGCGGCGGTGGAGGGCGAGGACGTCGTGGCGCCGGTGCCGCCGGCCGCCGGTCTGGAGATCCTCGGCCGGCACCGGGCGGCCGAGCTCGACGAGTCCCGCATCACCGTCGGGGGCGCGTTCGAGGCGTTCCGGAGGCAGCGGCTCGCCGGGGAGACCGACCACCTCGTAGAGATCGTCACGGGCGAGGCGATCGGTCTCCGGATGCGTCAGGCGTGGGCCAGTGCCCGCCATCAGATCCGGCAGCTGGACTCCCCGCCGTACTTCCCCCTGCCCGGCGCCACCGAGGACGCGCTGGCCACGCTGGCGCGCGGGGTCACGCAGCGCGTCGTGTACTCGACGGAGTCGCTGGAGCTGCCGGGGAACCTGGAGTCGGCGATCGAGCCCTGCATCGAGGCCGGCGAACAGGCGCGGGTGCTGCCGTCGGTGCCGGTCAAGCTGGTGATCATCGACGATGCGTACGCGCTGGTGTCGCTGTCGATCAAGGAAGCCGACGTCCACAACACGATGCTGGTCGTGCAGCCCTGCGGCCTGCTCTCGGCGCTCGTGGCGCTGTTCGAGCAGGCCTGGCAGAGCGCCCTGCCCTTCCACGGCCACACCGCCCGCCCGCGCGGTCTGCTGCCCGCCGACCGGCGTCTGCTGTGGCTGCTCGCGGGCGGCGCGGGCGACGACGTGATCGCCCGCGAGCTGGGCATCAGCCGCCGCACGCTGTTCCGCCGGATCCAGATCCTCATGGCCCGGCTCGGCGCCACGAGCCGGTTCCAGATGGCCCTCCAGGCCCAGCGCTCCGGCTGGCTGTGACGCCGGGCCCGGTCGGCGCGCCGTAGGGGTCGGCCGGCGGCCGGGCCCGCTCGGCTCGCCGCAGGGTCAGCCGGCGGCCGGGCCCCCGAGGCGCTGCCACAGGAAGGTGTGGACGAGGGCGCTGTTGTGCGCGGCCTGTTCGTTGTCGCCGGCGCCCGCGTGTCCGCCGCCGGTGTTCTCGTGGAAGAGCACCGGGTGGCCGAGCTCCCGCAGCCGCGCCGCCGTCTTGCGGGCGTGGCCGGGGTGGACGCGGTCGTCGCGGGTCGACGTCATCAGGAGCACCGGCGGGTAGGCCGCGTCCGCCGTGAGGCGGTGGTACGGGGAGATGTCGCGGAGGTGCGGCAGATCGGCCTCGTCGTCGGGGTCGCCGTACTCGGCGATCCAGGAGGCGCCCGCGAGGAGCTTGTGGAAGCGGGTCATGTCGAGCAGCGGCACCTGGGCGACGATCGCGCCGAAGAGGCCGGGGTGGCGGGTGAGCATGGCGCCCATGAGCAGGCCGCCGTTGCTGCCGCCGGAGGCGCCGAGCATCGCCGGGGTGGTGATGCCCCGTGCGACGAGGTCCTCGGCGACGGCGGCGAAGTCCTCGAAGGCCCGGGGCCGGTCGGCGCCCAGCGCGGCCTGGTGCCAGTCCGGTCCGTACTCGCCGCCGCCCCGGATGTTCGCGAGCACGTACGTGCCGCCGCGCTCCAGCCACGCCCGGCCGGTCACGGAGCCGTAGTAGGGGGTGAGGGAGACCTCGAAGCCGCCGTAGCCGTAGAGCAGGGTGGGGCCGGGACCGGTGGTGGCGTGGTCGGGGCCGATGACGAAGTACGGGACGCGCGTGCCGTCCGGGGAGGTCGCGAAGTGCTGCTCCACCGTGAGTCCGGCGGCGGCGAAGCGGTCGGGGGCCTGCTTGAGGATCTCGGTGTCGCCGCCGATGCTCCCGCGGTACAGGGTGGAGGGCTGGAGGAACCCCGACACGTCGAGGAAGTACTCGTCGGAGACGTCGGGGTCGGTGTCGACGACGCCGACGGCGGAGAGCGGCGGTACGCCGACGAGCGGTTCGCGGGTCCAGCCGCCGTCGGGGGCGGGGGTGAGGACCTCGATGCGGGTGCTGACGTCGTGCATCGTCTCCAGGATCAGGTGGTGACGGGTCCACGCGTGCCCGGCCAGGGCCGTCCGCTCGTCCGGGGTGAACAGCACCTCGGGGGTGCGGTCGCCCGCCAGGAAGGCGTCGAAGTCGAAGGCGAGGAGGGAGCCCGTCGGCTGCCCGAGCCACGCGGACTTCAGGGTGACGATGAGGTGGCGGCGGTGGGCGTAGGCGACGGCGTCGTCGGGGACGTCGATCCTGACGAGCGTCGCGTCGGGCCGCAGGAGGTACGTCTCGCTGCGGAAGAAGTCGAGGGCGCGGCCGACGAAGTCCCGTTCGAAGCCGGGTGTGGTGTCGCGGTATCCCCAGGCCGACACGTCGCCCTGTTCCGCCTCGTAGACGAGCTCGGCCTGGTCGACCGGGGTGCCGCGGCGCCATCTGCGGACCTGCCGGGGGTAGCCGGAGTCGGTCAGCGAGCCGGGCCCCGTGTCCGTACCGACGAAGAGGGTGTCGTCGTCGATCCAGCCGGCCCGGGTCTTCGCCTCCGCCATCCGGAAGCCGTCCTCGACGAACCGCCGGGTGCCGAGGTCGAACTCCCGGACGACGACGGCGTCCCCGCCGTCGCGCGACAGCCGCACCAGCGCCCGGTCGTGGTCGGGGCGGCGTACGCGGGCCCCGTCCCAGACCCACTTCTCGTCCTCGGCGGCGGCGAGCGCGTCGACGTCGAGGAGGATCTCCCACTCGGGGGCGTCCTTGCGGTACTGCTCCAGGGTGGTGCGCCGCCACACGCCGCGGACGTGCTCGGCGTCGCGCCAGAAGTTGTAGAGGTGGGCGCCGCGCCGGACGGTGTACGGGATGCGGTCGGCGGCGTCCATCACCTCGCGGACGCGGTCCTTGAGCGGGGCGAACGCGGGGTCGGCGACGAGGACGTCGGCCGTCTCGGTGTTCCGCTCGGCCACCCAGGCGAGCGCGGCCTCGCCGGACACCTCTTCCAGCCACAGGTACGGGTCGTCGTCGCTCACACGCTGCATGGACTCAGTTCCCGTTCTCGCGTCGGAGGTGTGCCGAAAGGTGGTACTGCAGGGGCTGTCCGACCGCGGCGAGGTCGTGGCGGAAGTCGAGCGTGCCCTCGTCCGTGAGGGTGTAGCGGCGCCGGGTGGCGGTCACGTCCTTGGCCGTGGGGGTGAGCGCCACCTGATGGGTGGTGAGGTCGACCGCGCCGTCGGCGGCGGCGCCGACCAGGATCTCGGCGATGCCGGTGGGCTGGGTGATCAGCGCCTCGACGCGCCCGTCGGGCTGCAGCCGCCACCAGCCGCTTTCCCGGGCGGCGGGCCGCTGCGGCGTGCCGTCGGCGTCGACGATCCAGGCGCGGGCCTCGTAGTGGAGGAAGGGGCGCCCGTCGTGGCTGAAGGTGACCTCCTGCTCGTACGTGAACTCCTCGGCCAGCGTCGGGTACGCGCCGCGGCCCCGGCCGGTCCAGGTGCCCAGGAGACCGGTCACCGGAGCGAGCAGCGCGTGCGGCGCGGGCACCGTGTCCGGGCGGAGGGCGTCGGGGTACGGGTGCTTCCGGTCGCGGTCGAACATGAGGTGCGCTCCTGGGTCGGGGCCTGTGCCTGTGCCTGTGCCTGTGCCGGATCGCAGCTTAGGGGGTGTCCTGCCGATCGGGCCGCGAGCACGGCCTGATCGACAAGACACCCCCTCGGGCCTGTCCGTGGCTATCCCCGGCTGCGTATCAGCAGGTAGAGGAAGTACGGGGTGCCGATCACGGCCGTCATGAGGCCGGCGCCGAGCTGGGCCGGGGCGATGACGGTACGGCCCACCAGGTCCGCGGTGCAGACGAGGGCGGCGCCGAGGAGCACCGCGACGGGGACGACGCGGGCGTGCTGCCGGCCGACGAGGGCGCGGGCCGCGTGGGGTGCCACGAGTCCGACGAAGCCGATCGTGCCGGCGGCGGCGACGGCGGTGGCGGTGAGCAGGACGGCGAGGGCGAGGAAGCCGAGGCGGGCGCGTCCCAGGCCGAGGCCGAGGAGGCGCGGGGTGTCCTCGTCGAGGGAGACGAGGTCGAGTTCGGTGCGCCGGGCGAACCCGACGGCCGTGCCCACGGCGAGGACCGCGACGAGGGGGACCACGTCGGGCAGGGTCCGCCCGTAGGTGGAGCCCGAGAGCCAGGTGAGGGCCTTCGTCGCGTTGAACGGGTCGGTGAGGATGATGAGGAGGCTGATCAGGGCGGAGGCGGCGATGGCGACGCCGAAGCCGACGAGGACGAGCCGGTTCTGCTGGAATCCGCCCCGCGCGGCGAGTCCGAAGACGAGGACGGAGCTGGCGGCGGCGCCCGCGAACGCGGCGCCCGCCATGCCCCACGAACCGGCCACGGGCACGGTCGTCACGAGGAGTACGGCGCCGAGCGCGGCCCCGCCGGAGACGCCCAGGATGCCGGGTTCGGCGAGCGGGTTGCGGGTGACGGCCTGGACGAGGGTGCCGGCCAGGGCGAGTGCGGCGCCCGCGAAGAGGGCGGCGAGGACGCGGGGCACGCGGGTGTCGAGGACGAAGGTGACGGTCCGCCCGGCCTGGCCCTGGGCCCAGTTCACGACGTCGCCGAAGAGCAGCTTGCTGTCGCCGAGGAGCACGCCGGCGATGCCGACGCCGATCACGACGGCCACCAGCACGGCCGTGACGGTGAGGAAGCGGGCCCTGCTCCTGATGCGGAGCCGCTCGGTGGCGGTGGCTCCGGCCGTGTCCCGGACGCGGGTGGCCATGACGATCAGGAAGACGGCGCCGACGAGGCTGGTGACGACGCCGGTCGGCACGGAGACGGCCACGTCCGCCGGGACGAGGGCGCGCAGGAGCACGTCGGAGCCGAGGACGAGCGCGGCACCGGTGAGTCCGGCGACGGGCAGGAAGCCGCGCGACTTCGTGAAGCCCCGGAACCTGCGGGCGAGGGGCCGGACGAGCGCGGGGGCGCAGAGGCCGACGTAGCCGACGGGTCCGGCGAGGGTGACGGCGGCCGTGGAGAGCAGGGCGGCGAGGACGACGGCGGTGACCCGGGTGGCGCGGACGGGCACGCCGAGGCCGCGGGCGGCGTCGTCACCGAGGGCGAGGGCGTCGACCCGGCGGGCGAGGAGCAGCAGTCCGACGAGGCCGATGACGGCGATCGGGGCCATCTGCAGGATGCCGTCGAAGCCGTTCTGGCCGATGCTGCCCTGGTTCCAGTTGTAGAGGCCCTCGGTCTGCCGGGGGAACAGCAGGAGCAGGCCCTCGGTGACGGCGGTGAGGCCGAGGGTGAGGGCGCTGCCGGCGAGGACGAGCCGGACCGTTCCGGCGCCCAGGCCCGAGAGGGCGAGGACGACGGCCGCCGCCGCGAGGCCGCCGGCGAAGGCGAGGGCGGAGGAGGCGAACAGCGGGAGCGAGAGGCCGAAGGCGGCGCCGAGGCCGAGCGCGAAGTAGGAGCCCGCGTTGACGGCGAGGGTGTCGGGTGAGGCGAGGACGTTGCGGCTGACGGCCTGGAGGGCGGCGCCCGCGATACCGAGGACGGCGCCGACCAGGAGGCCGGCGGTCATCCTCGGCAGGCGGGAGGCGATGACGACGGAGGCGTCGGCCGGATCGGCCCGGCCCGTGAAGGCCTTCCAGACCTCCGGGGCGCCGACCGCGGCCGTGCCTTGCGTGATGTCCACGAGCGCGAGGGCCGCGACGAGGAGGACCAGGGCGGCCGTCACCGGGGCCGCGCCCGTCCGGGACGTGGCCGTCGGCGGACGGGTGGCGGGGGTGGTTGCGGTGACGGCCATGGTGTTACTTCGTCAGCGCGGTGACGACGGAGTCGACGTACGTGCTCATCGACTGGGGGCCGCCGAACATCCAGATGCCGTCGGGGAGTCGGTGCACGTTGCCCTTCTTGACGAACGGCAGGGAGGTCCACACCTTGTCCTTGGCGAGGACGCCGGTGAACGGCGTGCTGCCGGCGTCGCCGTCGTTGCCGACGTAGGCGAACTGCACGTCACCGAGCGTGGTGAGGCCCTCGACGTCGGTGGTGCCGAGACCGTAGGCGGGGTCGCCCTTGACGGTCCAGGCGTTCTTCAGGCCGAGCTTCTCGTTGACCGCGCCGATCAGCGAACCGCTGGTGTAGGGGCGGATGGAGACCTGGTTGGACATGACGTAGCCGTCGGCGAAGGCGTACTTCGTGCCGGCGAGACCGGCGTCGGCGAGCTTCTTCCTGCCCTCGTCGAGCTTGGCCTGGAACTGCTTCTTGAGCTCCTCGGACTTCTGCGTGGTGCCGGTGGCCTTGGCGATGGCGTCGAGGTCGGCGTTCATCCGGCCGATCGGGTCGGCGGCGTCGGCGGCCTTCAGCGTCAGGACCGGGGCGACCTTGCGCAGCTGCTTCACGGCGGCCGGCGGCAGGTCGGTGGTGGCGACGATGAGGTCGGGCTTCAGTGCGGCGACGGTCTCCACGCTGGGCTCGCCGCGGGTGCCGATGTCCTTCGGCTCGTTCTTGAGCGGGACGGCGGTGTCCCAGGTCTTGTAGCCCTTGACGTCGGCGACGCCGACCGGGTCGACGCCCAGGGTGATCAGGTGCTCGACGACGTTCCACTCGGTCCCGACGACCTTCTTGGCGGGGCCGTCGAGTTCGACCTTCTCGCCCGTGTCGTCGGTGAGGGTGATGGGCTCGGCGGACTTCTTCGCGTCGTCGGCGGCGGGCTCGGTGGTGCCGCAGGCCGTGAGGGCCAGGGCGGCGGCGGTCGCGATCGCCGTGGTGCTGAGGAGGCGCTTCATGAGGTGGTGCTGAGCCTTTCGCTTCGCGAGTGGTGCCGGCCGATGGCGCGGGTGCGCAGCCGTCCGGTGAGAGGGTCGGTGTCGACCTCGATGCGGATGCCGTACGTGTCGGTGAGCCGCTGCGGTGTCAGGACGTCCTCGGGGTCGCCGTCCGCGACGACCCGGCCCGCGTCGAGGAGGACGATCCGGTCGGCGACGGCCGCGGCCTGGTCGAGGTCGTGGAGGACGGCGCCGACGGCGATGCCGTGGTCGTCCGCCAGATCGCGCATGAGGTCGAGGAGTTCGACCTGGTAGCGGAGATCGAGGTAGGTGGTGGGTTCGTCGAGCAGCAGCACGCCCGTCTGCTGCGCGAGGCAGCCGGCGAGCCAGACGCGCTGGAGCTGGCCGCCGGAGAGGTGCTCGGCGCCGCGCTCCGCGAGTTCCGTGACGCCCGTCATGGCGAGCGCGCGGTCCACGGCTTCCGTGCCGCCCGGGTCGGCCCTGCCCCAGCGTCCCCGGTACGGGTAGCGGCCGAACTCGACCACGTCCCGCACGGTGAGCCCGCTGGGGGTGGGGCGTCCCTGCGTGAGCAGGGCGACGTGGCGCGAGAACTCACGGGGGCTCAGCGCGAGACCGTCGGTGGCGCCGTCGAGGACGAGCGTGGCCGTCCGTGGCTGCTGGAGGCGCGCGATGGTGCGCAGCAGCGTCGACTTGCCGCTGCCGTTCGGGCCGACGAGGACGGTCACTTCGCCGGGACGCAGCGTCATGGACGCGTCGTGGACGACGTCGACGCCTTCGTACGCCACGGTGACACCCATGGCCGAGAGTTCATGACCGTGGGGGCCGGGGGCCGCGGAGGTCTGTTCACCTGCTTGCACGTCCCGAAGGTTAGCCTAACCTTAGCGAGCGGCAAAAGAGGGGTCCGGCATCCGACCACAAGGCGAATTCCGGCCAAGCGGGCGGGTCCACGCCCCGGGACGGCCGTTGACCCGGCCCACGGGGGCGGCTACGTTCGCGTCCATGTTGCGTACAGCTCTGCTCACCACGCGCGGTCACATCGACCTGCTGCGGGTGGCCTCCGCCGCGTGTCGCCGCGGCCGCTGACGCCCCTTCACCCTCACCACCCTCACCACGTCTCCCTTGTGACGCCCTGACGCCCTGCGCCCCGGCGCCGTGCGCGCGTGCCCGCTCCGCGCCCACGCCCGCCGAGGCGCACCGTCGACGCGCTGACGGAAAGGCCCCCTCATGACCGTCCACCTGCACTGGTTCCTGCCGACCGGCGGCGACGGCCGGACCCTCGTCGACCGGCACGCCTACGCGGACGGTGGGATCACCCGGAACGGCACCGTGCCCGGCCTGCGCGCCCCCGACATCACCTACCTGACCCAAATAGCCAAAGCGGCCGAGCAGTTGGGCTTTGAAGCGGTACTGACGCCGACCGGGACCTGGTGCGAGGACGCCTGGCTGACCACGGTCGCGCTCGCCCAGCACACCGAGCGCCTCAAGTTCCTGGTCGCGTTCCGGCCGGGAGTCGTCTCGCCCGTGCTGGCGGCGCAGATGGCGGCCACGTACCAGCGGATCACCCGGGGCCGGCTGCTCCTCAACGTGGTGACCGGCGGGGACTCCGTCGAGCAGCGCCGCTTCGGCGACCGCCTCGACCACGACCGCCGCTACGCGCGCACGGCCGAGTTCCTCTCGGTGGTGCGGGGCGTCTGGAGCGGGAAGCCGTACGACTTCGACGGCGAGCACTACCGGATCGAGGGCGGGCTGACCGCCCTGCCGCCGGACCCGCTGCCGGAGGTGTTCTTCGGCGGCTCGTCCGCGGCGGCGGGCCCGGTCGCGGCGGAGCACGCGGACGTGTACCTGACCTGGGGCGAGCCGCCGTGGCAGGTGAAGGAGAAGATCGACTGGATCCGCCGCCTCGCGGAGGAGCGGGGGCGGACGGTCCGCTTCGGGATCCGGATGCACACGATCTCGCGCGACTCGGCACGCGAGGCCTGGGCGACCGCCGACCGGCTGCTCGCCGACCTCGACGCCGGGACGGTCGCCTCCGCGCAGGCGGCGCTCGGCCGCACCGAGTCCGTCGGCCAGCAGCGGATGCTGGCCCTGCACGGACGCGGCTCCCTCGACCGGGACAAGCTGGAGATCTCGCCGAACCTGTGGGCGGGGGTCGGTCTCGTCCGGGGCGGGGCCGGCACCGCGCTGGTCGGCAGCCACACCGATGTCGCGGACCGGATCGAGGAGTACCACGACCTGGGCGTGGAGCACTTCGTCCTGTCGGGCTACCCGCACCTGGAGGAGGCGTACTGGTTCGGCGAGGGCGTGACTCCGGAGCTCGTGGCGCGCGGGCTCGTCGCCCGGCGGGAAGATCCCCGACCCCCGACGAGTTAGTAGAACCGTGAACGAATTCGGTGGAGCAGCGGACCAGGCCACACCCGTGGACGTCGTCGTCATCGGCGCCGGACAGGCGGGCCTCTCGGCCGCCTTCCACCTGCGGCGCGCCGGCCTGGAACCCGACCGGGACTTCGTCGTCCTCGACCACTCCCCGCACGCGGGCGGCGCCTGGCAGTTCCGGTGGCCCTCACTCACGTACGGGAAGGTCCACGGCATGCACGCGCTGCCCGGCATGGAGCTGACCGGCGCCGACCCGGCGCGCCCCTCGTCGGAGGTGATCGGCGCGTACTTCGACACGTACGAGCGGACCTTCGACCTGCGCGTCCACCGGCCCGTCGACGTCACCGCCGTCCGTGAGGGCGACGGCGGACGGCTGCTCGTCGAGACCTCCGAGGGCGGGTACGCCACACGCGCCCTGATCAACGCGACCGGCACCTGGGACCGCCCCTTCTGGCCCCGCTACCAGGGGCAGGAGACCTTCCGGGGCCGCCAGCTCCACACGTCCGGCTACCCCGGCCCCGCGGAGTTCGCCGGGAAGCGGGTGATCGTCGTCGGCGGCGGGGCCTCCGGGACCCAGCACCTCATGGAGATCGCCGACGTCGCCGCCGCGACGACCTGGGTGACCCGGCGCGAGCCCGTCTTCCGCGAGGGCCCCTTCGGCGAGGCCGAGGGCCGGGCGGCCGTGGCGCTCGTCGAGGAGCGCGTACGCCTCGGACTGCCGCCGCAGAGCGTCGTCTCGGTCACCGGCCTCCCGCTCAACGACGCCATCCGCGCGGCCCGCGAGCGCGGCGTCCTGGACCGGCTGCCGATGTTCGACCGGATCACCCCGACCGGGGTGGCCTGGGACGACGGGCGGACCGTCGACGCGGACGTGATCCTGTGGGCGACCGGCTTCCGCGCCGCCATCGACCACCTGACGCCGCTGCGCCTGCGGGAGCCGGGCGGCGGCATCCGGGTGGAGGGGACGCGGGCGGCCCGGGACGAACGCGTCCACCTCGTCGGCTACGGCCCCTCGGCCTCCACGATCGGCGCCAACCGCGCCGGACGCGCGGCCGTCTCCGACATCCTCCGCCTCCTGGAGCGCGAGCCGGCCGTCGTGCGCTGAACGGCGTCCTTCCCGCCCGCCTCGTTCCGCGCTCCCTAGAACTTCCGGGAGAGCCGGTTGGCGTTGAACTCCGCGACGTTCTCCTGGTGGAGCGCGTAGTCGGCGGTGAAGCGGGTGTCCCCCGGGGCCACCGTGACGAAGTACAGCCAGTCGCCGTCCGCCGGGCGGATCACCGCGTCCATCGCCTGCTCCCCCGGGTTCCCGATGGGCGTCGGCGGCAGGCCCTTCCGCTCGTACGTGTTGTACGGGCTCTCGATCCTCGTGTCCGCGGTGGTCGTGTCGACGGTGCTGCGGCCCAGTGCGTAGTTCAGGGTCGAGTCCATCTGCAGGGCCATGCCCCGGGCGAGCCGGTTGTGCACGACCCGGGCGACCTTGGCCATGTCCTCGGGGCTGTCGGCCTCCGCCTCCACGATGCTGGCGGCGATCACCGTCTGGTACACGCTCATCCCGTGCGCCCGGGCGCCCTCGGCGATCCGCTCGGTGCCGAATCGTTTGCCCGCGGTCTCCGCCATGTAGCGGAGGAGCCCCTCCGGGGTGGTGGCGGCGACGACCGGGTAGGTGGCGGGGAAGAGGTAGCCCTCCGGGTTGCCCCCGGCCGCGGCGGGGAGCGGGAGGGCGGCGCCCGGTGCGGACGCGGCCTTCCGTGCCGTCCCCTCGGGGAGGCCGAGCACCCGGTCGACGGCCGTGTAGACCTGCCCCGACCGCCACCCTTCCGGGACGAGGAGGGTGCGGGGCTGTTCGGCGGCCGGTTCGTCGCCCCGGACCAGCAGGAGCGGGACGGTGATCACGGCGGCCACGGCGGCCACGGCGCCGAGCAGGAGCGCCAGGCGTCCGCGCCGGGTGAGACGGGCGCGGCGGGGAGGCCGGGGAAGTGAGGGGCGGCGGGGACTGCGCGGGGGTGCGTACGGTGACGGCTGCCGGTACGTCATGGCCGCACGCTAACCCGCCCCGTGCGGGATTCCGGGGAACCCCGCGCACGCGGCGGCGCCGCCGGCCCCCTGGGACGGGGAACCGACGGCGCCGGGCACTGCGATCGTCAGACGAGCCAACCCAGGAAGTGGAGGACGCCGGCGAGCAGATCGGTGATGACGTTCATGGTGGTGCTTCTCCTCGTACAGGTACATCAGTGGGACGGTGCGGTCGCGGTCTGCAGCCCGTCGCTCGCACTCCGTAATCTTCCGATGCCGTACGGGAGTGGGGCAACGATTCCCGGCACGATCACACGTTCTGGGGAACAACCGATCCCGCGTTCGTTTGTTCGCCCTGCCCGGCGTCCTGCCCCGCGTCCCGCTCGGCGTCCTGCCCGGTGTCCTCGGCGGCGCCCGTCACGGCGGCGCGGGCGTCCCTGCGGACCAGGGCGGCGTACCGCCCGTCCCGGGCGAGCAGCTCCTCGTGCGTCCCGCGCTCGGCGATCTGCCCCGCCTCCAGGACGACGATCTGGTCGGCGTCGCGGACCGTGGAGAGCCGGTGGGCGATGGTGATGGTGGTGCGGCCGGCCGAGAGCGCGTCGATGGCCTGCTGCACGGCGTGCTCCGTACGGGTGTCGAGGGCGCTGGTCGCCTCGTCGAGGATGAGCACCGGCGGGTCGCGCAGGATCGTGCGCGCGATGGCCAGTCGCTGCTTCTCGCCGCCGGAGAAGCGGTAGCCGCGCTCGCCGACGAGGGTGTCGTACCCCTCGGGCAGCGAGGCGATGTGCTCGTGGATCTGCGCGGCGCGCGCGGCGGCCTCGATCTCCTCGTCCGTGGCGTCCGGCTTGGCGAAGCGCAGGTTGTCGGCGACGGAGGCGTGGAAGAGGTAGGTCTCCTGGGAGACGACGCCGACGGCACGGGCCAGGGTGTCGAAGTCGAGGTCGCGCACATCGACGCCGTCGAGGGCGACACGGCCGCCGGTGACGTCGTACAGCCGGGGCACGAGATAGCTGAGGGTGGACTTCCCGGAGCCGGTGGGGCCGACGACGGCCAGGCTGCCGCCGGCGGGGACGGTGACGTCGATCCCGTCGAGGGTCGCGCGGTCCTGGCCCTCGGGGTCGTAGTGGAAGGTGACCTTCTCGAAGGCCACCTCGCCCCGGACCTCGGCGAGCCGCACGGGCTCGGCGGGCTCGGTGATGTCGACGGGCAGGTCCAGGTACTCGAAGATGCGCTGGAAGAGGGCGAGCGAGGTCTGCATCTGCACGCCGGTGGAGAGCAGGCTCACGGCGGGCCGGAAGAGGCCCTGCTGGAGCGAGACGAAGGCGACGAGCGTGCCGAGGGATATCGCGGGGCCGCCCGACTGGAGGGCGATGCCGGCGGCCCAGTAGATCAGGGCGGGCATGGCGGCCATGACGATGCCGATGGTGGACATGCGCCACCGCCCGGCCATGGAGGAGCGCACTTCGAGGTCGACGAGGCGCTCGGACTCCTCGGCGAAGGACCTGGTCAGGGAGTCGGCGCGGCCCATGGTGCGGCCGAGCAGGATGCCGCTGACCGAGAGGGACTCGGTGACGGTCGCGGCCATGGCGGCCATCTGCTTCTGGCGCTGGGTGGTGATCGCCTTGCGCTCGCGGCCGACGCGGCGGCTGATCCAGACGAAGACGGGGAGCAGGAGCAGGGAGACGACGGTGAGCCGCCAGTCGAGGGCGAGCATGGCGACGACGGTCGCGACGACGGCCGTGAGGTTGGAGACGAGCGAGGTGGCCGTGGAGGTCACGGTCGCCTGCATGCCGCCGATGTCGTTGGCGATGCGGGACTGGACCTCGCCCGTGCGCGTGCGCGTGAAGAAGGCGAGGGGCATCCGCTGGAGCTGCTCGTAGACCCCGGTGCGCAGGTCGTGCATGACGCGTTGGCCGACGGTGGTGGAGATCAGGGTCTGGAGCACGCCGAAGACGCTGGTCAGCACGGCGGTGGCGATCATGCCGAGGGCGAGCAGGCTCAGCAGCCCCGTGCGGCCCTCGGGGATCGCGGTGTCCAGGATCTCCCTGAGCAGGAACGGCGAGGCGACCGAGACCAGCGAGGCGGCGCCGACGAGGAGGCCGACGAGCGCGAGGCGGGCGCGGTAGGGACGGAAGAGCCGCAGGATGCGCCGCAGCTGCGCGGGCTCCTTGGGCTGGGCGGAGTCGCGTGGCGGAGGCGTCCAGTCGGACTGGTCGTGGGGGCGCATAGGCTCCTTCTGGAGTCAGCGGGCGGGCGATCGGCGATCGGCGATCGGGAGCTCAACGGTCGGGAGTTCGACGACCGATACAGACCCTAGCTCATTGTTACCTATACTCACAATGAACATGGTCCTGATAATGTTCCCGCTATGAGCACCTCCGACCGCCTGAGCGCGTCCGACGTCGACGGCCTCCTCGCCGAGCAGCTCCTGCGGCTCACCCGGCGCCTGCACCGCATCCAGAAGCACCACCTGGAGCCGGTCGGCATCACTCCCGCGCAGTCTCGGCTCCTGCGGACGGTCGCGCACTTCGGGGAGCCGCCCCGGATGGCCGATCTCGCGACCCGGCTCGAAGTCGTCCCGAGGGCCGTGACCAGCCTCGTCGACGGCCTGGAGGCGGTGGGGCGGGTCCGCCGGGTCCCCGATCCGAGCAACCGCCGCGTGGTCCGGATCGAGCTCACCGACGCCGGACGCGCCACGCTGCGGAAGCTGCGCAGCGCGCGCCGGGCCGCCGCAGAGGACATTCTTGCTCCATTGACCGTCGAACAGCGCGAGGTGCTCGGAGGTCTGCTGTCCGCTCTGGTCGACCGCGTTCCGGAGAGCGGCTGCTGATCCCCCGGGCGATCCCCCGGGCACGGGGGCCGCGCCGAAGGGGAGTCGTGACATGCCGCTGCTTGAGCCGAATCCGCAGGCGCTTCGTCCGGGTGTGGAGCGGAGCCCGGCGCCGGACCGGGTTGCGGAGGTGCAGTCGCGGGGGACGCCACGGCGGTTGCGTGAGGAGCTGTCGGAGCTGCTGGGTGCGGGGAAGGTGTTGTCGAAGATCTCCGATCTGGTCCGGTACGCCTCCGACGCCAGTCCGTACCGGTTCGTGCCGCAGGTCGTGGTGGTCGCCGAGGACATCGACGACATCTCCGCGATCCTGTCCTACGCACACGGCAAGGGCCGAGAGGTCGTCTTCCGGGCCGCCGGCACGAGTCTGAACGGGCAGGCGCAGGGCGAGGACATCCTGGTGGACGTCCGTCGGCACTGGGCGGGCGTGGAGGTCCTGGACGGCGGTGCTCGTGTCCGGATCCGTCCGGGAACGACGGTGGTGCGGGCGAACGCGGCGCTCGCCCCGCACGGCCGGGTCCTGGGCCCCGACCCGGCGAGCGCGATCGCCTGCACGCTCGGCGGGGTGGTGGCCAACAACGCCTCCGGCATGACGGCGGGGACCACCCGGAACTCGTACCGGATGCTGGCCTCGCTCACCTTCGTCCTGCCGTCGGGGACGGTGGTCGACACGGCCGACCCGGCCGCCGATGAAGAGCTCGCGCGCGCGGAGCCGGGGCTGTGCGCGGGGCTGATGGAGCTGAAGGCGGAGATCGAGGCGGATGCGGAGCTGACGGCCCGGATCCGGTCGAAGTTCGCGATCAAGAACACCAACGGCTACCGCCTCGACGCCTTCCTGGACGGGGCGACGCCGGTGGAGATCCTGCGGGGGTTGATGGTCGGCTCGCAGGGCACGTTCGGTTTCATCGCCGATACCGTCTTCGACACCCTCCCCCTGGACCGGAAGGTGTCCACCGCCCTGCTGTTCTTCCCCTCCCTGCCCGCCGCCGCGGCGGCGGTGCCGCTGTTCAACGAGGCCGGGGCGCTGGCGGTGGAGCTGATGGACGGCAACACCCTGCGCGCATCCGTCAGCGTGGCCGGGGTGCCGGCGGACTGGGCGCAGCTGCCGAAGGAGACCGCGGCGCTGCTCGTGGAGTTCCGGGCCCCCGACACCGCCGCCCAGGAAGCCTACGAACACGCCGCCGCCGGAGTCCTGGCCGGGCTTGATCTGGTCGCCCCGGTGGCCTCGGTGGAGAACGCGTTCACCCGCGACCCGAAGACCGTCAACGGCTACTGGAAGGCCCGGAAGGCGTTCGTGACGGCGGTGGGTGGCTCGCGGCCTTCGGGGACGACCCTGATCACGGAGGACTTCGCCGTCCCGCCGGCCCGGCTCGCGGAGGCCTGCGCCGAGCTGCTCGACCTCCAGGCCCGGCACGGCTTCGACGCCGCCGTCGCCGGCCACGCGGCCCACGGCAACCTCCACTTCCTCCTCGCCTTCGACGCCGCCGCACCGGCCGACGTCGAGCGCTACGCCGCGTTCATGGACGAGTTCTGCAAGCTCACCGTCGAACGCTTCGACGGCTCCCTCAAGGCCGAACACGCCACCGGCCGCAACATCGCCCCCTTCCTCGAACTGGAATGGGGCACCAAAGCCACCGAGCTGATGTGGCGGATCAAGGAAGTCATCGACCCCGACGGGATCCTCGCCCCCCGGATCGTCCTCGACCGCGACCCCCAGGCCCATCTGCGCGGTCTGAAGACCATCCCGAAGGTCGAGCTGATCGCCGACCCGTGCATCGAGTGCGGGTTCTGCGAGCCGACCTGCCCCAGCCACGACCTGACGACCACCCCTCGCCAGCGGATCGTCCTGCGCCGCGAGATGATGCGCCAGCCCGACGGCTCCCCCGTCGAGGCCCGGCTCCTGGAGGCGTACGGCTACGACGCGATCGACACCTGCGCCGGCGACTCCACCTGCAAACTCGCCTGCCCCGTCGGCATCGACACCGGCGCCCTGATGAAAGAGTTCCGGCACGAGAGGCATTCACCCCGCGAGGAGAGGATCGCCGCTCTCGCCGCGACGAACTTCCGCGCCGTCGAGGCCTCCGCGCGGCTCGCCGTCGCCGCCGCCGACAAGATCGGCGACCGCGTCCTGGCCAAGGTGACCGGCGCGGCCCGCAAGGCGATCCGCCCCGACCTCATCCCCGAATGGCTGCCCGAGATCCCCGGTCCGGCCGCCCGCCGCCTGCCCCGGACCCACCGGCCCGCCGCGACCGCCGTCTACTACCCCGCCTGCGTCAACCGCATCTTCGGCGCACCCGACGCCCACCACGGCCCCTCCCTCCCCGAAGCCGTCGTCACCCTCTCCGCCCGCGCCGCCCGACCCGTCTGGATCCCCGACGACGTCACCGGCACCTGCTGCGCCACCATCTGGCACTCCAAGGGCTACCGGCAGGGCAACACGATCATGGCCAACCGCATCGTCGAAGCCGCCTGGGGCTGGACCGCCGGCGGCAAGCTCCCCCTCGTCGTCGACGCCTCCTCCTGCACCCTCGGCATCGCCCACGAAGTCGTCCCCTACCTCACCGACGACAACCGCCAACTCCACGACGAACTCACCGTCATCGACTCCCTCGTCTGGGCGGCCGACCACCTCCTCCCCCGACTCGACGTCCGCCGCCGCGTCACCTCCGCCGTCGTCCACCCCACCTGCTCCATGCACCACCTCGGCGACGAGGAACACCTGACCAGACTCGCCGAGGCCTGCGCCGAAGAGGTCGTCGTCCCCACCGACGCCGGCTGCTGCGCCTTCGCGGGCGACCGGGGCATGCTCCACCCCGAGCTGACGGCCTCGGCGACGGCCCGCGAAGCCGCCGAAGTCACCGCCCGCCCCTTCGACGTCCACCTCTCCGCCAACCGCATGTGCGAGATCGGCATGGACCGCGCCACCGGCCGCAGCTATCAGTCGGTGCTGCTCTCCCTGGAGCGCGCGACCCGCCCCTGACCTGCCGTCAGCCTGCCGCGCCGCCCTCCGAAGTGGCCCCTCACCCCGCATGGTGAGGGGCCCTTCGTATGTTCGGGTGACGCGTGGTGTCCGGTTCGGCGCGACTCGATATCCGGAACAGTAAGGTCCAACTACCCGTCGCAAGAGTCCTCTCCGCGCCCTTGCGCACTGTCGTTCACCGGGGCCGGGGGGCCTGTGCGGGATTCATGAAACAGCCGTGCACACAGCTCCTGGAGGTTCCATGAACGAGCAGCTACCGCACCCCCCGAGCCGCCGCACGGTCCTCAGGACCACCGTCGGGGCGGCCGGAGCGGGGCTCGGCATCGGCGCCGTCGGCGCCCCGGCCGCCGAGGCCGCACCGGCCCCCCAAGCCGCACCGGCCGCCCAGGCCGCCGCCGGATCCGCACCGGCCGGGTCGAGGCGGCTCGGAGCGACCATGGCCGGGGTCCCGTTCGAGGGCCGTTCCACGGTCCGCGTCGGGATCATCGGCCTCGGCAACCGGGGCAACGGCATGATCGGCCTCTTCCTCGCGCTGCCCTGGGTGCGGGTGGTGGCCGTCTGCGACCCGGTGCGGGAGAAGGCCGAGCGGGCCGCCGCCAAGGTCGTCGCCGCCGGGCAGCCCGCCCCCGCCGTCTACACCCACGGCGAGGACGACTACGAGAACCTGTGCGCCCGCTCCGACCTCGACTTCGTGTACGTGGCCACCCCCTGGGACCTCCACTTCGCCATGGCCCGGGCGGCGATGCTGAACGGCAAGCACGTCGGCGTCGAGTGCCCGATCGCGATGCAGATCGACGAGCTGTGGGAGCTGGTCGACCTGTCCGAGCGGACCCGCCGCCACTGCATGCAGCTGGAGAACTGCTGCTACGGGCGGAACGAGATGCGGGTCCTGCGGATGGCGCACGCCGGGAAGTTCGGCCGACTGCTGCACGGCGCGGGGGCGTACAACCACGACCTGCGCGGCCTGATGTTCTCGCCGACGTACTACGAGGGGCCCTGGCGCCGGCAGTGGCACACGCGGCTGCGCGGCGACCTCTACTCCAACCACGGCTTCGGCCCCGTCGCCAACTACATGGACGTCAACCGGGGCGACCGGGTGGTGAGCATCAGCAGTTTCGGCACCCCGGCGCTCGGCCTGGCCGAGTACCGGGCGGAGCACATGCCGCCCGGCGACCCGAGCTGGAGCGAGACGTACATCGAGAGCGACCGGACGATCAGTCTGGTCCAGACGGCGAAGGGACGGCTCATCCGGCTGGAGCACGACGTCTCCACCCCGCACCCGTACAGCCGGATCAACAGCCTGGGCGGGACGAAGGGCGTCTTCGAGGACTACCCGCCCCGGATCTATCTGGAGCCGGACCACACGAACGACGAGTGGGCCGACTTCTCGTCCTACGCCGACGAGTTCGACCACTGGCTCTGGAAGGAGCACGCCAACCCGCCCGGCGGCCACGGCGGCATGGACTACATCATGCTCTACCGGCTGATGCAGTGCGTGCAGCTGGGGCTCGTCCCCGACTTCGACGTGTACGACGCCGCCACCTGGACGGCCCCGGTGCCGCTGAGCCACGCCTCGATCAGGGCACAGGGCGCGCCGCAGGAGATCCCCGACTTCACCCGCGGCGAGTGGTCCAGGGCCCGCCCGGGGGTGGACTCGGTCAGGCCCTCCTGAGGATCAAGCCCTCCTGAGAGGGGCGGTGCCCGGTCCCCGCGGGCGGGGGCCGGGCACCGTCGTGTTCAGCAGCGCCGCCGGTCCTCGGTGAGCGTTCCCTGAACCGTCGTCACGGTCCGGTCGTGGCACCCGTCGGAGCCGTACAGCCGGTAGCGCTCGGTCGTCGTGGCGACCGCGTGCCGCTGGTCGCGCGGGACGCCGGTGGTGTACGTCGCGTCCCCGGTGTACGTGTCGTCCAGGTGCGACCAGGAGAGGCGCCGGCCGTCGCGCAGGACGAGGGTGTCTGCGCGGTCCCCGAGGGTGAGGACCGTCCGCAGCCGGTCGCCCGCGCCGATCGTCGTCTCGCCGTCCATGGTGTACGCGCGGTCGGCGCGGGTGACGGTACGGCCGTGGGTCACGCTCTCGCGGTCGGTCCAGCGCGCGGTGAAGGCGTCCGGGTTCTCGTCCTCGCCCCAGCGGTGGACGGAGGTGTGGCCGACGGTCCGGTCGACGGCGGTGGCGACCCTGCCGTGCGAGGTGTTCAGGTGCCCGGCGACGGTGAGCCGGTGCCCGGCCTCGGTGTCGACGCGCTGCGGCGCGCTCCCGGAGGCCGCCGTGTACACGGAGGAGTTGCGCGGGACGCTCTCCTCGTGCCGGTCGAGCCCGCCGGTGACGACGCGGCTGCCCTCGTCCTGCCAGAGCAGCACGTTGGTGGGGAGGGACCAGCCGCCCAGCCCGGCCGGGACGCCGGCGACCGAGACCTCCACGCGGTGGGCGCGGCCGTCGTTGAGGACGGCGGCGAAGGGGGTCAGGTCGTAGACGATCGGCTGGACGTCGAAGGCGCGCGGGCCGGGGGTGACGTACCAGAGGAAGGGGTTGGACCAGCCGCCGGTCCAGACCGTGGGGAAGGGGGCCGCGATGCCCGCGAGCCGGCCGTCCACGGAGACGCGGACCTCGCGGTGGGGGCCGTCGGTCGCCCGGCAGGAGTACGGGGCGGCGTCGGGGACGGAGAGGTACCAGTACTCCTCGCAGCCGCCGCCGGAGCCGGTGGCGTACACCTCGGCGAGCAGCCGTTCGGTGTTGCGCGGGGTGGTGAGGGTGGAGTCGGTGAGGGGGATCACCCGGTCGGGGGTACCGGCGGCGGGTCTCACGCGGCCTTCCGCGGTGTGGAAGGTGAGGGTGACGCGGACGTCGAGGACGCCCGTGTACGTCTCGTTCACGACATTGCCGATCAGCATCTCGACGGGCTGCGGGCGGCTGAGGGTGTCGCGGTAGCGGGTGACGTCCTTCTCGACGGACCAGGTGATGCCGTCGGGCGAGGGCTGGGGCGTGGAGGTGCGGAGGATCTCCACGCCGCCGACGGTGACGTAGCCGAGGCGGTCGTACTGGCGGCCCTTGACGCTTCCTTCGAGGCGGAGGACGACCTTGTTCCAGCGGGTGCCGCACTCCTCGGGCGGGGTGTATCCGCCCTGGTACGGGGTGAAGTCGCGGAACTGCGCGGCGGCGAGGGTGACCTCGCAGCTGCGGGTGCCGGGGGTCTCGACGGGCGGGGCGGCGGTGACCGGGTCGTGCCAGTCGCTCGTGAACTCGGCGGGGGGCGTCGGGCCGTTCGGACCGTCGGCGGCGGCCGGGTGGGCGGTGAGCAGTGCTCCGGCGGCCAGGACCAGACCGCTGAGCATGCTCATGATCTTGTGTGATCTCATGGGGCGGAAGTGAAGCGCGGTCACCAGGGCTCGGTCCAGAGGACGATGAGCGGACATGGCGCGATCTGTTCCCTCTTGGGGAAAATCGATTGCCGTGCAGCGGCGAAAAAGCGAACCTTGCACGGTTTCCTCCACCGCCGCCGGGCACCCGTATCCGCGCACCCCCGTGTGCGACCCCCCGGACAGACCCGAAGACTCTGGGACGCCATGCAGATTCACGACCTTCCCTACGCCGATCCAGGGGTCCCCGATGTCCGCTCGGGCACTCGGCTCCTCCTCTGGCTCGGCCGCAACCAGCTCGGCGGGCAGGTGAAGGCCCTGCTCTGGGGGCTTCTCCTCCAGTTGGGCATCGCCGGGCTGCCGCTCGGCGTCGGCGTCGCCGTGCAGGCGGTCGTGGACCGTGACGGCGGGCGGCTCGCCCTCGCCGGGGGCCTGCTCGTGGGCTTCGGGCTCGCGATCGCGGTCGGGGACACGATGCTGCACCGCACCGCCGTCACCAACTGGATCACGGCCGCCGCCCGGGTCCAGCAGCTCCTCTCCCGCAAGACCGCCGAACTGGGCTCCGTCCTCACCCGCCGGGTCGCCGCGGGCGAAGTGGTCTCCGTTTCCACAGGTGACGTCGAGAAAATTGGATGGTTCGTCGAGGCGCTGTCCCGGTTCGCCGCGGCCGCCCTCTCCCTCGTGATCGTCTGCGTGGCCCTCGTCGTCTACCAGCCCGCCCTCGGCATCGTCGTCGCCCTCGGCGTCCCGGTCCTCGCCCTCGCCGTGCTGCCGCTCCTCCCCCGCGCGACGCGCCGGGCGGACGTCCAGCGCGAGAAGGCGGGCAAGGCCACGGAGCTGGCCTCCGACACCGTCGCCGGGCTCCGCGTCCTGCGCGGCATCGGCGGCGAGGAGCTGTTCCTCGGCCGCTACCGCGCCGCCTCCCAGGAGGTCCGCAAGGCGGCCGTGCACAGCGCGCGGATGTGGGCGCTGATCGCCGCGATCCAGGTCGTGCTGCCCGGCATCCTGCTCATCGTCGTCGTGGCGTACGGGGCGCGGCTCGCGCTCGACGGGCGGATCACGGTCGGCGAGCTCGTCACGGTCTACGGGGCCGTGGCCCTCACCCATCATCCGATGCGGAACTTCGAGGAGATCGCGATGGCCTTCTCCTTCTCCCGGCCGTCGGCGAAGCGGGCCGCCCGGGTCCTCGCGCTGACCCGCACGACCACCACCACGGACACCGCGGGCGAGGAGCGCGAGGCGACGGGCGATCTGTACGACCCGCTGACCGGGCTCCTCGCCCCGGCCGGCCGGTTCACCGCCGTCGTCTGCGGCGACCCGGACATGGCCGGACGGCTCGCGGACCGGCTCGGCGGCCACCCGACCGAACCCGACAAGGACCACACCTCGGTCCTGCTCGGCGGCGTCCCGCTGGACGAGCTGCCGCTGCCGGCGGCCCGTACGGCCGTCCTCGTCCAGGACAAGGAGCCGGTCCTGCTGTCGGGCACGCTCCAGGACCTCTTCGACGTGCCCTCATCGGGCGCGGTCCGGGCCGAGGAGGCGCTCGCCGCCGCCCAGTGCGGCGACGTCCTCGACGCGCTCGCCCAGGCCTCCGTCGACACCGAAGGGGACCCGATGCGGACCCGGATCACCGAGCGGGGCCGGTCGCTCTCCGGCGGTCAGCGCCAGCGGCTCGCACTCGCCCGCTCGCTGGTGACCGACCCGGAGGTGCTCGTCCTGGACGAGCCCACCTCGGCGGTCGACTCGCACACCGAGTCCCGGGTGGCCGAGGGCATCGCCCGGCTGCGCGAGGGCGGGACCACCGTGGTCCTCGCCTCCTCGCCGCTGCTCCTGGACCGCGCCGACCGCGTGGTCCTGGTCCACGAGGGGCAGGCGGTCGCCGTCGGCACCCACCGCGAACTGCTCGCCAAGGAGCCCCGCTACCGCGCGGTCGTCACCCGCGAGACGGACGAGGAGCTCGCCACCGCGAGCCGCCTCGACGACGAACTCGAAGCACTGGAAGGGGAAACGGCATGATCGGCCTGGCGCCACCGGAGTACGACCCGGCGGCCCCCACGACGGCGACGACGCTGCCCGTCGCGGCCGGCGCGACCGTACGGATCTACGTACGGGAGCTGCTGCGCCGCCACCGCAGGGCGTTCACCCTGCTCATCGGGGTGAACGCGGTCGCCGTGATCGCCTCGATGGCCGGCCCGTACCTCCTCGGTTCGGTGGTGGACGAGCTGAGCGCCGGGGCCCGCGACCTCCATCTGGAGCGGACGGTCGCGCTGTTCGCGGTCGCCCTGCTCGTCCAGACGGTCTTCGTGCGGCTCGTCCGGCTGCGCGGGGCGATGCTCGGCGAGGAGATGCTCGCCGATCTGCGCGAGGACTTCCTCGTCCGCTCCGTCGCCCTGCCGCCCGGCGTCCTCGAACGGGCCGGGACGGGCGACCTGCTCTCCCGGATCACCACGGACGTCGACCGGCTCGCCAACGCGATGCGCGAGGCCGTGCCCCAGCTGGCCATCGGTGTCGTCTGGGTGGGCCTGCTCCTCGGCGGGCTCGCGGTGACCGCTCCCCCGCTCGCGCTCGCGGCCCTGCTCGCGGCCCCGGTGCTGATCGTGGGCTGCCGCTGGTACTTCAAGCGGGCGCCGTCCGCGTACCGCTCGGAGTCCGCGGGGTACGCGGCGGTGGCCGGCGCGCTGGCCGAGACGGTCGACGCGGGCCGCACGGTGGAGGCACACCGCCTGGGCGCGCGCCGGATCGCCCTCTCCGACCGGCGGATCACCGAGTGGGTGGCCTGGGAGAGGTACACGCTCTTCCTGCGTTCGGTGCTCTTCCCGGTCGTCACGCTCACGCACACGACGGTGCTGTGCGGCGTCCTCCTCCTCGGCGGGGTCTTCGTCTTCCAGGGCTGGATCGACGTGGGCCAGCTGACGACGGGCGCGCTGCTCGCGCAGATGCTGGTGGACCCGATCGGGATCGTGCTCCGCTGGTACGACGAACTCCAGGTCGCGCAGGTCTCGCTGGGCCGGCTGGTCGGCGTCCGGGACATCGAGCCGGACGCGGGGGACCACGAGGTGCGGCCGGACGGGCGTGCCGTCAGCGCGGACGAGGTCCGGTTCGGCTACCGCGAGGGCGTCGACGTGCTGCACGAGGTGTCCCTGAAGGTGGCGCCGGGCACCCGGCTCGCCCTCGTCGGCCCCTCGGGCGCGGGCAAGTCCACGCTCGGCCGGCTGCTCGCGGGCATCTACGCCCCGAGGACGGGCTCGGTCACCCTGGGCGCCGCCGAGCTGGCGAAGATGCCCGCCGAGCGGGTCCGCGAGCACGTGGCCCTGGTCAATCAGGAGCATCACGTCTTCGTCGGCTCGCTCCGGGACAATCTGCTGCTGGCGAGGAACGACGCCGCCGACGCCGAGCTGTGGGAGGCCCTCGCCGCGGTGGACGCGGAGAGCTGGGTCCGGGGCCTCGACGAGGGCCTGGACACCGAGGTCGGCTCGGGCGGCCGTTCGCTGACGCCGGCGCAGGCCCAGCAGGTGGCGCTGGCCCGGCTCGTCCTCGCGGATCCGCACACGCTGGTCCTGGACGAGGCGACCTCGCTGCTCGACCCGAGGGCGGCCCGGCACCTGGAGCGGTCCCTCGCCCGGGTCCTGGACGGACGGACGGTCGTGGCCATCGCGCACCGGCTGCACACGGCGCACGACGCCGATCTGATCGCGGTGGTCGAGGCCGGCCGGATCAGCGAGCTCGGCAGCCACGACGAGCTGGTGGCGGCGGACGGCGCGTACGCGGCGCTGTGGCGGTCCTGGCACGGCTGACCCGCGCGGGTGGGGGCGCGCCGGCAGGTGCGCCCCCACCCCCTTGCCGGCCGTTCGCTCAGTAGCCGATCGTGAACCGGCGCTGGACGAAGCGGGGCAGCTCCGCCTCGTCGACCAGCGCCACGGCGGCGTCCTCCGCCGAGACGCGGCTGCGCCCGTCGGCGTCCCGGACCGGCTGGTCCTCGCCGACGCGGAAGCGGCCGGTGCGCTCGCCGGGGGCGATGTCCTCGGCGGGGCTGAAGTAGGTCCACCGGCGGTTGGAGGTGCGCAGCACGTTCAGGGCGTCCCGGTGGCCGCGTACCGCCGCCGCGTAGGCCCGGGGCAGTCCGACGGAGTCGAGGGTCTCGTGGAGCCGCTCCTCCGCGTCGGCGAGGACGACGCCGGGCTCGATCTCCAGGCTGCCGGCGCCGCCGATGACGATCAGCCGGGTCCTGGGGTGGGTCTCCAGGGCTTTGAGCAGGGCGCGGGCCGCGGTGGCGTAGACGCCGGCGTCGGCGATGGAGCGCCGCACGGTGTCGGTGAGGTCCCGGGCGGCGTTGCCGGGCTGGAAGGCGCTGATCAGGACGTCGAGCCCGGGCAGGACGGCGGCGACGGCGTCCGGGTCGAGGACGTCGAGGCTCGCCCAGGTGATGTTCTCGCGGGTCTCGGCGGCCGCCGCCCCGGTGGTGTCGCGGCCGAAGGCCCTGATGTCGTGCCCGCGCTCCAGGGCCTCCGCGACGACGCGGCTGCCGATGGTGCCGGTGGCTCCGATGACTCCGATGCGCATGACTCTCCCCTGTGTCCCCGGTGATCAGCTTCACGGCGTCGCGAGCGTGACGCCGTGAGAAAACTATACGCCGTGAAGTTCACGGCGTGCAGTTTTCCTACACCCCTCAGTGGAGCGGTAGGGTTCCCGGATGACCGGGACATCGGAAGCACGGACAGGAACGCCGCCGGCCGGCCGGGGACGCCGCGAGCGGCTACGGGCCGAGACGACGGCCGAGATCAAGGACACGGCCCTGCGGCTGATGGCCTCCGGCGGGCCCGACGCGATCACCCTGCGGGCCATCGCCCGCGAGATGGGCATGACGGCCAACGCGATCTACGGCTACTTCGCCACCCGCGACGACCTGGTCACCACGCTCATCGACGACGTGTACTCGGCGCTGGCCGACGCCGTGGACGCGGCCTGGGCGACCGCCCCCGCCGATGACGCGGCCGCCCGGATCCTGGCCTGGTCCCGCGCCTTCCGCGCCTGGGCCCTGGCCAATCCCGAGGGCTTCCGGCTGATCTACGGCGACCCCGTCCCCGGCTACCGGGCCCCGGAGGGCGGCCCCGCCCCGGACGCGGCCCGCCGGGTGTGCACCGGCCTCGCCGGGCTCGCCGCTGCGGCCTGGCCGTACGCCGAACCCCAGTACCGGGACAGCGCGTTCGCCTGGTCCGACTTCGACGCCGGACTCCTCGACAAGGTGCGGCCGGCCTTCCCCGAGCTGCCGCCCGCCGCCGTCGCGCTGGCCCTGCGCCTCTGGGGGCGTCTGCACGGCCTGGTGACCCTGGAGGTGTACGGGCACCTGCGGCGCCAGACCACGAGCCCGGACAAGCTCTTCGCGGAGGAACTCACCCAGCTCGTCCGGACCCTGGACGTCCCCGCGGCCGGCGCCTGAAAGAGCTAGAAGAAGCCGAGCGCCGAGGCTCCGCCGACCCCGCCGAGCACCATGAAGGCGGGCATGAGGACCTTGAGCTCGACCCAGCTGCCGGCCCGGAAGCGCATCCCCTTCGGCGGTCCGATCGGGTACCAACGCTTGCGGCCCACCGGGATGGGCCACAGGACCGGGCAGCCGGAGACCGTCAGGGCGTCGCCGATGTCGTGGACGAGGGCGCCCAGGACGATCGGCAGCCCCAGCCACAGGTACTCCTGGCCGGGGCCCGTGAAGAACCAGTCCGCGCCGTTGCCCGGCTTGTCGAGGACGCCCGCGAGGATCCAGGCGCTGGTCGCGCCGAGCAGCCACACCAGGACGTCGCTGGACATCCGCGCGGCCCGCCACAGCAGGCCCTCCACGGCGAGGACCAGGTGGACGAAGAGGATGGCCAGGACCGCCCACCGGCCGCCGGTGACCGCCGCGGCAGAGGCGCCCGCGCCGATCAGGACGGCCCAGAGCCAGGTGTGGGTGAGGGTGCGGTGCCCGCCGGACCTGCGGGGGTCGGCCGAGGAGCGGGTGGCCTTGTAGACGGCGTACGAGAGCTTGTCGACGATCTCGCAGAGGCCCCGGGAGACCGGCCCGAAGGCGCGGGAGATCGTCGCCGACTTGTGGTCGAGGTCGGGGGCGAGGGCGGCGCCCGCGCAGATGAGGGCCCCGACGAGCAGGACCGGCCACGGCATGGGCTTGTCGAAGGCGGCGGCAGCCGCTCCCACACCCAGCCAGGCCGCCGCTCCGGACAGTGAGTGCGCCGGTCCCATCATGGTTGCTGCCGCCCCGTTTCTCCTGCGCCGGCGCTCAGTTGACGACCGGTCGACGGACGAGCCTACCGTCCGTGATCAAGGAGGCCGGCGGCCGGTTCCCTCATCCGAGCGGAATCCAGGCAAGATGGGGGGCGTGACCCTTATCGATCAGCTTCCGCCGACCGCCGACCCCGACGCCCTCTTCGAGGCCTTCTCCTCATGGGCCGAGGACCAGGGCATCACGCTCTACCCGGCCCAGGAGGAGGCGCTGATCGAGGTGGTGTCCGGGGCGAACGTGATCCTGTCGACCCCGACCGGCTCGGGGAAGTCGCTGGTCGCGGCGGGGGCGCACTTCACGGCCCTCGCGAACGACCAGGTCACCTTCTACACGGCGCCGATCAAGGCGCTCGTGTCGGAGAAGTTCTTCGACCTGTGCAAGCTCTTCGGCACGGAGAACGTCGGCATGCTCACCGGCGACGCCTCCGTGAACGCGGACGCGCCGGTCATCTGCTGTACGGCCGAGGTCCTCGCCTCGATCGCCCTGCGGGACGGCAAGCACGCCGACATCGGCCAGGTCGTCATGGACGAGTTCCACTTCTACGCGGAGGCGGACCGCGGCTGGGCCTGGCAGATCCCGATCCTCGAACTGCCGCAGGCGCAGTTCATCCTCATGTCGGCGACGCTCGGTGACGTGGCGATGTTCGAGAAGGACCTGACCCGGCGGACCGGAAAGCCGACCTCGGTGGTCCGCTCGGCGACCCGGCCGGTGCCCCTCTCGTACGAGTACGAGCTCACACCGATCACGGACACCCTGACGGAGCTCCTGGAGACCAAGCAGGCCCCCGTCTACATCGTCCACTTCACGCAGGCCCAGGCCGTCGAGCGGGCGCAGTCGCTCATGAGCATCAACATGTGCACGCGCGAGGAGAAGGACCGGATCGCCGAGCTCATCGGCAACTTCCGCTTCACCACCAAGTTCGGACAGAACCTCTCGCGGTACGTCCGCCACGGCATCGGCGTCCACCACGCGGGCATGCTGCCCAAGTACCGGCGGCTCGTCGAGAAGCTCGCCCAGGCCGGTCTGCTGAAGGTGATCTGCGGGACGGACACGCTGGGCGTCGGCGTCAACGTGCCCATCCGTACGGTGCTGTTCACGGCGCTGACCAAGTACGACGGCAGCCGGGTGCGCACGCTGCGGGCCCGTGAGTTCCACCAGATCGCGGGCCGGGCCGGCCGGGCCGGCTTCGACACCGCCGGTTACGTGGTCGCGCAGGCGCCCGAGCACGTCATCGAGAACGAGAAGGCGCTCGCGAAGGCCGGCGACGACCCGAAGAAGCGCCGCAAGGTGGTCCGCAAGAAGGCTCCGGAGGGCTTCGTCGCCTGGAGCGACACCACCTTCGAGAGGCTGATCGGCTCCGAGCCGGAGCCCCTGACCTCGCGCTTCAAGGTCACCAACATCATGCTGCTGTCGGTGATCGCCCGCCCGGGCAACGCCTTCGACGCGATGCGCAAGCTCCTGGAGGACAACCACGAGCCGCGCAAGGCGCAGCTGCGGCACATCCGCCGGGCCATCGCGATCTACCGCTCGCTGCTGGACGGCGGTGTGGTGGAGCAGCTGGAGACCCCGGACGCCGAGGGCCGCACGATCCGGCTGACCGTCGACCTCCAGCAGGACTTCGCGCTCAACCAGCCGCTGTCGACGTTCGCGCTGGCCGCCTTCGACCTGCTGGACCCCGAGTCCCCGTCGTACGCCCTCGACATGGTGTCGGTGGTGGAGTCGACGCTCGACGACCCGCGCCAGATCCTCGCCGCGATGCAGAACAAGGCGCGCGGCGAGGCCGTCGGGCAGATGAAGCGCGACGGCGTCGAGTACGAGGAGCGGATGGAGCGGCTCCAGGAGATCTCGTACCCGAAGCCGCTGGAGGAGCTGCTCTGGCACGCGTACGACGTCTACCGGAAGTCGCACCCGTGGGTCGGCGACCACCCGGTCTCGCCGAAGTCGGTCATCCGTGACATGTACGAACGCGCCATGACGTTCACGGAGTTCACGTCCTGGTACGAGCTGGCGCGGACCGAGGGCATCGTCCTGCGCTACCTCGCGAGCGCGTACAAGGCGCTCGACCACACCATCCCGGACGACCTGAAGACCGAGGACCTGGAGGACCTGATCGCCTGGCTGGGCGAGATGGTGCGGCAGGTGGACTCCTCGCTGCTCGACGAGTGGGAGCAGCTGGCGAACCCGGAGGTCCAGACGGCCGAGGAGGCCCAGGAGAAGGCCGACCAGGTCAAGCCGGTCACGGCGAACGCCCGCGCCTTCCGGGTCCTCGTGCGCAACGCGATGTTCCGCCGGGTGGAGCTGGCGGCCCTCGACAACGTGGACGCGCTGGGCGACCTCGACGCCGAGTCCGGCTGGGACGCGGACGCGTGGGGCGACGCGATGGACGCGTACTGGGACGAGTACGACGACCTCGGCACGGGTCCCGACGCGCGCGGCCCGAAGCTCCTCGCCATCGAGGAGGACGCGGCACACGGTCTGTGGCGCGTCCGGCAGACCTTCGCCGACCCGAACGGCGACCATGACTGGGGCATCAGCGCGGAGGTGGATCTCGCGGCCTCCGACGAGGAGGGGCGGGCGATCATCCGCGTGACGTCCGTGGGACAGCTCTGAGGATCGGCCGGCTCTAAGGAGAGATGACGGTGACCAACCCCGCCGAGAAGCTCGTCGATCTGCTCGATCTGGAGCGGATCGAGGTGAACATCTTCCGCGGGCGCAGCCCGCAGGAGTCCTTGCAACGGGTCTTCGGCGGGCAGGTCGCCGGGCAGGCCCTGGTGGCGGCCGGCCGGACCACCGACGGCGACCGGCCGGTGCACTCGCTGCACGCCTACTTCCTGCGGCCGGGCCGGCCCGGGGTGCCGATCGTGTACGAGGTGGAGCGGGTGCGGGACGGCCGGTCGTTCACGACCCGCCGGGTCACGGCGGTCCAGGAGGGGCGCACGATCTTCAACCTGACGGCCTCCTTCCACAAGCCGGAGGAGGGCGCCTTCGAGCATCAGCTGCCGCCGCGGCACCTGACCGACCCGGAGAGCCTGCCGAACCTGGCGGACGAGATCCGCGAGCACCTGGGGGCGCTGCCGGAGGCCCTGGAGCGGATGGCCCGCCGGCAGCCCTTCGACATCCGGTACGTGGACCGGCTGCGCTGGACCGCGGAGGAGGTCAAGGGCGCGGACCCGCGCTCCGCGGTGTGGATGCGGGCCGTGGGGCCGCTGGGCGACGATCCGCTGGTCCACACCTGCGCGCTGACCTACGCCTCGGACATGACCCTCCTGGACGCGGTCCGGATCCCGGTGGAGCCCCTGTGGGGTCCGCGCGGGTTCGACATGGCGTCGCTGGACCACGCGATGTGGTTCCACCGGCCGTTCCGGGCGGACGAGTGGTTCCTGTACGACCAGGAGTCGCCGATCGCGACGGGTGGCCGGGGGCTCGCGCGGGGCCGGATCTACGACCGCGAGGGACGGCTTCTCGTGTCGGTGGTCCAGGAGGGGCTGTTCCGCCCGTACGCCGGCTGACGGTCAACCGTCCATCCGGGCGATGCGGGGTCCGTGCTTTCGACACCGTGGCAGGACACGTCGTTGCCTGTCTCCAGCATGATCGATTGTCCGGTCCCCTCGTTCGCCCGATGAAAGTGTGCAGTCATGTCGACCTCGACCGACCTCAAGGTCCGCGCCGTCCGCGCGGAGGACTTCCCGCAGTGGCGCGCGCTCTACCGCGGCTACGCCGACTTCTACAAGGTCGAGCAGACCGAGGAGGCCGCCGCACGCGTGTGGTCGTGGGTGAACGACCCCGGCCACGAGGTCGAGGCGCTCGTGGCCGAGGACGGCGACGGCAGGCTGGTCGGCCTCGCGCACTACCGGGCCTTCGCCCGTCCGCTCTCGGCGACCACCGGCGGCTTCCTCGACGACCTGTTCGTCGCCCCGGAGAGCCGCGGGTCCGGCGCGGCCGACCTGCTGCTCGCCGCGCTGCGCGGGATCGCCGCCGAGCGCGGCTGGAGCGTCGTCCGCTGGATCACCGCGGACGACAACCACCGGGCCCGCGCCAAGTACGACCGGCTGGCGACCCGCACGATGTGGGTCACGTACGACATGACGCCCGGCGCCTGACACCCCTACGGGGTCTGGTCGAAGCCCGGGAGGGTGTCCTGGGCGACCTCGTGGCGGCGGGAGCGGATGTCGGGGCCCGGCGGGTGGAGCTTGGCGTCACAGGTCGGCCCGAGGCCCGTACGGCGGGAGTCCGCGCCGGTCAGGGGGCGGCCGCAGAGCCGGCAGCACACCCGGTCGGATTGTTCCTCCGACGCGGAATCGATCGCGATGGCCAGTCGTTCGTCACCCATGTGGAGATCAAACCCCATTTCGACGAGGAGCGGCCCGCATGAGCCTGTACGACATCCCCCTGAAGACCCTGACCGGGGAGCCCGTCTCCCTCGCCGACTACCGGGACCACGCGGTCCTCGTCGTGAACGTGGCCTCGAAGTGCGGCCTGACCCCGCAGTACGCCGGTCTGGAGCGGCTGCAGAAGGCGTACGGGGAGCGCGGCTTCACCGTGCTCGGCGTGCCCTGCAACCAGTTCGCGGGCCAGGAGCCGGGCAGCGCGGAGGAGATCCAGACCTTCTGCTCGGCGACGTACGGGGTGTCCTTCCCGCTCCTGGAGAAGGCGGACGTGAACGGTGAGGCCCGTCACCCGCTCTACACGGAGCTGACCCGGGTCGCGGACGCCGAGGGCGAGGCCGGGGACATCCAGTGGAACTTCGAGAAGTTCCTCATCGGCAAGGACGGCGGGGTCACCCGGTTCCGTCCGCGCACCGAGCCGGAGGCCGCGGAGGTCGTCTCCGCGATCGAGGCGCAGCTCGCCTGAGGCGGAGCGCTGCCCCCGGACTCCGTCGGCCGACGGGGTCCGGGGGCAGCGGCGTTCTCAGGGGGTACGGGGGGTACGGGCGAGGAGCCGGCAGCGGGCCGGGCCCGCCGCCTGGAGGGTGATCGCGGGCGCGACCGGGACCTCGGCGTCGACGGCCTCGAACGCGTGCCGCTGGAGGATCATCGCCAGGGCGACGACCGACTCCAGCATCGAGAAGTGCTGGCCGATGCAGGCGCGCGGCCCGCCGCCGAAGGGGAACCAGGCGTACCGGGGGCGGGCGGCCTCCGCCTCGGGCGTGAAGCGGTCGGGGTCGAAGCGCTCCGGGTCCTCCCAGTAGGCCGGGTGCCGGTGGGTGACCCAGGGGGCCACGATGACGTCCGCGCCCGCCGGGATGGCGACGCCGTCGATCTCGGTGGCGGCGACGGCGCGGCGGCCGATGGCCGGCGCGGCCGGGAAGAGCCGCATGGCCTCCTTGAGGACCTGGGTGACGTACGGCAGGGAGTCCAGGTCGGCGGCGCCCGGAGTGCGGCCGTCGAGCACCCGGTCGACCTCCTCGTGCGCCCGCGCCTGGATCTCCGGGTGACGGGCGAGGAGGTGGAGGGCGAAGCCGAGGGAGGTCGCGGTCGTCTCGTGGCCGGCGACGAGGAAGACGAGGACCTGCTCGCGCAGCTCGGTGGCGCTGAAGCTGCCGTCCTCGGCGCTCTCGGCCTCGGCGAGGAGCGTGAGGAGGTCCTGTCCGTCGCCGGGAGCGCGGCCGGACTCCCGGCGGTCGGCGATGATCCGGTCGCAGACCTCGTAGAGCGCCTGGTGGACGGCTGCGGCCCTGCGGTTGCCGGGGGTGGGCCAGGTGCGGGGCGTGTTCAGCGGGGAGTAGCCGCGGCGGAGCACGTAGGCGCCGACCTCGGGGAAGCAGCGCTCGACGACCTCGACGGCCGCGTCGACGTCGGTGCCGAAGAGGATGCGGGCGACGGCGCGGAGGGCGAGGCGGGTCGTCTCCTGGAGGACGTCGACGGCGAAGGCCGCGTCCTCGTGCCACTCGTCCATGAGGGCGGTGACCTCGGCGGCGATGGCGGCGGCGTAGCCGTCGACGCGGCGCTTGGTGAAGAGCGGCTGGACGAGCCGGCGCTGCCGGAGGTAGTCCTCGTCCTGGCTGGTCAGCAGGCCGTTGCCGAAGGACTCGCGAATCTCCTGGTAGAAGGCGTTGTCCTTGCGGAAGTTGGCCGATTCGCCGGCGAGGACCTGCTGGGCGCCCTCGGCGGAGAAGACGCCGTAGACGGTGGCGCGGATGCCGGGCGGTCCCGCGGTGATCCGGACGACGTCGCCGTGCTCCCGCTGGGCGCGCAGGAAGGTGCCCAGGGAGTCGTTCTTGAGGTCGAACATGGAGCCGAGCAGCGGTAGTCCCGCGAGTTCGGGCGCTTCGGCCCGGGCGGTGGTGGTCATGATCGGTTCCCCCTTGATCGTCACCGGCGGGGCGATTCTCCCCCAGGACGCAACCCACGAGTAGACCGGGCTGAACACCCGTCCGGATATGGCCGGTTGGTCCGGCCACCGACGGCCGCAGGGCGACTGTCAGTGGCTTCTGCGAGGCTCGTTCCATGGACCGACCCGAGCTCACCCTGCAACTGACGATCGACTGCGCCGACCCCCAGCGCCTCGTGCCCTTCTGGCTGGAGGCCCTGCGGTACATCCCGGATCCGCCGCCCGCGGGACACGCCACCTGGCGGGAGTACTGGCAGTCGATCGGCGTGCCCGAGGACGAGCTGGGCGAGGACGCCGGAGAGCTGCCGGAGTCCATCGTGGACCCGAAGGGCGTGGGCCCCCGCGTCTGGTTCCAGCGGGTCCCGGAGCCCAAGACCGTCAAGAACCGCGTCCACCTCGACCTGAAGGTCGGCGGCGGCCGCGACGTCCCGCTGGCGCTGCGCCGCGAGCGGGTGGACGGCGAGGTCGCCCGTCTGACGGCGCTGGGCGCCACCATCCTGTACCCGATGGACGAGCCGAACGGCATGGACTACTACGCGGTGGTCCTCCAGGACCCGGAGGGCAACGAGTTCTGTCTCGTATGAGCCGGAGGTCAGGGGGGGCGAGGCCGGGCGGGGCGGGGCGGGTGTCCCGGGACGGCCCGCCCCGTCCTGCCTCCGCTCGTCCGCGCCCCCGCTCGTCCCCTACTTCGCCAGCGCGCGGCTGATCACCATGCGCTGGATCTCGCTCGTGCCCTCGAAGATCGTGTAGATGGCGGCGTCGCGGTGCATCCGCTCCACCGGGTACTCGCGGGTGTAGCCGTTGCCGCCGAGTATCTGGATGGCCTGGCCGGTGACCTTCTTGGCGACCTCGCTGGCGTACAGCTTGGACATCGAGCCCTCGGCCGCGGTGAAGGGCTTGCCGGCGGTCGCCATCCAGGAGGCGCGCCAGACGAGGAGGCGGGCCGCGTCGATCTGGGTGGCCATGTCGGCGAGCTGGAAGGCGACGCCCTGGTTCTCGATGATCGGGCGGCCGAACTGCACGCGGGTCTTCGCGTAGTCGAGGGCGACCTCGTACGCGGCGCGGGCGGTGCCGACGGCCATGGCGCCGACCGCCGGGCGGGAGGCCTCGAAGGTGGCCATGGCGGCGTTCTTCACGCGCTCGCCGCCGCCCGCCTTCGCCTTCTCGCGGGCCCGGGCGAGGCGCTCGTCGAGCTTGTCCTTGCCGCCGAGGAGGCAGTGGCCGGGGACGCGGACGTCCTCCAGGACGACCTCGGCGGTGTGGGAGGCGCGGATGCCGTGCTTCTGGAACTTCTGCCCCTGCGAGAGGCCGGGGGTGTTCGGCGGCACGATGAAGGAGGCGTGGCCGCGGGAGCCGAGCTCGGAGTCGACGACGGCGACGACGACGTGGACGTTGGCGATGCCGCCGTTGGTCGCCCAGGTCTTGGTGCCGTTGAGGACCCATTCGTCCTTGGCCTCGTCGTACACGGCCCGGGTCCGCATGGCGGCGACGTCGGAGCCGGCGTCGGGCTCGGAGGAGCAGAAGGCGGCGACCTTGACGTCGTTCGCGTCGCCGTACATCTCCGGGACCCAGGTGCCGATCTGCTCCTCGGTGCCGTTGGCGAGGACGCCGACGGCGGCGAGGCCGGTGCCGACGATGGAGAGCGCGATGCCCGCGTCGCCCCAGAAGAGCTCCTCCATGGTCATCGGGACGCCGAGACCGGTCGGGTCGAAGAACTGCTGGGCATAGAAGTCGAGGGAGTAGATTCCGAGCTTGGCGGCCTCCTGGATGATCGGCCAGGGGGTCTCCTCACGCTCGTCCCATTCGGCCGCGGCCGGACGCATCACATCGGCGGCGAAACCGTGCAGCCAGTCGCGGACCTGCTTCTGGTCGTCGTTGAGATCGAGCGTGAACTCGGCCATAGTTCCCTCCCAGCAGTACGTTACTTGCGGTAACAGCAGTGTGTTACCGGCGGGTACGGGCTGTCAACCTGCGGCGGAGCGGTTCGGGCCGCCCGACACCGGACACCGCGCGGGTGTTACGTTGCGACAGCCTCACGGAATCGCACGGGCGGGGAGACACGCTTATGGACATCACACACCGGACCACCGACCAGCAGAAGCCCGTGGAACAGAGGCGGCGCGAACTGCTGGAGGCGGCGGACCGGGTGGTGCTCCGGGACGGACCCAAGGCGTCCATGAACGCCATCGCGGCGGAGGCCGGCATCACCAAGCCGATCCTCTACCGGCACTTCGGCGACAAGGGCGGCCTCTACCGCGCCCTCGCCACCCGCCACACCGACGCGCTCCTCGCGGCGCTCCGGGCCGCGCTCGACGCCCCCTCGGACCGGCGCAACCGCGTCGAGTCCACCCTCGACACCTACCTCGCCTCGATCGAGGCGATGCCCCAGGTGTACCGCTTCCTCATGCACCCGGCGGAGGAGTCGCACCAGTCCGAGCAGGGCTTCGACGTCGGCCGCCACTCGGCCCCGCTGCTGCGCCGCATGGGCGAGGAGCTCGGCCAGGTCATCGCCGAGCGCGTCGACCTCGGCCCCGCCGCCGAGGTCCAGGCCCGGATCTGGGGCCACGGCATCGTCGGCATGATGCACGCGGCCGGCGACTGGTGGCTCGGCGAACGCCCCTGCTCCCGCGCCGACCTCGTCAGCAGCCTCGCCGACCTCCTCTGGGGCCGGCTCGCGGAGGCCGACGACCTCCCCGGCGGGCCCGGTTTCTAAAAGGCTCGGTTCGCCTCCGGGGCGCTCAAGCCGGGCTCACTCGCCAGGTCCCGCTGACAGGCCCCCGCGGGGTCAGCGGGAACCCTCCAGCGCGGACGCGTCGGCGCCCCACGGCTGCTTGCGGATCGTGCGCAGCAGACGTGACTTGCGCCACCCCGTCACGTGGTCGGCGTAGACCCCGCCCTCCAGGTGGTCGGTCTCGTGCTGGAGGCAGCGGGCGAAGAAACCCGTGCCCTCGATCCGTACCGGAGTGCCGTCCAGCCGGACGCCCTCCACCACGGCGCGGTCGAAACGCGGGGTCGGCGCCTCCAGGCCCGGCAGCGAAAGACAGCCCTCGGGGCCCCGGATCACGTCGCCGTCCGCCTCGACCAGCGTCGGATTCACCACATGGCCCAGGTGGCGCGTGTCCTCGTCGTCGGGGCAGTCGTACACGAAGACCCGCAGGCCCACACCGACCTGGTTCGCCGCCAGACCCACGCCGTGCGCCGCGTACATCGTGGCGAACATGTCCTCGACGAGCCGGGCCAGTTCGGGGCCGAAGTCGGTGACGGGCGCGCAGGGCGCGTGCAGGACGGGGTCGCCGAGCAGAGTCATCGCTCGAACGAGACCGGAACTGCCGGGGATGGGGCGGTTTCGCATGGCCGTAAGGGTACGGTCCGCCGTGACCAGCCTGTTTCGCACGGCCTCTCGGCGGTGCCGCTGTTCGGGCTGCTGGCCGGATCTCGATAGGCTGAGCCCGGACCGACGCAAGGAGGAACAAGAACGATGTCAGGACACCCCGGTAATCCAGAGCCGCTGTCGCCGCGCGCCAAGCTGGCCGTGACGGCGGGCAAGGCCGCGGCCGCGGTGTCGCGTGCGGCAGGTCGCGGCAGCGGATCCGTGATCGGCGGCAAGGTGGCGCTGAAGCTCGACCCGGACCTCCTCGGGCGGCTCGCGCAGCACCTGGACGTCGTCCTGGTGTCGGCGACCAACGGCAAGACGACGACGACCCGGCTGATCGCCGAGGCGCTCCGCGCCGCCGGCCCCGTGGTCTCGAACGCCCTCGGCGCCAACATGCCCGCGGGCATCACCTCGGCGCTGGCCGGCGGCTCGGACTCCAAGTACGGCGTCATCGAGGTCGACGAGAAGTACCTCGCCGGCGTCGCCCGCGACACCACGCCCAAGGTGATCGCGCTGCTCAACCTCTCCCGCGACCAGCTCGACCGCGCCGCCGAGACCCGGATGCTCGCCGAGAAGTGGCGCGAGGGCCTCAACGGCACCAAGGCCGTGGTCATCGCCAACGCCGACGACCCGCTCATCGTGTGGGCCGCCTCCTCCTCCCCCAACGTGGTGTGGGTGGCCGCGGGCCAGGAGTGGAAGGACGACGCCTGGTCGTGCCCCGCCTGCGGCGGTGTGATGCAGCGCCCGGGCGACGACTGGTTCTGCGGCGAGTGCGGCTTCCGCCGTCCCGCGCCGAGCTGGGCGCTCAACGGCGACCACGTGCTCGACCCGCACGGTTCGGCCTGGCCGATCCGTCTCCAGCTGCCCGGCCGCGCCAACAAGGCGAACGCCGCCACCTCCGCCGCGGTCGCCGCGGTCTTCGGGGTGCCGCCGCAGGTGGCCCTGGAGCGCATGTACCAGGTGCAGGCCGTCGCCGGACGCTACGACGTCGTCTCGTTCCAGGGCCGCGACCTGCGGCTGCTGCTCGCGAAGAACCCGGCCGGCTGGCTGGAGACCTTCTCGCTCATCGACGCGCCGCCGACCCCGGTGATCCTCTCCGTCAACGCGCGCGGCGCCGACGGCACGGACACCTCCTGGCTGTGGGACGTGGACTACGGGCGGCTCGCGGGCCACCCGATCATGGTGATCGGCGACCGGAAGCTGGACCTGGCGGTCCGCCTGGAGGTCGCGGGTGTGGACTTCCGCGTCTGCGAGACGCTCGACGAGGCCGTCACGATGGCCCCGCCCGGGCAGATCGAGCTGATCGCCAACTACACCGCCTTCCAGGACGTCCGCCGCCGCGTCGGCAACTGACCCGTAGAGGACTTGCAGCATGAGTGACAGCAGCCTGCGCCTGGTCTGGGTCTACCCGGACCTGCTCAGCACCTACGGCGACCAGGGCAACGTCCTCGTCGTCCAGCGCCGCGCCGAGCAGCGCGGCCTCCACGTCGAGCGCGTCGACGTCCGCAGCGACCAGCCGGTGCCGACCTCCGGCGACATCTACCTGATCGGCGGCGGCGAGGACCGTCCGCAGCGGCTCGCGGCCGAGCGGCTGCGGCGGGACGGCGGCCTCAGCCGGGCCGCGTCCAACGGCGCGATCATCTTCTCGGTCTGCGCCGGCTACCAGATCCTGGGCCACGAGTTCATCAACGACCTCGGCGAGCGCGAGGCCGGCCTCGGCCTGATCGACGTGATCTCGACCCGCGGCGAGGGTGCCCGCTGCGTCGGCGACGTCCTCGCGGACATCGACCCGCGCCTCGGCCTGCCCCAGCTCACCGGCTTCGAGAACCACCAGGGCATCACCCACCTCGGCCCGACGGCCCGGCCCTTCGCCCGGACCGTCTTCGGCAACGGCAACGGCACCGGCGACGGCACCGAGGGCGCGTACAACGACACCGTCTTCGGTACGTACATGCACGGCCCCGTCATGGCCCGGAACCCGCAGATCGCGGACCTGCTCCTGAAGCTGGCCCTCGACGTGAACGCGCTGCCGCCGACCGACGACCGGTGGTACGAGGCGCTGCGCGCCGAGCGCATCGCGGCGGCCACGCAGCCCGCCTGACGCACCCTCACGGGCTCGTACGAACGTACGGTGTCCACTGTGCGGACATCCGTTTCGGCCCCGCCACCCTGCACCGATAGGGTGGCGGGGATCCAGCCGGACGACGTGGTCCGGGAGTCGGCCCACGTTGCAAAGGTTTTTGGGCTATGCGCATTGGTGTGCTCACCTCCGGCGGAGACTGCCCCGGTCTGAATGCCGTCATCCGTTCCGTCGTGCACCGCGCCGTCGTCGACCACGGTGACGAGGTCATCGGCTTCCACGACGGGTGGAAGGGCCTGCTGGAGTGCGATTACCGCAAGCTCGACCTCGACGCGGTGGGCGGCATACTCGCCCGCGGCGGCACCATCCTCGGCTCCTCCCGGGTCCAGCCCGCGCATCTGGTCGGCGGCGTCGAGCGCGCCCGCGGCCACGTCGCCGACCTGGGCCTCGACGCCATCATCCCGATCGGCGGCGAGGGCACCCTGAAGGCGGCGAACCTCCTCTCCGAGGCGGGCCTGCCGATCGTCGGGGTCCCCAAGACCATCGACAACGACATCGCCTCCACCGACGTCACCTTCGGCTTCGACACGGCCGTCACCGTCGCCACCGAGGCGCTCGACCGGCTGAAGACCACCGCCGAGTCCCACCAGCGGGTCCTCGTCGTCGAGGTCATGGGCCGCCACACCGGCTGGATCGCGCTGCACTCCGGCATGGCCGCCGGCGCGCACGCCGTCGTCGTCCCCGAGCGCCCCTTCGACATCGACGAGCTGACCGCCCGGGTCGGCGCGCGGTTCGAGGCCGGCAAGCGGTTCGCGATCGTCGTCGTCGCCGAGGGCGCGAAGCCGGCCGAGGGCTCGATGGACTTCAAGACCGCCGGCACGGACATCTACGGCCACGAGCGGTTCACCGGCATCGCCAACCAGCTCTCCGTCGAGCTGGAGCAGCGCCTCGGCAAGGAGGCCCGCCCGGTCATCCTCGGCCACGTCCAGCGCGGCGGCACCCCGACCGCGTACGACCGCGTCCTCGCCACCCGCTTCGGCTGGCACGCGGTGGAGGCGGCGCACCGCGGCGAGTTCGGCATGCTGACCGCGCTGCGCGGCACGGACATCGTCATGGTCCCGCTGGCGCAGGCCGTCGAGTCCCTGAAGACGGTCCCCGAGGACCGCTACGCCGAGGCGGAGTGCGTGCTCTGAACCACGCCACGAGGCGAGAACCGCCCCCGGTCGCAGTCGCGGCCGGGGGCGGTTCTAGTCTGGTGCGGACAACAAGCGCGAATCGGGCTCCAGGAGTACGCAGATGGATCACAGCGGGCACGGCATGACCATGGATCTGCCGCCGTTCACGCTGGAGCGGGGCCTCGAGTTCTCTCCCGACCTCTTCTTCCTGATCGGCTGCCTCACGGCGCTCGGTCTGTACGGCTGGGGTGTGGCGCGGCTGCGGCGGCGCGGTGACGCGTGGCCGGTGAGCCGGACGGCGTTCTTCACCGTCGGCGTGCTGTCCATCGCCCTGGTGATGTGCACCAAGCTCAACGACTACGGCATGGTCATGTTCAGCGTGCACATGGTGCAGCACATGGTGATCTCCATGCTGTCGCCGATCCTGCTGCTGCTGGGCGCGCCGGTGACGCTGGCGCTGCGGGCGCTGCCGGTGGCGGGCCGGGGCGCGACGGGGCCGCGCGAGCTGCTCCTGAAGCTGCTGCACAGCCGGTACATGAAGGTGGTCACGCACCCCGGCTTCACGATCCCGATGTTCATCGCGAGCCTGTACGCGCTGTACTTCACGCCGCTGTTCGACTTCCTGATGGGCTCCAAGCCCGGGCACATCGGGATGATGGTGCACTTCCTGATGGTCGGCCTGGTCTTCTTCTGGCCGATCATGGGCGTGGACCCGGGCCCGCACCGGCCGGGCTACGTGATGCGGATGCTGGAGCTGTTCGCGGGCATGCCGTTCCACGCGTTCTTCGGCATCGCGCTGATGATGGCGAGCCAGCCGATGGTCAAGGTGTACGAGAACCCGCCCGCCTCGCTGGGGATCGACGCCCTCGCCGACCAGAACGCGGCGGGCGGCATCGCCTGGGCGTTCAGCGAGATCCCGTCCGTGCTCGTGCTGATCGCGCTGGTCTACCAGTGGTACCACTCCGAGCAGCGGCAGGCGGTCCGCATGGACCGGGCCGCCGACCGGAACGGGGACAAGGACCTGGAGGAGTACAACGCCTACCTGGCCTCGCTCCAGGCCCGGAGCCGCTGACCTGACCGCGGTCCCGGCGTACGCCGGGGCGTCCGGGGAGTAGCGCGCGCCCCCCTTCCGGGGTCACGATGGGGACGACGACTTCCGCGGCTCCGGCCGGGAGGAGGCGGATCGATGTCCGGTCCCACGAAGACGATGGCGGCGCTCACCGGCGCGGCGCTGGTGCTGACGACGACCTACACGGTGGCGCTCGGCAGCAGCGGCTGGCTCTGGTTCGGTCTGGTGGTGCTGGTGGTGGCCACGATCGGGATGGCGGCCGCCGACAGCTCGATTCCGACCGCTCCGCCCCGCCGACGCCCACCGGGCCGGCCGGGCACGACGCAGCCCTGACCGCTGACTCGCTGAGCCGCTGAGCCGCTGAGCCGCTGGGCCATTGACTCGCATGCCCGCGCCCCGCTGACCCGCGCGGTGTCTAGCCGCGCGGTGCGAGGACGACCCAGGTCTGTCCCGGGGCGAAGGTGAGGGGCGCTCCGTCCGGGGTGGTGAACGTGGTGTCCGCCGCGGCCGACGGGCGGGACCAGCGGGCCTCGTACGAGCGGCCGTCGCGCAGGACGACAGCGGTGCCGCTGCCGGTGGTCTCGGTGTACGGGGAGACCGCGCCGAACCGGTCCTGGAAGCGGGACGGACGGATCGTGACGCGCTGGACGACGACCGTCTCGGGGGTGAGGGGGCCGGAGTCCGTGGCGCGGGCCTCGCGGCCGTCCATCGCGACCCGCCAGGCGCGGTCGGCGGCGGACCAGGTGAAGGTGTAGCGGGCGGCGGGGAAGCGGACGGTCGAGGAGTCGACCGGGGTGCCGCCGCCCGGGGCGGGCCCGAAGCGGAATCCGATGTCCTGGGCGTTCTGGGCTCCCGGGTCGGTGGCGAGGGCGCGTTCCGGGAGGACGTAGAGGTTGTGCGGGGCGGCCCGGTCCGGGGAGCGCCGGAACGCCCCGGGCGCGGTGGACTCGGTGACGAGGTGCAGCGGGGCGGCGTTCAGGAGGGGGTTCAGGGCGGACTGCGCGCCCGAGTAGGCGAGCACCGGCCGGCCGAAGGGGGCGAGGAGCGAGATGTCGGATTCCCGGGCGCTGCGGACGGGTCCGGTGAGCTCGGGGAGCCGGGAGGAGTAGACGGCCAGGAGCCGGGTCACGCCGCCCTCGACCTGTTCGACGTAGACGACGTCGGCGGAGCCGAGCCCGGTGTGGGGGCGGGCCGCCGGCACGTTGTCGATCTTCACGGCGAGGACGGGGGCCGGGCGTGCGGGGAGCCCGGTGAGCGGTGAGCGGGCGGTGGGCGCGGGGGCCGTCGTGGGCGGCGTGGTGCCGGGCACGGGGGCCGTGGTGGCCGGTGGGGGCGTCGGGGTGGGGCTCGGCTCGCGCGGGCCGGGGTCGGAGCAGCCGTACAGCCCGGCCGCCGTCATCGCGCAGAGCAGCGCGGTGAGGACACGGCCGGGGCGTCTGGTCCCTCGGTGGTCCGTCATGGTGACGCTCCTCCACCAGTGGACCACGGGCCCGCGTGCCGATACAACGGGCATGACGGACGACGAACGGGGGTCGCGGGTGTTCTACCACCTGTTGAAACACGTACTGCTGGGTCCGCTCCTCAGGCTGCTCTTCCGACCGCGGATCGAGGGGCTTGAGCACGTGCCCGCCGAGGGCGCGGCGATCGTCGCGGGCAATCACCTCTCCTTCTCCGACCATTTCCTGATGCCGGTCGTGCTCGACCGGCGGATCACCTTCCTGGCCAAACAGGAGTACTTCACTGGTCCGGGCATCAAGGGCCGGCTCACGGCGGCCTTCTTCCGGGCCGCCGGGCAGATCCCGGTGGACCGGTCCGGGAAGGAGGCCGGTCAGGCGGCGATCCGTGAGGGGCTCGGCGTCCTGGACAAGGGCGAGCTGCTCGGCATCTATCCCGAGGGGACGCGCTCCCACGACGGGCGGCTCTACAAGGGCAAGGTGGGGGTGGCCGTGATGGCGCTGACCGCCGGGGTGCCGGTGGTGCCGTGCGCGATGGTCGGCACCTTCGAGATCCAGCCGCCGGGGAAGGTCGTGCCGCGGATCCGCCGGGTCACGATCCGCTTCGGGGCGCCGCTGGACTTCTCGCGCTTCGCGGGGTCGGCGGGCGAGCGGGCGGTGGTCCGCGCGGTGACCGACGAGATCATGTACGAGGTCCTGCGGCTGTCAGGGCAGGAGTACGTGGACGAGTACGCGGCCGTCGTGAAGGCGGCGGAGGCGGGTGACGACGTGCCCGCGCGAAAGTTCCGCCGCCGAGAACGCTGAGGGCGGATCCGCGCACGGCGGAATCCCCTGGGCCGGTGCTCCTGCCGGCCGTAGCGTCGCGATCATGACCAAGGGAAACGCGTTCGTACTCGGTGGATCGGGACAGGTGGGGCGGGCGGCCGTGCGGGCCCTCGTCGCGGACGGCTGGGAGGTGACGGCCGCCTCGCGGGGCGGCGCCAGGGACGAGAGGTGGCCGGACGAGGTCCGGTCGGTGCGGCTCGACCGGACCGAGGAGGGCGCGCTCGCGGCGGGCCTGGGCGACGGCTGTGACGTGCTCGTCGACATCGTCGCGTACGACGGCGGGCACGGCAGGCAGCTGACGGGTCTCGCCGACCGGATCGGCTCGGCGGTGGTGGTGTCGAGCGGCGCCGTCTACGAGGACGCGCAGGGCCGCAGCTTCGACACCCAGGACCGGCCCGACGGCTTCCCCGCCTTCCCGGTGCCGACCCCGGAGGAGTGGCGGACGGTCGCGCCCGGCGACACGACGTACGGCACGCGGAAGATCGCCCTGGAGCGGGAGCTGCTGGCGGCGGGCGACGCGCTGCCGACGACGCTGCTGCGCGCGGGCGCGATCCACGGTCCGTACAGCCCGGGTCCGCGCGAGCTGTGGTTCGTCAAGCGGGTGCTCGACGGGCGGCCGGTGCGGATCCTCGCGTACGGCGGTACCTCGCGGTTCCACCCGGTCCACGTGGACAACCTCGCGGAGCTCGTCCGGCTCGCGGCGGCGAAGCCGGGCAGCCGGGTGCTCAACGGCGGCGACCCCGAGGCGCCGACGGTGGCGGAGATCGGGGCGGCGATCGACGCGGTCATGGGGGTGTCGAGCGAGACGGTCCTGATGGACGGGGAGCCGGACGGCACGGTGGGGGCCACGCCGTGGACCGCGCCGCATCCCATCGTCTACGACATGACGGCGGCCGAGCGGGAGCTGGGGTACCGGCCGGTGGTGTCGTACGTCGAGACGCTGCCGGAGACGGTGGCGTGGCTGACGGCGCACCTGGGCGACCGGGAGTGGCGGGAGGCCTTCACGGGGCTCGCGAAGTACGGCGTGGACCTGTTCGACTACGCGGCGGAGGACGCCTGGCTGGCGTCCCGGGGCTGACGTACGGGGAAGAGGGGCGGCCGTCGGACGGCCGCCCCTCTTCTCATCGCTGCGCGAAGGCTGTTACGGCTTCGGGGTGGCGTGCGGGGCGCACGTCTGGTCCGTCGCGTCCAGCTTGCCGCTCAGCAGGTAGGCCTCGACCTTGGTGTTGATGCACGGGTTGAGGAGGCCGGTGATGCCGTGCGAGCCGGCGTCCTTCTCCGTGATCAGGCGCGAGCCCTTGAAGCGCTTGTGCAGCTCGACCGCGCCCTCGTACGGCGTGGCGGCGTCGCGCTCGGACTGGGCGATGAGCACGGGCGGCAGGCCCTTGCCGGTCTTCACCTCGGTCGGGCGCTGGCGCGGGGCGGACCAGGTCGCGCAGGGGAGGTTCATCCACGCGTTGGCCCAGGTCATGAACGGGTACTGCTCGTGGAGGCGGGAGTTGTCCCGGTCCCACTTCTTCCAGCTGGTCGGCCAGGGGGCGTCGGCGCACTCGACCGCGGTGTAGACGGCGTTGCCGTTCTCCGAGGCGATGTTGCCGGCCGTGTCGGTGGGGTCGGAGGCGGCCGACTCGATCAGCGGCTGCGGGTCACCGGCGGCGTACGCGCTCCAGGCCTGGGCGACCGGGGCCCACATGGAGTCGTAGTACGGGGCGTTCTGGAAGAAGCCGATGAGCTCGGCGGGTCCGACCTTGCCGCCCAGGGGCTCCTTCTTGGCGGCGGCGCGCAGGGTCTCCCACTGCTGCCGGACCTCCGCCAGGGTGTCGCCCAGGTGGTAGGTGGCGTCGTTCTGGGCGACCCAGGTCATCCAGTCCGTGAGCCGGCCCTCGAAGGCGATGTCCTGGCCGAGGTTGGCCCCGTACCAGATCGAGCGCTTCGACGGGTTGACGACGCTGTCCAGGACCATGCGGCGGACGTGCGTCGGGAACAGGGTGCCGTAGACCGCGCCGAGGTAGGTGCCGTACGAGACGCCGACGAAGTTCAGCTTCTTCTCGCCGAGGGCGGCCCGGACGACGTCGAGGTCGCGCGCGGTGTTGGGCGTGGTCATGAAGGGCAGCATGTCGCCGCTCTTCTCCTCGCAGCCCTTGGCGTACTCGGCGGCGAGCTTGCGCTGCGCCTGCTTGTCGGCCTCGCTGTCGGGGACCGGGTCGAGCTTGGGGCCCTTGACGAACTCGGTCGGGTCGACGCAGGAGATGGGGGCGGAGTGGCCGACGCCGCGGGGGTCGAAGCCCACGAAGTCGTACGCCTTGGCGGTGTTCGCCCAGATCGCGTTCTTGGTGGTGACGCGGCGCGGGAAGCGGAGGCCGGAGCCGCCGGGGCCGCCCGGGTTGTAGAGCAGCGCGCCCTGGCGCTCGGCGGGGGTGCCGGTGGCGTTGATGCGGTCGACCGCGATCTTGATCTTCTTGCCGTTGGGCTTGGCGTAGTCGACCGGAACGGTGACCCAGCCGCACTGGATCGGCTTCTCCAGGCCCCAGTCCGCCGGACAGTCCTGCCAGTCGATGCCCGTCTGGGCGGCGCGGGCCGCGGCGACGGCGACGCCGATCGCTTCCGCGTCGCGCAGGTGACGGTTGCTGTCGGCGTTCGCCGCCGGGGCCGCGAGCGCGCCCAGGACGAGCGTGCCCGCTATCAGGGTGCCGGCCGAGCCGAGCATTGCCGTACGTCTCATGTGTCTCCCCCAGGATGGGCGCCGCCCCCGTGGCAGCGCCGCTGTGTCGGGCTGTCCGGGGGATCCTTTCGTCCCTGGGGCACACGAGGTAAGGGCGTACATGTGTTTCTTTACCGAACCAATAACCGGAGAGGCGTGTACCGCTGAGCGGTGACCTTCCGAAACCGCGTCACCGCGGGGCGAGTTCGGCCACGGCGGTGTCGAGGAGGCGGCGCAGCGCGAGGGCGTCGGGGGCGACGGCGGTGACGAGGGCGGCGGGGCCGGCGAGCGGGGCGATGACGGCCCCCTCGCCGAGAAGTCGGGCTTCCACCGGTTTGTCCGTGAAGTCGGGGTCGACGACGAGCAGTTGGCCGGTGGCCCGGTGACCGCCGAGGACCGCGCCGCCGTCCCAGCCGTCGGGGGCCCCCGGCCCGTACGCCAGCTCCTGGTCGAGCAGGGGCCGGCCGGCGCGGCGGACGGTGAGGCGGGTGACGAGGGTGCCGGGCGGTTCGCCGTGCCGGCCGAGGATCTGTTCCTCGCGGAGGACGAGCCGGGCCGTGGGGGCGAGTTCGACGGTGGTGCGCATCCGCAGGTCCGAGCCGTGGGCGGAGACCAGCTGCTCGGGCAGCCAGCGCAGGACGCCGTCCTCCCCCACGGCGATCCGGACGTCGTACGTGGCGGGCTCGGCGCTCCGGCCCGGCAGGGCGAGGGTGGCGGCGGCCGAGTCGACCAGGAGCCGGGCCCCGTCCCGTACCTCGGTCTCGATCGCGAGCCGGTCACCGCCGAGCGGGGCGCTCATCGCCCCGACGACGGTGACCCGGGTCCAGCCGGCGGCGGCCCGGGTGCGGCGCAGGGCGAGGGGGCCGTCGCTCTCCAGGAGCGGCAGCCCGCCGTCGGCCGCGGCCGCGATCCGTGCGGTGGCGCGCAGGCTCACGCGGTCCGCGCCCCGGCCGCGGTCCATGCGTCGAGCCGGCCGCGGACCCAGTCGGCGACGGGCCCGACGCCGTTCTCGGCGCGCAGGGAGGTGAAGGCGACGGGCAGGTCGCCGCGCTGCTCCTTCGCGTCGCGGGCCATCCGCTCCAGGTCGGATCCGACGTAGGGGGCGAGGTCGGTCTTGTTGACGACGAGGAGGTCGGCGGTGGTGACGCCGGGGCCGCCCTTGCGGGGGATGTCGTCGCCGCCGGCGACGTCGATGACGAAGATCTGGGCGTCGACGAGGCCCTTGGAGAAGGTGGCGGTGAGGTTGTCGCCGCCGGACTCGACGAGGATGAGGTCGAGGGGGCCGACGGTCTCCTCCAGCTCCTCGACGGCTTCGAGGTTGGCGGAGATGTCGTCGCGGATGGCGGTGTGCGGGCAGGCGCCGGTCTCCACGGCCTGGATGCGCTCGGGCGGCAGGACGGCGTTGCGGAGGAGGAACTCGGCGTCCTCGCGGGTGTAGATGTCGTTGGTGACGACGGCGATCGAGAGGGTGTCGCGCAGGACCCGGCAGAGGGCGGCGACGGTGGCGGTCTTGCCGGAGCCGACCGGTCCGCCGAGGCCGATGCGCAGGGCGCGGCGGGTGCCGTCGGGGCGGTGGGCGTCGGCGGAGACCGCCGTGTGGTGGCTGTGGCCGTGGTCGAGGTGCATGGGGCGGCTCCCTTGGGGGCGGTTCGGGTCAGGAGGCGAAGAGGCGGACGGGCCAGGTCGCGTGCTGTTCGGCGGTGAGGTCGAGCAGCGGCGCGGAGGCGGCCGGCAGCGCGTCGACGCCCTGCCGGGCGGCGGCGGCCGCGCGTGCGGCGACGCGGTCCATCTCGGGCGCGAGGCGGGCGAGGACGGCGGTCGCCTGGTAGGGGTCGAGGCTGAGGAGGCGTACGGCGGCGGTGGCGGGGCCGCCGACCGTCTCGTAGGCGACGCAGTGGGCGGCGTCCTCGGGGTCGAGTCCGGCGGCCCGGGCGGTGGTGCCGAGGACGACGGGCTGATGGGCGCCGCGCGGGAAGGCCGCCGCCAGGGCGTCGAGTTCGGGGCTCGGCCAGGTGGCGCGGGCGGCCCGCATCAGCTGGCGGCCGAGCTTGCGGGCGGCGGCGCGCAGGGCGGGTGAGGCGGTGCGGGCGTCGGCGGCCGCGTCGAGCTCGTACGGGTCGAGTCCGAGGGCGGCGGCCGCGGCCAGGCCCGCCGAGGTGAGCCCGGTGGTGTGGAGCCGGCCGCGGCAGAAGGCCTCCAGACCGGCCGCGTCGGTGATGCGGCCGGCCTTGACCGCCGCCTCCGCGCCGCCGGAGTGGGCGTGCCCGCCGGCGGGGAAACGCCCGTCGGCGAGCACGAGAAGGGCCGAGCGTGACGTCATCGGGACCACGTCAGAAGAGGAAGTAGCGCTGGGCCATGGGCAGTTCGGCGGCGGGCGCCGGCTCCACGGGGTCGCCGTCGATGGTCACCGTGAAGGTGTCGGCGTCGACCTCGACCCGCGGCAGGGCGTCGTTCTCCCGCATGTCGGCCTTGGTGACCCGTCGGGTGTCGCCGATCGCGGTGAACTCCTTGTGGAGGCCCAGCTTCTGGGGCAGGTCGTCCTCGATCGCCGCCCGAGCCGTGAAGTTGAAGGAGCCGGCCGCGGCCGCCCTGCCGAGCGCGCCGAACATCGGGCGGGGCAGGACGGGCTGCGGGGTGGGGATGGAGGCGTTGGCGTCGCCCATCTGCGCGTACGCGATCTGGCCGCCCTTGACGACGACGAGCGGCTTCACGCCGAAGAAGGCGGGCTCCCAGAGCACGAGGTCGGCGAGCTTGCCGGTCTCGACCGAGCCGATGAGGTGGCCCATGCCCTGGGCGACGGCCGGGTTGATCGTGTACTTGGCGATGTAGCGGCGGGCCCGGTGGTTGTCGGCGCGACCGTCGCCGGGCAGGGCGCCGCGCCGCTTCTTCATGACGTGGGCGGTCTGCCAGGTCCGCATGATCACCTCGCCGACACGGCCCATGGCCTGGGCGTCGGAGGAGATGATCGAGATGGCGCCCAGGTCGTGGAGGACGTCCTCGGCGGCGATCGTGGAGGGCCGGATGCGGGACTCGGCGAAGGCGAGGTCCTCGGGGACGGCCGGGTTGAGGTGGTGGCAGACCATCAGCATGTCGAGGTGTTCCTCGATGGTGTTGACGGTGTGCGGGCGGGTCGGGTTGGTCGAGCTGGGCAGGATGTACGGCTCGGAGACGACGGTGATGATGTCGGGAGCGTGCCCGCCGCCGGCGCCCTCCGTGTGGTACGCGTGGACGGTCCGGCCCGCGATGGCGGCGAGGGTGTCGTCGACGAAGCCCGCTTCGTTCAGGGTGTCCGTGTGGATGGCGAGCTGGGCGCCGGTCTCGTCGCAGACGCTCAGACAGGCGTCGATGACGGCCGGGGTCGCCCCCCAGTCCTCGTGGATCTTGAACCCGAGGGCGCCGCCGCGGAGCTGGGAGTGCATGGCCTCCCGGGACATGGTGTTGCCCTTGCCGAGCAGACCGATGTTGACGGGGAAGGTGTCCAGGGCCTCGAACATCCGGGCGAGGTGCCACGGGCCGGGCGTGATGGTGGTCGCCTTGGTGCCCTCGGCCGGTCCGGTGCCGCCGCCGACGAGCGTGGTGACGCCGGTGGCGAGCGCCTGCTCGATGACGGTCGGGGAGATGAAGTGGACGTGGGTGTCGACGGCGCCGGCGGTGACGATCCTGCCGTTGCCGACGATGATCTCGGTCTCGGGGCCGATCACGAGGTCGGGGTGGACCCCGTCCATGGTGTCGGGGTTGCCGGCCTTGCCGATGCCGGTGATCCGGCCGTCGCGGATGCCGATGTCGGCCTTGACGACGCCCCAGTGGTCGATGATCACGGCTCCGGTGATCACGGTGTCGGGGGCGCCCTCGGCACGGGTCGTACGGGCCTGGCCCATGGACTCGCGGACGACCTTGCCGCCGCCGAAGACGGCCTCCTCGCCGGCGCGGCCGGGGCCGCCGCTGCGGTCCTCCTCGATCTCGACGAGGAGGTCGGTGTCGGCGAGCCGGATGCGGTCGCCGGTCGTGGGGCCGAACAGGTCGGCGTAGACGGCGCGGTGCAGGTCAGGCACGGGGGCCTCCGTTCGGGCCGGTGACCCCGGCGGAGTGGGCATCGGCGCCGAAGGAGCCCTGGGCGTCGCCGTCGAGGGGTCCCGCGGTCTCACCACGCAGGCCCGGGACGATCCGGCGGCCCGCGATCGGGACGAGCTCGACCTCGACGGGGATGCCGGGTTCGAAGCGGACGGCGGTCCCGGCGGCGATGTGGAGCCGCTGTCCGCGCGCGCCGGCCCGGTCGAACTCCAGGCCGGGGTTGACCTCGGCGAAGTGGTAGTGGGAGCCGACCTGGACGGGCCGGTCGGCGGCGTTGAGCACGGTCACGCGGGTGACGGGACGCCCCTCGTTGAGGGCGACGGGGTCCTCCGCGTACAGGATCTCTCCGGGGATCATCGGCGCGTCCCCGTCAGATGATCGGGTCGTGGACGGTGACGAGCTTGGTGCCGTCCGGGAAGGTCGCCTCGACCTGGACGTCGTGGATCATCTCGGGGATGCCGTCCATGACGTCCGCCCGGGAGAGCACCTTGCGACCGGAGGCCATGAGTTCGGCGACGGTGCGGCCGTCCCGGGCGCCTTCCAGGATGTGCGAGGTGATCAGGGCGACGGCCTCGGGGTGGTTGAGCCTCACACCCCGCGCTCGGCGCTTCTCGGCCACGTCGGCAGCGACATGAACGAGCAGGCGTTCCTGTTCGTGCGGGCTCAGTTGCACTCTTCCACCTCACAGTCGTCGACCGGGACGGGACCCGGACAGCTGCGGACCCTACCCAGCTTCAACACTCTGTTGAGCTGCGAAGAAGCGGTGCGCGGCGAGACATTGCACGTTAGGGCGGAAGTTTTTCCGGCTCGTTAACTCCGGCTTTGCGATTTCATGATCATCGCGCGGAGGGGCGGCAAGACACCCCCTAGGAGACTCCGGGGTCGCGGTGGTGGGCGGCGATGCCGAAGCGGCGCTGTTCGCCCGTGGCGGAGTCGATCGGCCGCAGGGCGGAGACCGAACTGATCACCCGCTCCTCCGCCGGCTCGCCGGCCGTCTCCAATGCCTCCAGGTCAGCGGCCGAGACCAGGGCGACGAGCGGCTTCCCGTGACGGGTGACGACCACGCGCTCACCGCCGTATACGACGCGGTTGATCAGGTCGGCGAGCTCAGCCCTCGCTTGCGTCACCGGGATCTCGTAGGTCATGCTCCCCATCTTACGGGCTGTACGTCCTGTACATTTTTTACAGACAGACCGATGGAGGCTCTCAGCCATGGACGCTCGCTACGTTCTGCCCGAGTTCACGGAGCGGACCAGCTTCGGGACCCGGACCCTCGACCCGTACTCGAAGCTTCTCGAATCGCGGATCGTCTTCCTCGGCACGCCGGTCGACGAGACCTCGGCCAACGACGCCATCGCCCAGTTCCTCTACCTCGACCACGCGGCCCCGGGGCAGGACATCTCGCTCTACATCAACTCCCCCGGCGGCTCGATCAGCGCCATGACCTCCATCTACGACACGATGCGGACGCTCTCCTGCGACGTGGAGACCACCTGCCTGGGCCAGGCCGTCTCCACCGCCGCCGTCCTGCTCGCGGCCGGCACCCCGGGCAAGCGCCTGATCCTGCCCGGCGCCCGGGTCACGCTCCGGCAGCCGACCCTGGACGAGCCCCTCCAGGGACAGCTCAGCGACCTCGACCTCCAGGCGGCCGAGTTGCTGCGCCTGCGCGAGCTGGTCGCCGGGATGCTCGTCGAACACACCGGGCAGGACCGGGAGCGGATCGACGCCGACATCGACCGCCTGACCGTCCTGGACGCACCCGCGGCCGTCACCTACGGCCTGGCCGACCACGTCGTCACGAGCCGGCGCGCGGCCGCCGGCGGCACGGCCCGGTGAGCCGGCCGTGGTCCCCGAGCTGCCGCCACTGCCGGCCCTGACCCGGGCCGAGGGTGAACTCGTCGACGCGTACCTCGAAGTCGTCGACCTCCTGGGAAAGATCAATCCATCCAGAGGTACGCATACCTATGGGGCGTTGCGCGCGGCCCAGGCCCTGGTGGGGCGGGCGGAGGCCCTGCGCGAGGCGCTGACGCTCATGCATAAACGGGGCGAGAGCGAGGTCCACGCGGACACATTGGCGCGCGCCCTAAGGGTGTTGGACGGGGAGCGCCGGGCGGACCGCGTCACCGTCCGCCGGACTCGGGCGAGTTGACATATCCGCGTGTCGTGTCGAGGTCCGGTCGGCCGACACGCACCGCAGAAACCCTCCCCCGTTCGGCGTAGTCGACGAGTCGACATATGCAGCGGGCGAGTTGCGCAACAGGTGTACGCATCTGGCGGAATCGAACGTTCCATCGCTGGTACGGGGCTCGTCGGCCAAACCTCCGAAGATCACAAAGGGGTGCTGTCCACCCGAACGGATCAGTCGTGAGGAGCCTCACATATCGCCGTTTCAGCTCGGTTTTCGCCCATGTCGTGGGTCAAGATCCGTGTCGACGACAAGCCCCCGCCACCGCGGCGGGGCGGTCCGGGCGGACGCCGAGTCCTGCCGCTGTCCCGGACGTCTGGTCGACAGGAGTGGATCGGCAGGAGTGGAGGACCCAATCAGTACGGAACGTTCGCGCTGTCCCAGCGAGGCCGTTCCTTGGGGTGAAGCCGCAGCCGCGGCCGGGCATCTTCGCCAGCCCGAACCCGACAGGTCATCCTTCGCAGGCGGCTGACGAAGGGTTGCGCATGACCGCGCAGATGCATGTCCCGTCCCTGCTGTCCCGGGCCGGAGCCGTCTCGGCTCTCACCCTCGCCGCCGTCGGCGGCACGCTGTTCGCCCCAGGTGCGGCAACGGAGGCCCAGGCAGCGACGACACACGCGAACAAGGCACTGAGCGTCGCCGCCGCGAAGAAAGGATCGCCGTACCGGTACGGAAGCACCGGACCCACCCGGTTCGACTGCTCCGGTCTGACGCTCTACGCGTACAAGAAGGCGGGCAAGTCGCTGCCCCGCACCGCGCAGCAGCAGTACAACAAGACCCGGCACATCTCCTCGGCCAGCCGGCAGAAGGGGGACCTGGTCTTCTTCCACTCCGGTGGGAGGGTCTACCACGTCGGCATCTACGCCGGCAGCGGCAAGATCTGGCACTCGCCCAAGACGGGCTCCTGGGTGAAGCTCGACAAGATCTGGTCGTCGAAGGTCTACTACGGCCGCGTCCGGTGACGATACCCGGGCGCTGACGCCCGATGAGGGGTGCGGTGGCGCCGCCGCACCCCCGCTGGGGACGAGCCCTACACCGGGGCCACCCGGGCCGCCGTCCACGGGAGGGTGATCCAGACCGTCTTGCCGCCCTCCTCGGTCGGAGTGACCGAGAGGCGGCCGCCGGCCTCCGCCGCGAGGACGCGGATGATGACCATGCCGCGCCCGTTGTCCTGCTGGACCGCTGCCGGGAGACGGCGGGGCCAGCGGGGATGGCTGTCCGTCACGCCGAGGTGCAGGCGCTCCTCCCGCTCCAGGCGGAGGTCGATCGTGAAGGTCGGCGACTGCCCGAACGTGTGCTGCACGGCATTGGTGGCCAGTTCCGAGACGATCAGCCGGATGGAGTCCGCGATCTCCGCGGCGCCGTCGAGCCCCCAGTCCCCCAGGACGTCCGCGACGTATCTCCGCGCCGTGGGGACCGAGGCGGGATCGCTCGGCAGAGTGACGGATGCTTCCTGATGGTCTGCCATGGCGGCGCTGTCCCTTTCCCGCCGGGGACACCACCCCGGATTGCGCTTCGCGTCAGAGTGCTCCGATCGTCCCGCCCCGTCCGGCGTTCCACCACGATATGTGCGCATCTATCGCCCGAAGCGGTGAACTCTGCTCCCCGGAAACGCTCTTGGGTAGCGGAGTTCACCCGGTCAGACGGCGGCGGGCGCGGTCCGCAGGATGGTGTCGACCGCCCGTTGGAGCTCGGCGTCCGTCAGATCGGCGCGGGCCGTGAGCCGCAGCCGCGAGATGCCGTCCGGCACGGACGGGGGCCGGAAGCACCCGACCGCCAGACCCTGTTCCCGGCAGTCGGCCGCCCAGCGCAGCGCCGCCTCCGGCGAGGGGGCGCGCACCGAGACGACGGCCGCGTCCGGCCGCGCGGCGGTCAGACCGGCCGCCGTGAGGAGCTCGTACAGGGTGGTGGCGACGGTCCGTGCCCGGCCGGCGAGCGCCGGTTCGCCGGCGATCAGACGCAGGCTCGCGAGCGCGCCGCCCGCCGCTGCCGGGGCCAGCCCGGTGTCGAAGATGAAGGTGCGCGCCGTGTTCACGAGGTGCTCGACGACCCGGGCCGGGCCGAGGACCGCGCCGCCCTGGCTGCCGAGGGACTTGGAGAGGGTGAGGGTGGCGACGACGTCCTCGTCGCCCGCCAGGCCGGCCTCGTGCAGGGCGCCCCGGCCGCCGTCGCCGAGGACGCCGAAGCCGTGGGCGTCGTCGACGACGAGCCCGGCGCCGTGCGCCCGGCAGGCGTCGGCGAGCTCCGGCAGCGGCGCCTTGTCCCCGTCGACGGAGAAGACGGAGTCGCTGACCACGAGCGCCCGGTGCTCCGGCCGCGCCTCCAGGGTCTTGCGTACGGCCTCGGGGTCGGCGTGCGGGACGACGGCCGTCTCGGCGCGCGCGAGCCGGCAGCCGTCCACGATCGAGGCGTGGTTGGAGGCGTCCGAGACGATCAGCGAGTCCCGGCCGCCGAGGGCCGTGAGCGCGGCCAGGTTGGCGGCGTAGCCGGAGGAGAGGACGAGGGCCGCCTCGAAGCCGCAGAACTCGGCGAGTTCGCGTTCGAGCCGGGTGTGCAGCCGGGTCGTGCCGGTGACGAGGCGCGAGCCGGTGGCGCCCGCGCCCCAGCGCCGCGCGGCCTCGGCCGCCGCCTCGGTGACCTCCGGCCGGCGGGTGAGGCCGAGGTAGTCGTTGCTCGCCAGGTCGAGGAGCTCCGACTCGGCCGCCCGGGGCCGCAGCGTACGGACGAGACCGGCCGCCGCCCGGCGGCGCGCCTCTGCGTCGGTCCAGTCGAAAGCGGTCCGGCGCGGGCCCTCGGCCCTGGCGTCGTCGGCCTGTGGCATGCGGCGATCCTTTTGTAGGCAGCGCACAGACCCTAACCGGAGTATGCGGAGGTCGGGATGTGGTCATCCACACACCTCGTTCGGGGGCGTTTGTTCGGATCCTCCTTGGCCCGGGGGTGGGCGGTAGGCAAGGATCAGCGCTTATGGACCTGCTGAACACGCTGGTGGAGAAGGGGCTGCGGCGCGAGCTGCCGACCCGTGAAGAAGCGCTCGCCGTACTGGCGACCTCCGACGACGAGCTGCTCGATGTGGTGGCGGCGGCCGGCAAGGTGCGCCGTCAGTGGTTCGGGCGGCGGGTGAAGCTCAACTACCTCGTCAACCTCAAGTCGGGGCTGTGCCCCGAGGACTGCTCGTACTGTTCGCAGCGGCTCGGCTCGAAGGCCGAGATCCTCAAGTACACGTGGCTGAAGCCGGACGAGGCGTCCCAGGCCGCCGCGGCGGGTGTCGCTGGCGGAGCCAAGCGGGTCTGCCTGGTGGCGAGCGGGCGCGGCCCGACGGACCGGGACGTCGAGCGCGTCGGCAGGACCATCGAGGCGATCAAGGAGCAGAACGAGGGCGTCGAGGTGTGCGCCTGCCTCGGTCTGCTCTCGGACGGCCAGGCGGAGCGGCTGCGGGACGCCGGCGCCGACGCGTACAACCACAACCTCAACACGTCCGAGGCGACGTACGAGGGGATCACCAAGACCCACACCTACGCGGACCGGGTCGACACCGTGCAGAAGGCGCACGCCGCCGGTCTGTCGGCCTGCTCCGGGCTGATCGCGGGCATGGGCGAGACCGACGAGGACCTGGTCGACGTCGTGTACGCGCTGCGCGACCTCGACTCGGACTCGGTGCCGGTCAACTTCCTCATCCCCTTCGAGGGCACGCCGCTCGCCAAGGAGTGGAACCTCACCCCGCAGCGCTGTCTGCGGATCCTCGCGATGGTGCGGTTCGTCTGCCCGGACGTCGAGGTGCGGATCGCGGGCGGGCGCGAGGTGCACCTGCGCTCGATGCAGCCGCTGGCGCTGAACATCGCGAACTCGATCTTCCTCGGCGACTACCTGACGAGCGAGGGCCAGGCCGGTCAGGCCGACCTCGACATGATCGCGGACGCCGGCTTCGAGGTGGAGGGCGCGGGCACGACGACGCTGCCCGCGCACCGGGCGGACGCGCTCGCGGCGGCGGGCGCCGTCGCGGCCGGCGGCTGCGGTTCGCACGGCTCGGTGGAGGGCGCGGGCTGTGGCTCGCAGGCTCCGGCGGAGGGCGCGGGCTGCGGCTCCGCCGGCGGGGGCTGCGGCCCCTGCGGCGGTCACGCGCCCGCCGCGGAGGTTCCCGCGGCCGAGGCCGCGGCGAACACCGCGCGGACGGACCTGGTGGCGGTACGCCGCCGGGGCGCCGGTACGGACCTCGCGCCGAATGCGTAACGACGAACTCCTCGCCCTGGACCGGGCCCACGTCTGGCATCCGTACGGCCCCATGCCGGGCCGTACGGACCCCCTCGTCGTCGAGTCCGCCTCCGGGGTGCGGCTGCGGCTCGCCGAACCCGCCGAGGGGCACGCCGAGTTGATCGACGGCATGTCCTCGTGGTGGTCGGCGATCCACGGCTACAACCACCCCGTGCTCAACGAGGCGGCGCGCGGTCAGCTCGACAAGATGAGCCACGTCATGTTCGGCGGGCTCACCCACGAGCCGGCCGTACGGCTCGCCGCCCGCCTCGTCGAGATCACCCCCGAGCCGCTGAAGCACGTCTTCCTCTCCGACTCGGGTTCGGTCGCCGTCGAGGTCGCGGTGAAGATGTGCCTCCAGTACTGGCGCTCGGTGGGCCGCCCCGGCAAGCAGCGGCTGCTCACCTGGCGCGGCGGCTACCACGGGGACACCTGGCAGCCGATGTCGGTGTGCGACCCGCAGGGCGGGATGCACGAGCTGTGGTCGGGGGTGCTCCAGCGGCAGGTGTTCGTGGACGCCCCGCCCGCCGCGTACGAGGAGTCGTACGCGGAGCTGCTGCGGACCGAGATCGCGCGTCACGCGGACGAACTGGCCGCCGTGATCGTGGAGCCGGTCGTGCAGGGCGCGGGCGGGATGCGGTTCCACGACCCGGCGTACCTGACGGTGCTGCGGGAGGCCTGCGACGCGCACGGCGTGCTGCTCGTCTTCGACGAGATCGCGACCGGCTTCGGACGGACGGGCACGCTCTTCGCCGCGGACCAGGCGGCGGTCTCCCCCGATGTCATGTGCGTGGGCAAGGCGCTGACGGGCGGTTATCTGTCGATGGCCGCGACGCTCTGCACGAGCCGCGTCGCCGACGGGATCTCCCGGGGCGATGTCCCGGTGCTGGCCCACGGGCCGACGTTCATGGGGAACCCGCTGGCGTCGGCGGTGGCCTGTGCCTCCCTCGACCTCCTGCTGTCGCAGGACTGGGCCGTGGACGTCAAGCGGATCGAGGCGGGTCTCCGGGAGGGGCTCGCTCCGGTCGCCGGCGTCCCGGGCGTGCGCGAGGTGCGGGTGCTCGGCGCGATCGGCGTCGTGCAGCTCGACCACGACGTCGACATGGCGGCGGCGACGCGGGCGGCGGTCCGGGAGGGCGTGTGGCTGCGCCCGTTCCGGGACCTGATCTACACGATGCCGCCGTACGTGACCGGTGACGAGGACCTGGCCCGGATCTGCGCGGGGGTCCGCGCGGCCGCCGCGGCGGGCTGACAGGACGGAAGGACAGGAACACAGTGGGAATCGTCGTGGTCTCCGGTACGGGGACGGAGATCGGCAAGACGGTCGTGACCGCGGCGGTGGCCGCCGTGGCCACGGCCGCGGGGCGGTCGGTCGCGGTCCTGAAGCCCGCGCAGACCGGGGTCGGGCCCGACGAGACGGGCGACGCCGACGAGGTGGTCCGGCTTTCGGGCGCCGCGGCCTCGGTCGAGCTGGGGCGGTTCCCGGAGCCGCTGGCTCCGGGCACGGCCGCCTTGCGGGCCGGACTCGCCCCGGTCGGGCCCCGGCAGGTCGCCGAGGCCGCCCGGGCCCTGGCCGCCTCGCACGACCTGGTGCTCGTGGAGGGGGCGGGCGGACTGCTCGTCCGCTTCGACGAGGAGGGCGGCACGCTCGCGGACGCGGCGGCGCTGCTCGGCGCCCCGGTCCTGTGCGTGGTCCCGGCGGGTCTTGGGACGCTCAACTCGACGGCCCTGACGGCCGAGGCGCTGGCGGCGCGCGGCATCGAGCAGCTGGGCGTGGTGGTCGGCAGCTGGCCGGCCGCGCCGGACCTGGCGGCCCGCTGCAACCTGGCGGACCTGCCGGAGTCGGCGGGCGCGCCGCTGCTCGGGGCCGTACCGGAGGGGTCGGGCGCGCTCGACCCCGAGGAGTTCCGCGCGGCGGCGGGCGGCTGGCTGGCGCCGGCGCTCGGCGGGACGTGGGACGCGGAGGCGTTCGCTGCGGACCACGCGGCGGACTTCGGGACGGGCTTCGGGACGGAGCTCGCGTCGGAGCGTGCGTCGGGACTCTCGACGGACCTCGCGGCGGATGTCGCGGCGGACGTGCCCGCCTGATGCCCGCCTGATCCGGGGCCGACTCCGTACGCTGGGGCCATGCGTGCTCACGTTCAGGAGATCGTCTTCGACTGTGCCGATCCGGCCGCCCTCGTCCGCTTCTGGGCGGGGCTCCTCGGCGGTGATCCGGTCGACCGCTCCGGCGACTGGTCGTACGTCGATCCGCCGGAGTTCGTCCGGCTCGCCTTCCAGCGCGTGCCGGAGGGCAAGTCGGTGAAGAACCGGGTCCATCTCGACCTGGAGGTGGCGGACCCGGACCGGGCCGCCACGGAGGCCGGGCCCGCCGGCGCGGTCCGCGTCGGCGGCCTCGTGACGGACGAGCAGGGCTCCTTCCAGGTCATGCGGGACCCGGAGGGCAACGAGTTCTGCTTCGTGACCGGGTGAGGGGCGCACCGTGACCTCCCCGCGCCCCGGACTCCCGGCGCCCCGCGTCCACCACCCCCTCTTCGCACGCTTCTACGCCCGCGTCAGCGTGTCGGCCGACACGCGCGGCGGGCTCGGTGCCCTGCGCGAGGAGCTGCTCGCCGGGCTCACCGGCCGGGTGATCGAGGTCGGTGCCGGGAACGGGCTGAACTTCGCGCACTACCCGGCCGGCGTCTCCGAGGTCGTGGCCGTCGAACCCGAACCCCGTCTGCGGCGGCTCGCCGAGGAGGCCGCGCTGCGGGCGCCCGTCCCGGTGACCGTACGGCCGGGCACGGCGGAGGCTCTGCCTGCGGAGGACGGTGTCTTCGACGCGGCCGTGGCCTCGCTGGTGCTCTGCACGGTGCGGAGCGTGCCGCAGGCCCTCGCGGAGGTACGGCGCGTCCTGCGCCCCGGCGGCGAGCTCCGTTTCTTCGAGCACGTGGCGGCGGGGACACCCGGGCTCGCGCGCGTGCAGCGGGGGCTGGACCGTACGGTCTGGCCGTTGTTCTTCGGCGGCTGTCACACCGCGCGGGACGCGCTCGGGGCGATCGGGGCGGCGGGTTTCGCCCTCGGCCCGTACCGCTCCTTCGACGTCCCGGAGAGCGGGCCGCGCCTGCCGTCCTCCCCGTGCGTCCTGGGCGTGGCCCGGCGGTGAGCGGCGTGTCCCATCCGCCGGAACTCCCTGGCACGGGCGCTGCCCCGCGTGATGGGATCCGGCCATGATCGATCTGCAGATACGTGCCGCCCTGCCCGACGAGGCCGAGGCCGTCCTGGACTTCTGGAAGGAGTCCGCCGAGGGGACGTCCATCTCGGACGACGTGCACGGGGTGACCCGGCTCGTCGGGCGGGACCCTGACGCGCTCATCCTCGCGCTGGCCGACGGTCTGATCGTGGGGTCCGTGATCGCCGGCTGGGACGGCTGGCGCGCCTCGCTCTACCGGCTCGCCGTGCTGCCCTCCCACCGTCGGCGGGGGATCTCCACGGCGCTGCTGCGCGCGGCCGACGAGCGGTTCGCCGCGCTCGGGGGCCGGCGCGTGGACGCGATGGTCCTGGAGGCGAACGAGACGGGCCGCCGGCTCTGGACGGCCGCCGGGTACGAGCGTCAGGACCAGTGGCGCCGGTGGGTGAAGCCGCTCGACGCCTGACCGTCCTCCTGCGGGCGAAGCACCTCGGCGGCCGATAACCACACTGCTTTGCTCGTCCTTTACCATGGTTCTTCATCCCGACGACCGAAAGGTGTGAGCGTCCGCCCATGGGCGAGCCTCCCAGTAGCACTGGTTCCACGTTCCGACATCGAGCGATCCCCTCCCCTCTGGCTGATCATGGGACGGAGGTGAACCGATGACCGAAGTGCTTCTGCTCGTCCTCGCGCTGCTGCTCTCGCTGGCGTGCGGCGCCTTCGTCGCGGCCGAGTTCTCGCTGACGACGGTCCAGCGCGGCGAGCTCGAAGAGGCCGCGGAGCGCGGCGAGCGCGGGGCGGCGAGCGCGCTCAAGGCCGTCCGTTCGCTGACGTTCCAGCTCTCCGGCGCCCAGCTCGGCATCACCGTCACCAACCTGGTCGTCGGCATGCTCGCCGAGCCCTCGGTCGCCAAGCTGATCCGGGGCCCGGTCGAGGCCCTCGGCCTCTCCCCCTCGGTGGCCTCCTCGGTCGCCCTCGTCCTCGGTACGGCCCTGTCGACCGTCGTCCTGATGGTCGTCGGCGAGCTGGTCCCGAAGAACTGGGCGATCTCCTCGCCCCTCGCGGTCGCGAAGGCGGTGGCGACCCCGCAGCGGGTGTTCACCGCCGCGTTCAAGCCGCTGATCAGCCACCTCAACAACACCGCGAACCGGATCCTGCGCCGTCTCGGCATGGAGCCGGCCGAGGAGCTGGCCTCCGCGCGTTCCCCGCAGGAGCTCGTGGCGCTCGCCCGGCACTCCGCGAAGGAGGGCGCCCTGGAGGCGGACACGGCCGAGCTGTTCGTCCGGACCCTCAACCTGGCGGAGCTGACCGCCGAGAACGTGATGACGCCCCGCGTCCAGGTCACCGCCCTGGAGGTGCAGGCCACCGCGGAGGACGTCGCGAACGCGACCCGCGCGACCGGGCTCTCCCGCTTCCCCGTCTACCGGGGCAACCTCGACTCGGTCGTCGGCATCGCGCACATCAAGGACGTGCTCGCCATACCGGCCGACGAGCGGGCGCGCCGCCGCATCGGCGAGATGCTGCGCGAGCCGCTGCTCGTCCCGGAGACCCTGACCGTGGACCGGCTGCTCGACCGGCTCTCCGGCAAGCAGACGATGGCCGTCGTCATCGACGAGTACGGCGGCACGGCCGGGGTCGTGACCCTGGAGGACATCGTCGAGGAGGTCGTCGGCGAGGTCCGCGACGAGCACGACCCGCACGAGACGCCGGACCTGGCGCGGGCGGGCGAGGACGCGGACGGCCGCGAGCTCTGGTCCGCCGACGGCGCCGCCCGTACGGACCAGGTGGGGGCGATCGGCCTCCGCGTGCCGGACGGCCCGTACGAGACGCTCGCGGGTGTCCTCGCGACCGAGTTGGGCCGTATCCCGGCCGTCGGCGACAGCGTGGAGCTGGCCGGCTGGCGGCTCGACGTGGTGGACGCCTCGGGGCGGCGCGCGGCGCGCGTGCTGCTGCACGCCCCCGCGCACGACACCACTGAGGACGAGACCGAGGAGGCCGGCCGATGATCGTCATCCAGCTGTTGATCGGTCTGCTGACCCTGGTCGTCAACGCGTTCTTCGTCGGCGCCGAGTTCGCCCTGATCTCGGTGCGCCGCAGTCAGGTCGAGCCGCTGGCCGAGGCCGGGAACCGGAAGGCGCGCAGCGTCATCTGGGGCCTGGAGCACGTCTCCGCGCTGCTCGCGGCGGCGCAGCTCGGCATCACCCTGTGCACCCTGGTCCTCGGCATCGTCGCCGAGCCGGCCATCGCGCACCTCCTGGAGCCGGTCTTCGACGCGGTGGGCGTGCCGCACGGCCTGGTCCACCCGATCTCGTTCGTGATCGCGCTGTCCGTGGCGACGTACCTGCACATGCTGCTGGGCGAGATGGTGCCGAAGAACATCGCGCTCGCGGAGCCGACGCGCACCGCGCTGCTCCTCGGCCCGCCGCTCGTGACGCTCGCGCGGGCGCTGCGGCCGGTGATCTTCACGATCAACGCCTTCGCGAACGCGCTGCTCAGGCTGTTGCGGGTGGAGGTCAAGGACGAGGTCGCGGCGACGTTCTCGGACGACGAGCTGGCCCGTATGGTCACCGACGCGGGCCACGCCGGGCTCCTGGACGACCGGGCCGCCGAGCGGCTGCACGACGCCCTGGAGCTGGGCCGCCGTCCGGTCCGGGACGTCGTGATGCCGGCGGAGAAGGTCGTGTACGCGCAGGTCGGCACCACTCCCGAGGAGCTGGAGGCGCTGTCGGCGTCGACGGGCTTCTCGCGTTTCCCCGTGGTCGACTCGGAGCGCCGGATCCTGGGCTATCTGCACGTCAAGGACGCCCTGGACGTCTCCCCGCGCGATCTGCCGTTCCCGGTGACGGCGCTGCGGCCGATCGCCCGGGTCCGGGCGGCCACGCCGCTGGACGACGTGCTGACCGCGATGCGCCGCAGTCGTACGCATCTGGCGGCGGTCCTCGACGAGGACGGCAAGCCGGCCGGTCTCGTGGCGATGGAGGACGTGCTGCGCGAGCTGGTGGGGCGTCCGGCGGCGCCGTGACACGTTCCCGTACGCGTACGGGATGACGAAGGGCCCCGGGAGTCTTCCCGGGGCCCTTCGGGCGTCTCGGAGGGCCCCTGTCGGAGCCGTGGTGTCAGAGTGCGGTGGCGGTCAGCCAGGCGTCGAGGAGGCCGCGGTCCCCGGCATGGGCGAAGCGCGGGTCGTCGGCGGCGTACCGGCGGTGCAGGAGGAGCAGCAGCTCGTCGCTGTCGGCCGTGACGCCCGCGGTCGGTTCCGCTTCCGCCGCTTCCGTACGCGCGGCGGACGCCGTGCTTCCGCGCCGCCAGGTGAAGCCGCCCCCGCCGAGCGTGAGCGTCCAGACCGTCCCGGTGTCGCGGGCCGTGAGCCGGAGCAGGTCGCCGTCGCGGTCGAGCTGGGCGATCCGTTCGGCGGTCCGGGGGACGTACAGGAGGGTGGCGAGGTGGTGCTCGATTCCCTCGGCCGCCGTGCCGGGGTCGATCGGTCCGGCCGTGCCGTCGAGGGCGAGCTCGGCGTCGGCGAGGTGCACGACGGCCTCGTGGAGCACATGGCGCGGGTAGTACCCGGCGCGCGGTTCGGGCCCCGGGGACCAGAGCGGGGCGTCCGGGTCGGCGGCGCGCAGGGTCGCGACGAGGGTCTCGGCGCCGGCGGCGAACCAGCCGGGGTACGCGGCGGGGTCCTGCGGCAGGTCGAGCGGGACGTCCCGGGCGGGGACCCGAGCGGTGGCCCCGGTGCGGACGAGGTGCTCCGCCCAGCGCTGGACGGTGCCGAGGTGCCGAGTCAGCTCGGCGAGGGTCCAGCCGGGGCAGGTGGGCACGGGGGTGGCGGGGTCGGCGTCCCGGACGGCGGCGACGAAGCGGCGGGCCCGCTCGGCGACGGCCTCGCAGGCGGCGTCGTGGGTGTCCTCGGTGAGGCCGAAGCCCTCCGAGACCTTGAGCAGCTCGTCCCGCCAGGGGCCCTCCGGCCGGCGCAGGGCCGCCGCGCGGAAGTGCCCGTCGAGGGCGCGCCGGTCGGCCGCCGGGAGCCCGGCGAGGGTGTCCGCCGTGACCTCCAGCCACGCCACCGCCGTGTCGGGGTCCAGGGTCTCGTCGTCGCTGGTCTCGACGGCCGTCACCAGCTCGGCCAGGGCCTCGGCCAGTGTGCTCAGCAGCGCGTCGCTCATCGGGTCTTCCCCTCCCGGGTTCTCCACGGCACCCCGCGCATACCGCGCGGTATGATCTCTCCGCCATGGAGATCAATGCCACCTACACCAGTCTCGTCGCCCTCGGCGACAGCTTCACCGAGGGTATGTCGGACCTGAAGCCCGACGGTTCCTACCGGGGCTGGGCCGACGTCCTCGCGGGCCGCCTCGCCGCCCGTACGCCCGACTTCCGCTACGCGAACCTCGCCGTGCGCGGAAAGCTCATCGGCCAGATCGTCGACGAGCAAGTCGACCTGGCCGCAGGCATGAAGGCCGATGTGGTGACCCTCGTCGGCGGGCTCAACGACACCCTCCGCCCCAAGGTCGACATGGTCCGGGTGCGGGACCTGCTGACCGAGGCAGTGGAACGCCTCACACCCTCCTGCGGACAGCTGGTCCTGATGCGCAGCCCCGGCCGCGAGGGGCCGGTCATGGAGCGCTTCCGCCCCCGCATGGAGGAGCTCTTCGTCCACCTCGACGAGCTCGCCGCCCGGCACGGCGCCCTCGTCGTCGACCTGTACGGGTCGTCGACGCTCGGCGATCCCCGGCTGTGGGACGTGGACCGGCTCCATCTGACCGCCGACGGACACCGGCGGGTGGCCGAGGCCGTGTGGCAGACGCTGGGCCTGCCGCCCGAGGACGACTGGCGGGCACCGCTGCCCCCGGCCGGGCGGCCCGGCTGGGCGACCCGGCGGATCGCGGACGCCCGCTTCGCCAAGGAGCACCTGGGCCCCTGGATCGGACGGCGCCTGACGGGCCGCTCCTCCGGCGACGGCCGCGCCCCGAAGCGTCCCGAACTCCTGCCGTACGAGGCGCCGGCCGGCCCGTGAGCCGGGCGCCGCGCGGGCGCGCGGCTCGGCCACAAGTTGGTCACCGATCCGCGACCGGCGCACAGGAACACTCGCCGCCGGGCAAGATCCCTGCCATGCCGGCCCCAACCCAACACGACGAGGCACGTGCGGTGTACCACCGCTGTCGACTCGGCAAGAGCGAACTCAACCGCCTCTTCAGCCTTGCGCCAGAAGGAATCTCTTCAGCCGCCGTCACCATCTCCACGCAGCGCAACAGCACCCGGTACACCGCGAACACCCTCACGGACCTTGTCGATCACGTCCGCAACTCCAACGTCCGTCGCGCCAACCGAGCCGTGCTCCAGCCGACCGTGGACATCCCGCAAGGATCCTGGTGGAGCCGGGCCTCCAGCGGCGACAAGATCGCCCTCGGCGCCCTCGGCGTCGGCTTCCTCAGCTTCCTCGTAGCCCTCGCCACTCTCGGCAAAGACCTCATTGAGTAGATCGGCCCCGAGACGCTCGAACCGCCTCGGGGCCCACCCGCGGCCTGGCCACGACGAAACCCGCCACCAGGAGGTGGCGGGCTTGTTTGCGTGGGTGATCGGCTACGAGTGGGTTCGACCTGCGCCACCGACCCGGGAAACCTCAGGTCGGAGAGTTCGATCGGCACGACCGGATGCTAAGCGGCCAGCTCCTGCTCGGCGCCCTTCGCCTCGGTCCAAGCCGCCACGAGTACCTGATAGATCCGCTGTTCGTCGGCGGTCAGTGCTCGCCGCTGTTCGCCGGCGCGGACCCACAGGGTGCGGATGGCATTGTTCAGGGCGTCGGGACTGGGAGTCTCTCTGTGGTGATCGGACATGAACACAAGGCTAGGCCGCGGACCTGACAAAGCCGGCACGCTGCGGGCGTGCGTTCCGCCACGCTGCCGCGATGACCAGGGGTGGCAAGCAGCCGAGAACGACATCCTTGGCCACACCACTGCGATCGGTAACCGAAACGCACCGAGTGCGAACGGAGTGCGGAATCCCACTCGCACCCCCGTCCCCGGACATATGGCCCCCGCTGCCGTGCGGCTGCCGACGCCCGCGCCTCCAGGACGACACGAGCATGGCCGGCCGACCGCCGGGGTCCAGCCGCTCCACGGTCTCGTGCCGCAGCGAGACTCCGACCGGCACGCCGCCGAGCAGCCCCGTCCACCGAGGGGGCGCCTTCGTGGGTTGCTACGACCGGCGTCTCACCTGCGCCTCACGGGCAGGCACACGAAGGCGCATAGATGTGCCCCATGACCTGCGACTTCAGCCACACCATGGACGTGTAACTACCTACATGGACGCCGGGTAAACTCTGTCCACGTGACTGCTGTGACTGCGAAGCCCCGCATCCCCAACGTTCTGGCCGGCCGCTACGCCTCCGCGGAGCTCGCCGTCCTCTGGTCCCCCGAGCAGAAGGTGAAGCTGGAGCGTCAGCTCTGGCTCGCCGTGCTGCGTGCGCAGAAGGACCTCGGGATCGAGGTTCCGGACGCCGCCCTCGCCGACTACGAGCGCGTTCTCGACCAGGTCGACCTCGGTTCCATCGCCGAGCGCGAGAAGGTCACCCGGCACGACGTGAAGGCCCGGATCGAGGAGTTCAACGCCCTCGCCGGCCACGAGCACGTCCACAAGGGCATGACCTCGCGCGACCTCACCGAGAACGTCGAGCAGCTCCAGATCCGCCTCTCCCTGGAACTGATGCGGGACCGTACGGTCGCCGTCCTCGGCCGTCTCGGCAAGCTCTCCGCCGAGTACGCGGAGCTGGTCATGGCCGGCCGCTCGCACAACGTCGCCGCGCAGGCGACCACCCTCGGCAAGCGTTTCGCGACCGCGGCCGACGAGCTGCTCGTGGCGTACGGGCGGCTTGAGGAGCTGCTCGGCCGCTACCCGCTGCGCGGCATCAAGGGCCCGGTCGGCACCGCGCAGGACATGCTGGACCTGCTCGGCGGGGACGCGGGCAAGCTCGCGGACCTGGAGCAGCGGATCGCCGGTCACCTCGGCTTCGCGCACGCCTTCACCTCGGTCGGCCAGGTCTACCCGCGCTCGCTCGACTACGACGTGGTCACCTCGCTGGTGCAGCTGGCCGCCGCGCCGTCGTCGATCGCCAAGACGATCCGCCTGATGGCGGGCCACGAGCTGGTCACGGAGGGCTTCAAGCCCGGCCAGGTCGGCTCCTCGGCGATGCCGCACAAGATGAACACCCGCTCCTGCGAGCGTGTCAACGGCCTGATGGTCATCCTGCGCGGCTACGCGTCGATGACCGGCGAGCTCGCCGGCGACCAGTGGAACGAGGGCGACGTGTCCTGCTCCGTGGTCCGCCGCGTCGCCCTGCCGGACGCCTTCTTCGCGCTGGACGGCCTCCTGGAGACCTTCCTCACCGTGCTCGACGAGTTCGGCGCCTTCCCGGCCGTCGTCGCCCGCGAGCTCGACCGCTACCTGCCCTTCCTGGCGACCACCAAGGTCCTCATGGGCGCCGTGCGCGCCGGGGTCGGCCGCGAGGTCGCCCACGAGGCCATCAAGGAGAACGCCGTCGCCTCCGCCCTCGCCATGCGCGAGCAGGGCGCCGAGCGCAACGAGCTCCTCGACAAGCTGGCCGCCGACGACCGGATCCCGCTGGACCGGGCGCAGCTCGACGAGCTGATGGCGGACAAGCTGTCCTTCACGGGCGCCGCCGCCGACCAGGTCGCGGTCGTGGTCTCCCGTATCGAGGAGATCCTCAAGCAGCACCCCGAGGCCGCCGCCTACACCCCCGGCGCGATCCTCTGACCGGGACTCCCCGGTTCACTCAGCAGGAGCTGGAGGCCGCCCGCGACCGCGTCGTTCCCGACGTGGCCGCGGGCGGCCTTTCCGTGCTCTTCTGCGGGATCAACCCGGGGCTCATGACGGCGGCGACGGGCCACCACTTCGCCCGTCCCGGCAACCGCTTCTGGCCGGTGCTCCACCTGTCCGGGTTCACCCCGCGGCAGCTGCGGCCCGACGAGCAGGAGGAGCTCCTGTCGTACGGGCTCGGGATCACGAACGTGGCGGCGCGGGCGACCGCGCGGGCCGACGAGCTGAGTCGGGAGGAGTACCGCGAGGGCGGGCGGATCCTGGTCGAGAAGGTGGAGCGGCTCGCGCCGCGGTGGCTCGCGGTCGTCGGTGTCACGGCGTACCGGACGGCCTTCGGCGAGCCGAAGGCGGCCATCGGGCCGCAGGAGCGGGTGATCGGCTCCACCCGGGTCTGGGCGCTGCCGAACCCGAGCGGTCTCAACGCCCACTGGACGGCGGCGACGATGGCCGAGGAGTACGCCAGGCTGCGGGAGGCCGCGCGGGCGACCGGTCCGTGAGCCGGGCCCTACGCCCGGGGCGGATCCGCGGTGGTCACGAGGGCGAGCAGTTGGAGCGGCAGCTCCTTGTCCCACTGGGAGACGCCCAGACCGATCCACCGCTCGCCGTCCCGCCACAGGATCAGCTCCGGGGTGTGGGCGCAGAGGGTGCCCCAGGGCTCCGGTAAGGACCCACCGGCCAGGCTCCGCTCCAGGACGGGCCAGAGGTCCAGCTCCGTCGGCGGGCCCCAGCGGGCGGTGAGCAGGGCGGCCAGCCCGTCCCGTTCCGCTTCGTACTGCTCCTCGGCGAGCGCCCGGCGGGTGCCGTCGTCCTCCCAGAAGTCCTCGCTCGTCGCGAGCTCCGCCAGGTGGAAGCCCGGAGCGCCCTCGGGACCGCCGGAGGGGCGGGCGCGGAGCTCGTCGATCGTCGCCAGGTGACGTGCCGTGGTCATGAGGCCAGTAAAGCGGCCGGCACTGACAGTTGGCGGCGCGTCAGGCGGTCCGGCGGGGGTTCGGTGGGCGTCCGGCGGGCGCGGTCCGGGGGCGGCACTCGCCGCACCCCGGACCATTGAGTACCATCCGCCGAAGAGGTGCACGAGCTGGGAGGACACACTGTGGGGCGGCTGACCGGCGGGGATCCGTCTCTGCTGCGGCGGATCAACTCCGCGGTGGTACTTCATGCCCTGAGGGGCGCCGACGCGCCGACGCTCACGGATCTGACCCGGATCACGGGTCTGTCGCGGCCGACGGTCGAAGGCGTCGTCGAAGGGCTCATGGAGGGCGGGCTCGTCGTCGAGTCGGCTCCCGAGGAGGGCGAGGCCCGGCGCCAGGGGCGTCCGGCACGGAGGTTCCGCTTCCGCGCGGAGGCCGGTCATCTCCTCGGCATCGAGATCGGCCCGCACCGCGTGGCCGCCCTGCTCTCGGGTCTGGACGGCCGGATCATCGGCGCCGGGTCCCGCGAGGTGTCGGAGACGGCCCCCGAGGACGAGCGTCTGGACAAGGTGCGCACGGTCGTCGCCGACGTGCTGCGCAGGGCCGGGGTCGCCCGGTCCAATCTGCGGGCCGTCGGCGTCGGAACGCCCGGCATCGTGGAGGCCGACGGCACCGTCCGCCTCGGCACGGCGCTGCCCGGCTGGACGGGCCTCGCGCTCGGCGAGCGGCTGCGCCGCTCCTTCCGCTGCCCGGTGATCGTCGAGAACGACGCGAACGCGGCGGCGGTGGCCGAGCACTGGAAGGGCGCCGCGACCGACTCGGACGACATCGTCTTCGTCCTCGCGGGGCTGAGCCCGGGCGCCGGTTCGCTGATCGGCGGCCGGCTGCACCGCGGCTACGGCGGGGCGGCCGGGGAGATCGGCGCCCTGCACCTGCTGGGCCGCGGGGTCACCCCCGAGCACCTCCTGTCGACCACCGACGAGCCGCTGCATCCGCTGGACGAGCAGGCGGTCGCCGAGGTCTTCGCGCTGGCCCGCAAGGGCGACGCGCGGGCGGAGGCGGCAGTGGACCGGTTCATCCAGCGGCTCGTGCACGACGTCGCGGCGCTGGTCCTGGCGATCGACCCCGAGCTCGTGGTCGTCGGCGGCTGGGCCGCCGGGCTCGACGGCGTCCTCCCGCCGCTCCGCGAGGAGCTGGCGCGCTTCTGCCTGCGGCCGCCGCGCGTGGTGCTCTCGCTGCTCGGCGAGGCCGCCGTGGGCACGGGTGCGCTGCGGCTGGCCCTGGACCACGTCGAGGAGCAGCTCTTCGCGGTCGACGGAACGGTGACGGCCCGCCGCTGAACCGCCGGAGTGGCGGTCCCTCGACGGGCCGTCGCGCGGAGCGCGGGGTGTCAGGAGGCCATGACCAGGTCGACCGAGTCGCCGAAGGTGAGGCGGCAGGTGTCGGCGCGGTACGTGGCGACCGAGACGGCTGCGGTGCGCCCCTCGGAGAGGTAGCGGGTCGTCACGACGAGGACGGGCGCGCCCGGCAGCCGGTCGAGCTCCTTGGCGTCGTCGGCGCGGGCGGAACCGAGCTCCACGGAGCGGTCCTGGCCGTCGAGGGCGAGGTGCTGGAGCTCGCGGAGCACCGTACGGGCGCGGGCGGGGCCCACGGGGGCGTCGATGGCGCTGAGGCCCGGCACCGAGGAGGCCGGCACGTACAGCAGCTCGGCGGCGACCGGCTGGCCATGGGTGACGCGGATGCGGCGCACGACGTGCACCCGCTCGTCCGCGGCGGTCTCCAGGACGCGCGCGACGGCGGCCGGGGCCACGTCGCTGGCGGAGTCCTGGGACTCCCAGGTCTCGTCGCCGACGCCGGGCCAGGCGTGCTGGGCGGTGGAGACGTCCACGCCGACGCGCGGCGGGGCGACCGTGGTGCCGACGCCCCGGCGGCGCTGGAGGCGGCCCTCCAGCTCCAGCTGCTCCAGGGCCTGGCGGAGCGTGGCCCGGGCGACGCCGAAGCGCGCCGCGAGCTCCCGCTCGTTGGGCAGGATCTCTCCGACGGCGAAGTCCGAGTCGAGCGCTTCGCCGATCACTGTCTTGAGGTGCTGGTACTTCGGCTCCGGTACCGTTTCCAGCTGCGTGGTCCCCACCCTGATCCTCCGCAATTCGCCGTGTCCCGCGGCGTTTTTCCGCGCCCTTGTTTATTAAAGGTTCCTGCACTAACTCTGTGACCATAAGGCGAGCCACCCCCTTGGTCAAGACCAATCCTCCGCCAAACGGCCCCGAATGTGACCCTCTGACCTAGATCGTTCACAGGACGTTCGCGCCCCCGTGAGCCCTGCGCAGCAATGCGCAGCAAAAGGCCCCGCCACCCGGGGACGGGAGGCGGGGCGGTACCGCGGTGCTCGCCGGGGGTCAGGGGCCGGCGAGGCCCTGGAGCTTGTCGGGGTTCCGGATGATGTAGACGCACTGGACGCGCCCGTCGCGCACCTCGACCTGGAAGACCGAGTCCGGCCTGCCGTCCACGAAGGCGATCACGGCGGGAGCGCCGTTGAGCTCGGCGAAGCGGTACTCGTAGACGGTCTCCACTCCCGTCGCCACGCCCCGGAAGAAGCGGCCGATCTTGTCGGCGCCCTCGATGATCCGCAGCGGGGCCTTGGACTTGCCGCCGCTGTCACCGACGAGGCGTGCGTCCGGGGCGAGCAGGGCGAGGAGCTCGCCGAGGTCGCCGCCGGAGGCGGCGGAGAGGAAGCGCTCGGTGAGGTCCCGGCGCTCGGTCGGGTCGACGTCGTACCGCGGCTTGCCCTCGTCGACGTGGCGCCGGGCCCGTCCCGCGAGTTGGCGCACGGCCGCCTCGGAGCGGTCGAGCGCGGTGGCGATCTCGCCGAAGGGGAAGCCGAAGGCCTCGCGCAGCACGAAGACGGCCCGCTCCAGGGGGGAGAGGGCCTCCAGGACGACGAGGACCGCCAGCGAGACGGAGTCGGCGAGGAGGGCGCGCTCGGCGGTGTCGGGGGCGGTCGGGCCGAAGTCGGTGACGACGGGCTCGGGCAGCCACGGGCCGACGTAGGACTCGCGGCGCGCCTGGGCCTGCCGCAGCCGGTCGATGGCGAGCCGGGTGGTGGTCCGTACGAGGAAGGCGCGCGGCTCGCGGACGGCGGCGCGGTCCTGGGCGGTCCAGCGGAGCCAGGCCTCCTGGACGACGTCCTCGGCGTCGGCGGCACGCCCGAGCATCCGGTAGGCGACGCCGAGGAGCATCTTGCGGTGTTCCTCGAAGACGTCGGTCAGGGTGTCGCCGGTCAGGACGTCGTCGGCCAGGACGTCGGTCGGCGTGGTCGGGATATCGGAGGGCACACGTCCATCCCAGCCGACCGTCACCGTCCTGTCCAGTTTCCGCCCCTGGGTCTTGAACTCCTCGCTACTGGTCGGTACTTCTTGCCGCCGAGCCGCCCGAAGAGCATCAGGGGGCGTCCGCGCCGAGCACGCCCTGCCCGCCGCCCGGCTCGTGCGGCTGCCCGGCTGCGGTCACGTGCCCGTGAACGACGACTCGGCTCTCGCCGCCCGCGTGCTCCTGGACGGCGGCCGCCGAGCTCCGGCGCGTGAACAGACCGGTGCCCAGGGCCGCCCCGGCGCCCACGAGGAGGCTGCCGGCCGCCTGCGGGAGGCCGAAGGCGGCGCCCGCGACGACGGCGGCGCTCAGCGCGGCGGCGACCGGGATCGCCCCGGTGTAGAGGGTGGCCCGCTCCATGCCGATCCGCTGGACGCCCATGTAGAAGAGGACGAATCCGACGACCGTGGCCAGGGCGGCCTGCCAGACCAGGGCGCCCGTCTCCACGGCCGTCGGCGTCCGGACGAACGCGGCCCCGTCGACGGCCAGGCCGAGGAGTGTCGCCTCGACCGCGCCGACCCCGCACACGGCGGCGGTCAGCAGCTTCGGCCCGAGCAGACGCAGCACCGGCACGGCGAGCACGGTGAACCCCACCTCGCCCGCGAGCGCCGCCACCGACCAGCCGATGCCGGCCAGGTCCGTCCGCCCCCAGCCCTGCACGGTGAAGGCGCCCGCGGCGACGAGCAGGGCCCCGTACAGGACGGCGGGGGCGGGCTTGCGGCCGTCGGCCAGGGGGACGAGGACGGCGACGACGACCGGGGCGCAGCCGACCAGGACACCGGGGACGGCCGGTTCGGCGGTCCGCTCGGCGGCGAGCACCGCGAGGTTGAAGCCGACCATGCCGACGCCCGCGACCGCGCCGAGCCGCAGCCAGTGGCGGAGCGTCAGGGTCCGGAGCGGGGCGAGGCCGCCGCGGCCGAGCAGCGGGAGCAGGAGCAGACAGGCGGCCGCGTAGCGCAGCGCCTGTCCGCCCGCGTACGGATAGGCGCCGAGGAGGCTGTTCGCGGTGAAGGAGGCGCCCACCAGGGCGTAGGCGAGGGTCACGAGGAGGACGCCGCGCAGGGAGTTCGCGTTCATGGTCCCGACGCTAGGAAGCGGGGCGGTCCCGGTTAAGGGCCACTTTCCCCGCGCCATCGGGGACCACTTCGGCTCCTCTTCCGTTCCTCTTCGACTCCTCCTCCCTTCTTCGCCCGTTCCTCGCTCGTTCCTCGTCTTGGTGCGGGGCGTGTCACCCTTGATCTCCGCACGTCAGGAACTCGTCAAGACGTGCAGGGCAGGGGGTGGAGGGTCCGTGTCGGAGAGGGAGCCGGCCGAGGGGTACCTGGAGGGGTACGCCGAGATGCTGACGGGCGTGTGCGCGGCGGGCCGCAGGCTCACCCGCGACGAGCGCGAGGCCCTGCGCTCCGGGGGCGAGCGGGCCGCGGAGGCGGGCGTCGGCCTGCGGGTCCTCGTCCGCGCCCATCTGTCGGCCGCGCAGCGGGTCCTTCCGGACGTGCCGCACTCCGCCGTCCGTGATCTGCTGAGCGCCGTGGAGCAGGCCGTCGACGCCCTCGCCGAAGGGCACGAGCGGGCGCAGCGCCTGGCGATACGCCAGGAGGAGGCCGCGCGGCGGGAGTTCGTCGACGACCTCCTCTACGGGCGCAGCGACCTGGGGAGGCTCGCCGAGCGCGCGGTGCGCTTCGGGCTGCTCCTGTCGCACGCCCATGCCGTGGCCGTGGCGCGGGGCCCGGAGCCGTACGACGACGGCTGCGCGGTCACGCGGGCCGTCGAGTCCTCGCTCTTCGCCCGCTTCGGCGACCGCCGGATCCTGCTCACCACCAAGGACGGGCGGCTGATCTGCCTGGCCCCGGCGGACGAGCCCGAGGTGCTCGCCCACTTCGCCAAGCAGGCGTACGCGGCGACCGACGGCGGCCAGGTCGCCGTCGGCCGCGCGCACCCGGGCGCCGGCGGCGTCGTCCACTCGTACGAAGAGGCCCTCAACGCCCTCGACCTCGCCACCCGCATGGACCTGGACGACCCGGTCCTCCACGCCGCGGACCTCCTCGTCTACCCGGTCCTCGCCCGCGACCGGCAGGCCATGGCTGATCTCGTCCACACCGTCCTGGGCCCGCTCCAGCAGGCGCGCGGCGGCCCGAAGCCGCTGCTCGACACCCTTGCCGCGTACTTCGACACCGGCTGCGTCACCGCGCAGGCCGCCCGCCGTCTCAGCCTCAGCGTGCGGGCCATGACGTACCGCCTCGACCGCATCCACCGTCTGACGGGCTCGGATCCCGGCGACCCGGTCCAGCGCTACACCCTCCAGACGGCCGTCGTCGGTGCCCGGCTCCTCGGCTGGCCCGACCGGCCGCTGTGACGGCATCAAGAACGCGTAAAGACTGCCGGGATCCGGCAATGAACAGGCGTGCTGTTCCGTGAAAACCTCCTCGTAGGGGCCGAACAGGGCCGTACGGGACGGGGTGGCGCGCATGGGGTGGTTTCTGGGTCTCGGCAGCGCGGGCCTCGTCCTGCTGGCTCTCTCCCTGATCTTCGACGGCGTCCTCGAAGGGATCGCCGACTCGTTCGGCGGCGGCCTGGCCGGCGGGCTCGACGGGCTCCTCTCGCTGCCGGTGATCGCCGGATTCGTCTCCGCCCTGGGGTTCACGGGGGCCATCGCGACGGGCGCCGCGGGCGCCGGGCCCCTGGCCGCGACCCTCACGGGCGTCGCCGTGGGCGCCCTCGTGGCCTGGCTCACCTGGCGGTTCAGCCGGGCGCTGCTCCGGGACGGCGCGGCGCCGGCCCCGCGGGGCGAGGACCTGACGGGTACGTCGGGTGCGGTGGTCACGGCGATTCCCGCCGGAGGCTACGGCGAGGTCCTGCTGCATCTGGGCGGGCAGCCGGTCAAGTACGCGGCGAAGGCCGCGGAGCCGGTGGCGCGGGGCGCCGAGGTGTGGGTGGAGTCCGTGCTGTCGCCGACGTCGGTGACCGTCCGCCCCGTCGAGCGCTGACCCCCCTCCCCCGCCGCCCTTCACGTTTCTTCCATCCCAGGAGAGTTCACCATGAGTCCTGTTCTGGCCGCCGTCGTGGGCATCGTCGTCCTCGTCGTGCTCCTCGGCCTCGCCGTCGTCACCCGCTACAAGGTCGCCGGGCCCAGCGAGGCGTTCATCATCACGGGCCGGCGCGGCAAGCAGGCGACCGATCCCGCCACCGGCCGGGTGTTCACCGACAACAGCGGCCAGAAGGTCGTGGTCGGCGGCGGAGTGTTCGTCGTGCCGTTCGTGCAGCAGAAGTTCACCCTCGACCTGTCGAGCCGGCACATCCCGGTCGCGGTACGCGGCGCGGTCACCCTGCGCGGCGTGAAGGCCAACCTGGAGGGCGTCGCGATCGTCAAGGTCGGCGGCACCGAGGACTCGATCCGGGCGGCCGCGCAGCGGTTCCTCATGCAGCAGGACGGCATCGTCGGCTTCACCCAGGAAGTGCTGTCCGGCGCGCTGCGGTCCATCGTCGGCCGCATGTCGGTCGAGGACATCATCCGGGACCGCGCGGCCTTCGCCGGGCAGGTCGCCGAGGAGGCCGAGGCCAGCCTGTCCGGGCAGGGCCTGGTCCTCGACGCCTTCCAGATCCAGGACATCACCACCGAGGGCTCCTACCTGGAGGACCTCGGGCGCCCCGAGGCCGCCCGGGCCAAGCAGGAGGCGGACATCGCCGAGGCCGTCGCCCGCCGGGCCGCCGAACAGGCCCGGCTGAAGGCGGAGGAGGAGATCGCGATCGCACAGCGGACCCTCTACCTGAAGCAGGCCGAGATCAAGGCCCAGACCGACGAGGCCGCTGCCCAGGCGAACGCGGCCGGACCGCTCGCCGACGCCGCCCGGCAGCAGGACATCCTGGCCGAGCAGGAGAAGGTCGCCGCCCGCCAGGCCGCGCTCACCGACCGCCAGCTCGACACGCAGGTCCGCAAGCCCGCCGACGCCGCCCGCTACCAGGCCGAGCAGGAGGCGGAGGCGCGCCGTATCGGCCTGGTCAAGGAGGCCGAGGCGGACGCCCAGCGGGCCAGGCTCACCGGTGAGGGCGAGAAGGCCCACCGCGCGGCGCTCGCCGACGCCGTACGCATCGAGGGCGAGGCGCAGGCCGCGGCCATCGCGGCGCGGGGCTCCGCCGAGGCCGAGGCGATGGAGAAGAAGGCCGACGCCTTCGCACGGTACGGCGACGCCGCCGTCCTCCAGATGGTCGTCGAGGTCCTGCCGCAGGTCGTCGCCAAGGCGTCCGAGCCGCTCGCGGCCGTCGACAAGATGACGGTCATCTCCACGGACGGGGCGAGCCGGCTGACCCGTACCGTCACCGACAACGTCGCCCAGGGCATGGAGCTCCTCTCCTCCACGACCGGCGTCGACCTCGCCCAGCTCCTCCAGGGCCTCACGCAGCGGAAGCCCGTACCGGCGCCGACCGTGCCGTCCGACGACGGATCGATCGAGATCAACGGCTAGGCCGCCCTGTCCGCGGCCCTCGGCAGGTGGCGGAGGGCGAAGGCGCCGAGTGCGGCGTGGAGGACGGCCGCGACGACCGCGGCGGTGTGCAGACCGGTGACGAAGGCCGACTTCGCGTCGTCGACGACGACGGGTACGAGGCCGGGGATCCGGAGCGTCTCGGGGAGGGTGCCGGCGAGGTCGGGGCCCTGCACCCGGAAGACAAGGGCCGCCAGCGAGCCGAGGAGCGCGATGCCGAGGGCGTTGCCGAGCTCGTTGCCGGTCTCGGCGATCGCCGCCGCGGCCCCGGCGCGTTCCGCCGGGACCGCGGCGATGGCGGTGTCGGCGACGACGCTGAAGGAGATGCCGTATCCGGCGCCGGCGACGACGGTGGAGGCGACGTACCAGCCGATGCCGCCGGAGACGCCGGTGGCCGGCAGCAGGAGGAGGCCCGCGGCGATGAGGAAGTGGCAGGTGACGAGTGCGGCCCGGGTCCCGACCCGCGCGGCGAACGCCGGGGTGACGACGCAGGTGACGGTGAGCACCGCGGCGCCGGGCAGCGCGACGAGAGCGGCGTCGAGGACGGTCAGCCCCAGGACCGACTGGAGGTAGACGCCGCCGAGGTAGGCCACCGCCGACCACGCGGCCAGCGGCAGGAACCCGGTGACGGCCGCGATCGCGAACACCCGGTCGCGGAAGAGGCGGAAGTCGATCAGCGGGTGTTCGAGGCGCAGTTGGCGCCGGACGAACCGCCCCAGGGTGACGAGCCCGACCGCCCCCGCGACCACCGATGTCGCCGTCGGCCCGTCCGCGGCGGCGGACTTGACCGCGTAGACGGTGAGCAGGATGCCCAGCGCGGAGAGCGGAACGCTCAGGACGTCGACGCGACCGCTCCCGGTGGGGCGCACCTCGCGGAGCAGGACCGGGGCCAGGACCAGGAAGAGGAGGACGACGGGGAGATTCACGAGGAAGACCGACCCCCACCAGAAGCTGCTCAGCAGCCGTCCGCCGACGACCGGACCGATCGCGAAGCCGGCGGCGAAGGTGGCCGCGAAGACGCCGATCGCCCGAGCCCGCCGGCGCGGGTCGGGGAAGAGTTCGCCGAGGACCGCCAGCGCCGACGGCAGCAGCGTCGCACCGGCGACACCCATCAACGCCCGGAAGGCGATGAGCAGTTCCGGCCCGGGGGCGAAGGCCGCTCCCGCCGAGGCCGCGCCGAACACCGCCGCCCCGGTCATCAGGAGCCTCAGCCGCCCGTACCGGTCGCCGATGTTCCCGAAGGCGATGAGCAGGGACCCGACGGCGAATCCGTAGACGTCGAGGATCCACAACGCCTGACCGGCGGTGGGCGACAGGGCCTCGGAGACCGAGGGCATCGCCAGGAACAGGACCGAGCCGTCCATCGCGACCAGCAGCACCGGGCCGAGTACCACCAGCAGACCGAGCCGGGCCCGCAGCCCGGAGGAGGGGGAGACACGCTGTGCGTCCATGTGTCGTGTGTTCATGCGTCCGACGGTGCGGTGCCGGCCGCGCGGCAACCATCCCCGTGGCGTGGGTACACCTCACAGGTGCACCCACGCCAGGACCGCGGCGCCTAGGCTCGCGGTCATGGAACGGGAGAGCCTCGGGGCCTATCTCAAGACCCGCCGCGACCGGGTCACACCCGCCGACGTCGGACTCCGCGTCTACGGCACCGCCCGTCGCGTCCCCGGCCTGCGCCGCGAGGAGCTCGCCCAGCTCGCCGGCGTGAGCGCCGGCTACTACACGCGGCTGGAGCAAGGGCAGGGCGGTACGGCGTCCGAGCAGGTCCTCGACGCGCTGGCGGGCGCGCTGCGGCTCGACTCCGCCGAGCGGGCCCACCTGCACAACCTGGCGCGTCAGCCCACCACGCCCCAGCTGGTCCGCCCCCGCCCGGAGAAGCCCCACCGGCGGGTGCTGTCGCTCCTGGCGTCCCTGGGGGAGAGCACGCCCGCCGTCGTGCTCGGCCGCCGCGGCGACGTGCTGGCCTGGAACCGCACCGGACACGCCCTCGTCGCGGAACACGTCGCCTTCGACGCACCGCACGATCCCGCGCGGCGGCCGTCCGTACCCCGCATGTTCTTCCTCGACTCCCTCACCCGGGACCTGCACGGGAACTGGGACGAACTCGCCCGGATCCACGTCGCCTACCTGCGGCTCACCGCGGGCCGGTACCCCACCGACGCCCGGCTCGCCGAACTGATCGGCGAACTCACCATGCGCAGCCGGGTCTTCGCCGGCCTGTGGGCCAAGGGCGACGTCGCGGACTGCACGGTGGGCACCATGCGGCTGCGGCATCCGACCGTCGGCGGCGTCGACGTCGACTACCAGGTGTGGCTCCAGCCCGAGAGCCCCGACCACCGGCTGGAGATCTACACGCCGAACGACAGCGCGTCGGCCGAGGCTCTGCGGACGCTGTCGCAGCAGGTCGCCGAGGGGCGGGAGCCCGGCGGCGCCGGGGCCGGCCCGCCCGCCGACTGCACGTCCCTCGACGGCCCGTCCTCCGACGGCCTGTCCTCCGACGGCCCGTCTCCCGAGGGGCAGTTCCCGCCGCAGCAGGAGCCGCGTACCGCGCACGGCATACTCGTCGGGAGTGGACCCCGGACAGGATCGTGAGGCGGACGTGCCCGTACCCGACCGGCCCGGCGGTACGCGCCAGGGCGCCCAGCCGGCCTGGGAGTTGCTGCTTCCGGCGGCCGGCGCGCCCGCGCGGCGGCGGGGGCGGGCCCTCCAGGAGGCGCTGCGGGACGCGGTGCGCTCGGGGCGGCTGACCCCGGGGACCCGGCTGCCGTCGAGCCGTGAGCTCGCCGCCGACCTCGGCGTCTCGCGGGGCCTGGTCACCGAGGCGTACGAGCAGCTCACCGCCGAGGGGTACCTGCGCAGCGACCGGGGCGCGGGGACCTGGGTGGGCGGCGCGGCACGCTCGGCCGTGCGCGGCGCCCACGACCTGGCGCCCGGGATGACCGGCGTCCGGGTGGACTTCCATCCGGGCACCCCGGACCTGTCGCTGTTCCCGAGGGCCGCGTGGGCGGCGGCCCACCGGTCCGTCCTGGCGCGCCTGCCGCACCCGGCGCTCGGCTACCCGGACCCGCGCGGGCTGCCCGAGCTGCGCGAGGCCCTGGCCGGGATGCTGGCGCGGCGGCGGGGCGTGGTGGCCGACCCGGAGCGGCTCGTGGTGTGTTCGGGCGTGGCGCAGGCGTCGACGCTGCTCGGTTTCGTGCTGCGGGCGCGGGGGCTGCGCACGGTCGGCGTCGAGGATCCGGGCAGCCCCGAGCACGGGCGGCTGTTCGCCTCGACCGGCATGGACACGCGGTGGCTGCCGCTGGACGAGGAGGGGCTGCGACCCGGGCCGCTCGCCGACTCCGGGGTGCGCGCGGTGGTCGTGACGCCCTCGCACCAGTTCCCGTCCGGGATCAGCTGGTCGGCGGAGCGGCGCGCCGCGCTCCTCGACTGGGCGCGGCGGGTGGACGGCTACGTCCTGGAGGACGACTACGACGGCGACTTCCGGTACGACCGGGCGCCGGTCGGCGCGCTCCAGGGGCTCGACCCGGAGCGCGTCGTCTACGCGGGGACGGTCAGCAAGTCGCTGGCGCCGGGGCTGCGGCTCGGCTGGATGCTCGTCCCGGGGGCGCTGCTCGGCGAGGTCGTGGAGCGGAAGCGGACGATGGACCTCGGCAATCCCGTACTCGATCAGGCGGTGCTCGCGGAGTTCGTGACGCGCGGCGGGTACGACCGGCAGTTGCGGCGCTGTCAGCGCGCCTACCGGGAGCGGCGGGACGCGCTGCTCGCCGCGCTCGACGAGCATCTGCCGGGCACGCGGGTGAGCGGGATCGCGGCCGGGCTGCACGTCATCGCGCGCGTGCCGGGCCGGTTCGGGCCGCCCGCGCGGTTCCTGGCGCGGGCGGCGGAGACGGGTGTGGCGCTGCGGCCGCTGGAGGACTACGGCACGGCGCGGCCGGACGACGGGGACGTACGGCTGGTCGTCGGGTACGCGCATCTGTCGCCGTCGGTCATCGCGCGGGGCATCCGGCTCGTGGCGGAGGCGGTGGGCCGTCCCGGCCGGGAGTGATCTGTTCACGCGGGGTTGGTGTGGGCGCCGCCCCCGGCCGTTAGGCAGGGGGCGGCGGCGCGACTCCGCGCCCGGACGCGTCCTTGGAGGTCTTCGATGTCCCACCCCGTGCCCGGTTCCTCCCCCTCCCCCGCGCGGCGCGGTGTGCTGCGCGGGTCGCTGGCCGCCTCTGCGGCAATCGCGCTCGGCGGCGCCGGCCTGGCGGCGCCGGCGTTCGCGCTCTCGGGGCGGCCGCGGGCCGCCTGGGGCGTGCAGACGGGCGACGTCACGGCCTCCTCCGGCCTGGTGTGGGTGCGGTCGGACCGGCCCGCGCGCATGCTCGTCGAGACGTCGGCGAGCGAGTCGTTCCGGCGGGTACGGCGCCACCACGGGCCGCTGATCGGCGCGGACACGGACCACACCGGCACGGCGGCGCTGCGCGGGCTGCCGGCCGGCGAGCAGATCCACTACCGGGTGACGCTCGCGGACCCGGACGATCCGCGCCGGACGGGCGAGCCCGTCGTCGGCACCTTCCGTACGGCCCCGGAACGGCGGCGCGACGGCGTCCGTTTCCTGTGGTCGGGGGACATCGCCGGGCAGGGCTGGGGCATCAACCCGGACATCGGCGGCTTCCGCGCGTACGAGGAGATGCGCCGTCTCGATCCGGACTTCTTCCTGTGCAGCGGCGACTCGATCTACGCCGACGGGGTCGTCCAGCCGAGCGTGACGCTGCCCGACGGGCGGATCTGGCGGAACGTCACGACACCGGAGAAGTCGAAGGTCGCGGAGACGCTCGACGAGTACCGGGGCAACTTCCGTTACAACCTCCTCGACCACAACGTCCGGGCGTTCAACGCGCAGGTGCCCTCGGTGGTGCAGTGGGACGACCACGAGGTGCGCAACAACTGGTACCCGGGCCAGATCCTGGACGACGCGCGCTACACGGAGAAGGACGTGGACGTCCTTGCCGCCCGTGCGCTGCGGGCCTTCGGCGAGTACACGCCGGTCTCCACCCTGCACGCGCGCGGGAAGGACCGTCGCATGCACCGGGTGGTGCGGTACGGGCCGCTGCTCGACGTGTTCGTGCTCGACATGCGCTCGTACCGGAACGCCAACTCCCCCGGCCGGCAGGCCGACGACACCACGGGCATCCTGGGCGCGGAGCAGCTGGCCTGGCTGAAGCGGGAACTGGCCGCGTCCACGGCGGTGTGGAAGGTGCTGGCGGCGGACATGCCGCTCGGCCTGGTCGTACCGGACGGTTCCGCGAACTTCGAGGCGGTCGCGCAGGGCGACCCGGGCGCTCCGCTGGGCCGCGAGCTCCAGATCGCAGAGCTGCTGCGGTTCGTGAAGCACCGCCGGATCACCGGCACGGTGTGGCTGACGGCGGACGTGCACTACACGTCGGCGCAGCACTACGCGCCGGAGCGGGCGGCCTTCCAGGACTTCGCGCCCTTCTGGGAGTTCGTGTCGGGTCCGCTGGCGGCGGGCGGGTTCCCGGCGAACGCGCTGGACGCGACCTTCGGTCCTGAGCGGGTGTTCGTCCGGGCGCCGGAGCGGGCGAACCTGTCGCCGATGGAGAGCCCGCAGTACTTCGGCGAGGTCGACATCGACGGACACAGCGGCGAGCTGACGGTGCGGCTCCGGGCCGAGGGCGGATCGGTGCTGTTCAGCAAGGTGCTGCGGCCGGGGCTCGTCGGGCAGTAGGCCAACGGGCCGCGACCGGGTCTCGTCGGGCGGTAAGTCCTGGTCGGAGGCGGTACGGAGAAGGCCCCGCGCTGATTGTCAGTGGGGGGCTCTACCGTTTTCCCATGACGCGATCCGTACATGCGCTCGCCTACGCACGCCCTTCCGCCCTGGCGGCGACGGGCTCCGGCCGGCTGCTCGGACTGGAGACGGCGGGGGGTCTCACGCCCCGGGGCGCCGAGGCCCATCCCCGCTTCTTCGCCGGCTTCCTGGCCGCTCCGCAGGTCGCCGCGCGCGGTCTGCTCGCGGTCGCCGACGTGGCGGCGGCCCGCTATCACCAGCGGATACGGCCGGGTTCGCTGGACCCGGTGGTGACGGGGAACGGGGACCGGCTGCGGTTCGAGTCCTTCTCGGGCTGCGGTGGGGTGTACGCGCGCCTGGACGTGCTCGACGAGGGGCTCGGCGGCGCGGAGACGGGTCACGGCACGACCAATGTGGACGTCAACGATCCGCTGCGCGAGGCGCTGTCGCGGATGACCGGCGACGATCCGCTGCATCTGCGGGTCGGCCCCGAGGAGATGGCGGTGACCACCCTCGCGGGGGCGGTCGTGGAGAAGAAGGTCCCGCTGCCGGACCGGTGGCTGCGGGGCTTCGCCGAGGCGCAGGTCGCCTCGGCCCGGTTCGACCTGCGGGCCGAGCTGACGGGGGCGGAGGCCGTCCGCTTCCTCCGGTCCCTGCCGCGCGGGCAGGCCCGGGGGCGCGGCCCGCTGTGGATCGTCCCGGCGGGCCGGACGCTGCGTCCGACGACCCGGCCGGGTCCGGGTGCGGTGTGCCTGCCCGGTCCCGACCGGCTGGTCGCCCTGGAGCGGGTGCTGCGGCACGCGACGGGGCTGCGGGTGTACGGGCCGGTGCCGGACGGCGCGGCCACGGCGAGCGCCTGGGAGGTGACCCTGCCGGGCATGCGGCTCACGCTGACGCTCTCGCCCGACCCGGCGCGGGGCTTCTCCGGCGAGGGCGGGGTCCTGGAGGCGCTGGCGACGGAGGACGCGGCGGGGGACGCGGAGCTGGTGGCCGTGCTGCTGGCCTGGGAGCCGCGGATCGACCCGGCGGACCTCGCGGCGCAGGCCGGGCTCACGGCCGACCGGGTGCGCGCGGCGCTGACCCGGCTCGGCACGGCGGGCCGGGTGGGGTACGACGTGGCGGAGGCGGCCTACTTCCACCGCGAGCTGCCGTACGACGCGGACCGCGCCGAGCGGCACAACCCGCGGCTGGTGAGCGCCCGCCGCCTGGTCGCGGAGGGCGCGGTGGAGCTCGAAGGGCAGCTGGCGACGGTGGCCTCGGGCGAGCGGCGCTACCGGGTCCGGGAGGCGGGCGGGGCGCTGAACTGTACGTGCCAGTGGTGGGCGGACCATCAGGGACGGCGGGGTCCGTGCAAGCACGCGCTCGCGGTGCGAATGGTCCGGCGGGGCGCGTCGGCCGCCGAGCCGGTGCCGGGGGCGGAGCCGCAGGTGATGCCGACGGCGGAACCGGAGGTGGAGCCGCAGGCGGGGCCGGTGCGGTGACGGAGCCCGAGGCGGAGGAGCGGAAGATGGGGGCGGGGGCAGTGACGACAAGGACGGAGAAGGCCGTGGGGACGACGAAGGCCGAGGGGGAAGGGCAGTCCGTGGGGATCGAGAAGCTGATCGAGGCGGTGCGCGGCGGGCGCGCCGACGAGGTGCCCGCGCTGCTGGAGGGGCTGGGAGCGACGGAGCGCGCCGCGGTCCTCGCGGAGCTGAAGTCGCTGCGCACCGAGGTGCGGAGCTGGGAGGCGAAGCGCCCGCGCGAGGCGGCCGACGTCCGGAGCGCGCTGTACGTCGCGGGGGCCGGCTGCCACCCGGGGGCGTCGGCGGCGGCGACCTGGCTCGGCGGCCGTGAGCTGGCGCCCTGGCGCTCGGAGGGCAGTGCCCTGGCGCTCCGGGCGGTCACCGACCGGTCTCCGGAGTGGCTGGCCGACGTGGCGGGCCGACTGGCCTCGCGGCCGGCCGTGGCGGAGCACAGTTACGAGCTGATCCGCGGCCTGGTGGAGCGGTCCGGCTGCGCGGTGCCGACGACCGACGGCTATGTCCTCGGCTGGGCGTGGCAGTTCCGCGAGGGCAGCCGCTGGAGGCAGTCGTTCGAGGGCCCCACGCTTCTGGAGCGGCTGCGGGAGGATCCGCAGACGCCGGCCCTGGTGATCCACGCCCTCTCGATGGCCGAGAGCCCCGAGGGGCTGACCTGGACGCTGACCGAGGCTCCCCACGCGCACTGGCCCACGGCGGTCGCGGCGCTCGTCGGGGAGGGCGTGCTGGACCGGGCCGCGGTCCTGGACGCCGCCGTCTCCCGGCTGTTGCGGGGCGGCCGTCCGCGCGACCTGCGGTTCCCGCTGGACGTGCTGCGTCTCGTCGAGCCGACCGCGGCGGAGTTCCGGGAGCGGATCCCGGACCTGGTCGGGATGACGGCGGACACGCCGTCGCCGATCGCGGGGTACGCGCAGGAGGTGCTGGCGGAGCTGGCGGAGGAGGGGGCGCTGTCGACGGCCGCGCTGGCCGAGATGACGAGTGCGGTGCTCTTCCGGACCGAGAAGAAGCTCGTGCGGGCCCAGTTGACGCTGGTGGGCAAGGCGCTGGCGCGGGATCCGGGCGCGGCGGACGAGCTGCTGCCCCCGGTGGCGGAGGTCTTCGGGAACGAGGACACCGACCTCCAGGGGCGCGCGCTGAAGCTGGTGGCCCGTCATCTGTCCGCCGTGGACGACTCCGTACGGCGGGAACTGGCCGCTCAGGCCGGGCTGCTGAGCCCGGGGCACCGGCCGGCCGCCGCGGCGTTGTTCGGGGAGGCCCTGGAGGAGGAGACCGGCTTCCCGTACGAGGAGATCCTGCCGCCCGTGCCCGAGGCGCAGCCGGTCGGGCCCCCCGCGTCGACGGTCGAGGAGCTGGTGGAGGACATGCTGGCGAAGGGGGTCTCCGACGACCCGGTGCGGTTCGAGCGGGCCCTCGACGGAGTGGTGCGGCACGCGCACCGGGACCGGGAGGCGGTGGCGCGCGCGGTGCGGGAGGCGTTCACCATCGCGAGCTGGCAGGAGCCGTACCACTTCTTCTACGACTTCCGCGCGCTCCATGCGGTGCTCGCCGGGTTGCTCGGACTCCTTGAACCGTCGTGGATCGAGGACCGGCGGGCACGGGAACCGGAGGGCGCGACCTGCTTCCACGAGGCACTGACGGGGATCAGGGACGCCCGGCTGTGGGAGGCCGCCGCCCTGATCGGCACCGGCGCCCTGCCGTTCCTGCTCGCCGCGCCGACCGTGAGCACCGGCGGTATCGATCCTCTGGTGCTCGTCGAGCGACTGCGCGCCTACCGGGACGCGGGCGTCGAGCCCGCCCCCGCCGATCTGGCCCAGGCCCTGCTGCGGGTCCTGCGGACCGGCCCCGACGCCGGGCGGGCGGAAGAGGAGGCGTCGGCCCTCGGCACCGTGGCCGGGCGGCGGCTCGGCGCGTGGCTGCGGGCGGACGAGCCGCTGGCGGCGACCGTACGGTTCCTCGGGCGGGAGGAGGACCGGACCCTGGAGAGGTGGTTCGTCTTCCAGCGGGTGGAGGTCGAGCTCGCCGACCGGGCCGTGGTGCGGGAGGAGTTCCCGCCCGCCTTCCGGTGGCTGGGCGGCACGCTGGAGACGGCGCCCCGCCGCTGCTACCACTGGGTCACCGGCGGGGAGCACTGGGCCCCGATCCTGCCGGCCGACCGCGAGGTGCTCGCGGCCTGCTTCGTACCGTCGGTCGCGCGAGGCGGCAGCTCGCGGCAGGCGACGACCGAACCGCTGACCGGGATGGCCGAGGCGGAGGGCCGGGTGGGCCGGGCCGTCGCCGTCTCCCTCGCGCTCGCCCTGGGCGCCGGGGACGCCGACGACCGGCTGCGGGCGGTGGACGCTCTGCTCGTGCTCGCGTCCCGGGGCGATCTGGACGCGCGACAGGTGGGCGAGGAGCTCGGGTGGCTGGTCGCCGAGGGATCGGTGAAGCCGAACCGGCTGGCGGACGCGGCCCGGACGGCGGCGGCCACGGGGGCGTACGCGACGGTCTGGGCGGTGCTCGGCGCGGCGCTTCCCGCCCTGCTGGGCGGCGGGAAGCCGGTGCGCGGCCTCGGCGACGTCCTCGCGGTGGCGGCCGACTGCGTGGAGCGGTGCGGGGCGCGGGGCGAGGTTCCCGGGCTCGACGGGGTCGCCTCGGGCAAGGGCTCCACACAGCTGGTCGTCCAGGCGAGGCGGCTGCGCGACGCTCTCGGCTAGGGCCTGTCCGACCCTGATCGGCAAGACACCCCCTAGGGGTGTCCCGGGAAAGTCGGCCAGGGCTCCGGAGAAAAGGGCTGCTCAAGGGGCCGATCAGACTCTGACCCAAACGGTCTGAATCGGCCCCTAAGGCACCAGATCGGCGCTTAACCCGTCAGTCACAGAACGTTCGTGATCACGCAACACCGCTGGGTCACAGTGAAGGCATGACCGATGTGACGTCTTCGAAGACCGCCCGCCGCCCGCACCACTGGCGGCACGACCTGATCGAGCTCGCCGCCCTGTTCACCGCCGTGGTGGTGGCCGACACGATCGCCAAGACCATCGTCAAGGGCCCCGACGGGCACTACCTCCTGGTCTTCTCGGCGATCGCGCTGGTCGCCACCGCCGCGTTCCACACGTGGTGGGCGCGGCGGCACAGCCACAGCCATGCGCCGCCCGCCGGTGATACCGGCGGGCCGCCCGCCCACACTGCCCGCACCACGGCGGCGGCCGACCCGAGCGACCAAGAGGCGGCCACGTCCCGGCCGCCCGCCGAGACGGTCCTCTGGCGCATGCGGACCACCGTCGAGGACACCCCGGGCAGCCTCGCCGCCCTGTGCACGGTCCTCGCCCGGCTGGGCGTGGACATCCTGACCCTCCAGACCCATCCGCTGGCCCGGGGCACGGTCGACGAGTTCCTGCTGCGCGCCCCCGCCGACCTCTCCGCCCAGGCCCTCGCCCGCGAGACCGCGGCGGCCGGCGGCCGCGACACCTGGACCGAGCGGGCCGACGCCCACGACCTGGTCGACACACCCACCCGGGTCCTCGGCCTCGCCACCCGTACGGCGCTCGACGCGGCCGAACTGCCGCTCGCGCTGCGCCAGCTCCTCGGCCGCTGCACCCTCCACTCCGTGCCCGCGCTCTCCCTCACCGGCCGTCCCACCGGCGAGCAGGCCCCGGTCGAAGGGGTCCTGGAGGAGACCGTGATGCGGCTGCGCGACCCGCACGGCGGCACGCTCATCGTCGAGCGGCCCTATCTCCCCTTCACCCCGACCGAGTTCGCCCGGGCCCGCGCGCTCGTCGAGCTCGACGCCCGGCTCGGCCCGCGTCTCCCCCGCAGCCAGGACGTGCTGACCCTGCCGGAGGGCAACGAGATCACCGTCCGCCGTGCGGACCAGCGCGACCTGCGCGCCGCGCGGGCCATGCACGACCGCTGCTCGGCCCGCACCCTCGGCCTGCGCTACCACGGCCCGGTCGGCGACGCCGACCGCTACCTCGACCACCTGCTCAGCCCCCGCTTCGGCCGCACGCTCGCCGTGCAGACGACCTCCGGGCGGCTCGTCGCCCTCGGCCACCTCCTGTGGGACGGCGACGAGACCGAGGTCGCCCTGATGGTCGAGGACGACTGGCAGCGGCGCGGCATCGGCTCCGAACTGCTCGGCCGGCTGGTGGCGATGGCCGAGGAGGCCGGCTGCGAGAGCGTGTACGCCGTGACCCAGGCGTCCAACACCGGGATGGTGGCCGCCATGCGGGCGCTCCAGCTCCCCCTCGACTACCAGATCGAGGAGGGCACCCTCGTCATCACCGCGCGACTGGCCGCAGCACCGCGCCGGAGCCCTCGCTCGCCGTCGCAGCCGCTGCCTCACGAGGAGGTCCGGCGGGCGGAGCGCTGAGCGCCTGCGTCAGGTCGCGCCACAGGTCCTCGACGTCCTCCAGGCCGACCGACATGCGCAGCAGCCGGTCGCTGACGCCCGCCGAGCGCCGGTCTCCTTCGGCCACGATCCGGTGGCTGATGGAGGCCGGGTGCTGTATGAGGGTGTCGACGCTGCCGAGGCTGACCGCCGGGGTGATCAGCCGCACTCCGGCGATCACGTCGTGCGGGTCCCCGTAGACCTCGAAGGCGATCATCGCGCCGCCGATCCGCGGGTAGTGGACGCGGGCGATCCGGGGGTCGGTGGCGAGCCGCCGGACGAGCTCCGCGGCCGAGTTCGACGCCGCCTTCACCCGTACGGGAAGGGTGGACAGGCCCCGCAGCAGCAGATAGCCGGCGAGCGGGTGGAGCACCCCGCCGGTGGCGAAGCGGACCTGGCGGAGGGTACGGGCGAACTCCTCGTCGCAGGCGACGATCCCGCCCATGACGTCGCCGTGCCCGCCCAGGTACTTGGTCGCGCTGTGCAGCACGATCCGCGCACCCTGTTCGACGGGACGCTGGAGGACCGGCGTGGCGAAGGTGTTGTCCACCAGGAGCGGCACGGAGCCGCAGGAGTGGGCGAGGGCGCGGATGTCGGCCTCGGCGAGGGTCGGGTTCGCCGGGGACTCGACCATGACGAGGCCGGTGTCGGGGCGGATCGCGTCGGCGATGCCCGCCGGGTCGGTCCAGGTCACCTCGGTGCCGAGCAGCCCGGCCTCCAGGAGGTGGTCGCTGCAGCCGTACAGCGGACGGACCGCGACCACGTGGCGCAGTCCCTGGCTCGCCCGGGCGAGGAGGACGGCGGTGAAGGCCGCCATGCCGCTGGCGAAGGCCACGGCGGACTCGGTGCCCTCCAGGCGGGCGAGGGCGTCCTCGAAGCGGGCCACGGTGGGGTTGTCGAGCCGGGCGTAGACGGGCGGGCCGTCGAGCCGGGCGCCCGTGGTGGCGAACTCGTCGATGCGCGCGGCCTCGGCCCGGGCGTCGTACGAGGGGTAGGTGGTCGACAGGTCGAGCGGCGGGGCGTGCACTCCGAGCGTGGCGAGGTCCTCGCGGCCGGCGTGCACGGCTTCGGTGGCGAGCGCCCTCGGGGTGGCCGAGGGGTCGCGGTCCATGGCGTCCATGGCGGCACTGTGAACGTTTACCGGAAGGTAGCGGGAAGAAGCCGTGCTACGTTCGACCGATGGCCGAATCTGTCGTACTGGACGCGGTCGATCTGCACATTCTTCGCCTCCTGCAGAACGACGCCCGGACCACCTATCGCGAACTCGCCGCAGAGGTGGGTGTGGCGCCGTCGACCTGCCTGGACCGAGTGGCCCGGCTGCGCCGCACGGGCGTGATCCTCGGTCACCAGCTACGACTGGATCCGGCCAAACTCGGTCGTGGGCTGGAAGCGCTTCTCCTTGTGCAGGTCCGGCCCCACCGGCGGGAACTGATCGGTCCGTTCGTCGACCGGATCCGGGCCCTCCCCGAGTCCCGGGCGCTCTTCCATCTGACGGGCCCCGACGACTACTTGGTGCACGTGGCCGTGGCGGACCCCGCCGACCTGCAACGACTCGTGCTCGACGAGTTCACCTCGCGCCGCGAGGTGGCCCGGGTCGAGACCCGGCTGATCTTCCAGCAGTGGGAGTGCGGCCCGCTCCTGCCGCCCGGGACGGGCCCTTCCTTGTCGGCCGACTGAGATCGAACGAGGGTGACGGGGCCACCGGGAGACGCCAGGATGGCCCCCATGCCAGAGACTTCCAGCAGCCTGCTGCCCCGCCAGGTCGCCGACGCCCACGTCGACGCACTCATCGCCCTCGACCCGATCACCGGTACGTACCTGGGAGTCAAGGAGAGCGCCGGTCATCTGCCCGACTTCTCGCCCGCCGGGCAGAAGGCCGTGGCCGATCTCGCGCGACGCACGCTCGTCGCCCTCGACGCGGCGGAGCGCGTCCCGGGCGCCGAGGGCGACGCGGAGCAGCGGTGCGCGCGGCTGCTGCGGGAGCGCCTGACGGCCGAACTCGCCGTGCACGAGGCCGACGAGGGCCTCTGCACGGTCAGCAACATGCGGTCGCCCGCCCACAGCGTGCGCATCGTCTTCACGATGATGCCGACGGAGACCGCGGAGGACTGGTCGGCGGTCGCCACCCGGCTGCGGGCCGTCCCCGCCGCGCTGGAGGGCTACCGCTCCGCGCTCGCGCTCGGCCTGGAGCGCAAGCTGTACGCCGGGCCGCGCCCCACCGCCACCTTCGTCGGCCAGCTCACCGAGTGGGCGGGCGGGGAGGGCGGAGGGCCGGGCTGGTTCGAGGAGTTCGCGGCGGCCTGTCCCGACGCGCTGCCCGAGGAGCTCAGGGCCGAGCTCGCGGCGGCGTCCCGTGGCGCCACGGGGGCGGTGGCGGCGCTGCGGGACTGGATGCGGGACGTGTACGCGCCGACCGTCGCGGACGCGCCGAACACCGTGGGCCGTGAGCGCTACCAGCGCTGGACCCGCTACTTCAACGGCACCGACCTGGACCTCGACCAGGCCTACGCGTACGGCTGGTCCGAGTACCACCGGCTCCTCGGCGAGATGCGGGCCGAGGCCGAGCGGATCCTGCCCGGCGCGGGCCCCTGGGAGGCGCTCGCCCACCTCGACGAGCACGGCACGCACGTCGAGGGCGTGGAGGAGGTGCGGGTCTGGCTCCAGGGGCTGATGGACGAGGCCATCGAGGCGCTCGACGGCACCCACTTCGAACTCGCCGACCGCGTACGGCGGGTGGAGTCCCGGATCGCCCCGCCCGGCGGCGCCGCCGCGCCGTACTACACCGGCCCGTCCGAGGACTTCACGCGCCCCGGCCGCACCTGGCTTCCGGTGGACGGCACGACCCGCTTCCCCGTGTACGACATGGTGTCGACCTGGTACCACGAGGGCGTTCCGGGCCATCACCTCCAGATCGCGCAGTGGGTACACGTCGCCGACCGGCTCTCCCGCTACCAGGCGACCATCGGCAAGGTGAGCGCCAACATGGAGGGCTGGGCGCTGTACGCGGAGCGCCTGATGGACGAGCTGGGCTTCCTGCCCGACGCGGAGCGGCGCCTCGGCTACCTCGACGGCCAGATGATGCGCGCGTGCCGGGTGATCGTGGACATCGGCATGCACCTGGGCCTGGAGATCCCGGCGGACTCGCCCTTCCGGCCGGGCGAGCGGTGGACCCCGGAGCTCGCGCAGGAGTTCTTCCAGCTGCACAGCAGCCGCCCGCCGGCCTTCGTGGAGAGCGAGATGACCCGCTACCTCTCGATGCCGGGCCAGGCGATCGGCTACAAGCTGGGCGAGCGGGCCTGGCTGCTGGGGCGGGCCAACGCGCGGGCCGCGCACGGCGACGCGTTCGACGCGAAGGCCTGGCACATGGCGGCCCTCTCGCAGGGCCCGCTGGGCCTCGACGACCTGGTCGACGCGCTGTCGCGGCTCTAGGCGCGCGCTGCCGCGTCTCCAGGGAGGGCGGGCCGTGTCGACACCGGGCCCCGTACCACCGCGTGAGAATCCCCGGCCGTTCGGTTGATCAGCCGGGGATTCCCCTGCTATTTCTCCTCCATGACCACCGCATACACTCCGGACGCCACCGACTGGCGCATTCTCGAAGCCCTCCAGTCCGAGGGCCGGGCGAGCTTCGCCGAGCTGGCGCGCGCCGTGTCGATGTCGCCGTCCGCCGTGACCGAGCGGGTGCGGCGTCTGGAGGACGCCGGGGTGATCGCCGGATACACGGCGATCGTCGACCGGGACCGGCTCGGGCTGCCCATCCTCGCCTTCGTACGGTTGCGCTACCCGCACGGCAACTACAAGCCGTTCCACGACCTCATCGCCTCCACGCCGGAGGTCCTGGAGGCCCACCACGTGACGGGCGACGACTGCTTCGTCCTCAAGGTCGCGGCCCGGTCCATGCGGCACCTGGAGGAGATCTCCGGGAAGATCGCCACGCTCGGCTCGGTGACGACGAGCGTCGTCTACTCCTCGCCTCTGCCCCGGCGCTCCATCAGCCGCTGAGCGCGTCCCCGCCGGTGCGCAGCCGCACCGCGGAGCCGTGCCGCGCCTTGACGACCTCCAGCTGGGCGGGGATGCGGCGGCGCAGGTCGCCGACGTGGCTGACGATGCCGACGCTGCGGTCGCGTTCGCGCAGCGAGTCGAGGACGTCGAGGACCTCGTCGAGCGTCTGCTCGTCGAGGCTGCCGAAGCCCTCGTCGATGAAGAGGGTGTCGAGCCGGACGCCGCCCGCCTCGTCCGTGACGACGTCGGCGAGGCCGAGGGCGAGCGCGAGGGAGGCGAAGAAGGTCTCGCCGCCGGAGAGCGTGGCGGTGTCGCGTTCGTTGCCCGTCCAGGCGTCGACCACGTGCAGCCCGAGGCCGGCCCGCTTGCCGCCGGAGCGCGCGTCGGAGTGGACGAGGGTGTAGCGGCCGGAGGACATGCGCTGGAGGCGGGCGGTCGCGGCGGCGGCGACCTGTTCGAGGCGGGCGGCCAGGACGTACGACTCCAGGCGCATCCGGCGCTCGTTCTCCGCGGAGGTGCCGGCGGTGAGGGCGGCGAGCCGGGCCACCCGGTCGTACTCCTCGCGGAGCGGGCCGAGCCGGTGGACCTCGGTGGCGGCCTGCCGGGAGAGGCCGGTGAGGCCGGTCGCCCGTTCGCGGGCCGCCGCCAGGTCGGACGCGGCCTGCCGGAGTGCGCGGTCCGCGGCCGTGTGGGCGGCTCCCGCGGCGGCCGGGTCGGCGGGCGGGAGCGCGGCGGCAGCGGCGGTGCCGGGCTCGGCGAGCCGGTCCGCGACGGCCGCCGCCTCGGCCTGCCAGGCGTCCACGCGCTGCTGGAGGGCGCGGCGTTCGGCCTCGCCGACGATGGCGTCGCGGGCCTCGGCCGGGGTGGCGAAGCCCGCGCGGTAGGCGGCGTCGGCGAGCCGGTCGTCGGCCTCCTTGAGGCGCTGGGCGGCCAGTTCGGCGGAGCGTACGGCCTGGACGGCCTCGACCAGGACGGCGATCTTCCGCTCCAGGCGGGTGGCGTGCTCGGCCACGCTGCCGAACGCACCGCGTCCGCGCACGAGTTCCTCGTCGAGGGTCGCCTGCTCCCCGTCCAGCGCCTCGCGGCGCGAGGTGCGCGCGGCGACCCGCCGCTCGGCCTCGCGCTGCGCGCCGACCCGCTCCTCGTACTCCCGCTCGGCCCGTGCGAGCGCCTCACGGGCGTGGTGCGTCTGCCCGGCGAGCGCGTGCGCCTCTCCGTGCAGCCGGGTCAACTCCTCGACTTCCCGAGCGAGTTCGTCGACGGTGGGGTGCGCGGCGGTCGCGGCCTCGGGACCGGCGTCGTGCGCTGTCGGCAGGACCTCCGCGCGGGCCGTGGACCAGGCCTCCCGGGTGACGGCCAGCTCGCGTTCGACGGCGGTACGGGACTCGTCGGCGCGGGTGTAGGCCGCGTAGGCGGCGTCCTCCGTGGCCCGGTCGACGTGGTCGTCGGTGGTGCGGGCCGGGTCCGGGTGGGCCGTGGAGCCGCAGACCTGGCAGGCGTCGCCGTCGGCGAGGGTGGCGGCGAGTTCGGCGGCGATGCCCCGCAGACGGCGGGACTTGACGTCGAGCCAGGCCTCGTGGGCGGTGTTCCGGCGCTCGCGGGCGTCCGTGAGCCGCGCCTCGGCGGCCGCGGTGTCCCGCTCCAGGGCGTCGCGGCGGCGGGCCGCGGCGAGGCGGCGGCGGGCGGGCTCCAGGCGGCCGGCGAGGTGCTCGGCGCGGGCCGCCGCGTCCGTCGCGGCCTCGACGCGTTCGGTGAGGGCGGTCCTGCGGGATTCCCAGTCGGCGAGCCAGCCGGCCGCGTCCTGGAGGGCGCCCTCGTCGGCCCGGGCGTCACGCGCGAGCGCGGCGCGCTCCTCGGCGAGCGCGGCGGCGCGGCGCTCGGCGCGGCGGGCCGCGTCGAGCCCGCCGAGCTCCCCGCGCAGCCGGTGTTCGAGGGCGGAGAGGTGCTCGGCGCCCTGGTCGGCGAGGTCGGGGGGAAGGTGGGCGCGGGAGCGCTCGCGGGCCGCCCGCGCGGTGGCGTGCTCGCGCTCGGCGTCGCCGCGCAGCCCGAGCGCGGGCGCGACGCGCTCGGCCTTGAGGGACCGGTCGAGGGCGGCCTGATGGCGGTCGCGCTCGGGGGCGCGGGCGGTGAGCTGCTCGCGGCGCCGCAGGGCGTCGGCGTGCCGGGCCTGGCGGTCGGCGAGCTCCTTCTCGGCGTCGAGGGCGGCGCGCGCGGCGGCCTGGCCGTGCTCGGCCGCGGCGAACCGTACGCCGGCGATGTCGAGGGCCTCGCGGGCCTCGGTGCGGGCGACGGCGGCCCAGGTCAGGACGGACTCGGCGAGGCCGGGGTCGCCGGGGCGTCCCTCGACGGGGGCGCGGGCGGCGTCGAGGCCGCCGGCGGCCTGCGTCATGCGGTGGGCGAGGGTGAGGAGCCGCTCGTCCCCGTCGCGTACCTGCTGCTCGGCGGCGCGCCGGAGGTCGGCGAGGCGTTCCTCGACGGCGGCGAAGCGGCGGGTGTCGAAGAGACGGCCGAGGAGCTTGCCCCGGGCCTCGGCGTCGGCACGCAGGAACTTCGCGAAGTCGCCCTGCGGAAGGAGGACGACCTGGCAGAACTGCTCGCGGCTCATGCCGACGAGCTGGGTGATCTCCTCGCCGATCTCCTGGTGGGAGCGGCTGAGCCCGGCCCATTCGCCGGTGGCGGGGTCGTACTCGCGCAGCCAGGTCTGGGCCTTCTCGGTGGTGAAGCCGCCGCCGCGCTTCTTGGGCCGCTGCTGGGCGGGGCGCCGGGTGATCTCCAGGCGCCGCTCCCCCACGGTCAGTTCGAGGAGGACCTCGGTGTACGTGCCGACGGGGGCGTGGTCGCTGCGCAGGGAGGTGCCGGGGCTCTGGCGGACACCAGGCACGCTGCCGTACAGGGCGAAGCAGACGGCGTCGAGGACGGAGGTCTTCCCGGCGCCGGTGGGCCCGTGGAGGAGGAAGAGCCCGGCGGAGGAGAGGGTGTCGAAGTCGACCGTCTGCGGAGTCCCGAAGGGCCCGAACGCGGTGATCTCCAGGCGGTGCAGCCTCACCGGCCCACCTCGCGCTCGGCCGCGTCGACACGTACGTCGTCGAAGGCCCCGTACAGCACCGTCCGCTCCCGGCCGTCGAGCCCCGCGCCGCCGCGTACGTGGGCCACGAAGTCCTCCGCGATCTGCTGGTCGCTGCGGTCCCGGAGCCGCTGGGCGTAGGAGGCGCCGGCGTCGCCGTCGGTCCGCTCGGGGTCGAAGACGAGGTTCAGGGTGTGCGGGAAGCGGTCGGCGAGCCGGGCCATGGGGTCGGCGGGGCGTACGGGGTCGGTGAGGGTGGCCTCGACCCAGGACTGCTCGTGGGGCGCGAGCGCGGGGTCGGCGAGGAGGTCGTCGAGGCGTCCCCGGATCCGGGCGAGGGGGCGCGGGACGGGGCAGTCGAGGCGCTCGGCGGTGCGGACCGCGCCGTCCGCTCCCAGGTCGACGAGCCACATCGTCTTGCGGTGGTCGGCCTCGGAGAAGGAGTAGGCGAGGGGGGAACCGGAGTAGCGCACCCGCGGGGTGAGGGTCTGGCTGCCGTGGAGATGGCCGAGGGCGACGTAGTCGACGCCGTCGAAGACGCCGGTGGGGACGGCCGCGACGCCGCCGACGGTGATGTCCCGCTCGCTGTCGCTGGGGGCGCCGCCCGCCACGAAGGCGTGGGCGAGGACCACGGAGCGGGTGCCGGCGGGCCGGGCCGCGAGGTCGGCGCGGACCCGGTCCATGGCGGCGGCGAGGACGGCCTCGTGGCCGCCCTTCGCGGCGCCGAGCTGTTCGCGCACGAGGGCGGGTTCGAGGTACGGCAGGCCGTAGAGGGCGACGTCGCCGTGGGCGTCGGCGAGGACGACGGGGGTGCCGATGCCGGCCGGGTCGGTCCGGAGGTGGATGCCCGCGCGCTCGATGAGCCCCGCGCCGACGCCGAGGCGGCGGGCCGAGTCGTGGTTGCCGGAGATCATGACGGTCGGCACCCCGGCCTCGGCGAGGCGGTGGAGCGCCGTGTCGAAGAGCTCGACGGCGGGGAGGGGCGGCACGGCCCGGTCGTAGACGTCCCCGGAGACGAGGACGGCGTCCACCCGGTGGGCGTGGACCGTCGCCACGAGGTGGTCGAGGAACGCGGCCTGGGCTTCGAGGAGCCCGACGCGGTGGAAGGACCGGCCCAGGTGCCAGTCCGAGGTGTGCAGGAGCCTCACGATGCCGTCCCACCCCGCATGTGTGCCGCTCCTCGCCGCCGCTTCCCGTCGTGTGCGCCCTCCACGCTATCCCGGCCGGGGGTGTGGGTGAGGCCGTACGGGATTCCGGCCGGGGGCTCCGGGGTGGATCGGTGGGCTGGGGGGAGGGCGCTCAGATGCTCGGTGCCGCTCAGATGCTCGGTGCCGCTCAGAGGCCCGGTGCCGCTCAGATGCTCGGTGCCGCTCAGAAGCCCGGTGCCGCTCAGAAGCTCGGTGCCGCTCAGATGCTCGGTGCCGCTCAGAAGCCCGGTGCCGCTCAGATGCTTGGTGCCGCTCAGAAGCCCGGTGCCGCTCAGGCTTCCCCGTACGCCTCGCCGCCGAGTGCGAGGGAGGCCGTGCCCGCCGTGGTGTCGGCGAGCCAGGCCTGGAAGGCGGGAACGTCCGCGTCCGGGAGGCCGATCTCGATCGTGACGGCCTCGGCGTACCGCACGTCCCGGACGGCGCGCCCGGTCGCCCGCAGGTCGTTCTCCAGCTTCCCGGCCCGCTGGTGGTCGACGGTGACGGTGGCGAGCCGGAAGCGCTGCCGGGTCACGGTGCCGAGCTCGTCCAGCGCCTCGCCGACGGCCCCGCCGTACGCGCGGATGAGTCCGCCGGCGCCGAGCTTCACGCCGCCGTAGTAGCGGGTGACGACGGCGGCGACGTAACGCATCTCACGGCGCAGGAGCATCTGGAGCATCGGGACGCCCGCCGTGCCGCCCGGCTCGCCGTCGTCGCTCGCCTTCTGGACGGAGGCGTCGGCGCCGAGGACGTACGCGAAGCAGTTGTGCGTGGCGGTGGGGTGCTCCTTGCGGATGCGCGCGACGAACTCCTGCGCCTCACGCTCGTCGGCGACGGGGGCGAGCGCGCAGAGGAAGCGCGAGCGGTTGATCTCGGTCTCGTGCACACCCTCGTGGGCCAGCGTGCGGTACTGCTCCTGCATTCCGCCAGCCTACGTTCCGTCCGCCTCGTACTCCCCGGCGGCCGGTTCGGGGGCGTCCGCGAGGCCCGCGTACGGCAGCGCGCGCAGCGCGAGGGCCCAGCCGAGGCGGGCCTCGCCGGACTCGCTGGAGCGGCCGGTGAGCTCGGCGATGCGGCCGATGCGGTTGAGGACGGTGTTGCGGTGGCAGTAGAGCAGTTCGGCGGCCCGGGCGGCCGAGCAGCCGTGGTCCAGCCAGACCCGGAGGGTGGTCAGGAGCGCGGCCCGCTCACCGCCGGTGGCGAGGACGGGCCCGAGGTGGACGGTGACGATCCGCTCGGCGATGTCGGCGCGCCCGCTGAGGAGCACCTGCGCGAGCCGGTCGTCGAAGGCGGCGGCCTCCCCGCTGGCCGCCGGGAGGGTACGGAGGGTCTGCTCGGCGAGCCGCAGGGCGCGGCCCGCGTGGGAGAGCCGCTCGAACTCCGGGGAGATCCCGGCGGTCGCGCCGGTGAGGTCCCGCAGGACGTCGAGGAGGGCGCGCGCGGCCGGGTCGGCGGCGCCCCGGGGGCCGGCGGCGGGGCGGCCGGGCGGGGTGTCGCGGCGGGGCAGCCGGACGATCCCGGCGTAGCGGCCGGAGCGGGGCCGCCAGAACGACCACATCCCCCGGGCCTCCAGGACGGGCGCCGGGTGGGGCGGGGCGGCCGGGTCCTGGGCGGCGACCACGACGACGTACCGGTCGTACGCGGGGACGCCGAGCGCGGCGGCCGCGGCCGAGGCGACCGCGGGGTCGTCGGCGCGGCCGTCGAGCAGCGCCTCGAAGAGGGCGACGCGCCGGGTGTCCTGGCGGCTCTGGAGCTCCAGCTGGGCGAGCCGGTACTCGTCGGCCATCGCGACGGAGTAGCGGTCGATGGTCTCCCAGACGCCGCTCGCCATGTCCAGCTCGACGTCCCTGCTGTCGGCCTCCCGGCCGGCCCGGGCCCTCAGGTGCTCGGCCATGACCTGCCAGAGGACCCGGCCGCCGCGCCGGTAGGCCTGGAGGACGGTGTCGAGGGGGACGCCCTGCTCGGCGCGGCGGCGGCCGGTCGCGCGGGCCGCCCGCTCGAAGTCGCCGCCGGTCGGGGCGAGGCCGCCGAAGTCCTCCAGGGCGCGCAGGAGGTTGTCGCGGCAGATCTCCCAGAGGTCGTCGCGGGTGACGGGGGCGTCGGACGCGTACGTACCGGAGTGGGCGCGGATGTCGTCGACGGCCCGGTCGGTGAGCCGGTCGACGCCGGCGAGGATCGCCGTGGAGAGGGCGCGCCGGAGCGCCCCGGAGCCGGCGTCGGATCCCAGGGGCGTGTGGGCGCCGCCGGGGCGGGGGGCGGCCGGGCTGTGCGTCATGGCTCGCACCGTAGCCCCGGGATTTGGCGAATGCCACGGGTCGCGCGCGGCAGCGGGGCCACTGCCCACCTCCGTACGCCACATGATGGGCACCTGCACATGGCATCCGGGCGGTGCGGCGGCGGATTCTGTGCCGTGTCACCCGATCGTTTACAGCGCTGTTAACTCCGCGCCTCTGGAGCGTGTCATGTCACTGAGCGTCGCCGGTGTCCTCGGCGAGTCGGCCCGTCACTTCCCCGACCGGATCGCGGTCGTCGAGGGCGCGGCCCGGGTCACGTACCGCGAGCTGTGGACGGAGGCGCTGCGCTGTGGCGCCGGGCTGCGGGAGGCGGGTCTGAAGCCGGGCGACCGGCTGGCCGTGCTGCTGCCGAACACCACCGAGTTCCTCCGCGTGTACTACGGCGCGCTCGCGGCGGGCGTGACCGTCGTGCCGGTGCACGCGCTGCTCGTCGCCGACGAGGTGCGGTACGTCCTGGAGCACAGCGGCGCGGTGGGGATCGTCAGCGGCGGGCCGCTGTGGGCGGTGGCCGACGAGGCCGCACGCGCGGCCGGGGTGCGGGCGTTCCAGGGAGCGCCCTCGGCGGCCGAGCCGCTGGAGGCGAGCGAGCCGGCCGACCCCGCGGACGTCGCCGTGATCCTCTACACGAGCGGGACGACGGGCCGCCCCAAGGGGGCCCTGCTGACCCACCTCAACATCGTCATGAACGCCTCGGTGGCCGCGCAGGACCTCCTCGGGCTCGGCGAGGGCGAGGTCGTCCTCGGCTGTCTGCCGCTCTTCCACAGCTACGGCCAGACCTGCGCGATGAACGGGACGCTGCGCGGGGGCGCGACGCTCGTGCTCATGCCCCGGTTCAGCGGCCCGGCCGCCCTGGACGTGCTCGCCGACGAGGGCGTGACGGTCTTCATGGGGGTGCCGACGATGTACCACGCGCTGGTGGAGGCCGCGGCGGTCTCCGGCCGGCGCCCGACGGCCCTGCGCGCCGCCGTCTCGGGCGGTGCCGCCCTGCCGGTCGCCGTCCTGGAGCGCTTCGAGGAGACCTTCCGTACGCAGGTCCTGGAGGGGTACGGCCTGACGGAGACCTCGCCGATCGCCACCTTCAACCAGCCGCATCTCGGCCGCCGGCCGGGGACGGTCGGGCACCCGGTGTGGGGCGTGGAGGTGGGGATCGCGGACGCGGCCGTGGAACGGGAGGTCCTGCTGCTCGCGGACGGCGAGGTCGGCGAGGTCGTGGTGCGCGGGCACAACGTCTTCGCGGGGTACCTCGACGACGCGGAGGCGACGGCGGCGGCGGTCGTGGACGGCTGGTTCCGCACGGGCGATCTGGGCGTCCTGGACGAGGACCGCTTCCTGCGGATCGTGGACCGGAAGAAGGACCTGGTCATCCGGGGCGGCTTCAACATCTACCCGCGGGAGGTCGAGGAGGTGCTCGTGCGCCATCCCTCGGTCTCGGAGGTCGCGGTGATCGGCGTCCCCGACGAGGCGAAGGGCGAGGAGGTGTGCGCCGTGGTCGTACGCCGGGAGGGCGCCGCCCCGCTCTCCGAGGACGAGCTCGTGGAGTGGTCGCGGGAGCGCCTCGGCCGCCACAAGTACCCCCGGATCGTGCGTTTCGTCGACGCGCTGCCGCTCGGCCCGACGGGCAAGGTCCTCAAGCGCGCGCTGGTGTCGGGGGGTTGACCGCGGGCCCTGCCCTGGCCGCATGATCTGGACGGTGCGTCACCGTCGACCGAGGAAAGGTGAATCGAGTGTCGGAGTACGTCGCGGAACGCGCCCAGGACGGTCCCGGGGCCCGCACGAGGAACGGCGTTCTGCGCGGCGCCCTGAAGGACGGCGTGGCGTCCTTCCTCGGGGTCGCTTACGCGCAGGCCCCCGTCGGGGCGCTGCGGTTCCGCGCGCCGGAGCCGGTGGAGGCCTGGGAGGGGGTACGGGAGGCCACCGCCTTCGGGCCGACGGCACCCAAGCGTCCCTACGCCCCGCCGCTCGACGCGCTGCTCCCCGACCCCGAGGTGGCGGGCGACGACTGCCTCAACCTCAACGTCTGGGCTCCCTGGCCGGCCGCAGGCGACGGCGACACCGCCGACGGCGGGCGCGCTGTCATGGTCTGGATCCACGGCGGGTCGCTGATCCACGGCTCCTCGGCGGTCCCCGTCTACGACGGCACCGCCTTCGCCCGGGACGGGGTGGTCCTCGTCTCGGTCAACTACCGGCTCGGCGTCGAGGGCTTCGGCGTCTTCCCCGACGCGCCCGCCAATCTGGGCCTGCGCGACCAGATCGCCGCGCTGGCCTGGGTGCGGGAGAACATCGCGGCCTTCGGCGGGGACCCGGACCTTGTCACCGTCTTCGGCGAGTCGGCCGGCGCGATCTCGATCGCCGCCCTGCTGGCCTCGCCGCTCGCGAAGGGCCTGTTCCGGCGGGCCGTGGTGCAGAGCGGCGCGCCGATCGCCCAGCCGCTCGCCACGGCCCGCCGCACCACGGAGGCGGTGGCCGCGCGGCTCAAGGTGCCGGCGACGGCGGAGGCGTTCGCGCGGGTGGACCGGGATCGGCTGCTCGCGGCGCAGACCGAGGTGACGGGCAAGGGCTCGCCGCTGAGCGGCGGGCACTCCTTCCAGATCGTCGTGGACGGCGAAGTCCTGCCGCGCGATCCGGCGGAGGCGCTCGCGGACGGCGCCTCGGCGGAGGTGGACCTGCTGATGGGCACGACCACGGAGGAGTACCGGCTGTGGTTCGTGCCCAGTGGAGTCACCGACCGGGTGGGGCCGTGGGTGCAGCGGCTGCTGCTCCGGAAGGCGAAGGTGCCGTCCCGGACGGCAAAGGTGTACCGCGCGGGCCGACCGTCGGAGAAGCCGGGCGAGGTCCTGGGGGCGCTCGCCACGGACAAGCTGCTGCGGATCCCGCTGAACACGCTCGCGGACGCCCGGCTGCGCTCGGACGCACCCGCAGGAACGTATCTGTACGAGTTCGGCTGGCGCTCGCCCGTCCTCGATCTCGGCGCCTGCCACGCCCTCGAACTGGGCTTCGTCTTCGACACGCTCGACCTGCCGGAGACCCGCGCGCTGACCGGCCCGGAGGCTCCCCAGGAGCTGGCGACGGCGATGCACGCCGCCTGGGTGGCCTTCGCCGCGACGGGCGAGCCGGGCTGGCGGCGGTGGGACCCGGCGCGGCCGGTGATGGCCTTCGGGCCGGACCTGCCGTCCCTGGTCGAGGCGCCGCGCGAGGCGGAGCGGCGCGCCTGGGAGGCCTGAGACTCCCAGGCGCGTCACGCCCCGTGCACTCCCGCGACATCACACCTCGTTCACTCGCGCGACGTCACGGCCCGTGTACTCGCGCGGCGTCACGCCCCGTTCATTCCCGCGGTGTCACGACCCGTTCCGGCACGCGTCGGCGAACTCGTCGCTGTCGCCGGCCCGGTCCTTCTCGGCGTTCGTCGGTCCGCGCTGGGCGAGTGCGCAGAGCCGCTCGATCGACTCGTCGGCGTCGAGAGGGACCGTGTAGGCACGGGAGCCCTCGACCGCGGTGATCCGGTCGCCGCCGGCGTTCGGCGACAGCGTGGTGTCATAGCGCACCCAGTAGCGGTACCGCACGTCCTTCTTCCGGGTGTCCCAGACCACTTGCTCGCCGGCCCGGGTCGTGGTGTGCAGCGTGTCGCCCCGTGCGTCGAGGAAGCGGCCCAGCGCGTGGACGCCGTCGTCGGTGAGGACACCGTCCCACTTCCTGCGCTCGATGTTCCAGAGGCGGACGGATCCGTTCGCGTACTGCACGGCGAGACGCCTCCCGTCCGGGGAGACGAGTAGCCCGCGGGCGGATTCGCCGTGCTCCTCCCGGGCGATCCACCGGGTGTACTCGCCGGTGTCGAAGTCCCATGCGCCGACCTCGCCGACGGTCCGCACGACCGCCTTGCGCGTGCCGGGCAGGGCGACGCCCCAGGTGCCCGCCGCCGCGTTGGCGAGGGCTCCCTTCTCCTGTTCCGAGGGCTGGTACGGCCGGCCGTCCTGCCTGCCCGTGCCGAGGTTCCAGCGGGACATGTAGGACAGGCCCGAGATCACGGCGTGCTCGTCGTCGGCGAAGGAGGTGGTGATCCAGGCCGGGGTGAGGCCGGTCAGCGGGTCGGGTCCCTGGGCGGTGAGATCGGGCGGGGACGGCAGGGTCAGCTCGTGCTCCACGGCCAGGGTGTGCGTGGTGCCGGACCCCGGACCACCGTCGGTGAGGCGCCAGACGAGCACGCTCCGCTGGTCCTCCGTGACGGTCAGGACGCGGGTGCCGCCGGGGCTGAAGGAGGCGTAGAAGCGGGCCAGCGGCTTCGGTGACCGGGCCAGGCCCATCAGCCGGCGGGTCTTCAGGTCCCACAGCTCCAGCACGTCGCTCCGGGCGGAGACGACCGCGAGGCGCTCGTGTTCCCCGTCGGCGGTGCGGAAGCCGCCGAGCAGGACATGGGTGTCGAAGGAGTCCGGGGGGCGTACGCGTACGGTGACGATGCTGCCGCCGGCCGACACAGCGGCCCGCAGGTCGTCCGGCGGGCCGGTGAGGGCGACCGCCGGAAGGCCGTTCCGGCCGGTGATGCCGGCGTCCTCGGGTGCGGGGGACGGCACGTCGAACGTCCCCGGCCACCCCTTCTCCAGGTCGACGACGAGGAAGCGCATCCGGCCGAGGTCGCCGCCCATCCGGCCCACCGGGTTGACGAGGTAGCGGCCCGTGGCGTCGAGGCGGGGCACCCGGAGCGGACAGAGCTGCACCGCCGTGGTGGCGTACGACTGCGTGCGCCGCGGCCGGCTGCCGAGTCGCCACACTTCGAGAGCGCCCTGCGCGGTGCAGGTCACCAGGGTCCTGCCGTCACCGCTCACGGTCGCGGAGGCGGTCGTCAGGTCGCCCCAGGGGCGATGCGGTTCCCCCGTCGCGAGGTTCCAGGTCAGCAGGCGGCCCCGCGTGTCGTCCCGGCTCGCTCCGGCGGGCACGATCCGGCCCACCACCGTGCTGTCCGCCCCGAACCACGCCTCGACCGCGTCCCAGTCCTTCGGCGGGGTGAGCGTCCGGCCGACGCGGCCTCCGTCGCCGGTACGCCACACCAGCACGCCCTCCCGGCGGATCGCCGCGAGGACCCGGTCCCCTGCACCGTCGAAGCGGAGGTCGCTTGCGGGGCGCGGGTTCCGCTTCACGGCCTCGGTCCCGCGCAGCGAGACGTACCGGGCCTTGGCCTTGGGGTCGAAGGCCGCCTCCTCCGAGGCGTGGACCCCCAGGGAGACGACGCCCCACCCGCTCGACCGTGCCATGACACGGCCGTCCGGCGAGACGACGAACCGCGCGTTGTCGCCGGTACGGGTCCGCGCCCGCGGCACGGGCCGTGCGACGTCCGCCTCGCGCAGGTCGAGCGGAATGACGTCGCCGTTGTCCAGCAGGGAGTACAGCTGCTCACCGGAGCCGGTGAAGGAGAGGTCCTCGACGTCGGACAGGCCCTCCATGACGACGTGCTCGACGTCCTTCATCCGGAGGTGTTGGGCGATCAGCGTCGATCGGGCCGTCTGCCGGTCCTCGGTCTCGAAGGCGGCGACGGCGAACAGCGACGAGGCGGCGAGGGACACGCTGTCCAGCGCGGCCGCCTGCTGGGCCAGCCGGTCGGAGGTGAGCCGTCGCTGCTCCGCCTCCATGCCCCGGTAGAGGACCGCGCCCACGAGGAGTCCCAGGGTGGAGACGACGGCGACGAGCGCGGTGAGCTGCCGCACCCGCCGTGCCCGGGTGGCGCTCCGCGCGGCCTCCCGGCTTCTGCGGTCGCGCAGTTCCGCACCGCACCGCACCGGATGAACGCGCGGTCGTCCGCCGTGAGTTCCTCCCCGCGCGCCGCGAGGCGCTCTTCGGCCAGGGCGAGGGCGGGATCCTCGAGGAGGAGGCCGTCGGGCCTGCCGTCCTCGCGCCAGCGCTGCCCGTCGTACCGCAGCGTGCCCAGCCACTCCAGGAAGGCCCGGTCCTCGGCGAGCAGCTCGGCGAGGGGGTGCCAGTGTTCGATGAGCGCCTCGTGCGCGAGCTCCACCGTCTCGTGCCCCTCCTCGTCCGCGCCGAGCACGAGGATGCGGGAATCGGCCAGTTCGCGGGCCACGGCCCACCGTTCCTCGCCCGCGTCGCTCCGGAGCAGCCGCGCTCGCAGCGGCGTCCGTGTTCCCGGCGGGATGCTCACCAGGGCGCGCAGCAGGCTCGTCGCGGCCGGCGAGGGCGCATCGCCCTGTGCGGCGTTCCAGGCCGCGTCCGCCCGCTCGCCGAGGGCGCGGCCGACGCCTCCGAGCCGTTCGTAGACGTCGAACCGGAGGCGGCCGTCCCGGCGCTGCTCCCACAGCGTCTCCAGCAGGAAGCCGAGCAGTGGCAGCGCCCCGGGACGCCCCACGGTGTCCTCGACGATCCGCGCGGCGAGACCGGCGCCGTACCGGACGCCGGGTATCCCGTCGAGCGGCCGTACGACGGCGTCGGTGAGCTGCTGAGCGGTCATCGGCCCCAGTTGGTGGGCGGGCGCGCCGCCGACGAGGCGGCCCAGGTCCGGATGGCTGAGCATCGCGTCCTGGAAGTCGGAGCGGACCACCGTGAGCACCCGGGTGCCGGGGCGCGCCGCGGCCTCCAGGAGCCGGTCGACGGTGGCGCGCAGCTCGGCTTCCGGGAGGGCGAGGAGGGCTTCGGCCTGGTCGACGGCGACGACGACGCGCCGCTGTCCGCCGGCCACCTCCGGTGTGATCGGCCGGCCGGAGACGGCGCGCACCAGGACGACCTCGACGCCCTGCTCCCTGAGGCGGGGCAGGACACCGGCCATGAGGAGGGAGGACTTGCCGGATCCCGAGGGCCCGGTCAGGGTGACGCAGCCCGTCGGCCCGTCGGTCTCCAGGAGCCCGAGGACGGCCGCGACATCGGCGTCCCGGCCGAAGAAGTCCCGGGTGTCGTGCTCGGTGAACGCGTGCAGTCCGGGGAACGGGGACCGTGGGGCGAGGAGCCCGGAGAGCGCGGGGATCTGGGCGGTGATGGTGCGCGTCGGGATGCAGAAGCTCTGGCCGCGCGCCTGGGAGGCGGTCGCCGTGACGACGCCGACGACGGCCCCTGTCACCTTGTCCCACACGGCCGCGCCGCTGAAGCCTGGGCGGATCGGGTCCGAGGGGCCGTCCGGGGACATCTGCAGCCAGCCGACGCCGGTGCGTCCGTGGAGCGTGGCGTTGTGCCAGCCGCCCTCCGCCACGTTGTCGGGCAGCCCGAGGACGACGGCCGGGTGCGCCATGGTCGACGGCGGATCGGCCATGGTGACCGGCCGCGCGCCGGGCAGGGCGCCGGCGAGCCGGAGCACGGCGAGGTCCCCGCGGCCGTCCGGGTGCTCGGGGACCCAGTCCCGGATCCGCGCCGTGACGGTCGCCGCTCCCCCGCCGGCCTGGAGGAGCCGGACGTCCAGCGTGGCGGGTGGCCGCTCGGTGTGTCCGCGCGGCAGGCCGGCCGCGTCGGTGACGACGTGGGCGCAGGTGAGGACGAGGCGCGGGGCGATCAGTACGCCGACACCGGCGACGCCGGACGGGCCGGCGATCCGCACCGTGGCGGCGGAGAGCATCTCCTCGGCGATCTCGTCGGCGATCTCGCCGTGGGAGTGGGGCGGCCGCTCGGTCATGACTCGTCCGCTCCCTCTCAGCCGGCCCGGCGCGCGATGTCCGACCAGTTCAGGGTGACGGTGAAGTTCGCCTCGGTCCCCGTCGTCGCGATGACGACATCGGCACCGGCGGTGAGCGAGATGCCGAACTCCAGGCCGATCTCGTCCGGAGGGTTGTCCATCTGCGTGAACCGGGACACGAAGCTCTCCGCCACGGGCCGTACGGCGTCCAGCATCTGGTCGAGCGTGCGCGTCGCCTGGACGGCGGCGCGCGTACCGCGTCCGACCCGGGTGACCGCGTCCTCGGTCTCCCTGATCCGTACCAGAACCGGCTCGTCGCCGGGCCGCCCCGTCGGGACCTGCACCGTCACCTCGGCCATCGTGTGCGCACTCCTGTTCCCGTCGGCCACTCGAACGACACGAGCTGACATCAGAGGGAGCGGCGCAGTCAAGGCCACGGGGAGCCAACTGCTGTCCGGGACAGCCCAGTTGGCATTGCGGGAATCCCCTCGCCGCCGCGTCTGTTGGACTGTCCGACGGCGCCGGACCGGCGCCGTCGAGTCACGGTCCTCAGGAGGCAGAGCGTGTACGGCACCCCAGAGACAATCCGCCAGATCCTCACCCAGAGCGGCGAGACCTGGGCGGTCGTCGGTCTGTCGTCGAACGAGCGGCGGGCGGCCTACGGAGTCGCGGCGGTCCTGCAGCGCTTCGGCAAGCGGATCGTCCCCGTGCACCCGAAGGCCGAGACGGTCCACGGCGAGCAGGGCTACCCGTCCCTGGAGGCCATCCCCTTCCCGGTCGACGTCGTGGACGTGTTCGTGAACAGCGAGCTGGCGGGCCAGGTCGCCGACGAGGCCGTCGCGATCGGCGCCAAGGCGGTCTGGTTCCAGCTGGACGTGATCGACGAGGCCGCGTTCGCCCGTACCCGTGAGGCGGGGCTGGAGATGGTCATGGACCGCTGCCCCGCCATCGAGATCCCGCGCCTCGGCTGACGGGGCGGGAGCCCGGGGGCGGGACCCCCAGCTTCTCCGGGACCCCGCGCCACGGGACCCGCCTCAGGCGACCGGGACGCCGAGGCCCTCCAGGACGACCGCGCCGGGGAGTTGAGCGAAGGCCTTCCCCGGGACGATGAGCTTGCCGCGCCTCCGGCCGCTGCCGACGAGGACCCACTCGGTGTCCACGACGGCGGCGTCCACGAGGAGCGGCCAGTCGGCCGGGAGCCCGACGGGGGTGATCCCGCCGTACTCCATGCCGGTCTCGCCGATCGCGGTGTCCATGGGCGCGAACGAGGCCTTGCGGGCGCCGAGGTGCTTGCGTACGACGCCGTTGACGTCGACCCGGGTCGCCGACTTCACGACACAGGCGGCCAGGGTCGTCGTCTCGCCCCGCTTGCCCGCGACGACCACGCAGTTGGCGGACTCGTCGAGCAGCGTGGGCCCGTAGTGCTCCACGAAGACGGCGGTGTCGGCGACGGCCGGGTCGGTGTCCACGTACAGGAGCCGGTCGGCCGGTACGGGGCCCTGCCAGGCGCGGAGTGCGGCGGCGACGGGCCCGGTCAGCTCGTCGAGGCAGTCGGGGGCGGGGCGGGCGTTGTCGAAGTCTCCGATGGGTGCGCGCATGCACCGCACGCTAACAACGGGCGCCCGGGTCGTGGACGCCCGTCTCAGCGTGCGGGCGGGATGGAGACGGCCATCGTCATCTCGACCGGCTCGTCGCCGTCGTTGCGGTAGGTGTGCGAGACGCTCGCCTCGAAGACCGCGGACGTACCGGCCGGCAGGGTGTGCTCCGCGTCGTCGACGACGAGCGTGAGGACTCCGGTGGTGACGTGCAGGAGCTCGGTCGTGCCCTCGGGGTGCGGGTCGGAGGCGCTGCCCTCGCCCGGCATGAGGGTCCAGGACCAGAGTTCCAGCGGGCCGCGGGCCTCGGTGCCGACGAGGAGGGTGGTGTGGCTGCCAGTAGAGGTGGACCACATGCGGACGGCCTGGTCGGGCGGGACCAGTCGGACCTGGGGGCCCTGCTCGTAGTCGAGGAGGGTCGTGATGGAGACGCCGAGGGCGTCCGCCAGCTTCACGGTGGTGCCGACGCTGGGGTTGGTCCTGGCCTGTTCGATCTGGATGATCATGCCCCGGCTGACCCCGGCCCGGGCGGCGAGCGCGTCCAGGGTGAAACCCCGCTCCTTGCGCCAGCGCTTCAGGTTCCGGGCGAGCGACTGCGTGAGCTGATCGAGGTCCGACACATTCCGTCCAATATTTTGGATGACAGAGTTCAATGCATTGAACTACGGTGGGCTGTACCCGACTGTTCACTGCACTGTACTGCGTGCCGCCGCACGCGACTGCGAGGATCCATGACCGCCCTGTTCGCCCTGGCCACCGCCCTGCTGTGGGGCCTCGCCGACTTCGGCGGCGGGCTGCTCACCCGCCGGATCCCGGCCCTCACGGTCGTCGTGGTCTCCCAGATCCTCGCGGTCCTCGTCCTCGGCACCCTCGTCCTCGCGACCGGAGCCTGGACCGAGGCGGGCCCCCAGCTCTGGTACGCGGTCGGGGCCGGCGTCGTCGGCCCGGCGGCCATGCTCGCCTTCTACAAGGCGCTCGCCCTCGGCCCCATGGGCGTGGTCTCGCCGCTCGGTTCGCTCGGCGTCGTCGTCCCCGTCTCGGTCGGCCTGTTCCTGGGCGACCGACCCGGGCTCCTCCAGCTCGCCGGCGTCGCCGTGGCGATCGTCGGGGTGACCCTCGCGGGCGGCCCCGAGCTGCGCGGCGCCCCCGTCCAGCGCCAGGCCGTCCTGCTCACCCTGTTCGCGGCCTTCGGCTTCGGCTCGGTGATGGCCCTCATCGCGGAGTCCTCCACCACCGTCACGGGCCTGTTCCTCGCCCTCCTCGTACAGCGGGTCACCAACGTCCTGGTGGGCGGCGGCGCCCTCTACGTCTCCGTGCGCCGCGGCGGCCGGGCCCTCCCCGAGGGCGGCCCCGCCGTCATCCGCGCGGCGCTCCCGGCCCTCGCCTTCGTCGGCCTCGCGGACGTCGCGGCCAACGGTACGTACGCGATCGCCGCCCAGCAGGGACCGGTCGTGGTCGCGGCGGTCCTCGCCAGTCTCTACCCGGTCGTCACGGCCCTGGCGGCGTTCGCGTTCCTCAAGGAACGCCTCCGCCCGGTCCAGGCGGCGGGCGCGGCCCTCGCCCTCGGCGGCACGGTCCTCTTGGCAGCGGCCTGACGGACCGGGAAGCACGACCGGCGGCACACCGCTACGAGGACGTGCCCGCCTGCTCGACCTCCCAGGCCGCGAGCGCCGCGAGCTGTTCCGCGGTCACGTCGGCCGGGAGCGGGACCGGGGCCGGGGTGCGCAGCGGGGGCTGCCAGCCCTTCTCCGGGTCCCAGCTGCGGACGACCCTGGCCGGGGCGCCGGCGACCACCGAGTGGTCGGGCACCTCGCCGCGGACGACCGCGCCCGCGGCGACGACCACGTTCCGGCCGATGCGCGCGCCGGGCAGGACGACCGCTCCCGTACCGAGCCAGCAGCCGGAGCCGATGGAGACCGGCTCCGAGCGGGGCCACTGGCGGCCGATGGGCTCGTCCGGGTCGTCGTAGCTGTGATTGGTCGAGGTGATGTAGACGTACGGGCCGCAGTAGGTGTCCGAGCCGATGGTCACCGTCGTGTCGGCGATGACATGGCTGCCGCGGCCGAGGACCACCCCGTCCCCGAGGGTCAGGACCGTCTCCGTGCCGAGGTCGAGGCCCGGCAGCATCCCCGCCGTCAGCGTGACCTGCTCGGCGATGATGCAGCACTCGCCGATCTCGATCCACCGCTCGCCGAAGACCGTGCCCTGCGGGAAGGCGAGCCGGGTCCCGGCGCCGAGGCGGCGGAAGCGCAGCCTGCCCGGGTGCTCGGCGGTGACGGAACCGGCCTGCTGCGCCCAGCGCCAGCAGCCCTGCACGGCGCCGGCGACGACCCTGCGCCGCCAGGCGGCGAGGGAAGAGAACGTGTTTCTGTTCCTGGGCACCCGGCCACGGTAGTCGGCGGCGTCGTACCTGATCAGTGCGGTGCGCTGTGATGTCCGTCATGAGCACGGCATAGGGTGCGGCCGGGGGCGACCCCGGGCGTGACACGACGGCTGACGATCAGGAGCGAACCATGACAGAGGCGTTGATCAAGGGTGTGGGCGGCAAGGAGCCGCAGATCGACCCGACCGCGTTCACGGCCCCGACCTCCGTGGTGCTGGGCGAGGTGACGCTCGGCGCCCGCGCGAGCATCTGGTACCACACCGTGCTGCGGGCGGACTGCGGTCCCATCGCGATCGGTGAGGACTCCAACATCCAGGACAACAGCACGGTCCACGTCGACCCCGGCTTCCCCGTCTCGATCGGGGCCCGGGTGACCGTCGGCCACAACGCCACCGTGCACGGCTGCGTGATCGAGGACGACGTCCTCGTCGGGATGGGCGCGACGGTCCTCAACGGGGCGCGGATCGGCGCGGGCTCCCTCGTCGCCGCCCAGGCGCTCGTCCCTCAGGGCATGGAGATCCCGCCGGGCTCGCTGGTCGCGGGTGTCCCGGCGAAGGTGCGGCGCCCGCTGACGGAGGAGGAGAAGGCGGGCATCAAGCTGAACGCCGAGATGTACCTGCTCCTTGCCAAGGGCCACGCGGAGGCCTTCGAGGACTGAGCCACGAAGGACCTGAGCGGCGGAGGCCTCAGCGGCGGAGGCCTGAGCGGCGGACGACCTAGCGGCAGACGACCGAGCCGCACACGAAGAGGGCGGCACCCTTCACGGGTGCCGCCCTCTTCCGCTTCTGCGCCTGTCGTCAGTCCGCGACGGCGACCGGCTCCGGGTCCGCGGTCTCCGGCCGCTCCGCCGCCGCCTTCTTGGCACGGTTCTTGATGATCAGCATCGACGCGACACCGATCAGCACGGCGAGGACGAGACCCAGCCAGGAGAAGCGCTTGAGCCAGGCCTCGGCGACGATGCCGACCGAATAGATGACGGCCGTGGTGCCGCCGGCCCACAGGATGCCGCCGAGGACGTTGGCGATGAGGAACTTCCAGTACGGCATGTGCAGGACGCCGGCGAGGGGCCCGGCGAAGATGCGCAGCAGGGCGATGAAGCGGCCGAAGAAGACCGCCCACATGCCCCACTTCTGGAAGGAGCGCTCGGCGAGTGCGATGTTCGCCTCGCCGAAGTGTTTCGGGAACTTCTTCCCCAGCCAGGCGAGCAGCGGCCGGCCGCCCTTGCGGCCGATGGCGTAGCCGATCGAGTCGCCGATGATCGCGCCGGCGGTGGCGCAGGCACCGAGGACGTACGGGTTGATGTCGCCGTGCTGCGAGGCGAGCAGCGCCGAGCTCACGAGCACGATCTCGCCGGGCAGCGGGATGCCCAGGCTCTCCAGCCCGATCACCACGCCCACCAGCGCGTAGATCGCGACCGCCGGGATCGTCTCCAGCCATTCCTGCACGTGCAACGCGGTTCCTCCCGTGTCGGCCGCCCGGCGTGCACCGCGTCGGGCACGCCGGGGCAGCCTACCCGGTCAGGAGGGTCGGACCTCGACCCCGACGGTGAGGCCGGGGTCGGCCGAGGAGGCGCCGACGCGGACGGTCCTGCGGCCCGTTCCGAGGAGCCAGTCGTGCCGTGCGGTGTCCCAGGAGGACAGGGTGCGCGCGGTGACGTGGACGGTCACCCGTCGGCGTTCGCCGGCCGCGAGCTCCAGGCGGCGGTAGCCGGCGAGGGCGGAGACGGGCTGGTCGATGCCGAGGCCGGTGAGGTCCGGGGAGGGACCGACGTAGACCTGGGCGACCTCGACGCCGTCCCGCCGGCCGGTGTTGCGGACGGTGAAGGTGACGTCGAGTCCGCCCGCGCCGGCCTCTCCCCCGGGGCCGACGGTCAGGCCCTCGTACCGGAAGGTCGTGTACGAGAGCCCGTGCCCGAACGGGAAGAGCGGGGTGACGCCCTGCGCCTCGTACCAGCGGTGCCCGACGTGGACCCCCTCCCCGTACTCCTCCACCCCGTTCTCGCCCGGGTAGCGGCGCGGGTTCCCGGCCGTGGGGTGGCGGTCCTCGGCGGCCGGGAAGGTCTGGGTGAGGCGCCCGCCCGGGTCGGCGTCGCCGAAGAGGACGGCCGTGGTGGCGGCGGCGCCCTCCTGCCCGGGGTAGTACATCTGGAGGACGGCGGCGGTCCGTTCGAGCCAGGGCATGGTGACGGCCGACGAGGTGTTGAGGACGACGGTGGTACGGGGGTTGGCGGCCGTCACGGCCTGGATCAGGGCCTCCTGGTGGCCGGGGAGGGCGAGGGTCACGCGGTCCTGGCCCTCGGTGGCGTCCTCGTAGGCGAAGAGCACGACGCTGTGCGCGGCGCGCGCGGTCCGTACGGCCTCGGCCACGTCGGCGGCCCGGTCCGCCCCGGTCACCGCGCGGAGCCGGAAGCGCTGACCGGCGGTTCCGCCGCGGGCGGTGACCGTCAGCTCGTGCGGTCCGGCGGCGAGGCGCACGGTGGCGCGCCGGACGTGGAGTCCGTCGGGGGCGCGGCCGAGGAGACCGCCGACGAAGTACTCGGTGATGCCCTGCTTGACGGGGAAGAGCTCCGTGCCGTCGAGGGTGACGGTGGGGCGGGGCCCGCTGTAGTGGACGAGGAAGGTCCACTCGTCGGGGTCGGTGGCGGTGAGCGTGACCGTACGGGTCCAGGTGGCGTCGGCGGCGACGTCGACGCCCTCCAGGTCGAGGGCGGGTGTCAGCGGTGGCAGCGGCCGTCCGACGAGGTCCTCACCGACGGCGTACGCGACGGAGCCGCCCGCCCCGGCCGCCGCCTCCGCCCTGGCGCGGATCGCGTCCAGGGGGCTGGGCGCCGCGTCGGGGACGACATGGGCGCTGCCGCCGCCGCTGACGAACGGCACGGCCGCCGTGGGCCCGACGACGGCGAGGGAGCGGGCGGCGCGGGCGGTGAGCGGCAGCGCCGCGCGCCGGTTGCGCAGGAGGGTCGCGCCGGCGGTGGCGACGCGGAGGGCGAGCCTGGCCCCGGACGCGGCGTCCCTTGCCGGGCGCGAGGGCGTGTCGTCGAGGAGCCCGAAGCGCTCGCGTACGGAGAGGACGCGGCGTACGGAGCGGTCGACGGCGGCCTCGTCGATCCGGCCCGCGCGGACGGCGTCGCGGAGCGCGGTGCCGAAGCGGCGGCCGCCGGGCATCTCCATGTCGAGCCCGGCGGCGAGCGCGGGGCCGGTCGTATGGGTGGCCTCCCAGTCGCTCATGACCCAGCCGTCGAAGCCCCAGCGGTCCCGCAGGATCGCGGTGAGCAGGGTGGCGTTCTCGGTGGCGTGGACGCCGTCGACCTTGTTGTACGCGGCCATCACGGCGCCCGCTCCGGCGGCGACGGCCGCCTCGAAGGCGCGCAGCTCGGTCTCGTGCAGGGTCTGTTCGCCGGCGCGGACGTCGACGGTGGTGCGGTCGCGTTCCTGGTTGTTGAGGGCGAAGTGCTTGACGGTGGCGACGAGGCCCTCGGCCTGGATGCCGCGGATCTCCTCGGCGACGAGGTCGGCGGTGAGGAGCGGGTCCTCGGAGAAGGTCTCGAAGTTCCGGCCCGCGTACGGGGTGCGGATGAGGTTCGCCATCGGGGAGAGCAGCACGTCCTGGCCGAGGGCGCGGCCCTCGCGGCCGATGACCCGGCCGTAGGCGCGGGCGAGGCCGGGGTCGAAGGCGGCGGCGAGCATGACGGGCGCGGGCAGGGCGGTCGCGGTGCGGCGGACGCGGATCCCGGCGGGGCCGTCGGCGAGCCGGAGCGGCGGGATGCCGAGCCGGGGCACACCGGGGACGTGGCCGGCCTGGCCGAGGCTCGCGGGGTCGGTGGCGCCGTGAAGGAGGGAGACCTTCTCGTCGAGGGTGAGCCGGGCGAGGAGGTCGTCGACCCGACCGGCGAGAGTGACCGTCCGCCGGGACCGCGTTCCGGCCGCCGCCACGGGCGAGGCGACGGCCGCGAGGGCGGCACCACCGGTGAGGGCGAGCAGCAGCGCCCGCCGGGAAAGCCCCGGCCCGCGCCGAAGGGACCGGACGGCTGCGGCGGGTCCCGGTTCCACCGAGGCGGCGGGGTCGGCTGACGGTTCGTCGAACACGCGGCGGCTCCTCGGCACGGGGGTACGGGCCCGGCCCGGATCCGTCCGCGCCCTGACCGCACTATGCGCGACGGGATGTCCGTTTCCGCGTCGGCGACCCGGAACACGACCGCCCCGGCACCCGAAGGGGGGTGCCGGGGCGGTGCGCGGGGTGCCCGGTCAGGCGTTCGGGCGGAGGGTCCAGACGACGGTCATCTCGCCGGTCACGGCGCCGTCCGCGCGGGTGATGTCGATGCGTACCGGGAACTCCGGCCGCTGACCGGCGTCGAGTTCGGCGACGACCTCGGCCGCGGGGCGGCCCAGGGTCGCGGTGGCCGTGACGACGCCCATGGCCAGCTTCTTGTAGCCGATCTCGGCGCTGACGGCGAGCGGGACGGCGCGGCTCAGCTGGTCGCCGAAGGCCGCGAGCACGATCGCGCCGCTGGCGGACTCGGCCAGGGTGAACATCGCTCCGGCGTGCGGGCCGCCGACGTGGTTGTGGTAGGCGGGCTGGTCCGGAAGGCGCACGACGGCGCGCTCGGCGGTGGTCTCCAGGAACTCCAGGTTCAGGGTTCCGGCCATGGGGACCGTGGCGGCGAGCATCTCGCCGATGGTCATCTGGTCTGCGCTCATGGCCGTGATGTTACCCACCGGTAGCAGCCTTGGCCATCCCTCTCGTGGCTCCGCCGACCCCGCACCTCTATCGTTACTGGCCATGTGGCCAGGACAGCAGCCGCCCGGGGGCGAGCAGAACCCGCAGGACCAGAGTCAGAACCCGTACCAGCAGCCGGGGTACCCGCAGCAGAACCCTTATCAGCAGCCGCCGACGCAGCCCGGTTACCCGCAGCCGCCGACGCAGCCCGGCTATCCGCAGCAGCCCGCGCAGCCGGGCTACCCGCAGCAGGGGTACGGACAGCAGGGTTACCCGCAGCAGCCCGGATACGGGCAGCCGAACCCGTACCAGCAGCCGACCGTGCCGCAGTACGCGGTACCCGGGCAGGGGCAGGTGCCGGGGCAGCCCGGTGCGCCCGGTCCCGGCGGCCCCGGCGGCAAGAAGAAGCAGACGACCCTCATCGCGATCGTCGCGGCGACCGCCGTGGTCGTCGCGGCCGGCGTCACCGGTTTCCTCGTCCTCTCCAATGACGACGACACCAAGCCGGTCGCCGACGACAAGAAGCCGACCGCCACGGCGACGGCTTCCGGTCAGCCGTCCGGTCAGCCCTCCGAAACCGACGAGTCCTCCGCGCCGCCGATCGACAACCCGCGTGACGGCGCCGCGCAGCAGCCGACGATCCCCGGCTGGAAGGTCGTCCACAACCCCAAGTACGGCACCCTGTTCGACGTACCGCCCGAGTGGCAGGTGCTGAAGCCGGGGATGATCACGTACTTCGAGGACGAGAAGAAGGAAGGCGGCGCCCCGCTCGTCACGATGTCCAGCCCCAGCCGCCTCAAGAGCAACTGGTGCTCCTACGACGTCGACAAGAACGGCACCCCGGACACCTGGGGCCTGGCCACCGCGGGCACCAAGGGCGGCCAGGGCGCCAAGAACACGGCGGACGCCGCGCGCGGCGAGGCCGGCACGTGGGTGTGGGGCGGCTACGCGCAGCACATGCCCAAGAGCATCATCAAGATCTCCAAGCCCGTGCCGTACACGACGGCATCCGGGCTCAAGGGCAGCATGGCCACGGCCACGGCGCCGGGCGTCAAGAAGCGCAACAAGTGCGAGACCGACGGCAAGTCGATCGCCTTCACCTTCAAGAACGCCAAGGGCGACTTCTCGACCTGGGTCCTCTACGGACCCGACGGCGTCAAGGACGAGCTGCCGGACGCCACCATCAAGAAGATCCTGTCCACGGTCAGGCTCACCACACCGTCCTGACGACGGCGTTCGCCGTCCGGATATCGGTTTGGCAGGAGGGGGAGGCGACAGGGATAGTCCCGGAGTGACGAATCCCGCCGCCTCCCCCGGCCGTACCCCCTTCGCCTCCCGCCGCCCCGAGTGGGCGGGCCGCAACTACGTCCTGCTCACGGCCGCCACGGTCGTGACCAACCTCGGCGCGCACGGCGCGCTGATCGCCACCACGTGGGCGGTCTTCGAGAGCGGCGGCAGCGCGGGCGACGTGGGGCTCGTCGCGATGGCCCGTTTCCTGCCGCTCGTGCTCTTCCTGCTCATCGGCGGCGCGGTGGCCGACCGCATACCCCGGCACCGCGTGATGGTCGCCGCCAACGCCCTCAACTGCGTCTCGCAGGCCGTCTTCGCCGTGCTCGTCCTCTCGGGCGGGGCGCAGATCTGGCAGATGATGGTGCTCACCGCGCTCTGCGGCACCGGGCAGGCGTTCTTCAACCCGGCGGCCGAGGGCATGCTGATGACCAGCGTGACCGGGGAGCAGGCCGGCCGGGCGTTCGCCGTCTACCGGATGGCCATGCACGGCGCCGGGATCGGCGGCGCCGCGCTGGGCGGCGCACTGGTCGCGTTCGTCGGGCCCGGCTGGGTCCTCGCGATCGACGCGCTCGCCTTCGCCGTCGCGGGCGGGCTGCGCGCCTTCCTCGACGTGAGCGGCACCCCCGAGCGGGCGCCGAGCGGCGGGCTCTTCGCCGATCTGCGGGAAGGCTGGCAGGAGTTCGTCGGCCGGCCGTGGCTGTGGTCGATCGTCGCCCAGTTCTCGGTGGTCGTGGGCCTGATCGGGGCGGTCGAGGCGGTGTTCGGTCCGCTGGTCGCGAAGGACGAGCTGGGCGGCGCCCGTCCCTGGGGCATCGCCCTCGCCGCGTACGGCGTGGGGACCCTCGTCGGCGCCGTCCTGATGGCCCGGTGGAAGCCGCGCAGGCTGCTGTTCGTCGGCACGCTCTGCGTCTTCCCGATCGCGCTGCCCTCGGCGGCGCTCGCCGTACCGATGGACGCGGTGGGGCTCACGGTCGCGATGTTCATCAGCGGCGCGGCCATCGAGGTCTTCGGCGTCTCGTGGATGACGGCCCTGCACCAGGAGATCCCGGAGGACAAGCTCTCCCGGGTCTCCGCCTACGACTGGTTCGGCTCGACCGCCCTGCTGCCGCTGTCCACGGCGCTCGCGGGCCCGGCCGAGAGCGCGTTCGGCCGGAGCGAGGCCCTGTGGGGCGCGGCGGCGCTGATGGTGTTCGTCACCGCGCTGGTCCTGCTGGTGCCGGACGTACGGAACCTGACCCGCCGTACGCATACGAAGGAGGTCACGGGCACGGCCCCGGAGACCCTGAAGGAGAGCGCCGCCGCGACCGCGACGGCCGTCTCAGCCGATGCCGAAGGCGCCGTCCGGCGGAACGGGTGACGGTACGGCCCCCGAGTCCAGGACCGGTTCCGCGTTCCCCGTGAACCGGTCGAGCGTCGCCCCGTGCTCCACGCGCGCGGGGAAGGCGTCGGCGGCGGCCCGCCGGGCGAGGTGGGCGATGTCGATCTCCCGGCCCGAGGCGACCAGGACCGCGTTCCCGAAGCGGCGGCCGCGCAGCACGGCCGGTTCGGCGACGAGGGCCAGCTCGGGGAAGACGGCGGCGAAGGTGGCGAGCTGGGAGCGGAGGAACGCGAAGGGCGCCCCGTCGGCGAGGTTGGCGGCGTAGAGCCCGCCGGGCCTCAGGACCCGCCGGACCTCCCGGGCGTACTCGACGGAGGTGAGGTGGGCGGGCACCCGCGAGCCGCCGAAGACGTCGCCGACGATCAGATCGGCCGACGCGTCCGGCGCCGCCTCCAGCCAGAGCCGGGCGTCGGCGCCGTGCACGGTGACGCCCGAGCCCTCGGGCAGCGGCAGGTGCTCGGCGACGAGGGCGAGCAGCTCCCGGTCCGCCTCGACGACGTCCTGGCGCGAGCCGGGCCGGGTGACGCAGACGTACCGGGGAAGCGAGAGCGCCCCGCCGCCCAGGTGCAGGACGTCCAGCGGTTCGCCCTCGGCGGCGGCGCCGTCGACGACATGGGCGAGCCGGCGCGCGTACTCGAACTCCAGGTACGCCGGATCGTCCAGGTCGACGTACGACTGGGGTGCGCCGTCGACCGTCAGGAGCCACGCCTGCTCCCGGTCCACGTCGGGCATGAGGCGCGCGGTGCCCTGGTCGACCTCGCGGATGACGGGGATGTGCTCGTTCACGCTCTCATTGTGCCGGTGCGGTCGGCACCGTCCGGTACGGGCCGTCCTGTACGGCCGTCCCGCCGTCAGCCGAGGTTCTTGAGGGCCTCGCGGACGGACAGCGGGGAGAGCAGGGAGCGGTTGCCTGCCACGAAGGCGCGCACTTCGCCGGGGGCCGTCTTGCCGTACTCGCGCAGGCTCCAGCCGATCGCCTTGCGGACGAAGAAGTCGGGGTGCGCGGCGCGCCGCAGGCAGTAGGCGAAGAGCCGGTCGGCGTCGGTCGCGTCCTTGTAACGGAGCTGGTGGAGGAGCGCGGTGCGGGCGACCCACAGGTCGTCGTCCTCGATCCACTCGTCCATACGGGCCGCGAGGGACGGGTCGGCCGCGACGAGGCCGCCGACGACGTGGGCGGCGAGGTGGTCGACGGTGTCCCACCAGGAGACGGTGGTGACGAGCCGGCGGGCGACGGGGAGGAAGCCGGAGGAGCAGCGCTTCACGTGGCGGCGGAGGTAGTCGACGGCGAAGTAGTGGTACTCGCGCTCGGGGAGGGCGAAGCAGCGCAGGGCGATCGCGGCGCAGTCCTGCTCGTCGGGGCGCGGGGTGCCGTCGAGGACCGTGCGGGACAGGATGCGGCGCTCGGGGGTGCGTACACCGAGGAAGGGGGCGACGCCCTTCATGTACGCGACCATCTCCTGGGCCCGGAAGGGGTTCCCCGCGGCGGGGTAGACGGTGGTGAGCCGGTCGAGGACGGTGTCGGCGAGGGCGCTCTCGGGGACGTCGTCGCGGACGCTGCAGGGCGGCGCGGTGTCGGACGTGTCGGACGTGGTGGCCATCGGAGGTCTCTCTGTCACGGCGCGGTACGGGCTCCGGCCCGGACGGACATGACACACATTACGGCGATCATACGGACGCGTCCGCTACTCTCCCCGAATGCTCGCTCCCGTGCCCCGGCCGCCGGGCTCCCTCGCCGTCCGCTGCTCCCGGGCCCTGCTCTCGCCCCGTGCGCGGCTCTCGATGCTCGCCCTGCTGCTGCTCTGCGCGGCGGGGCTCGTGCTGCTGTACGAGCCGCAGCGGATGCTCTCCTCTGGCTGGCCGCAGCAGACGGACGGCGCGGGCGCGGTGATGCTCTTCGGCCTCGCGTACGGCGTGTGCACGGCGGCGTTCGTCCCGCGGCCGGTGCTCAATCTGGCGGCGGGCGCGCTCTTCGGCTCGGCCTTCGGTCTGACGGCGGCGGTCGCGGGGACGGTGCTCGGCGCCGGGATCTCCTTCACCCTCGGCCGCTTCCTGGGGCAGGACGCGCTGCGGCCGATGCTGCGGGGCCGCTGGCTGACGGCGGCGGACGGGCAGCTGAGCCGGCACGGCTTCCGCTCGATGCTGGCGATCCGGCTCTTCCCGGGGGTCCCGTTCGCGGCGGCCAACTACTGCGCGGCGGTCTCCCGGATGAGGTACGTGCCGTTCCTCCTGGCGACGGCGATCGGCACCGTGCCGAACACGGCGGCATACGTGATCGCGGGCGCCCAGGCGGGTTCGCCGGGGTCGCCGGCCTTCCTCTTCTCGGCGGGGTTCATCGTCCTGTCGGGTCTCGGCGCGGCGGTGGTGGCCTGGCGCAAGCGCCACGGTCTGCGGGCCCCGGCACCACTCACGGCTCCCGCTCTGGAGGAGCGGGAGCCGGTCGGTACGGCCCCGTAGTTCGATACGGCCCTCAGAGCGCCTCGACGATCATCGCGTTGGCGAGGCCGCCCGCCTCGCACATCGCCTGGAGGCCGTAGCGGGCGCCGCGGGCCCGGAGGGCGTGGACGAGGGTCGTCGCGATGCGCGTGCCGCTGGCGCCGATCGGGTGTCCGAGCGCGATGGCCCCGCCGTGGACGTTGACCCTGGCCGGGTCGGCGCCGGTCTCCTGCTGCCAGGCGAGCACGACGCTCGCGAAGGCCTCGTTGATCTCGAAGAGGTCGATGTCGGCGAGGGAGAGGCCCGCGCGGCGCAGGACCTTCTCGGTGGCGGGGATGACGCCGCTCAGCATCAGCAGCGGGTCGGAACCGGTGACGGCGAAGCTGTGCAGCCGGGCGAGGGGCCGCAGGCCGAGGCTCCGGGCGGTGTCGGCGGCCATGACGAGCACGGCGGACGCTCCGTCGTTGATCGGGCTGCTGTTGCCGGCGGTGACGGACCAGTCGATCTGCGGGAAGCGGGCGGCGAAGCCGGGGTCCTCGAAGGCGGGCCGGAGACCGGCGAGGATCTCCGGGGTGGTCGCCGGGCGCACGGTCTCGTCACGGCGGACGCCCTCGTACGGGACGGCCTCGGCGTCGAAGAGTCCCGCCTCCCAGGCGCGGGCGGCCTTGGTGTGCGATCCGGCGGCGAACTCGTCCATGGCCTCGCGGCCGATCGACCACTTGGCGGCGATGAGCTCGGCGCTGATGCCCTGCGGGACGAGGCCCTCGGGGTAGCGCTCGGCGACGCCGGGGCCGAAGGGGTCGGCGCCGGGCGGCACGTTGGACCACATGGGGACCCGGCTCATGGACTCGACCCCGCAGGCGACGGCGATGTCGTACGCCCCGGAGAGGACGCCCTGGGCGGCGAAGTGGACGGCCTGCTGGGAGGAGCCGCACTGCCGGTCGACGGTGGTGGCGGGCACGGACTCGGGGAATCCGGCGCCGAGCCAGGCGTAGCGGGTGGTGTTCATGGCCTGCTCGCCGACCTGGTCGACCGTTCCGCCGATCACGTCGTCGACGAGGGCGGGGTCGATGCCGCTGCGTTCGATCAGGGCGCGCAGGGTGTGGGAGAGGAGGGCGACGGGGTGGACGTGGGACAGGGCTCCCCCGGCCTTTCCCTTTCCCATCGGGGTACGGACGGCTTCGACGATGACGGCGTCACGCATGACCAACTCCTGAGTTGGAAAACTGGACCAACACTCATCGGTAACATAGCCCAGTGAGTTGGATTTTCAAACCCTCTTCGCCCCGCTGCCCTAGGCTGACCCCATGAAGGCCGCCCCCCGCCCCTGCTCGATCGCCGACACCCTCGCGCTCGTCGGCGAGAAGTACGCGCTGCTCGTCCTCCGCGAGGTCTCCCTCGGCGTGCACCGCTTCGACCGGATCGCGCGCAACACCGGCGCCCCGCGCGACATCCTCACCGCCCGCCTCAAGCGGCTCGTCGAGGCGGGGATCCTGGAGCGGGTGCCGTACAGCGAGCGCCCGCAGCGCTTCGAGTACCGGGCCACGGCCGCCGGCGAGGAACTCCAGCCCGTCCTGGTCACCCTCATGGCCTGGGGCGACCGCCACCTCAACGCGGACGACCGCCCCGTCGTCCTGGAGCACGACTGCGGCGAGGTCCTCAGCCCCCGGCTCGTCTGCGCCCACTGCGGCGGCGAGGCCGACCGGCGGAGCCTCAGCGCCCACGTCCGGGCGCCCGGGTGGACGGCCGCGGGACCTCGCGAGCCGTGATCCGGACCCCGTGAGCCCTGATCCGGACCTCGCGAGCCCTGATCACGAGAGCATCACGGACCTGACCACGGGCCCGTCACTTTGGGGCGGTACGCTGCGCTCGACCTTCTGACCGCACACGTACATAACGGGACGGCCCTAGCCCCATGAGTTGGTTCGAATCGTTCATCCTCGGACTCGTACAGGGGCTGACGGAGTTCCTTCCCATCTCCTCCAGCGCGCACCTCCGGCTGACCGCGGCCTTCGCGGGCTGGGAGGACCCGGGCGCGGCCTTCACCGCGATCACCCAGATCGGTACGGAGACGGCCGTCCTGATCTACTTCCGCAAGGACATCGCGCGGATCCTCTCGGCCTGGTTCCGCTCCCTCACCGACAAGGCGATGCGCTCCGACCACGACGCCCAGATGGGCTGGCTGGTCATCGTCGGCTCCATCCCGATCGGCGTCCTCGGCATCACGCTCAAGGACCAGATCGAGGGCCCCTTCCGCGACCTGCGGCTGATCGCGACCACCCTGATCGTCATGGGCATCGTCCTGGGCGTCGCCGACCGGCTGGCCGCGCGGGACGAGGCCGGCGGCCGCCACCGGGTCGTCCACGAGCGCAAGTCGCTCAAGGACCTCAGCGTGAAGGACGGCCTGATCTTCGGCCTCTGCCAGGCGATGGCCCTGATCCCGGGCGTCTCCCGCTCGGGCGCGACGATCTCCGGCGGTCTGCTCATGGGCTACACCCGCGAGGCGGCCGCCCGCTACTCCTTCCTCCTCGCGATCCCGGCGGTCCTCGCCTCTGGCGCGTACGAACTGAAGGACGCGGGCGAGGGGCACGTCTCCTGGGGCCCGACCATCTTCGCCACGATCATCGCGTTCGTCGTCGGCTACGCGGTGATCGCCTGGTTCATGAAGTTCATCACCACGAAGTCCTTCATGCCCTTCGTGATCTACCGGATCCTGCTCGGCATCCTGCTGTTCATCCTGGTCGGCGCCGGCGTCCTGAGCCCGCACGCGGGCGAGTCCGCGGGCTGACGGTCCCGGCCGTCAGCCCTGGTAGGGCACCCGGGCGATCTCCTTGATGCCGCCCAGGGTGCCCCACTCGTTCTTGCCGAGCCGGGTGAGCGGGCGCATGCGGGTCATCTCGGGGTGGCCGTCGGTCATGACCGACTCGTCGACCGCCGCGTGCACGACCCGGCCGAAGACCACCGTCGAGTCGCCGATCCGCACCGTGCTGTGCAGCTCGCATTCGAGTGCCACCGGCGACTGAGCCACGCGCGGCGGCTTCACGCGCAGGCTCTGCTCGCGCGCGACCCCACAGGCGTCGAACTCGCTCACCCCGCGCGGGAAGTCGGTCGCCGTGGCGTTGATCTGCTCGAAGAGCCCTTCGGGGGCGAGGTTGACCACGAACTGGCCGGTCTCCTCCACGTTCCGCAGCGAGTCCTTTCGTCCCACCGACGTGAACTGCACGACCGGCGGCGTGACCGAGGCGATGGTGAAGAAGGAGTGCGGGGCGAGGTTGTCCGTCCCGTCGGCCGAGGTCGTGGAGACCCAGGCGATCGGCCGGGGTACGACGGTGGCCGTGAGCAACCGGTAGAAGGAGGTCCGGTCGGTCGTTTCGGGATCCATGTGCACGCGCATGCCGGACAGTATGACGGCGCCCCGGAAGCCACCGCCCGCACGCCCCTTGGCGCCGGGCCCCCGCTGCCCGAGACTGAACCGATGACGCAGCGCGTGGACCTCGCGACCGTGATGGACCGGCTCGCCCTCGACGACCTCATCACCGGCTACGCGGCGGCCGTGGACGATGCCGACTGGGCCGGCTACCGGGCCCTGTTCACCCCGGACGGCCGGGCCGACTACCGCGGCTCGGGCGGGATCGAGGGCCCCGCGGCCGAGGTCGCCGACTGGCTCGCCGAGACCATGACCCTCTTCCCCGTACGCCAGCACCTCATCGTGAACCGACGGGTCCTCTTCCGTGAGGCGGGCGGGTACCAGGAGTCCGGCGACGGCGCGGACGTCCGCGCCGACTACGTGAACCCGATGCGCTTCGCCACCGGCGAGGACTTCATCTGCGGCGGCCGCTACGCCTTCACGGCGCTGCGCACCGCCGACGGCTGGCGGCTCCGCTCGGTCGTCGTCGACGAGCGGTGGCGCCGGCACTGACGGCGGGACGCGCGGGGACCGGGCACGTCCGACACTGAAGGCAAGGGCGGGAGGCCGCCATGAGCATGCCGTTCGTGAACCGCGACCGGGACCGCGAGCCCGTACCGGGCCGGGGCCGCTTCCCGGTGCCTTGGCACGGGTTCGTGCGCTCCCTGCTCGCCGTCGTCTGCGGTGCGCTCCCCGCACTCGCCTTCCCCGCGCCCGGCCTCTGGTGGTGGGCGTACCTGGCGCTCGTCCCGTGGCTGCTGCTGATCCGTACGGCCCCGGGGGCGCGCCGCGCGGCGCTGGACGGCTGGCTGGGCGGGGCCGGGTTCGTGCTCGCCGTCCACCACTGGCTGCTGCCGAGCCTGCACGTCTTCCTCCTGCCGCTGGCCGCGCTGCTCGGGCTGCTGTGGGTGCCGTGGGCGTGGCTCGTGCGCTCCCTCCTCTGCGGTGTGCCGTCACCGCCGAGGGCCGTCGCCGCCCTGCTCGCGGTGCCCTCGGGCTGGCTGCTGATCGAGCTGGTCCGTTCCTGGGAGGGGCTCGGCGGGCCGTGGGGGCTGCTCGGCGCGAGCCAGTGGGAGGTGCCGGCGGCGTTGCGGCTCGCCTCGGTCGGCGGGGTGTGGCTGGTGAGCCTGCTCGTGGTCGCGGTGAACACGGCCGTGGCGCTGCTGGTCGCGGTGCCGGGGCCGCGTGCCGCGGGGGTCGCGGGGCTGCGTGCCGCGGGGGTCGTAGGGCTGCGTGTCGTCGGCGTCGCGGGGCTCGTGGCCTGCGCGCTCGTGGCGGGTGCGGCGGCCTGGGGTGTCGGGGCGCCGAGCGAGCACGGGACGGTGCGCGTGGCCCTCGTACAGCCCGGGGTGTTCGACGGTCCGGACGGGGCCGAGCGGCGGCTCGCCCGCGCCGAGGAGCTGACCCGTTCGCTCGCGGGGCAGCGGCTGGACCTGGTGATCTGGGGCGAGAGCGGCGTCGGCGCCGATCCGGCCGGACGGCCCGAGCTCGCCGCCCGGCTCACCGCCCTGGCGCGGGCGGTCGACGCGCCGCTCCTCGTGAACGTGGACGCGCGCGGCGCCGATCGCCCGGGCATCTACAAGAGCGCCGTCCTGGTCGGCCCGGCGGGGCTGACGGGTCAGCGCTACGACAAGATGCGGCTCGTGCCGTTCGGCGAGTACGTCCCCGCGCGCGGCGTCCTGGGCTGGGCGACCTCGGTCGGCCGGGCGGCACAGGAGGACCGGCGGCGGGGCACCGAGCCGGTCGTGATGACGCTGCCCGCGGCGGCGGGGTCCGAGGGGCTGCGGATCGGACCGTTGATCTGCTTCGAGTCGGCCTTCCCCGACATGAGCCGGCGGCTCGTCCGGGACGGCGCCGGACTCCTCGTCGTCCAGTCGTCGACCAGCACCTTCCAGGAGAGCTGGGCGCCCGCCCAGCACGCGTCCCTGGCGGCGCTGCGGGCGGCGGAGACGGGCCGGCCCGTCGCGCACGCCACGCTCACCGGGATCAGCGCCGTGTACGGCCCCGACGGCCGCCGGATCGGGCCCGTCCTCGGCACGGACGCGAGCGCCGTCGCCGTACGGGAGCTGCCGCTCTCGACGGCGACGACGGGCTACGTCCGGTGGGGCGACTGGCCGTTGTACGGGGCGTTCGTTGTGGTGGGTGCCGTGTGCGCCGCCGAGGGCGCGGGCGCGCTCAGGAGGCCTGGATCAGGGCCTCGCGGACCACGCGCTCGCACAGCTCGTGGGTCAGCAGGGCGTCGCGGGCGCTGAGCACCCGCCCCTCCCGTACGGCGTCGAGGAAGGCGAGCACGGCCTGCTCGATGCCGCGCTGGCGGGCCACGGGCACCCAGTCGCCGCGCTTGCGGACGGTCGGCTGGCCCTTGTGGTCGATGACGTCGGAGAGGTTGAGGACCTGGCGCTTGGTGTCCTGCCCCGAGACCTCCAGGATCTCCTCGGTGGAGCCGTTCAGCCGGTTCATCATGCCGATGGCGGTGAAGCCGTCGCCGGAGAGCTGGAGCACGACGTGGTGCATGAGCCCTTCGCGGATCCGGGCGCGCACGTCGACGTGCTCGATCTCGCCGGGGACGAGGAAGCGCAGGGTGTCGACGACGTGGATGAAGTCGTCGAGCACGAGGGTGCGGGGGTCCTCGGGCAGGCCGATGCGGTTCTTCTGCAGGAGGATCAGCTCGCGCGGGTGCTCGGCGCACTGGGCGTAGGAGGGGGCGAGGCGCCGGTTGAAGCCGACGGCGAGGCTGACCGCGCGCTTCTCCGCGAGCTCCACGATCCGCTCGGAGTCCTCGTACTCGTAGGCGAGGGGCTTGTCGACGTACGTGGCGACGCCCGCTTCGAGGAGGCGGCCGGCGATCTCGGCGTGGGCGGCGGTCGGGGCGTGGACGAAGGCCGCGTCGAGTCCGGCGGCGAGCAGCGAGTCGAGGTCGCGGTGACGCTGCGCGGCGGGCAGGTGATGGACGTCGGCGACCCGGTCCAGGGTCGCGGCGGTGCGGGTCTGGAGGTGGAGTTCGACCCCGGGGAGGGTGGCGAGGACGGGCAGGTACGCCTTCTGCGCGATGTCGCCGAGTCCGATGCAGCCAACCTTCACGGGGTCTCCCTTGTCGAGGTGTTCGTGTCGTTCGTGTCGTTCGTGGCACTCGTGTCACTCGTGTCCACAGGCCCCTCTCGCGCGGGCCGTTCGCGCCGGTCAGCTTACGCGGGACGGGCCGGTGCCACCGGCGGCCGCCAGTCGGCGATGCCGTCGAAACCACGCAGGACGAGGCCCGGACCGAAGCGGGAGACGGCGCCGACGAGTGCCGAGCGCAGGGCGACGGCGGGCCGGGCGGAGAGGAGCGTGACCGCGCCGGTGCGGGCGGCCTTGCGCCCGATGGCGGTGGTGCGCGGCAGGCGGTCGGCCGTGTAAGCGGCGAGCGCGCGGCCGGGGTCGAAGTCGGGTCCGGAGCGGGCGTGGTGGGCGAGGACGACGGCGTCCTCGACGGCCTGGTTCCCGCCCTGGCCGAGGCTCGGCATCATCGCGTGCGCGGCGTCGCCGAGGAGGGCGACCCGGCCCCGGTGGAAGGCGGGCAGCGGGTCGGGCAGGTGGTGGACGTCGTGGCGCAGGACCTGGGCGGGGTCGACGGCGGCGAGGATCTCGGGGACGGGGTGGTGCCAGTCGCCGAAGAGGCGCAGGAGTTCGGCCTTCTCGTCGTCGGCGGCGTGGGCCCCGGCGGGGGCGGTGGCCATGGCGTACGCGTAGATCCGGCCGTCCTTGAGGGGCTGGGTGCCCCAGAGGCGTCCGGCGCCCCAGGTCTCGTGCGGGGCGAAGGGCCGTGCGGGGGCGGGGACGACGACCCGCCAGGTGGTGCAGCCGGCGTACCGGGGTCCGGGGTGCCCGGGGAAGAGCAGGTGCCGCGTCGCGGACCGGATGCCGTCGGCGGCGACGACGAGTTCGGCCTCGGTCTCGCCGTCCGGGGTGGTCAGGCGGGCGGGGTGCCGGTCGTCGCCGGGATCGGCGAGGACGGCGGCCGCTCCGGTGCGGACGGTGCCGTCGGGGAGCGCCGAGGTGAGGATCTCGACGAGGGTGGCGCGGTGGAGGAGGACGAGCGGTCCGCCGAAGCGCGCGGCGGCGGCCCGGGCGTCGGTCCGGGCGAGCCAGCGGCCGTCGGGGGTCCGCATGCCGCCGTCGCCCTGCCACGCGGCGAGGGCGCGGACGCGGTCGCCGAGGCCGATGACGTCCAGGGCGCGCTGGGCGTTGGGGGCGAGGGCGATGCCGGCGCCGACGGGCGTGAGGTCGGCGGCGCGCTCCAGGACGGTGACCTGCCAGCCGTTGCGGTGGAGGGCGACGGCGGCGGTGAGCCCGCCGATTCCGGCTCCGACGACGACGGCACGGTGCTGCTGTTCCATGGCTGCTCCCCGGAGTCCGTAACTACAGGTGTAGTGAGTCGACATCGCGACCGTACTACAGGTGTAGTCGGGCCGGTAGTACGTTGTCCCCATGAGCGCACCGACCGCCGACTCCGCGGACACCCCCGCTTCCCCCGCTTCCCCCACCTCGCCCGCCTCGCCCGCCTCCTCCGCCTCCCGCGCCGAGCGGATCGGGGACGCCGCCCTCGACCTCCTCGTCGAGCGCGGCATGCGCGGCCTGACGCACCGCGCCGTGGACGAACGGGCCGGGCTGCCGCAGGGGTCGACCTCCAATCACGCCCGCACCCGCCAGGCGCTCCTGGAGACGGCCGTGCGCCGCCAGGTCCACTGGGAGGCGCGCGTGCTGACTCCGGACGAGCTGCCGGGCGCCGGCGGGACGGAGACCCACCATGACGCCGACACGCCCCCGACCGCCGGCGCACTCGTGGACGCCCTCGTGGACGCGTTCGCCCTCGCCCTGCACCGCTACCTCACGGACCACCGCGCGCTGCTCGTCTCCCGCTACGAGCTGGCCCTGGAGGCCACCCGCCGCCCCGAGCTCCGCGCCTTCTTCGACGCCGCGGGCTCCGCCTTCCACGGACCGCTGGTCGCGGCGATGACGGCGGCCGGCTCGCCGGAGCCCGAGCGGCACGCGCTCTCCCTCGTCGCCTGGTGCGAGGGGCTGATGTTCTCCTGCGCCGCTGGTTCCTTCCACGCGGCCGTGCCCAGCCGGGCGGAACTGCGCACCGGCTTCGACGAGTTGCTGCGGGGCATGCTCGGCCCCCGCTAGACCGCGTCCCACGTCCCGTGTCCCGCGTCCCGGGGACCGGAGCCGGGCGGGAAAGCGCTGGCGCGGTCGGTGATCATGGGGGACGATGCCGCGCATGACCACCGAACGCACCGATTCCGTCCCCCGCGTCGACCCGTCCACCACCTCGGGCGAGCGCGAGGCGCTCGAGCAGTGGCTCGACTTCCATCGCGCGACCCTCGCGATCAAGTGCGAGGGCCTCGACGACGCCCAGCTGCGCACCCCGTCCGCTCCGCCGTCCGACCTCAACCTGCTGGGTCTCGTCCGGCACATGGCCGAGGTCGAGCGCGGCTGGTTCCGCCGCGTTCTCTCCGGTGAGAAGGCGGACTGGATCTACTCCACCAAGGAGGACCACGACCGGGACATCCACGCCACGGACGAGGACACCTACGAGGAGGCGTACGCGACCTGGCAGGCCGAGATCGCCCACGCGCGCACCTTGGCCGCCCCGCACGGCCTCGACGACCTCGGCGTCGGCGAGCACCGCACCGGGGAGACCTTCAACCTCCGCTGGATCTACCTGCACATGATCGAGGAGTACGCCCGCCACAACGGCCACGCTGACCTGCTCCGGGAGCGGATCGACGGCGCCACCGGCGACTGAGCAGGTCAAGGCGGGGCCCGCGACGGCTCACCCGTGCGGGGCATTCCCGGCCGGTAGGGGCGCGAAGATCGCCGCCGGACCAGCAGAGTGGCGCGGTGCATCGAACCCGAACCACAGCGAAGATCCTGGTCGGGGCGGCGGTCGCCGCCCTGGCGGGCTGCGTCCCGGTGGACGCGCAGCCGCCGGCGCCCGCGCCCGCGGCGGAGTCCTCCGTCCTCCCCACCCAGGAAGCGGCGCCGCAGATGGTCGAGGGCCCGGCCCGCGAGGCCCTCGAAGCGGCGCTTCCCGCTCCCCCGCCCTCCGCCGCGCCCCAGGGGTCCGCCGCGCCCCGCGCGACGCCCTTACCCGCCCCCGCGGCCGATTCCGTACCCGAGCGGCACCGGCGGACGGCGGCCCCGCCACGCCCCTCGCCGCCGCGCCCCACCGCCACCCCCCGGCACCGCGAGGTGTCGCGCCCGGAGCCCTGGCCGGCCGTGCCGGAGCTGCCGGGACTCGCGGAGCTGCCGAAGGAACCGCCGCGCTCCCGGGCGGACGTCTGCGACCTGGGCGAACGGTACGGGGGCTGGGACCCGGGCAGCGATCAGGCCAGGATCTGCCACGGCACGTACGGCCGGTGAGCCGCCGCGGCATCCAGACTCCCGGTCACATGCTCCGGAGCCGCACGTCCAAGCGCTCGATCGCGGCCCGCACCCCGTTCCCGTAGCCGTCGTCGTCGAGCGTGTCCGACGCCGCGCGGGCCCGGTCCAGGTGGACCCGCGCGGCGTCCGGCCGCTGGAGCTTGACGTAGTCGGCGGCGAGGTTGAGGTGGAGCGACGGGTACAGCGCGCGCAGTGCGACCGCCGAGCCGTGCTCGGCGAGCCGCTCGTCCGCGAGCTCCCCGGCCGCGCCCAGTGCCCGCAGGTCCCAGGCCAGCTCGGCGTCGGGGTCGTCCTGGGCGTCGGCCATGTAGTGGGCGAGGGTGCAGCGGTGCAAGGGGTCCCCTTCGGGACCGATCTCCTGCCACAGCACCCCGAACCGGTTGCGGGCCTCTTCGCGGTCGCCGCCGTGCAGCAGCATCGTGGCCTGCCCGATCCTGGTCATGACCCCGTCGTCCGCCGCCTGCTGCTGCTCGGTCACGCCGACCTCCACCCGCTCACCCATTGGGAGAGCCGACGCTAGCCGCACCCGGACCCGATCCGGCCGAGGCTCAGCCGAGGTCCGGAACGCGCCAGTCGATCGGGTCGTGTCCCTGGGCCGCGACGGCCGCGTCGATCTGGCCGAAGGGGTGCGAGCCGAAGAACTTCTTCGCCGACAGGGGCGAGGGGTGGGCCCCCTTCACGACGACGTGCCGCTCCTCGTCGATGAGCGGCAGCTTCTTCTGCGCGTAGTTGCCCCAGAGGACGAAGACGGCGGGGTCGGGCCGCGAGGCGACGGCGGTGATCACCGCGTCGGTGAACTTCTCCCAGCCCTTGCCCTTGTGCGAGTTCGCCTCGCCGGAGCGGACCGTCAGGACCGCGTTGAGCAGGAGGACGCCCTGCTCGGCCCACGGCATCAGATAGCCGTTGTCCGGGATCGGGTGGCCCAGCTCCGCCTGCATCTCCTTGTAGATGTTCCGCAGGGAGGGCGGGGTCTTCACGCCGGGCCGGACGGAGAAGCAGAGGCCGTGCCCCTGCCCCTCGCCGTGGTAGGGGTCCTGACCGAGGATCAGGACCTTCACCTTGTCGTACGGGGTGGCGTCGAGGGCTGCGAAGACCTCGTCCTTCGGGGGGAAGACCGGTCCCCTGGCACGCTCCTCCTCGACGAACTCGGTGAGCTGCGCGAAGTACGGCTTGCGCAGCTCCTCGCCGAGAACACCCTGCCAGGACTCGGGCAGCATGCTGGTGTCGGTCATGGTCAACAACCTCCGGTGGACGTTCCTGTTCTACGTCCCAGAACCTACCGGGGGCCACTGACAGTGACCCCCGCAGGCCGCCCACCGGGGCCGGTCACGGGCTACCAGCTGGCGCGGCGGTGCAGCTCCCACAGCTGCATGACCGTCTGCGGGTCGAGCGCGCGCTCGGCGCCGCCGATGTCCTCACCGGCCGCGATGTACAGCTTGCCCTGCCACAGGGGCAGCAGGCGGACGTCCTGGACCAGGATCTCCTGGGCCTCCACGAACTCGTCCGTGACCGTCCCGCGGTCGCTCTCGCGGCGGGACTTCGGGAGCAGCTCGCCGGTGATCCGGTTGCTCTCGTAGGGCGTGCCGAGGACGTTCTCCTTGCCCACGAAGGGGGCGACGAAGTTGTCCGGGTCCGGGAAGTCGGGGAACCAGCCGCGCCCGAAGACCGGGTACTCGCCCTTCTGGTAGCCCGCCTGGAACTCCTTCCACGGCTTGCCGTGCAGCTCGACCTTGAAGAGCTTGGACGCCTCCAGCTGGCGCTTCAGCTCGGTGAACTCGGCGGCCGTCGAGGAGCCGTACCGGTCGGTCGTGTACCAGAAGTCCAGCTCGACGGGTTCTTCGATCCCGGCGCTCTTCAGGATCTTCTTGGCCTTGGAGACGCTCGGCGTGCCGTAGCGGTCGTAGAACTTGGTGGTGTGCGCGGCGATGCCCTTGGGCACCATCGAGTACAGGGGCTCGGCGGTGCCCTGGTAGACCTTCTCGACCAGCGCGTCGCGGTCGACGAGCTGGGCGATGGCCTTGCGGACGGCCGGCTTGGCGACCGAGGGGTCCTGGGTGTTGAAGACCAGGTAGCGGATGTCGGCGCCGGTGGACTCGACGATCTGGAGGCGCTTATTCTCCGGCTTGTCCTCCTGGAGCGCGACGACCTCCTCGGCGCTGAGGCCGCGGTAGGTGGCGTCGATCTCGTCCTTCCGGAGCGCCGCGACCATCGCCGCGGAGTCTTCGTAGTACCGGATCGTCGCGCCGCCGTTCTTGCGGGCGGCGAACCCCTTGTAGGTCGGGTTCTTGGTCAGCTCGGCCGTCTTCCGCTCCTCGTAGGAGTCGAGGACGTACGGGCCGGAGCCGACGAGCTTGCCGTCCGTGCGGAGCTTGTCCGCCGGGTACTCGGCCGGGTCCACGAGCGACATCGCGGGGGTCGCGAGGACGAACGGGAAGGTGGCGTCCGACTTGTTCAGGCGGAAGACGACCGTGCGGTCGCCGACGGTCTCGATCTTGCCGAGCGAGCCGAGCATCCCGTTGGGGCCGCCCTTGTGGTTGATCGTGCGGATGCGCTCGATCGAGTACCGCACGGCCTCGGCGTCCAGCTTGTGCCCGTTGGAGAACTTGAGGCCCTCCTGGAGCTTGCACTCGAAGATCCGGCTCGACGTGTCCGTGAACTTGCAGTCGGCGGCGTCGGACTGCGGCGCCGTGCTGCCTGTCGGGAAACTCACCAGGGTCTGGAAGACATTCCGGAAGAGCTCCCAGGAATTGTCCCAGGCCGCGGCCGGATCAAGCGTGGTGGGAGAACTCATCGTACCGATGACGATTCTCTGATCCCCGGCGGATTCGCTGTCCGAAAAGACACCGCATCCGGCCACCAGGGATATGGACGCAAGGGCTGCAGCGGCCTGCAGACTGGTCCGGTTGAACACGTGCACGCTCCTCGTTCAGCCACGGGTCGGCCGACGATACCGCAGCACCCCGTCAGGTCAATCTTTGAGCCTGACGGGGCACTTGAGGCATTCGACGTATAACCGGGGCCAATCCGGACATGAAATCCGGAAAGTGTCCGGATATCGGTCAGCCGACTCCGGCGTTCAGGAAAATCCCGCCGTCGACGACGAGGGTCTGGCCGGTGATCCACTCCGACTGCGCGGAGGTCAGGAACGCTGCCGCGCCCCCGATGTCCTCGGGGAGGCCGAGCCGGCCGAGCGGATAGGCGGCGGCCGCCTCCGCCTCACGGCCCTCGTACAGGGCCTGTGCGAACTTCGTCTTCACCACGGCCGGGGCGATGGCGTTGACCCGCACGAGCGGCGCGAATTCGTGCGCCAGCTGGAGGGTCAGATTCACCATCGCGGCTTTGCTCATCCCGTACGCGCCGATGAAGGGAGAGGCCGAGATGCCGGCGACGGACGCGATGTTCACGATTGCACCGCCGTGATCCTTCTGCCAGGCGTGCCAGCTCCGCTGGGCGAAACCGAGCGCGGAGATCACATTGGTCTCGAAGACCTTACGGGCCACGCCCAGGTCCAGATCGGCGATGGGGCCGAAGACCGGGTTCGTCCCGGCGTTGTTGACCAGGAAGTCCAGCCGGCCGAAGCCGTCCATGGCCGCCTCGACGGCGGCGGCCTGGTGGGCCAGGTCGTGGGCCTTGCCGGGGACGGCGATGACCCGGTCGGCACCGAGCCGCTCCGCGGCCTCCTTGAGGGCCTCCTCGCCGCGCCCCGTGATGACGACCCGGTCGCCGCGGGCGACCAGCGCCTCGGCGATGCCGTAGCCGATGCCCCGGCTCGCGCCGGTGACGAGGGCGACCTTGCCGGAGAGCTCCGGCCGTTCGTTCGCGGTCATGACCGCCTCCTCTCGCTGCTGCGCCGGTACGTCAGTTGAGCGGGCCGCCGGCCACGTACATGACCTGGCCGGAGACAAAGCCGGCGTCGTCGCCCGCGAAGAAGGCGATCGCGTTCGCGACGTCCTCGGGGCGGCCGACGCGCTGGACGGGGATCATGGAGGCGGCGGCGGCCTGGAACTCCTCGAAGCCCATGCCGACGCGCTCGGCGGTCTGCGCGGTCATCTCGGTGACGATGAAGCCGGGGGCGACGGCGTTGGCGGTGACGCCGAACTTGCCGAGCTCCTTGGCGAGCGTCTTGGTGAGGCCCTGCAGGCCCGCCTTGACGGCCGAGTAGTTGGCCTGGCCGCGGTTGCCGAGCGCCGAGGAGGAGGAGAGCGAGACGATCCGGCCGAAGCCCGCGTCCACCATGTGCTTCTGGCAGGCCTTCGCCATCAGGAAGGCGCCCTTGAGGTGCACGTTCATGACGAGGTCCCAGTCGGACTCGGACATCTTGAAGAGCAGGTTGTCGCGGAGCACGCCGGCGTTGTTGACGAGGATCGTCGGCGCGCCGAGCTCGGCGGCGATCCGCGCGACGGCGGCCTCCACCTGGGCGCCGTCGGAGACGTCGCAGCCGACGGCGAGGGCGGTGCCGCCCGCGGCCGTGATCTTCTCGACGGTGTCCTTGCAGGCCGCCTCGTCGAGGTCGAGTACGGCGACGGCGCGGCCCTCGGCCGCGAGGCGGAGCGCCGTGGCGGCGCCGATGCCTCGTGCGGCACCCGTGACGACGGCTACGCGCTGCTCGGTGGTGGACATGCTTGGTTCTCCTCGCCCTTGGATCGACCCTGACCGCGGACGGACCGCCCGCCCCGCTCACGCGTCCCGCACATGAGCGACCGCTTAGTATCGTCCGCAGAACGAGACGCTAGAAGCGATGGCACCCGGTGTCAACGGCCCACCGGGTGCACCTGGTCACTCCCCGTGGCGGGAGGGAGACATCGGTGGGCTCAGCGGACCAGCAGATCCAGGAGGCGTTCCACCTCGGCCTCGGGGTCGGCGGTGAGTCCCGTGTGGACGGGGCCCGGCTGCACGACCGTGGAGCGCGGGGCGATCAGCCAGCGGAAGCGCCGGCCCGCGTCGTCGCGGGCGGCCTGCCCGGCGTCGTCGCCGCCGAGGCAGACGCCCTCGACGGCGCGCAGCGCGGCCCGGACGCCCGTGACGTCCGCCGCCGGGTCGAGGACGGCCAGCTTGGCCTCGTCCAGATGGGTGCGGGCGGCCACGTAGGACTTGGCGCGGCAGTAGACGACCACGCCCGCGTTGAAGCACTCGCCGCGTTCGACCCGCGGCACGACGCGCAGCAGCGCGTACTCGAAGACATCGCGGTCGGTCACGTGGTGCTGTCCTTCTCGGTGGAGTGCGCCCGGGGCGCGAGGCGCTCGGCCAGCCAGCCGGGGGGTTGCTGGGGCCGGTTCTCGGTGCGGGGGCCGAGCGTGATCCGCTCGTGGATGGTGGCGGCGCGGGGCAGGAGCGCCTCGACGTAGGCGGCGCGCACCTCGTCGGTGGTGGAGAAGCCGGGTTCGTCGACGAGCCACTCGTCGGGCACGTCGGCGGCGACCTCGTCGAGCAGCTCGCGGGTGACGAGCGGCGCGAGTTCGGCGGCCGCGGCGGCGACGTCCGGCGCGAAGGGCGCGAGGGCGTGGTCGGAGGCGTCGTACGGCTTGGCGGCGGAGGCCTGCGCGCCCGGCCAGTTGTGGTGCCAGATCATGGTGGCGCCGTGGTCGATGAGCCACAGGTCGCCGTGCCAGACCAGCATGTTCGGGTTCCGCCAGGACCGGTCGACGTTGTTGATCACTGCGTCGAACCAGACGACCTTGCCGGCCTCCTTGGGGTCGACCTCGTACGCCAGCGGGTCGAAGCCCAGCGAGCCGGGCAGGAAGTCCATGCCCAGGTTGAGCCCGCCGCTCGCCTTGAGCAGCTCCTGGACCTCCTGGTCGGGCTCGGAGAGCCCGATGACCGGGTCGAGCTGGATGGTGACGAGCTCCGGGACGCGCAGCCCGAGCCGGCGGGCGAGCTCCCCGCAGACGACCTCGGCGACGAGGGTCTTGCGACCCTGTCCCGCGCCCGTGAACTTCATGACGTACGTGCCGAGGTCGTCGGCCTCGACGATCCCGGGGAGCGAGCCGCCCTCACGCAGGGGCGTGACGTAGCGGGTCGCTGTCACTTCTGTAAGCATTCGCCCAGGCTATCCAGTCCTCCACCTGGCAGAGCGCCGGCCCGGGCGTCGCTGCGAGGCCCGGGCCGGTTGTTCAGCTTGTTCGGTTCGTTCAGCGGGTGGGCTCCTGCATCGTGACGCAGTGCGCGCCACCGCCGCCGTTGCCGTAGAGGTTGTCGAGGTTGAGCTGGACGACGGGCCGGCCGTAGGCGGCCGCGATCGCCGTCTTGGCCGCCGCGTCCTTGGCGGTGTCGCCGAACTGGGTGGTGATCACCGCGCTGTTGGTCACGGTCCAGTTCATGTACGAGCTGAGGAAGTCCTGTCGCTTGCCCGCCGAGATGCGGGGCAGGGTGTCGGGGCCCTCGATGGTGAGGACCTGGAGGCGGCGGCCCTTGGCGTCGGTCGCGTTGACCAGGACGTTGTGCATGGCCTGGGCGTTGGCCGTCCAGACGTCGGGGCGTACGGCGCCGGCCAGCTGGACCATCACCACGCCGGGCTTGATGTACCGGGCGGTGCCGTCGATGTGGCCGTCGGTGACGTCCTGCCCGGTGACGCCGGGCAGCCAGATCATCTTCGTGGCGCCGAAGCGGGACAGCAGCTCCGCCTCGACCTGGCTGCGCGACTTGCCGGGGTTGCGGTTGCTGTTCAGCCAGCAGCTCTCGGTCGCCATGAGGGTGCCGTCGCCGTCGTACTCGATGCCGCCGCCCTCCCCGACCACGGACGCCTTGGCGAACGGGACGGCGTTGTAGGCGGCCACCTTCCCGGCGAGCACGCGGTCCTTGGCGTAGGCGGAGGCGGGGAGGCCGTAGAAGGTCGTGGCGTTCTCGCCCCAGGCGTTGAAGTTCAGGCCGAAGGCGTCGAGACCGCCGGCCCCGTCCACCCGGAACAGCGGGCCGGTGTCCCGCATCCAGCAGTCGGAGACCGGTATCGAGCTGATCACCGTGACGGTGGATCCGCAGGCCGTCCTGGCCTGCGAGGCGGCCGACGAACCGTCCGCGCACATGATCACCGGCTCGTACTTGGCGATCTCCTTGGCGAGCTTGGCGATGTCGGCCTGGATCTTGGACAGCAGGTTGCCCCAGATCGTGTAGCTGGACGGCCAGGCCATCCAGGTCCGCTTGTGCGGGGCCTCTTCCCCGGGAACGCGCCAGGACGCGGCCTGGGCCGGCTGGATGCCGCCGAGTACCGGTCCCACCGCCAGACCGGCCGCGACCGCTCCGGTGCGGGTCAGGAGAGTTCTGCGGTTGATGCCCGGGGTGCCGCCGTCGTGCTCTGTCTTCACGTGGTGCTCCTTCTCGCGGAGGTTCTGTACGTGCGGGGCGGGACGTTCAGTGGAGTGGCGCCAGGAGCCCCTCCTCCCGGACCAGCCGGCGCTCGGTGGCCAGATCGAGGCTCCGGGCGAAGGCCCAGTAGAGGGCGCCGGCCACGGGCAGGCCGACGAAGATCGAACAGTCCACGCCGCCGAGGAGCTTCGCGACGGGACCGACGTAGAGGCCGGTGATGACCATGAACGGCGCCATGCACGCGAGACCGATGCCGTAGGCGAGGTTTCCCCGCCAGCCCCACCGGCCGTAGATGCCGTGCGGGTCGAAGATCTCCTTGACGACGTACTGGCCGCGCCGGACGAAGAAGAAGTCGACCAGGTTGACGGCCGTCCACGGGATGAACAGGTACGTCAGGACGACGACCACGTTCGCGAAGAACCAGTTGAACTGGTCGATGCCGACGGCGGTGGAGACCGTCCCGACGGCCACGAGCATGATCCCGATCGTCGCGACCCTTATGGTCCGCGTCGGCTTGACCGGCCGGAACGAGTCCATGATCGAGATCATGGTGAGGCTGCCGCCGTACTGGTTGATCGCCATGATGGAGAGCAGCCCGACCAGGAGGACGACGACCGCGACCGTGCCGAACCCGCCGAACAGCCGATCGGCGGAGAGTTTCAGGGCGGTGACCGGGTCGGTGCCCTCGGGAGCTCCGGCCGAGACCACGGCGCCGAGGAGGAACACCCAGATCCCGGAGACCGCGCTGGGCAGGTAGGTCCACCAGAAGGTGCTGCGCACGGGGACGTCGGGTCTGAGGTAGCGCGAGTAGTCCGAGACGTACGGCGCCCAGCCCAGCTGGAAGCCGGCGACGAAGACGAACACGAGCATGAACGGCGCGAGGTCGAACGGGCCGGCGTCCCAGACGCCGTCGGGCAGCCCCCCGCCGAAGAGGGCGGACACGGTGACGGCTGCGGTGACCACGACGAACGGCCAGGTGAGCCACTTGTTCAGCCGGTGGATCCACTCGTATCCGAACAGGGCGATGACGGTCGCCACCGCGGCGGCCAGCACATAGCCGAGCCCGTTGGGGATCCCGGTGAGCAGGTTCATGGCCTGACCGGACAGCAGGGCGTCGGAGGTGTTGAAGGCGATGTAGTTGACGAGGGCGAACACCCACACGGTGAGCGCGGCGCCGAGGTATCCGAACTGCGCTCTCGACTGGACCAGTTGGGGAAGGCCCAGCCGGGGCCCCTGGGCCGAGTGGAACGCCATGAAGAACGTCCCGAAGAGCGATCCGAGGACGGTGGCGACCACCGTCCAGACGAGCGAGGCCCCCATCGACAGCGTCACCACACCGGTCGCCAGACCGGTGAGGTTGAGGCTGCCGACGAACCAGATGGCGCCGACGTTCGAGGGCGTGCCGTGCCGTTCGGAGAGGGGCACCCAGTCGATCGAGTGCTGTTCGATGCCCGCAAGGGGTGCGGAGTCGTGCGGCTGCGAGGCAACTGGCCCCATGTGGGCTCCTGTTCAGGGGTGCTTCCATGAATCCGCGCGGCGGCCCCGAGCTTCCGGGGGCCGATCGGGTGCGCTCACAGTAGGGACTGACCTAAATTTCAGTCAATGCTTCTGACAGGCTGGACTGACGGAAATTTCAGCAGGGGTCCCGGCCGCGATGACGCCGGTGCCAGTTGCTTCTCGTGGGACCTCGGTTACCGGACGGGCTGCTGCTGGGTGACGCAGTGGATGCCGCCGCCGCCCGTGCCCAGGCGGTCGATGTTCAGCTGCTCGACGACGCGGTCCGGGTAGAGCCGGGCCAGGGTCGCCTTCGCCGCCTCGTCCGCCCGCCGGTCGCCGAACTGGGCGCTGATGACGGCGTCGTTGCAGAGGTAGAAGTTGGCGTAGGAGGCGAGGAAGTCCCGGTTGGTGGAGCGGATCTTGGTGTAGTCCGGGCCCTGGAGCCGCATCGTGTCCATGGCGCGGCCGGTGGCGGTCGTCGAGGCGGACAGGATGCCGTACTGCTGACGCGCGTCGCGGGCGTAGGCGTCGGTGTCCGCGGCGACGGGCATCTGGACGAGCGCCTCCCCCGGGGCGAGGAAGCGGGACGTGGCGTCGACGTGGTCGTCGGTGATGTCCTGGCCGCGGACGCCGTCGAACCAGATCACCTTGGAGGCGCCGTACGCGTCGCACATCGCCGCCTCCACCTGGCGCTCCGACATCCCGGGGTTGCGGTTGCGGTTCACCAGGCTGCTGCGGGTGGCCATGAGGGTGCCCGCGCCGTCCTGCTCGATCGCGCCGCCCTCGCCGACCAGGTCGGCGTAGGTGAACGGGACGCCGGCGTAGGCGGCGACGCGCTCGGCGACGAGGGCGTCCTTGGCGTGGGTCTGCTTGTCGCCCCAGCCGTTGAAGTTGAGGCCGACGGCGTCGAGGCCGCCCCGGCCGTCGGTCCGGAAGACGGGGCCCGAGTCGCGCATCCAGCAGTCGTCGACCGGGACGGTGCTGATGACGGTGACCGTGGATCCGCACATCTGGCGGGCCTTGGCGGCGCTGCCGGGGTTGGCGCACATGACGACGGGTTCGTACGTCGCGATCGTCCGGGCGATCAGGGCGATGTCCGCCTGGACGCCGCTCAGTTTGCCCGGCCAGATCGCGGTGCTGTCCGGCCAGGCCATCCACGTACGGGTGTGGCGGACGTCCTCGACGGGGACGCGGAAGGCGCCACCGGCCGCGTCGGCCCGTTCGGGGAGGGTCGTGGCGAGGGCGGCGCCCGCGGCGGTCAGTCCGGCCGCCGCGAGGAAACGACGCCTGGTGAGACCACGGCCCGCGTGTCGGGCGACAGCGTGATCGTTCATGGTTGACCTCCAGTGTCAACGTGCCTGTGCGGTGTGGGGGTTCGCGAAGGAGGGTGGGCATGCCGGACACCGCTCGGTCCCTCGTGACCGGGCGAGGTGCGGTGATGCGGTGGCGTGGTGATGCGGTGGTTCAGCAATGCGGTGGTGCTGTGCTGCTGCGGGCTGTGGTGCTGTGGTGCGGTCAGAGCGCCCGGCGGGCCGCGGCGATCGCCTCCGGGTCCCAGCCGGGGCGGGGTACGGATTCCAACAGCAGTCGGGTGTACGGGTGTTGGGGCGCGGCGAGCACCTCGGCCGTGGGTCCCGCCTCGACGACGCGGCCCCGGCGCATGACGAGGACCTCGTCGGTGACGCAGCGGACCACGCCGAGGTCGTGGGTGATGAACAGGTAGCCGATCGCGGTCTGTTCGCGGATGTCGGCGAGCAGGTTGAGGATCTGCGCCTGGACGGACACGTCGAGGGCGGCGACGGCCTCGTCGAGGACGAGGACGGCCGGTTCGACGGCGAGGGCGCGGGCGATGGCGACGCGCTGGCGCTGCCCGCCGGAGAGCTGCCGCGGCCGCGCGTCGGCGGCGCGGGTGCCCAGGCCGACCTGGTCGAGGAGTTCCCGGACGCGCCGGTCGTGGTCGGTGCCGGGGAAGTGCAGGCGCAGGGTCTCGCGCAGGACCTGTTCGACGCTGGTCCGGGGGTCGAGGGAGAGGTAGGGGTCCTGGAAGACCATCTGGACCTCGCGGGCCCGGGCCAGCCGGGCGGACCGGCCGCCGCTGCGCGCGCCGCGGGCCCGACCCCGTACACGGACCTCGCCGGCGTCGGCGCGTTCCAGACCGACGACGATCCGGGCGGTGGTCGTCTTGCCGGAGCCCGACTCGCCGACGATGCCCAGTGACCCGCCCTCGGGAAGGGTGAAGGACACGTCGTCGACGGCGCGGACGCTCCCGTAGGCGCGGTGGAGGCCGGCGGCCTCCAGGACGTACTCAGGCATCGACGGGGCTCCCTTCGAGACGGTCGCTGTGGTGACAGGCGGCCTGGTGGTGCGGCAGGCCCGGTGCGGGCCGCGGCTCGGGAGCCTGCTGCTCGCAGATCTCGGTGGCCAGGTGGCAGCGGGCGGCGAACGGGCAGCCGGGCAGCTCCTGCCGGAGGTCGGGGGGCTGGCCGTCGATGGCGTCGAGCCTTCCCCGGGGGGCGTCGAGGCGGGGCGTGGACGCGAGCAGCGCCGAGGTGTACGGGTGCCGGGGCCGCGCGAAGAGGGCTTCCGCGGGGCCGCTCTCCGCGATCCTGCCGGCGTACATGACGTACACGCGGTCGCTGATGGCGGCGGCGAGGTCGAGGTCGTGGGTGACGAAGAGCAGACCGGTGCCGAAGCGTCGGCGGAGTTCGGCCAGGAGGGCGATGACCTCGGCCTGGGTGGTGACGTCGAGCGCGGTGGTGGGCTCGTCGGCGAGGAGGAGGGCGGGGTCCCCCATCAGGGCGGCCGCGATCATGACGCGTTGCAGCATGCCGCCGGAGACCTGGCCGGGGTACTTGCGCAGGGCGGAGTCGTCCAGACCGACCGCCCGGAGGAGTTCGGCGGCCCGGGCCGTGGCGTCCGCCCGGCTCATGCTGCCGGTCAGCGTCACGCTCTCGGTGAGGAAGTCGCCGATGCGGCGCAGGGGGTTGAGGGCGGCGCGGGGGTCCTGGAAGATCATGGCCACCGTGCCGGTGCGCAGGGCGCGCAGCCGGTCGGCGTCCATGGTGAGCACGTCCTCGTCGCGTACGCGGACGGAGCCCTCGACGACGGCGCCGGGCGGCAGCAGGTTGAGCGCGCTGCGCGAGGTGAGGGTCTTGCCCGACCCCGACTCGCCGACGAGGGCGACGGTCTCTCCGGCGGCGACGTGGAGGTCGACGCCGTCGAGGACGGGGCGGGCCGTGCCGGGCAGGGTGATGCGCAGCCCTCGGACGTCGAGCGTGTGCGGGGAACTCGGGGAACTCGGGGAACTCGGGGAACTCATGGGGGTCATCGGTCTCTCCTGGCGACGCGGTCGGCCCAGCGCTCTCCGACCACGTTGAAGGCGACGACGGTGAGCACGATGAACGCGCAGGGCAGGATCGCGGACAGCGGGTAGCCGTGCTGGACGGCGGTCTGCCCGTCGAAGACCATGCGGCCCCAGTCGGGGGTGAGCGCGGGGACGCCGAGGCCGAGGAACGACAGGCCGGCGAGGTCCATCAGTGCGTAGCCGAAGTTGATGGTGGACTGGGCGAGGACGACGGGGGCGATGTTGGGCAGGACGTGGCGCAGGCAGATCTGGAGGGCCGAGTGCCCTTGGACCTGGTAGGCGCTGACGTAGGGGCGTGCGCGTTCGGCCAGGACGAGGGAGCGGGTGAGCCGGCTGACGTACGGCAGGTAGGCGATGGAGAGCGCGATGACGGGGGCGAGCAGGCCTTCGCCGTAGATCGAGATGATCAGGATCGCCAGGAGCATGCCGGGGAACGCGAAGACCAGTTCGGTGCTGCGTGACAGGACGGAGTCGAGCCAGCCGCCCCGCCAGGCGGCGGCCATGCCGACCGCGACGCCGGCGACGGTGGAGAAGACCACGACGCCGAGGGGTCCCAGGAGCGAGGTGCGGGCGCCGAGGATCAGCCGGGAGAGGGTGTCGCGCCCGGCGGCGTCGACGCCGAGCAGGTGTTCCGGGGAGGGGGCGGCCAGCGCGTTGCCGAGGTCGATGGCGTTGGGGTCGTACGGCACGAGCCAGGGCGCGAGGAGCGCGGCGGCGGTGACGAGGGCGACGAAGCCGAGGCAGACCAGGTAGAGCGGGGACCGGGCGGTGCGGACCTTCGCGAGGCCGGGCCTGCGGGTCAGGACGGCGGTCATACGGAGGAACTCCTCGATCCGAGGGTGATCCGCGGGTCGACCAGCGGCAGCAGCAGGTCGACGATGAGGTTCACGGCCATGAAGAGAGCGACGATGATCAAGGAGATCGCCTGGACGGTCGGGAAGTCCTTGGTCGTGGTGGACAGCTCCAGGAGCTGGCCGACGCCGCCGATGCTGAAGGCGGTCTCGACGAGGATCGTGCAGACCAGCAGGGTGGAGACGATCAGGCCGCCGGTGGTGAGGACGGTGCCCAGCGAGTTGCGGAAGACATGGCGGCGGATGACCTGGCGTTCGGGGACGCCACGGCTGCGGGCGACCGTGACGTGCTCGCTGTCGAGGGCTTCGGCCATGGCGGACCGGGTGACCCGGGCGAGCATGCCGATCAGATAGAGCGCGAGGGCGATCGCGGGGAGGGTGAGGTGCCAGATCTTGTCGAGGAAGCCTTCGCCGGAGCCGCTGCTGGGGAACCAGCCGAGGTTGACGGCGAAGAGTCCCTGGAGCAGGACGGCCGCGACGAACGACGGGGTGCCGACGGCGAACGTGGTCCCGACGAGGATGGCGGAGTCGGTGCGTCCGCCGCGTACGGCGGCGACCCGGCCCAGGACCAGGCCGATCACCGTGACCACGGCCAGTGCCATGACGACGAGGAGCAGCGTGGTGGGGAGGCGGTCGGCCAGGAGGCGGGAGACGTCGGTGCGGTAGGTGATGGAGCGCCCGAAGTCCCCTTGGACGATGTCGCCGAGCCAGCTGAGGTACCGGACGAAGAAGGGGTCGTCCAGGTGGTACTGGGCGTTGATCGCGGCGAGGGCCTCCGGCGAGGCGGAGCGTCCGGAGAGCAGGAAGCTGGCCGGGTTGCCCGGTGCCAGGTACATGGCGCCGAAGACGACGAACGACGCGGCGAGCAGGGTGGCGGCCATCTCCGCCACCCGGCGTGCGGCGAATCTGACGAAGTTCACTTCGCGGCCCCCGCGTCCGCTGCCCCGACGTCCGCGGCCCAGGGGTAGTACATGTACGCGATGGTGGTGGGGGCGCCGGTGATCCGCTTGTTGAGGAAGACGGCGGTGGGCCACTCGGCGACCGGGATCCACAGGAGCTGTTCGGCGGCGTGCTTCTGCAGCTCGGCCTCGATCTTCAGCCGCTGGTCGGGCTGGTAGACGGCGGTGGCCCGGTCGACGAGGGAGTCGTAGCCCTTGTCGCTGTAGCCGGCGAAGTTCATGTACGCGCCGGTCTTGAAGTTCGTCAGCAGGTCCAGCGGGTCGGTGATCGAGTCGTAGTAGGTGAGCGGGAACATGTCGATGCCCTCGCGCGCCTCGGGGTCGGTGAAGAGCGCCGTGAACGCGTTGGGGGCGATCGTCTTGAGGTTGATCTTCAGCCCGATCTGGCTGCCCGCGGCCTGGACGGCGGTGGCGAGGAGGGAGACGTCCTGGCCGATGGAGCTGGTGGCGACGGTCAGGGACGTGCCGGTGGCGCCGGCCTCCTTGATCAGTGCCTTGGCCTTCTCGATGTCCTGGGCGGCGGGCGGCAGTGCGCCGAAGGCGGCCTGCAGGGTCTGCTCCGAGGCTCCGGCCCAGGCGGCACGGGTGGTGAGCGAGGTGGTGACGGTGCCCGCACCGCCGAGTCCGGCCTTCACGAACCCGGTCCGGTCCAGCGCCAGGGACAGCGCCTTGCGGACCCGGATGTCGCCGAGCGGGCCCTTTATGTTCGTGATGTTGACGTTGACCGTGCTCAGGCCCTCGCCGAAGTACAGGGTGCCGAGGCCGCTGTCGCGCAGGCGGCCGTAGCTCTCGGTGGGGATCAGGTAGCCGCCGTCTACATCCCCGCTGAGCATGGCGTTGGTGCGGGCCGAGGGATCGGTCAGGACCCGGAAGACGGCCTTCTTCGCCTTGGCCTTGGTGCCCCAGTAGCCGTCGAAGCGCTCCAGCTCGATCGACTGGCCCTTGCTCCACGTGCCCAGCTTGAACGGGCCGGTGCAGGCGAGGTCGCCGGTGGTGCCGTAGTCCTTGCCCGCCGCCTCGACGCCGGCCTTGGAGGCGACGACGCCCGCCGCGGTCGCCATGTACTGGGGGAACTGGGAGTCGGGCTTCTTGAGCTTGACGGTGACCTGGAGCGGGCCGGTCTTCCGCAGGGAGGCGACGTTCTGGAAGTTCTGCGCCCAGGCGGCGGCGTTGTTCGGGTCCCGCTGTCGGCCGAGGCTGTAGACCACGTCGTCGGCGGTCATCACCTTGCCGTCGTGGAAGCGCACGCCGGGGCGGAGGTCGTAGACCCAGGTGGTGGGGTCCGGGTTCGACGCCTTCCGCGCGAGGCCGGGCCGGAGGGTCAGCTCCGGAGTCCAGCGCATCAGGCTCTCGCACACGTTGGACAGGATCGTGTTCTGCGGGTAGTCGAACGCGAGCGTGTAGTCGAGGGTGGGCGGCTCGGCGTAGACGGCCCAGCTGAAGGAGTCGATCTCGCCGCGGGCCTGCGGCGTCGAGGCGGAGATCTTGACCTGGGCGCCGGTGACGTCGGCGCCCTTCGGCGGGCCGGAGCAGGCCGCGAGGGCCGCGAGGGAGGTCAGGGCGGCCGTCGTCACCGCGATCCGTCCGTGCGTGCCGCGGGGGCGTCTGCTGCCGGGGGGCAGGGGTGTGGTCATCGTCGCGCTCTCTTTCCGTGAGGGGTGCGGGGGCGGGAGGGCCGCTGGAGCGGCCCTCCGTGAGCGGTCCGTTCGCGGATCAGGCCGTGGCGGGTACGGCGGGGATCTGCTGCGTGATGCAGTGGACCCCGCCGCCGCCGTAGGCGATCGCGGGCGCCCGCACCCCGACGACCTTGCGGCCGGGGTACGCCGCGGCGATGACCGCGAGCGCTTCGTCGTCCTGGGGCACGCCGGCCACCGGGACGACGACGCCGCCGTTGGCCACGTAGTAGTTCAGGTAGGACACCTCGACCTCACCGCCGGCGACGTCGGCGAACGCGGTCTGCGGGATGTCGACGATCTCGAACGGGCGGCCTTTGGCGTCGGTGGTGGCCGCCAGCACCGCGCGGTTGGCGCGCATCCGGGCGTAGTCGGGGTGGGCGGGGTCGTCGGGCAGGGAGACGACGACCTTGCCGGGGGCCGCGAAGGCGCAGACGCCGTCGACGTGCCCGTCGGTCTCCGTGTCCAGCAGCCCGCCGTACGGAAGCCACACAACCTTGTCGACGCCGAGCCGGGATGTCAGTTCCGTCTCGATCTCATGCCGGTTCATCCCGGGGTTCCGGTTGGGGTGGAGCAGGCACTGCTCGGTGGTGATCAGGGTGCCTTCGCCGTCGACCGTGATCGCTCCGCCTTCGAGGATCATGCCGGAGGCGATGCGCTCGACGCCGAGGTGCTCCAGGAGGAGGGCGCTGACCCGGTCGTCGGAGTCGTACGGGTGGTGCTTGCGGCCCCAGGCGTTGAAGCGGAAGTCCACTCCGGCGCGGTTGCCGTCGGCGTCGAGGACGAAGATCGGGGCGGAGTCGCGGAACCAGGAGTCGTCCTGCGCCAGCTCCACCACGGTGATCTCGCCGCCGCACGCCGCCCGGGCCTCCTCGCCGTGGCCGGGCGGCGCGACCATGGTCACCGGTTCGAAGGCGGCGATCGCGCGGGCGACGTTCGCGTACTCCTCCTTGACGTCGTTCAGCACGCTGCCCCACAGGTCCTCCCTGACGGGCCAGGCCATCAGGCACCCCTCGTGCGCGGACCACTCGGCAGGCATACGGAATGCAGTCATCACGGGTCTCTCTTCGTTTCGCCAGAAGTACCCGTCGGCGGCGGCCGGCTCAGCCTGGCGGGAGCGCGGGACAGGTACGCGGTGTGAACAGCATCCTTCCTTCGACTGAAAATTCAGTCAAGAGAAGGGACACGGCTTTGGAGATTCAGCCAGCAAGGCCGGAATCAGAGGAAGTACAGCCTGCTCAACGAGACCTCCTGCGCCGGCTCGGAGCGCATCGGGGCGCCGTCGAGGGTCACCAGGCCACTGCGCGGATCGACGTCCACCTGCCCGAGACGGGCGTTGTGCAGCATGTCGGCCGGGCCGATGCCACGGGTTCCCCGTACGGCGACGCGGCGGCGGCGGGTACCCAGGGTGTCGTACGGCGAGCCGAACGAGCCCGCCTCGGCGGCGGCGCGGCTGACGAAGGCGACGGAGAGATCGGCCGGCGCAGCCCCGTGTGCGCCGAAGAGCGGGCCCAGGACCAGGGGCTCGCAGGTGTCGGTGGCGGCGTTCGGATCGCCCGTGACGCCGTAGGCCGGGAACCCGGACTTGAGGACCATCTGCGGCTTGGCCCCGAAGAAGGGCGGGCGCCACAGCACGATGTCGGCCAGCTTGCCGATCTCGATCGAGCCGACCTCGTGGGCGAGGCCGTGGGCGATCGCCGGGTTGATGGTGAGCTTGGCGATGTACCGGAGGACGCGCGCGTTGTCGTCGTGTGCGCCGTCGCCCTCCAGCGGGCCCAGCTCTGCCTTCATCTTCCCGGCCATCGCGAACGTGCGCCGGACGGTCTCCCCCGCCCGGCCCATGCCCTGCGCGTCGGATGAGGTGATCCCGATCGCGCCGAGGTCGTGCAGGACGTCCTCCGCGCCCATCGTCCCGGCCCGGATCCGGTCGCGCGCCATCGCGGCGTCGCCCGGAAGGTCCGTCTTGAGCGCGTGGACGGAGACGATCATCCCGTAGTGCTCGGCGATGGCGTCCCGGCCGAAGGGCAGGGTGGGGTTGGTGGAGGAGCCGATGACGTTCGGCACGCCCGCCATCTTCAGCACGTTGGGTACGTGCCCGCCGCCGCAGCCCTCGATGTGGAAGGCGTGGATGGTCCGGCCGTCCAGGACCCGCAGGGTGTCCTCCACCGACAGACACTCGTTCAGGCCGTCACTGTGCAGCGCGACCTGTACGTCGTGCTCCTCGGCGACCCGCAGCGCGGTGTCCAGGGCCCGGGTGTGGGCACCCATGTCCTCGTGCACCTTGAAGCCGCAGGCACCTCCCTCCGCCAGCGCCTCGACCAGGGGCGCCTCGTCGGAGGCGGACCCCCGGGCGAGGAAGCCGATGTTGACCGGCCAGGCGTCGAAGGCGCCGAACCCGAGCTTCAGCGCCCAGGGGGAGTTCACGCCGACGCCCCAGCTCGGACCGATCTCCTGGCCGATGATCGTGGTGACGCCGGAGGCCAGTGACGCCTCCATGATCCGCGGCGAGAGCAAGTGGACGTGGGTGTCGATCGCACCGGCCGTGGCGATCAGGCCCTCGCCCGGAATCATCGTGGTGCCGGTGCCGACGACGACGTCGACACCGTCGAGGGTGTCGGGGTTGCCGGCCCGGCCGATCGCGTGGATCCGGCCCTCGCGGATGCCGATGGACACCTTCCGCACGCCCTGGACGGCGTCGATCACCAGGACGTTGGTGATCACGACGTCACACGTGTCGCGGACGGCCGCGGCCTTCAGATGCATGCCGTCCCGGGCGGTCTTGCCGAAACCGGCCAGGAACTCGTCGCCGTACGCCTGCGCGTCCGACTCCACCCGTACGACGAGTCCCGAGTCGCCGAGCCGGACCCGGTCCCCCGCACGGGGGCCGTGCACGGTGGCGTACTCGTGCGGGTCGATGTGCCGGCTGCTGCCCGGCGCGCAGTGGTCACTGTGTCTGCTGGGCTTGCTCATCGCTCTGCCTCTTCCGCTCCCAGGTAGCCGCAGGCGGCGGCGCGCTTCAGGGCCTCGGTCTTCGCGCCGGGCGCGTCCAGCGGCCCGTCGACCAGGCCCGCGAAACCGATGACGATCCGGTCCCCGCCCATCGGGACGAGTCCGACCTCGACGTCGGCACCGGGATCGAACCGGGTGGACGACCCGGCCGGGGCCGCGAGCCGCATGCCGAACGCGGCGGCGCGGTCGAAGTCGAGCCGGGGGTTCGACTCGAAGAAGTGGAAGTGCGAGGTCACGCTGACCGGGACCTCGGCCGTGTTGCGGACCCACAGGGAGGTCACACGCTCCGGCTCCGGCAGGACGTCCGTGTGGGGCAGGACCGCACCGGGTGCGCCCTCGCCGTGCTCCACGTCGCCGAAGGGGGCGCTGATGACGGCCAGTCGGGTGCCGTCGTCGAACACCGCCTCGACCTGGATCTCCGTCACGATGTCGGTGACGCCGGGGAGGACGTCGTCCGGACCGAGGACACCGCGACCGCAGTCGAGGGCCTCGGCCAGCCGGAGGCCGTCCCGCGCGGCCTCGCAGACCGTGTCGGCGATCAGCGCCGTCGCTTCCGGCACGTTGAGCCGCAGCCCGCGCTCCAGGCGCGTCCGCGCGAGCTGGGCGGCGGTGAAGAGCAGCAGCCGGTCCCGCTCGGTGGGTGTCAGAGGCATGCCGCCCCCTGACGTACGGGCCTGGTCACACGCATGAGGTCCCTTCCTTTCTCCGGAATGCCGGGGACGCGGGGTGTGCGGCCCACTGTGACACTGACTGAAATGTCAGTCAAGATCGAAGACCCTTATGTGCCCGGGAGCAAGAGCTCTCCCGGGCACAGCGCAGGGCTCCAGCCGAGCGCAGGGCGTCTCAAGCCGAGCGCAGGGCGTCTCAAGCCGAATACATGGCGTCTCAAGCCGAGCGCAGGGCGTCCGTCGGAGATGCCCCGGCCGCGCGCAGGGCCGGGTAGATGCCGGCGACGGCGGCCACGAGGACGGAGACCGTGGGACCGGCGGCGAACGTGTAGAGAGGGATGGAGACCGGCCACCCCTGCGCGAGCGCGTAGCCGTAGACGGCGAGGCTGCCCATGATCAGCCCGCCGATTCCGCCGATGAAGCCCATCAGTACCGCCTCCAGCAGGAACTGCGCGGCGATCTGTCCGCCCCTCGCACCCAGCGCACGGCGCAGCCCGATCTCACCGCGGCGTTCCATCACGCCCACCACCATGGTGTTGGCGATGCCGACACCACCGACGAGCAGGGCGACCGCGGCGAGGGAGAGGACGAGGCCGGTGAGCGCGCCCTTCGCCTCGCCCCGTGCCGTGAGGAGGTCGGAGGGCCGGCTGACGGCGACGTTGCTCGGGCTGGCCGGATTCGCGGTGGCCCCGGCCACGGCCTGCACGTCCGGGACGCGTTCGGGATGGGACCGCAGGTAGACGGTGGCGGCGCTGCCGTCCGCGCCCAGATGGGCTGTGGCCTGGGGCCAGCCGACCAGGGCGGCCGTACCGAGTTCGGGTGCCAGGTCGTTCGGCGCCAGAATCCCCCGGACGACGTACGGCTGTCCGCCCAGCCAGACCCGCTCGCCCGGCGCGGTCACGCCGAGGCGCTGGGCGGCCTGGTCGCCGAGTACCGTCACCGGGAGTCTTTCGCCGGCCCGGTCCAACCACTGCCCGCTCAGCATGGTGGCGTGCAGGACGTCGAGCAGGTTCAGCCGCGTGGCCAGCACGCTGATGCTGCCGGTCTGCTGCTTCGGCACCAGGTCGTTGCGGTAGACCTCGGCCTTGGTGGCCCCCGTCGCGGTGACCTGCTGCACCGGGGCTATGCCGGCGAGCATCTTCTCGGCCGTGGGCGGCAGCGGTACGAGCCGCTGCTCGGGATCCTTCCCCGGGGCGACCGTGATCAGGTTGGAGCCGAGCTCGTCCAGGCGGGCCAGCAGGTGCGCCTGGTTCGACGAGGAGATGCCCGTCACGGCGATGACGGCGGCGATGCCCAGGGAGATGCCGAGGGCCGAGAGCGCGGAGCGCGTCTTGCGCGTGCGCGGTCCGATCATGCCGAGGCGCAGCAGGTCCGTCGGGCGCAGCCGGGTGCGCCGCTGGGGGGATGTCATGGAGCGGCTCCTGCGGGGTGCGGGCGGCGCTCGTCGAAGTCGATGCGGCCGTCGTGGATGCCGATGCGCCGGGGGAAGGAAGCGGCGAGGTCACGGTCGTGGGTGATGACGACGACGGTGGTGCCGCCGACGTTCAGGGCACGCAAGAGGTCGACGACGGATCTGCCGGAGGTGCTGTCCAGAGCCCCGGTGGGCTCGTCGGCGAGCAGCAGTGCCGGGCGGCCGACGAGGGCGCGGGCGATCGCGACCCGCTGCTTCTCGCCTCCCGAGAGCTGGTCGGGGTGGTGGCCGAGCCGGTGTCCGAGGCCGACCTCGCGCAGGGCTTCGACGGCCGCCTCACGCCTGCGAGCGGCGGGGACGCCGCTGTAGAGGAGACCCGTGGCGACGTTCTCGACCGTGGTGAGTCCCGCGAGCAGGAAGAACTGCTGGAAGACGAAGCCGATCCGGTGCGCGCGCACGGCGGCCAGCTCGGGGTCGGAGAGGTCGGACAGGTCACGTCCTTCGAAGCGCAGCCGGCCGGAGGTGGGCCGGTCGAGCGAGCCGAGAAGGGCGAGCAGGGTGGACTTGCCCGAGCCCGAAGGGCCGACCACGGCGAGGAGTTCGCCGGCTTCGACGGTGAGGTCGAGTCCGTGCAGCACGCGCAACGGCGGCGATCCCGGGTACTCCTTGGTGACACCGGTCAGCTCCAGCACCGGTGCCCGCCCCTGGGCCTGTGGCGGCGTCACGTGGGGATCACCACCCGGTCGCCGCTCTTCACGTCCCCGGTGATCTGAGCCCTGGCGTCGGCCACCAGCCCCAGCTGCACCTTGACGAGCCGGGTGGTGGTGCCGTCGAGGACCTTGACCCCGTAGCCGCCCCCGTCCAGGGCGAGCAGCGCGGTGACGGGGACGATGAGCGCGTCGGTGGCGGTGTCACCGACGACGCCGACCGTCACGGAGGAGGGTCCGGACTGTCGGGCTCGCCGCTGGTCGTCCAGCACGATGGTGACGGTGGTCTTCTGCCCACCGCCGCCGGAACCGTCCTGCCCGCCGCCCCCCTCGTCGCCGTCGCCTCCGCGGATCAGCGAGCGGATGCGTCCGTGGACGGTGCCGCCTTCGGCGAGCTTCACCACCACTTTGCCGTCGGGTGTGAACCGGGACAGCTGGTTCTCGGCCGGCTGCACCACGGCGACGAGATCGGTGCCGCTCACCGTCAGGACCGAGGTCGCGCCCAGGGGCGACCCCAGCTGCGCGCTCAGCTTGTGCACCCGCACGGCGGCCTGCGGCAGCATCACGACGCTGCCGAGCGGGACCGTTCCGGTCTGCTTCACGCCCAGGGCCTTCTGCCAGCGCTTGACGGCGGTGGCGGTGCCCGGCGTGAACTTCTCGTCGACGGCGATGCCGAGGCCCTCCGTGTGGCCGAGCGCGACCAGGTTGCGCTTGAGCTGCTCGACGTCGGGGCCTGCGCCGACACCCTGTCCCAGGTCACGCCAGAGCGGCCGGTTCCCTGTCATGAGGACGACGGGCCGTCCGTCGACCTCGTAGAGCCGCCCTCCCGCCTTCACCTCGGATCCCACCGGGGGCAGCGCGGTGACCGTTCCGCGCCCGGAGGCCATCACCGCGGTCGGCGCGTCGTACGCGAGCGCCCCGGCGACCTGGATGCTGCTGGACAGCGACCCCTTCTCCACCACCGCACTGCCGTGGCCGAGGGCCGGCTTCTCGGCGACGGAACCCCGGGGTTCCCAGGGGCGCGTCGCGCCCAACGCCGCAGCCCCTCCGATCGCGACGACGAGGACGAGCGGGACGACGACTCGGCGGCGCTTCCGCCGGGTGCCGCCGGACGCGCGCTTCGCAGGAGGGGAGGGATCCGCGGGCTCGATGGGAGCGATGGGAGCGATCGGTTCGATGGGCTGGGTGGGTTGGGTGGGCTGGGTGGGCTGGGTGGGCTGGGTGGGCTGGGCCATGGTCACTCGCCGATCCGGTAGCCGGGCAGGGGCAGCTTGCTGCACGCGGGCTGGACGGCGTCCCACTTGACCGGGTCGAACGACTGCCGGGGGATGACGAGGACGCCGCTCTTCGGGTCGGGGTCGGGAAGGTCCGGGTAGCCGTGCTTCCGTCCGCACTCGACCCAGGCGCGCGCCTGCTCGACGAACTTCTGGTCGTTCTTCGCCTTGGCCTGGTGGATGCCGGGATTCTTCGCGTCGCAGACCTTGACCGCCGCCTCGTACGCGTCGACGGAGGAGGAGTCGGCTCCGACCTGGCCGGCGGGGGTGAAGATGTTGCCCTCCTTGTCCTGCTGCACTCCGTTCTGTCCCTGCCCGTGCATGCAGGTCACCCAGGCCCGGCGGACCACGTTGTCGTCCTGCGGCGCTGCGGCGCCCGACCCGTCGTCCCCGGCGACCCTGGGAGCGGAGTCCTCCGAGGAACAACCGCTCATCACCAGTGCCGCGGTCACGGCGGCTGCCGCCACGAGGGCCCGTACGGTTCGACTGCGCATGTTCTGCTCCCTGCTCGATCTCGACGATGACGTCCAGCAGTTCTACGGAGCGTCCGGTGAGCCACGGGTGAGCGTGTGCCTAACCGCCGGCTAACGCGCCTGGGGGCATCCTTGGGCGGGCGGTTCCGAGGACAGGGCCGCGCGGTGCACGGTCGAGTGGAGTGGGTCGGATTGCGGGTGCTCATCGTCGAGGACGAGGCGGAGCTGGCCACGATGCTCGCCGAGGGCCTGCGGGAGGAAGGCATGGTGTGCGAGGTCGCCCACGACGGGCCACGCGCGCTCGAGATGACGGCCGCCGCCTCGTACGACGTCCTCGTCCTGGACCGGGACCTGCCCACGCTGAGCGGGGACGCCGTCTGCAGGGCGCTGAACACGGCCGGCTACCCGGCCAGGATTCTGATGCTGACCGCCGCCGGCGCCCTGTCCGACCTGGTCGACGGTCTCGGCCAGGGCGCCGACGACTACATGGCGAAGCCGTTCTCCTACCTGGAGCTGGTCGCGCGCCTCCGCGCCCTCGGCCGACGCGCCCCCACCGGCAGCACCGCGACGGTACTGAGCCGGCACGGCATCAGTCTGGACACCGTCCGCAGGGTCGCCGAGCGCGACGGCCGCCCGCTGAGACTGACACCCCGAGAGCTCGGCGTACTGGAGCTGCTGCTGGCGGCGGACGGCGCTCCCGTCAGTACGGAGGAACTCAAGGACCGGCTGTGGGACGCTGCGCTCGACCCGGCCACCACCGCGGTCCGGGTCACCGTGCACGCGCTGCGCCGCAAACTGGGCGACCCCGCGCCCATCCATCACGACCCGGGCTTCGGGTACCGGCTGTGAGCCGCCCGTACCGACGTCGTACGGCTCGACGCACCTCACCGTACCGACTGCCCCTGCGCGGCCGGCTGACCCTGACGACCACCTCGGTCTTCGTCGTCCTGGGTGCCGGACTGCTCCTGCTGAACTGGCTGAGCTCCCGTCAGCTCATCGAGGACAACCGCTCCGTCCTCGTCCCCGGGGCCGTCACGCCCGCCGTCCAGGCCACCGGAACCCCCGAGCCGGGACGGAGTCCCACCCCTCTGCCGCCGGGCAGCTCACCGGCCGCGACCACCACACCCGCCCAGGCCTTCGAGGACTTCCGGGACAGGATCCTCGACGACCTGCTCGTCCGTTCCCTGCTCCTGCTCGTCCTCTTCACCGCCCTCGCCGCGCTGCTCGCGTGGTGGGCCGGACGCCGCTCGCTGCACCGCCTCACCCAGGTCACGGCGACCGCCCGCCGCATCGGCGCCGGCAGCACCCTCGACGAACGGCTCGGCCTGGGCGGACCGCACGACGAGGTCCGCGAACTCGGCGACACCTTCGACGCCATGCTCGACCGGCTCGACCGCAGCTTCACCGCCCAGCGGCACTTCACCGCCCACGCCTCGCACGAACTGCGGACACCGCTCACCCTGCAACGCACCGCGCTGGAGATCCCCCTGGCCCAGGGCCGTGTCCCCGCCGACCTGGAACCGTCCCTCCGGCGTGCGCTGGACGCCAACGCCCGCACCGAGCGCCTGATCGACGCCCTGCTGACCCTGGCCCGCGGCGAGAGCGAGACCCAGACTCCGCATCCGGTCGATCTGGCGGACGTCGCCGGGAGCGCCACCGAGGATCTCGCCGGGGAAGCCCGGACCGCGGACGTCCACGTCACGGCGCACCTCGCGCCCGCGCCGGTCGCCGGCGACCCGTCCCTGCTCCGGCACATCGCCCTGAACCTGCTGGCCAACGCCGTACGCCACAACCACGCGGGCGGTACGGCGACGGTGACGACCGGCGTCCACGGCGAGGTCGCCTTCATCGAGGTCGTCAACACCGGCCCCGTACTGGACCCGGATACGATCCCCACGCTCTTCGAGCCGTTCCGGCGCGGCGCGGAGCCCCGGGGCAAGGGCCTGGGACTGGGGCTCGCCGTGGTGCGCGCGATCACCCTCACCCACCAGGGCGAGGTCACCGCGAAGGCCCGGCCCGGCGGCGGACTCGCGGTGCGGGTCGACCTGCCGTGCCGGGCTCCGGGTGATGCCCGGGACAGGGCCCAGGGCCTGTCCGGCGGGTCAGGGTCGGGATCAGGGTCAGGGTCGGACAGGCCCTAGCGGCCGAGCCGTTCGACCTCGGCGTCGACCGCTTCGCTCATCAGGGTCCGGGCGTGGGAGATCTGGAGCGTGCCGCTGAGCCAGCGCATGCTCAGGCCCTCCAGGAGGGCGGTGAGCCGCTCGGCGGACGCCGTGAGGGCGACCGCGGGGGCCATCGGCCGGACCTGGCCGAGCAGGGCCGCCACCTCCTGGACCCACACCAGGGTGGCCCTCGCCAGGTCCTCGCGCAGGAGATCGTCGAAGACGGCGCTCGCCCTCAACTCACCCCAGGCGCTGCTGTTCTCCCTGACCTCGGTCGAGTCCTGGAGTTCGAGGAGGAGCGTCTGGTCGAGTTCCTCGCGCGGGGTGAGCGGTTCGGCGTCCGGATCGCGGTCGGTCGTGTAGCGCTCGGCGCGGTCGTTGATGAACTCCAGCGTCTTGCTCAGGATCCCGGCGCGGTCCTTGAAGTGGTAGTAGATCAGCGCGGTGGACACGCCCGCCTCGGCGGCGAGCTCCTCCACGCGCAGGCCGCGTACCCCGCGCCGGGCGATCACCCGGGCGGCGGCTTCGAGGATCTGAGTGCTGCGAGACGCCATGGCCCGAACCTTACCGGGCGCCTTCCGTCGGTGGCATCACAGCCCTGACCGGTGGGTGGTGGCCCGGCCCGCGCGCGTCGTGACGGTGTCGCCCGGTCAGAGAACCGGGGGAACGACCGGCTGGGACTGGGTGGCGCAGTGGATGCCGCCACCGCCGCTCGCGATGCTGTCGATGTCCAGCTGGACGACGGTCCGGTCGGGGTACGCGGTCCGCAGGATGCCGGCGGCCACGCCGTCGGCGTATCCGTCGCCGAACCGGGGCACGAGGACGGCGCCGTTGGCGGTGTAGTAGTTGGTGTAGCTGGACAGGAAGCCGGTGCCCCTGCCGCGGATGGCGCGGCGGTCCGGGCCGGGGAGTTCGGTGACGGTCAGGCGGCGGCCCTGGGCGTCGGTCGCGCTCAGCAGCGCCTGCTTGGTCTCGTCGTAGACGGCGACCCACTTGCTGTCGGTGCCGGGGCCGGGCTGGTCCAGGATGACCTGCCCCGGTGCGACGAAACGGGCCAGACAGTCGATGTGGCAGTCGGTGATGTCCTGGCCGGCGAGTCCCGGCACCCAGATCACCTTGTCGATGCCGAGCGCCGCCTTCATCGCCTGCTCGACCTGGTCCTGGGTCATGCCCGGGTTGCGGTTGGCGTTGACGAGCGAGCTGACCGTGGCGAGCAGGGTGCCCTGGCCGTCGGTCTCCAGCGAGCCGCCCTCCCCGACGAACCCGGCCCGGACGCGAGGGATGCCGTACTGGCCGAGCAGGGTCGCGGCCGCGGCCGCGTCGTTCGCGTAGGGCTGCGCGTACGGCGTGCCGGTCTTGCCCCAGCCGTTGAAGTCGGTGTCCACGCCGGCGACGGCGCCGGGGGCGACCACGAAGGTGGGGCCGAAGTCCCGGATCCACAGGTCGTCGTTGGCGATCTCGACGACCTCGATGCCGTAGTAGGCGCCTGCTCCGCAGGCGTACCGGGCGTCGGCCGCCTGCTCGGGACGGGCGAGGACCACGACCGGTTCGAAGCGGGATATCGCGTCGGCCACCCTCGCGATGTCCCTGCGGACGCCACCGAGCTGAGTGGACCAGACGGACGACAGGGCGGGCCAGGCCATGAAGGTGCGGACGTGGCGGTCGTGCTCCGCGGGCATGCGCAGCGTGGCGCCCGACGGGCTGGTGGCGGCGCGGGCCACCGTGGGCAGTGCCGACCCGAGGGCCGCGAGCGGCAGGGCCGCCGCGCCGAGCTGGAGCAGTCGGCGCCGGGAGGTCGTGGGCGTGTCCATGGGACTCCTACCTGAGGGAGGGGAGGCGGGTCTTGCCCGCATGGTGGGCATCGTGACCCAGACTGAAAATTCAGTCAATGATCTCGAACGGACCATGGCGGCGGGGCGACGGCCTCGGGACGACCGCCCTCACAGCACTGACGGCGCTCGGACCGGCACTCGGACCGGCACTCGGACCAGCACTCGGACCAGCGCTCGGACCCGCGCTCGATGCCGGACGCCCTCGGCTACCGGGCGCGGCGATAGTGCTCGAACGCCGCGGTGACCGGCCCGCCGTCGGCCCGCGCCTCGATCAGCCGCACGATGACGATGTCCTGACCGTCGGCGCTGCGGACGCAGAAGGGGCGCTCGTCGACGACATCGGCGAAGGCGATCCTGGTGACCGGCTCCGTGTCGATGCCCCGCACGCAGTCGGCGGGGCCGAGCTCGTCCCCCGCGGACACGAAGGCGTCACTGTCCTCGGGCAGGACGAACTCCGAAGCGTCGCGCGCCAGATACCAGGTGGCGGTGTCCGCGGGAACGACCTTCCCGGCCTTCAGGTCGAACTCATAGGTGGCATCGGGCGAGGTCAGCTCGACGGTCTTGTCGCCGGGCACATAGGCGGCCGAGGGCGACGGTGCGACGGAGGCGGGCGCGGAGTCCTCGGCCGAACCCTCCGCCCGCCACGGGGAGTCGAGCAGATACACGGCACCGCCGACCAGTACGAGGACCGCGAGCGCCGCCAGAGCCGTCACCACCCCTCGACGCCCGCCCTTCGGCGCCCGCCGCGAGGGAGGCGCGACGCCGGTCTCGGGCCGGGGCGCCGGAGGAGGCGTGGCCGGGGCCGCGAGGGTGGGCTGCGCGTGGACCGGTGCCGGACGTACGGGCCGACCGTCCGTCGACGGCACGGCGGAAGCCGGGGCGGCCGGCATGGGGGTGGCCGGCGTCGGGGCGGCCGACATCGGGGCGGCGGGCATCGGGTGCCCGGCCTCTCCCGCCACCTCGCTGGTGACCGACTGGGGCAGCCAGCCCTCGGCGAACTCCGGGCGGGGACCCACCAGGGGATGGGCGTGGACGGCCGCGATCAGATCCACGGTCGCGGGGCGGTCCTCCGGCCGCTTGGCCAGACACCACGCCACCAGGTCCCGCAGTTCGTGCGGTACGCGAGCGAGGTCGGGCTGTTCGTGGACCACCCGGTACAGCGCGGCCGACTCCGGCCCCGCCCCGAAGGGACCCTCGCCGCCCGCCACGTACGCGATGAGCGCACCGAGCGCGAAGACGTCGGTGGCCGGGGACACCGGCCGGCCCAGTGCCTGCTCGGGAGCCATGAACGCCGCCGTGCCGATGCTCAGGCCCGTACCGGTCAGGGCGGTGGCGTCGGCCGCGCGCGCGATGCCGAAGTCGATGACGCGGGGCCCGTCCTCCGCGATCAGCACGTTGGCGGGCTTCAGGTCGCGGTGCACGACGCCCGCCCGGTGGATCACCTGGAGGGCCTCGGCGATGCCGGCCACGAGGAGCAGCACCGTACGCACCGGCAGCGGGCCGTGCCGCTGGACCACCTGGTGCAGGGACGGTCCGGGGACGTAGGCGGTGGCGAGCCACGGGGTCGGGGCGTCCACTCCCGAGGCGACCACCTGCGCGGTGAACAGGCCGTGGATGCGCTCGGCGCTGGCCACCTCCTGGGCGAAGCGCTGCCGGAACTCGGGGTCTCCCGCGAACTCCTCCCGTACCGCCTTCAGTGCGATCGGCCGGCCGCCGGGCGTGTGGGCCAGGTACACCACACCCATGCCGCCCGAGCCCAGCCGGGCCTGGAGGCGGTAGCCGCCGATCTCGCGAGGGTCGTCGGCCGACAGCGCCGTACGGGCGGGCCGTGCACCAGGAAGCTGAGCGGACATGCGGTGGCTCTTTCGACGGTACGGAACGACTGACGACTGACACAACTGGCGCATCGTGCCTCTAACTAAAGATTCAGTCAATATGCGACACTGTTGGTTCAGACCACTCGCGAGGGGGAACACGTGGCGACGGACCGCCGAAGGGCCATCCTGGAAGGTGCCGCGCGCGTCATAGCGCGGCGGGGGGTGCGCGGGCTGCGCATGGAGGAGCTGGCGACCGAGGCCGGGGTGTCCACCGCGCTGATCTACTACCACTTCAAGGACCGGGCCGGCATCCTGCGCCACACCCTGGAGTTCATCAGCGACCGGGCCGACCGCTACACCTCCGATCAGGGCGAGGGCGAGGGCGAGGACGAGAGCGAGGACGGGAGCGAAGACGGGGACGACGCCGTGCGGGAGCTGGAGCGCTCCTTGCTGCTGGAGTTCCAGGATCTCCCCGAAGTCCGCGAGAACAGCACGGCGTGGGGCGAACTGCGGGCCAGCGCGATCTTCGAACCCGAGCTCCGGGGAGACCTCGCCCGAGCCACCCTGGCCTGGATCCACGACGTCGCGGACCTGCTCGGCGGCATCCGGCCGACCGCACCCGCCCCAGCCCTCACGGCCTCCGCGGAGCGACTCACCGCCCTCCTGGAAGGGCTCAGCACGCGCTGGCTGAGCGGCGCCCTGCCCCTGACCCATGCCCGCGAACTGACGAAGGAAGCCGTGGCCGTGGAGCTGGAGCGGCTCGCGAAAATTGACTGAATCTTCAGTCAGTGTCAGAGTGGCGACACGAAGGCCGTGCCCGCCCTCGCGGTACCGGCGATTCACGGGGCAAGGCGTGCACCCTGTTCACGGGCACGGGCCTCGATCCACTCCCCTCCCCCTCTGATACCCCCCACCGCCGGATCCCTGGTCCCGCGAGCTCACGATCGGAGACCCCCATGTCCGTCCCCCCCTCCCGCCGCTCGGCTCTGCGCGTTCTCGCCGGAGTCGGCGCGTTCGCCCTCGGCACCTCCGCATGCGGCCCCGGCGACGCCGGTGACCCCGGCCAGGCAGCCGGCGCCAGCCCGTCGGCCGGCGCCGCCACCGGGTCGGCCGCGCCGAAGGACGAGGACCGGCGGATGCCCGCCGAGTGGGAGAGCCACGCCCGCACGTTCATGTCGTGGCCCGCCCTGGAGTCCGTCTGGGAGGACGACCTCCCCTACGTACGGCAGGACATCGCGCGGGTCGCACGGGCCATCGCGAAGTACGAGTACGTCGTGATGATGGCCCGGCCGAGCCAGCGGGCCGCCGCCCAGAAGGCCTGCGGCTCCGGGGTCGAGGTCATCGACCTCCCCGTCGACGACCTGTGGGCCCGCGACACCGTCCCCGTCTTCGTCGAGCAGGAGGGCGAGGTCGTCGGAGTCGACTTCAACTTCAACGGCTGGGGCAACAAGCAGACGCACGACAACGACGCCCTCGTCGGCCGGCTCCTGCTGCGCAAGTACGGGATCCCCCGCGTCCAGGCGCCCCTCGTCGCGGAGGGCGGCTCCTTCGAGACGGACGGCGAGGGAACCCTCCTCGTCACCGAGAGCTCGATCGTCAACGACAACCGCAACCGCGGGAAGTCGCGCGCCCAGATCGAGGCCGAGCTCAAGGAGCTCCTGGGCATGGAGAAGGTCATCTGGCTGAAGGGCGTGCGCGGCGAGGACATCACCGACGCCCACGTCGACAGTCTCGTACGGTTCACGGCGCCCGGAGTGGTCCTCCTGGACCGGGCGTTCCCCGGGACGCCCGCCGACTCCTGGTCGCGCTCCTCGGATCAGGCCATGTCCGTACTGAGCGAGGCGACCGACGCCCAGGGCCGCGGCTTCGAGATCATCGACCTCCCGCAGCCCGACCCCGACCTCATCACCGGCTACAGCGACGACTTCCTGTCGACGTACGCGAACTTCTACGTCGGCAACGACGCCGTCTACATGCCCAAGTTCGGCGACAGGAAGGCCGACGACCGGGCGCGCGGAATCCTGCGGGAGCAGTTCCCCAAGCGGGACATCGTGCAGCTGAACATCGACACCATCGCCACCGGAGGCGGCGGGATCCACTGCGCCACCCACGAACAGCCCGGCAAGCCGGTCGACTGATCACGATCCGAGGAGCCTCCGTGTCCGACACCCGCCGTCACCGACCGAGCCGGGCCCGCCTCTTCCCCGCCGTACTGGCCTGCGTCCTGATCGCGGCCGCCATCGCCCTGGGCGCGTGGCTCCAGTTCGGCGAACGCCAAGCCCTGGACACGGTGTACAGCACGGGCAGTTCGGCTCCCGACCGGGTGGACGTCGACGCCTCGATCCAGCGCGTCGACGCCTCCGGCCGGGAGCTGGTCCTGCGCGTCCTGGTCACCCCGCGAGGAGCGCTGGCCGAGGCCGGCGGCGTCTCCCCCACCGAGGACCTGACGCTCCAGACGTCGACCTCCACCCGGGGCGACCTGTCCTTCACGGCACACAGCCGCATCGCGACCATGGACCTGCCCGTCACCGTGACGGGAGGCCCGATCACGGACTACCCCTTCGACGCCTACGACGCCGCCATCGAGTTCAGCGCCACCCAGGGAGGCGAGAAGGTCCCCGTCCACATGACGCTGACCAACAGCGACGCCCTCTTCTCGGCGACGGTGGACGCCTCGGACGACCACGGGACCGCGGTCTTCGACGTCGGCCTGGGACGCTCCACCAGCGTGCTCGTCTTCGCCGTCTTCATGATGGTCGCCATGTGGGCCCTCGCCGCCTCGGTCCTCACCGGAGCGTGGTTCCTCGTCACCCGGCGCAAGGGGCTGACCTGGCCCGCCCTCGGCTGGATGGCCGCCACGCTCTTCGCCCTGGCGGCCTTCCGCAACACGGCCCCCGGCACGCCGCCGATCGGCTGCCTCATGGACTACCTCGCGTTCCTGTGGGCCGAGACCGTCATCGCCTTCTGTCTCGTCACCGTGGTCGTCACGGGCTTCAAGGCCGAGCGCCGGGCGGCGAGTACGGACTGACCGCGGGGGGAAAGAGCCGTCCGGGGTGCGCCCCCACGATCGGCGTGCGTCCGCCAGTATGAGGACCGGTCGGCCCACGGCTCTGCCTGCGCACCGATGGCCTCGGGGCGCCCGACACTGAGCGCACTCTTTCGCACGAATTCGCATGCATTCACCTTCATTCGCATGCTTCGTCGCCTTCCTCGATCAGGGAGCCGGATGGCCAGTCGTCTGCACCTTCGATGCCGTCGCGTCCTCGTCGTCGCGGCGGTCGCCACGCTGACGGCGGTCTCACCGGCCGCCACGGCACCCGCGCCCGCCGTGACGACGGCAGCCTCCGCCCCCGGACGACCGGCTCCCGCCCCCGGCTTTCCCGCTCCCGGCTTTCCCGCTCCCGCCCCCGCTCCGCTCGCGTCCGCCTTCGATCCGGCGCCCGCCCGGGCGAGCCTGGAGCGTCTGCTGCCGTCCGTGGCCGGGCAGTTCGACCTGGTCGCTGTCGAGGAACCCGCCACCGGCGACTACTTCGAGGTCTCCGGAACGGCCGGCGAGATCCGCGTACGCGGCACGTCGCCGGCCACGCTGCTCACCGGAGTGGGCTGGTACCTGGAGCGGGTCGCCGGGGTCGACATCGGCTGGCCGGGCGACAGCCTCGGCCGGCTGCCCTCGACGCTCCCGGCGGTCACCGGCACCGTCACCCGGAGCGCGACCGTGCCCCACCGCTACGCCCTCAACGACACCGACGAGGGGTACTCCGGCGCGTACCGCGACTTCGACGCGTACCGGCACGAGATCGACCTGATGGCGCTGCACGGCGTGAACGAGGTCTTCGTGCCGACGGGGGCCGAGTACCCGTACTACCAGGCCCTCCAGCAGTTCGGTTACAGCTCGGCGGAGTTGCGCGACTGGATCCCGGGACCGGCCCATCAGGGCTGGTGGCTGCTGCAGAACATGTCGGGCTTCGGCGGCCCGGTCTCCGAGCGGCTGATCGAGGCCCGCGCGGCGCTGGGCAGCCGGATCGCGGGACACCTGCGGTCGCTGGGGATGGCCCCGGTGCTGCCGGGCTTCTTCGGCACGGTGCCTCCGGAGTTCGCCGCGCGGAACCCGGGCGCGGTCACGGTCCCGCAGGGCCGGTGGGTGGGGTTCGCCCGGCCCGACTGGCTGGATCCGACCGGGCCGGTCTTCGATCGCCTCGCCGCGACCTACTACGGGTTCCAGCAGCGGCGGTTCGGTGACAGCGACATGTTCAAGATGGACCTGCTGCACGAGGGCGGCACCCCGGGCTCCGTCGACGTGGCGGCGGCGGCCGGGGCCGTCCAGCGGGCCCTGGAGGCGGCGCACCCCGGCGCGACCTGGGTCATGCTCGGCTGGCAGACGAACCCCTCGGCGGCTCTCCTGGGCGGCGTGGACCGCAACCGGCTGCTCGTCGTCGACGGTCTCTCCGACCGCTACGACGGTCTCGACCGCGAGACCCAGTGGGGCGGCACGCCGTACGCCTTCGGTGCGATCGGCAACTTCGGCGGCCACACCAGCATCGGCGCCAACACCGGCGTGTGGGTGGACCGTTTCCCCGCCTGGCTGACCAAGCCCGGCAGCGCGCTGCGCGGCATCGCCTACCTCCCGGAGGGCACCGGCGGGAACCCCGCCGCGTTCGACCTGTTCACCGAACTCGCCTGGCAGCCGGGCCCGATCGACCACCGGACCTGGTTCGCGGAGTACGCCGCCCGGCGCTACGGCGGCGCCGACCCCCACGCCGCCGCCGCGTGGGAGCAGCTGCGCCTCGGCCCGTACAGCATGCCCTCCGGTACGTGGAGCGAGCCGCAGGACAGCCTCTTCACCGCGCGGCCGAGTCTGACGACGACCAGGGCCGCGCGCTGGAGCCCGTCCGCCATGCGCTACGACGCGGCCACCGTGGAGCAGGCGCTCGCGGAGCTCCTGAAGGTGGCTCCCGAGCTGCGGACCACCGACGCCTACCGCCACGACCTCGTGGACGTGGCCCGGCAGGCGCTGACCAACCGCGGCCGCGTCCTGCTGCCGCGGATCAAGGCCGCGTACGAGGGCAAGGACCTCGCGGCGTTCCGGGAGCGGGTGGCCGAGTGGAACGCCCATCTGGAGCTGCTCGGGCGGCTGGTCGCCTCCGACCGGCGGTTCCTGCTCGGTCCGTGGCTCGCCGCCGCCCGCGCCTGGGGGGCCGACCCCGCCGAGCAGGACCGGCTGGAGTACGACGCCCGCTCGATCCTCACCACCTGGGCCGACCGGGGACCGAGCGACACGGCCGGGCTGCACGACTACGCCAACCGGGAATGGGCCGGTCTCGTCCAGGACGTCTACGCGCCGCGCTGGGCCGCGTACTTCGCGACGCTCGACAGCGCGCTGGTGAACCGTACGGAACCGGTCGCCGTCGACTGGTTCGCGCGGGACGACGCCTGGGCGCACGGCCACGAGCCGTACGCGACGACGCCGACCGGCGACCCCGTCGCCCTGGCGGGCGAGGTACAGGCGGCCCTGACGAGGTGATCCGTGACGGCGTCTCTAGTCTGGGGAGGTGCTTTCCCTCCCCCGGACCCTCCTCGCGAGCCCGTCCCTCGCCGACGCCGCCCTGCTCAGCCACACGGAACAGGGCCGTGCGTGGCCCCTCCTGGTGTGGGCCCCGGGACCGGGCGTGCGGATGGTGTCGAGCGCCGTCCTCGGCGGCGGCATCGGGGAACGGGCCTGGGTGCTGAACGCGCAGGTCCCGCCCGGCTACGACCGGCTGGATCCCGTCGCCCACCTCCGCGCGCTGGCCTCCGGCGCCGGGCTCGAAGGCCCCGGGGTGGGGCTCATGACGGCGGCCTCGGTCGAGAACCGGCGGCACGCGGCGGACGGGGGCGCCGAGGCCTTGGTGACCGCCGGGATCGGCGTACGGGGCTGGGCGGCCGTACCGGGGGCCGGCGGCGTCGCGGCCCCGCGCCCGGGGACGATCAACATCATCGTTTCGCTGCCCGTGCCGCTCACGGACGCCGCCCTCGTCAACGCGGTCGCCACCGCCACCGAGGCGAAGGTCCAGGCCCTCGTCGAACTCGGGGCGGACGCCTCGGGCACGCCGACGGACGCCGTCTGCGTGGCCGCGCCGGCTCCCTCGCCTGCCGGGAGCGACGGAGGGTCGACGGCCGAATCGGCCGCCGCGCCGTCGGTCGCGCCGTCGGTCGCGTCGCCCGTCGCGCCGCCGCTCTCCGATTCGTTCGCCGATTCGTTGGCCGAGTCGTTCGCCGGGCCGCGGTCGCTCTGGGGCGCGCGGCTCGCGCGCGCCGTGCACCGCGCGACGTACGAGGCCTGCGCCGGCCTCGTCGGCCGCGTCGGTTCGTAGAAGGCGCGTCAGGCCGCTCAGCCGTGTGAGAGCAGGGCCGCCGTGAGTTCCGCCGCCCGGCGGTGCCAGAAGCCGGCGCCCCGGAGCATGGCGTGGCCGCCGGTCGGCATCGGGATGCCCGCGGCGTCGGCGCCCGCCGCCCGCGCCCTGCGGACGAAGTCCCAGGACTCGCGGGCCGAGGTGACGCGGTCGGTCTCGTCGTGCAGGAGGTACAGCCGTCGGCCGCCGAGGTGGTCGACGGGCTCGCCGGTGGGGCACCAGGGCGCGAGGGCGACGACACCGCGGACGGCCGGGTCGCCGGCGGCGCTGAGTGCGGCGCGCCCGCCCATGGAGTGGCCGAGGAGCACGACGGGCACGGGCCCGACGCGCTCCCGGAGCCGGACGAGGGCGGCCTCGGCGTCCCGGGCCGCGTCGGCGCGCGGGCCGTTCCAGCCTCGGTGGCGGTAGCGCACCTCGGCGACCAGCACGTCCCGGCCCCGGACGGCCCGGGTCACGGCGGTGACGAAGGGCCGCATGCGCAGGGCGGGCAGGTTGAGCGCGGGCGGCGGCTCCGGCCCGTCGGCGCGGCCGCCGTGGAGCAGCAGAACGGCCGCGGCGGGGACCGCCGGCGCGCTGCGGACGAGAAGCGTGCCGGGCTCGGTCGGCCGCGCGCGGCAGCAGGCCCCCGGGGTCAGCGACGTCATCGGGGATCCGCGCAGCTCGTACGGGACGCGTGGGCCGTACTTGACGCGTGGTTCGAACGTGCCTCGTGGGCCTCGCGGTTCGTGTGGTTCGCGTGTCCGGGTCGCCGCGCCATGGGTGCCTCCAGGAGTCGCCTGCCGTTCCCCGCGATGGACGGTCCGCCCATGCCGCGCGGGGAGACGACCGTGAGGGCCGCAGTCTGCCATCACGGCGTCCCGGGCGTCCCGACGGGCCCGGGTGGGGCCGGGCAGGCGACCGTGCCGGGTCGGACGGCGAGCCTGAGCTTCGGTGCGGTGAGGAGGCCCGGGATCTGGAAGTCCTGGGCGGTGCCGACGATCCGGTCGAACTTGGCGTAGCGGGCCTGGATGCCGAAGCGGTGCTGAGGGCTGTTCAGCGGGTTGGCGAGGTACGCCCCGGACGCGTCCTTGACGGTCTTCACGTCGGCGCCGTTGACGTTGAGGTCGACGACGCCGTCCATGTCGAGGACCCCGGTGGCGTTCCGCAGGTCGAGGACGGTGTTCTTCGTCCGGATCTCCCACGAGCCGGGATCGTCGTCGCCGAGGGTGAGCATCAGCGTGTACGTCGCTCCCGCGATCTGCTGCCGCTGGCTGAGGCACAGGCCGTTGAGCACGCCGTCCGCGAAGCCCATGCGGAGCACCCGCACGGTGGCGGCGGTGCCGTCGGGCCGGACGACGGGCTGGTCCACGACCGCGGCACCGTACTGCGTCCCGTACAGGCTGCTGGTGGTGAAGTCGACGGGACGGTCCTGGATCCGCAGGCCGACGGCGAGCGCGCCGCTCGCCATGGCGGACCCGAGGCCGGCCGCCGCGAGGAGCGCGGGCACGGCGACGGCGAGCGAGCGGCGCCAGTGGGTGCGCCCTTCCGGGGAGGAGCGGTCGCCGGGGCTCACGGGACGGTCACCGTGATGGTTCCGGGGAGGTGGACGGGGTTGTCGGTGGAGTCGAGGGCCGCGTGGTCGTCGACCGTACGGATGGCGTAGATGTCGCCGACGAAGTCCTCGGCCCCCGCCGTCAGCGGGATCAGGGAGCCGAAGAAGTCGAGCAGCCCCTGCACCCCGCAGATCTTGACGAGGACGCGGACGCAGACGTTGGTGATGGTGCCCCACATCGTGGTCGTCTCGGGTCTCCCCGCGCTGTCGTGGCCGCCGAGGGACCCCTCGTCCGGCACGTCGATGGTGACGGTGTGCCCGGCCGCCCGCTGGGTCACGTTCATGTGCGAGCGGATCTTGAGCTTGGTGAAGGTGTACTGGGTCGTCGTGCGGGTCGTGCCGTCCGAGAGCCGGACGGTGACGTTCCTGTCGACGGTCATCGAGACGGCGACCATGCTCGCGATGGTCACGTGCAGCGGGTCCGGCGCGGGCAGGAAGGGCGCGCCCAGCGGCTCGGGCGCGGCGGCCGTCCGGCCCGCGGCGCTGCTCGGCTGCCCGGACCAGACGGCCGTGGTGACGGCGAGCAGCAGGGCGGTCGTCACGGCGACGAGCGGGGACCGTACGGCGCGGATCACGCTTCCACCGCCAGGTCCGCTGCCACCCGGTCCGACACCGCCCGGTCCGCTGCCACCCGGTCCGCCGCCGTACGGTCCGCCGCCGTGCGACGCGGGCGTTTGGCACCCCAGCCGACCGTCATCGAGCCGCCGAGGACGCCGAGCGCCATGCCGACGAGGAACCCGCCGAGGTTGGAGACGACGAGCGAGACGACCGCGAGGACCACGCCGAGGAGCCCGAAGGTGTAGCGCTGGCCGGGCAGCGCCATCGGGATCAGACCGCAGAGGATCATCCCGCCGCCGACGAGGTATCCGGCCACTCCCCCGAAGCCCGTGCTCACGATCAACTGGAGGGAGCTGAGCGAGAACTTGAGGACGGTCCACCCGCCGGCGACCAGCCACACCCCGCCCCAGAACGGCCGGGTCCGGCGGAAGGCCCGGAACCACCCGTACGCGGACCTCAGTCGGCTCAGCATGTCGTCGCCGTTCCCGGGACGACCTTGATCCTCAGGTCGGGCAGGACGAGCGCCCCGGCCATCTCGGCGTCGTACGCCGTCGCGTGGAGTCCGTGCAGGGTGATCGAGCTGCCGCCCTCCCCGCCCGCCGAGCCGAGTCCGAACCCGCCGGGCAGCGCGCCCGTGAGCGGCTTCCCGGCCACGGTGACCTGGTCGGCGGACTGGCCGAGTACGGCGTTCTCAAGGGTGGTCGGCCCGTACGCCTGGAGTTCGGTGGCCTGGATGTAGAGGTTCGACGCGTCGATGTCGGTCGTGAACGTGCCGGGCGGCGCGGCCGTCACCTTCTGGCCGCCCGTCAGGAGCAGCGAGTACGGGACGCCCGCGATGGTCTGGTGGACGATGCCGCACAGCCCGGCGAGCCCGGCGCTCGCGAAACCGACGCGTGCCATCGCCGTGTTCGTGGTCGTGGTGCCGTCCGGGCGTCCGACGGCCGGGGTGTTGACGATGGCCCCGAAGCCGGAGCCCTCGACCCCGTTGGAGGTCAGGGTGAAGGGCTGCCCGGTGACGCTGAAGTTGGCGGCGAGGGCGCCCTGCGCCAGGGCGGTGCCGAGGACCCCGACGGCGAGCGCCGAGGGGACGAGGGCGAGTGCGCCGCGCCCCCAGCGGGTGCCGCGCCGGGTGCCGTCGGACGCCTCGGCGAGCATCCGGGCGTTCCAGTCGGCGGCAGCGCGGGTACCGGTCGCGCGTACCCGGCGGAGGGACGGGCCGAGACGGATGGTCCCGCGGTTCATACGGATCCACTCCTCACGGGCGCTCCGGGCCGTGTGCGGCGCAGCGGTCCGCCGCGCCGCCGGGCCGGCTTCTCGGGGAGCCAGGCGAAGGCCATCGATCCGCCGAGGACGGAGAGGGCCATGCCCGCGAAGAGGCCACCGAGGTTCGACAGCGGGAAGGAGGCGACTCCCGCGATCACCGCGATGACGCCGGCGGTGTGGCGCTGTCCGGGGAGCAGCAGGATCAGCAGGGCCATCGCCATGAGGACGACTCCGCCGGCCATGCCCGCGATGCCTCCGACGCCGACCTGGAGGATCTTGCCGAGCGGTGCCATCGGCAGGAAGAAGATGACGAAGCCGCCGGCCCCGGTCCAGAGGGCCGCCCAGAACGGGCGGGTGCGGCGCCAGCGCCGGAAGGCGAGGCGCGCGCCGCGCGGAGTGGGGGCGGGAGCGGACGCTTCGCGCGGCTCGGGCGGCGGATCAGTGGTCATGAGGCGAGCCCTCGCAGTCGGGGGTCGAGTGGGAAGGGGAACCGGAGAACCGGCGGGAACCAGGGAACCGGCGGGAACCGGAGAACCGGCGGGAACCTGGAACCGGGGAACCGGGGATCCTCGTCCTGCGCGCCGCTGGGCGCGGATCCCCGGCTTCCGGCGTCGTCAGGCCGGGCTCAGCGCGGCTGTCAGCAGGGCTTGTCGCCGTGGGCGATGCCGATGGCCAGGTCCGGCAGGGTGATCGCGCCGGAGATCGTGGCGCCGTTGGCGTCGGCGTTGAGGTTCCTGATGTCGGTCCGGCCGCCGGTGGCGTCCAGGCCGAACTGGCCGGGGGTGCCGTCGTCGATGCCGGCGCCCTTGATCCCGGCGCCGTCGGCGGCGGCGCCGATCACGTTCGGGGTGGTGTCGCTCGCGTTGAGCGTGGCGGTGGCCGCCTTGAGCGCCTGGGCGTCGAGGACCAGTTTGTTCGCCTGGAGGCCGGCTCCGGCGACGAGCTGGTCGCTGGTGAGCGGGGTCGCCGCCGCCGGGGAGGAGATGTTGAGCGACCAGGTGCCGAGGCTGCCGATGACCGGGAGGTCGACCGACTGGACGGCGTGGACGCAGATGCCGTCCAGACCCGCCTTGGCGATGCCGACCTCGGCGGCGCCCTTGGCCCCGCCGGCGTCGATGGTGTGCATGACCGCGCCGATGCCCTGCGGGGCGGCGACGGTCTTCGAGCTGAGGGTGAAGGGCACGCTCGTCAGCGAGAGGTTCGCGGCGAGCGCGCCCTGCACCATCGCCGTGGCCATGGCCGCCACGGCCGCGGTCGCGGGCAGGGCCAGGAATGCCGATCTGCGCCAGCGGGTGACGCCTCTGCTCTCTTCCTGTCTGTTCTCTTCCTGCATGTGAACTCCCACCGTCGTCCCGCGCCGTCGGCGCGGGGGGATGTGAACCCGGCAGCGGTGCGTCTCGCGGCCGGACGACCGGAGACGGATGACACTTCACTGCTACCTGTTCGAGAATTGGACAGTTCTTAAGGATGTGTCAACACTCTGGACAATCCTGGGGAGAATTCCGGCTGGACTAGGCTGGGCCGATGGCACGGTTCAGGGAGACGGTCCGGACACTGCTGCGCGAACGTCTCCTGGACGCCGCGTACGACGCGGTCGCGGACCGCGGCTTCGACAAGCTCCGGATGGCACACCTCGCCGGAGCCGTCGGCGTCAGCCGTCAGACGCTGTACTCGGAGTTCCCCTCCAAGGAGGCGGTCGGCGAGGCCCTTTTCCAGCGCGAACTGGAGCGCTGTCTGCTCGGCATCCAGCAGGGCCTGGACGCACACCGGGACGACCTCCGCGCGGCCGTCGAGACCGCCGTCGGCTTCACGCTCACGCTGGCCGGCCGGAACCCGCTGGTCAAGGCCGTACTGACGAGCACCGGCGAGGACGGCCTCCTCCCCTACCTCACCACCCGGTCCGCGTCCGCGTTCGAGATGGCGACGGCGATGGCCGACGCGTACGTCACGGAGGCCTGGCCCGGTGTGGACCCGGTCGCACGCGAGCTGGCCGTGGACGCGGCGGTCCGGCTGACCGCGAGCCACATCGTCCAGTCGACCGCCTCACCCGAGGAGTCGGCCCGCCGCATCGCCGACACGGTGGTCCGCGTCGCCCTGAGCACGGGCCACGAGAGCCTCGCACCGACGCAGTAGACGGGCTCACGGCCCCGGCGCCTGCTCCCACGCGGGCCCCGAGCCTCACGGCCCCGGCCCCGGCCACCGCTCCATGACCGGCCGACCGTCGAGGCCCCGCGAGGCCGATACGGGGAAGGCCCGCAGGCCGACCCGCCCCTCGACGCGACGGAGGTCCCCCCAGCCGTACGCCCGGGAGTCGTCCGAGAGATCGGGGTTGTCCCCCAGGTAGAAGAACGCGCCCTCGGGCACGGTCACGAGCTCCGGCCGCGCCGACCGCGTGCCGTCCGGTGCGCAGCAGGCTCCCGTGCGGTGCGCCTGCGCCGCCCACTGCGCCGCCGCCAACCGGCGGACCGGGCCCTGACCTCCCTCCTGGAGGAGGACGTCGAAGGGCCGTTCCGGCGTGGAGGCGATGGCGACCCGGTCGCCGGGCAGCCCGATCACCCGCTTGACGAGCAGCGCGTCCCTGCCGGTCGCCCGGAGCAGGACGACGTCGAAGCGACGCGCCTCGCCCGTCGAGCCCGGCGCGACGAGCACCCGGTCCCCCTCCTTGAGGGTGGGGGCCATGCTGGTGCCGTCGACGCGGACGCTCAGCGCCGTGACGGCCACCGCCGCGAGGAGGCAGAGCAGGGCACCGGTACCGAGGACGGCGCCGGCCGCCCGGCGCGCGCTCACCGGCGGTCGGCGGAGTCCGTGGTCCGGTCGGCGCCGGACCGGTCGATTGCGGTCATGGCGGGACGGTAGGCCCGGCGGCGGGCGGCGGCCGTGACCGTACCGCTCACGGTTCCTGACCGTGCGCCGCGACCGTCACACACCCACCAGAGTGACCTGCGTCACGTCGTGTCACAGGGTCCGATCGAGCGGTGTCTTGTGCACGAACCGCTGGAAACGAAGGAGACACCGCGATGGGGAACACCGAGATCGTCGTGATCGGCGGCGGGTACGCCGGAGTGATGGCCGCGAACCGCCTGACGCAGCGCGCCGACGTGACCGTGACGCTGGTCAACCCGCGCCCCGACTTCGTCGAGCGGATCCGCCTGCACCAGCTCGTCGGCGGGTCCGACGACGCCGTCGTCGCGTACACCGAGGTCCTGCGTCCCGGCGTCGGCCTGCTGGTCGACTCCGTGACACGGATCGACGCGGCCGGGCGCGGCGTGACGCTCGCGAGCGGCGACACCGTCCGCTACGACTACCTGGTCTACGCGGTGGGCAGTGGCAGCGCCGACCCGCGCGTGCCCGGAGCCGCCGAGTTCGCCTATCCGATCGCCGACCTGGAGGAGGCGCAGCGGCTGCGGCCGGTCCTCGACGCCGCGCCCATGACGGCCCCCGTGACGGTGGTCGGTGGCGGTCCGACCGGCATCGAGACCGCCGCCGAGCTGGCGGAGGCGGGCCGCGCCGTGACCCTGGTCTGCGGGAAGGTGCTCGGCCCGTACCTGCACCGGCGCGGCCGCCGCTCGGTCGCCAAGCGGCTCGCGGCCCTCGGGGTGACCGTCGTCGAGGGCCCCGGCGCGAAGGTGACGGCCGTGACGCGCGATGCCGTGCGGCTCGACGACGGCCGTGCGCTGCCGAGCACCGTGACCATCTGGACCGCCGGCTTCGGCGTGCCGGACCTGGCCGCGCGCAGCGGGCTGAGCACCGACGCCCTGGGCCGCCTGCTCACGGACGAGACGCTGACGAGCGTGGACGACAACCGCGTCCTCGCGGCCGGGGACTCGGCTGCGCCGTCGAACCTGCCGGCGCGGATGAGCTGCCAGGCCGCGACGCCGCTGGGCGCGCGGGCCGCCGACACGATCCTCAGCCGGATCGCGGGAGAGGAGCCCGAGCCCCTCAACCAGGTGTTCGCGGGCCAGTGCATCAGCCTCGGCCGAGGCGGCGGCATCTTCCAGTTCGCGCACCGGAACGACATCGCCCTGTGGTTCCACATCGGCGGTCGCACCGGCGCGAAGGTCAAGGAGATCGTGTGCAAGGGCACCGTGAAGCACTTGGCCGCCGAGGCGCACGAGCCGGGCGCGTACGGTCTGCACCGCGTCTCGGGAGGCGGCCAGCGCGAGAAGTTGCTGCGGGCCGAGCGCGAGCGCCTGGAAGGGGTGGGTCATGATCGGACTCCCACCGACGAAAAGGATCTTGCCGTGGATGCGTACGTACGGGCCGACGGCGCCCAGGGCCGGCCGACGGGGAGCGGGGTGAAGGCATGACCGACCCCACCGCCGACCGGGCGACCGAGATGTTCGTCGCCCACCGCAACCTCCTCTTCACCGTCGCCTACGAGATGCTCGGATCGGCGGCCGACGCCGAGGACGTCCTCCAGGAGACCTGGCTGCGCTGGGTCGAGGTCGACCTGGAGCAGGTACGCGACGAGCGCGCCTATCTGGTCCGGGTCACGACCCGCCAGGCGCTCAACCGGCTGCGCAGCGCCACTCGGCGCAGGGAGTCGTACGTGGGCCCCTGGCTGCCCGAACCGATGCTCACGACGCCGGACGTGGCCGAGGACGTGGAGCTCGCCGAGAGCGTGTCGATGGCGATGATGCTCGTCCTGGAGACGCTGTCGCCGACGGAGCGCGCCGTCTTCGTCCTCCGCGAGGCCTTCGGCTTCGGGTACGAGGAGATCGCGGCCGCCGTCGACAAGACCCCCGCGGCCGTCCGTCAGATCGCGCACCGCGCGCGCCGGCACGTCGACGCCCGCCGCCCCCGCCGGACGGTCTCGGCGAGCGAGACCCGGACGGCCCTGGAGTCGTTCCGGCGCGCGTTCGAGACCGGGGACGTGCAGGGCCTCCTCGACGTCCTCGCGCCCGAGGTCGTCTACATGGGCGACGGCGGCGGGGTCAAGCACGCCGCCCTGCGGCCCGTCCTCGGGGCCGACAAGGTGTCCCGTCTCATGGCGGGCTTCACCGGCAGGGCCGGCGGGGCCGGCATCGCGCTCACCCTCGGCCCGACCGTGGCCAACGGCAGCCCGGCGCTCCTCGTCCACCTGAACGGCGAGGTCGACGGCGTCATGGCGGTCCACGTCGAGGACGCCCGGATCACGGGCATCTACTTCGTCCGCAACCCGGAGAAGCTGTCCCGCGCCACGTCCGAGACGCCGCTCACCCTGCACTGAGCTCCCGTCGGCGACTCCCGCCGGCGAGGAGCCTCCTCACCCACCGCCCCGGGCCCGGAAGGCCCGGGGCGTCTCGCCGGTCCAGCGCCGGAACGCCCGATGGAACGCGCTGGGTTCCGAGAAGCCGAGCTGCCGTGAGAGCCGCTCGATGGAGACCCGGCCGCCGGCGAGTGCGGCGAGGGCGTGGTCGCGGCGCACCTGGTCGCGCAGCCGCTGGTACGTGGTTCCCTCGGCGGCCAGCCGGCGGCGGAGGGTCTGCGGGCTGACGGACAGCCGGTCGGCGAGCTGCTCGGGCGTCGGCAGCGGCTCCGCGGGCAGGGCCTTCCCCATCAGGTGCCGTACGCGGCCGGTCATCGCGCTGCCGTGGTCCGCGCGGACGAGCACGTCGGCCGGGGCGCGGCGGAGGAAGGCCCGGAGGGCCGCCGCGTCCCGCAGGACGGGTGCGTCGAGGTCGGCCCGGTCGAAGACGGCCGCCGTCCGCCGGGCGCCGAAGACGCAGGGCGCCCCGAACAGGAGGGCGTACTCATGGGCGTGCCGGGGCTCGGGGTGGGTGAACTCGACGCGTCGCAGGCCGATGCGGCGGCGGATGAGCCAGCCCGCGAAGCGGTGGGCGACGAGCACGGTGGACTCGGCGCCGAAGTGGAGCGGGTCGTCGTACCCGGCGACGTCGAACTCCATCCGCGCCTCGTCGCCCCGGCCCTCGTCACTCTCCCCGCCCTCTCCGGGCTCTCCGGGCTCCACGAGCCGGAAGCGCGGCCCCGAGGGGAAGAGGGAGTAGAAGGCCTGGCCGCGCCGGAGCGCCTCGCGCAGGTCCCGGCTGCCGTGGACGACGACGTGGCCCATCATCGCGAAGGTCCCGACCTTGCTGGGCGCTCCGCCGAGACCGATCAGCTCGTCGTCGAGGAGGGACCACAGCAGCCTGACGAGCCGTCCGAACTGTTCCGTCGGCACCCTGGCCTGCGCGTCCCCGAGGAGTCCGGAGGGCAGACCGGCCCGGGCGAGCAGGGACGCGGGGGCGACTCCGCGCCGTTCCCCGGCCAGCAGCACGGCCCGGACGTGGTGGGCGCTGACCGATCCCGTTGACACTTTCATCGCAAGGTGTCCATGTTCCGACACTCTACTCAGAACTGTAAGGCTGTCGAAGGCGTGATCCTGTGAACGGGGCACAGGTCACACCCGTACCGTCAGGTGCCAACACACCAGTGCGTGAAGGAAAGAGGGGCAGCACATGAGCGGAGTGGCACGCAGGACGGTGGTCTCGGCGGCGGGCGCCGCGGGCCTGGCGGCGGCGCTCGCGGCCTGCGGTGGCGGCGGCACCGAGGACAAGGGCACGGAGGAGCAGGCGGGCGCCACCCTCGCGCGGACCGGGGACATCCCGGTGGGCGGCGGCAAGGTCATCGCCGGTCAGGGCCTGGTGATCACCCAGCCGAAGGCCGGCGAGTTCCACGCCTTCTCGTCCAAGTGCACCCACGCGGGCTGCACCGTCAGCAGCGTCAAGGACGGCGTCATCGTGTGCCCGTGCCACCAGAGCCACTTCGACGTGTCGGACGGCAGCGTGAAGTCCGGCCCGGCGACCGGTCCGCTGCCGCCGACGCCGATCCAGGTGGTGGGCGACGAGATCAGTCTCGGCTGACGGAGCCCCCGGCCGGCCTCGCACGCCGGGGGGTCTTCCAGCAGCCCAGCACCTCGTCCGTCGTCGTGATCGTGGCGACGAGCGCGAGGGTGTGGCGGATCATCGCGGGGGTGTAGTCGGCCGGCACCCCCGCGATGGCGTCCCCGGGCACGACGACCGTGTAGCCGAGGTTCACGGCGTCGAAGACCGCGTTGGGCACGGCCACGTTGGCGGAGACGCCGGTCACGATCAGCGTCCGGCAGCCGAGGTTGCGGAGGAGCGCGTCGACGTCCGTGCCGGCGAGCGGTGAAAGCCCGTGGAGGCGCCGGACGACGATGTCCTCCTCCGTGACCTGGATCGGTTCGGCGATCCGTACGGCCGTGCTGCCGCTGTGCTGCTGCACCGGCAGCCGTGCGGCGGCCCGGAACAGCCGGGCGTTGCTGTTGGCGCCGCGCCCGTCGGGGCGCCGCTCGGCGACGGCGTGGATCACCTGGACGTCGGCCTCGTGCGCGGCGGCCACGAGCCGCGCCACGTTGCGCAGGGCGCCCGACCTGCGGGCCGCCGCGGCGAGTTCGGGCAGGGCGCTCTCGGCGCCGACGACCCCCCGCTGGCACTCGACGGTCAGCAGCACCACCCCGCCGTCCGGACGGATCGACTCCCCGAGCCGGTCTCTCGCACTCTCACCCATGGTCTCCCCTTGCCTGTGCGCGCATGGCCCTCCATGCTTTCTGACGTCTCATCAGAAATCCAGAAGGGTGCGGACGATGACCGTCGCACAGCGCCGTGGACGCCGGATCATGATGACCCCGGCGGAGCTCGACTCCTTCCTCGCCGAACAGCGCACCTGCCGGGTGGCGACCGTGTCCGCCGACGGCCGCCCGCACGTGAGCGCGCTCTGGTTCGCCTGGGACGGCTCCTCGCTGTGGCTGTACTCGCTGACGCGCAGCCGCCGTTGGGCCGAGATGCGTGCCGATCCGAGGATCGCGGTGGTGGTGGACGACGGCGAGGAGTACGGCGAGCTGCGGGGCGTGGAGCTGTCGGGCACGGTCGAGTTCGTCGGCGAGGCGCCGCGTACCGGCGAGCCGGTCCCCGCGCTCGACGCGCCCGAACAGCTCTTCGCCGCCAAGAACTTCGGCCTGGACGCGATGCCGCACGACGGCCGCCACGCCTGGGCGAGGCTGACCCCGGACGCCGTCGCGTCCTGGGACTTCCGCAAGATCTAGGGGGTGTCTTGTCGATCGGGCCGGATCAGGGAGCGGCGTCTGGTGCCATGGATCGCAAGGCGGAGGAGGGAGTCAACGCGGAGCGTTGGCGACCGACGACAACGCGGCGAGGCGCGGTGCCGGACGCCGCGAGCCCGGCCTGATCGACAAGCCACCCCCTAGGGGTGTCCGAGGGCCGGCCGTCAGCTCCCGAGGGGCTCGGCCGCCGCCCGCAGGGCCCCCACGACCGCCCGCACGGAGGGACGGCGGCCCGCGTCGGCGCGCCAGGTGGCGTAGATGTGGCGCCGCATCTTCTGCCGTACGGGCACGAAGACGACGCCTTCCGGCAGCGGGCGGCCGAGGCGGGGCGTCACGCACACCCCGAGCCCTGCCGCGACGAGCGCGAGCTGCGTGTGGTGCTCGCCGGCGAGGTGGCCGATGCGCGGCTCGATGCCCTGCGAGCGCAGCGTGAACATCAGCCAGTCGTGGCAGAACTCGCCCTCGGGCCAGGACACCCACTCCTCGTCGGCGAAGTCCACCAGGTCCGCCGCCTCCCGCCCGGCCAGGCGGTGCCCGGCAGGCAGCGCGACGTCCGCCGAGTCGTCCAGGAGATGGGCCCGCTCCAGGCCGCCCGGCACGGGCGCCCGCTTGTTACTCCAGTCCAGGACGATCGCGAGGTCCGCGTCGCCGCGCAGCACCGCGCGGACGCCCGGCTCGGGCTCCAGCTCGGTGGTTCGCACGCGGAGTTCGGGATGGCCGGCTCGCAGGGAGGCGAGTGCGCCGGGGATGAGCCCGCGGGCCGCCGTCGGGAAGGCCGCGAGCCGCACCTCGCCCACGACCCGGCCGCTCTGGGCCTCGATGTCGGCCTGGGCGAGCTGGACCTGCGAGAGGATCCGGGCGGCGTGCTCGGCGAGCAGCAGTCCGGCGTCGGTGAGCCGCACGCCCCGGCCGTTCTTGGCGAGCAGTTGCTGGCCCACCTCGCGCTCCAGCTTGGACAGCTGCTGCGAGACGGCCGAGGTGGTGACGTGCAGGCCGTCGGCCGCGCCGCTCACCGAACCGTGCCGCGCGACGGCGTCGAGGGTCCGCAGGCGCTCCAGATTCAACATATAAGCAATACTAAGGGGAGGGGTCGAAGAATTCTCACTTGTTCTACGAGGTCGGTGCCGTCACCCTGAGTGCATGAGCCCCGCAGCCCCGCCCTCCCCGTCACCCGCCCGTTCCGCCTCCCCCACCGGCGCCCCGCTCCCCTCGCGCGGCTCCCGGCTGCTCGACTGGCGCGTCCGCTTCGGCGCCCTGGCCCTCATCTGGGGGTTCAGCTTCCTCTTCATCAAGGTCGGCACGGAGGGCTTCGCGCCCTTCCAGGTGACGTTCGGGCGCCTCCTGTTCGGTACGGCGGTGCTCGCCGCCGCCCTGGTCGTGAAGCGCGACCGGCTGCCGCGCGGCGCCCGTGTCTGGGGCCATCTGACGGTCGCGGCGTTCCTGCTCAACGCACTGCCGTTCTCGCTCTTCGCGTACGCGGAGCTGACGATCCCCTCGACCCTGGCGGGCATCTGCAACGCGACGACACCGCTGTGGGGCATGCTGCTCTCGCTCGTCGCGCTCTCCGAGGACCGTCCGACCCGGGTCCGCGCCGCCGGTCTGGGCATCGGCTTCATGGGGGTGCTCACGGTGCTCGGCGCCTGGCAGGGCTTCTCCGGTCTCGACGTGACGGGCACGGCGCTGGCCCTGCTGGCCTCCTTCAGCTACGCGGTGGGCTGGATCTACGTCCGCAGGACGCTGAGTGACACGGGCGTCTCGCACCTCGCGCTCGCCGGTTCGCAGGTGGGCCTCGCGACGCTCCAACTGGCCGTGGTCACGCCCCTGTTCACCTCGATGCCGGAGTCGGTGGAGGTCGTTCCGCTGCTCGCCGTGATCGCGCTCGGCGCACTCGGCACGGGGTACGCGATGCTGCTGCAGTACGGCGTGGTGGCGGAGGTCGGCCCGACGACGGCCTCCATGGTCACCTACTTCATCCCCGTCATCGCCACGGCGGCGGGCGTGGCGGTCCTGGGCGAACAGCTCACGTGGAACACCCCGGTCGGCGCGGTGATCGTCCTCGCGGGAGCCGCGCTCACCCAGACCCGCACGTCTCGCCGTACGGCTCCGAGGACTGCGGCGACAACGGCCCCGCCGAAGACCCCGGCACCGACCCCCGCGCCCGACTTCCCCGCCGCACCACAACCGGCGACCCGCACCTGAGCACGCCCCCGGCCCGCACCGGGACAGACCGCACAGCCCTGCCCCTTACCCGTAACTCCGCGCGGGCGCCGGCCCCGCCGCCCGCGCGACCGCCTCGGCGAGGTCCTCGACGTCCCCGACGGCGAGGCCGGAGACGGTGACCCGGACGCCCGGCCCCGCGTTCATCCGGAAGCGCGCGCCCGGCGCCACCGCCCATCCGTCGGCCATGAGCCGCGCCACCGCGCCCGTCTCGTCCGCGACCGGCACCCAGACGTTCATGCCGCTGCGCCCGTGCGCCTCGACGCCCCGCCGGGCGAGCGCCCGCACCAGGCCGTCGCGCCGCTTCCCGTACGAGCGGGCGACGGCGGCCGGGTCGACCGCCTCCGTCGCCCACAGGTGGGCGACGGCCTGCTGGAGCAGCCGACTGACCCAGCCGGGGCCGAGCCGCTGCCGTCCGAGGACCCGGTCGACGGTCTCCGCGTCGCCGGTGAAGGCCGCGATCCGCAGGTCCGGCCCGTACGCCTTCGCGACCGAGCGCACGAGCACCCAGCGGTCGGTGACCCCGGCGAGCGGATGGAGGGGCTGCGCGACGATCCCGTGCCCGTGGTCGTCCTCCACGAGCAGGACGCCGGGGTGCGCGGCGAGGACCCGCCGCAGCTCCCGCGCCCGCTCCTCGGTCACGCACGCCCCGGTCGGGTTCTGGGCCCGGTCCGTGACGATCACCGCCCGGGCTCCGTCGCGCCGGATCGCCCGCTCGACCTCTTCCGCCAGCGGCCCCTCGTCGTCGACGGCGACGGGCACGGGCCGCAGCCCGAGCGCCGGTACGAGGTCGAGCAGGCTGCCCCAGCCCGGGTCCTCGACGGCGACGGCGTCCCCGGGCCTGAGGTGCACGGCGAGCACCCGCTCGATGGCGTCGAGGGAGCCCGAGGCGACGCCGACCGGCCCGACGGGCACGCCGTCCGTGTCGAAGGCGGCCCGCGCGAGCCGCCCGAACTCCTCGTCGACAGGGGCCTCTCCGTACAGCCCGGGCCGCTCGGCGTACCGCCGCCCGACCTCGGCGAAGGCCTCGCCGAGCGGTGGCAGCAGTGCCGTGTCGGGGCTTCCGTTGCTCACGTCCCGGACCCCGGAGGGGGCGTCCATCCGGATCGATCCGCGCGCGGTGGTGGCGGGCCGTGGCCGCACCCGGCTCCCACGCCGGCCGTCCGTCTCGATGACCCCGCGCTCGCGCAGGGTGCGGTAGGCGGCGGCGACCGTATTGGCGTTCACCCCCAGGGTCAGCGCCAATTCCCGCATGGGCGGCAGCAGTTGCCCGGGCTCCAGAGCCCCTGCGCCGACCCCGCGCTCGACGCTGGCGGCGATCTCCGATGCGCGACGACCTTCGATCCGATACTCTCCTAGCACAAAAGTGATTATGCACTAGTGCAATGGAGTTCGCAATGACCACCGCCGCCGACAGCGACACCAAGACCGACAGCGGCACCGGCACCGGCACCGCCTACGCGCCGACCGACCGGACCGTCCCCACCCGCAACCGCGACCGCGCGTCGTACGACAAGGACCTGGTCCACTCGATACTCGACGGGACCTCCCTCTGCCACCTCGGCTTCGTTCGCGACGGCGCGCCGGTCGTCCTCCCGACGCTCTACGGCCGTGTCGGCGACCGGCTCTACGTCCACGGCTCCACCGGCTCGCGCCCCCTGCGCACGGCGGGCGACGGCGTGCGGGCCCCCGGGCTGCCCGTCTGTCTGACCGTGACCCACGTCGACGGCCTGGTGCTCGCGCGCTCCGCCTTCCACCACTCCATGAACTACCGCTCGGTCGTCGTCCACGGCACCGCCCACCAGGTCACCGACCCCGAGGAGCTGCGGACGGCCCTCGACGCGCTCGTCGACCACGTCGTCCCGGGCCGCTCCCGCGACTCGCGCCCGGCGAACGCCAAGGAGCTCGCCGCCACCGCCGTGATCCGGCTCGACCTGGACGAGGTCTCGGCGAAGGTCCGCGCCGGCGGCCCCAACGACGACGCCGAGGACCTCGGTCTCCCCCACTGGACCGGCGTGGTCCCCGTCCGCACGGTCCACGGCACCCCGGTCCCGGCCGACGACCTCGACCCGGCCGTCGCCCTGCCCGACTACCTCTCCGCGCTCTGAGGACGGGAGCACCACGATGCTGATCCACCCCTGGGACGCCGCCCACGACGAGGGCGAGTGGCGCGACTGGCTCGCCCGCCACGACTTCGGCCAACTCGCCGTCAACGGCCTGCCCGGCGAGCCTCCGTGGGTGCAGCCGATGCACTTCCGGTACGAGGACGGGCCCGGCCCGTACGGCCGCGTCCTCGCCCACCTGGCCCGCCCCAACCCCGTGTGGCGAGCCGTCGAGGCGCAGCCGACGGTGCTCCTGAGCGTGGTCGACGACTACGTCTTCGCGCCGGGCCCGTGGACGGCCCCCGAGGGCACCCCGCCCGCGCACGGAACGCCGACCTCGTACTACGCCGCCGTCCAGCTGCGATGCACGGCGCACGTCGTCGACGACCCGGCGGAGAAGGCCGAGCTCCTCAACCGCCAGGTCGCCCACTTCCAGCCGGACGGCGCCACTGCCCTCGCGGCCCCGGGCGAGGCCCCGTTCGGCCGCCTCCTCTCGGGCATCCGCGTCCTGGACCTGGAGGTGACCCAGGTGCGGGCCAAGTTCAAGTACGCGGGCAACAAACCGCAGGAGGTCCAGGACCGGATCGCGGACCGGCTGGCCGAACGCGCGGGCCCCGGCGACCTCGCGGCCCGCGCCCACCAACTGCGCCGGCGCACCACGAGCTGACCGGGGCGCGGCCACGCATTACACCGCCACGGCCTCCACGGCCTCTTCCCGCCGCCGTACCGCCGCCGTCCTCGCCTCGGCGAAGGCGAGGCCGGTGACGGCGGCGAGCAGCAGCAGGGTCCCGAGGACGATCGCTCCGGTGAGCCGCTCGCCCAGGAGCGAGACGGCGATCAGGGCCGCGCTCACCGGCTCCAGGAGCATGATCACGGAGACGGTGGCGGCCCGGACGACGGCCGCACCGGCGAAGTAGAGGGCGTACGCGAGGGCGGTCGGCACGGCCGCCACGTACACCAGCAGGAGAACGACCCGCACCGGCGCGTCGGTGTGCGGTACGAGTCCTTCCGCGGCTGCCAGCGGCAGGAGGCCGACCGCTCCGATGGCGAAGGCCCAGGTGGTCGTAGCGAGGGCGTCCGTCCCGCCGCCGTCGCGGCCGAGCCACCGGGTGAGCAGGGTGATCGCGGCGTACCCGGCCGCCGAGACGACCGCGAGGATCACGCCGAGCGGCCGCACCTCCGCGGCCCCGCCGCCCAGGACGAGGACGGCAAGACCGGCGAGGGCCCCGGTGGCGGCGACGACGCCGCCGCGGCCGAGGCGTTCGCCCATGGTCAGCCGGGCGCCGACGGCGATGAGGACGGGCCCCGCCCCCAGGGTGACGACGGTCCCGACGGCGAGGCCGGTGTTCTGGACGGCGGCGAAGTAGGCGCTCTGGAAGACGGTCAGCCCGATCCCCGTACCGAGGATGCGGGCCGTCCGCCGGCCGCGCGGTTCCCCGGCGGTGCGGGCGACGGCCCGGCGGGGCCGCAGGGCCAGTGCGCCGAGAAGCAGGACGAGCCCGCCGACGCAGCGCCAGAAGGAGAGGGCCAGCGGGCCCATGTCGCTGACACGGAAGATCAGCGAGGCGGCGGCACCGGCCGTGCCCCAGGCGATCCCGGCGACGATCAGATAGAGCAGGCTCCGCCCGACGGACAGGGCGGATTCCGAGGAGTTCGGCACGTGACTTCTCCGAGGAGGAAGAGGGAAGGGTGGTCGCTCGGCTCCGCGCGCGGACAGCGACGAACCGCTCGGGGCGGAGATCCGCTCACCCGAGCCCGGTCCTCGTCGGAAGGTGTCGCCGCGCGCGCTAGGCGGTGGGCGGCGGCGTCGAACGTGCGATCACGTGCATGAGCGCCACGCTAGGGGGCGCTCCGCCCGGCCGACAACTCCTTTTCGTCCCGCCCGACGACTCCGGCCCCGGAATCGCCCCCGGAGGCCGCCACGGGATCGGCCGGCGGCGCCTTGGGCGTCGAGGACTGCGCGATGAAGGCCCCGACCAGGACCAGCGCTCCGCCGAGGATCTGCGGCGCGTCCAGGTGCTCGCCGAGCAGCACCCAGGCCAGGACGGTCGCGACGACGGCCTCCAGGCAGGCCACGACCCCCGCGACCTGCGGCGAGAGCCGACGGACCGAGATGACGCCGGTGACGTACGCGAGGACCGTGGCGATCAGCACGATCCAGCCGAGCAGCAGCCACGCGGGCACGCCGGTGCCGTCCATGTCGGCGCTGCCGCCGAGGATCGCCCAGTCCATGCCCCACGGGCGGGCCACGACGGTGAGGACGAGCGCGCCGATGAGCAGCCCGTACGCGATGACTCCGAGCGGATCGGCCTGCTCGGCCTCGTCGGACCCCTGGTCGGAGAGGACGAAGTAGCCGACCTGGCAGCAGGCGGCGGCGAGGGCCAGGAGCAGCCCGACGAGGTCGAAGCTCAGCCCGGACCAGACCTGGACGACGCACGTGAGGCCGCCGACGGCCAGGACGACGCCGAGGGCGGCGGCGCGGGTGACGGGCCGGCGCTGGACGAAGCGGACCCAGCCGAGGACGAGGGCCGGGGCGAGGTACTCGATGAGCAGCGCGACGCCGACGGGGATGCGGGAGATCGAGGCGAAGTAGAAGGCCTGGACACCGGCGACGGCGAGCAGGCCGAAGCCCACGAGGAGGGCGGGTTTGCGGCGCAGGAGGTCCCGGTGCCGCCAGGCCACCGGGAGCATGACGAGCGCGGCGCCGGCGACCCGGAGCCACACCACGTGGAGCGGGTCGAGTCCCGCCTCGATGAGCGGCTTGGCCGCCACTCCTGAACCACCGAATGCGAAGGCCGAGGCCAGGGCAAGTCCCAGGCCGGCGCTTCTCCCCTGAGACGCGTGCATCGGGCCATCATGACAGGACGCGGTCAGGTGCGTAACCCCCGTTACACCTGTTGAGACGGCCCCTCGCCCAAGGCCACGATCCGCCCCTCACCGAGGGCCTCACGACGCCCCTCACCGAGGGCCTCACCACGGCTCTCACCGAGGGCCTCACCACGGCTCTCGTCTCGAGCGTCGATACGGGCGACCAGCGCGATCGGATCGACCCCGGCCCGCCGCAGCACCTCGACGGCCCGGCTCTCGGGGTCGGCGGCGACACCGACGAGCAGATCAACTCCGCGCGCGCGTTCGTCGCCCCGCCCGGCGGCCCGCCGGAAGGCGCCCTCCAGGGCGGCGACCGCGGCCGGCGACCAGCCGGAGGCCCGTCCGCCGCCACCCTGCGGCTCGGCCTCGCGCACGGCGGGCAGCAGGCGCCGGGCACCCGACTGCTCGACCGAGCGCTGCCAGCGCAGACCGTAGCCGATGGACCGCTGGGCGAGGTAACCGAGGACGCGGGCGAGCTGATGGTCGCCCTCGAAGACGGCGCCGACGTCCGGGTCCGACTCGACGAGCGAGTGCAGGAGGTGCGCGGTGTCGATCTGACGGTCCCCGTCCCGCAGGGCTCTGCGCCGCGCGCCGGCCACGACCGCCGCGAGCGACGGCGTCAGGAAGGACGCGAGCTCGGCACGCGGGGCGGCGGGCTGCCGGGGCGGCTGGGGCAGTGACTGCTGGAGAGGAACGGGACGGTGCACCCTTCCACCTCATCAGGCCGGGGCGGCCGGAACATCACCAGGGAGAAGCATGTCCGCATCCCACCGGAGTTGGGCACGGGCGCACGGTTCCTCCTCCTTACGGAGGAGATTGCCCGCGTTCGCCTCCGGGGGCGCGCGCCGCCTTGCATTGCGCCCCCGTTGCAACCGCGGGCCCGTTGCCGTTCGTCTTCCGGTCGTGTTCTGGATGGTGGCCCTGCTCGCACGCGACGGCCGGCAGTACGTGTACCGGGTGTACGCACCCCGGGAGGCGTTGCCGGCCGACCTGTTCTGGGCCGCGTTCCACTGCCACGAGGAGGACGGGGGGCCGCGCGCCTCCGACTGCTTCGACTCCGCCGAGATCTGGTGGATCGGCGACGGCGCGGGGCCGGCCGCCGCAGAACTGACGGTTCATCAGTATTGAATGTTCACGCCCGCCCGGCTACGTTCCGCGACACCGGAACCAGTTGGCACGCCTGAAGGAGTGGTCGCATGGCCGAAGTCAGCGCGGAGGCACGGATCGAGGCCCCGGCCGGAAAGGTCTGGGCGCGCCTCATGGACTTCCCCTCGTACGGCGAGTGGAACGCCACGCACACCAGCTTCCCGAGCGGCGGCCCGGCGGCCCTGGAGGCGGGAGCCACCTTCACCGAGAACATGAAGCTGATGGGCTTCCCCGCCGAGGTGCTCTGGACGGTCGAGGAGCTGGAGACCGACCGGGCGCTCGCGATCCGGGGCAAGGGCCCGATGGGGGTGACCGTGACGACGCGCTACTCGCTCGCGGCGGACGGCGACGCGACGACGCTGCGGATCGACGGCGAGTTCACGGGGGCAGCCGTCTCCCTCATGGCAGGGAAGCTCAAGGACTCGGCGACGGCGGCGCTGACGGAGTCGCTCCGCAAACTGTCGGGCCTGGTCGCCTGACCGCACGCACGCGAAAGGGCCCCGCGGCACACGCCACGGGGCCCTCACACCATTCAGCCGTCACCCTTGAGACCCTCAGTCCTCAGCCTTGAGACCCTCAGTCCTCATCGGCAAGGATGAGATACAGCCTCTTGCGGGCGTCGTTGATCACGCCGACCGCCTTCTGCCGCTGCTCGGCCGTGCCGGTCTTCCAGACCTGCCCGAACGCCTCCATCAGACCGAAGCCGGCCTGCCGGATCTCGTTCACGGCCTCCCAGTCGACGCCGCGCCCGGCCTCTTCCCACGGGGCCTCCGGCCCTTCCTCGGCCTCGGCGCGCCCGGTGTCGGTGAGCGTGAACAGCTTCTTGCCGCCCTCGCTCGCGCTGGTGATCAACCCCTCGTCCTCCAGCATCTGGAGGGTGGGGTAGACCGAGCCGGGACTGGGCTTCCAGGCCCCGTCGCTGCGCTCGCCGATCTCCCGGATCATCTCGTAGCCGTGCATGGGGCGGTCCTTCAGGAGCGCCAGGATCGACGCACGCACGTCACCGCGCCGCGCCCTCCCCCGGCCACCGCCGCGACCCCGCCCGCCCCCGCCGAAGCCGCCCCCGAAGGGGCCACCGCCACCGAAGCCGGGCCCGAACGGCCCGAACGCGGCCCGCCGCCCCTCGCGGTCCCCACGAGGCCCGGGGCCGCAGCCCCCACGACCGGCTCCGTGTCCGTTTCCGTACTCGTGTCCTTGTGAACGCATCACAACGCTCCTTCCATCGGGTTTCCATCGTTGCACTGTCGCGATACCTCAACGATATATCGGAACTGTTCGTCGAGCAAGAAGCGACTACGGAAGTCGTGTGACCTGCGACAGCGAACCTCGACCGGTCGCCACCGAAGATCGACGCACGGCGATCCGTGCCATCCACGAGTGACTGCTGGGCAGTTCGTGTCGGTGAAGTCGATCGACAAAGGTCCCGGGTGACACGCCCAAGGGACACGCCCAAGGGACACGCACGCTGTTCTGCCAGTGGCAGAACACCGGCCGGACCGGGCTCGACGATCACTACAGTCCCGTCTCATGACGACGATCACGACACGTACGGTCGAGTACCCGGCGGACGGTTTGACGATGATCGGGTACCTCGCGCTCCCGGCCGGTGTCGACCACCGGCCCGCGGTGCTGCTCGGACCGGAGGGCACGGGACTCAGCGACGTCGAGCGCCGCCGGGCCGATGCCCTCGCCGAGCTGGGATACGTAGCGCTGGCCTTCGACCTTCACGGCGGGCGCTATTTGGGCGACCCCGAGGAGATGCTGGCCCGTTGCATGCCGCTGCTCGCCGACCCGGACCGGATGCGGGGCATCGGCCATGCGGCGCTCGACGTGTTGCGCGCCGAACCGCGGACCGACCCCGACCGGATCGCCGCCGTCGGCTACGGCACCGGGGGCGCCATCGGGCTGGAACTCGGGCGCGGCGGCGTCGACCTGCGCGCGATCGGGACAGTCAACGCAACGACCACGGGCCGACCGGGCGAGGCGGCGCTCATTCGCTGCCCGGTGTGGGCCGGCGTCGGGTCGGAAGACCCGATCATGCCGCCCGCGCAACGGAACGCGTTCACCGCCGAGATGCAGGCCGCGGGCGTCGACTGGCGCCTCACGGTCTACGGCGGCGCCTTGCACGCCTTCCATCACCCGCCGGTCGACCACCCCACGGTCCCCGGCGTCGGCTACCACCCGCAGCACGCGCAGCGAGCCTGGCGCGACGTCGTCGACCTGCTCGCCGAGTGCCTGCCCGTGACGGAGGATCCGGGGGCATGACCCCGGCAAACAGCCTGGCGCCAGGCCCCTGACCGCCGGGCGCAGGACACCGTCCTAGGCTGGTGGAGTAGTGGGGGGCATTCGGGGGGGGCGACCACGAGAAGGCAGGTGGAACCACCCATGCAGGCGAGCGAGATCACCGAGATCCTGAGCCGACCCGTCAGCCAGGAACTCCTGGCCCGCGACATCACCCGACTGGCGTACGTCGCCCAGGACGGCACGCCCCGCGCCATCCCGATCGGCTTCTCGTGGAACGGCGCGGAGATCGTCATGTGCACACCGACGAACGCCCCGAAGCTGGCGGCCCTGCGCCAGAACCCGGCGGTCGCCCTGACGATCGACACCGAGGTGCACCCGCCGAAGATCCTCCTCCTGCGCGGCCGAGCCGAGCTGGACCTGGTCGAGGGCATCCCCGACGAGTTCCTCAAGGCGAACGGCGCCTACACGATGACGCCCGAGCAGCGGGTCGAGTGGGAGGCCGAGGTCCGCTCGCTCTACGACGGAATGGTCCGGATCGTCGTGACCCCGACATGGGCGAAGATGATCGACTTCGAGACGACCCTCCCGACCGCGGTCGAGGAGCTGATCCGGCGGCGAGACGAACGACACGCCTGACGACCGGAGACCCCGGTCGTGATCATGCTCATCATGATGACCATGATCACGACCGGGGCCGACGACGTCCTCTACACACAGCTCGCCACCGCCGACGCGGTGACCGGCCCACTCGCCACGGCCCTCACCGCGTGCTGGATCGAAGTGAGCGACGCCGGCGGCGCCGCCGGATTCCCCTTCCCTCCGGTCGATCCCGCCGAGGTCGCCGCCGCGGTCGACCGCATCGTCACGGGCCTCGACCCGGGGCACAGCCGCCTCGTCGTCGCGACCGTCGGCGGCGCCGTCGCGGGCTGGCTGAACCTCCGCCGCGATCCACACCCCCTGGTCGCGCACTGGGGCACGCTGCACCACGTCCAGACCCGCCTCCATGCACGGAGCCGGGGCATCGGAGCGGCTCTGGTGCGGCAGGCCCGGGTGATCGCCCGCGACGAGATGGGCCTGGAGCAGCTGCGGCTCGCGGCACGCGGTGGCGTCGGCCTCGAAGAGTTCTACGGCCGCCTCGGCTGGCAGGAGATCGGCCGCTGGCCCGGAGCCCTCCGGCTCGCGCCCGACGACGACCGCGACGAGGTCCTCATGATCCTGTCACCCCTGTGACCCGCGTGATGCGGCTGACCTCGGTGATCCGGCTGGCCCCTGTCACCCCTGTGCCCCCTGCGCCCGCCGCCGGGCCCGCACCGCCCGCACCCCCCGCGTGATCCCCCACCCCAGCAGCCACGGCAGCACCGTGATGCCGAGGACGTACACGAGGAGATAGCCCACGAGGTCGTCGGTACGGGTCGGCTGACCCAGCGGCATCACCATCGCGACCGCGGAGACCGTCACGGGAAGCAGCGGCAGCAGTACGGACCACAGCCGCGCCCGCAGGCCGGGCCGGAAGGCGCACCACACGCCCATCCCACCCATGACGAAGGGCCCGAACGGCACCCACAGCACCACCGGAACGAAGAACAGCGTCCACCAGTCGTCCGCGTACCCGAACATCATCGAAGCCCCCCGAGGCCGCCGTAGATCCCCCTCGGAGGACGCCGGACAACACGGTCCAGTTCTCCGCGATTGGCCTTGGCCCGTGCGTTTCCGCACCTTGTACGGTCGGCGGCATGCGGATCCGAATCGTCGACGCCTTCACCGACCTGCCCTTCTCCGGAAACCCGGCCGGCGTGCTCCTCCTCGACTCCTTCCCCGAGGACTCCTGGCTCCAGAAGGTCGCGGCGGAGGTCAACCTCTCCGAGACGGCCTTCGCCCACCCCCTGCCCGCCGGCGGCGAGGCGGACTGGGCCCTGCGCTGGTTCACCCCGACCACCGAGGTCGACCTGTGCGGCCACGCCACGCTCGCCACGGCCCACGTCCTGCACACCACCGGCGCGGCGAGCGGCACGATCCGCTTCGCCACCCGGTCCGGCGTCCTGGGCGCCACCGCCGCCGAGGACGGCACCATCACGATGGACTTCCCGACCTCCGCCCTCCTCCCCGTCCCCGTCCCCGACGGGCTGGCGAAGGCGCTCGGCGCCGAGGTCCTCGCCGTCCACGACACGTCCGCCCACATCGGCGACCTCGTGGTCGAGCTCCGCGACGAGGCCACCGTGCGCGCCCTCACGCCGGACTTCGCCGCCCTCGTGGGTCTCTCCTCTCGCGGGATCATCGCGACCGCCGCCGCCGCGAACCCCGATGGCGGCTACGACTTCGTCTCCCGCGGCTTCTTCCCCAACGTCGGCATCGAGGAGGACCCGGTGACCGGCAGCGCCCACACCGCGCTCGCCCCCTACTGGTCGGCCCGCTTCGGCCGCGACGAGCTCACCGGTTTCCAGGGCGGCGCCCGTACCGGCCTCGTCCGCACCCGGCTGCGCGGTGAGCGCACCCTGCTGACCGGCCACGCGGTGACGGTCATCGACGGCGATCTGCACGCCTGACGCAAAGGAGAGGGGCGTACGGCTCAAGCCGCACGCCCCTACCTCCCGCATCCCGTCACGTGGTGGGCAACCAGCCCACCTTCCCCGCCAGCAGCCCGTACCCGACGAAGGCCACGATGTCGAGCAGCGCGTGCGCCACGACCAGCGGCCCGACCCGTCCCCAGCGCCGGTACAGCAGGACGAAGACGACGCCCATCACCACGTTGCCGAGGAAGCCGCCGATCCCCTGGTAGAGGTGGTACGAGCCGCGCAGCACCGAACTCGCGACGAGGGCCGCCATCGGCGTCCACCCCAACTGCCCGAGCCTGCGCAGCAGATAGCCGACGACGATGACCTCCTCCAGGACGGAGTTCTGCACCGCCGAGAGGATCAGTACCGGGTACTTCCACCACACGTCCGGCAGGGACTCCGGCACGACCGTCAGGTTGAAACCGGACGCCTGAGCCGCCAGGTAGAAGGCGAGCCCCGCACTCCCGATCCCGGCCGCGACCAGCGCCCCGCGCCCCAGGTCCGGCCAGGGCCGGGTCCGGTCGAAGCCGATGGCCCGGAGTCCGACGCCCTCCCGCAGCAGCAGATGGGCGACGAGGACGACCGGCACCAGCGCCGAGGCGATGCCGAAGAGCTGCCAGGACAGGTCGAGCCACGGCCGCCCCGGCGCGTACGAGCCGTTGAGCGTCGCCGCCTGGTCCTTCAGCGCCCCCGGCCGGGTCAGGGAGCCGATGAAGCTGATGAGGGACGACAACGCGCTCGCGCCGAGCGAGAGCGCGAGCACGATGAGGGTCTCGGAACGCAGCACCTTCCGCGGCAGACCTCCGGGGGGCAGGGAAGCGTCCCTCACGTCTTGCTCCGACACCACACCTGTCTCCACTTCCCCGCCGCGGGCCCATGCCGTTCCGGCAGTCGCGTCCGGCCTCGACTACCTTGACATGATCACCCATGCCCGGGGATGCCGCCCCGGACCGCCGCCCCGAGCGCGTGGAACAGAGCTCAGCCGATCCCCACCGGCCAGGTGTGCACCGGCTCGCCCTCGTGCGTGAGCGTCCGGTAGCGGCGGGTGGTCGCCGCGAGCGCCGCCTCCCTGTCGAGGCCCGACTCCAGGGCCTGGTGGAAGGTGTCGGCCTGCCAGGAGGCGCCGTTCACCTTCCGCAGACAGCGCTGCTCGATCACCCCGAGGTAGAAGTCCCGGTCCGCCGGCTCGATGTGCCACGCGTCGAGACCGGCCGCGGCGAGCGGCAGCAGCTCGTCGAGGACGAGCCGTACCGCCGGCAGGGTCGCGACACCGCCCGCGCGGCCCGAGCGGGGCCACCGCAGCTCGGCCTCGATGCCGTGCCGGCACGCCGTGTCGAAGTTGGCCTCCGCGTCCTCGAAGGCCATCCGCTTCCAGACCGGCCGCGGCTCGTCGGCGAGCGAGCGCACGAGTCCGTAGTAGAAGGCCGCGTTCGCGATCACGTCGGTCACGGTCGGCCCCGCGGGCAGCACCCGGTTCTCGACGCGCAGGTGCGGGACCCCGTCGACCCAGCCGTACACGGGCCTGTTCCAGCGGTAGACCGTGCCGTTGTGCAGGACGAGTTCCGGGAGCTTCGGTACGCCGCCCTCGTCGAGCACGAGCAGCGGGTCCTCCTCGTCGCAGATGGGCAGGAGGGCGGGGAAGTAGCGGAGGTTCTCCTCGAAGAGGTCGTACACCGAGTCCACCCACCGCTCCCCGAACCAGGTGCGCGGCCGGACGCCCTGGGACTGCAGCTCGGGCGGCCGGGTGTCGGTGGCCTGCTGGAAGAGGGGCGGCCGGGACTCGCGCCACACCTCGCGTCCGAAGACGAAGGGCGCGTTCGCGCCGAGGGCGATCTGGACGCCCGACACCGCCTGCGCCGCGTTCCAGACGGCGGCGAACCGGGCCGGGGTGACCTGGAGATGGAGCTGGACGGAGGTGCAGGCGGCCTCCGGCACGATCGACTCCGAGGTGCACAGGAGCCGTTCGACCCCGTGGATGTCGAGGGTGAAGTCCTCGCCCCTGGCGGCGAGGATCTGGTTGTTGAGGAGCGTGTAGCGGTCGGCGGCCGACAGGTTCTCGAAGACCAGGTCGCTCTGGGCGAGCGTGGGAAGTATGCCGATCATGACGACGCCGGCGTCGAGCTCCTTCGCCTTGCGGTCGGCATATCCGAGTCCGGTGCCGATCTCTTCCGCGAGCCGGTCGAATACCCTCCCGCCGAGCCGGTGGGGGGCGATGTTCACTTCCAGATTGAACAATCCGAGTTCCGTCTGGAAATCGGAGCTCGCGATCCTTTCCAGAACAGGCGCGTTGAGCATCCGGGGCAGTCCGTCGGCGCCGGCGAGATTGAGTTCGATCTCCAGCCCCATGAGATTGCGGGGCCGGTCGAACCTCTTCTCCGCCAGCAGCCTCGCGAGCCCCGCGAGACACTGCTGGAGTTTTCTCCGGTACTGCTGCCGGTCGGCCGGGCCGAACCCGTCCGCGTCGACCTTCTCCCCCATCGAAGCCGTCCCTCCCGCCATGGGCGGCCGCGGCGACGGCCGCGCGTCACGGACCATGATGCCCACCTCTCTGATCCACAACGCCTGCGGAACGGGGCCGTCGGGCGATAGGCTGGAAGCAGCGCTCCACCGGCACATCCCGAAGGCATGACACGGTCGACATATACCAATGTCATATTGCCCCGGGGCAGGGGATGGGAATTCAGCCGTCCGACTCGGCGAGGAATACGCAGGTGAGGGCGGTGCGGCCGTCATGATTCCGCTTGAACAGCCCCTCGAATAAGGCCGGATGACGCCTTGCCAGGAATATCGGTGGCGTCTAGCGGAAACACTCTGTGAACACGTGTCGTATAAACTCCGCGAACGAGGCAGAGTGTTGGTGCCCCGGCCATGGCCCCATGGCCCCTCTCTGGCCGCGCCGCCGACAGCGCCGTCGTACCTGCCCACGCATCACCGTGTCTCCTGAGTGAGAGGCGACCCATCATGCTCCGACCCTCCCCGGCCCCCGTGCCGGCCCTCCGCAGTGTCCTCGCGGCACTCGGCTCACCGACCGCCGTCCGTGAGGCGCGCACCCCCGCCCTGCGGGCCGCGCAGGGACCACTGAGCCCCGAACTCCCGCTGCCCGTCCACGTCCTCGGCGTCACGGGAGCTCCGGGACGGACACCGTCACCCCGCACCCGGCTCACCGGCTGGCGGTTCCTGATCCGGAACGGGGACCGGGCGATCGCCGCCGCGGACACCAGGCTCACCCCGGACGGCTGGACCTTCTCGCACTTCTTCGAGGGGCCGTACGTCACCGCGACGGAACGGGCCCTGCTCCACGCCGAGGCGCTGCCCACCCCGTACCAGCCCCGGCTCCTCTCCGTACCGGAGCTCTACATGCTGACGCTCTGGCTGCACGCCGACCTGGAGGCGGACGGCACGACCGTCGCCCCGGCATCGGCCGATCTCCTGGTGCCCCTGGCCCCCGCGCCGCCGGGGATCGCGGCCCACCGGCCGTACCAGGTCGCCGACCTCCTGCCCGTGCTCAGCACGCGCCTCGCGCCGCCGCCCCTCCTGGGCTCGGCGGCGCCCGCCTGATCCACCGCACCCGCCGCCCCGCCCCGTGACCCGACCGGGTCACGGGGCGCACTGCTGTCCGAGCACCCGCCCGAACGCACTACCCGAACACCCCTCCCGTACGGACTAGCCCGCTCGGACCACTTCGAACCACCCGAAGAGACCGTGTAGTTGGCCTGAACCGCCCCTGCGGGTGATGCGTCTTCCCCGGAGAGGACGAGCTGCCGCGAAATACCTGCGGAAGACCGTCCATGGGGCAAGACTGGGACCGGAACCGAACCGACCGACGGGGGCGGCGATGAGCGCGAAGAGCCGCAGGACATCCACCACGACGCAGCGAAAGAACCCACCCATGTGCCAGCACCAGCCTGCCTGTCCCACCGCCGACTCCAACGACCGGGAGGCAGCCCGCCTGATGGCACACCATCCGGAACAGGGCTGGAGCCTGCTGTGCAACGGCGTCCTGCTCTTCGAGGACACCGGTGAACTGCTGCCGGACGGGCAGATCATCGCCCCGCACCGGCCGCTGACGGCGGGACAGGTCACGACCGCCGCCTGAGCGGCGCGCGGAGATCGCCGTACGAGGGAGAGCAACGCCGAGGGCCGGCCCGGAGGACATCCTCCGAACCGGCCCTCGGTCCGTACGCGGCGCCTGAGTGGTTCAGCCACTCAGGCACTCAGCGACTCAGTGGTCGTACTCGTCCATCGGCGGGCAGGAGCAGACCAGGTTCCGGTCGCCGAAGGCACCGTCGATGCGGCGCACCGGCGGCCAGTACTTGTCGGCCGGCGAGACACCGGCCGGGAAGACCGCCTCGTCACGGCTGTACGCGTGGTTCCACTCGCCGCCCAGCGCGGCCGCGGTGTGCGGGGCGTTGTGCAGCGGGTTGTCGTCGGCGGGCCACTCGCCCGAGGCGACCTTCTCGATCTCGGCCCGGATCGCGATCATCGTGTCGCAGAAACGGTCCAGCTCGGTGATGTCCTCGGACTCGGTGGGCTCGATCATCAGCGTGCCGGCCACCGGGAAGGACATCGTCGGCGCGTGGAAGCCGTAGTCGATCAGGCGCTTGGCGATGTCGTCGACCGTGACGCCCGTCTCCTTCGAGAGCGGACGCAGGTCCACGATGCACTCGTGGGCGACCAGACCGGCCGGACCGGTGTAGAGCACCGGGAAGTGCGGCTCCAGGCGCTTGGCGATGTAGTTCGCCGCGAGCACGGCGACCTGCGTGGCGCGCTTGAGGCCCTCGCCGCCCATCAGGCGCACGTACGACCAGGAGATCGGCAGGATGCCGGCGGAGCCCCACGGGGCGGCCGAGATCGGGCCGACGCCGGTCTCCGGGCCCGCGGTGGGCTGGAGCGGGTGGTTCGGCAGGTACGGGGCGAGGTGGGCGCGGACGCCGACCGGACCGACACCCGGGCCGCCGCCGCCGTGCGGGATGCAGAAGGTCTTGTGCAGGTTCAGGTGCGAGACGTCGCCGCCGAACTTGCCCGGCTTCGCGAGCCCGACCAGCGCGTTGAGGTTGGCGCCGTCGACGTACACCTGACCGCCGGCCTCGTGGACCTCGGCGCAGATGTCGGCGACGTGCTCCTCGAAGACGCCGTGCGTCGACGGGTAGGTGATCATCAGCACGGACAGCTCGTCGCGGTACTGCTCGATCTTGGCGCGCAGGTCGACGACGTCGACCTCGCCGTCGTCGGCGGTCTTGACGACGACGACCTTCATGCCGGCCATCACCGCGGAGGCGGCGTTGGTGCCGTGCGCGGAGGACGGGATGAGGCAGACGGTGCGCTGGAGGTCACCGTTGGCGCGGTGGTAGGCGCGGACGGCCAGCAGACCGGCCAGCTCGCCCTGCGAACCGGCGTTGGGCTGGATCGACACCTTGTCGTAGCCGGTGACCTCGGCGAGGCGCTCCTCCAGCTCGGTGATGAGCGTGAGGTAGCCCTGCGCCTGGTCGACCGGGGCGAAGGGGTGGATCTGGCCGAACTCGGGCCAGGTCACCGGCTCCATCTCGGTCGTCGCGTTCAGCTTCATCGTGCAGGAGCCGAGCGGGATCATGCCGCGGTCGAGCGCGTAGTCGCGGTCGGCCAGCTTGCGCAGGTAGCGCAGCATCGAGGTCTCGGAGCGGTGCGCGTGGAAGACCGGGTGGGTCAGGTACGCGTCGGAGCGCAGCAGCCCGGAGGGCAGCGTGTCCCCGACGGACGCGTCCAGGGCCTCGACGTCGCCGTCGACACCGAAGGCGCCCCACACGGCGGCGAGCTGCTCGCGCCCGGTGGTCTCGTCGCAGGAGATCGAGACGAGATCGGCGTCGACGCGGTAGAGGTTCACCCCGGCCTCGCGGGCGGCGGCCACGACCGAGTCGGCGCGACCGGGCACCCGGACGGTGAGGGTGTCGAAGTACGAACCGTGCACGACCTCGACGCCACCGGCGGTGAGACCCGCGGCGAGGAGGGAGGCGTACCGGTGGGTCCGCTGCGCGATGCCCTTCAGCCCGGCCGGCCCGTGGTAGACGGCGTACATGCCGGCCATGACGGCGAGCAGCACCTGGGCCGTACAAATGTTGCTGGTGGCCTTCTCGCGGCGGATGTGCTGCTCGCGGGTCTGCAGGGCCAGGCGGTACGCGCGGTTGCCGTCGGCGTCGACGGACACACCCACCAGGCGGCCGGGCAGCGAGCGGGCGTGCTTGTCCTGGACGGCCATGTAGCCGGCGTGGGGACCGCCGAAGCCCATGGGGACGCCGAAGCGCTGCGTCGTGCCGACGGCGATGTCCGCGCCCAGCTGGCCCGGCGAGGTGAGCAGGGTCAGGGCGAGCAGGTCCGCGGCGACGGTGACGATGGCACCGAGCTCGTGGGCGGCGTCGATCAGCGGCTTGATGTCGCGGACGGCACCGGAGGCACCCGGGTACTGGATCAGCACGCCGAAGACACCGCGCTCGGCGATCTCGGCCGGGATCCCCTGGCTGAGATCCGCGACGACGACCTCGACACCGGTCGGCTCGGCGCGGGTCTCGATGACGGCGATCGTCTGCGGCAGGGCGTCGGCGTCGACGAGGAAGACGCCGTTCTTGACCTTGCCCACGCGTCGGGCCAGGGACATGGCCTCGGCGGCGGCGGTGCCCTCGTCGAGGAGGGAGGCGCCCGAGGTGGGCAGACCGGTCAGGTCGGCGACCATGGTCTGGAAGTTGAGCAGCGCCTCAAGGCGCCCCTGCGAGATCTCGGGCTGGTACGGCGTGTACGCCGTGTACCAGGCGGGGTTCTCCATCACGTTCCGGAGGATCACCGGAGGCGTGAAGGTGCCGTAGTACCCGAGGCCGATCATCGGCGCGAGGACCTGGTTGCGGTCGGCGAGCGTGCGCAGCTCGGCGAGCACCTCGGCCTCGGTGCGCGCGGCCGGCAGGCCCAGCGCCTCGGCGTTCTTGATCACGTCCGGCACCGCGGCGGCCGTGAGCTCGTCGAGCGAGCCGTAACCGACCTGGGCGAGCATCTTGGCCCGCGCCTCGGCGTCGGGCCCGATGTGCCGCTGCTCGAACGGGATGCCCTGTTCGAGTTCGGAGAGCGGAATGCGGTTGGCGGTCATGTACGGAGGCCTCCTGGTCGTCACGACCTGCGAGGGGCACCACGGCGCGGGTACCCGGACGGCCTCCCCCTCTGTCATCTCAACCTGAGAGTTTCACCGGCACGCCTCGCGGCACGCCGGCTTTCACCGTCGGTGAGAGCGCATGCCGTGGACACCGCTCTGCTTTCCAGAGTGACCTCGTCCGCGCGGTACAGGGGCCTGAGAGATTCCGGGGAGGATTTGCTCCTTCGGCGCCCTCCGGAAGGTTTCTCCGGGGGACTCTCCCGCACAGGGTCGACAGCCACAGCCAGCCTACCAGCGAGGTTGCGGCTCCCATCGCTCAAGTGGCCGACATCCCAGTTGTGCACTTTCGTAGGGGTGTAGAGCAGTTGCGACCAGTTGGAGGGACCGTGCAGACCGACATCGATCCGCGCAGCCTGATCGGCCGCAAGGCGTTCGACCGGAACGGAAACAAGATCGGAACCGTGGACGAGGTGTACTTGGACGACGCGACCGGCATCCCGGAATGGGCCGCGGTCCGCACCGGCCTGTTCAGCCGGGACGCCTTCGTCCCGCTGGAGCCGAGCGACCTGCTCGACGACGGCCTCCACATCCCGTTCGAACGCGCCCTCATCAAGGACGCCCCCGACTTCGGCGTGGGCCGCCACCTCTCCCCCGAGCAGGAGCTCCAGCTCTACCGCCACTACAGCCTCACACTCCCACCTCCGCCCCAGAACCCCGAAGACACCGACTTCGGCCACCTGGCAGGCCAGGAGGGCCCGTAACACCCACGCACAAGCACGACGGGTACGCGCCCCTCAGGCAAAGCCGCACCCGGGAAGGCCAGCCCACCCGCCACCAACACAAACGGCACCAGCCCGGCCCGCCCGGCACCAGCACAGGCGGCTGGGCTCGGCCTCACGGCACGGCACGGTCTCAGGCGGCACGAGCCCAGGCCTGCCAGCACCAGCGGCAGCGGCAGCGGCCGCGGCCGCGGCACGAGCCCAACCCGCCCGGCGCCAGCACAGGCGGCACCAGCCCAGTCCGGCCCGGCACAGGTGGCTGAGCCCAGCCCGCCCCGCCACCAGCACAGGCGGCTGGGCTCAGCCTCACGGCACCGTCACAGGCGGCACGAGCTCGGCCGGCCCGGCACCGTCAGGGCCGGTACGGGTCCCAGCCGCCAACGGCGCGGAACTCCCCACGCCAAAACCCGCACCTCTGCTTCCCCACCCGCACGGGTGGTGCGGGTGGGAACCCCAGCCCGGCCGCAAGGCCGGGCGCACCCCCCACAACCCACGCCCAGCCACCGCCACGCCACGGCACCGTCACGCCCCCGCCCGACACTCCCCCCGCACCAACGGCAACGGCTCCGAAGGCTCCAGTTCCGGATCGTCCACCGAGAACGTCCGCACCCGCCCCGGTGCGGACCACGGTTCCTCGAACCGCACCGTGACCCGCCCGACGCCGCTCCCCTGCACCCACCCCGCCCCGTGCACCGCGTGCCGCACGTCGTGCCCGGGCGCCCACCGCCGCTCGACGGCGACGGCGCCGGCGCCGGCGCCGGGCGCGTCGGAAGCGGACTCGTCCGGCACAGCCCCGGCGCCGGCCACACCACCCCCTGCCGCACCGCCCCCGCCCGACTCCCCCGCCACGGCAGCCACGGCCGCCGCCGCCCGTTCCTCCTCCGCCTGCGCGGACTCCGCCTGGGCGAACAGATCCTCTTGCGTGTAGTCCGCGAGCCCGCTCACGCCCACCCCGAGCAGCCGCACACCCCCGGTCGTGTCGACCGCCTCCAGGAGCCGCCCCGCGGCCTCCCGCACGACCCCCGGGTCGTCCGTGGGCCCCCGCAGCGTCTCGGACCGGGTCAGCGTCGAGAAGTCGTACCGCCGCACCTTGAGGACGATCGTGCGCCCCGAGTGCCCGGAGGCCCGCAGCCGCGCCACGCACCGCTCCGCGAGCCGCTCCACCTCGGTCCTGATCCGCACGCGGTCGTGCAGGTCGACGTCGAAGGTGTCCTCGACCGACACCGACTTTGCGTCCCGCTCGGCCACCACGGGCCGGTCGTCGTACCCCTGGGCCATCCGATGGAGCGAGGCCCCGTGCGCCCGCCCCAGGAGCCGTACGAGCTCGTCCTCGCCCGCCTCCGCCAGGTCGGAGACCGTGGTCATCCCGGCACGCCGCAAGTGCTCGCCCGTCGCGGGCCCGACCCCCGGCAGGATCCGCACCGACCGGGGCCCGAGCAGCTCCCTCTCGGTGCCCGGCTCGATGAGGACGAGCCCGTCCGGCTTGGCCTCCTCGGAGGCGATCTTCGCGATCATCTTCGACCCGGCGAGCCCCACCGACCCCGTCAGCCCCGTCGTCGCCAGGATGCCCGCCCGCAGCCGCTCGCCGACGGCCCGCGCGCTCGCGCTGTCGTCGGCGAGGCCGCCGGCTTCGAGGTCCACGAAGGCCTCGTCGAGGCTGAGCGGCTCCACGAGCGGCGAGAGCCGCCCGAGCAGCTCCATGACCTGTTCGCTGATCGACCGGTAGAAGGCGAAGCGCGGCACGAGATAGGCCGCGTTCGGCGCGAGCCGCCGCGCCTGCCCCATGGGCATGGCCGAGTGGACCCCGAAGCGGCGTGCCTCGTACGAGGCGGTGGCGACCACTCCGCGCGGCCCGAGGCCGCCGACGACGACGGGCTTTCCGCGCAGGCTGGGCTTCGCCGCCTGCTCGGCGGCGGCGAAGAACGCATCCATGTCGAGATGCAGGATCGTCGGCGCGGCTCTCACATGTCCGATGCTGCCCCATGCCACTGACAACGGCCGGAATCGCTGACGACCCACGAGCCACAGACACCCCACAGGAGCCACAGACGGCCGCCCCGCAGAAGAACAAGCCACACGGAGGACAAACAGCCCTCACGAGCCCCTCACGAGCCCTCACAGGCCCCAGAGCGCCCCAGAAGCGCGCCGGAGCGCGCCGAAGCGCCCGTCAGACCGCCTTGTCGCGCCGCCGCCTCGCCAGCTCGTCGCCCGGATTGTGCCCGACCAGCGTCTCGCCCGTGTCGACCCGCTCCCCGTGCAGCTGGGAGAGCGCCGCCTCCACGTCCCGCCAGACGACCCCGACGGCGATCCCGAAGACGCCCTGACCGCCCTGGAGCAGGTCGACGACCTCGTCGGGCGAGGAGCACTCGTAGACCGTGGCCCCGTCGCTCATGAGCGTCATGCGCTCCAGATCGCGGAAGCCCCGGGCGCGCAGGTGCTGCACCGCCGCCCGGATGTTCTGCAGGGCCACCCCGGTGTCGAGGAAGCGCTTGACGATCTTCAATACGACGACGTCGCGGAAGCTGTAGAGCCGCTGGGTCCCCGACCCGTACGCGGGCCGCACGCTCGGCTCCACGAGCCCGGTGCGTGCCCAGTAGTCCAGCTGGCGATAGGTGATGCCGGCGGCCGCGCAGGCCGTGGGGCCGCGGTAGCCGACCACCTCGCCCGCCGGGCCTGAACTCGCGTCCGTTCCGAAGTCGCCCACACTGCCGTGAAGCGGATACGGACCGGACTCCCCGGACATGTGCCCGAGAGAACTCCCTGCCGTACCGTCCGCGCTGCTCATCACGCCGACCCTCCGTCCTTGACCTGCCCACACGAAGGTAGGCAGTCACTCGGGGTGCGTCAACGATCGCCACACTCGGCACGCCGAGTGATAATCACCCTGAGAGTGGTTTGCCGTGTCTCTCCCCGGGGAAAGGCTACTCGAATGCTCTGACAGCACCCCGCGAACGGCGCGCAGACGGGCCCTCACGACCGGCCCGCACGACGGCCTCGCAAGCGGCCTCCGGCCGCACGTCTCACTGACTGTTGGTCCCGAAGTCCTCCGGTGAGATCTGGTCGAGAAACTCGCGGAACTTCTCCACCTCGTCCTCCTGCTCGTCCGGAATCGCGATACCGGCGTCGTCCAGCACACCGTCGCTGCCGTAGATCGGCGTCCCGGTCCGCAGGGCCAGTGCTATCGCGTCGGACGGCCGGGCGCTCACCTCGACGCCGCTGGCGAAGACCAGCTCGGCGTAGAAGACCCCGTCACGCAGATCCGTGATGCGGACCTCGGTGAGCTCCTGCCCCACGGCTTCCAGCACGTCCTTGAACAGGTCGTGCGTCAGCGGCCGCGGAGGGGCCATCCCCTGCTGGGCGAAGGCGATCGCGGTCGCCTCACCCGGTCCGATCCAGATAGGGAGGTACCGATCGCCTCCCACTTCCCGCAGGAGCACGATCGGCTGGTTGGAGGGCATTTCCACCCGGACACCCACAACGTCGAGCTCGTTCACACAGCAACCCTAGGACGTGCCCGACCGGTTTGGATAGTCGGGCCCGTCCAAGATCACGGGAGCCGGATGCCCAGAGCCGTCTGAACGAAGGCCGCGTGGAGCCTCACGGAGAGCTCGGCGAGCTCCTTCGCGGTGGCCTCCGCATGTGCTCTGGTCTGCGGATTACGGTGCCGGCGCAGCGGCGCGACCATCTGTTCGAGGAGTCCGGCCTCCCGGTCGGCGGCCGCCTTCACACCCCGCAGATGCCGGGGTTCGAGACCGAATCTCCCCAGATCCGCGACAAGTCTGGCGATGGTGACGGCCTCGGCGTCGTAGCCGCCGCCCCGCACCTCGGCGATCAGACCGAAGGACTCCCACTCGGTGAGCTCGGTCTCGGTCACCTCGGCGGCGGCGAGCAGCTCGGCCCGGCCGATGCGTACGGCGGTGGGACGCTCGCCCTCCTGGTCCCAGGGCCCGTCGATCAGCTCCCCCCGGCGCCCGGGCGCCGGGAGACTGACCTGCTCGCCCCGGGCGAGAGCGTCAAGATGCTCACGGATGACCTTCAGCGGAAGATAGTGGTCCCGCTGCATCCGCAGGATCTGAGCGAGCCGCTCCACGTCCTGCGGGCTGAACTTCCGGTACCCGGACGCCGTCCGGCGGGGCTCGACGAGCCCCTCGGCCTCCAGGAACCGGATCTTGGAGATCGTCACTTCGGGAAATTCGTCGCGCAGCTGGTTCAGCACCGTGCCGATGCTCACCAGCCGGTCGCCCTCGGTGGCGGTGCCGGATCCGGCACCGCCCGTCGGTGTTCGCAGCATGGACCTTCCCTGAAGGCTTCTCCGAGGCGTCACACGCCCCGCTGGCTCGAATAGAAGACCAGCCGGTACTTGCCGATCTGCACCTCGTCGCCGTTGGACAGAACGACCGATTCGATCGGCTCACGGTTGACGTACGTGCCGTTGAGGCTGCCGACATCGGCGACGGTGAAGCTGCCGTCCTGGGCCCGCCGGAACTCGACATGGCGCCGGGAGACGGTGAAGTCGTCCAGGAAGATGTCGCTCTGCGGGTGACGGCCGGCCGTCGTCAGCTCTCCGTCGAGCAGGAACCGGCTGCCGGAGTTCGGCCCCCGGCGCACCACGAGGAGCGCGGAACCGAGAGGCAGGGCCTCCACGGCCGCGAGCGCCTCGGGAGACAGCGACGGAAGCGCGGTCTGGCCGGTGACCTCCGCGTCGTACGCCTCGAGCCCCGAGATGGAGATCGTCGACGTCGTCTCGGACGGACGCTCGGCGGCGACCCCGCCCCGCAGCGGCGTACCGCAGTGGGAGCAGAAGCGGCTGTCGGCCGTGTTGCGGTGACCGCACCTCGTACACACCGGCATGGACGCATCCTCCCCCCGCGGCAGGCCCGCGGAGGTCTGTGTCGCGTACGGGTCGGGGGTAAACCCTCCACCCGTACTTGAGGTTGATGGTTCCCCGAAACCTATGCGTCCGGCCCCGGCGGGGTCAACAGAAGACGCGCCCTGCGCGCCCGAAATGTCACCGCCCTGACCGTCGACCTCATCGCGGAAGAGCGGGCGCTCGCCGCCCTGCTCCTCGCTCTGGGCATGGCGCGGCGCGCGGTGCCTGGCGTTGCCGCCGTCCTCGCGTGCGCTCTTGCCGAACAACTTCGCAAACAACTTCACGGGCGATTCCCCTTGACCGAAACAGACCCGCCCGTGGGGCAGGACGAACCGAAATCCATCACACCTGCCGACCCGGACACCTTCACAACGTCCGTATCCTCCGGACAGTTTCCACCACGCACCACCGTTGTGGTGCGCCGACCCCCCGCAACGTCATGCCCTTGTCGCGGGACCCCCTCGTCCCCCGTCTCACTGCGAGGACGACTGAGCGTAGTCAGGCCGCTTCGCGGGTCGCAAGGCGTCGACGACGATCTTCGGCGCCCGCTCCACCGCGGCTGTGGCCTGCTCCTTCTCGAGGGTCTGCACGACACCGCCGGGGATGTTGAGCGCGGGCTCGAGATCCTCCGGCTTGCCGATGACCTTGAAGACGTACGGAGCGGCCACCTTCGTTCCATCGATCCGCATGTCGTCACCACTACCGGTGAAATAACTGTCCGCCACCACCCGCACGCCGTTGACCTGGATCGCCTCGGCACCCGCCGCGCGCAGCTCCTGGATGGCGTCGAGCAGCATGTCGGACTCGACGGCCCCGCTGGGGTCGCCGACGGTCAGGGTGATCCCCGGCCCCTCGGCGGCCACCGTGCCGGCCAGGATCCCGAGCTGTCGCTCCTTCTCCTGGGTCTGCTTCCGGGCCTCCTCGGCCTGGTCCGAGCTGGACTCCAGCTCGGTGCGCTGCTTCTCCAGCCGCGCCTTCTCGTCCTCCAGGCGCTGCGTACGGTCGTCGAGCTCGTCGAGGATCCGCACCAGGTCCTCCTGCCGCGCCCCGCGCAGGGCACTGTTCTCGCTGGTCGAGGAGACCTGGATGGCAAGCCCCAACCCGAGGACGAACAGCAGCAGCGCGACGATGAGCTGGGCGCGGGTGACCCGCGGCGGCCACAGAGCGGCGGCGAGCCTGCGCCGCCCGCTCGGCCCGGCGGCGACGGGAGCCTCCGCCGCGGCCTGCTCGGCGGGCTCCCCCGCCTTCTCACCCTGGCGGGACTCCTCGGAGTCCTGCGAGCTCGGCGCCTTGGGGAGCTTCTCCGAGCTCACGGACTTCTCAGAGCCCTCGGGGTTCGCGGAACCCTCGGACCTCGCGGGCTGCTCAGGCCCGGCGGAGTTCTCGGGCCTGGCCGAGTTCTCGGGGTCCTCGGAGTTCTCAGGCATCTCGGGGTTCTCGCTCATCGGACTCACGCCCGGAAGACGTGGCGCCGGATGGCGGCCGCGTTGGAGAAGATCCGGATGCCGAGCACGACGACCACACCGGTCGACAGCTGCGCGCCCACGCCCAGCTTGTCGCCGAGGAAGACGATCAGCGCGGCCACGACCACGTTCGAGAGGAACGACACTACGAAGACCTTGTCGACGAAGATGCCGTCGAGCATGGCCCGCAGGCCGCCGAAGACCGCGTCCAGAGCGGCGACCACGGCGATCGGAAGATAGGGCTCGACCACCGCCGGCACTTCGGGCCGGACCAACAGTCCGACCACGACTCCGACGATCAGGCCCAGTACGGCGATCACGATGTGCCCTTCCCTGTGTCGGCCGTGGCCCGCCCGGACGGCGTCGCCGCCCCGGCCCCCCTCGGCTCTGCTGTACGTACGGTCAGGCTCGGCGCGGCCGGCAGGCGTACGTCGCCCTCGGCCGAGATGCTGCTCCTGATCCCGAAGTTCTCCACCAGCGCGTGCAGATACTGCCCGTCGGCGCTGTCCTGGAACGCTGTGCTCAGCCGCTGTCCGTCCCCGATCGCGAGGACGGTGTACGGCGGCACCAGCGGCTTGTTGTCGACCAGTATGGCGTCACCGGCGGCCCTGATCGCGGACAGCGACGTCAGCCGCTGGCCGTTGATCGAGACGGCTTCGGCGCCGGACTCCCACAGGCCGTTGACCACCCGCTGCATGTCCCGGTCGCGGACCCGGCCCGTGTCGGAGAAACCGCTGCTCTCCCGCGGCCCCCCGCCACCGGTGTCAGTGCCCTTGGCATCGTCGACGACGAGCTTCACCCCGGGACCGTGCACCGGGGTCGCACCCGAGAGCAGCGCGACGAGCTCGGCCTGGTCCCCGCCGTGCTCCTCCAGCGCCTGCCGCTGCCGGTCCCCGACCTCGACCCGGATCCGCTCGACATCGGCCTCCAGCTGATCGGCGGCGGAGGTCTCCCCCTCGATCCGGTCGATCAGCTCCTGCCGCTCCTTGGCCACCACCGGCGCCGAGAGCCGCGCCTCCGTCACACCCACGGTCACCACGGCGGCGGCGAGCACGAGACCCGCGGCGACAGCGAGATTCGCCCGCCGGCTACGGGGCCTGCCGCCGCCCTCGGCCGCGCGCCGGGCCGTTGCCTCGGCGTAGCCGTCGTCGAGCGCGTGGTCGATCACGTTGTTCAGCAGCGACATCGACGCGTCCGGGCGCGGCGGCGGTGATCCGGTGCTCCGAACGGGGGGCTGCTGCGACATGCCGCACATCGTCGCACGTCGCACGGCCTACCGCCGAATGGCCCCCGCAACGGACCGGGAGGCACCCCCAGAGCGCCTCCCGGCCGTACAGCCCGACCCCGTCAGCGACCTGCGCTGTCGACCACCTCGGCCCACTCGTCGAGCAGCGCCTGCGCGGAGGCGTCGTCGGGGCCCTCCGCCCACAGATGGGTGACGGCCTCAGCGGGGTCGGGCAGCACCATCACCCAGCGCCCGTCGGCCTCGACCACCCGCACTCCGTCGGTGGTGTCCACGGACCGGCTGCCCGCCGCCTCCACCACCCGACGCATGACGAGCCCCTTCACGGCCCACGGGGTCGCGATGTCCTTCTTCAGGACGTGCGCCCGCGGAATCCGCGCGTCGATCTGGCTGAGCGTGAGCTGCGTCCGCGCCACCAGCCCGATGAGCCGCACGAACGCGGCCGCTCCGTCGAAGACGCTGCTGAACTCGGGCACGATGAACCCGCCGCGCCCGTCACCGCCGAAGATCGTCGACTCCTCACGACCCACGCGCGTGAGGTCGTCGGGCGAGGTCGTCGTCCATTCGACCTGCGTGCCGTGGTACGCGGCGACCTGCTCGGCGATCCTCGTGGTCGTCACGGGCAGCGCGACCCGCCCCGAACGCCGCTCGGCCGCCACCAGGTCCAGCATCACCAGGAGCGCCCGGTCGTCCTCGATGATCCGCCCCCGCTCGTCGACGAGCGAGAGCCGCTCGCCCACGGGGTCGAACCGCACCCCGAACGCCGCCCGCGCCGAGGCCACGATCTCCCCCAGCCGTACGAGCCCGGCCCGCCGGCTCTCTGCCGACTCGGTGGGTCGGGACTCGTCGAGCCCGGGGTTGATCACCAGCGAATCCACCTGGAGCCGTCCGAGCAGGCTGGGCAGGACGAGCCCGGCACTGCCGTTGGAGGCGTCCACGACGACCTTGAGCCCCGCCTCGGCGATCCCGGAGGTGTCGACGTTCCGCAGCAGCGACCCGGTGTACGAGTCGAAGACGCTCGCCGGGAAGGAGAGGTCACCGATCTCCCCGGGGAAGGCCCGCCGGTACTCCTGCCGCGCGAACACCCGGTCGAGCTTCCGCTGCCCGGCCTGCGAGAGGTCCGCCCCGCGTTCGTCGAAGAACATGATGTCGACGGAGTCCGGCACACCGGGCGACGTCCGGACCATGATCCCGCCGGCGCTTCCCCGCGCGGTCTGCTGCCGGGCCACGGGCAGCGGTACGTTCTCCAGGTCCCGTACGTCGATGGCGCTGGCCTGCAACGCCGAGATCACCGCCCGCTTCAGCGCCCGCGCGCCCCGGGAGTGGTCGCGAGCCGTGGTGACGGTCGCGCCCTTCTTGAGCGTCGTGGCATAGGCGCCGGCGAGACGCACGGCCAGCTCCGGCGTGATCTCCACGTTGAGGATGCCGGACACCCCGCGCGCCCCGAAGAGATGCGCCTGCCCCCGGGACTCCCAGATGACCGACGTGTTGACGAAGGCACCGGCCTCGATCGTCTTGAACGGATAGACCCGGACGTTCCCCTGCACGATCGATTCTTCGCCGACCAGGCACTCGTCCCCGATCACGGCGCCGTCCTCGATCCGGGCGGCCCGCATGATGTCGGTGTTCTTGCCGATCACACAGCCGCGCAGATTGCTCTGCTGCCCGATGTAGACGTTGTCGTGCACGACGGCCTTGTGGAGGAAGGCGCCGCTCTTGACGACCACGTTCGACCCGATGACCGTGTGCTCCCGGATCTCCGCACCGGCCTCGACCTTGGCGTAGTCGCCGATGTAGAGCGGCCCGCGGAGCACGGCGTCGGGATGCACCTCGGCGCCTTCGGCGACCCACACGCCCGGCGAGATCTCGAAGCCGTCGATGTCGACCTGGACCTTGCCCTCGAGAACGTCCGCCTGGGCCTTCACATAACTCTCGTGCGTGCCGACGTCCTCCCAGTAGCCCTCGGCGACATAGCCGTAGATCGGCTTGCCCTCCTTCATGAGCTGAGGGAAGACGTCACCCGACCAGTCCACGGAGACGTCCGCGGCGACGTAGTCGAAGACCTCGGGCTCCATGACGTAGATGCCCGTGTTCACCGTGTCCGAGAAGACCTGTCCCCAGGTCGGCTTCTCCAGGAAACGTTCGACCTTTCCCTCTTCGTCCACGATGGTGATCCCGAATTCCAGGGGATTCGGCACCCTCGTGAGGCAGACGGTGACGAGGGCGCCCTTCTCCTTGTGGAAGGCGATGAGATCGGTCAGATCGAAATCTGTGAGCGCGTCCCCCGAAATGACGAGGAAAGCGTCGTCCTTCAACGCTTCCTCGGCATTCTTCACACTGCCCGCTGTACCGAGAGGCTTCTCCTCGTTGGCGTACGTGAGCTCCATCCCGAGCTCCTCGCCGTCGCCGAAGTAATTCCGGACGAGTGAGGCGAGAAACTGTACGGTGACGACGGTCTCGTTGAGACCGTGCCTCTTGAGCAGTCGCAGGACATGCTCCATGATCGGCCGGTTCACCACCGGCAGAAGAGGCTTGGGCATACTCGAGGTCATGGGGCGAAGTCGGGTTCCTTCGCCACCGGCCATCACGACGGCCTTCATGTCGGAAGCGTCCTCCTTGAAGAGACGACGGTCCTGCCGACTTCACCTGTCCGCTCGGTGGCCCTCGGGCGTCCTCGTCCTGCCGGCGACGTTGCTCGGCACGGGACGGACGGGCTCAATCGGCCGCGGTATCCGCCTTCACGAGTCGACGGACCTGGACCACGTAGAGGATCCCTGCCCACCAATACAGAGTTGTACCCCATCCGGCGAAGGCCCACCCGAAAACTTCAGCGAGTGACGAAAGCCAGCCCGTTCCGTCACTGAGAAGCAGCAACGGGAACGCGTACATCAAGTTGAAAGTCGCAGCTTTCCCGAGGAAGTTCACCTGCGGCGGCGGGTACCCGTGCCGCCGGAGGATCCACACCATGACCAGGAGCATCAGTTCGCGCGCCAGCAGGGCGGCGGTCAGCCACAACGGCAGGATCTCGCGCCAGGTGAGCCCCACGAGCGTGGACAGGATGTACAACCGGTCAGCGGCGGGGTCGAGCAGCCGGCCGAGGTTGCTGATCTGGTTCCAGCGCCGGGCGAGCTTGCCGTCGAGATAGTCGCTGACGCCACTGAGCATCAGGACGAGCAGCGCCCACCCGTCACTGTTCGGGCCGCCGAACTCGGGACGGAGAATGAGCCACAGAAACAGCGGCACGCCGAGAAGACGCGCCATGCTGAGAATGTTGGGGATGGTGAGAACCCGGTCGGTCTGAACGCGAGTCTCCTGGACCTCCACCCGGGGGCCTCCTGCTGGGATGGTACCGACGTTGCCCCCTGACCCTACCCTCAGCCATGACGCGGCCGCGCACAGGGTCCCGGCTGCCGGCAGAACGCAAAAATGCCTCAACCCCCGGACAGAAGTCCGGGGGTTGAGGCTAAAAATTGTTCGGCGGCGTCCTACTCTCCCACAGGGTCCCCCCTGCAGTACCATCGGCGCTGAAAGGCTTAGCTTCCGGGTTCGGAATGTAACCGGGCG